>NZ_RYFI01000004.1:154831-200183 GCF_004103825.1 Hansschlegelia zhihuaiae
CGGGCGGCGTGGTGGCGATGGCCGCGACCGCCAAGGCCGCGGGCTTCGACCGCGTGATCGGCTTCGACATGGGCGGCACCTCGACCGACGTCGCGCATTTCGACGGCGCCTTCGAGCGCTCCTTCGAGACCGTGGTGGCGGGGGCGCGGCTGCGGGCGCCGATGATGCGGATCCACACCGTGGCGGCCGGCGGCGGCTCGATCCTCGCCTTCGATCAGGGCCGCTTCCGCGTCGGGCCAGATTCGGCCGGCGCGGCGCCGGGCCCCGCCTGCTACCGCAATGGCGGCCCGCTCACCGTGACCGACGCCAACGTCATGCTGGGCAAGCTCGCGCCCGACCTGTTCCCGAAGATCTTCGGCCCGAACCAGGATCAGCCGCTCGACGCCGGCGTGGTGCGGGACAAGTTCGAGGCGCTGGCGAGCGAGATCGGCGACGGGCGTTCGGCGGAAGAGGTCGCGGACGGCTTCATCGCCGTCGCCGTGGCCAACATGGCCGAGGCGATCAAAACGATCTCGGTCGCGCGCGGCTACGACGTCACGAAATACGCGCTGAACTGCTTCGGCGGCGCGGGCGGCCAGCACGCCTGTCTGGTGGCCGACGCGCTCGGGATCGACACCGTCCTTATCCACCCGCTGTCGGGCCTGCTCTCGGCCTATGGCATGGGCCTCGCGGACATACGCGCCGAGCGGACGGAGAGTTTAAGGTTAAGGCTTCATGAATCGGGTGAAGCGATTGCCAAGGCGACAAGATCCTTAGCTAGCGAAGCGTCGGACGAGCTCGTGCGGCAGGAGGTCTCCGACCCACTCGTCGAAGCTCGCCTCCACATCCGCTACGAGGGCGCCGACACCACCCTCGAGGTTCCGCTCGCCGGCGAAGCGGGCGAGACGCCGGACCTCGAAGAGGTGGCGGCGGACTTCGCGGAGCTGCACCGTGCGCGCTTCGGCTTCGTGGACGAGGCCCGCGGGTTGATCGTCGAGGCCGTCGAGGTCGAATGCTCGGGCGGCGGCTCGCCGCTCGACGAACCCGAGCGGGAAAAAAGCAAGAGGCCCCTGCCCGCGCCCGAGCGCAGGGCCGAGATTTTCTCCGGCGGCCGGAGCCACGACGCGGCCGTGTTCCGCCGCGAGGCGCTCGGCGTCGGCCATGCGGTGGAAGGCCCGGCGCTGATCGTCGAGCCGAACCAGACGGTCGTGGTGGAGGACGGCTGGCGCGCCAAGCTCAGCCCGCGCGACCATCTCGTGCTGTCCCGCGCCAGGCCGCGCGAGAGCCGGCGCGCGGTCGGGGCGGACGCCGATCCCGTCATGCTCGAGATCTTCAACAACCTCTTCATGTCGATCGCCGAGCAGATGGGGCTCGTTCTGCAGAACACCGCCTCCTCGGTCAACATCAAGGAGCGGCTCGACTTCTCCTGCGCGGTGTTCGCGCCCGACGGCGCGCTGGTGGCGAACGCCCCGCATATGCCGGTCCATCTCGGCTCGATGGACCGCTCGGTCGAATCCGTGCTGCGCCGCGCCGGAGACCGGTTGAAGCCCGGTTCGGTCTATGTTCTGAACGCCCCCTATGACGGCGGCACCCATCTGCCGGACGTGACCGTCGTGACTCCGGTGTTCGACGAGGCGGGCGAGAGGCTGCTGTTCCTCGTCGCGAGCCGCGGCCACCACGCCGACATCGGCGGCGTCGCGCCGGGCTCGATGTCGCCGCTCGCCTCGACCATCGAGGAGGAGGGCGTGACCATCGACGTCATGCCGCTGGTCGAGGACGGACGGTTTCTCGAAAAGGAGATCAGGCAGGTCCTGACTTCGGCCAGATATCCCGCCCGCAGCCCTGATCAGAACATCGCCGACCTGAAGGCCCAGGTCGCAGCCAACGCCAAGGGCGTGGCGGAGCTCAGGAAGATGATCGCGAGTTTCGGGCTCGAGATCGTGCAGGCCTATATGGGCCACGTCCAGGACAACGCGGCCGAGAGCGTCGCGCGGGTCATCGAGACCCTCGACGACGCCGAGTTCGCCTATGAGATGGACCAGGGAGCGGTCATCAAGGTCCGGGTCACGGTCGACAGGACGGCACGGACCGCCAGGGTCGACTTCACCGGGACGAGCGGGCAGCAGTCGACGAACTTCAACGCGCCCGAACCCGTCACCCGCGCGGCCGTGCTCTACGCCTTCCGCGTCATGGTCGACGACGACATCCCGATGAACGCCGGGTGCCTCCGGCCGATCGAGATCGTGACTCCCGAGGGCTCGATGTTGAACCCGCGCCCGCCGGCCGCGGTGGTGGCCGGCAATGTTGAGACCAGCCAGGCGGTCGTGGACTGCCTGTTCGGCGCCATGAAGGTGATGGCGGCGGCACAAGGGACCATGAACAACCTGACGTTCGGCGACGACCGGCGGCAATATTACGAGACGATTTGCTCCGGCGCGCCGGCGGGTCCCGGCTTCGACGGCGCCGACGCCGTCCATGTCCATATGACGAATTCCCGCCTGACCGACCCGGAGATCCTCGAACAGCGCTATCCTGTCGTCTTGGAAGAATTTTCCATCCGAAAGGGCTCAGGCGGCCGCGGAAAATGGTCGGCGGGCGACGGCGTCCGCCGCGTCATCCGCTTCCTGGAGCCGATGGATTGCGCCGTGCTGTCCGGCCATCGCCGGGTCCCGCCATTCGGCATGGAAGGCGGCGAAGACGGCGAGACCGGGCGCAATTTCGTGCGGCGGACGAAAGGCGGGCTGGAAGAACTCGACGGCTGCGCCCAAATCTCGGTCGACGCCGGCGACGCGATCGTCATAGAAACGCCGACCGGGGGCGGCTGGGGACGCGCCGAGGAGCCTTAAACACCGATGAGCGCACGGCAACCGACCCCGATCGAGGGCGGCGCGGCCCGAAAGCCCGTGACCGTCTCGGCGATCCGCAACGCCAAGGGCGGCGACCCGCTGGTCTGCCTCACGGCCTACACGACCCCGGTCGCGCAGGCGCTCGACGAGGCCTGCGACCTGCTGCTCGTCGGCGATTCGCTGGGGATGGTGGTCTACGGGATGGAGTCGACCATTCCCGTCACGCTCGACATGATGATCGCGCACGGCGCGGCGGTGGTCCGCGGGGCGAAGCACGCGCTCGTGGTCGTCGACCTGCCCTTCGGCGCCTATCAGGAGAGCCCGGCGCAGGCCTTCCGCTCGGCCGCCCGCATCCTGGCCGAGACCGGCTGCGGCGCGGTCAAGCTCGAGGGCGGCGCGGTGATGGCCGACACCATCAACTTCCTCACCCAGCGCGGCGTCCCGGTGCTGTCGCATATCGGCCTGCAGCCGCAATCCGTGAACGCGCTCGGCGGCTATGCGGCGCGCGGCAAGCAGGCGGCGGAAGCCGAGCAGATCGTGGCGGACGCGCGGGCCGTGGCCGACGCCGGGGCCTTCGCGGTGGTGGTCGAGGGCGTCGTCGCCCCGCTCGCCGCCCGCATCACCTCGACGGTCCGCGTGCCGACCATCGGCATCGGGGCCTCGGCGGAATGCGACGGCCAGATCCTCGTCACCGACGACATGATGGGGGTGACGTTCGGCCGGGTGCCGAAATTCGTGCGCCGCTACGCCGATGTAGGCGCGGAAATGAAGGCGGCGGCGCAGGCCTATGCGACCGACGTCCGCGCCCGGCGTTTTCCAGCCGAAGAGCATCTTTACGGCGCGTCGAAGCCGAAGATCGCGGCGGGGTGAGGCGCGCAGTCAATCAAGCGAGAGGCTGCGAAGCCCTTCGATGAGATGGATTTCCGGGTCCATCGCCTGATGCAGGACGCGGATGACATAGACCTCGTCAACCCTCCTGCGCTCGGTGGGCGCCAAATAGAAGGCGACATGTGAAGCGCCCCGGAGGCGCGTTGCCGCGATACCGACGTGCAGGCTTCGCGCTCCGGGATAAAGGGACGATCGGTCGATGGAAGATGGCCGAAACGGATCATCCGCCACGAGGGTAAGCGCACGATCGATCAGGGCGGCGTAGACGTCGACTTGGGCCGGTCCAAAAACTCGAAAGGTCTCCCGTAGGATCGCTCCGACATCGGCGTCCGCGACCTGAGAGAGGACGAGCTTCACTTCGAGCTACGGCCCAGAACCTCGTCGGCTATGTCTTGAATTGAACGTGTCGAGAAACGGCCCGCCTCGATATCCGCGATTCCCACGTCGATCGCGGCCTTCAGCGCCTCGAACTTCCTGTCGTAATCGTCCCGCATAAGCCGCACCGCGTCGGTCACGACGTCGCTCGCGGAGCCATATTCGCCGCTTTCGACGCGACGCTCGATGAATTCCGCGAGCGTTCCGGTGAGGCTGACAGTCAGCGCCGCCATAGTTTGCTCCGTTGCTTCCCGAACCATGTGGCGACGCCCCCGCACTTGTCAAAACCCCCTGCGCGGGCGTTCCCGTCCCTCGCCTGCCCTGAAAGTCGGACGGGAAGCCCGGTTCACGCCGCCGCCGCTTTGCGCGAAGGTCCGGCCCGACCAGACCAGGAGACCGCCGCCCATGTCGGACGCGCCCAAGACCTTGCTCGAGCTCGCCGGCGCAAGCCCCGCGCCGGCCTCCCTGAAGGACGCCGTGCTGATCGTGATCGACGCCCAGAACGAATATGTCTCGGGCCCGATCGCGCTGCCGGGCGTCGGCCATGCGCTCGGCGCGATCGCGGACCTGCTGGCGGACGCGCGGGCGGCCGGAACCCCGATCGTCCATCTCGCCCATCGTGCGCCGGCGGGCGTCTTCGTGGAGGGAACCGAGGGCGCCGAGATCGCCCCGCAGGCCGCGCCCAAGGAGGGCGAGCCGGTGTTCAAGAAAGAGCTGCCGAACGGCTTCACCAATCCGGAGCTGAAGCCGGCGCTCGAGAAGCTGGGCCGCAAGAACCTGATCCTGACCGGCTTCATGACGCATATGTGCGTCGACTCGACCGCCCGCGCCGCCGTCGACCTCGGCTATGGCGTCACAATCGTCGAGAACGCGACGGCGAGCCGACCGCTCCCCGGCGCCGTTGGGAAGCCGGCGCGCTCTGCCCAGGAGGTGCATGACGGCGCGCTCGCGGGCCTCGCGGACCTGTTCGCCGTGGTGGTGAAGGACGCGCGCGGGCTGGGGAGGTAGGCCGCGAGAGGACACGGGAAACGCCGCCGCCATGTCCCGGCCTTGAGCCGGGACCCATTTTCCTCGGCGGCTCGCCGACGAATTCCGCCGGCCGGGCGCGAGCTTGCGAAACGGGAGCCCAATGGGTCCCGGCTCAAGGCCGGGACCTCGGCGGAGCGCCCTACCCCCCCGTCAGCTTCGCCTTGATCGCGCCGTTCGCCGCCGCGAAGTCCATCACGCCGGTGTGCTTGGCCTTCAGCGCGCCCATCACCTTGCCCATGTCCTTCATCGAGGCCGCCCCCGTCTCGGCGATCGCCGCGTCGATCGCGGCCGCGACCTCGGCGTCGGAGAGCTGCTTCGGCAGGAAGCTCTGGATGACGGCGATCTCGGCCTTCTCCTTCTCGGCGAGTTCGGGCCGAGCGTTCTGCTCGTAGATCGTCGCCGACTCCTGGCGCTGCTTGATCATCTTGGCGAGCAGCTGCTTCAGTTCGTCGTCGGTCGCGGTGCCCGTGCCCCCGACCCTCGATTCGATGTCGCGGTCCTTGATCGCCGCGCCGATCATCCGGAGCGTGCCGGTGCGCTCGGCGTCGCGGGCCTTCATGGCCTCCTTCAGGGCGGCGTTGATCTCCTCGCGCATGGCTGCTGGTCCTTGAAATTCTCAAGCGGCGGCGTTGGTTGACGGGGCCGGGGCCGGCGCCTAGGTTCCGCCCGAAGTCGCCGACCGCCTATGCGGGGTCGGAGCCCGGGTCAAGGTTCATGACGATTGAGACGAACGCCGCCTCGCGCGGATGGGAAGAGACGCGCCCGACCGCCCGCCTGCTGCTCGCCGACGGCACCCTCATCGAGGGCGAGGGCCTCGGCGCGGAGGGCGTCGCGGCCGGCGAACTCTGCTTCAACACAGCGATGACGGGCTATCAGGAGATCCTGACCGACCCATCCTATGCGGGGCAGATCATCACCTTCACATTCCCGCATATCGGCAATGTCGGCGTGAACGACGACGATGTCGAGACCGTCAACATCGCGGCCTCGTCCGGCGTGCGCGGCGCGGTGTTCGCGGCCGACGTCACCGCCCCGTCGAACTGGCGCGCGACGCGCGACCTCGACGCCTGGCTCAAGGCCCGCGGCATCGTGGCGATCGCGGGCGTCGACACCCGCGCGGTGACCGCGGTGGTGCGCGAGAAGGGCATGCAGAACGCCGTCATCGGCTACGCGCCGGACGGCGAGTTCGACGACGCGGCGCTGAAGGCCGAGCTCGAGAAGTTCCCGGGCCTCGAAGGCCAGGACCTCGTGCCGCTGGTCGGCAGCACCCAGCGCTACGACTGGGACGAGGGCGCGTGGGGCTGGCCCGGCGAGGTCGCTCCCGGCGTCTACGGGAGCCGGCCGGAGGGGCCGCAGAAACGCGTCGTCGCGATCGACTACGGCCTGAAGCGCAACATTCTGAGGCTGCTGACCTCCGCGGGCTGCGAGGTCACCGTGCTGCCTGCGACCGCCACCGCGGAAGACGTTCTGGCGCTGAACCCCGACGGCGTATTTCTCTCGAACGGCCCCGGCGACCCGGCCGCGACCGGCGTCTACGCCGTGCCGATGATCCAGGGCGTGCTGGAGAAGAAGGTGCCGACCTTCGGCATCTGCCTCGGCCACCAGATGCTCGCGCTCGCGGTCGGCGCCAAGACCGCCAAGATGCGGCAGGGCCATCACGGGGCGAACCATCCGGTCAAGGACCTGCTCACCGGCAAGGTCGAGATCGTCTCGATGAACCACGGCTTCGCGGTCGACCGGGATTCGCTGCCCGGGAGCGCGCGCGAGACCCATGTCTCGCTGTTCGACGGCTCGAATTGCGGCCTCGAACTGACCGACCGGCCCGCCTTCTCGGTGCAGCACCACCCCGAGGCCTCCCCCGGCCCCCAGGACAGCCACTATCTGTTCAGGCGGTTCGTGGAGATGATGGACGGGGCCGTCGCCTCGAAGGGCGGCGGAAGCACCGTCGTCGGCGGCGGATGAAGCTCGAAGGCCGCTCCCGGATCGTTATCCGCGACGCGGCCGACGCCGACATCCCCGCAATCGTTCGAATCTACGCCCATCACGTCCTGAGCGGCCTCGCCTCCTTCGAGGAGGTCGCGCCGGGCGAGGCCGAGATGGCGGCGCGCAAGGCCGCGATCCTCGCCATCGGCGCGCCCTATCTCGTCGCCGAGCTCGACGGGCGGGTCGCGGGATACGCCTATGCGGGCCCGTACCGGGCGCGGCCGGCCTATCGCCACACGATCGAGGACTCGATCTACGTCTCGCCCGATGCGCTTGGCCGCGGCGTCGGGCGGGCGCTGCTCGCCGAGCTCATCGCGCGCTGCGAGGCCGGGCCCTGGCGGCAGATGATCGCCGTGATCGGCGATTCGGCGAACGCCGGCTCGATCGCGCTCCATGCGAGCCTCGGCTTCACCGCGGTCGGGACGTTCCGCTCGGTCGGCTTCAAGTTCGGCCGCTGGGTCGATTCGGTGCTGATGCAGCGCGCGCTCGGAGACGGCGACGGGACGCTCCCGGGCGCGCGAGACGCTGAGCCGTGATCGCACGCAGGACGGTCGTCGCCATCGGCTTTGGCCAGCTCATCTCCTGGGGCGTCGCCTACTACCTGGTCGGGGTGTTCGGCGTCCGAATCGCGGCGGACCTCGGCTGGAGCCTGACCGCCGTGCAGGGCGGCTTCACGGCGGGGCTGCTCGCCATGGCGCTGGTCTCGCCGCTCGCCGGCCGGCTGATCGAGGAGCGCGGCGGGCGGTTGGTGATGACCGCGGGTTCTCTCATCGGGGCGGCGGGCTGCGCGGCGCTCGCCCTCGCCCACTCGGCCTTCGCCTATTATGGCGCCTGGGTCGTGCTCGGCGTCGCGATGCGCCTCACGCTCTACGACGCGGCCTTCGCGGCGCTCGCGCGGATCGGCGGCGCGGAAGCGAGGCGCGCCATGGCGCAGATCACCCTGCTCGGCGGACTCGCCTCCACGGTGTTCTGGCCGCTCGGGGACGCTCTTGCCGACGCCTTCGGCTGGCGCGGCGCGGTGACGGCCTATGCCGGCTTCTCGCTGCTCGCCGCGCTGCTTCACCTGTCGATTCCGAACGGCCGGCGCGCCGCAGCCCGGAGCCCCGCGGCCGCGGTCGAAGCGGCTGCCGTCCCGAGCGGTCTCGGCCCTCGCGACACGCGGCTCGCGGCGGTGCTCTACGCGCTCTCCATCGCCTTCGTCAGCGCGCTGAACTCGGCGATGTCAGCCCATATGATCGGGCTGCTGGCGGGGCTCGGCCTCGGCCTCCAGGCGGCGGTCTGGACCGCGTCGCTGCGGGGCTTCGGGCAGACGGCGGCCCGCGGCTGCGAGGTGCTGTTCGGAAGCCGGGTCAGGGCGGTCGACCTCAACCTCGCGGCCGCCGCCTTGTTGCCGGTCTGCTTCCTGATCGCGCTCTGGAGCGGCGTAGAGCTCGCCGCCGCGGTCGCGTTCGTGCTGATGTTCGGGGCGGGCAACGGGCTTTCCACCATCACCCGCGGGACCCTGCCGCTCGCCTTCTTCGACCCCGCGGCATACGGGTCGCTGGTCGGCCGGCTGATCGCGCCGAGCTTCCTGCTGTCGGCCGCGGCCCCGGTCGTCTACGCCTCCGTGCAGGAGCGCCTCGGAGCGTCGGCTGCGGTGTGGCTCTCAGCCGCGCTTGGCCTCGCCACGCTCGCTTCGGCGGTCGGGCTGAAGCTGCTCGCGCGGCGCGCGGCGCCGTTCAGCCGCCCTTGACCCACCGCTGCTTCAGCCCCCCGGCCTCACCGAAGACGGGATCGGTGGGCGGGACCGGCACGGCGGCGATTCGCTCGACCGCGGCGTCGTGCTCGCCGGCCTCGTCGGAGCGGATCAGGTCGTAGGGCTGCAGCGGCGGATAGGCGCCGACGATCAGGAAGTCGTCGCTGGCGTCGATCCGCTTGTGGCCGGTGCCGGCCGGCAGCACGGCGACGTCGCCGGACTGGAGCCGCACGGTCTCGCCCTGCTCGCCGCCGAACTGCACCTCCGCCCAGCCGCGCGCCACGCCGAGCGCCTCGTGGCAGGTCGAATGGTAGTGGTGGAACGGATAGACGCCGTCGCGCCACAACCCGACCCAGCCATTCGCGGCGAACATCGCCTCGATGCGCGAGGCGTCGTCCCCGCGGATTGCCCCCTTGTGCAGCAGGAGGGCGAAATCCGGGTGGTTCGGGGTCGCGCCGTCGTCGTCGAACGCGAGTTCGACGGTTTCGATTTGATCTTCAGCCACTTCAGCTCCGCCAGCGTCGCCCGGACCGCGTCCGGCGCTTTGCGGTAACGACGTCCTGCCGGGCTGGTTCCCGCATGGCTTGCGAAGGTCGGCTTGACGGAATGGGGGACCTGTGCGGCATAGTGGCGCCGCAATCAGAATTTGGACGCCCTGTCTGGCCTTCGCATTTGGCGGTTTCCCCGCCGACGCTTCCGCCTCTGACGACACGCACCAAAGTTCGGATTGTGCCCGGCCGGTCGTCGTGTGGTCGATCGGCCAAATGCGCACACGCGCTCGTCTCAAGGAAAGCAGGAATGGCTAGCGGCACCGTGAAGTTCTTCAACACCCAGAAGGGATACGGTTTCATCCAGCCGGTCGACGGCTCGAAGGACGTGTTCGTTCACATCTCCGACGTCGAGCGTTCGGGCCTCCACACCCTCGTCGAGGGCCAGAAGGTCGCGTTCGAGGTGGTGATGGACCGCGGCAAGACCAAGGCCGCGAACCTCCGCGCCGAGTGATCGCGCGGCCCGGTTCCGGTTCGCACTAAGAACGGGGCGTCCTGAAAAGGGCGCCCCGTTCGCGTTCGGGGCCGGGGCAATGCGCCCGAAGGTCCCAGGCGCGACGGGCCGCCTTCTGCACGCCATCGTGATCGGTTAGGACGCCAGCGAACGACATTGTTTTGGCCACGGGGACAGCTTCGAATGCCGATACGCTATCGTAAGATCTCAGGCGCCGACCTCGCCAAGGGCATCGAGGCGGCGAACGTCACGACGGGGCAGTTCGCCGCGCTCTTCGGCGTCCAGCCGAAGCGCATCGAGAGGTGGCTCAAGGACGAGGTCGAGATTCCGCACAGCGTCGCGCTGTTCGTCGGCCTGATCGCCGACCCGCTGGTTCTGGAGAAGGCCCTCGTCATCACCCAGTACATGGTCGATAAGAGCGAGCCTGCGCCTGCCGCCCGCGAGAAGCGTCAGAAGGGCGAGAAGGCCGAAAAGGGCGCCAAGCGCGCGAGGGCTGAGAAACGCGAAGGGAACGGCGAGGCCGGCCGCGCCCGCCGTCTCAAGGCTCGACGCTCTGAAGCGCCCCGGCGACCCGTCGCAGAAGCCCCCGCGACAGGAAGCGCGTCCCAAACGCGCTGAATTTCGGCAGCGCGCCCGGGATCACGATCGCCTTGCGGGCCTGGAAGCCTTCGAAGCCGGCCTTCGCGACGTCGACGGCCGAGACCACGCCGATCTTGAACAGCCGCGCGCCCTGAAGGTCCGCGACGTCGGCGAACTCGGTCGGAACCGGCCCGGGGCAGAGCGTGGTCACGGTCACGCCCTTGCGGCGGCTCTCCTCGAACAGCGCCTCGGAGAACGACAGGAGATAGGCCTTGGTGGCGTAGTAGACCGCCATGTCGGGGCCTGCCTGGAAGGCCGCGAGCGAGGCGACGTTGAGGACGCCGCCCCGGCCCCGCGCGAGCATGCCGGGCAGGAAAAGGCCGGCGAGCGCGGTCGGGGCCGCGACGTTGACCTGGACCATCTCGAGCTGCCGGTCGAAGGGCAGCGTCGCGAAACGGCCGCGCAGGCCGAAGCCGGCGTTGTTGACCAGCACGTCGACCACCAGCCCGCGCCGCCCGGCCTCGATCGCGAGGTCCTTGGCGCCGTCCGGCTTCGAGAGGTCGGCCGCGATCGCCTCGGCTCGAATCCCGTGCTTTTCCGCAAGCTCCGACGCGAGCGCCTTCAGCCGGTCCTCCCGCCGTGCGGCGAGCGCCAGATGGTCGCCATTCGCCGCGAACAGCCTGGCGAGTTCGACGCCGATCCCGGAGGACGCGCCTGTGATCAGCACGGTGCGACCGGACGTGGTCATTTGGGGTTTTCTCCGGGATGACGGGCGCTGCGGGCCGGCGATGCTTCCCTGCCCGCCGCCGACTGTGTAAGGAACGCGCTCAGCCACGCAATCGCCCTCCCCTCGCCTCGCGCCCTGACGCGGGGAGCGCGCCGCCGACGCGCGCACATCGACAGGTCCCACATGCCCAAACGCACCGACATCGCGACGATCCTCATCATCGGCGCGGGGCCGATCGTCATCGGGCAGGCCTGCGAGTTCGACTATTCCGGCACCCAGGCCGTCAAGGCGCTGAAGGAGGAAGGCTACCGCATCGTCCTCGTCAACTCGAACCCAGCGACCATCATGACCGACCCGGACATGGCGGACGCGACCTATGTCGAGCCGATCACGCCCGAGATCGTCGAGAAGATCATCGCCAAGGAGCGCGACGTCATCCCCGGCGGCTTCGCGCTGCTGCCGACCATGGGCGGGCAGACCGCGCTCAACTGCGCGCTGTCGCTGCGCAAGATGGGCGCGCTCGAGCGCCACGGCGTCGAGATGATCGGCGCCACGGCTGAGGCGATCGACAAGGCCGAAGACAGAGAGCTGTTCCGCGAGGCGATGCACAAGATCGGGCTCGAGACGCCGCGCTCGATGCTCGCCCACAACCTTTCTGAGGCTCTGGTCGCGCTCGACGCCATCGGCCTGCCGGCGATCATCCGCCCGAGCTTCACCATGGGCGGCACCGGCGGCGGCATCGCCTACAACCGCGAGGAGTTCCTGGAGATCGTCGAGCGCGGCGTCGACGCCTCGCCGACCGACGAGGTGCTGATCGAGGAGAGCGTGCTCGGCTGGAAGGAGTACGAGATGGAGGTGGTCCGCGACAAGGCGGACAACTGCATCATCGTCTGCTCGATCGAGAACGTTGACCCGATGGGTATCCACACTGGCGACTCGATCACGGTCGCGCCGGCGCTGACGCTGACCGACAAGGAATATCAGCGCATGCGCGACGCATCGATCGCGACGCTGCGGGAAATCGGCGTCGAGACCGGCGGCTCCAACGTCCAGTTCGCGATCGACCCGAAGACCGGGCGGATGATCGTGATCGAGATGAACCCGCGCGTCTCGCGCTCCTCGGCGCTCGCCTCGAAGGCGACGGGCTTCCCGATCGCCCGCGTCGCCGCCAAGCTCGCGGTCGGCTACACGCTCGACGAGATCGACAACGACATCACGGGCGGCGCGACCCCGGCCTCCTTCGAGCCGACGATCGACTACGTCGTCACCAAGATCCCGCGCTTCGCCTTCGAGAAGTTTCCCGGCGCGGAACCCACGCTCACGACCTCGATGAAGTCGGTCGGAGAGGCGATGGCGATCGGGCGCACCTTCGCCGAGAGCCTGCAGAAGGCTTTGCGGTCCCTGGAGACGGGCCTGACGGGGATCGACGAGGTCGAGATCCCCGGCCTCGGCCAGGGCGACGACAAGAACGCCATCCGGGCCGCTCTCGCGAAGCCGACGCCCGACCGCCTGCTCAAGGTCGCGCAGGCGCTCCGCCTTGGGTTCACGATCGGGGAGATCCACGAGGCCTGCGCCTTCGATCCGTGGTTCATCGCCCAGATCGAGGGACTGGTCGCGACCGAGGAGAAGGTTAGGCGCTTCGGCCTGCCGTCGTCCGAGAACGCGTTCCGCAAGCTCAAGGCGCAAGGGTTTTCCGACGCGCGGCTCGGCACGCTCGCCGGACTGAGCGCCGACCAGGTCGCGGCGCGCCGCCGTTCGCTCGGCGTCCGGCCCGTCTACAAACGCATCGACACCTGCGCGGCCGAATTCGCCTCGCCGACCGCCTATATGTATTCGACCTACGCGCCGCCCTTCGCCGGCGAGCCGAAGGACGAGGCTCAGCCCTCCGACAAGCTGAAGGTCATCATCCTAGGCGGCGGGCCGAACCGCATCGGCCAGGGCATCGAGTTCGACTATTGCTGCTGCCACGCCTGCTTCGCGCTCTCGGAGGCCGGCTACGAGACCATCATGGTCAACTGCAACCCCGAGACCGTCTCGACCGACTACGACACCTCCGACCGGCTCTATTTCGAGCCGTTGACCGCCGAGGACGTGCTGGAGGTGATCGAGACCGAGCGCTCCCGCGGGACCCTGCACGGCGTGATCGTGCAGTTCGGCGGGCAGACCCCGCTGAAGCTCGCCAACGCTCTGGAAAAGGCCGGCGTGCCGATCCTCGGGACGACGCCTGACGCAATCGACCACGCCGAGGACCGCGACCGCTTCAAGCGGCTGCTCGACAGGCTCGGCCTCGTGCAGCCGATGAACGGCATCGCCTATTCGGTCGAGCAGTCGCGCCTCGTCGCAGGCGAGCTCGGCTTCCCGCTCGTGGTGCGGCCTTCCTATGTGTTGGGCGGCCGGGCGATGGCGATCCTGCACGACGAGAAGATGCTCTCGGACTACCTGCTCGGCACGCTCCCGGACCTCGTGCCGGAAGACGTCAAGCAGCGCTACCCGAACGACAAGACCGGCCAGATCAACACTGTCCTGTCGAAGAACCCGCTGCTGTTCGACCGCTATCTGTCGGACGCGATCGAGGTCGACGTCGATGCGCTCTGCGACCGGGACGATGTGTTCGTCTGCGGCATCATGGAGCACATCGAGGAGGCCGGCATCCATTCGGGGGACTCGGCCTGCTCGCTGCCGCCGCATTCGCTCGACGCCGAGATGATCGCGGCGCTCGAGGAGCAGACCGCCAAGCTCGCGCTGGCCCTCAGGGTCGGCGGCCTGATGAACGTGCAGTATGCGATCAAGGACGGCGTGATCTATGTGCTCGAGGTCAATCCGCGGGCCTCGCGCACCGTGCCCTTCGTGGCGAAGGTCGTCGGAAAGCCCTTCGCCAAGATCGCGTCCCGCGTCATGGCGGGCGAGACGCTCGCCTCCTTCGGCCTCGAGGCTGAGCCGCTCGAGCATATCGCGGTCAAGGAGGCGGTGTTCCCGTTCGCGCGGTTCCCCGGCGTCGACACGGTGCTCGGGCCGGAGATGCGCTCGACCGGCGAGGTGATGGGCCTCGACACCGACTACGGCGTCGCGTTCGCCAAGAGCCAGCTCGGCGGCGGCACGCGCGTGCCGCGCGAGGGGGTGCTGTTCGTCTCGGTCAGAGAGGCGGACAAGGACCGCATCCTTGCGCCGGTGAAGATGCTGGCGGAGCTCGGGTTCAAGATCATCGCGACCTCGGGAACGCAGCGGCACCTCGCCGCCAACGGCGTCGAGGCGCAGAAGATAAACAAGGTGCTGGAAGGCCGCCCGCACGTCGTCGACGCGATCAAGAACGGCGGCGTCCAGCTCGTGTTCAACACCACCGAGGGCGCTCAGGCTCTTGCCGACAGCCGGTCGCTGCGCCGCGCCGCCCTCTTGCACAAAGTCCCGTACTATACGACGCTGTCAGGCGCGGTGGCGGCCGCTCAGGGGATCAAGGCCTATCTCGGCGGCGACCTCGAAGTGCGGTCGTTGCAGTCCTATTTCGGCTGAGCGCCCGCTCGCCGATTTTGTGGAACGTCGTACGAACCTCCGACGTTTCTGTTTTCATATGCGCGCCCGCTGTCGGCACACGGCGGGCGCGGCGTCGTTTTGTGTCGAGAGAGACTGAGAAATGGACAAGATCCCGATGACCGCCGCAGGCCATTCGGCGCTGGAGGCGGAGCTGAAACACCGCGCTTCCACCGAACGCCCGCGCATCATCGCGGCGATCTCCGAGGCGCGTTCGCATGGCGACCTGTCCGAGAACGCGGAATATCACGCCGCCAAGGAGCAGCAGAGCCTGAACGAGGGCCGCATCGCCGAGCTCGAGAGCATGATCGCGCGCGCCGAGGTCATCGACCTGTCGAAGCTGCAGGGCGACACCATCACGTTCGGGGCGACCGTCACAGTGGTCGACGAGGACACCGACGAGGAGAAGGTCTACCAGATCGTCGGCGAGGCCGAATCCGACGTGAAGCAGGGCCGGGTCTCGATCGGCTCGCCGATCGCCCGCGCGCTGGTCGGCAAGAAGGTCGGCGATACCGTCGAGGTCGCGACGCCCGGCGGCGGCAAGAGCTACGAGGTTCTGAGCGTCCGCTTCGCTTGAGGATTTCAGGTCGAGAAACGCGAAAGGGCCGGCTCACCAGCCGGCCCTTTGTTCGTTCAGCTTCCCTCTCGCTCAGCCCGGAGCGAAGAAGACAGACCAGATCACCCACATGGCGACCGCCGCGCCGACGGTGCTGACGATCAACACGACCGGCATGTTGCGGGGCTTGTCGGTCCCCTGCTTGGCCTCGACCTCGTTCTTCTTCTCGGTCATCTCGCCCGGCGGCGGGTTGTGGGTCTGAGCGTTCGCGGTCATATGCGTCTCCTTGCGCGCCCGCTCTCGGGCGCTCTCGGGACAACAACGATCTAGGGCGCGAAGCGATCCATCGCGCGTCAGTGAGCGTGGCCGCTGTGCTCCGCGTGGCCCGGTCCGTGATCGTGACCGTCGGACGCGGTCGGCGCACCGCGCTGTTCGGCGAAGGACTGCCGAAGTATCTGAAACGCCGACGTCAGGAAGAGCCCAGCCATGATCGCGGCGACGATCAGGTCCGGCCAGGCCGACGCCGTCGCCCACACGGCGACCGCCGCGAGCATCACCGCGACATTGCCGATGGCGTCGTTGCGCGAGCAGAGCCAGACCGAGCGGACATTGGCGTCGCCGTCCTTGTAGCGCACCAGAATGAGGACGCTCGCGACATTGGCGGCGAGCGCGAGAACGCCCACCGCGCCCATCACCTCAGCGGTCGGCACGCCGAGCACCAGCGTGTTGTAGGCCGTCAGACCCAGCACCCAGAGCGCCATGACGAACAGGCTGAGGCCCTTGAGCATCGCGGCCCTCGCCCTGACGACCGGCGCCGCGCCGATGACCGCGAGGCTGATGCCGTAAGTCGTGGCGTCGGCCGCGAAATCGAGCGCGTCGGCCTTCAGCGCCTGCGAGCCGGCGAGCGCGCCCGCGGCCATCTCGACCGCGAACATCGCGCCGTTGATCGCGATCACGGCCCAGAGCCTGCGCCGGTAATCGGGCGACAGCCCGTCGAACTTCGCCTCGTGCCCGCAGCAGCCCGCGCTCATGGAGCCTCTCCGTGTGATCACGGCTTCAGGGCTACCGCGAAACCGCGACGTAACACTAGAACGGCGGCGACTTGCTCAGAACGACCAGCGCTGCGCCTTCTCCAGCAGGAAGTCGCGGAAGACGTTCACGCGGGCGACGTTCTTGAGCTCTTCCGGGTAGACGAAATAAGCCTCGAGGGTCGGCATGTCGGAGCCCTCGAGAACCCGCACGAGGTTGGAGCTCTCGTCCATCAGATAGTCCGGCACGACCGCGAGGCCGACGCCGGTCTCGGCCGCGCTCTTGATCGCCGCGACCGAATTGATGACGAGGCTCGCGAGCCGCGGCTGCTTCGGGTTGCGGGCCGCGGTCTTCAGCCAGTTGATCGACTGCAGGAAGAACGGGATCGGGCCGCCGAACTCGATGATGCGGTGCTGGTCGAGCTCGTCGACGTCCTTCGGACGACCGTGCCGCTCGAGGTAAAAGGGCGACGCATAGGCGTGATAGTGCACCGTGAACAGCCGGCGCTGGATGAGGTCGGGCTGGGTCGGCGCGCGCAGCCTTATCGCCACGTCCGCCTCGCGCATCGCAAGGTCGAGCTCCTCGTCGGTCAGGATCAGCTGGACCTGGATGTCCGGGTAGCGGTCCATGAACTCGACCAGCCGCGGCGCGAGCCAGGCGCCGCCGAAGCCGACCGTCGTGGTGAGCTTCAGCACGCCATGCGGCCGGTCGCGGCTGTCGGTCAGGATCGAGCGCGCCTGTTCGAGCTTGGCGAACACGTCCTGGGTGGTGCGGAACAGCAGCTCGCCCTGCTCGGTGAGCATCAGGCCGCGCGCATGACGGTGGAACAGCGGCGTCTTCAGGTCGTGCTCCAGCGCCGAGACCTGGCGGCTCACCGCCGACTGGCTGAGCGCGAGCGATTCGCCGGCCCTGGTGAAGCTGCCGGCGTCCGCGGCCGCGTGGAAGATGCGCAGCTTGTCCCAGTCCATTCCATCCCCCGCGCAGCCGTGGCCTGACGTCAGGCCGCGGTCCGCTCCGCCTCCTCGGCTGCCAGAAACCTCTCGGCATCGAGCGCGGCCATGCAGCCCATGCCGGCCGCCGTCACCGCCTGTCGATAGGTCTCGTCAGCGACGTCGCCGGCGGCGAACACGCCGGGAACGTTCGTGAAGGTGGTTCCCGGCGTGACCTTCAGGTAGCCCGACGGCTTCATGTCGAGCTGGCCCCGGAACAGCTCGGTCGCGGGCTGGTGGCCGATCGCGACGAACACGCCGTCGCACGGCCTGACGGTCGTCTGGCCGGTGCGCGTGTCGACCAGCTTGACGCCCGTGACCTTGGGCGGCGTGCCGCCGCCGAGGATCTCGCCCACGGTCGCGTTCCACACCACCTCGATCTTCGGGTTCTGGAACACGCGGTCCTGCAGGATGCGCTCCCCGCGAAAACTCTCGCGGCGGTGGACCAGCGTGACCTTCGAGGCGAAGTTCGTCAGGAACAGCGCCTCCTCGAGCGCGGTGTTGCCGCCGCCCACGACCATCACCTCCTTGTTGCGGAAGAAGAAGCCGTCGCAGGTCGCGCAGGCCGACACGCCGTAGCCCTTGAAAATCTCCTCGCTTTCGAGCCCGAGCCATCTCGCCTGCGCGCCGGTCGACACCACGACCGCGTCGGCCGTGATGCGGCCCGACGATTCGGTCTCGATCACGAAGGGCCGGCGCGAGAAGTCGACCTTCGAGACATGGTCATGGAGCGTGCGGGTCCCCATCCGCTCGGCCTGGGCCTGCATCTGCTCCATGAGCCAGGGGCCCTGCACCGCTTCCGCGAAGCCCGGATAGTTCTCGACGTCGGTCGTGATGGTGAGCTGGCCGCCCGGCTGCAGGCCTGAGATCACCACCGGCTCGAGCATGGCGCGCGCGGCGTAGAGCGCGGCCGTCCAGCCTGCGGGGCCGGAGCCGATGATGGCGAGGCGGACATGTCCGATCGGTTGCTCAGTCATCGCGAGGTCGGTCCGTTGGTCTTCTGCTTGCGCGCCGCGACGCGCCGCTCCGGCCGCGGGGCGAGCGCCGCACGGGTGGCGACGAGCGCGCTGATGGCACGCGCAATCTCCGGCGTCGAGTCGAGCGGCGCGTACGAATAATTCTCGAGCCGCCCCGCGAAAGGCCGGACCACGCCGCGAGCCGTCAGCCGGTCCAGGGCTGCGGCGGTCCGGCGTTTTACCCCGCCGGGACGGAACGCCAGGACGGGACTCCCCGTCGCGAGCGCTTCGTCGATCGACAGGAGATCGTCGCCGGGCGCGACCAGCGCCTGAGACTGCGCCAGAAGAGCGACGTAGGGATCGGGACCTTCGCGGTCCCATAAATAGTGAGCCGTCTCCGCGAGCGCCATGTCGAGCGCCCGCGGCGCGGCGCGCCGGGCGGCCGCGATGACGATCGCGCCGTCGTCGCGCAGGCGGCGGACGCCGGCCGCCAGCCGCGCGACGTCCTCGCGGGTCCAGGCGCGCCCCTTCCCGCCCTCGCCGAGAAGGACGCCGACGCGCGGCCCCTTCAGGCTGGACGGGACCAGGGGCTGGGCGGCGCGCGCCGCCGCGAGGCGGACCGCGCCGATGCGATGCGGCCGCGTCAGCGCAGCGACGACGTTCGATCCCCGATGCCGGGAGCCTTCCGTGACCGCCAGGACGTCCGCGAGGGCGGCGCCCCGGAGCGTGTCGCCGATGAAGGCGGCGACGGAGCGCCCGAACGACGCGCGCTTCACATGAGCGAGATAGGGAGCCGCCGCGCGGCCGGCGGCCACGACGAGGTCGGGCCACTCGCCGCGCGGCGCGATCGGTGAGTTCGGCGCCTCGGGCCGGTCGCGAAGCGGGACCGGGCCGAACGGCGCGACCCAGTTCCACGGCGCGCGCGGCGCGACGCGGCGGCGCTCGATGCGGTCCGCGACCGCCTCGGCGACCCCGAAGCAGCGCGCCTCGTCATCCGCGCTTCCATCCGTCAGAACCCATGCCCGCATGGCGCGAGCATCGGCCGCCACGGCCTGCCATGCAAGCCGGGAAGGGCTGCATTGACATCGTCACGGTCGACTTTTGGACAGGCTTCGTCAGGCGAAGGGGCGATCCGCCCCCGCGGACGGCCAGCGGATGGCGCGCAGCAGGGCGGAGAGACCTTCTTCGGCGGAAGGCTCGCTTGCGGCGCGGCTGGGCAGCACGCGGTGTTCGCCGAGCGCCACCCGGATCTGCCAGCGGTCGATCTCGCCGCGATCCACCATCGCGAACGTCAGCGCATGGAGAGTCTCGACCAGCGCGTCGAAGTCCCTGTCTGGCAGGACCGCAGCCATATGAGACACTCCCCGCCCACGCGACCCGACGGCGGCGGCGAGCGCATATTCCGGGCGTAAATCGCAGATTCTTCCAGAGCCGCGGGGCGAACCGGAGAGGCGCGATTAACGCGGGGTTGCGAGCGGTCCGACGTGTCTCACCCGCGCGTGGCCATCGCCTGGAGGAGCTCGACGTTCGGGTAGCCGTCGGCCGGGTGGCCGACCCTGAGCTGCGCTTTGCGGGTCGCCTTGCGGGTGTCGATCCCGAGCTTGCCGTCGACTTCGTCTTCGGGCAGCAGGCCCTCGCGCACGAAATGGCGCTGGAGCTCGCGGAGTTCGTCGGCGTTGAGCGGCCGCACCGGCGCGGAGCCGTCCGAGACCTGCGGCGCGCCCGCGATGCGGTTCGCGAGATAGGCGGCCGTCATGGCGTAGATGAAGGACTGGTTCCAGGTTTTGTAGACATCGAAGTTCTGGTAGGCGAGGAAAGCGGGACCCTTTCGTCCCATCGGCAGGAGAAGCGAAGCGGGCGCGTCCTCGGCGGGAAGGTCGCCGGTCCGCGCCTTCACGCCCCAGCGCCGCCAGTCCGCGACCGGATGCTTGACGTCGATGTCGGCCTCCTGCCACGGCAGGTCGGCCGGCAGCGCGACCTCCTGCAGCCAGGGCTCGCCGCGCCGCCAGCCGAGATCGGCGAGATATTTGGCCGCCGAAGCGAGGGCGTCGGGGACGCTCCCGATCAGGTCGCGACGGCCGTCGCCGTCGGCGTCGACGGCCGAGCGCACATAGTCGACCGGCATCATCTGGGTCTGTCCGAGCTCGCCCGCCCAGGCGCCGCGCATGTCGGCGGGCTGCAGGTCCCCGCGGTCGACCAGCCTCAGCGCCGCGATCAACTGCGGGCGGAAGAAATCCGGCCGCCGACAGTCATGGGACAGCGTCGCGAGCGCGTTCCTTGTATCGAACTTGCCGAGATTGGCGCCGAAATCGGTCTCGAGACCCCAGAACGCGACCAGCACCTCGCCGGGCACGCCGTAATCGCGCTCGATGCGGTCGAGCAGACCGCGCTGCTGCTTGAGCATCTGGACGCCTTTCGGCAGGCGCGGGGGCGCCACCATGCGGCCAGCGAACTGCAGGAAGGTCTGCTGGAACACCGACTGCGCCCGGTCGGCCGCCAGCACCTTGGGCTCGATCCTGACGCCGTCGAGACCGGCGGCGATCGCCTTGTCCGAAACGCCCGACGCCCGGGCCTCGGTCTTCACGCCCTCCAGCCATTCGCCGAAATCCCCGCCGCAAGCGCCCTGCGCGAACGCGGGCGCGGCCGCGCCCGCGAGCAGCGCCGCGACGAGGGCGCATCTGGCGAAAGTCATCATCGAGGAAAGTCCGGCGAAGGAGACGTCGAAACCGTCTCTTTCGCACGCGAAAATCGGCGAAGACATGGCGACGTCCCGGTCCTCGGCCTGAATCGACGCGGGCGGCGAAGAATTCAGCGGGCGCGTTTCATCCGGGTCACGAGCCGCGCGACCGTCTTCTCCGCCCGTCGCAGCCCCGGCCGGCCGCGCGCGCCGTCATAGGCCTTCTTCAGGGCGCCCGACGCGAAAGCCTCGACCACGACCGCATGGACATAGGATTTCCGCACCACCGCCGGGGTGTTGGAAAGCCGGTCCGAGATCGCCCGCATGACGGCCGCGAGCTGACGCCTGCGGCCGGTCTCGCTCGCGGCCGGCTCGATCTCGACCAACTCCTCGGCCGCACTCGCGCTCGCGCCGAGCTGGCGCAGGTCCTTGGCGGTGACCGGCAGTCCCGTGATCTCGCGGATATAGGCGTTGACGTCGGTCGAGGTGATGCGCCGCACCTTGCCGGTCTCGTCCCTATACTGGAACAACCGCCGGCCGGGCAGCGAGGAGACGCGCGCAAGCGCCCGCGCGAGCCGCGGCGAGCGCATCCGCATCTTGACGTCCTTGCCGCCCTTGCCGCGGAACGAGAGCTCGACGCCCTCGCCCCTCACCTTCACGTGGCGCTTCAGCAGCGTCGAGGCGCCGTGCGCCTTGTTGGAGCGGACATAGGATTCCGAGCCCACCCGGATGTGGGTCTCGTCGATCAGCGCGACGGCGGCGGCGAGCGCCTTGCGGCGGCTGAGCTTGGGGCTCGCCATGTCGCGCGCGACGGCCCGCCGGAGTTTTGGAAGCGACTCGATCACGCGGTCCAGCCGTTCGACCTTGCGGGTCTCGCGCACGGCGTCCCAGTCTGGATGGTAGCGATACTGGGTGCGGCCCGCCTCGTCGCGGCCTGTCGCCTGGAGATGGAGGTTCGCGTCTTTCGCGATCCTGACGTCCTCATAGGCGGGCGGGATTGCGAGCGATCTGATCCGGGCGACGACGGCCTCATCGTCGATCCTCGCTCCCTTGGCGTCGACGTAGAAGAACCCCTTGCCGGCCCGCTTGCGGACGATGGTGAGATCGTCGGGCGACGCGATCCTGAGACCGGCCTCCGCGGCGATCCGCGCGACTTCGGCGTCGTCGTCATCGTCGAGGTCGACGGCCGCCATCAGTGCGACCTCAGCGCTTCGATGATCTTGGCCTTGCTCGCCTTCGACAGCGCCTCGCAGACGTCCGGATTCCTGATCGACGGATTGCCGGCGGCGTCGCCGGACGGTCTCTTCGTTGCGGCCACGGCCATGCCTCCCTGTCGCCCTCGGGCGATGGTCGATGAACACGGCGGCGCGCATGTCGGTTCCGCCCGGCCCTCGCCCGCGCTATGTCCGGCCCGACGCCGGGCGCCGGCTGCGAGGGCTTCGGGAATGACCGCATCGGTGACTTTGGTCGAGGTGACGCGCGGGATCGCGGTCGAAAGCCGCCATCTCGGCGCGGTCGCAGTCGCGGACGCCGAGGGCGGCCTCGCGCTCGCGCTCGGCGACGTCGAGCGGCCGGTCTTCGCGCGCTCCTCGGTCAAGGCCTTCCAGGCGCTGCCGGTCGTCGAGAGCGGCGCGGCCGACCGGTTCGGCTTCACGGACGCCGAGCTCGCGCTGGCGTGCGGTTCGCATGGCGGCGAGCCCGACCATGTCGCGACCGCGGCCGGCGCCCTGGCCCGCCTCGGGCTCGACGAAGAGGCGCTCGAATGCGGCGCGCACTGGCCGCTCAACGACACCGCGGCCCGCGCGCTCGCCGCGAGCGGCTCGGGCCCGACCCAGCTCCACAACAATTGCTCGGGCAAGCATGCGGGCTTTCTGTGCCTCGCCTGCGCCATGGAGGCGACGCGCGAGGGCTACGCCGCGATCGAACACCCCGTGCAGCGGGAAGTGACCGCGGCCATCGAGGCGGCCACGGGCTCGAGCCTCGCTTCGGCGCCGGTCGGGGTCGACGGCTGCGGCGCGCCCACCTACGCCCTGCCGCTCGCCGTTCTGGCGCGCGGCTTCGCCCGCTTCGGGACAGGGCGCGGCCTTCCGCCCGGGCGCGCGGCCGCCGCGCAGCGGCTGATGCGCGCCGCATGGTCGGCGCCGGCCCAGGTCGCAGGCCACGGTCGCTTCGACACCGAGACGATGCAGACGCTGGCGGGACGAGCGTTCGTCAAGATCGGGGCGGAGGGCGTGCACGCCGCCGCGCTTCCAGAGCTCGGGATCGGCATCGCGCTCAAGATCGACGACGGCGCGAGTCGGGCGGCCGAAGCCGCCATGGCGGCGTTGCTGCTGCGCTTCCTCGCCCCCCACGGCGAGGCGGCCGAGCGGCTCGAGGCGCGCGCTCGCCGTCCGCTGCGCCGTGTGACCGGGCAACAGGTCGGCGAGATCCGCGCCTCCGAGGCATTGAAGGCCTGACCGGAGGCCGGTCCAGCGGCGCCGCGGGACGCCCAAACGAAAACGGGAGCGCTTGCGCGCCCCCGTCTCGAGATCCGAATGGATCAGTCCCGTTCTCGTCTCAGTACTTGGTGACGAGCGGAGCCGCCGGGGTCGCCGGAGTCCAGAGCGGGATGATGATGCGCGACCAGAACCGGGTGTCCTTGGCGCGGTTGTTGCTGCCGCCCGTGCCGCGAGCGTAGACGTCGCGGGTCAGGTAAGCCTGCAGGATGACCGGGCCGAAGTTGTAGCCGACGAGCGGGCCGACCGCGAACTGCTTGGTCTTCGGAGTGCCCTTCAGAGCGTCGGGACGATCATACTCGGTCGAACCGAAGCCGACCGCGCCGATTTCCCACTTGCCGAAGGTCTTCGTGGCCGTCAGATCGAGGTTGAAGCCGTTCGAGGTCGTGTTGAACGCCGCGTAGTTCGAGGTGCCGAAGGTGATGCCCCACAGCAGGTTCGCGGTCAGGTTCCAGCCGTCGCCGGTGTAGCTGATCGCGAAGTCCTGACGCCAGGTGGTGGCGGGAACGCGGATGTCGCGGTCGCCGGCGTTGAAGTAGATGCCCGACAGGTAGCTGACGCCGAAGCCGCCGCCGAGGTCGAACGCAATCTTCGCAGCCAGAAGCGGGTTGTAGAACCCGTAGGGATCAAATCCGCCCGGCAGATCCGCATGGATCATCGGAGTCGCGGCGAGCAACTGGATATTGCCGCCGAACAGGGTCCACGGCGTCGACCAGGCGATGACCGGGATGTCGACCAGCAGCTTGGTGTCCGGCATCCCCTTGTTCTTGCGCACGCCCCAGTCGAGCGTGTTCACGAAGTACACGCCTTCCGGGAGCGGAGCGCCCATGGCCAGACCGGCGGTCTCGCCGGGCTGAGCGGTGGTGCCGGCGTTAGCCGCCGTCGCCGTCGCGGTCAGCGCGAACGCGCCAACCGCCGCAATTTTCATCACATTCTTCAGCATGTTGCCTTTCCTCCGATCGGCGCCCTGCCGGGAACGCCGCCCATCCGAGCACGATTTTCGTCTTCGCCTGCTGGTTCGGTTTCTTCCGTCCCCGAAACCGAATCTCGTCGGAAACCGAACCGACAGGCGCAACAAGCGCCCCCGACTCGGCGCCGCCTTCCGCAGAGGACATTTTTTGGGCGGGGATTGCTACCGGAATCAGGGCCCCGAGGCGCCGTTCCGGCCGCGGTGTCGCCGAAATGTCGCAACTTGAAGGACGCCGGAAAGCCTCAACTTCGATGTCTTTTCGGCGCCCTCGGCGCCCGTGCGCTATGCAATTTATAAGGAATACAAACGCTTGTCTGGCATGCCTAATTTTCCATCGGCCGCCCGCCTAGCGGGGCGTGTTCTGGGCGACGGTGAGGCCCGGAAAGCCCTGCGAGCCGCCCAGAGCGAGATCCGGCGTCACTGCCTGCGCCCATCGATAGCCGAGCACGGCGCCGCGGCGCGACCCGGTTATGATGTTGCCCGACACGGTGGCGGGGCCGACGCCCTCGACCACCGACACCCCGACGCCGACGTCGCAGCCCCGGATGACGTTGCCCGAGATCGTGACGTCGCGGAGATAGGGCCCCCAGCCGGCGTTGATCCCGATGCCCGCCGCGTTCTCGACGACGTTGCCGGTGACCGCGACGTCGGCCTCGACGCCGATGCCGAGCCCGTAGCCCTCGCCGGGGCCGTCGAGCAGGCGGCGACGGAACAGGTTCCGGACCACGTTGCCCACGACCGTCGCGAGCCGTCCGCCTTCGTTGAAATTGGCGACCGAAATGCCGCTCGCCGCGCCGTCCACGAGATTGCCGGAAATCACCGCGCCGGCGAAGCCGAACTCGGCGTAGAGCCCGGTCTCGCCGCTGTCGAGGCAGAGATTGTCCGTGATCATCACGTCGTCGGCCTGATGGGCGCGCACCGCCGTGAAGGCCGATCGGCGGATGGCGTTGTTCGACACGACCACGCCCGCGGCCTTCGAGACGTTGACGGCGTTGCCGTTCCAGCCGAGACCGCCGTCGAGCGCGCCGATGTCCTCGATCCGGTTGCGCGAGACGATCGAGCCGTCGTCGCCCTTGTCGGTCCGTCGAATCACCACGCCGTTGTTGCGGCAAAGCCGGATCAGGCAGTCGGTGACCGCCAGGCCCTTGCCGTCCATCGAGAACAGCGCAGCGTGGCGGGCGTTCTCGATGCGGCTCCCCCGCACCACGCCCCCGACGCCGAACAGCGCGAGCGCCGTGCCGCCGGCGTTCAGGACCTCGACCTCGTCGAGCAGCAGCTCCGCGACGTCCTGGCCGATCAGCACGCCAGCCTGCGCGCCGGCCGGGATGTTGCCGCCGTCGAGCGTCACGCCCCTAAGGGCCACGCGCCTTGCGCCCTTGGCGGAGAGCAAGGGTCCCGCGCCGTTGAGCTCGAGCCGCGTCTGGCGCGCCGCGCCGACCAGGACCGTCCCGTCCGGCAGCGAGACGTTCGCGGCGCGGTACACGCCGGGCGCCAGCGCGAGCGGCCGCCCCTCCCGCGCCGCCTTCTCCAGCGCGCGGCCGAGCGCGCGGCTCTGGTCGGCGTCGCCGGGCCGCACGCCCGCGCTGGCGCCATCGAGCGAGCCCGGCAGAGCCTCGGCCCAGGACGGCGCGGCCGCCAGGGCCGCGACGGCCGCGGCGCGAGACAGGAAGCGTCTCCGCGTGACTTCGGATTCGGCCAGGCTCGCGCGGTCCACGTCTTCAGCCCCTGCTGGCCGTCCCCCGACGGCCGCGACGCCAGACTAGCGGGCCCCGCCGGATCCGCGAAACCACAGCCGCGCGAGAAGCTGATAAGACTGAACGCCGATGTCCAATCCGCCGCCCCGCCGCCGCGCCGACCTGCTGCTGGTCGAGCGCGGCCTGTTCGAAAGCCGCGCCAGGGCGCAGGCCGCGATCGCGGCCGGACTCGTCACCGCCGACGGCGCGACGGTCGGACGCGCCTCCGATACGCTTTCGGTCGAAGCCGCGATCACGGCCGAGCCCGCGCACCCTTACGTCTCGCGCGGCGGCGTGAAGCTTGCTTTCGCGCTCGACCGTTTCGACATCGCGGTCGAAGGGTTCGAGGCGCTCGACGTCGGCGCGTCGACCGGCGGCTTCACCGACGTCCTGCTGGCGCGCGGCGCCGTCCGTGTGGTCGCGGTCGACGTCGGACGGGGGCAGCTCCATCCGCGGATCGCCGCCGATCCTCGGGTGACGAGCCGCGAGGGCGTCGACATCCGCGACTTCGCCGCCGCCGACCTGCCGGCCGCGCCGGGCCTCGTCGTGATCGACGTCAGCTTCGCGCCGCTCTCGGCCGTGCTGCCCGCCGCGGCCATGCTGGCGGCGCCGGGCGCCGCGATCGTCGCGCTGGTGAAGCCGCAATTCGAGGTCGGCCGGAAGGCGATCGGCAAGCGCGGAATCGTCAAGGACGAGGCCGCGCGGCTGCATGCTCTTGCGGCCGCGTGGGATCTCGCGAGCGGATTGGGGCTGGTCGTCCTCGGCGATGTCCCTTCTCCGATCACGGGCGGCGACGGCAATGTCGAATATCTGCTGGCGGCGCGGAAGCCGCATGGCTGAGCGCGTCCGCATCGAGCAGCTCGGCGCCCGCGGCGACGGCGTCGCGGCGACGCCCGACGGCCCGCTCTACATCGCGCGCGCGCTTCCGGGCGAACTCGTCGCGGTCGAACGACGCGGCGAGCGCGGCGTCCTGCTCGACGTGATCGAGCCTTCGCCCGACCGCGTCGCGGCCTATTGCCCCGAGGTCGGCCGCTGCGGCGGCTGCGCGACCCAGGAGCTTTCGCAGGCCTCCGCGCTCGACTGGAAGCGCGGCCTGCTGATCGAGGCCTTCGCGCGCGCCGGCGTCGCTTGCGAGGGCCTCGTGGCGTCCACTGTCGACGCGCACGGAGCAGGCCGACGGCGCGCGACCTTCCACGCCCGCTTCGGCGCGGACGGCCGGCTCTCGGTCGGCTTCGCGGAGGCGAAGAGCCACGCGATCGTGGCGATCAGCGACTGCCCGCTGCTCGCCCCCGCGATGGTCGGCGCCCTGCCCGCCGCACGGGCCGTCGCCGCGACGCTCGCCTCGAAGCGCAAGCCCCTCGACCTGATCGTGACCGCGACCGACACGGGGCTCGACCTCGACGCCCGCGGCTCCGGCCCGGTTCCCGAGCCGCTCCGGCTCAGGCTGGCGCGCGTCGCCGAAGAGCACGACCTCGCGCGGCTATCGATCCATGGCGACGTCGTGGTGGCGCGCCGCAAGCCCGTGCTTCAGATCGGGCGGGCGCAGGTTTCGCCGCCGCCCGGCGGCTTCCTGCAGGCGACCGAGGCGGGCGAGCGCGTCCTCGCCGAACTCGCCGCGGCCGGGATCAGCAAGGCGAAGCGCGTCGCTGATCTGTTCTGCGGCGTCGGAGCCTTCGCGCTGCGGCTCGCGGAGACCGCCGAGGTGTTCGCCGCCGACGCCGAACGGCCCGCGGTCGCGGCGCTCGACGCCGCGGCGCGCGCCGCGCAGGGGCTCAAGCGCGTGACCGCCGAGGCCCGCGACCTGTTCCGGCGACCGCTGACGCCGAACGAGCTCAAGGGTTTCGACGTCGTGGTGTTCGATCCGCCGCGCGCCGGCGCCGAGGCGCAGGCGCGCGCCCTCGCCACCTCGGGCGTGCGCCGCGTCGTCGCCGTCTCGTGCAATGCGACGACGCTCGCCCGCGACGCCGCGATCCTGATCGCCGGCGGCTACCGGCTCACGGGCGCGACGCCCGTCGACCAGTTCCGCCACTCGGCCCATGTCGAGACGGTCGCGGTCTTCGAGCGGCGCTGAAGCGACGCCTTCACCCCCAGCGCCAGGCCCCGTCCTCGATGATCAGCGCCCTGCCCTGGCGGATGTGAAGCTCGGGCAGCCGGTCGCGATCGGCGCCGCCGAACGACGCGAGCACGGCGCGCGCGACGCCGCCATGGGAGACGAGGACCGTCGGGCCGTCGAGCTCGCCGAGCACAGCGCCGACCCGCGCCGACAGATCCTCGTAAGATTCGCCGCCGGGCGGCCGATGGCTCCAGCGTGCGGCGTCGCGGGCCTTCATCTCGCGAGGCTCGCGGGCGCGGATGTCGGCGAAGGTCGAGCCCTCCCAGCGGCCGAACGACATTTCGGCGAGCCGCCCGTCGATGGCGTGATCCTCCGGATCGAGGCCGAGCGCGGCGCGCAGCCGCCGCATGGTCTCGCGGGCCCGGAGCAGCGGGCTCGACAGGAAGCGCATCTGCGAAAGCCCGGGGACCGCGGCGAGCGCGCGGCCCACCGCGTCCGCCTGGTCGCGGCCGCGGGCGTTGAGCGGAATGTCGGTCTGGCCCTGCAGCCGGCCCGCGACGTTCCAGTCGGTCTCGCCATGCCGGACGAAGACGAGCGGCGGAACGGCCATGCGTCCCGGGCTCAGACGACCGAGATGTCCGGCGCTTCGGGGTTCTTCATGCCGACGATGTGGTAGCCCGCGTCGACATGATGGACCTCGCCCGTCACCCCGCGGCCGAGGTCGGAGAGCAGATAGAGCGCGCTGTCGCCGACTTCCTCGTTGGTGACCGTGCGGCGCAGCGGCGAGTTCAGCTCGTTCCACTTCAGGATGTATCGGAAATCGCCGATGCCCGACGCCGCGAGCGTCTTGATCGGGCCCGCCGAGATCGCGTTGACGCGGATCTTCTTCGGGCCGAGATCGGCCGCGAGATAACGCACCGAAGCCTCGAGCGCGGCCTTGGCGACGCCCATGACATTGTAGTGCGGCATCCATTTCTCTGCGCCGTAATAGGTCAGCGTCAGGATCGAGCCGCCATCCGTCATCAGCTTCTCGGCGCGCTGCGCCACCGCGGTCAGCGAATAGCAGGAGACGAACATCGTCTTGTGGAAGTTGTCCGCGGTCGTCTCGATGTAGCGGCCGTCGAGCTGGTCCTTGTCCGAGAACGCGATGGCGTGGACCAGGAAGTCGAGCCCGCCCAGAATCTCTCCCGTCTTGTCGAACACGGCGTCGATGGTCGCGGCGTCGGTGACGTCGCAATGGCCGACGACCTCGGCGGAGAGCTCGGCCGCGAGAGGCTCGACCCGCTTCCTGAGCGCGTCGCCCTGATAGGTGAAGGCGAGCTTGGCGCCCGCGGAGGCGCAGGCCTTGGCGATGCCCCAGGCGATCGACCGGTTGTTGGCGACGCCCATCACCAGGCCGCGCTTGCCGGCCATGAGGCCCTGGACGTCAGGCATGAAGCACCTCTTACGCGAACCGCATGGCGACCCGGGAACGCGGTTGCCTATGGCATAGGGTCTTGGGGGCATCAAGCACAGGACCGGGGCGCGTCGTCACGGCGCGTTTCAGTTCGCTGCGGCGCAAAAAAACGCTGTCCCATTTCGGCACAGGCCGTTCCTTTCAGGAACGGCGAACCAGGCGTCGATCCGGTTGACCACCCTTTTGGGCCGTGATCCCGTAACGCTCCGCCGTCACCTCCGGAGCCTCCGATGTCCGAGCCGCGCCCGCCGTTCCCGCCCTTCGATTTCGACAGCGCGACCCTGAAGGCGCGCAAGGCCGAGGACGCCTGGAATACGCACGATCCCGAGCGGGTGTCGCTGGCCTACACCGAGGATTCGACCTGGCGGAACCGCTCCGAGTTCTTCGCCGGCCGGCCGGCGATCGTCGAGTTCCTGACCCGGAAGTGGCGGAAGGAACTGGAATACCGGCTGATCAAGGAACTCTGGGCTTTCCACGAGAACCGCATCGCGGTGCGCTTCCAGTACGAATGGCACGACGACGCCGGCGACTGGTTCCGCTCCTACGGCAATGAGCAGTGGGAGTTCGACGCCCAGGGCCTGATGCGACGGCGCGAGGCCTCGATCAACGACGTGCCGATCAAGGAAAGCGACCGCAAGTTCCTGTGGCCGAAGGGGCCTCGGCCCGAGGATTTTCCGGGCCTCACGGCGCTCGGGCTCTAGGCCGTCGGAAAATTTCGGCGGCCGGCTGTCGGGTCGGCGGCGGGCCGTTCGTCCTGCGGGGGCGCGTGACGACGCGCTGAACCGATGGAGGTCGCGATGGCGACGAAAGTGCTGACGCTGCTCGGCACCAAGAAGGGCGCGTTCATCCTGACGAGCGACGCCGAGCGCAAGGACTGGTCGCTGAGCGGCCCGTTCTGCGAGACGTGGCCGCTGAACCATGTGACGGCCGACCCCAACACCGGCGTGATCTACGGCGGCGGCGGGAACGAGTGGTTCGGTCCCGCGGTCTGGAAGTCGGCCGATCTCGGCGAGACCTGGACGCATTCGAGCAAGGGCCTCGCCTATGAGGCCGGCAAGGACCCGATCTCGGCGGTCTGGAGCCTCGCGCCGGGCCATGGCCGGCTCTACGCCGGCGTCGCCCCCGCAGGGCTGTTCTTCAGCGAAGACGGCGGCGAGACGTGGGAACATGTCGAGGGGCTTCAGAGACACCCGACCCGCCCCGAATGGCAGGCGGGCGGCGCGGGCCTCATCCTGCATTCGATCGTGCCGCACCCGGCGGACGACAAGCAGATCTGGGTCGGCATGTCGTCGGTCGGCGTGTTTCACACGTCGGACGGCGGCGAGACCTGGGAGCCGCGCAACACGGGCACGCGCTGCGACTACCTGCCCGACGACCAGAAATATCCCGAGTTCGGCCAGTGCGTGCACTGCGTCGTCATGGCGCCGGGCGGCTCGGGCCGGCTCTACCAGCAGAACCATTGCGGCATGTATCGCAGCGACGACGGCGGCAGGAGCTGGTCGAGCATCGAGGCCGGCCTGCCTTCGAGCTTCGGCTTCCCGGCCGCGGTCCATCCGCGCGACCCCGAGACGCTTTATCTCGCGCCGCTCAACGGCGACATCGCGGGCCGCTTCATGCCGGACGCCAAGGCCGCGATCTGGCGCACCCGGAACGGCGGGTCCGGCTGGAGCGACCAGCGCTCGGGCCTGCCGCAGCAGAACGCCTATCTCAACGTGCTGCGGCAGGCGATGGCGGTCGACCGGCTGGAGCCGGCGGGCGTGTATTTCGGCACGGGCTCCGGCGAGGTCTACGCCAGCCGCGACGAGGGCGAGAGCTGGACTTGCGTCGCCAGTCACCTGCCCTCGATCTCCTCGGTCGAGACTCTGGTGGTGGAGAAATGAGCACGGCCCCGGCCCTGAGGGCGGAGGCGGCGCCCGCCGTCGTCCGCCTCGCGCCGCTGCTCGTCACGCTGTTCCCGGAGGCTGAACGGATCGTCGAGATCGAAGCCTCGACGGTCGACGAGATGGTCAACGCGCTCGAGGCGCGCTGGCCCGGCATGCGCGACCGCATCTGCGACTCGCGGCCCGCCATCCGGCGCCACATGAACGTGTTCGTCGACGGCCGGCGCGCCAAGCTCGACACGCCGCTGAAGCCCGGCGCCGACGTCTTCATCCTGACGGCGATCAGCGGCGGGTAGGCCTATCTCCGCGTGTCGAGGGCCATCCGCACGGCGAGCGCGCCGAACACGGTCGCCATCAGCCAGCGCTGGGCCAGCGCCCAGAACGGCCGGCGGGCGAGGAAGCCCGCCATTGCGCCGGCGGCGAACACGAAGACCGCGTCGCCGATCATCCCGATCGCGATCTGGACGCCGCCGAGCGCGAGCGTCTGAGTCAGCACCGCGCCGCGCTCCGGATCGATGAACTGCGGCAACAGCGCGAGATAGAGCATCGCGATCTTGGGGTTGAGCAGGTTCGTGAGCAGCCCGACCGCGAATAGCTTGCGCGGGCGGTCCGGCGGCAGCGCCTGAACGCCGAAGGGCGAGCGACCGCCGGGCCGCACCGCGTCGAAGGCGAGCCAGGCGAGATAGATCGCGCCGCCGATCCTCAGCGCGTCATAGGCGTAGGGCACGACCAGCAGCAGCGCCGTGACGCCGAACGCCGCGGCCAGCATCCAGACCAGGAAGCCGGCGCCGACGCCCGCAAGCGAGATCAGCCCCGCGCGCGGGCCCTGACTGACCGAACGCGACACAAGGTAGATCATGTTCGGGCCCGGCGTCAGGACCATGCCAAGCGAGATCGCCGCGAAGGCGAGCAGGGTCGAGGCTTCGGGCATTGGCGGACTCCGGCGAACGATGCGGCGTGGTCTCCGTCCGGGCAGAAAAGTGCCGAACGTCCCGGATTTCAAACGCAAGCTGGTGATCGCGGCCATTCGGCCGGCTGATCGGGCGCCGTCAGGCGTTCGGATCGTAGGGCGCGTTGTCGCGCATTGCTTCCGCGAGTTCGGTGAGACGCAGATCGCCGCCCTTCGGCAGCGCGATGCGGAGTTCGACCAGCAGGTCGCCTGCGCCGGCCTTGGCCTGCACGCCCTTGCCGCGCAGCCGCAAGGTGCGGCCGCCGTCCGAGCCGGGCGGCACCTTCATCTCGACCGCCCCGTCGAGCGTCGGCACCCGGACCTTGCCGCCGAGCACCGCGTCGTAGAGCGTGACCGGCACCTCGACCCGCAGGTCGCGGCCCTCGGCGCGGAACTGAGGGTCCTTGCCAACATGCACGACGATCAGCGCGTCGCCCGGCTCGCCGCCGAAGCCGCTCGGCAGTCCCTGGCCGCGGAGACGGATCGTCTTGCCCTCCTCGATCCCGGCGGGAATCGAGACTTCGAGGTCCTTTCCGGTCGGCAGCCGCACGCGCTGCTTTGCTCCCCGCGCCCAGTCGCGGAACGGCAGGGTGACTTCGGCCTTGAAGTCCTCGCCCTTGGGCGGTTCGCCGCCGCCGAAGGCGCTCTCGGCGCGCGGCCGCCGGCCGCCAAAGGCGCCGAGGATCTCCTCGATGAAGTCCTCCTGGGACTCGGCGCCGCCGCCCCGGCCGGCGCGCGCCCGACCGCCGGCGAAGGGGCCGCCGCCGGTCCGGAACTCGAAATCATGGGCTTGGCCGCCGCGCCGCGCGCCCGCGCGAGGTCCCCAGGGGCCGCCGCCCGGAAAGCCCTGGAAGCGCGGCTTGCCCTCGGCGTCGATCTCGCCGCGGTCGAACTGGCCGCGCTTTTCCTTGTCGGACAGGAGCTCATAGGCCTGACCGATCTCCGCGAACTTCTCCTTCGCAGTCGGGTCGTCGGGCTTCTGGTCGGGGTGCCAGGTCTTGGCGAGCTTGCGGTAGGCCTTCTTGACGTCGGCCTCGCTCGCAGACCGCGCCACGCCGAGCACGTCATAGGGATCGCGCATCGCGTCGGGGTTTTCCGTCCGTTCGAGAGGGCTTGCGCGCCAGATTAGGCGCGCAGGCGGTCCGGCTCAATGTGGGCGCCTGTCACCCGTTTGCAACAGATTCGGCCGGCTAGAGGGTGCGGCTCGCCGTCGTCCTGATGGCGACCGCCTCCCAGTGGCCCGCAGCCGTGCGGCAGGCGGTGCCCTCGAGGCGCTGCTCCTGGCCGCGGCCCGAATGGCTCGCGGCGAACGGCCGGCACATCGCGCCATGCTCGACCACCGTTCCCGCCGACGCCTTGAAGGAGCCGTAGGAGCCGGTGTCGGGGTTGGCCCACGGCACCGAGGCGTCGACGGCGTCGGCGCCCATCGCGAGGCTCAGCGCGCCGCGCGCATAGGCCCAGTCGGACGGCGTGATGGCGGGCTCGGCCGTCTCGAGCGTGCTGCGCTTCGCCGCATAGGCGACCGGCGTCGCCGCTTGCGGCGCGGCGGCGGAGGCGCCGGCGGGCGGCGCGGCGGCGGAGGCGCCGGCGGGCGGCGCGAGCGGCGCGGAGACGACGGCGTCGGCCGGCGTCGCCTGGCCCTCCGGCGCGGGCGCGTCGATGCTGCCCGTCTTGATCTCGTCGGTCTTGTCGTAAAGCGGGTAAGACACGCTGCACGCGGCCGCGGATAGCGAGAGCGCGACGGCCGTCGCGACGCGCGCCAGGCGCGCTCGCGGGCGGGCGGCCGCTCGTGTAGAGGTGACGGGCGGGGCCGCATGCGGATCGTGGCTACGCATCAAGAACTCGACAATCCCAGGATCGCCGGCGGATTAAAGGCGAGGAGCCGTTAATGTCCTATGACTTCCACCAGGCCGACGACCCCTTCCCGGCGTTCGAGGCCTGGCTCGACGAGGCGCGCGCATCGGAGCCCAACGACCCGACCGCCATGGCGCTCTCGACCGTCGACGGCGACGGGCTGCCGGACGTGCGCACGGTGCTGATGAACGGCTATGACCGCCGTGGCCCGGTGTTCTTCACCAATCTCGGCAGCGCGAAGGGCCGGCAACTTGCTTCCGCGCCGAAGGCCGCGGCCCTTTTCCATTGGAAGTCGCTGCGCAGGCAGGTGAAGTTCCGTGGCCCGGTCGAGCGTGTCGCCGCGGAGGAGGCGGACGCCTATTACGCGAGCCGGCCCCGGCTCAGCCGCATCGGCGCCTGGGCGTCAGTCCAGTCCGCGCCGCTCGCCTCGCGGGCCGAGCTCGAACAGGCCGTCAGGGACCGCGAGGCCGAGTTCGAAGGCCGGGAGCCGCCGCGGCCGGCATGGTGGACGGGGTTCCGCATCGTCCCCACATCGATCGAGTTCTGGCTTGACATGCCGTACCGTCTTCACGACCGCGCCGTCTTCACGCGAACCGGGCCGGGCGACGCCTGGACGAGAACGAGGCTTTATCCTTGAGGGACGCCGGAGGCCGGTCATGAGTTCGAAGGACCGCGAGGACCCGACCGACCCGAAGCGCGTCGAGGACGGAGCCGTGTGCCCGTTCACCGGCGCGCGGGCCGGCGACCCGGTTCCGACACTGGCGGCTCCTCCGACGACCAGGGCCGGCCTGGGCTCTGGAGCTCCGGCGGCCGCGCCCGGCCGACCGAAAGCGGCGGGCTCGAACGAACCGCGCAAGACGCTGCTGCTGACCGGCGCGAGCCGCGGCATCGGACATGCGACGGTGAAGCGCTTCTCGGCGGCGGGATGGCGCGTGATCACCTGTTCGCGCCACGCCTTCCCGGAGGAATGCCCGTGGGGCGCGGGCCCCGAAGACCACATCCAGGTCGACCTCGCCGACGTCGATTCGACCGTCGCGGCCATCGCGGAGGTGCAAAGCCGTCTGGAAGGGGGCGCGCTGCACGCGCTTGTGAACAACGCCGGCATCTCGCCCAAGGGCCCGAACCGCGAGCGGATGAGCGCGATCGACACCGCTCTCGACGACTGGAAGACGGTGTTTCAGGTCAACTTCTTCGCGCCCATCATGCTGGCGCGCGGCCTCGCGCAGGAGCTCACCGCGGCGAAAGGCTCGATCGTCAACGTGACTTCGATCGCCGGCGGCCACGTCCATCCTTTCGCCGGCGCGGCCTATGCGACCTCGAAGGCGGCGCTGGCGGCGCTCACCCGCGAGATGGCGGCCGATTTCGGGCCGTTCGGCGTTCGCGTGAACGCGATTGCGCCGGGCGAGATCGACACCGCCATCCTGTCGCCCGGCACGGACAGGCTGGTGGCGCAGATCCCGCTCCGCCGGCTAGGAACGCCGGACGAGGTCGCCAAGACGATCTATTTCCTCTGCACGGAAAACTCGTCTTACGTGACCGGCGCGGAAATCCACATCAATGGCGGCCAGCACGTCTGAGACGTCGAAGACGGCGGATCATCTCGTACGTGCGAATACTTAGTCGCGCGGCGCCTAATTGATTCTGTCCAAAATCGGGCGCAAATCGTGATCAAGACCGCCTTGATGGCGGCGATCAGACAGGCGTCAGGGACATGAATCCGGTCATCGTGCGCGCGGGGCTGGCCGGCCTTGCGCTTGTGCTTGCTCAAAGCTTTGCGTTTGGACAGACGCTCGTTCCGCGAGCGCCCGCAGAGAAGAAGAGCCTCGAGGCGCTTTCCGCCCTTCCGGCGTCCGATCGAGTGACCGTCAAGTTCCGCGAGGGCCTCAAGGTCCGCCTGCGGAGCGGCGTCCTGACCGGTCTCGACGGCCGCGACGGAAAGGCGCTCGACTCCGCGCTGGCGAGCGCGGGCGTCGACGCCCCTCGCTTCAGGCGCCTGCACAGCCGCCCCGAAGAGGCGCTCGACCGCGAGCGCGCGGAAGCCGAAGCCGAAAGCGGCGAGCAAGCCGCGGACCGCAACCTCTATTTCCAAGTGGACGTGCCGGCGGGCGCAAGCGCCGCGATCGTCGCCGACGCGCTCAACAAGCTGTCCTTCGTGGAATACGCCTCGCCAGCCCCGCGGCCGGCGCCGAGCCCGGTCGACATCTCCCCGAAGACGCCGAACTTCAAGGGAGACCAGGGCTATCTGAAGGGCCGCGGACAGGGCGGCGTCGGGGCGCTCTCGCCGGACAAATATCCCGGCGCCGACGGCAAAGGCATGCGCTTCGCCGATGTCGAGTACAGCTGGCGCCTCGACCACGAGGATCTCGAGATCCCGAACAACCGTATCCTGCCGAGCCCCGGCGAGGTCGTCGACCCCTTCAACAACCGGAACCACGGCACGGCCGTGCTCGGCGAGGCGGTAGGCAAGTCGAACAAATACGGCGTCACGGGTCTCGCGCCCGCGGCCTTCACCTATGTCTCCGGCGCCAACCGCGTCACGGGCTACAGCCCGGCCGACGCGATCAGCGTCGCGGCCTCGAAGCTCCGGTCGGGCGACGTCATGCTGCTCGAGCAGCAATACTGGACCTGCGGCTTCACCGGCGGAGACAAATATGGCCCGCTCGAGACCCTCCAGGACGTCTTCGACGAGATCAAGATCGCGACAGGTCGCGGGATCGTGGTGGTCGAAGCGGCCGGCAACGGCGAGCTCGACCTCGACGCGCCCGCCTGCAACGGGCAGTTCAACCGGAACGTCCGGGACTCCGGCGCGATCATCGTCGGCGCGGGGTCGTCCGGCGGCCGCGTGAAGCTCTGGTTCTCGAGCTTCGGCTCGCGCGTCGACGTCCAGGGCTGGGGCGAGAACGTCACGACGACCGGCTACGGCAATCTGTTCAACCCCGGCGACGAGCGGCAGTGGTACACGGCTCAGTTCAATGGGACATCCTCGGCCTCCCCGATCGTCGCAGGCTCGGTGCTGCAAATCCAGGGCGTGCTCAAGGCCTGCGGAGAAAAACCGCTGAAGGCCAAGGCGATGCGCAAGCTGCTGGTCGACACCGGCGCGAAGCAGCTCGGCGGGGGCGGCAAGATCGGGCCGCTGCCGCAGATCCTCGACGCCCTCAAGGCGACGAAAGCGCGCCAATGCGTGCTGGACGCCGGACGGCTTTCGACTGCGGCGAACTGAGAGGACGTCGTCTCCGACCGGCGCGGCGCCCTCCAGGCCCGAGCCGGTCGACTGTCGCCCGCGTCAGCCCGCAGCCCGCATGCGCTGCTTGGCGAAGGGCGACTCGAAGGACACGACCGGGCTCGGCCTTCCGACCAGATAGCCCTGGATCTCCTCGCAATGCAGCTCGGCGAGGAACGCCCGCTGCTCGGGCGTCTCGACGCCCTCGGCGGTGATCGGCATGTCCAAGCTCGCGCCGAGCGCCACCACCGCGCGGACGATCGCCTTGGCCTGCGGGCTGGTCGACAGCGTGCGGATGAAGGAGGCGTCGATCTTGATGCGGTCGAAGGGGAAGGCCTGCAGGTAGGACAGCGACGAATAGCCCGTGCCGAAGTCGTCCATCGCGATCTGGACGCCGAGCGCCTTGAGGCGTCTCAGCGTGTTCAGCGCGCCCGACAGGTCGTCGAGCAGCACGCCTTCGGTGATCTCCAGCTCGAGCCGGCTCGCGGAAAGACCCGTCTCGACAAGGATGGAGTGGACGAGCTCGACGATGTCGCCGTGCTGGAACTGCACCGGCGACAGGTTGACCGCGACCTTGCCCGGCCTCACCCAGCGCACCGCTTCGCGGCAGGCCGTGCGCAGCACCCATTCGCCGATCGGCACGATCGCCGCCGTCTCTTCGGCGACCGGGATGAACTGCACGGGAGGAACGACGCCCCGCGTGGGATGTTTCCAGCGGATCAGCGCCTCGAAGCCGACGACCTCGCCGGTTTCGCAATTCGCCTGCGGCATCCAGTGCAGGAACATCTCGTTCCGCGAGATCGCGGTCGCGAGGTCCTGCTGAAGCGCGCGCCGCTCGCGCAGCGCAAGATCCATCTCAGGTTCGAAGCCGCGCGCGAGCCCGCGGCCGTCGGCCTTGGCGCGATAGAGGGCGGCGTCGGCGTTGGCGAACAGCTGGTCGACGTCCGAGCCGTGATGCGGATAGACCGCGAAGCCGACGCTCGCGCCGCAGCGCATGGTGCGGCCCGCCACCACGGTCTCGGTGTTGAGCCGTTCGGTGAGGCGAAGCGCGACCTTGTCGGCGTCGCCGGCGTCCGGCCCGGTGCCGATCACCACGAATTCGTCGCCGCCGAGCCTGAACACCATGGCGTCCGGCGCCGCCGCCACGATCCGGCGCGCGGCGGTGCGGAGGATCTCGTCGCCGGCCGAATGGCCGAAGACGTCGTTCACCTCCTTGAACTTGTCGAGATCGACGCAGAACAGCGCGACTTCCCCGCCGCGCTTCAGCGCGGCCGCCAGCGCCTCGTTGAAGGCCGCGCGGTTGGCCAGGCCGGTCAGTGGGTCGTGATAGGCCAGATGCCGGATCTGGTGTTCCTTTCGCCGCGTCTCCGACAGGTCGCGCAGCGTGAACACCCGGCGCGAGCGCCCCTCCATCTGGACGTCGCGGCTCGACACCTCGACCCAGGCGGGCTCGCCGCCGGTCGCCTTCAGTCCGACCTCCTGGGGCTTCGCAAGGCTCGCGGACAGGATGCGGTCGGGGTCGGGGGCGTCGAGGAAGTCGCGGAACGCGCGGGCGCGCATCACCGCGGGGTCAAGGCCCGCGAGCCGCGCCGCCGCCATGTTGACATCGACGATGCGCTGGCCATCGCAGATCACAATGCCCTCGCGCGTCAGGTCCGCGAAGGCGCGTTCACGTGCCGACTTGCCGGACTCCTTTACCCGGAGCTCGAGCAGCAGGCCGACAAGGGCGGCCGCCAGCGCGACGAGGAACGCAAGGCCGGCGGCCACCAGCATGTCGTGCTTGTCGAAGGCGTTGGTCGAGGTTGCGGCGCGCGCGTTGGGGGCCAATTTCAGCGCGCCTGCCGCCACGAAATGGAAGACGAAGATTGCAGCGGCGAAGGTCAGCGCCGCGCTTACGCGGCCGACCAGTCCCGAATAGCGGGCGCCCGCCGCCAACGCCGCGGTCGAAAAGCCGATCGCCAGGACGGCGGCGCTCACGAAGGTCTTCTGATCGATGACGATCGAGCCGGCCGGCCGGACCGAGGCGACGCCGACATAGTGGCAAGCGACGATCGCGGCTCCGACGACGGCGCCGCCGCAGGCCGACGCAGCCGCGCTTCGCCACGCGCCGAGCATCGCCAGGCCAGTCGCCGCCGTCACGAGGGCGACGACGAAGGCGAGCCCGCTCATGAAAGGGGCGTAGCCGACCCCGGGCAACGCGTCGATCCGGGCGATCGAGGCGACATGCGCGGACCAGATCGTGACTCCGCACATCGCGACCGCGAGGACGGCTCCAATGGTGCGCGCGGCGGTCGCTCCGGCGGCCGAGGAGCGCGCGCAGAGCGCGACCGACACGGCGCCTCCGATGACGCTGTAGGCCGCGATCAGCGAAAGCGCGGTCGGATCGAGACGGTCAACGATCGCGTTTGGGAGCATGGCTGTCGGTGCGCGCCGGCGGATTGCAACGCGCGACCTTACGGCGTCGACCAATAACGATCCGTAACTCGCCAGAGCCGCAAACTGATCAGAGCCACCGACGCCATTTGAAGAACAGATACGGCACGACGGCGCTGATCAGCATGAGGACCAGCGCGAAGGGGTAGCCGAAAATCCATTTAAGCTCGGGCATTTGTTCGAAATTCATGCCGTAGACAGTGCCCACGAGGGTGGGGGGCAGGAAGACCACGGCCATCACCGAGAACAGTTTGACGATGTCGTTCTGGGCGAGGCTCACCATCCCGAGCATCGCGTCGAGCAGGAAGGTGATCTTGTCGTTGAGGAAGGTCGCGTGCTCGGTGAGGGCCGACACGTCGCGCTGCATCGCCTTGAGCTGGCGCTGCGTCTCCTTCGTGGGCTTCGCGCCGTTGATCTCGGCGGCGAGATAAAGGAGCACGCGCTGCAGCGTGACAAGGCTCTCGCGCGATTTGGAGTTAAGGTCGCCCTTGCGGCCGATCTCCTTGAGCAGGTCGTAATAGGGCTTGCGGTAGGCCTGCGCGCCGACCCGGCGGAAGATCGTCCGCGACAGCTGGTCGACCTCGGAGCCGACGAATTCGAGGATGTCGGCCACGCGGTCGACGACGGCGTCGAACAGCCCGATCAGCACTCCCTCGGGGGTCTCGTAAATGGCCGCGCCTTGCGCCTTGCACGCGCGCGAGGAGAACAGCTCGAACGATTTGGGCGTGTCGTAGCGGACCGTCACGAGCGCCCGCGGCGTCAGGATGAAGGTCACCGCCGAGAGATATGGATCGCCCTTCTCGAGGCTGCAGATCAGCGAGGCCGTCATGTAGCGGCCGGCGCCTTCGACATAGAGGCGGCTCGACGGCTCGATCTCGACCATCTCCTCGCGCGTCGGGACGCTCGCGCCGACCGACGCCTCGACGAAACGGTCCTCTTCCGGAGTCGGCTCGAACAGGTCGATCCAGATCGTCTCCGGCGGCAGCTCCGCTCCGGCTGCGGCGGCGATGCGCTCGAGCCCGCCGGTGCGGGAGGCGTAGGCGATCAGCATGGCGGGCTCTTCAGAGGCGTGACGAGGGCAGGAGATTTCGCCGATGGCCCAGCCGGTCAAGCGGCGCGTCGCCGCGCCCTCACTCCGGGTCGAGCGGCCGGGTTGCGGCGGGCGCGCCGTCGGCGCCGACCGCGATCGTCTCGACACGCGCCTCGGCGCGCCTGAGCAATTCGTCGCAGCGGGCCTTGAGCGCCTGGCCGCGGCGGAAGATCTCGATCGACTCCTCGAGCGGCGCCTGGCCCTGCTCGAGCCGCGCCACGATCTTCTCGAGCTCGGCGAGCGCATCCTCGAAAGTCATCGTCGAGACGTCGGGCGGCGCGGCGTTCAAGCGAAATCTCCTCGAAGCGACGCGAGGCTCACGAGCCCATCAGCGCGCGGACATGGGCGGCAGTCGAGTCGGCGAGCCCTTTGAGGTCGTACCCGCCTTCGAGCACCGACACCACCCGCCCCCCCGCGGTCTCCTCGGCGACGTCGAGCAGCGCGCGCGTCATCCAGGCGTAGTCCTCCGCCTGCAGCTCGAGGCCGCCGAGCGGGTCGCGGGCATGGGCGTCGAAGCCGGCCGAGATGATCAGGAGATCAGGCGAGAAGGTCTTGAGCGACGGGAGGATCGACTGGTCGAAGGCCTCATGGAATCTCGAGCCGCCGTCGCCGGACCGCATCGGACAGTTCACGATATTGCCGACGCCGGTCTCCGAGCGCGCGCCGGTGCCGGGGAACAGCGGCATCTGGTGCGTCGAGGCGTAGAAGATCGTGGGATCGGTCCAGACCAGCGCCTGCGTGCCGTTGCCGTGATGGACGTCGAAATCGACGATCGCGACCCTCTCGACGCCGTGCGACTTCTGGGCGTGCTTGGCCGCCACCACGGCGAAGTTGAACAGGCAGAAGCCCATCGCGATCTGCGCCTCGGCGTGGTGGCCGGGCGGGCGCTGGGCGCAGAAGGCGTTCCTGACGCGGCCCGCCATCACCTCGTCGACCGCGTGGGTCGCTGCGCCGAGCGCGCGCAGCACCGCCTCCCACGTGCCGGGGCTCATGGTGGTGTCGCCGTCGATCCGCACCATGCCCTCGCGCGGCCGGACCTGCTCGATCGCGTCGACGAAGGCCTGGGGGTGGGCGAGCGCGGCGACCTGCGCCTCGGCCAGCGGCGCCTCGGCGCGCAACAGGGACTGGAACGCCTCGGCCTCGAGCGCCTGGTCCACCGCCCGCATGCGCTCGGGCCTCTCGGGGTGTCCCGGCGGCACCAGATGTCCGGAGAAGGCCGGATGCGAGATCAGGAGGGTGGACACGGGATGGATCGCCGTTCTTGCGCTTTGGGGGACCGCGTGAGCGCCGTCGCGCCCGTGAGGGAAACCTGGGGCGCCGGCCGGCGTCTGTCGAGCGTCAGAGGGCGAGCGCCGCCTCGGTCGCCTCGGGCGACAGGGCGCCGGCCCCTTCGGTCACGCTCGCCGCGAGACCGGGCGCGGCCGTCAGCAGGTTCTCGGCGAAGAAGCGCGCCAGCGCCTGCCGCGCGGCGGCCTTTTGGGCGTCGTTGGTCCTGAGCGCCGCGAGCGCCTCCTCGGCGAGCGCCGCGCCGCCGGCCGCAAGCGCGAACAGCCTGAGGTAAGGCGTGGCGCCGGACAGCGCATGGGCGGGATCGCGGTCGGAATCCATCAGCCAGGCGGTCGCGTCCTCGAGCGCGTCGATCGCCTGGTCGAGCCGCGCCGCCGTCCCGCCGAACGCGTGCGAGGAGGCCTCCGCCACTCGGCTCGCGGTCGCCCGGAGATCGGCGATCACGCCCCGCGCCGTTTCGCCGCCCGAGAGCGGCAGCTTGCGGGTGAGCAGGTCGATGGCCTGGATGCCGTTCGTGCCCTCGTAGATCGGCGCTATGCGGACGTCGCGCAGATACTGGGCCGCCCCGGTCTCCTCGACGAACCCCATACCGCCGAACACCTGGACGCCGAGCGAGGCGACGTCGCAGCCGACATCCGTTCCGAACGCCTTGGCGATCGGGATCAGCAGACCCGCGCGCTCCTGCGCGGCCTTGGCCGCGGCCTCGTCGGCCGAGAAGCGCGCGCGGTCGAGCTCGACCGCGGCCCGGTAGCATATCCCCCTCGCCGCGGCGGTGAGCGACCGCATGGTCATCAGCATGCGCCGGACGTCCGGATGCGCGACGATGGGCGCTGCGCCCGTCCCGCCCGGCGCCCTGCCCTGCCGGCGCTCATGGGCGTAGGCGAGCGCGTCCTGCGTCGCGCGCTCGGCGATCGCGACGCCCTGCAGACCGACGGCGAGGCGGGCGTTGTTCATCATGGTGAACATGCAGGCGAGCCCGCGATGCTCCTCGCCGACCAGATAGCCGACGGCGCCCCCGGCCTCGCCGAACGACATGCTGCAGGTCGGGCTGCCATGGATGCCGAGCTTGTGCTCGAGGCCGGAGCACACGATGTCGTTGCATTCGCCGAGCGAGCCGTCCTCATGGGCGTCAAACTTCGGAACGAGGAACAGCGAGATGCCGCGCGTGCCTTCCGGCGCGTCGGGCAGCCGGGCGAGGACGAGGTGGAGGATGTTCTCCGCCATGTCGTGCTCGCCATAGGTGATGAAGATCTTCTGGCCGGTGATCAGGTAGGAGCCGTCGCCGGCGCGCTCGGCCCTCGACCTGAGCAGCGCGAGGTCGGAGCCGGCCTGGGGCTCGGTCAGGTTCATGGTCGCGGTCCATTCGCCCGAGACCAGCCTCGCCAGATATTTCGCCTTGAGCTCCTCGGAAGCGTGCGCCTCCAGCGCCTCGATCGCGCCGTGGGAGAGCAGCGGGCAGAGGCCGAACGCCATCGACCCTTGCGCCCAGAGTTCCGAGGTCAGCGCCCAGACGGCCGTCGGCAGCGCCTGGCCGCCATGCGCCTCGTCGGCGAGGACGCCGTTCCAGCCTGCCGCGGCCCAGCGCCGGTAAGCCTCGGCCCAGCCCGAGGGCGTCTTCACGGCGCCGCCTTCGAGACGCGCGCCTTCGCGGTCGCCGACGCGGTTGAGCGGCGCGATCACGTCGGTCGCGAACGCGCCCGCCTCCTCGACGATCGCGCCCAGCGTCTCGACGTCGATCTCGCCGGCCTCGCCCTCGGCGCGGGCGCGCGACAGGCCGGCCGCGTGCTCCAGCGTGAACAGCATGTCGGCGACAGGCGCGCTGTAGTGCATGGACGTCTCCATAACACGACGGGCGGCGGGTCGCTTGACGGCGGACGGCCGCGCCGTTCTATGCGCGGTCGCGAAGCGGGCGAGGCCCCAAGGATCCCCAATTTGACCGATAACCCAAAAGGTGCAGCTGCACAGTCGGACATTCGGATGACGCTGCGGCTCGGCGCGTCCGACGCGGCGGAGGGTGGCCGTCTGCTCGCGGAAGGCAAGCTCGTCGCGTTCCCGACCGAGACGGTCTATGGGCTCGGCGCCGACGCCTGCGACCCGCGCGCGGTCGCGGCGCTCTATGCCGCCAAGGGTCGCCCAGCCTTCAACCCATTGATCTCTCATGTTCTTTCGATCGAGGCCGCCGCCGCGCTCGGCCGCCTCGACGGAGACGCCCGGCGGCTCGCCGAGGCGTTCTGGCCCGGCCCGCTGACCCTCGTTGTCCCGGCCGCCGAGGAGTGCGCCGTGTGCGACCTCGCCCGCGCGGGCCTCGACACGATCGCGCTCCGCGCTCCCGACCATCCGGTGGCTCGCGCCGTCATCGCCGCGGCTAACCGCCCGATCGTCGCACCTTCGGCGAACCGCTCCGGACGCGTCAGCCCGACCAGCGCCGCCCATGTGCTGGAGGACCTCGACGACCGCATCGACGCCGTGGTCGACGGCGGGGAAACCCGGGTCGGACTGGAATCGACCATCGTCGCCTGCCTCGGCGGCGCGCCCCGGCTGCTGCGTCCGGGAGCGTTGCCGCGCGACGCGATCGAGCGCGTGCTGGGCCGATCGCTCGCCGACCCCTCAGACGATTCGGACGCGCCGCTCGCGCCGGGCCGTCTCTCCTCCCACTATGCGCCGGCCGCCGCGGTCAGGCTGGACGCGACGGAGATCGGCCCAGGGGAAGCCTATCTCGGCTTCGGTCCGGACGGCGGGCTCGCGGACCGGGCGGCGGCGTTCGAAAGCCTGAGCCCGACGGGCGATCTCGCGGCGGCCGCGGCGCGGCTGTTCGCCTGCCTGCGCCGCCTCGACGCCACCGGCGTCGCACGGATCGCGGTCGCGCCGATCCCGAACGAAGGTTTGGGCGAGGCGATCCGCGACCGGCTGGCGCGAGCAGCCGCGCCCCGGCAGTCGTGACGGCGCGCTTGGGATCACGGCGCGCCCTGCCCTAAACTCCCGCGATGACCGCTCCCATCTCCCCCGACCTCGTCGCCCGCTTCGCCCAGCTCGTGTCCGGCCGCGACAGGCTCGACG
>NZ_RYFI01000004.1:200259-228064 GCF_004103825.1 Hansschlegelia zhihuaiae
CAAGGGACGCGCGGCCCTCGTGCTGACGCCGCGCTCGACCGAGGAGGTCGCGGCAATCGTCAGGCTCGCCTACGAGACAGGGACGCCAATCGTCCCGCAGGGCGGCAACACCGGCCTCGTCGGCGGCCAGACCCCGGACGCGAGCGGCGCCGCCATCCTGATCTCGACCCAGCGGCTCGACCGCATCCGCGAGGTCGACGCCGACGAGAACCTCATGGTCGTCGAGGCCGGCGTCACCCTGCAGCGCGCGCAGGACGCGGCGGCCGACGCCGGACGCCTCTTTCCCTTGAGCCTCGGTTCGGAAGGCACCTGCACGATCGGCGGCAACATCGCGACCAACGCCGGCGGCGTCGGCGTGGTGGCCTATGGCAACACGCGCGACCTCGTGCTCGGCGTCGAGGCGGTGCTGCCCGACGGGCGGATCTGGAACGGCCTCAGGCGCCTGAGGAAGGACAACACGGGCTACGATCTGAAACACCTCTTCATCGGCTCGGAGGGCACGCTCGGGATCGTCACGGCGGCCGTGCTGAAGCTGTTCCCGGCGGCGCGCGAGACCGCGACCGCGTTCGTGGCCGTGCCGACCCCGCACGCCGCGCTCGAGCTCTTCCGGCTCGCACGTGGTCGCGCCGGCCAGGCGCTCACCGGCTGCGAGCTGATGCCCCGCATCGGGCTCGAATTCGTCCTCGACCATATGGCCGACGCCCGCGACCCGCTCGCCGAGCCTTCGCCCTGGTACGTGCTGCTCGAACTTTCCTCGCCGCTCGAGGTCGGGCTCGCCGACACGATGGAGAAGATTCTCGAGACGGCCTTCGAGGACGGAACGGTGACGGACGCCGCGATCGCGGCGTCCATGGATCAGGCGCAGTCCTTCTGGCGGCTCAGGCTCGGCCTGTCGGAGGCGCAGGGCCACGCCGGCGGCTCGATCAAGCACGACGTCTCGACGCCGCTCTCCAAGGTCGCGGACTTCATCGTCGAGGCTTCAGCGGCCGTCGAAAAACACCTTCCGGGAAGTCGCGTCGTCGCCTTCGGCCATCTCGGCGACGGCAACATCCACTTCAACGTCAGCCAGCCAGTCGGCGCCGACAAGAAGGACTACCTCAAGGGCTGGGACGCGATGAACCGCATCGTCCACGACATCGTGGCCGACTATGGCGGCTCGATCGCGGCCGAGCACGGCGTCGGCCGGCTGAAGCGTGGCCTGCTGCCGGGCGTGAAGTCCGAGGTCGAGCTCGATCTGTTCCGGCAGGTCAAGCGCGCGCTCGACCCGAAGGGCCTGTTCAATCCGGGCGTCCTGTTTGAGGAAACCCGGGCTTAACGGCGACGCGGCCATGATCGGCGCGGTCCCCGCTTTCGGAGCCGCGCCATGTCCCGCGTCGTCGGCCGCCTCGCTTTCGCTTTCCTCCTCGCTCTCGCAGGACTTGCGCCGGCGGGCGCCGCCGACATGTCCGGCCGCGCTCCGGCCGCCGCTGTCGATGAGCGAAGCGATGTCGGCGCGGTCTGTCGCGGCCCCCGTGTCGAGGTCGCCCGGTACAAGGAGCAGATCTGCCAGCGCGGCGTCTCCGGCTACGCCTCCTGCCGCTGGGTCGACCGCGAGCACGAGGTGCATGTGCCGGCCGCCTGCGAGCCGCGCTACACGGTCGAGACCGCGCGGCCGGCCGACCGCGGCGCGTTCCCGCCGTTCCCGAGGGTCGTTCCCCGAGGCTGAAGGCGCGTCAGATCAGGCGCGGCTGGCCGGCCTCGGCCTCGCCGCGGCTGGGCGCCGGCTCCTGCACCTCCGGACCGTCATTGCCGGTCTGGTTGATCAGCGCGCCGATGGGCGACGTCTCGTAGGCCCCCTCCCGGGCGGGCTCCAGACACCGCATCGCGAGGCTGCCGCCGTCGACCCTGACGTCGAGCCAGGCGTCCCAATATTCGGGCGCGAGCACGGCCGGCATCCTGTCATGGATCGCCGAGACGTCGTCGCTCGCGGCGACGGTGAGGATCGCGAGCGCACGTCCCGCTGCCCTGTCGGCCCCCGGGACGCGCTCCCAGAGCCCCGCGAACATCATCGGAGACCGGTCGACCCTGCGAATAAGGTAGGGCTGCTTGAAGCGGCCGATCGCCTGCCATTCGTACCAGGCGTCCGCGGGCACGAGGCAGCGCCGGCTCTGCAGCGCCGAACGGAAGGCCGGCCGCTGCGAGGCGGTCTCGGTGCGCGCGTTGAACACAAGCGGCGACGGTTTGTCGGCCGTGGCGAAACTCGGGATCAGCCCCCACCGATAGGGCGTCAGAAGACGGCGCCCGTTCTCCACAGCGACCGCCTGGACCGTCTGTCCCGGAGAAATGTTATAGCGCGGGGGAAACTCGGTCGCCGCGACGGCGCGCATCAGCGCCGCCAGCGCTTCCCTCGAAGTCGTCAGGGCGTAACGTCCGCACATGATCGATGCCCCCGCATGCGGCGACGCGCGCCGCGCCCCGCCGGCCGCGTTTCCGCGGCGACGCGTGCTCGCACGGAGCCCGCGCCGCGATCAAGCGGTTTCGGACGCCGCGCCATGAGCGGGCCGGGAGAACGCGCCGGAGAGCGTCCGCTGCTCGCCGTGAGTCTCGCCTGCTTCCGCGACGGCGCGGTGCTGATCGCGCGGCGCGGCCGCGGCGCGAATCGCGGGCTCTGGTCGCTGCCGGGCGGGGGCGTCGAGTTCGGCGAGACGGCGGCTGAGGCCGCGCGCCGGGAGTTCTTCGAGGAGACCGGCGCCCAGGCCGAGATCCTCGGCCTGGCGGACATCGTCGAATCGATCGGCCGCGGTCCCGACGGCCGCGTCGAGCGCCACGCCGTGATCCTGGCCTTCGCGGGCCGGCTGACCGGGGGAGAGCCTGCTCCAACCGAGGAGGCCGAGGCGATCGCCTGGGTGTCGCCCGACGGGCTCGCGGCCTACGAGATGACGCCCGACCTCGCGCGCGTCGTGCGCCGCGCCGCGGAGCTTGCGGCGTGACGCGCCCCGCCGCCCGGGGACTTCTGCTCGCGCTCGCGCTGTCTCTCGCCGCCGCTCCGGTCGCTGCTCAGCAGCACATCGAGCGTCGGCCGCCGCGGCCCGTCCCCCCTCCGCCGCCGGCCGCCCCGCCTCCGCCGGCGCAGCCCGCCGCCCCCGACCCCAACGCGCCGCCGCCCTACGAGCCGCAGCTCACGCGCCTCGCCGAGGTTCTGGGCGCCCTGCATCATCTCAGAACCGTCTGCGGGGCCAAGGACGCCACGATCTGGCGCGACCGCATGGCGGCGCTGATCGAGGCCGACGCGCCGACGCCCGACCGCCGGGACCGGCTCGCCGGCGCGTTCAACGCCAGCTTCCGGACATGGGCGCGCAGCTATCGCAGCTGCACGCCGGCTGCCCAGCATGCGAGCAAGATGTTCCTCGAGGAAACGTCCCGGATCGCGACAGACGTCAGGGCCCGTTACGGTCCGTAAACACGATCGGTGGGGTTTTCCGCAATTGATTAACCCTTTCTTTGAGAATCGGCTTCTCGTCCCGCGGAAAGTCGTTACCGTCGTAGTGCGCAGATGGGAGGCTCCATGAGCCACGACGATTCCTCGACGACGGACGGGCAGACGGTCGACGGCCGCCGGCTGGCGCTCGCCTATCTGGACGAGGCGTGGGAGGACGCGCTGCTCGACGGCATCGCGCCCGACTGCGTCGCGCATGCGGCGCTGTTCGCGGCGCTGAAGGAGCTCGTGCTGTCCTTCGGCGAAGAGGCGACGGCGCGTTTCGCCGAAAAGCTGCCGGAACGGATCCGCTCGGGCGGCTACACCCTGCCCAGCCTGCCGCACTGAGGCGGCTCATCCGTCATGCCCGGGCTCGACCCGGGCATCCATCTCTCAAGCCAAAATGATGGATCGCCGGGTCAGGCCCGGCGATGACGGGCAGCGCAAAGGCGCGGGTCTGCTCAATACCCCAGCGCGACGCCGACCAGAACGACCACCCCGAAGATCACCAGGCCGCTGCCCGACAGCGTGTTGATGCGGCCGAGCCAGCGCTCGGCGATGCGCTCGCGGAGATGGCTGGCGCCTGTCGACAGCGCCGCCCACCACGCCGCGCTGCCGATCGCGACGCCTGCGGTCAGCAGCGCCGCCGCGCCGAAGTCGCCCGGATTCTCTCCGATTCCGGCGAGGCCGCCGAAGATCGCGAAGAAGCCGAGAAGCACCGCGGGGTTGGTGGCGGTGAGCACCAGCGAGGTCGCGGCCGCGCGGAACAGGGAGAGCTTGGTGTCGTCCTTCGGCGCCTCGGTCACGGAGGACGGCGCGTAGAGCAGCTTCATGCCGAAGGCGATCATCAGCGCCCCGCCCAGCACCTTGATGACCGCGAGATGGCCCTCCACGAAGGTCGAGATCGCGGTCACGCCGAAGGCGGCGGCCGCCGCGAACAGCACGTCGGCGACCCAGGCCCCGACGCCCGCAGCCATGGCGGAGGTCGGTCCGTTGCGGATCGCCCGGTGGATGCACATCACGTTCACGGGGCCGACGGGCGCGTTGACGCCGATGCCGATGGCAATCCCGGTCGCGACGAGCGAGACGTCCATCACGGCCGGCGTCTCCCTCGTATGTCTGGAAGCCCAGCGCGCCAAGTGGGGCCGGGCGCGTCGCCGGCAAGCGAAGCGCCGGGAGCTGAATGGAGAATCACGAACGGAGCGTGTCCAGGAACCGCACCGGCTCGCCCTGGCCCGGAGTCACGATCTCGCCGTCCCACATCACGCGCCGTCCCCGAATCATGGTTCCGACGGGCCAGCCGCGAACCTCGGTCCCGTCATAAGGCGTCCAGCGGCTCTTGGAGCCGATCCACGCATTCGTGATAGTCTCGCGGCGTTTCAGGTCGACGACGGTGAGGTCGGCGTCGTAGCCGACCGCGATCCGCCCCTTGCGCGCGATGCCGAAGATCCGCGACGGGCCCGCGCTCGTCAGGTCCACGAAGCGCGCGAGGCTGAGGCGGCCCGCCGCGACGTGGTCGAGCATGATCGGCACCAGCGTCTGGACGCCCGTCATGCCCGAGGGGCTGTCCGGGTAGGGCTTCGCCTTCTCCTCCAGCGTATGGGGCGCGTGGTCGGATCCCAGCACGTCGACCACGCCCTGCTCGAGGCCCCACCAGATCCCGGCGCGATGCGCGTCGTCGCGCACCGGCGGGTTCATCTGGGCGCGGGTCCCGAGCCGGGCGTAGGCGTCGGAACCGAGCGTGAGATGGTGGGGCGTGCACTCCACCGTCGCGACGTCCTTGAAGTCGGCGAGGAAGCGCATCTCCTCCGCGGTCGAGATGTGCAGCACATGGACCTTGGCGCCGTGGCGGCGCGCGATCGCCACCAGCCGCCGCGTGCATTTGAGGGCGGCTTCGGGATCGCGCCAGACAGGATGGCTCGACGGGTCGCCCGGGACGCGCAGCGACTTGCGATCGGAAAGCCGCGGCTCGTCCTCCGAATGGAACGACACGCGCCGGCGCGTCCGCGACAGGACCTCGGACACGCCCTCGTCGTCGGAGACCAGCAGAGAGCCGGTCGACGATCCCATGAAGATCTTGATGCCGGCGGCGCCCGGCAGGCGCTCGAGCTCAGCGACGTCGCGGGCGTTGTCATGGGTGCCGCCGACGAAGAAGGCGTGGTCGCAATGCATGCGGCCCTTCGCCCGGGCGAGCTTGTCGGCCAGCGCCTCGGCCGTGACGGTGAGAGGGTTGGTGTTCGGCATCTCGAACACCGCCGTCACGCCGCCCAGCACGGCGGCGCGGGAGCCGGATTCGAGGTCCTCCTTGTCTTCGGCGCCCGGCTCGCGGAAATGCACCTGGGTGTCGATCACGCCCGGCAGCAGATGCAGGCCCTGGCAGTCGATCCGCTCGCCGGCATGGGCGCGCGACAGGTCGCCGATCTCCGCGATCCGCCCGTCCCGCACGCCGAGGTCGGCGCGGCGTTCGCCGTCCTGATTGACGACCGAGCCGCCCGTCATCACGAGGTCGAAGGTTTCTGGCATCGGTGGGCGTCCCCGTCGAAGGATCGGCTTGAGGGCGGGCTCCGGCGTCGCTACCCTCGCGCGGGGCTGATGGCAACAAGGACGGGAGAAAGCCGATGCGCGGCGCTTTCCTCGAAGGCCGCGGCGTCCTGACGGTGACGGGCGCCGATGCGGGCCGCTTTCTCGACAATCTTCTGACCAATGACGTCAGCCGGCTGACGCCCGGCCGCGCCGCCTACGCCGCTTTGCTTACGCCCCAGGGCAAGATCATCATCGACATGCTGGTCTCGCGGATCGAGGGCGGCTTCAGGCTCGACGCGCCCGGCCATCTTTCCGCGGACCTCGCCCGCCGTCTCGCCCTCTACAAGCTCCGTTCAAAGATCGAGATCGCCGAGCTTGGCGACAAGGTCCGGGTGCTCGCCCTTTGGGGCGACGGCGAACTGCTGCCGCGCGGCGGACCGGAGCTCGTGATCGATCCGCGCCTGCCCGGCCTCGGAGGACGCGCCTATGTAGCGCCCGACGTGAAGATGCCCGAAGGCGTCGTCCCGGTCGGGCTTGAGGGCTATCGCGCGCACCGCATCGCGCTCGGCATGCCGCAGGGCGGGCTCGACTTCGTCTATGGCGAGGCGTTCCCGCACGAGGCCTGTCTCGACCAGCTCAACGGCATCGACTTCAAGAAGGGCTGCTATGTCGGCCAGGAGGTGGTGAGCCGCATGGAGCACCGCGGCACGGCCCGCACCCGGGTGACGCCGGTGCTGATCGACGGTCTTCCGCCGGAGATCGGGGCGGCGGTGACGGCGGGCGACCGCACCATAGGCCGCATGGGCTCGTCCTCGGAGGGACGCGGCCTCGCGCTGCTCAGGCTCGATCGCGCGGCGGAGGCTCGCGAGGCCGGCCAGCCGCTGATCGCCGGGGCCGCGATGCTGACCGTCGAGAGGGCTGCCTGGGCCCGCTACGCCTTTCCCGGCGAGACCGCCGCTTGAGCGACGCCGCTCCGTCCGGCGTCCTCAATCATTCAGACGGCCGTTGCCGGTGCCGCTGGTGCGGGACCGACCCACTCTACGTCGCCTATCACGACACGGATTGGGGCGTGCCGGAGCGCGACCCGCGGGCGCTCTACGAGAAGCTCGTGCTCGACGGCTTCCAGGCCGGCCTCGCCTGGATCACCATCCTCAGAAAGCGGGAGGCCTTCCGCGCCGCCTTCGAGGGCTTCCATCCGGAGACGGTCGCGGCCTATGGCGACAAGGAGATCGCCCGGCTGATGGGCGACGCCGGCATCGTGCGCTCGCGCGCCAAGATCGAGGGCGCGATCAAATCCGCCCGCGCCTATCTCGTCATGCGGGAACGAGGCGAGGATTTTTCCGACTATCTCTGGGGCTTCATCGGCGATCGGCCACTGGTCAACAGCTGGCGCGAGATCGGCCAGGTCCCGGCCTCGACGCCGGTCTCCGAGGCGCTCGCCAAGGACCTGAAGCGCCGCGGCTTCGCCTTCTGCGGCCCTGTCATCGTCTACGCGTTCATGCAGGCCGTCGGGATGATCAACGACCACATGGTCGACTGCTGGCGCCATGCGGAAGTGGCGAAGACGGCCTGATCAGCCCACCTTGCGGCGATGCATCGTCCAGCACGGGGTGAGTTCCCGCACCGTGAACTCCGCCGCGAGCGTAGAAGTGAACCAGGGCGCGATCGAGGTCACGGGCGCCTCGGCGAGCCTGCAGGTCGGCTCGAACACCGTGTCGGCGTCGGCGAGATAGTCGCTCGCCTGCTGGGGCGTCAGCGGCGTGATGGTGCGCCCGACGTCGTGGACCACCTTCGCGCCTTCCACGGGCTTCGCGCCGAGCGCGAGGCCGAACAGGTCGACATTGGTCAGCGTCATGACGCCGCCGAGGTCGCGCTCCCCGCCGAGCCGCGCGATCGCCGCGTCGACCGTCCGCCAGACCGCGAGATACTGGGTCAGCCGAAAGCCCTGCAGAATGCTGTCCTGGTTCGGGCCGAGGGCGCTCACGGCCTCCCGGCCATTGGTCCATAGCTTCTCGAGCGCCTCGGACTCGCGCCGCAGATCCTCCGGCACGACGAGATGCGGCATGAAGCGCGCCGTCCAGGGCTCCGCCGCCGTTGGCCCCTGCCGCTTGAGCAGGACGCCGCCCGCGGTCGCGACGACGGTGGCGACATAGACGCCGCCGGCCAGGGTGACGGCGGCTGTCGCGACGGGCGCGCTCAGCGGCGCGGTCCGCGCCGGCCGGAACAGGCCCGGCGCGAACAACAGGCCCAGCGCGCCTGTGGCTTCGAGGCCTCCGGTCGCCTGGCTCTCAGCGAACACCAGCGCTCCGAGCGCCGCGGCGAGCGCGACCGGGATGGCGACCGGGCGCGCCCGGTCGAAGAACGGTCCTCCAGATTGACGGAACGCGAGCAGTCGGTCCCAGACGAGCAGCGCGATCGCGGCCGCGACCAGCGCGAGCTCGACGAGATTCCGGAACACGAAGGAGGCGGCGAGATAGGGCGCGCGGCCGCCATTGACGCGGCTCATGGCCCGGATGTCGGCGAGATAGGCCCCGACCATCCCGGTCGCGGCTTCCACGGCGACGAGGACGAGAACGAAGGCCGCGACGCCGATCAGCGCCATCCGCCGAAAGCGCGCGTCCAAGCCCACGAGCACGATAAGCGGCGCGAACACAAGGCCGAAGAAGACGATCTTCAAAAAGAACGCGAACAGCAGCGCGTAGCCGATCAGCAGTCCGTCGACCCAGGCGGGCCGCGTCCCCGCCCGGAAGACCCAGGCGAGATAGATGATCGCGAACGCGGTCCCGAGCCGGTTGTAGCTGGCGTGGAACGAGATTCCGTAGAAGGCCGTGGGCAGCAGGTTGAACGGCAGCAGCGCCGCCGCCGAGGCGAGCGCGATCAGCGCCACGGCGGCAAGACGGCTCGGCAGCTGCGAGGCGGCGGCGATCAGCAACGGGACGAGCAGCGCGAAGCCGAAGAGCTGCGAGCCGATGAAGGGCGAGATCTGCGGAAGGAAACGCTCGGCCAGATAATAGCCGAGAAACGGCTCGGCCCCGGTCGGCAGCGAGAAATCGGCATGCGGCGTGGCGCCGGCCGCGATCCGGCGGGCGCCGTCGGCCAGAAACAACGCGTCATTGCCGATCGCGCCGGCCTGCAGCTCCGGGAACAGCGTCCAGTAGAGCAGATAGGACGCGGCCACGCCCAGGCAGGCGAGCGCCGTCATGACGACGCGGCCTTCAAGCGCAACGGGCCGGAACTGGGACTGGGCGACGGTGGACATCGCCGGCCAGCCTAGATCACGTCCGTTCGGAGCCGGTTAAGGCGATCGCAGACGCCGCGCGACGACTTACCGCACCGCGCGCCGGTCAGGATTGCGCCGAGCTAATCGACAGCCTCAGGTCGAGCCTTCGGCGACCTTGGCGCCATACTCCTCGATCGTCAGTTCGCCCGCCTCCTCCGCCGGCGACTTGTCGCGTTTCGGCAGATGCGGCTGCACGGCGTCGATGCGCTTCCATTCGGCGATCGGCTGTTTGCCTTCGGCGTCCGGGACATGCCGCGAGGTCTCGACGCGCGCATGCTTGTGGATGTAGCGGCCGCAATTGACGAAGGCGTCGGTGACCGCGACCCGCACCGCATAGGCCGCGCCGGGGAAGCTCGAGACCAGTTCGCCGCCGCGCACCAGCTCCGCCTCGCCCTGGACGCGCAGGCGGTGCGGCGTCTCGAAGTCGATGAACAGCATGCCAACCGACCGGTTCTCGGCGATGTTGCCGGCGGAGAGGAACATGCCGTTGCCGTCATAGCCGGGGAAGGCCAGCGTCTTCGGGTCCAGGGCGCGCACGAAGCCCTGGCCGCCGCCCTTGTAGGAGACGGTCGGCTTGCCTTCGGCGTCGACGGTCGCGAGGAAGAAGAAATCTCGCGAGCTGATGAAAGCCTGTTCCTCGGGCGCGAGCTCCTGGTGGATCAGCATGCTCTGCCAGAGGTCGGCGAGCCGGCGCGAATCGTGCTCGTCCTGAAGCGCGCGGTGGTCGGGCCCGTAGATCACGGTCATCGGCGTCCTCCGTACAATTGGCTTGGCGTTGTTTTGGGCGGCATGGTTCGGCCGCCCGCCAGAGACTGTCAAAGGCAAATGCCCGAAAGAACGCCGTCCGCGTCGGCCCCGAGCCGGCGATCCGCCCCAGCCCCGCGTCGCGCCTGGCAGCGCATGCTGTCGGGCCGCCGGCTCGACCTGCTCGACCCATCCCCGCTCGACGTCGAAATTGAGGACATCGCCCACGGGCTCGCCAGGGTCGCCCGCTGGAACGGCCAGACCATTGGGGCGCACATTTTCTCCGTCGCGCAGCACTCCTTGCTGGTCGAGGAGATCGTCAGCCGGCTGGAGCCCGCCGCCCCCTCGCCGCTCCGGCTGGCGGCCCTGCTGCACGACGCCCCGGAATATGTCATCGGCGACATCATCAGCCCGTTCAAGGCGGTGATCGGCGACCAATACCGCGCCGTCGAGAGCCGCCTGACCGCTGCGATCCGAGTGCGTTTCGGGTTACCATCCGAGCCGGGCGCGGCGGAGACGAAGCTCGTCAAGCGGGCCGACTCGACCGCCGCCTTCCTGGAGGCCACGCGGCTCGCGGGCTTCTCGCTCGGCGAGGCCCGTACCTTCTTCGGACGCCCGGACGGGACGCCCGCCGACGCCGACCTGACCCCCTGGCCGGCGAGTGTCGCGGAACGTCGATTCATCGAAAGATTCCAAACGCTCAGCGTTTGAACTTTCAGTGCGTTCCGACGGGCCTCACCCATATGGATCATGCGAACCGCGCGCACGTTTGTTATCGTTCGTTCGATGATCGCCGTATGTCCCATCACCCGCTTGAGAGAATGCGCCGAGCGATTCGGCGCGAGGCGGCTGCTGTCCCTCGTGACCGAGGACACGGAGATCGTAAGGCCCGAGCGAATCGCGGCCGCCGACCATCTGACGCTTTATTTCCACGACATCTCCGAGCCGCTTTGCGGCTACGTGCCGCCCTGCGAGCGGCATGTCGCGGAGGCGCTCGACTTCGCGGCGGCGGACGACCGGGCAATCCTGGTGCACTGCTATGCGGGCGTCAGCCGCTCGACGGCGGCCGCCTACGCCATCGCCTGCGCCCGCGAGCCGGAGCGCGACGAATTCGAGCTCGCCCGAACCCTGCGTTCGCTCAGCCCGACCGCGACCCCGAACCGTCTGATCGTGCGGCTCGCCGACGCCGCCCTCGGACGGCGGGGCCGGATGGTCGCTGCGGTCGAGGCGATCGGCCGCGGACGCGACGCCTTCGAGGGAGCGCCCTTCGCGCTCGTTCCCATGGTCTCCCCCGCGCGGGAACTGGTCGCGGTCTGACGGCTTCCTCCGCCGCTGGCCCGGGCCAAAACTTGCGCCGCCCGTCCATCCCCGGACGGGCGGCGTTTTTGCATTCCGGCGCCCAATCGGAAATCGTCACGCGTCGGCCGACGACGGCAGCGCGAACCGTCGAACGGCGACGGCGCTCTGCATGAGCTTTGGGCGACGCTCGAGGACACCGTGAACGAATCAGCCACTGTCGGGATCGGCCTGTCGGCCGCAGTCGTCGCGGTGGAGGGCGACGCGCCGGTCATTCTCGTCGCGCAGAGCGGAAACGGCCAGGCCGGCCTCCCTTCGGGCGCCTTCGACCCGGCGCGCCACCGCACGCTCGAGCTCGCGCTCAGGACCTCGATCGCCGAGCAGACCGCGCTCGACGTCGGCTATGTCGAGCAGCTCTACACCTTCGGCGACCGCGGCCGCGCCGTCGCGCCAAGCGCCCCGCACATGGTCTCGATCGGGTATCTGGCGCTCACCCGCCGCCCCCCGGGCGCGGCGCCGATGGAGGCCGGCGCCTCGTTCCGGCCCTGGTACCGCTACTTTCCATGGGAGGACTGGCGCCGCCGCCGCCCCGAGGTGCTCGACGCCGCGATTCTGCCGGCTCTCGGCCGCTGGACCGCGGAGGCGCCGGAGGCCGAGACCGGACGCGCGCTGCCGCGGCTCGCCCGGGCGCGGCTCTGCTTCGGCATGGACGGCAGCCCATGGGACGAGGAAAAGGTGCTCGACCGCTACGAACTGCTCTACGAGGCCGGCCTCTTGGAGGAGGCGCGCCGCGACGGCCGGCCCGCTGCGCTCGCGCGTGAAATTCTTCCGGCGCTCGGCGAACCGTTGCGTGACGACCACCGCCGCATCCTGGCGACCGCGATGGGGCGGCTGCGCGGCAAGCTGAAATACCGGCCGGTGGTGTTCGAGCTGATGCCGCCGCGCTTCACGCTGACGGCCCTGCAGCAGACTGTCGAGGCGGTCGCGGGCCGCAGGCTCCACAAGCAGAATTTCCGCCGGCTGGTCGAAGCCGCGGCGCTGGTCGAGCCGACCGGCGCGTCCGAGACCGCGACCGGCGGCCGTCCGGCGCAGCTCTATCGTTTCCGTCGCGAGGTGATCGAGGAGCGGCCGGCGCCGGGCCTGCGCTTCGGACGCGGCTGATCGCGTTGCGGCCGGGACGTCGCGGCGGCGCGCGCTATAACCCGCCTCCGAGGCGGCGAGCGCGCGATCAAGGATGACCGAAAAGCCCCTGCTTGTTCCGGGCGACACCTGCTGGCGGATCGAGCGCGCGAACCGCTTCGCGCTGATCGTCGACGCCGCCGAGTATTACCGGCGCGCCAAGCAGGCGATCCTCGACGCCGACCACCGCGTCATGCTGATCGGCTGGGACTTCGACTCAAGAATCGAGTTCGAGCCCGAAGGCGCGACCCTGGAGGGGCCGAACAGGCTCGGCCCGTTCCTGACCTGGATCGCCAGGCGCCGGCCCGAGCTGCAGATCTACCTGCTGAAGTGGGACCTCGGCGTGATCGAGTCGCTCGCGCGCGGCGAGACGCCCTACTACCTGCTGCAGTGGATGGCGCAGAAGAACATCCGCACCAAGCTCGACGGCGCGCATCCGCGGATGGCGGCCCATCACCAGAAGATCGTGGTGATCGACGACGCGCTCGCCTTCTGCGGCGGCATCGACATGACGCTCGGCCGCTGGGACACGCGCGAGCATCGCGACGACCACCCGTCGCGCCGCTCGCCCTGGGGCCGGCCGCTGCCGCCCTGGCACGACGCCACGACCTGCGTCGACGGGCCGGCGGCCAAGGCGCTCGGCGAGATCGGCCGCGAGCGCTGGCGCCGCGCGACCGGCGTGACGCTCGACCCGACGCCGCCCGTCGACGATCCCTGGCCGGACGATCTCGTCCCGACCCTGGCCGACGTCGACCTCGGAATCGCGCGGACGGTCGCGGCCTATGAGAACGAAGACCAGGTCAACGAGATCGAGGAGCTCTACCTCGCCGCGATCGCGCGAGCGAAGCGCTCCGTCTATGTCGAGAGCCAGTATTTCGCGAGCCGCGAGATCGCCGAGGCCGTGATCCGCCGCCTTCGAGAGCCGGACGGACCGGAGTTCGTGGTCGTCAATCCGGAATCGCAGGACGGATGGCTCGAGGAGTCCACCATGGGCGCGGCCCGGGCGCGGCTGCTCTCCCATGTAAAGCAGGCGGACACGCAGGGCCGCTTCCGCATCTACTGGCCCGCGACCGCCGCCGGCGTCGCGATCTACGTCCACGCCAAGGTCATGATCGTGGACGACGAGTTGCTCCGAATCGGTTCGTCGAACCTCAACAACCGGTCGATGGGCTTCGACACAGAATGCGACCTCGCGATCGAGGCCCGCGGAGACGCGCGGCTGAGCGCCGAGGTTCTGCGGGTGCGCCACGACCTGCTGGCCGAACATCTGGGCGCGACGCCCGAAGCGGTGGCCGCCAAGATCGAGGAGACCGGGTCGCTGATCGCCGCGATCGAGGCGCTGTCGAAGGACGGCCGGCGGCTCGTCCCGCTGCCGATCCGCGAGGTCGGCGAGTTCGAGGAGGCGCTGGCCGAGACCGACTTCGTCGACCCCGAGCGGCCGCCCGGGATCTGGCGGCGCGCCAAGCGACGCGTGAGGCGCACGGTGACGCGGCGAAAGAGATGACGCCGCCGCTTTGACCGCGGGCCGCGACGGCTTAACGTCGCGCTCCTTCGGCTCGGGGGCGCGCCACGTTCGACATCTGGACCCTTCTCGCCCTTCTGCTGCTCGCGATCCCGGTCGCGGCATTCGCGGGACTCGTTCTGGGCGTCCAGGCGCGCCGGCGGATCGAGCCGCTCGAGCGCAGGATCGTCGCGCTCGAGAGCGAGCTTGCGCGCCGCCCGGCGGCGCCCGGAGCTGAAACGAGCGCCCCGCCCGCGGCCGAATCCCCGGCCCCTCGACCCGAAGCCGCCTCTGCCGCGCCCCCGGCCGCCCCGCGGCCGGCGGCGCGTTCCGTCCCGCCGAGCCGCAAGCCCGAGCGAGCCGCCGAGCCTGCGCGCTCGCTGGAGGAGCGGATCGGCGCCCGCTGGTCGGTGATCGTCGGCGGCCTCGCGCTGGCGCTCGGCGGCGTGTTCCTCGTGCGCTACTCGATCGAACAGGGCCTGATCGGACCGGCGGCCCGGGTGACCCTCGGGGCGGTGTTTTCGCTGTCGCTGCTTACGGTCGGCGAACGGCTCCGCCGAGGCGAGGCCGCGAGGGGCCGGCCGCGCCGACCGATCGACATTCCGGCCATCGTCACATCCGCCGGCGCGACCGGCGCCTTCGCGACGATCTACGCGGCCTATGCGCTTTACGGCTTCTTAGCCCCGGCGGCCGCCATCATCGGACTTGGCGTCGTCGCGGTTGCGACACTGCTGGCCGCGGCGCTGCACGGTCCCGTCCTCGGCGCGCTCGGCCTGATCGGCGCCTACGCCGCCCCTGCCCTCGTCTCGGGCGACGAACCGGACGCGTGGGCGCTGTTCCTCTATTTGCTCGGCCCGACCGCCGCTTCCTTCGCGGTCGCGCGGCTCAGGAACTGGCCGGCGCTGGCGCTCGCGGCCGGGGCGGCCGCGTTCTTCTGGGGCGCGCTGGCGGCGCTCGGCGGACTCGGCGACGACGCCGCCGCGCTTCTGGTCTATGCGACGGCGCTGATCGCGCTCGCCGCCCTGATGCATTCCGGAGCACGGCTCCAGGCGCCGCCGGCGGCGGCGCAGCCCGACTGGATCGCCGCGCCGCTGATCACGCTCTTCGCCCTCCTCGCGGCCGCCGCGCCGGCGATCGACGGCTACGGAACCGCGGCGCTCCTCGCGACCGGGGCGATTCTCGCCGCGACGCTCGGGCTCGGCGCCTGGGCGCCGGGCCTCGCGCCCGTCGCGGTCGCCGGCGGACTTCTGGCCGGCCTCGTCGCGCTGTCCTTCGACGACGCCGCGCTCGCCGCGGTCGCCGAGGCGACCAGCCTGCCCGGACCCGGCGAGACGCCACGCCCCGCGGGCCTCGGGGACTTCCTCGCCTTCTCGTCCATGCTGGGCGCGATCTTCCTCGTCGCAGGCGCAGCCGCGGCGCGGCTGAGGCCGCCTCGACCCGCCTGGCACACCGGCCTGCTCGCAGCCGCAGCGGCCGCGACGCCGCTCGTCCTGCTGGCGCTCGCCTATTGGCGGGTCGCTGAGCTTGCGCCGGACCTGCGCTTTGCGGGCCTCGCCGTCCTGCTCGCCGCAGCCTTCGCAGGCCTCGCCGAAGACGCCGCGCGGCGCGAGGCCAACGACGCAGCGAGCCCGATGGCGACCGCGGCCTTCGCGACCGGCGCCGCGACCGCCCTCGGCCTCGGTCTGGCGATGGCGATGCGCGAGGGCGCGCTCACCGTCGCGCTGTCCTTCCTCGCGATGGCGCTCGGGCTCGTCGCCGTCAGACGATCGATCCGCGCGCTCGGTTGGGTCGCGATGGCGGCCGCCGCGCTGGTGCTGGCCCGCATCGCGCTCGACCCGCGGATCGTCGGCGACGACCTCGGCGCGACGCCGGTCTTCAACGCGCTGCTCTGGGGCTATGGCGCGCCGGCGCTCGCCTTCTGGATCGGCGCGCGCGCCTTCGACCGCGCCGGACAGGCCTGGCCCGCGCAGGCGCTGGAGGGGCTGGCGCTGCTGTTCGCTCTGCTGCTCGGCTTCATGCAGGCGCGCCACTTCGCCCATGACGGCGACCTCGCCGGCGAGGGCGTCAGGCTGCTGGAGGCCGGCCTCGACGCGACCGTCGCCTTCGCGCTCGCGGCGTTGGCCGGCCGGCTCGGCGTGCTGCGTTCGAGCCCTGTCCTGAAATGGGGGTCGCTGGCCGCTGGCGCGCTCGGTCTCGTCCTCGCGCTCGCAGGCCTTCTCGCCGGCGCGAACCCCTATGTGACCGGCGAGCCGGTCGGCGGGGGCGCTCTGCTCAACACGCTGCTGCCCGGCTATCTCCTCCCCGCCGTCGCGGCGCTCGCGGCGGCGCGGTTCTCAGGCGAAGGCCGGCTGGCCTGGGTCGCCCAGGCGCTCGGCGCCGCAGCGCTCGCGCTCGGCTTCCTCTACGTCACTCTGATGACGCGGCGCGCCTTCGCCGGGCCGATTCTCGACGGCCCGGACGCGAGTGAGGCCGAATGGTACGCCTATTCCGTGGTTTGGCTCGTCTTCGGCCTCGCGCTGCTCACGCTCGGAGTCCTTCGCCGATCCCTGATGCTGCGCTCGGCGTCCGCGGCGGTCATCGTCCTGGTGGCGCTGAAGGTCTTCCTGTTCGACCTCGCAGGCCTCGGCGGCGTCTGGCGGGCGCTCTCCTTCATCGGCCTCGGAGGCGTGCTGGTGGGCGTGGGACTGGTCTATCAGCGCCTGTTGACCCCACGCGACGCCGCCGCATGACACCGCTGGCGAAATCGGCTAAACGGCTTGCATTGACGCAATGACGTTTTTCCTCACTCGGCAGACTTCCATGCTCGCTTGGGACGACTTCCGCCTCGTGAAGGCCATTGCGGAGCGGCGCTCGCTGGCCGGCGCCGCGGACATTCTGGGCGTCAACGCCTCGACGGTCTTCCGCCGCCTCGGAGCGCTGGAGGACAGGCTCGGCGCGCGGCTGTTCGAGCGCGGGCGCGCCGGCTACGGGCTCACCACCGCGGGCGACGAGATGGCGGCGATCGCCGATCGGATGTCCGACGACATCGTATCGTTCGAGCGGCGCGTCCTGGGACAGGACCTCGCGCCCACCGGCGAGCTCCGGGTCACCACGAACGACAGCCTACTGATACACGCTCTGACCGACGTGTTCGCCGGCTTCCGCCGCGCCTATCCGGACATCACCCTCGACGTCGTGGTCGGCAACGCGGTGCTGAACCTGTCGAAGCGCGACGCCGACATCGCGCTCCGCGTCACCTCCGCGCCGCCCGAGACGCTGGTCGGCCGCCGCCTCGCCTCGATCTATTGGGCGGTCTACGGCCTCGCGCCCTTGCGCGCCGTCGACAGCGTCGAGGCGCTCGACCACCTGCCCTGGATCGGACCGGGCGACATGCTCGGCCATCTGCAGCGCTGGCTGCGCGACCAGGTCGGCGAACACAAGATGGTTTACCGGCTGAACACCGTGCTCGGCATGGCCGAGGCGATCGCGGCCGGCATCGGGGTCGGGCCGCTGCCCTGCTACATCGCGAGCCGCTTCCCGGGGCTCGTGAGGCTCTACGATCCCCCCGGCCAGCAGCCGCCGGGACTGTGGATCCTGACCCACCCCGACCTGCGCTCCTCGGCCCGCATACGCGCCTTCATGGACCATGTCGGCCAGGAGCTGGCGAGAAGGCGCCCGTGCTTCGAGGGCGTCAGGGAGCGGGAGCCGGCGTGAAGGAGGCGTCGACGTCGCCGATCCCCTCTCCCGCTTGCGGGAGAGGGTAAGGGTGAGGGGCTGTCCGCCCCGCTACGCGCCGTCGCCCAATCTGATCCCAGCCGCGCCGGCCACCGCCATCAGGACGCCTTCCCGGTTCGAGAACAGTTCGGCGTTCCAAACCCGCAGCACATTCCAGCCCAAGTCGTGGAGGTGGGAGTCGCGGATCCGGTCGCCCTCTGACCCCGCGTGCTGGCCGCCATCGAGCTCGACAATGAGACGAGCGGAAACGCAGGCGAATCAACGATATAAGGACCAACCGGCGTTTGCCGTCGAAACTTCAGGCGCAACAGGCTTCGGTCTCTGAGCAGACGCCACATCGCGCGCTCGGCTTCGGTCGACTTTCGCCGCAGCTACCGCGCGAAATCCCTCTTCTGGCCGTCCCGCATCGCCCGGACGCACCCTCATCCGACCTCGGCTTCGCCTCGGCCACCTTCTCCCGCTCTGCGGGAGAAGGGCAGAATTCTCACGCCGCCTTCCGGACGTCCTTCACATCCGTGAACTCGATCTTCTCCCATCGGTCCTTGGCGCGGCTCATCTGGAAGGCCGAGCCCGCGAGCAGCACGGGGTCGCCGTCGAGGTCCTCGGCGAGGCCGGAGCGGTTGGCGGCCACGAACTCGTCGAGCGCCTGTTTGGTCGGCGCGGTGACCCAGCGGGCGATCGAATACTGGCTCTGCTCGAAGCCGACCTCGAGCCCGTATTCCGCCAGGAGACGCCCCGTCAGCACGTCGAGCTGCAGCGCGCCCACGACGCCGACCAGCGCCGGGGAGCCGTCGAGCGGCCGGAACACCTGGACGACGCCCTCCTCGGCCAGCTCCTGGAGCGCGGATTTCAGCTTCTTGGCCTTCATCGCGTCTTCGAGGCGCACGCGGCGCAGGATCTCGGGCGCGAAGCTCGGCACGCCGAGGAACGAGATGTCCTCGCCCTCGGTCAGCGTGTCGCCGATGCGGAGCGCGCCATGGTTCGGGATGCCCACCACGTCGCCCGCATAGGCCTCCTCGGCCAGGGCCCTGTCCTGCGCGAAGAAGAACTGTGGCGCATGAACACCGATCATCTTCTGGGTGCGGGTCTGCTTGACCTTCATGCCGCGCGTGAGCTTGCCGGAGCAGATCCTCACGAAGGCGATGCGGTCGCGGTGGTTCGGGTCCATGTTGGCTTGGACCTTGAACACGAAGGCGGTCATGCGCGGCTCGTCGGGCTCCACGGGACGCTTGTCCGAGTCGAGGCCCTGCGGCGCGGGCGCGAGGTCGGCGAGCGCGTCGAGCAGGTCGCGGACGCCGAAGTTCCGGAGCGCCGAGCCGAACAGCACCGGCGTCAGATGGCCCTCGCGGAACGACGTCAGGTCGAAGGCCTTCAGTGCGCCCTGGGCGAGTTCCAGCTCCTCCGTCACCGTGGCGAGCCGGTGCTCCGAGACCAGCCCCTTCAGCGCGCCCAGTCCCTCGCCCGCGAAATCGTCGCCGCCGTCGACCAGGCGGATGCGGCCGGACTTCAGCTCGAAGGTGCCGGCGAAGTCGCGGCCGCCGCCGATCGGCCAGGTCAGCGGCGCGACGTCGAGCGCGAGCGTCTGCTCGATCTCGTCCAGGATCTCGAACGGGTCGCGGCTCTCGCGGTCCATCTTGTTGACGAAGGTCACGATCGGGATGTCGCGCAGGCGGCAAACCTCGAACAGCTTCTTGGTGCGCTCCTCGATGCCCTTGGCGGCGTCGATCACCATCACGGCCGAGTCGACCGCGGTCAGCGTCCGATAGGTGTCCTCGGAGAAGTCCTCGTGGCCCGGCGTGTCGAGCAGGTTGAAGACGCAGTTGCGGTATTCGAAGGTCATGACCGAGGTCACGACCGAGATGCCGCGCTCGCGCTCGATCGCCATCCAGTCCGAGCGGGTGCGGCGGCGCTCGCCCTTGGCCTTGACCTGCCCGGCGAGCTGGATCGCGCCGCCGAACATCAAGAGCTTCTCGGTCAGCGTGGTCTTGCCCGCGTCGGGATGCGAGATGATCGCGAAGGTGCGGCGTCGCTCCACCTCATGGGCGTAGGGCGATGCGGGGCGGAGGCTGAGGGCGGCGTCGGTCATCGGTTTGAAATGGGCGCGAGGGGACGGCCCTTCGACCCGTCGGATGGAGATCGACCGGCGGGGCCGCGGCTGGCTTACACGCGCCGCGCCCCGCCGTCACCCCGGCGTCACAGCGTCGACGGCGTCCAGATCGCGACGTCGGCGGCGTCGACCTTCTTGAGGAACAACCCCTCGGCGAAGAAGGCGTCGGCGATCTTCTGCTGCTCGGACAGGCCCCCGCGGGTCGCGACTCCGACCTTGTAGGGTTTATCAAGTAAATCGCGCCTGTTCGATATTAGCCATCCGGCGTTACGGGTCTTATCCGACCGCGCTAGCTGGACTTGATACTCACCGGCCTGCCTGTTCGTCCGTCAGTTCAATGAAGCTGCCGTCTTCGTCCACAATCCGGAAAGTGGCCGTTCCGGGCTCTGCGTTGATCGCACGCAGGTGCTGGGTTGCGCCGACCACTGCAGCGTCGATCGTCGGGTACGGGTGATCAAGGCGCTCGATCGGGAACCCGTCCGGCGTCTGCGAATGGAAATGGATGATCTCGGCAAAATACGGCATGACCCCAGTATGGCATGCCGCCCGCCCGGCTTCCACGCCGTCAATCGGACACGATGTCAAACTGACCCATTACCGGCGGCGCATTCTCTTCGCCGGCCGCGCCCAATGGGTCCGGGCTCAAGGCCGGGACATGACCGGCGGCGCACGCCAAAAAACGTTGCGCTGTATCAGGGAACCTTTTCCGCATCGCACAATGGCCCCGAAATGTCCTTCCGAGGCGCACATTCGGCCCCTAGGGGAGCACCCGAAACGAACCTGTTCGGGGATCATCTGATGACAATAGCCGCCAGGCCGGCGCTCGCCGGCGCGCTCGCGTTCGGCCTTCTTGCGACTTTCGGGGTCGAGGCCGCCTCCGCCCAGTGCGGCAAGGCCTCATGGTACGCGCTTCGTTCCAAGACCGCGAGCGGCGAGCGGATGCAACCCTATGCGCTCACCGCGGCGCACCGCTCGCTGCCGTTCGGCACCATGCTCAAAGTCTCGAACAAGCGGACCGGCAAGAGCGTGGTGGTGCGCGTCAACGATCGCGGCCCCTTCATCAAGGGGCGCTTCCTCGATTTGTCGAAGGGCGCGGCGCGGCGCATCGGCATGGGCGGCGTCGGCAGCGTCTGCGTCGCCAAGAGCTGAGCCGCGGGCTGGCGGAACTCCCCAGCCGTCATGCCCGGGCTTGACCCGGGCATCCATCCTCCTGGCCAAGGAGATGGATCGCCGGGTCGAGCCCGGCGATGACGATTTATTCTGCCAGGTCCGAGCCGTCACCCCAGCCCCGCGGGCGCGTGGTCGCGGCCGGCCATCTCGGTCACCTGCGGCTGGACGAACGGCGCGCGGTCGTCTCCGTTGGGCGGCGGGAGCCGCGCTCGGGTCACGCCCTGCTCGCGCGCCGGAATGTCGGTCCATCGGTGGCCGTCCCAGGCGCAGACCTCGATCGTCACGCTTCCGTCCTTGCCGACCTCGATGCGGTGGAAGGCGTTGGGCTCGCCCCGGAGCCGCGTCGAGGTCGCGGTCGAGACCTGAGCGACGATCAGCCCCGGCCCCTCCTCGGCGGGCTCGTGGGCGTGCAGATAGCCGCGGTGGTGATGGCCGGCAAGCACCAGGCCGACCTTCAGGCTCTTGAAGGTCTCGAGCGCGGCGGAGGCGCGCCCGACCACGTCGAGCTCCGGCTCGCGCTCCGGCGGATGCAGCGCGTGATGCGCCACCACGACGCGGAACAGGTGACTCGGCAGCGCTTCTGCGCGGCGACGGAAGCGCAGCAGTTGGCCGAGCCCGAAGCGGCCGTTCGACCAGTCGAGCGACAGCGCCCAGCGCCTCGCGGTGTTGAGGCCGAGCACCGCGATCGTGTCGTCGTGCCAGGTCGGCTCGAGCTCGCGGCTGACATAGCGCCGCCAGCGCCGGAACGGGTCGACGAAGCGCTGGATTAGATGGATGTAGGAGATGTCGTGATTGCCGGGCACCGCGAGCACCGGCGCGTTCAGGCTGCGCAGGAACTCGCTGGCCCGGTGATATTCGTGCCGGTGGGCGCGCTGCGTGAGGTCGCCCGAGACCGCCACCAGGTCCGGCGGGTCACCGTTGATCTCGTCGCGCAGCGCCGCGACGATGACCGGGTCGACGCGGTCGAAATGCAGGTCGGACAGGTGGACGAGGCGGGTCACGCCGCGTCCTCCAGCTCGGGCTCGGGCGCGGGCGCCGCGATGCGGGGCCGCAGGACTTTCAGCGCCTTGGGCAGGACGGAGAAGGTCAGCGGCGGCCGGATCAGCCGCGTCTCGCCGTCGAGCATCACCCGTATCAGCCGGCGGCGGCTCGTCACCGCGAGCTCGCGGACGTGATGGGTCTCGAGGTCGACGTCATCGGTCCAGTGTCCGAGCGCCATGCGGGTCGAGAGCCTCACGAGCGGCCAGACGCTCAGCCGCCGCGTGGCGTAGACGGTGAGCTCGCCGCGGTCGAGGCGGGAGCGGGAGAGCACCTGGCCGAAACCTTCGTCATAGGCGTTGTTGGCCACCACCACGGCCTTCGACCGGAGCGTGACTGGCCCGTCCCCGAGGTCGAGACCGATCCGCATCGGGGGATAACGATACATGGCTTTTAGGGTGGCGAGCGAGTGCTTCCACCAGCCGATGACTCCCATGTTCAACCGGTTGCGCTCGCGGCGCTCGGCGAGCCGCGCCGGCACGCCGAGCATCGCGTTGCACAGGAACTTGTGGCCGTTGACGTCGCCGACGTCGATGTCGATCGCCTCCGAACCCGCCAGCGCCGCGATCGCCGCGTCGAGATCGACCGGGATGCCGAGGTCCTTGGCGAGCAGGTTCATGGTGCCGAGCGGCAGCGGCGCGAGCGCCTTGCCGGACCCGAGCAGCGCCGCCGCCGCCGCCGAGATCGTGCCGTCGCCGCCGGCGGTCACCACGGCGTCGACCGGCAGGTCGCGCGCGTGCGCCATGCGCTCGGCGAGGTCCGTCGAGTCGCCGTCGAGGACCGCGCCGATCTCGAGACCTGCGGCCGCGAGCTTCGCCTCGAGCTCGCCCGCCGGGTCGGGCCAACCCAGCAGCGAGCCCGAGGACTTGTTGACGACCAGCGCGACTTTCACTCAGCAGGAACTCCGCCTCACGCCTCCGCGGCGGCGTCCTCCTGCTCGATGAAGCGGCGGAGGCGCTGCTGATCGCGGCCGGCTCCCGTCACGAAATAGAGCGCCGTGATGAGCAGGATAAGGCCGATCGCGATCGCCGGGGCCGTGAAGTCGCCGCCGTGGAACAGCCGCACCACGATCAGCGCCGAGCACACCACCGCGCCGAGGATCGGGATGATGGTGGGCACCTCGAACGTGCCCTCGGGGGCAGGCTCGCGGTTCTTCAGCACGACGAGCGCGAGGTTGACGATCGTGAACACGGTGAGGAGCAGCAGCACGGTCGACTGCGCCAGCGCCTTGATGTCGCCGATGAGCGACAGAGCCACGACGATGCAGAAGATCGCGAGGATCGCGACATGAGGCGTGCGCCGCGACGCGTTCACCTTGCCGAGCGCCTCCGGCATCAGCCCCTGCTTCGACATGCCGTAGAGCAGCCGGGAGCCCATCACCCAGTTGACGAGCGCCGTGTTCGACACTGCGAAGATGGTGATGACGGACAGGATGATCGGCGGGAACCAGGGCCACGCCTTCTCGACCACGGCGACCAGCGCGAGCGCCTTGGGCAGCTCGTTCCACGGGATGACCGAGACCGCCGTGACCGCGACCGCCATGTAGATCACGGTGGCGGCGAGCATCGCCAGGATGATCGCGAGCGGCATGTTGCGCTTGGGGTCCTTCACCTCCTCGGCGACGTTCAGCATGTCCTCGAAGCCGATGAAGGAGAAGAAGGTCAGCACCGCGCCCTGCATGACCAGAATCGCGATCGCGCCGAGCTCGCCATTGTGGCTCGCCTCCGGCGGGAAGGTCATGAGGTTCTGCGAGCCCCAGTAACTCACGCCCGAGGCGATCACGATCAGCAGGCCTGACGCCTCGATGATCGTGCAGAGCGCGTTGAACCACATGCATTCCTTGATGCCGCGCAGCAGGATGCCGCCGATGAACATCAGGAAGCCGATGGCCAGGATCCAGATCGGTATGGTGAGGCCGGTGAGCTTGGCGATGCTTTCCGCCACCACGTTCGACTGGGTCGCGATCGAGGTGAGGCCCGAGCACACCACCGTGAGTCCGACCACGTAGGACAGCAGCGGGATCATGTAGGCGCGCTGCGTGACATAGGCCGCGCCGCCGGCCTTCGGGTAGCGCGAGACGATGTTGGCGTAGGAGAGCCCTGTCAGCATCGCGGCGATCATGGAGACGATGAACGCCATCCACACCGCGGAGCCGAGCTGGCCGGCCGCCTGGCCGATCAGTCCGTAGATGCCGGCGCCGAGCATCGAGCCCAGACCGTAGAGCGTGATCTGCCAGAGTGTGACCGAACGGTCGAGTTTCGGTTCGCCCGTCGCGTCGCTGTCTGCCGCCGCCATCCCGCATCTCCCGCCCATGGCCGCGACGACGCTCGAGGCGGCCTACCGAGATAAGGTTAGGGCGAAATTTAGGCGCGCCAACAGTCCTTAACTTTCGGCAGAAGGCGCACAAGGAAAAGGCGCGCGAGAAGAGTCTCGCGCGCCTTCATTTTTCAGGGGGCCCGAGTAGGGCGCTCCCTCGCGATCAGTTGCTGCTCGACAGCAGCGGCGTGATGTTGCGCACCGTCACGCGGCGGTTGCGCTCCTCGGCGCCGTCGGTCTGGACCTTGAGATACTGCTCGCCATAGCCCTGCGTCGTCAGGTTCTCGGCCGGGATGTCGAAATACTTGGTCAACACCTCGGCGACCGACTCCGCGCGACGGTCCGAGAGCGACAGGTTGTCGTCGTCAGACCCCACCGCGTCGGTGTGGCCCTCGATCATGAAGACCGTCTTCGGGTCCTTCTTGACCGCGTCCTCCATCGCGATGCCGACATTCTCGAGCTTCTTGATCTGGTCGTCGCGGACCTCCCAAGAGCCCGTGTCGAACACGATCGAGTCGAGGTCGACGCTGCGGACATGCTGGCGCAGCGGCTCGCTCTGGCGAATCTCGTCGAGCGAATAGCTGCGCTCGAGCCGCGCGACCGGCGGCGCGGTGAAGGCCTCCTCGATGTCGTCGGCCGAGGCGGAGTCGGCGTCGACGATGTAGCGCTCGCGCGGGATCGAGATCCGCGGCGGCGCGATGTCGAGAGTGACGAACACGCCGCCGCGGCCGCCGCGCGGCCGGTTGTCGATCAGCACGTATTCCTGGCCGCGATATTCGCGGACCCGGCGGATCAGCCTTCCGTCCTCATCCGTGACGGTGACCACGCGGGAACCGTCCGGCCGCGTCACGACAGTGCGGATCTCGCCGTTGCGGCGCTCCTCGCGGATGTTCCGCGAGTCGATCCCGATCCGGAACCGGGCGGTCTCGTCGCGCCGGATGATGGTCCGGTTGCCGTCGCGGATGATCGTGCGGCCGCCGGGCTCGGTGATGATGATCCGGTCGCCGTCGCGGCGCTCCTTCCGCTGGTCCTTCAGCCTGTCGATCTTGTCGTTCAGGCGGTCGCGGTCGTCGCGGGCGTCCTTGCGCTCGTCGCGGATGCGGTCCTCGAGGCTCTGGTTGCGATCCTTGAGGCGGTCGACGCGGTCCTGCTGACGATCGTCCTGCCGCTGATCGCGCGCATCCTCGCGCTTCTCCTGGCGATCCTCACGCTTCTCCTGGGCGTCCTCCCGCTTCTCCTTGCGGTCGTCGCGCATGTCCTGCAGGCGGTCGCGCCGGTCCTGCTGGGCGTCCGGGCGCTCCTGCTTGCGGTCCTCGCGCATCTGATCGCGGCGGTCCGGCTGGGCGTCCGTGGGCTGATCCTGCGTCTGGCCCTGGCGGTCCTTCTGACGCTGCTCGCGCATCTCGCGGAGCCGGTCCTGGCGATCGTCCTGCTGCCCGGCGCCGCCAGCGTCCTGCCGGCGCTCCTGGCGCTGCTCCTGACGCTCCTGCTGGCGCTGCTCGCGCATGCGCTGCTGGCGGTCGCCCTGCCCGTCGTCGCGCGGCTGGGCGCGGTCGGACGGCGTAGCGCGCTCGGCGGGGGCGGCGCGTTCCGAGGGGGTCGCGCGCTCGGCGGGCGTCGCCCGCTCCGAGGGGGTCGCGCGCTCGGCGGGGGCGGCGCGCTCCGAGGGGGTCGGGCGTTCGGCGGGCGTCGCCCGCTGCGAGGGGGTCGCGCGTTCGGCCGGGGCGGCGCGCTCTGAGGACGCCGGACGCTCCGCAGGCGCGGCGCGCTCCTGGCGCTGCTCCTGGCGCTCCTGTCGGCGCTCCTGGCGCTGCTCCTGACGTTCCTGACGTTCCTGACGACGCTCGCCTCCGCCCCCGCGCTCCTCACGGTCGGCGCCCTGAGCGAGCACGATCGGCGCGTCGCTCCGCGCGCCTTGGGCCATCGCCGGCGCCATGATCGCGAAAGCCGGCAGAACCGTGCCCGCGAGCAGCAGAATTTTTGTCTTTCTCATGATCAACCTTGTCGCGTTTCAGGCTTTTCGATGGTCACGCGCCACGAGCGCCCTGTCACCCTGCGGGCTACCTATCCGCCGGGCGCGATTCGTCAATGACGCGCCACTTAGCCTTCAGCAATAAACCGGCGTCCGTGCATCTTACATGTATCGGCTGTTCATATGACGTTCATGCTGCGCCGCGACACGGTAGCAAGACATCTTAAGATCGTCAGAATACCTCTTTCGCGCCGGTTGGCGCAGGCTGCGGTCGACTGGGCGGGCGTTCGGGTCTATGGGGAACCCGAGATGGTCGTGGGGTCCGTCTGCCGCCTTCGGGGAGCGTGCGCGTGGTGGGGGCTGATCGTTCACGGGCTCTCGCGTTCGGATGCCGCGTCTTGGGGGCGACGCTCGCCTTGCTCACGCTCGCGGGCTGCGGCGGCCGGCCCGAAGGCGTGCTGACGCCCACCCCGACGGCCGCGCCCGGCGCGGCGACCGTCGACCTGCTGGCGATCACGACCCGCAAGGCCACGACCGAGCCCGGCAAGCTGTTCTCGGGCGAACGGGCGGCGAAGATTTCGCTCACGGACTTCCGCATCTCGATCCCGCCGGACTCCGTCCGCAAGCCCGGCGACGTGCAGTGGCCGAAGCGGCTGCCGCCGGATCCTTCGAAAGAGTTCGCGACGCTGAGCGCGCAGGACCTGACGCGCGACGAGGCGCGCGCGTGGTTCCGTCGCGAGGCCGGCGGCCGGCGCCACGTGCTGCTGTTCGTGCACGGCTTCAACAACACCTATGAGGACGCGGTCTATCGCTTCGCGCAGATCGCGCATGACAGCGGGACCGACGCGGTGCCGATCCTGTTCACCTGGCCGTCGCGCGGCTCGGTGTTCGCCTACGCCTACGACCGGGAGAGCACGAACTACTCCCGCGACGCCCTCGAGGAGGCGCTGCAGGCGCTGGCCAAGGAGAAGTCGGTCGAGGACGTCTCGGTGCTCGCCCATTCGATGGGCAGCTTTCTGGTGCTCGAATCGCTGCGCCAGATGGCGATCCGCGACGGCCGCATCGCGCCGAAGATCCGCAACGTCATCCTCGCGGCGCCCGACGTCGACGTCGACGTGTTCAAGCAGCAGCTCGGCGAGATGGGCGACCCCGCGGCCCGCCCGCGCTTCACGGTCTTCACGTCGACCGACGACCGCGCCCTGCTGGTCTCGAGCCGCATCGCCGGGCAGGTGCCGCGGCTCGGCGCGATCGACCCGAAAGCCGAGCCCTACGCTTCCGAGTTCGGGACCCAGAAGATCGACGCCTTCGACCTGACCGACCTCGAATCCGCCGACCAGCTGCGCCACGGCAGGTTCACGAGCAGCGCGGTGGTGAAGGCGATCGGCGGGCGGCTGGTCGAGGGCCAGCAGATCGCCGACAGCGACCTGTCGCTCGGCGAGCGCGTCGGCCAGCTCGCCACGGGGGTGGCGACCGGCGCCGGCGCGGCCGCCGGCGCCATCGTCTCGGCCCCG
>NZ_RYFI01000004.1:228169-231268 GCF_004103825.1 Hansschlegelia zhihuaiae
GGCCTGGACGACGCCTTCTCGTCGATCCGCCCCGACATTCGGCGCAGGCCGCAGCCCGCGAAGGCTCAGGCGCCGACCGTCAGCTCCGCGGGCGCCAGTCCGTCGAACTCCGCCACGACCCGCTGACCTGCCGAGACCCGGTGGAACGGCGTCGTCGAGCCGGTGGTGACGACGTCGCCGGCCTTCACGCAGCGCTGCTGCGAGGCGAAGCGGTTGACGAGCGAAACCAGCAGCCGCGTCGGGTCGCCGGCCGAATTTCCGCCGCGGAGGTCGTAGGCGACCTCGCCGTCGATCCTGAGCTTCACCGGGAGTTCGCCGAGCGGCCCTGACGGCCTCTCGGCCGAGCCGGGGCCGAGGATCAGCAGGCCGTGGCTCTGGCGGTCGGCGAATTTCGAGAGCGGCGACGTCGCCTTCCAATCCGCGAAGGCGGTGTCCAGCACCTCGATCGCGGCGTGCCATGTGGCGACCGCGGCCAGCACCTCATCGGCCGAGTAGCCGCCGTCCTTCGCCGGCAGGTCGCGCCCGAACGTCACGGCGATCTCGGCCTCGACCGCCCAGAGCCTGAGCGCGGCCGCTGGGACGGTCGCCGGGCTCTGATGGATCGTGTCGGCGGTGATCTCGCCAAGCATCGGCTCGGCCTCGGGCGTCGGCGCGCCGGTCTTCCAGCCGACCACAGGTCCGAGCAGCGCTACGGCGGCCTGATGCATCGCCCAGGCCTCGGCCATGTCGGAGGGCGCAAGGTCGTCGGGCAGCGCCGCAATCGCCTCCCCGGGCGGCCGCGCCTTAGCTAGGACGCTCACTGCGGCGGAGATCTTGTCGGTCATTTCGTGCCTTCTCGCGTGCGCTCGACGATGACGGATGTGTAGGCGAAAATCGCCTCGATCGGCGCGGAGGGTTTTCGGACCTCGACGCGCGCCGTCTCGGCGATGGAGAAGCGGTCGAAGATCGCGGCGGCGATCGAATCGGCCGCAGCCTCGATCATCTTGTAGCGCGTCTTCGTGAAGGCCGCGGTGACGACCTCGACGAGGTCGGCCCAGTTCACGGTGCCCTCAGGCGTGTCGGTCTCCTGCGAGCGCGACAGATCGGCGCCGATCTCGACGTCGATGAAGAAGCGCTGGCCGAGTTCGGCCTCGGCGTCGAACAGGCCGTGATTGGCGAAGATCGACAGCTCCTTCAGAACGACTTTGTCCATGCGCGCCTCGTCTCCGCCGGGGCCGGCGACATCGGGCGGAAGGGGCTCGGGTCAAGCCGCGACGCCGCGGGCGGCGTCGAGCAGCGCGCGGGTGTAGCCCTCGCACGGCTTCGACAGCACCTCGCGGCATGGCCCCTCCTCGATGATCCGGCCGCGCCGCATCACCGCGACCCGGTCGCAGAGCGCCTCCACCACCGCGAGGTCGTGGCTGACGAAGATCATCGTCAGCCCGCGCTCCTCGCGGAGCTTTCTCAGCAGCGCGAGGATCTGCGCCTGCACCGAGACGTCGAGCGCCGAGACCGGCTCGTCGAGCGCGACGATCCCGGGCTCGGCCGCGAGCGCCCGCGCAATCCCGACGCGCTGAAGCTGGCCGCCCGAGAAGGCATGCGGAAAGCGCGCGGCATGGTCGGGCCGCAGGCCCACCTGCTCCAGCAGTTCCGCGACCCGTTCGCGGCGCTCGGCGCGGGGCCTGCCGAGCAGCCCGATCAGCGGCGCCTCGATCGCCTCGCCGATCGTCCGCCGGGGATTGAACGCGCCCGCTGGGTCCTGGAACACGAACTGGACGCGGTGCCTGAGCACCTTGCGGCCTTTATGAGATCGGACGTCAATTTCCGCGCCTGCGAGCGCGACCTCGCCCTCATCGGGCGCGAGCAGGCCGACCATCATCCGGGCGATCGTCGACTTGCCCGAGCCGGATTCGCCCACGATCCCGAGCGTCTCTCCGCGGGAGACGCCCAGCGTGACCCGATCGACCGCGGTCACGGGCGCCCCGCCCCCGAACAGCCCGCGCCGGCCGAAGCGCTTCGTCAGCCCGCGGGCCTCCAGCGCGGGCGCGTCAGAAGCGGCCATGCGCGACCTCCTCCGTGCGGATGCAGCGCGCCGCCCGGCCCTCGCCGAGATCCGCGAGGGCGATCGGCCCGGCGCGGCAGTCGTCGATCGCGAGCCGGCAGCGCGGCGCGAAGGCGCAGCCCTTGGGCCGGTCGTCAATCGGCGGCGGCGCGCCCTCGATCGCGTCGAGCGCCCTGTCGGGCTCGCCGAGCTTCGGCGCGCAGGCGAGCAGCCGCGCCGTGTACGGATGGCGCGGCGCGGCCAGCACGCTTTGCGTGGGTCCCTCTTCGACGATCTCGCCGGCATACATCACCGCGACCCTCTCGGAGAGCTCCTCGATCACCCCGAAATCGTGGCTCACGAAGATCAGCGCGGCGCCGCGCTCCTTCCGAAGCGAGGCGAACAGCTTGAGCACGGTCGCCTGGGTGGTGGCGTCGAGCGCGGTGGTGGGCTCGTCCGCGACCAGCACGTCCGGGTCGTCGGCGAGCGCGATCGCGATCCCCACGCGCTGGCGCTGGCCGCCCGAGAGTTCGTGCGGAAAGGCGTTTTGGAGCCGGTGCGGCTCGGGAAGCTCGACCGCGGCCATCAGGTCTTTGGCCCGGTCCTTCGCCCCAGCCGCGTCGCGATGCGCAGAAACCGCTTCGGCGATCTGGTCGCCGACGCGCATCAGCGGATTGAGCGTGGTCGACGGGTCCTGAAAGACGTAGGCCACGCGCCCTCCCCGCGCGGCGCGCAGACGCTCGAACGGCGCGGCCAGCAGATCCTCGCCGTCGAGCGCCACGGCGCCGGCTGTGATCACGCCCGGCGGAGAGGCCGTCAGCCGCGTGAGCGACAGCGCCGCGACCGACTTGCCCGATCCGGATTCGCCCACGATCCCGAGCGAGCCGCCTCTGTGGAGCGAGAAGGTGATCCCGCGGACCGCAGCGTGGCGGCCGGTCGGCCCGTCGAACGCGGTGGTGAGGTTCTGGACCGAGAGCAGCGGCGAGGCGCCGCCGCCCACCTCTCCCCGCCGGGGAGAGGTCGCGAGCGAAGCGAGCGGGTGAGGGGGAACAGGGCTTTCGGGGGAGGACGACGGGGAG
>NZ_RYFI01000004.1:231326-271393 GCF_004103825.1 Hansschlegelia zhihuaiae
TGGGGAGAGGTGAGAAGCCGCCCCGCCATCTTGCGCCTCCCGCTCCACCCGGGTCGCCGGCCCCGGGGCGTCGCGGCCGTCGGCCATGCGCGGGTCGAGCAGGTCGCGCAGGCCGTCGCCGAGCAGATTGAGCCCGACCACCAGCAAGAAGGTCGCGACGCCCGGCGCCGCCGCGACATGAGGCGCGGAGGCCAGCACCTTGCGGCCGTCGCCGAGCATCGAACCGAGATCGGCCTGCGGCGGCTGCGCGCCGAGCCCGAGGAAGGACAGGCCCGCGGTCTCGAGGATCATCCAGCCCATGGTCGTGGCGGCCGTCACCACGATCAGCGGCGCGACATTGGGCAGGATCTCGGTCGCGAGGATGCGGAGGTCCGAGAGCCCCGCCATCCGCGCGGCGTCGACATAGTCCCGGCCGACGACGCCGAGCGCCGCGCCGCGGACGGCGCGCGCGAAGAACGGCACGTTGACGATCGCGATTGCGAGCGCGGCGTTGGTCAGCCCGGGCCCGAGCGCGGCGACGACGGCGAGCGCGAGCAGCAGGTAGGGAAAGGCCATCAGCACGTCGACGAGCCGCATCAGCGCGCCGTCGACGAGCCGGCCGTAGAAGGCCGCGACGAGCCCGATCGTGGAGCCAACGAAGGCTGCTGCGAGGGTCGCCGCGGCGCCGACCGCGAGACTGACGCGCAGTCCCCAGATGACCCGCGAAAGCACGTCGCGGCCGAGCTGGTCCGTGCCGAGCAGGCCTTGGCCGGACAAGGGGGGATGGAGCCGTTCGGCGGGCGCGGCGAGGTCGGGGGCGGGGATCGGCAGGATGGGCGCCGCGATCGCGACGAACAGGAAGGCCGCGACGATCGCGAGCCCGGCGGCCGCCAGCGGCTGGCGGATAAGGCGCCCGACGGCCCGTTCCCGACCTACGGCTCCGGCGATCGCCCCGGCGGCCGTCATGTCTTGATCCTCGGGTCGAGCGCGGCCTGGGCGAGGTCGGTCGCGACGTTGATCAGCACGTAGAGCGCAGCGATCACGAGCACGCCGCCCTGCACGAGGAGGACGTCGCGCCGGCCGATCGCCTCGACCAGCATGCGGCCGACGCCGGGCCACTGGAACACGGTCTCGACATAGACCGCGCCGCCCAGCACATAGCCGGCCTGCAGCCCGATCACGGGCGTGATCGCGGCCGCGGCGTTCTTCAGCGCATGGACGCCGATCACGCGCTCCTCAGCGAGCCCCTGGGCGCGGGCGGTGCGCACGAAATCCTGCCTGAGCGCCTCGAGCATCGCGGCGCGCATCAGCCGGCCGACGATCGCGGTCGCGACCACCGCGAGGGTGACCGCCGGCAGCACGAGGTGGTGGGCGAGGTCGAAAAAGCCCTGGCCGCCGAACAGCGAGACCATGCCGCCGGTCGGGAACCAGCCGAGCCGGACCGAGAGCCATTGGATCAGCATGATGCCGAGGAAGAAGGACGGCGTGGAGATCCCGACCAGCAGGACGATGCGGATCGCGCCGTCGGTCAGCTTGTTCTGGCGGACCGCCGAGACGACGCCCGCCGCGATCCCGAAGGCGACGCTTAAAGCCAGCGCGGCGGAGGCGAGAATGAGCGTCGGCCAGAGCCGCTCCAGCACCTCGTCGGCGACCGGGCGGCCGAGCGTGTAGGAGCGGCCGAGGTCGCCGGTCAGCACGCCCTTCAGCCACACGACGTAGCGGATGGGCAGGGGCCGGTCGAGGCCGAGATCGGCGTTCAGCCGCGCGACCGTCTCGGGCGTCGCGAAGGTCCCGAGGATCGCGAGCGCCGGGGCGCCGGCGATCAGCGAGATCGTCAGGAACACGACGACCGAGACCCCGACCAGCACTGGCACGGCGAGCGCGAGGCGGCGCAGCGCGTAGGCCGTCACGCGGACGACCTGCTGCAAGATTCGCCCGCCGGGACACGCGCGTCTTCACCTCTCCCCGGTGGGGAGAGGTCGCGAGGCGGAGCCGAGCGGTTGAGGGGGAGCGGAGCTATCCGGAAAGGGCAAGGCCCCCTCACCCGGCCCTGCGGGCCGACCGCTCCCCGCCGGGGAGAGGTGAAGCGGCGGAGCCTCGGCCGGGGCCTCAGCATCGGACTGGGCGGCGATGTCATTGCTTCGCCACCCCCCGCAGGTCGAGCAGGAAGGAGGGCTGCAGAGAAAAGCCCGTCACCTCTTTCCGTGTCGCCGCGGTCTGCTTCCAGCTCGCGACCAGCGCCCAGGGCGCCTCGTCATGGACGAGGCGGTCGACCCGCCGATAGAGCGCGGCGCGCGCTTCGGGGTCCTGTTCGGCGCGGGCGTCGTCGAGCAGGCGGTCGAGCTCCGGGTTCTCATAGCCGCCGGCGTTGAAGCCGCCCTTCTCCGGCGTCGCGGAGCCCTTCAGCGCGAGCGAGGGCAGCGTGTCGGGGTCGCTCGTCATCCAGGCCATCTCGGCGGCCGCCGCCTGCTTCAGCCCGCCATTGACCCGCGCCAGATAGGCGTTCCACTCGAAGGTTTCGATCCGCGCTTTCAGCCCCGCCTTGGCGAGATCGGACTGGATCGCGGTCGCCATCGCGATCGGCTCCAGCATGCCGGAGCCGCCGTCCGAGGCGAGCAGCGTGACCTCCGCTCCCTCGGCGCCGGCCTCCCTCAGCAGCGCCCGCGCCTTCCCGGGATCATGCGGATAGGGCTTCAGCTCCGGATCGCTCGCCGGCCCGAAGGCGGCGGAGATCGGCCCCGCCGGGACGGTCGCGATCCCGGACAGCACGTGGTCGACGATCGCCCGTTTGTCGATCGCATAGTTCACCGCCTGCCGCGCCCGCCGATCCTTCAGCGGCCCTTCGCGGGCGTTGAGGATCAGGAACCAGAGATGCGGTCCCGCGGCCTCGTGCAGCGCGAAGCGCGGATCTTCGCGGAACGTCGCCACGCTGTCGGGCGCGATCTCGACCATCAGGTCGAGCCCGCCCGCGAGCATCTCGCTCGCGCGGGCATTGGCGTCGGCGATCGGGCGGAACACGACGGCCCTCAGTCTCGGCCGCCCCTCCCGATAGTCCGCATTCGCCTCGAGCCTCACCTGCCGCTCGCTCTCCCAGGCGACGAAGCGGAACGGCCCGGTCCCGACCGGCGCGCGCGAAAACCCCTTGCCGAGCCGGCGGACCGCCGCCGGCGACACCATCAGCCCGGCTGGATAGGCGAGATTGGCGAGCAGCGGCGCGTGAGGCTCGTCGAGCCTGAGCCGCACGACGAGCGGCTCCACGATCTCGACCCGCTTCACCGCGGAGAAGAAATGCGCGAGCGGAAATGGTCCCGTGCCCGCCTGCGGATGCTTCGGGTCGAGCATCCGATCGAGATTGAACTTTACGGCCTCGGCGTCGAACGGCGTCCCGTCGTGGAAGCGCACGCCGGGCCTCAGGCGGACCTCGTAGGTCCGGCCGCCGTCGCGGATCTCCCAGCTCTCGGCGAGCGCGGGCTCGACCTCGAGCGTTCCCGGCCGGTAGCGGGTCAGCCCTTCGAAGATCTGGGTCAGGATGCGGAAATCGTTCGCGCCCGTGACGGTCGCGGGGTCGAGCCCCTTGGGCTCGGCGAGCTGGCCGACCACCAACGTGTCGCCGGGAATGGCGGCGCGCCCCGGCGCGAGCGCGACGAGGCCTGCGACGGAGGCCCCGAGCAGGCCGAAGGCGCCGAGCGCCGTCGCTCCCAATCGCCCCATCCGCCTCCTCCTGCCGCCCCATTCGCCGCGACGCGGCGCTCGGAAGCGCCGCCCATCCCGTCCGGTTATGGCGCGCGGCCGCGCATCGTCAGGGTCGGACGGGGGCGGAAGGGCGATGACAAGCGGCCACGCCTCGGCGTATGGCTGTCGCGGGGGCCTGTAGCTCAATGGTTAGAGCCGACCGCTCATAACGGTCTGGTTGCAGGTTCAAGTCCTGCCGGGCCCACCATGTGTTCTCAATCAATTAACGCCGCTGCGATGAAGTCCGACCGCGGCTGTTGCAACGATATCCGCAACGAAACGCGATTCGCGGCGTGCGCCCGGCCTTGACGGCCGGCCCTCATCCTCGGCCTCCTGTCGCTTGACCATCTGATCGAACGGCCGGCGGCTCGATCCGACGCGAAGCTCGGGCCGGAGCGGGATCTCAATCCAGACTGGCTTTCTCTCCGGTTCTTCTTCCCACCGGCCCAGAGTCCGGGGCAAGATCGGCCGTTGGACCGTTCAAACGGATCGTTCTTCGGACGGGCTACGGCTGTCGCTCAGCACGCCGGTCTTCAGGCACCAGTCGTAGACAGATTTGACGCCCTCACGCAAAGGGATGCGCGGCGCCCAACCAAGGCCGAGCAGCTTGTCGGCGCTCATCAGTTTTCTTGGCGTGCCGTCGGGCTTGGTCCGGTCGAGAACGATCTCGCCATTGAACCCGACCGTCTCGGCGACCAGCTGCGCGAGCGAAAGGATCGAGAGGTCGGAGCCCGATCCGACGTTCACATGCTCGAAGTCCGAATAGCGGCCGAGCAGGAAGATCAGCGCGTCGGCGCAGTCGTCGACATGCAGGAACTCACGAAGCGGCGAGCCGGTGCCCCAGATCTCGAAGGACGGCGCGCCCGTGACCTTCGCCATATGGGCCTTGCGCAGCAGGGCCGGGAGCACGTGGCTGGAAAGCAGGTCGAAATTGTCGCCCGGCCCGTAGAGATTGGTCGGCATGGCCGAGATGTAGTCGACGCCATGCTGGCGCCGGTAGGCCTGCGCGAGCTTGATTCCCGCGATCTTGGCGATGGCGTAGGCTTCGTTGGTCGGCTCGAGAGGGCCCGTCAGCAGCGCGCTTTCCTCGATCGGCTGGGCCGCCATGCGCGGATAGATGCAGCTCGATCCGAGGAACAGCAGCTTCTCGACGCTCGCCCTGAAGGAGGCGTCGACGATGTTCGCCTCGATCATCAGGTTGATGTAGAGGAAATCGGCCGGATAGGTGTCGTTCGCCAGGATGCCGCCGACCTTCGCGGCCGCGACGATCACGGCGTCCGGACGCCTGTCGGCGACCCAGCGTTCGACCTGCTCCTGGCGCGTGAGGTCGACCTCGGCGCGCTCCGAGACCAGGATTTCGCAATCCTCGCTTCCAAGACGGCGCACGAGCGCCGCCCCGACCATGCCGCGATGGCCGGCGACCCAGACCCGCTTGCCCTTGAGGCTATAGAGTGTCCCTGCCGACATTGACGCGCTGCTCGGATTTGATCGCGACGAGGTCGTGATGGACCATTTCGGCGCAGAGATCACGCCATTTGGTCTCGTGCGTCCAGCCGAGCTTGCGGGCAGCCTTGGACGGATCGCCGATCAGAAGATCGACCTCGGTCGGGCGGAAGTAGCGCGGATCGACCTCGACCAGCACCCTGCCGGTCTTGCAGTCGCGGCCCTGCTCGGCGACCCCGGAACCGCTCCACTCGATCATGACGCCGACCTCCTCGAACGCCTGCTGGACGAAGGCCCGCACCTCGGTCGTCTCGCCGGTCGCAAGCACGTAGTCGTCGGGCTCGTCCTGCTGCAGCATGAGCCACATCCCGCGGACATATTCGCGCGCATGGCCCCAGTCGCGTTTGGCGTCCAGGTTGCCGAGATAGAGCTTGTCCTGCAGCCCTAGCTTGATCGCCGCCACGGCTCGCGTGATCTTGCGGGTGACGAAGGTCTCGCCGCGCAGCGGGCTCTCATGGTTGAACAGGATGCCGTTCGAAGCGTGCATGCCGTAGGCCTCGCGGTAGTTCACCACGATCCAGTAGGCGTAAAGCTTCGCGGCCGCGTAGGGCGAGCGCGGGTAGAACGGCGTCGTCTCGCTCTGCGGGACCTCCTGCACCTTGCCGTAAAGCTCGGACGTCGAGGCCTGATAGAAGCGACTGTGCTTTTCGAGGCCGAGGATGCGGATCGCCTCGAGCAGGCGGAGCGCGCCGACCGCGTCGGCGTTCGCGGTGTATTCCGCGGTCTCGAAGCTGACCTGGACGTGGCTCTGGGCGGCCAGGTTGTAAATCTCGTGCGGCTGGGTCTGCTGAACGATACGGATCAGGTTCGTCGAATCCGTCATATCGCCATAATGGAGCACGAAGCGCTGATTGCGGTCATGAGGGTCTTGCACCAGATGATCGATGCGGCCAGTGTTAAAAGAAGAAGACCGACGCTTGACCGCGTGTACGAAGTAGCCTTTCGAAAGTAGAAGCTCAGAAAGATAGGCTCCGTCCTGGCCTGTCGCGCCAGTGATTAAGGCCACCCTGCGGGAGGAACCTTGATCCATATGCACGACCTCTAGCCTCGCAGTGGGGCGCTACACGACATACACTCGTTTGAGGCGCTGCAGCACGAAGTTGCCCGATTATCACGGCGGAAGCCCCGGAACAAGCGGATGTGGTCGGATCCTGCGACGGTTCGAAAGCCGACCGGCATGAGTCCGCCACCGCCGCCGGGACGCGAGGATCGCTTGCTGCGCTACGCTTGACAGGCGCCCTCCCCCACTGATTATGCAAGTCGCACAACAGGCGGGAGACCAAATGACGGAGGCGTCGTTAAAGCTTCATCTTGGGTGCGGTCCGAAATATATTCCTGGCTTTCTTCATGTCGACGCTCTAGATTTTCCTCACGTTGACGTTCGGGGGCCGGTCGACATCCTGCCCTTTGCCAAAGACCAGTCTGTCGAGATGATTTACGCGTGCCATGTTCTCGAACATTTCGGTCGTTATGAGATCAATCGAATACTGGCGGAGTGGTATCGTGTTCTGAAGCCGGGCGGCGTCCTTCGTCTCGCAGTGCCAAATTTCGAGGCAGTGGCGAAGCTTTACGTCTTGGGCCGGCTTCAGAACGGCCTCGACGAGGTCATGGGCCTGATCGTGGGCGGGCAGAAGGACGAGTACGACTATCATAAGGTCGCGTTCGACGGGGAAAGCCTCACCCAGCGGCTGAAGTCCGTCGGCTTCTCCACGGTGCGCGGGTGGGACTGGCGCGAGACCGAGCATTCAGCCCTCGACGACTACAGCCAAGCCTATCTGCCCCACATGGATAAAACGAACGGCACGCTCGTCAGCCTTAACATCGAAGGCGTTCGCTGACGCGACGCCCGACCGGTCAAATGGCCCGCGCGCGGCGCGGGCGGGCCACGCCCTCATCAAAGGGACCAACGGTTGATCGCATCGCGAATATTCCCGAAGCCCCTGCCGTTTCTATCGCCCAATACACGCGACTACGAATCGCTTCCTCTGGTTAAGCCTACGGGCTTCCGCGAATACGACGCGCGTTGGCTGTTCGGCCAGGAACTGAACCTGATGGGCGCCCAGGCGGTCGGCCTGGGGCTCGGCACGCTGATCCATGAGAGCGGCGTGAGGCCGGAGATCGTCGCCGGACACGATTTTCGGAGCTACTCGCTCTCGATCAAGCTCGCCATTGTGGCTGGCCTGATGGCCGCGGGCGTCCGGGTGCGCGACATCGGGCTTGCGCTCTCGCCAATGGCCTATTTCGCGCAGTTCGCACTCGATGTGCCCTGCGTGGCGATGGTGACGGCTTCTCACAACGAAAATGGCTGGACCGGCGTCAAAATGGGCGTCGAACGGCCAATGACCTTTGGACCGGTCGAGATGAGCCGGCTGAAGGAAATCGTCCTGAATGGCGAGTTCCGTCTGAAAAGCGGCGGGTCGTACAGCTATGAGGAGAACTTTGCCGAGCTCTATCTCGGAGCCATGCTTGACCGGCCGAAGCTCAAGCGCGCCATCAAGGTCGTAGCAGCCTGCGGCAACGGCACGGCCGGCGCCTTCGCGATCAAGGCGCTGGAGCGGCTCGGCTGCGAGGTTGTGCCGCTCGACGCGGAGCTCGACCACAGCTTCCCGCGCCACAATCCGAACCCCGAAGACATGAAAATGCTGCACGCCATCCGCGACGCGGTGCTGGAGCACAAGGCGGAAGTCGGCTTCGGCTTCGACGGCGACGGCGACCGGTGCGGCGTGGTGGACGACGAGGGCGAGGAGATCTTCGCCGACAAGGTCGGGGTGATGCTCGCCCGCGACATGTCGGCGGTCACTCCGGGAGCGACCTTCGTGGTCGACGTGAAGTCGACCGGCCTCTACAGGACCGACCCGGTGCTGCTCGCGCAGGGCGCGAGGACCGACTACTGGAAGACCGGGCACTCCTACATCAAGCGTCGCGTCAACGAGCTCGGCGCGCTCGCTGGCTTCGAGAAATCCGGCCATTTCTTCTTCAACAGGCCTATCGGCTACGGCTACGACGACGGGCTGCTCTCGGCCTTCGCGGTGTGCGACATGCTCGATCGCAATCCCGACAAGTCAATGGCCGATCTTCGCCGCGCGCTGCCCAAGACCTGGGGAACCCCGACCATGTCGGCGCATTGCGCCGACGAGGAGAAATACGCGGTCGTGGCCAGCGTGACGGCGGCGTTCGAGGAGATGAAGCGCAAGGGCGAGCCCGTGGCCGGCGATACGATCGAGACGCTCTTCACCGTCAACGGGGTGCGGCTGACGACAGCCGACGGGACCTGGGGCCTCGTGCGCGCCTCTTCGAACAAGCCCGAGCTGGTGGTCGTGATCGAGAGCCCGGTCTCCGAGGCGCGGATGCGCGAGACGTTCCAGGCCGTCGACGCGCTGTTGCGCACCCATCCGCAGGTCGGGGCCTACAACCAGACGATCTGAACCGGGCCGACGCGTCCCGGCCCGGTATTGATCTTTCCGCCCTGCTGCTTCAGGGGGGGCGAACGAAAGACCAAAAACGGCACGGCATGGCGGACGTGAAGATCATACCAATCATCCTGTGCGGCGGCACGGGCACGCGGCTTTGGCCTGCCTCGCGCGAGAGCTACCCAAAGCAGTTCCTGCCGCTCTCGGGCGATAGGACGCTGCTTCAGGACACGGCCCTGCGGGTCTCCGACCCCGCCCGCTTCGACGACCCCATCATCATCGCCAACGACGCCCACCGCTTCATCGTCTCCGAGCAGCTCGAGGACATCGGCGTGCGGCCGACCATCGCGCTGGAGCCGTGCCGGCGGGACTCCGCCGCCGCTGTCGGCGCGGCCGCTCGGCTCGCGGAACTGCGCAATCCGGACGCGCCCGTCCTGATCCTCGCCTCCGACCATGTGATCGGAGAGACCGAGGAGTTTTTGGCAGCCGTCGACGCCGGTCTGCCGGCGGCGCTCGCCGGAAAGATCGTGACTTTCGGGCTGAAGCCGACCGAACCGACTTCGCGCTATGGCTATATCCGTGTGGGCGCCGCGGTCGCCGGGGCGCCCGGCGTCTCGCTGGTCGAGTCGTTCATCGAAAAGCCCGCGCGGCCCGCCGCCGAGAAGCTCGTGGCCGAGGGCTGCTACTGGAACTCCGGCAATTTCCTGAGCCTCGCGCGCACGCTGCTCGCCGAGCTGACACGGCTCGCGCCGGGCACGGCCGGGCCCGCGATCGCGTCCGCCGACAAGGCGGTCGCCGACCTCGTCTTCCAGCGGCTCGATCCAGCGAGCTTCGCCGAGGCCGAAGCCACGTCGATCGACTATGCGGTGATGGAGAAGACCCCGCACGCGGCCGTGGCCTCGGTCTCGTTCTCCTGGTCGGACGTCGGAAGCTGGTCGGCGCTATGGGAGATCTCCCCACGCGACGCGAGCGGCAACACGCTCGTCGGTCCGAGCGCGGCCTTCGGCAGTTCCAACAGTTACGTCCGGTCAGACAAGCATCTCACCGCAATCGTCGGGATGCACGACGCCGTGGTCGTCGCGACTCAGGACGCCGTGCTCGTCACGACGCGGGACAACGCCGACAAGGTGAAGGAGCTCGTCGCCGAGCTCGCGGCGAAGCAGGAGCCGATGGCGACCCAGGCGTCGCTCGCGCACCGGCCGTGGGGCTCCTATCAGGTCATCGACCAGGGCGAGCGCTTCCAGGTGAAACGCATCACGGTGAAGCCCAAGCGCAAGCTCTCGCTGCAGAGCCATGTCCATCGGTCGGAGCACTGGGTAGTGGTGCAAGGCGCCGCCCTCGTCACGGTCGATGGCGAAGTCAGCCTCGTACGCGAAAACGAGGCAGTTCATATCCCGCTCGGCGCCGTTCATCGGCTAGAAAATCCAGGGGTCGTTCCACTGCAATTGATTGAAGTACAAACTGGATCTCATCTTAGCGAAGACGATATAATCCGATATATGGACGATCATGGGGTTGAATAAAGAGCGTTATTTGCAGGCGCGGGAAGATCGTTTCCTGTCAGCGGATTGAGGCCGGGGTTCCTGGGGTCTCGGCGGGACGCCGTTACGCAAGGGGCGGCGCAAGCGTCTCCGAACCATGTGTGGTCTGAACGATGTCACGGACGAGGCGCCAGACTGACAAATCGTCGTGGCGCAGCGGCAGCCAAGGGCGCCGACGGCGGCATGGCGACGACAGCGGGCTACGGAGCCCCCCAGGCGCACCACCGGCCGGCCTCGCCGGCCACCCAGCCCCGTCAGCACTTGGCCGGCCATCCAGAGCGCTCTCAATTTCTTGCCCTTGCCGGGGAGGAGGAGTAACAGTATCGCACCGTGTGACTCACACATACCGCGCAGGTCGCGGCGATCTGCTGCATCAGCGAACAGGAGGATTGCCGAAGGAATCGGCGCGTAGCTTGCCTTTCTCGTTCAATTACATAAAATCGACGTCATTTTCGATCGCACGTTGGTAGGACAATATTGTTAGATCTAAATTCTTGTGCATCAACATTGGCGCTCGTCATGATTTAGGCTATTGCTTCTGAATGGCGGGTCGCTCGCGGCGTATCGCTCTTCCGCGCTCGGTCACCGAGGGACGTTCGGGGCCGCTTGGAACGTTGCCGCCTTATCGGAGTTTATATGGTGAAATATTATTGCGTGATCTGCGAAGGGACGAATTTCACCGATTTCCGTGGGCGAAAATTAGAAGAGTGCACAAAATGTCGTTCGAAGGCCCGGACGCGCGCCAGCTTTCTTGCCATGAAGATCACTGGGATTTTTGACATTCGTGATCGTCGTGTGCTTCACCTTGCTCCTGAAAAGGGATTGAGCGCAGTCTTGGCCCGGCATTTTGGGGCTGGTTATTATGCGTGCGATTTCGATCCAACAAGATACGCGTTCGACCACGCGCCAACGCATAAGCTTAACCTATGCGCGGACGAGTACGACATCGGAACGTTTGACTACATATTGCACAATCATGTTCTTGAACATGTACCGTGCAATCCGCTGCTTGTGGTCTCGAAGCTGGACAAATTACTTAATCCGGGCGGCATCCACATCTTCACCGTCCCGTTTAGCGGATCGATCACCCGCGAGAACCTCGATCCAGGGCTTTCGACCCTCGAAAGGGAAAAGGCTTTTGGTCAAGCTGACCATATGCGCGTATTCGGATCGGTCGACTTTCCCCACGCGCTAGCTGAACTGCGAGGCGTCATCAATCCAAAGTTTCCAATGCTTGCGCGTTTCTCGCGCGCTGATCTCGATCGATACCGAATCCCGGCAGAAGATCACAGCAAGGTCACGGGAGGAACGGTGTTTTTCTATCAGTCGCCGCTACAATGAGAATAATTCGTGATTCTATGTTTCGTGAGTCGGCTTGGACGCTGAGTCACGACTGCCGGTTCTGTGAGAGCATGGAATGAACGTCCGCACACGAGGTGTCCCGCTTACGCATTTCCCGATCAACGGCGATCTTCAGGGTTTAACTCCGAGCGATCCGGTGACTTTGATCCGTCCCGCGACGTCCTTCGCGCCGGGGTGGAGGCTCCTCGTTCGCCCTTCTGAGTCCGACATCGCAGTCAGCCCGAAGGTTTTTGCTGCGGAGGGTGGGGCTGGCCGGATTTCGCTGTACGGGCTTGAGGCGCGAGGCGCCTTGGACCGGAGTTACTTTAGAACCGAGATCGAGATTGATCCAAAGCTTTGGATCGAACGGAAGCCCAATGTCCTCTCTTTCTTCGCGTCCAGTTTGCCCGAACTCGGCCGTTCGGCGAGCTTTGCATCGATTTGCGTTTGTCGTCGGGTGGAAGGCCGCCTGGACGGAGAAATCGTTGAACTTGCTAAGAGTCACCGACTTGGCTTGTCGTTGACGGAGCATCGGCTCACGCTTGAGCTCGATGACGCCGAGACACTCTATCGCGCCGCCTGCTCAGCCCAGGAAGACGGCGCCCAAAGTCTCTGGCTGAGCTTTATCAGCAGGTCGCCACGGATAGGGTTCCAACTCGCGCGCGTGGAATTCGTGACGGTGACGCTCGAAGGCGACGCCCAGCGCCTCCAGGCTGTGACGACTATGACGCCGCTCGCGCGGACCGTTCCCGTTTCACAGGACGACGCCGAACGGGTCGCTCGCGAGAAATTGCTCGTCAGGCGGATCGAGCAGGAGCTCATCGATCTTGAGAAGAAGTTGTGGGGCGGGTTTTCCGAACTGGCGCGCAGGGAGCTTGGTCGGATCGTTGGCTCTAACCTAGCTCACCCCGAGGCTCGAGCTCGGGCCGCATGGGAACTTGCCCGCTGGTCGGCGAGCCAAGGGGACTATGTTGAGTGCCTTGCAATGTTGCGTTCAGTGCGGACCCACTCGAAGGTGTTCGCACGGCGCCGTAATGTCAGATTAATAGAATACTTTGCGTTAACTAGTCTAGGCGCATTCAAGGACGCAATCGAAGCTATCGAAAGGGCCCGCGTCTTCAATAAGGACGACGCGAATTTTTCGCTTTCGCTCGCCAATGTCTATTTGGCGATGGCCGAGGCTGGCGAAATGGCGCGAGCGGATGCAGATGCGCGACGGCTTGCTGAGATCAATGCGATCTATGCGAAGGACGGCCTGCTTCCAGTCTTCAACAGCGATGCATCCGAACCGCTGACAATCAGCCGATTGCGCTGCGACACCCGAAGACATCACCGTTCGGGCGGACCGAAGGTCAGCGTCCTCATGGCCGCCTTTAATGCCGAGGAGCACCTAGAAATCGCCGTTGATTCGATGCTTGGGCAGACATGGCGGAATCTCGAACTCGTTATCGTTGACGACTGTAGTGAAGATCGCACATGGGATAAGATTAAAAGCTATGAGAAGCGAGATTCTAGAGTTAAGGCGCTTCGAAATGAAACGAACATGGGGGCCTATCCGACGAGAAATCGAGCTCTGGCCGTGTCCGATGGAGACTACGTCACTGTCCACGACAGCGACGACTGGTCTCATCCTCAGATGTTGGAGCGACAGATTGACCTGCTCCTAACGCAGTCGAGCGCCCGCTTCAGTTTTTCAATGATGAGCCGGGTGACAGAAGACCTCCGTTTCGGCGTTCGTCCGAGTCGGAGAAACATGGAGATCGTGCACCGCAGCTATCCGTCGTTGATGATTTCGCGTGCCGATTTGGCGGAGTTAGGCGTGTGGGACGGCGTCAGAGCGAACGCCGACGCCGAACTCGTCAAGCGGGCTCGCATGCATTTCGGCGACGCCGCGATGGCCGACGCGGCGGGCTCGTCGCCGCTGTCGTTCTTTTTGGTTAGACCTGAATCGCTTACCGAGCAGCGCGGCACGGGACTGCTCAGCCTGACGTTCGGCGCGCGTCACGAGTACGACCGCCAAGCGGATTACGTGCACCGACAGATGATGGCCGCCGGCGCAATCGGACTTCCAAAGCGAACGTCTCGCAAGGCGCCCTTCGCCAGTCCATCGGGACTATTGCCGAAAGAACTAATTGGCAGCCGCCATTACGACATTATACTAATTTCTGATTTGTCGCTGAAGGGTGGAACGCGAAGCTGCAACCTGTCTTATATCGACGCTGCCACTGCTTCAGGAAAACGCGTCGGATTATTCCACTGGCCTCGAGGCGACCTGAAGCTTTTGCCGGACATCGAGCCGGGCTATCGCGACCGCAACCAGACCGAGTGCGTCGATATCATCACCTGCGATGAAGAAGTTTCGTGTGACGCGTTGATCGTTCACCATCCGCCCATAATGGCTTCAAAGCTAGATTCCGTGCCCCAGATCGCAGCCAAGTCCGGATATATTCTTGTAAATCAGTTGCCCTACCAACTCGAAGGCCAGGCGAACGTCTTTTACGAACCTCTGTTGGCGGAGCGCGATTTCGTCCGTCTCTTCGGCCTCAAGCCGACATGGCTGCCGATATCGCCGCTGGTGCGGAGGCACCTTTCATTCGCGGTCGCGCACGGATCTATCGACGACGTCGACTGGTATCCCCCTCTTCTCATGGCGGAGAGAGCCAAGGACGCCCTCCGCTCCGAGGGGCCGCTTGTCATCGGCCGGCATGCGCGGGATCACTGGACCAAGTGGCCAGCCGACATTGACGCTTTAAAATCGGCGTATTGCGTGGACAGCGATATCGAGGTCAGACTGCTTGGCGGGGCCGACCACGCTGTGAAACTGCTGGGTCGCGTCCCGCCAAACTGGCAGGTCCTTGAGTTCGACTCGGTAGCGGTCGAAGACTTTATCGATCAACTCGACGCCTTAATTCACTTCCCGAACGAGGAATATATCGAAGAGTTTGGCCGGACGGTCGCTGAAGCGATGGCCCGTTCAGTCCCTTGCATTCTTCCCCATAAGTTCGAGGAGGTTTTTGGATCGGCTGCGTTGTACTGCGCTCCCGAGGACGTGCCGGCGGTCCTTCGCAAGCTTGTCGCGGACCCCGTCCTGTCCGCGGAAATTGCGTCGAGAGGCCGCGCGTTCGTGCGGGCTCACTGCAGCGCGACGGCCCTAGCCCGGCGCCTTGACCGCGTTCTGGGTAGGCCGCTCAGCGACGCGCGTCCGGAGATGACGCCCTCTTCCCGTCGACACGTACTCGAGTCCACGCGCTAACTGTTCGTCCACGCACCAAGCCATGACGTGCTGGGACTGAACGCTTCGTGCGGGCGTTTTGGCTGCGGGGCCGCGCGTGCCCTAAGCGGGAGGGCTACGCGGCAGTTCACGGTGCGCCGTCGCGGCCTCCGTAAGCGGGTCCTGGGAACGCCGCGACGGATCGGGAGGCCGCCACGGCGCCTGACGAGGCCATTGGACACCCCGTCGACCGCAATGCTAGAGGCCAGATCGAGAAGGCCGCTGCGCCTGCAGCGAATGTGATATCTGACGCCGACACGCAGCGCTCGTTGCTGCTTCGTCATCCCAAGACAGAGAATAGAACCATGACCTCACGCTTTGATCAATCGTCATACTGGATCAAGCGGCATCGTTCGTTGGTGGGTGATCCCAGATCCGTCGGACACCTCGGAAAGACCCTCGATCAGAACAAGCGTAGTGAGGCCGTCATGGTCCACGTCGTCGACCGCGCCGTGGATATTCTCCAGCCTGTAGACAGCGTGCTCGATGTGGGATGCGGTTATGGCAGGGTCTCTGGTTGCTTCACGTCGCGCAAAATTCGGTATCTCGGCGTTGACGTCTCACCGGAAGCCATCAGCCAGGCGAGAGATCGCAATCCAGACGCCGAGTTCGTCATCGGCGACCTCGCCACATGGACGGCGCCTCGCCTTTTCGACATCGTCAGCGTCTTATACGTATTCGTGCACTTTGTGGATGACTCCGCTTGGAGGAACATGGTGATCAGGGCGTTGTCGTGGGTCGCTCCAGGTGGAGCTCTGTTGTTCGCTGACGTATTCCCTGAACAGCGCGGGAGCGAAGCTCAGCATTACGTAAGCCGTCCCTTGTCCGACTACCTGGCCATTTTCAGTGTCGCAGGCTTCGAGTTGGATTCAAGCTTCCAAAATAAATTGACAGAAGATGAAACTGTCGGCGCGTATGCCGGTCATTTCCGGTTGGCTCGTAGACTTAAATGATGTTGTTGTATATACTTATCAGGCACAGATAGAGGTTGCATCATGAAAGAAAGTCAGTTCATTGAACTGAGACGCCAGAAGAAGGCGGCCATGCCGCGTGTCTTATTGTCCGAGCACCATACCGAGCAGTGTAGAGTGCTGCCAGATCGAAAATCTCTGCTTCACGCTCTTCCCAAAGGCGGGGTTGTGGCCGAAATTGGCGTGGCCTTTGGAGATTTCTCGAAACTCATCTGGCAGCTCTCCAAACCGGCCAAGCTTCACCTAATCGACGCCTGGCAAGGCGATCGGTATGCGCCGGGCCTGACGGCTATCAAGAAAGAGTTCGCGGGACCTATATCTTATTCAGGAATCAGCATTCACCAAGGCTTATCGATTGACGTCATTCGCCAGTTCCCCGAGAATTATTTTGACTGGGTCTATATCGATACCAACCACCAGTTCGATACGACATACGATGAATTGGTCATCGCAAGCAGCAAAGTCAGGGATGCTGGCATCATAGCGGGTCACGACTTCTGTACGGGCAATGTTGTCGGAGGCGTTCCCTACGGGGTCATTGAGGCCTGCAATAAATTTTGCGTCGATCACAATTGGTCATACCGTTATATAACGCTCGAAAGTCACGGGCATTTTTCCTTTGCTCTTACACAAATATGATCATGCGCCCCGCGCAGTGGGCGGGTGGCTCTGGCGATTTTGATGCGCGAGACGGCTTTTGACCAGCAACGCCTCTGGATGCGCTCGACCTCTCGCACCTTAAAGGCGGAGCACGTGGCGCATATGTCAGAACACACCGAAGTTCACGACCAATTGGATGATCATGGCTGGCTTGGCGCGTCGCGACCGCGACCTACTGCGCTCGACCAAGAAGTAACCCATTACTTCCAAAATCCTCGGACGATCTGGCAGCGTTCGGCGACAAAATGATGCTCTCGCGGAGTGAATTGTTCGGCGTCCACAAGATCGCCACGTCGCAACTGATCTGGCGCCCTTGGCCGACCAGGCGACGAACGCGCTTGTGTTGAATTCCAGCTCGGCCGTCGCCGGCGCCAGCGAGAGTTAAAGAGGACAGCCCATGCGTCAGAAGTGCCCTCTCTGTCAGTCGACCCAATTCCTTGAACACCGAGGCAGGCCAAACGAGCGATGCCGCGGATGCGGGTCTTTGGCCAGAACGCGGTATCTTGCGCTGGCGATCAGCAAGCTGGCCCCGCCGCCTTCCGGCTATCAGGTCGTCCACTTCGCCCCTGAAAAAGGTTTGGCGAAGTTGCTTCATGCCAAGTACGCGTCACACTATGTAGCGGCCGACTACGCTCCTGAGCGCTACTCCAACATCGGCCTCCCGGTCAAGTTTGTGGACCTCCGTGAGCCAGGATCCCACTTTCCTCCTGACTCGGTGCAGGGCTTTATACACTCTCACATTTTGGAGCATATTCCGGCGCCGATAGACAAAGTCGTGACGGATATGAACAACGCTGTGCGCAAGGGCGGATTTCACATTTTTGTCCTGCCGGTTCGTGGCCAAAGGTATCGAGAGGATCTGTCTCCCGATCTCTCGCCGGAGGAGCGGAGCGTTCAATTCGGCCATCCGGAACATATGCGGGATTTCGGCCGCCGAGACCTCCCCGACCTGCTTGCGCGTTGGTTTTCCGGGTGGTCCCAACAGGATATGTCCCTTCACATTACGGAAGACGAGCTGATGTCAGCGAATATACCAGCGACGGCGCAGAGCCAGATGACCGGACACAGTGTCTTTTTCTTCAGTAAGAATTCTTAATCGCGTTGACCGCCGCGGGAGCAGGACAGGGTCGACGAGGTGGGATGAACTGACCTTGTTTGATTATAAAATCCCACATGGAAGGCGCGTTGATGAAATCTGATCAGAAAGTATTCCTTTCGGTTAGAACTGATGGTCTGGGGGCGCGTCTTAGGTCACTTCTAAATGCATCCTACCTTGCTAAGCGGCACGGCGTTCATTACCGCTTCATATGGACAAAGAATAATGACAAAAGTCACGCAATATACAGTGCTGATAAAACGTTTGCGTCAGAATATCTATCGCATCATCTATCTGAACCGACCCGTGATGGATACCTGGAGTTGCCGCCGGGCCTTCATTCAGCGCAGGGGGTAAGTCAAACGCTGGATGCCTCCGATAGAGGCGTGATCGTGCATTACGATACATTGCCCCTGCACATGGTGGATGATGACTCAGATCAACTGGTTGGGTTTCGCGGTCTGTTCGATCAGATTGGTTTCCAGTCGCGTTATAAGCGCCTTATAGCAGCGACATACGAGATCACTTTGCCCGAAAATCCGATCGCCCTACATCACCGTACAGGTGATATCGTTTACGGGTCGTATCGATACATGAGTAACTACAATAGAAAGGCGCTACCCGTCCCGATAGCCAAGCAAGAGATTCTTTCTCTTATGGATTCCGGTTCCAATCCGATTATATTCGGACAAGACGAGCCTACGTGCAAACACCTTGCCGCATCTGGCGCGCGCGCCTGCCTTCTGGCCCAAGATTTGATTCATTTTGTCCCGCGCGACGATCGTCTCGGCGTAGCCCTTTGCGAAGTCGTGTTGATGTCCCGCTGTCGGGAGATCCGCGCAGGTAGCAGCGCGTTTGCTGAACTGGCCGCGATGATTGGCGGGATAGAGATCGTTGATCCACGGTCTGGAATGGACGATCGCGAGTCCGTTGAGATGCTTGTTGGCGCCGTGGAAAGGGGTGATCTATCTCAACTTCATCCTCTACAAATTTCTTATGCGATATTTTCGGCAGTTCACCTTGGCCGCAATGTATTGAGTGTCGCCCGGCGTATCGAGTTGATGAATAGCGCCCTGGTGCACGACGCAAAAAATCCGTTTTATTGGATCCTGTTGATGAGCTTGCTGCTTGCGGATGATCGAATGGACGCCGCCCGAGAGGCGGCGGCGGCGTGCGTAACCCATTGCTTCGACAGCGAAAACGTCTTCATGAGCTCGTTATACTTGGCGATTTCGAAGAGCGTCGGAAAAGCGAAGTCGCCTTTGGCTATGTATAAGACCCGTGTGCGAATGGTTGCGAACCAGCACCGGGGGGCTGCGTCATTCATAATGGCGCTCTATTCGTTGGCTGAGAAGGACATCAAAAGGGCGAAGCAACATCTTGAGGCTGCGTACACTTCGGTTGAGATGCGCGGGCACGTCGATCGTATGAACGCCGCTTTGGCGGCGGTATCGGTTTCGCCGTAATGGAGGGGTCGAGATTGGATACGGGCCCCCGATGCGGCGGCCGCCCCACGAATACAATCCGCATTGTTCTTCGGCGTTCTTCTCGGGACATGTTTGGGGGATCACTTGGTGTACGCCCGCCTCACAGCCAACGTAGTCGTCATACTGTTCAGTTGTTTTTGGGCCGCCGGGCAGGCGGGGGCTTATCAGTGCCCGTCCACGCCGCCTGTGGTTCGCGATCTGAGGATGAAGCCTTTCTATGCGGACGGTGAGAAGTCTGTCATCGATCCTCAAAGGAGGGCTAAGTATGTCCAGGCTTCGCGTGGCCTGAACCGTTACTTGAGGGTCGTATTGGGGCAGGCGGATGCTTTCGCCGCCACTCACGATGAGAACGCTCGTTCTTGCGCTATCAGTCTACTGGGCGCGTGGGCGGCCGCTGATGCGATGAACGGGCGGCACACGTCACAGGGCCAGCACAATCGCGCCTGGGCGCTCGGCTCTCTTTGCCTGGCTTACATCAAGCTCGGAGGCAAGGAGAGGTCGTCCAACGACGGGGCGATCGGAGCTTGGTTCTCGCGGCTAGCAGACGGGGTGGTCGCGCATCAGACCAGCCGACGGAACGAGCACGGCGCCGACGCCGAGACGAATTTGTATTACTGGGCCGGCATGTCCGTGGGCTGCGTGGGCGTCGTTCTCGACAGGGCGGACTATTGGCGGTTCGGCGCTGAGGCGTTCGAGCGGGCGACGGCTAACATCGGGCCGGACGGCGTGCTGGCCATCGAGTCGCGCCGCGGCAGACGCGCGGCTTTGTACCATGACTTCGCGGCCCAACCGCTCGTGTTGCTCGCTCGCCTGGGCCGGTATGGGGGCGACGACATTTATGGACGTGATGGCGAGGCGCTCGATCGCCTGGTCGGTCTCGTGAAGCGCCTACTCGCAGACCCGCAGATCCTCGCGCGCTCTGCTGGCGTCGAACAGGAGGCGCTGCCGAGAGCTCGGTGGATGGGGCTATATGAGCGGCTTCGGGGCGCAGAAGCCTATTATGCGGCGCCAGAAGATGAAGAGCGCGACCAAGACAGCCGACTAGGAGGGCGGGTGGCGGCCCTCGACAAGGCGCTGCAAGGAAGCTCCTCGACGGCGAAGAGCTCTTCGCCGTAACCGGAGCGAACGCCTTATTAGACCGAACTCCGAAGCGATTTGCGCAAGAAGATGTCCGCGGTGAACGTCGCCCGTCCGCGTCAGGCCTCGGCAGTTTCTTAGATTCGCTGATTGTCACAAGGCGGCCATGCCAACGGCTCATGCTTCGTTAATCATGTCCGCTTGCTGGCCCGGCGGCGCCAAGAAAAATAATATCGTAGTATTGGTCGGCTCTCCAACTTGGCTCTAGATTGTCCAAGAGCCCGGACGCGGGGGAACGCGGGTCTTCTTAGATTGGATGAAACGCCGCCGGTCTTCGCCATTGGCTTCTCGTCATGGGAGCGTGGGCGCCGGCTTGCTGGCGGGGTCGCTTTAGACGCACAAGGGGGTGCGCAGCATGCATCGCATTTTCGTGACCGGAGCGGCTTGCGCCGCGATCGTCATCGGTTGCCTCGCCCAAAGCGGCGTCCGCGCCGCCGAAATGTCGGCGCAGACGGCCGCCGTCAGCTTGGAGGAGCTTTACAAGAGCTCGATCTACGACGCCGCGGTCAAACGGCGGTCCTTTCGTCGTCCTTTGACGCCGATCGACGCGTCGCTGCCCAAGGTGACGGTCGTGACGCTCACGACCAAGAGCGACGACCCTGTCGAGCCGACACGGTTCAACGTCACGAAAGGCGTCCTCAAGCTTGATCGCAAGGACGGCGTGTCTGGGGTGTTGCTCCAACCCACCTGGGTCTCGTTGCCGGCGGAGTCGAGGCCGGCATGCAAGGGCGCGCGCAATCCGGTCTTAAGGCTTCAACAAATCCTAGGGATGCCTCCCGTGGGAGGGCAATGGGAACTCGTGCAGTTCAAAGTCGCGCCAAAGCACATTTTCCGGCCGTGCGGCAGTGGGCCGGACATTACGACCACCGAGTGCGCCTTCAAATTGCCGACCAAGTTTTCCTCGCCGGAGGAGCGGCGCGCGGTCGAGAAAACACAGCTCTTCGTCTTCGAGCAGATGTGGAGCTCGTTTATCGAGGGCTTCCCGGAACCGGGCTATCCGTTCACTGGCATGGGCTGGACCTACGACTGGAGCGAGACTTCGGAGGACCACTTCGGCATCTCCGAGTACGTCGTGGACGAGAAGGCGCCGGTGACCGACATACGCGTCCTCACGCCGGAACAGTTCTGCCGCAGCCGCTAGGCGTCCCAGAGAATCGTCACGTATTCCGGGCCGAGAGGCGGTGGAGACCTCATGGCGATCGTTCGCACGGGAGCGCTTGCGCGACGCTGCGATTGCGAGCCGAACTCCAGACGTCGAAAGAGCCGACCGGCGCCTCGGCCCAACGCCCGGGGTGAGGCGGACGGCGGTCGCGAGCCAGGACGTCAGACGGGCCGACGGGACCCCGATCCGCCCAACGCGGCGCTGACGCCTATCGACGCAGCCATGTCGGCGGCCCAGCGTCGATAGCGTCGGTCTTGACTTCTCAAAGTCCATAATGGACCGACAACGCGTTCGTCGAGGCGTTCGACGCGTGCATCCGCGCCAAATGCGGGTGTCCCCTTGAAAGGGCATAGTCTTTGAGCATTTCCAATGCCGTGCCGTTGGCGGTCTGCTCGGATCAGGCGTTCTCTTCGCTGGATCCGCTGTCGCAACTCGCGATCTGGCACGGCACAGACAAATATGGCGAGCATTTTTACACGCCTCATTACCATCGACACTTCGAGGCGCTCAGAGATCGCCCCGTCACATTGCTCGAGGCCGGCATTGGCGGGTATGACGATCCGGAGGCAGGCGGCGAAAGCCTGGCCATGTGGCGAGACTACTTTCCCTCCGGTCGTATCATCGGCATAGACATCGCTCCGAAGCGGCTGGATCTCGGTTCCCGGGTCGAGATTCGGCAGGGCTCGATGTCCGACGGCCATTTTCTCGAGACGCTGAACGCCGAGTTCGGGCCGTTCGACATCGTCATCGACGATGGAAGCCACGTCTCCGCCGACACGATCGGCTTCTTCGAGGCCAGCTTTCCATTCGTCGCCGACGGCGGCTTCTTCGCAATCGAAGACACCCAGACCTCCTATTGGCCTGCGTTCGCCGGCGGCCTCTCGCCGAGCCGACGCACCACGATGAACTTCGTGAAGGCCTTGATGGACGAGGTCGACCACGCCGAGCGGGCGTGGGCGCCCGACGCGCCCAGGCCTCACCCGTTCGCGGCCTCCATCCACGCGATCCACCGCTTCCACAATCTTGTCCTGATCGAGAAGGGCTCGAACACGGAGACGTCCAACTTCGCGCGGCCCACGAGCCGCGCCGCGGATCCGGCGAGGCAGGCCGCCCTCGCCGCTTTTCGCGCCCTGCTCGAGTCCGGCGCCGGGAGCGAAGCCGCCGCCTTGGCTTGCGCTCGGATGACGCTGGAGAGCGGCGACGCCGAGGAGGCGCTACGCCGAATCGAGGCGTCGCTCGCCCAGTTTCCCGATTCGCGCCGCCTGCTCCTGCTTGGCGCCCGCATCGCTTTGGATCTCGGCCGCGTGGACGAGGCCGCCGCGCATGCGCGGCGGAGTATGCGCCACGGTCGCCTCGACGCCGAGGTTTTCATTGCGGCGTCGTCGCAATTGCGGCAGCGCTTCCCGGACCTCGCTGCAGACGTCGAGGGCGCCGCGGGCGGCCCCGACGCCGACGCTGGCGTCTGCCTTCAGGCGGCTCGGGTGCTGGAGTCCTTGAAGATCAGGGAGCGCGCATTGCATTGGCTGAAAGCGGCCGCGTCCCGACTTCAGGCGCAGCACAGCCACCTTCTCAATGACCTGACCGATGCGTTTCGGCGCCTCGGGGAGCCGTTGGAGGCGTTGGCCCATAGCCAGGGCTCCACAAGCCAGCCGCCATTCCCGGCCCGCCTGCTGAGACATGGGGCTCTGCTCCGCGCGGCCGGACGCCTCGAGGAGGCGGAGGACGCGTTGTCGGAGGCCGTCGCTCTGGACTGGCGGCAGCCGCGAGCACATGCCGAACGGAGTCGCACGCTCGCCGCGATGGGGCGCCACAGCGAGGCGTTCGAGGCGGCGAAGGCCGTGCTGGCGAGCGCCCCGCGGTCGCGCGCCGGCGAGGGCGCGCCATGACGGGGCGCCGGTCCGACGCGCCGCTCCGCGTCCACATCACGGGCGTCTCCGACGTTCACAATTTCGGCGACGCGCTGTTCCCGCTGATCGCCGCGCATCGGCTGGCGCCGCATGGGATTTCGGTGACGCCGGCGTCGCCCACGGGCGCGGCCCTGTCATGGCCGGACGCGCTTCCCTCCGTGCCCATCGAGAGCGTGCTGCTCGGGAGCGAGCCGACCGACGGACTGCTGATCGGAGGCGGCCACATCGTCATGTGCGGCTTCAGAGACGGGTTGTTCGAGGGTCCTTCCGGAGCGGATTATGCGACCGCGTTGCCCTCTCTCTGGCTGGGCGCGTCCTTGGCCGCGGCGCTTCGGAAGGTGCCGGTCGCGTGGAACGCCCCAGGCGTGTTTTCTCCGCTGATCGGCGCAGACCTCAAGGCGGTGGCCAACGCCGCCATACGGACGGCGGGCTATCTCAGCGTCCGGGACGCGGAAAGTCGGGCGCATCTGGGCGATCATCACGAGCGGGACATTCAGGTGGTCCCCGACACTGTTTTCGGCGTCGAAGCGATGTGGCCTCGCGCCCAGCTCGAGCCTGTGTTTCGAGCCATGCTGCAGCGGAAGAGCGTCGAGCGGCCTTCGACCCTGTTGGCGGTTCATTTTCGTGGAATGGCGCTTCAGCAGGCCGCTCTCGCCGAGATCGCCGCGCGGCTTGACGACATGGCGGGCGCGCACGGCGTCGTCCCGCTCCTGGTGGCCGTTGGACCGGGCGTGAGGGATGATGAGACGGCGCGAGAGATCGCGCTGCGGATGACCCGCCCCCACATCCTCCTTGACGATCCGCGCTCGCTAAAGGAGATCGTCGCGGCTTTGGCCCTGTCCGATCTCTATGTCGGGCAGTCGCTGCACGGCTATGTGGTCGCGGTCGCTTATGGCGTTCCCGGAATTCTGATCGGGAAGCCGCCCGCGCGGCGCTTCCGCGGCGTGCTGAAGCAGATCGGACGGCCGCAGGATCTCTTTCGCACTTTGCCCGAAGCCCTGGAGGCCGCCGCCTGCCGGCTGCGGGCTGGTGCCATCCAAGTGGCGGCGCCGACCACCGCAGGCGCTCTCGACCGACATTGGGCCTCTGTCTTGGCCACCTTCCGTGAATCGGGCGAGCCGGCGACTTCGGAGCGGCTCGCCCTCCCCCGGCGCCTACCTCTCACTGGGCTTGCGGCGGAGCGGGGCGCCATGGTTCCTCCAGCCGTTCGCCGCCCCGGACATCGCGTTCGGCGCCCGAAGCAGCGCCGCGCCCGCTGTGACATCCGCAGATGACTGATACCGTCGCCCCGACCGAAGCGCCGGACTTCCTCACCGCATTCCGCCGGCACGCGGCGGCGCGGGCCGACCAGACCGCGTTGCGCTGGCTGGAACGCGGAGAGCGGCCCACCGACCACGCGACCTATGCCGACCTCGACGCCATGGCTTGCGTCACGGCCGCGAACCTGCTGCGTCTCGGGCTGCGCGGCCGGCCGGTGCTCTTCCTCCTGCCGCAGGGCCTGGATTTCGTCCGCTGCTTCCTCGGCTGTCTCTATGCGGGCGCCATCCCCGTGCCGGCGCCGCTCTCTCCCGGCCGGCGTAACCAGGACCGCGCCCTCGCGATCGCGCAGGCCGCGCGCCCGGCCGCGGCGCTCGCCCGTTCCGCGGACGCCGAAGCGGCCGAAGGCGTTTCGGCCGCGTTGCGTCTGTCCGGCGTCTCCGACATCCAATTGATCGCCAGCGAAGACCTGTTGTCCGGCGCCGCCGCCGAAGCGCCCGTGACGCCTGACCCCGACCAGATCGCCTTTCTGCAATACACGTCGGGGTCGACCAGCGCGCCGAAGGGCGTCGTGGTGACGCACCGCAATCTCGCCGCCACGCTGGACCTGATCCGGCAGGCCTTCAGGCAGGAGGCCGACAGCAGCGCCGTGAGCTGGCTGCCGCTGCACCACGACATGGGTCTGGTCGGCTGCGTGCTGGAACCCCTCTACCTCGGAGCGCGCGTCTCGCTGATGTCGCCGCTCGCCTTCCTCCAGCGCCCTGCCCGCTGGCTGCAAGCCATGCACGACTGGCAGGCCACGACTGCGGGCGCGCCGAATTTCGCCTATGACCTGTGCGCCCGGCTTGTGACCGAGGAACAGTCGCGCGGGCTCGATCTGTCGCGCTGGACGCTCGCCTTCTGCGGCGCCGAGCCGGTGCGTCCCGCCACGCTGCGCCGTTTCGCCGAGCGCTTCGCCCCCCACGGCTTCGGCTCCAACGCCTTCTACCCTTGCTACGGCCTCGCGGAAGCCACACTGCTGGTCACCGGCGGCGCCGCGGGCGAAGGGGTCCGGACGCGCAATCTCCCTTTGCCGCAGGGCCGGGGCGAGCGCGAAAGCGTCTCCTGTGGAGTTGGCTACGGCGACACCCGCATCATGATCTTGGATCCGGGTTCGGAGGAAATCTTGGCTCCGGGGCGCCCTGGCGAAATCTGCGTTTCAGGCTCCCAGGTGAGCCCCGGCTTCTGGAGCGGCGAAACCGGCCGCGCTCTGCCTGATCCTTCCAGGGAAGTGCGGCTCGACGGCCGTTCCTGGCTGCGCACCGGGGACATCGGACTGATCGCGGAGGGAGACCTGCACGTGATCGGCCGGCTCAAATCGATGATCATCGTCCGCGGCGCCAACATCTACGCCGAGGACGTCGAACAGACCGCGCTTGCGGTGGATGCGGCGCTCGCCGCCGCGGCCGCCATTCCGATTCACGGCGAGGCCTCGGAAGACCTGGTGCTGATCTGCGAGGCGGCGCGTGGCCAGCCGCTGGACGACCCCGAGGAGATCTTGCGCCGACTCTCCGCCGCCGTCGCCGAACAGCACGGCCTGCTGCCGGCCGAGGTGCTTCTGGCGCCATTCGGCGCGATCGAGCGCACGCCGAGCGGCAAAATACAGCGTCTTCGCCTGCGCGACCGCTACGCGGCGGACGATCTGACCGTCATCGCGAGGTTGCGTCGTCCCGTTACGACGTCCGAAATGGCGCGGGCATGACCATGTCCGACGTCGGCCCTCTGCATGATCTCCCCGAATGGGTCGAGCCCCCGCGCCCGCCGGAGTTCCATCCGCGCGGCGGCAATTCCTGGGTTATCAGCCGGTACGCCGACGTCTCAACCGCGCTGCGCCATCCGGGCGTTGAGGCTGAGGAGCCGGAGAAAGCCATCCATGCGCTCGCGGAGCGGACCGGGGCTGCGTTTCCCTACTTCGAGCTCCAGCTTCGCTGCTTCCTGTTCTCGACCAATCCCCCCTGGCATGCGAAGGCGCGCCGTTTCATCCGTCAAGCGGTCCGCCAGATCGAGCAAGCGCTTTCGCTCCCAGTCAGCGGCGAGATCGCCGACGAACTGCTCGCCGCGACGCCGCGAGGCGTCGAGATCGACGCCATGCCGTGCCTGTGCGACGACTTTCCCGACAGCGTCATGGCGCGGGGATTCGGCGTCGATAAGGACGCTCTGGCTGAGGTGTCGCGGCGAACCACGGCCCTGTTCAACTCCCTCAAGCGCCAACTGCCGCTGCGGGTCGTGCGCGACTACGAAGCGCAGGCCGAACATTTGGCGGGGCTTCTTGATCGAACGATGAGGGGAACGCCTACCTTGGACGCCATCCGCGCGGCAGGGCGTCAGGACGGTGAATTCACCGATGCGGAGATCGGCGCGCTGTTGGCGTTTCTCGTGCTCGCCTCGACCGACACCGCCTCGACGCTCCTCGGGAACACGCTGAGACTTTTCGGCCGCCACCCCGAGATCGTGGCGGCGATTCGCGACGAGCCGGATCTCTTGCGGACAGGATTGGACGAGCTGTTTCGGTTTGGCGCTCCGATCAGGCGGTTGGCCCTGCGGATGACGACCGAGGAGGTCGAAATCGGCGGCCGCGTGATTCCCGAAGGCTCCCGGCTCCTGCTCGACGCGGAACGCGCCCATTTCGATCCTGCGGCCTATCCGGATCCGGGCAAGGTGGACCTGCGCCGTGGCGGGCCGCCCAGCCTGGCGTTCGGGGGCGGAGCACACACCTGCGTCGGGATGCTCTTGGGCCGTCAGATAGCCGCGACTTTTCTCGCGCGTCTTGTCGAGAGATGTGAGATCAGTCTGACCGACGCCCCGGCCGACTGGTCGGCGGCCGACCTCACGCGTCGGCTGAGGAGCCTGCCGATCATCATCCAGGACCATGCGCCCCAAGCGCCATCGACAGCTCGCAAGGAAACGACGACATGAATGACGTTCCGACAGTCACGCTGGACGCCGTGCGCGAATGGATGATCGGATATGTCAGCTCGACGCTCGAGATTCCGCGCGAAGTGGCGGCGCCCGACGCGACGTTCGACACCTATGGCCTCGACAGCGCCGAGGGCGTGATCATGGCCGGCGTCATCGAAGAGGAGTTCGGGATCGAGATCGACCCTGCGGTGTTCTTCGAGGACCCGACGATCAACGGCGTCGCGGCCGTCGTGGTCCGCCTTCGGCGCGAACAGACCGGCGGCTAGGCCCGCCGGATGGTTGTGGAAGCGCCGGAGATCAGCGTCGTCGTCATCAGCTACAACATGGCTCGGGAGATTCCCCGCACGCTCTTCTCGCTCTCATCGCCCTACCAGACGCTGTGTCCTCGCGGCCGCCACGAGGTTCTTCTGGTCGATAACGGATCGAGCGCGCCGCCGCGTCCGGAAGACTTCGCCGCCCTCGACGTGGACGTCGCGGTGCATCACTGGCCAAAGCCGACTCACTCGCCCGTCGCTGCGCTGAATTTCGGCTTGGCGCAGGCCAGGGGCGAGTTGATCGGGGCCTGGATCGACGGCGCCCGCCTCGCCTCGCCCGGCCTCATCGACGCCTGCGCAAAGGCGTCCCGGCTTCACGCCCGGCCTGTGATCGTGACCGAGAACCGCCATCTCGGACCGAGGGTGCACCCGCTCTCGCTTCGCTCCGGATATGACAGGCGCTCGGAGGACGCGTTGCTCGCTTCGATCGCCTGGGAGACCAATGGGTATGGGCTGTTCGGCGTGTCGACGCATGTCGACAGCGCCGCAAGCGGCGGCCCCATCCTAGAGAGCAACGCGATCTTCATGCCGCGGCCGCTTTGGGAGGAACTCGGGGGCTACGACGAAGCATTCGACAGTCCGGGCGGCGGCGCGGTCAATCCGGACCTGCTGATACGGGCCTGCGCGCTTCCAGGCGCCCAGCTCATCCGCATCGTCGGCGAGGCGACGTTCCATCAGATGCATGGCGGCGCGACGAGCGGCGATCCGGACGTCTTCGACCGGGTCCTGATCGCCTGCAGCCGCGAATATTTCCGAATCCGCCGCAAACCGCTGAGACCGGTCCGCGATCCGGGCTGGCTGTTCGACGCCAGGCTTGGTCGGGTGGTTTCTCCGCCTTGAGCTCAGCCGGGGAGACCCAGATCCTCGTGCAGAAGTTGGTCCCAGAACGCGGTTCCGATGATGTCGAGGGGCAGAGCCGACTGATCCAGGACGGGCACAGGGCGCAGAACGACGTTGGCGACCCCGATCAGCCGAGCCGCATTGTGGTCGCCGCGCGCCGTGCCTGAGGCGAAATAGTAGAAGTTCCGCGTATCAGGATTGGCGGCGAAGAGGTCCACAAGATCGGCGTTGGGACTGGCGGACGCGAGTATTTTGGCCCATCTGCGGATCCGGTGCATTCGGTTGTATGGCGAAGCGCGCTCGCCCTGGATCGGTCCGGTATCGAACGTCGTCGGCGCTCCCAGCAGGACCGCTGCGTCGGCGCTCAGCGCGGCTCCGATCCGCGCCGCGGCATGACCCCCGATCGACGCTCCCAGGGTGACGACCCGCTCGGCCTTCATGTCCGCAAGCAGGTCCCGCAGCCCTGCGACGGTCCCTTCCAACGATCCGCCGAAGCTCTTCAAGCCGCGCAGATAGCCGCGCATCCTCGCGTCGCGGAGATAGATCATATGCGCCGGCAGGCCGGCGAAAAGCGCGTCGAAATAGCAGAACGGCAGATACGAATGTCCGCCGGTCGCGCCGCCGAAGACGAGAATCGCCGTCTGCGCGCCGTCGCATGGTACGACCTGCACCTCAGCGGCCCGATCGTCGCCGAGGCGCGAATAGCGGTCCCAAACCTCCGCCGGCATCGTCTCCAGTATGCGCCGAAGCGGCTCTGACATCGCCCCCGTCACGCCGTCTGGAACAATTCCGTTCAGCAAACCGAGCGCTTCCTCGGTCCTGCGCAGGTTCAGCAGGCTGAGGGCGATCTGGAAGCGCGAGATCTCCGGAAGAGCGGCTGGGTCGGTCCGCCGCGTGGCGAGGTCGACCACATGCTCGATCCGCTCGCGCGGCGCGGCGAGGACATTGAAGCGTGACAACAGCACCCAATCGCCCGGCCAACGCTCCAGCGCGGCCGTGAGCGCCTCGGTCGCCTCTTCGGGGTCGCCGGCGAGAAAAAGAGCTCCGACCAAGCGACGCGCGTGGTCGATCTGATCCGGCTCTTCCGCGGCGAGCTGGCGCGCGAGCGGCAACAGATCCGCCGCTCGTCCCTCGGCCAGCATGAGATCCGCTTCGACGGCGCGAGCGCGCAAAGGAGCCGTCTCAATGCTCCCGATCCGCGCCAGGACGCGACGCGCCTCCTCCTCCCTTCCCTGACGAGCCTTGAATTCCGCGAGTTTCGAAAGGGCCGCAGCCGCAAGCGCCGGCTCCGGGGCGCCGGCGAGGCGCTCCAAGAACCCTGCCGCGTCGTCATTGTCGTCCGTCGCGGGCACGAGCCAGCCGAGCCCCCGAAGCTTGGCGTCCTCCGGCGCGGGGCCGCTCCAGATCTCCGCAGCGAAGACTTCGCGGGCCTGGGCAAGGTCGCCGCTGTCGCGCAGCAACCGGACGGCCCGCAACAGCGGCCAGTGGCCTTCTGCACTTTCGCGGCCGAGCTCAAGATACCCCTCGATCGCGGCGGCGGGATCATTCAAGCGCTGCAGGATCTCGGCGCGCCGAATGCGAAGGCCATAATCGCGCGGCCAGCGCCGAAGCGCCTCCTCGGCGATATGGCGGGCGCGCTCCAGCTCCCCGCCGTCTAGCGCTGTCGAGATTTTGCTCCTCGACTCTGCTAGATCCTCTGCAGCCTTCGTCACGGCATCCTTCACCAGATCGTGTGCGGCCTTCGCCTCCGCGCCGTTATCCATAGGTTCGCCCGCCTCGTCCCGCTGTCGCGCAACATTGTCCATTCGACCCGCCGGTACTATCCGGATAAGACATTGACTCACAACCGATGGAGAGCCTGCCTGTGTCGCTTGAGGATTTGCGCCGCGCACACCCCTGGCCAGATATTGAGAATGTGCCGAGCTATCGTTTCAGTCTCGACGGCGGCGGTCGTCATCATATCGTAGATCTAATCGGCCGGACCAAGCCGAAGGTGCTGGTGGAGGTCGGCTGTTTCCTCTGCGGCTCCGCTTTGACCTGGCTGGAAGCGGACTCCGACCTGACCGTCATCGGCATCGATCCCTGGGCGGGCAACTGGGAAGCGCATATGGAGCGCTGGCTCGGCATGAGCTGGGCCAGCGTCGTGTTCCGCGACGTTGGCGACACCGAGACCTTCGTCAGCGATCTGCGACGCTACGGACCGTTCCGGTCCGCGCTTGCGAATGTCCGCGACTACAGCGATCGGTTCATCCCGATCAAAGGATTCTCGCCGGCGGCGCTGCAAGTCATCGCAGACGCAGGGGTTACGCCGGACATCATCTATATCGACGCGGGAAAGGTCGCCGCCGACCTAGAAGAAGCGCGCCGGCTTTTTCCGACGGCCCATCTGTGCGGCGACGACTGGGGTTGGGGGCCTGAGCAGGGCTTCCCTATGCGGCAGGTCGTCGAGAGCTTCGCGGCCGACCACGGACTCGACATTGTGGCGGAGCGCCAGACCTGGCTTCTCGTCGAGCCCAGCCGGGAGCCGGTCTCTCAGAGCTTGTAGAACTGGTCGCCCCAGATGTTCAAACCATAGAGGTCGGGATCGGTTGGCGCCCGCTTTCGGGCGAGCGAAAAGCCGCGATAGCGGCTGTCGTTCTCAGTGCGCGCGAGATAACAATCTAACCCGGCGCCCCGCAGCAGAGCGGGCAAGCGTTCGAGGACGAAGGGGGCATAGAACGGGAAGTCGGCACGCCTGCAGAGATAAGCCTTGTTGTCTGCGTGCAGCAATATTTCGAGCTGCGAATCTTTAGTGTAAAGATGATGGAAGCAGGCGGCGATTACTTGCATGTAGGCGATGCTGCCATAGTCATCGAGAACCATGAGCCCGCGCGGCCGGATTCGGTTCTCCATCAACGCCATCTCGGTTGCGACGTTGCTGAAGGAGTGGCTGGCGTCGTGGTGAGAGAACCGCACGCCGGCGTCGAGGAGCGAGAGCAAATCTTTGTCGGTGCTCATCTTTTCAGAGCTGCCCTTGAACATCCGGAACCGCGTCGAGATGGCTGCGAGGCGATCAAGTTTCGGATGGGCCGACCAGTCGACGAGGGCCAATGTCTCCGATTCGCCTACGTCGCCCAGGACTATGGCGGCGGATCGGCCCTGATATACGCCGAACTCGGCGAAGTGCCCGGTCACGCCGTTCTCGCGCTGAAGATCAAGTAACGCGAGAAAGATCGCGACACTGAGTTCGCCTGTCATGCCCTCGAACTCAAAGGCGCGTTCACGCACGGCCTCGTACCGAGACCGGAAGTCCTCACTCATGCGCTTATCTCCGATGAGGTTCTGGATATATCCGCTCGGCGAAGCTGTGCCAATACATCGGCGCATGCTAGGGACTGCGGAACATGAGCCATTCTGTAGCGTCGGCCGCACCATATGATGAGATATTCGCGCGCATCGAGCGGCGTCGCATCATAGTGCCCGCAGGTTTTCATATGGACAGCGTCGGTCAACTGACGCGGTTCGATCACATGCTGCCAACCGCGTATGTGCGGCGCATGCGCGCCGAAGCCCTCAAGCCATATCCCATGGCCCCCAACCCGCCGCCGCCTGAAAATCCGCACCGCTACGAACTGGGCGCCGTACTCTACGCAGCGCTCTCTTCGCGCGACCGGTTCACCATGATCGAGCTGGGCGCAGGCATCGCCCCATGGTGCGTCACGGCGGCTTGCGGACTTCGGGCTCTGGATCCGAAGCCGTTGCTCCTTGTAGGCGTCGAGGCCGAGCCCAGCCGGTTCGCCTGGATGCGGCAGCACCTCATCGACAACGACCTGAACCCCGACGCGCACATCCAGATTCAGGCCGCCATTCTTCCCTCGGACGACTGGAAGCCGTTCGCGCTGTTTCCGAGGGGAGTGCCGAATTTCGGCGGGCACCGCGTAGTGACGGACCTTGCGCGCGAGCACGAAACGTCAGGGGTGACCGAAAGCCCGCATTTCGATCCGGGGCAGGACACCTTCTCGCTTGAACGGATCGAGGCGGTCACGCTCGAGATGGTGCTCGACCGTCTCCCGGCCGGGCCGGTGGACCTTGTGCACATGGACATCCAGGGGATCGAGGAGAGGGTGGTCGCAGCCGCCGTCGGCCCGCTCACCGAGCGAGTCCGGCATCTTGCGATCGGGACGCACAGCGTCGCTATCGATCAGGGGTTACGCGAACTCCTGTCGGGACAAGGTTGGACCCTTCACTTTGCGCTCGAGTCGCTGGCGATGAACCATGTCGGCGACGCCATGGTCGACCTCTCAATGGACGACGGCTTCCAGCATTGGATCAATTCGAGACTATGAGGCCGTCAGTCGGTGGGGTGCCATCGGTCTTGCGCGAAGCGAGCGAGCAGGAAGCCTTCGCCAATCGTCTGGCGCGACTGCTGACAGGCCAACGCACAATCCTTTATCTCGGCGCGAGCGTGACGGCGCAGAAGGAGTCCTACTGTCACGCCTTCCACGATCTGCTCTGCCGGGTCACGGGCCACGCGCATGAATTTCACCGGATCGCCGAAGGGGGCGCGAGCTCGGCCTATGCGCTAGCGCTGCTGCTGCAGAGCCTTCGCGATAGACCGAGGCGCTACGACCTCGTCTTTCTCGAAACCCTAACCGGTGATCTCAACCTGTTGGTGCCGCCCGCAGTGGTGCCAGCTGTCCTGGGAGCGACGGCTGACGCTGTGCGCGACCAGGGCGGCGAATTGTGCATGATCAAACTGCCGCGCTTAGATCGGCCGGACGATCATCCCATCACGCTTGCCTATGACGAGAGCGCGGCCGAGCTCGGCCTGCCTGTGCTGGACGTGTCGGGCTTCGGCAGGCCCGAACACGGAGCCGAGCCGCTGAGCCGAATGGCTTTGCGGGACGGCATCCACACCACGGAGGCGGGATCGGTGCTGTTCGGCGCGAGCCTCCTGTCGCGCCTGCTATCGCCAGACGCGGCTTGGCCCGAGCCGCGATCTGCCCCCGGTTTCGGCGCCCCGCTGCGACAACGGTTGGGCAGGTTGCAGTGGCTCCTCGATGACCTCGACTGGCGTCGGACGGACGGTTTGGAGCGCGACGTCTTCCGGGCCCCCTCGGGAGAGCGGGTTCATCCCGTCGTCTTGGGGCCGGCCGAGCAGCCAATCGAATTCGCCTTCAGCGGCTACATCGCCTATTTCCTGTTCGTTTCGGCCCCGGATTCGGCGATGATCGAGCTCACTTTCCAAGGCGTCGCCCGGCGAACGCCGCTCCTGGACCGGTACGGCCATTTCCCCCATCTTCACATGAAGTCGGTCTTCCGCGACTTCCGTGAAGGGGACGAGATTCGGATCCTTGGACTGGATGAGTTGCCGCACCCTAACCCTGTCCCGAGCGAGCACCGACATCTGCTGAGCAAACACCGGAAGGTCCGCTTTCTCGGCGTCATCGGCGCACCGGGACCGGACTGACCGATGTCGACCGCTGGCGCAGGCTCCCGCGCTCACGCCACATCCGACGTGTTCAAATGCGAACTGGGGTCGAAGGAAAATCGCGATAACGAACAGTCCATTAAGGGGCGAGACGTAACGTCCGCCTCGATAAGAGGCTGGAGATTGCTCTTTGCAGAGTAGAGTAAAATTCGGCGGCCCGAGCGCCGCTTAGTCCCCCGCTCGCTCCCCAATGCGGCGCTGCTGATTTGACGAGATCGCCTTAATGAGAAGCCTGAACGAAGCCCTCTCTTCGATAGAAATTCGGCGAGGGGCGCGACTTTGGGTCGTTTCGCTCTGCGAGCCTGATCAGGCTGCCAAGTTGGCGGAGATAAAAAGCGCGAAGCACAAGCTGATCGAGCTGGATCTTTCGAATGCGACCGGGCGGTCGAGCAAGACCGCGAATGGAGTCAAGGAGGCCACGGACTGGCGGCCTCTTTCGAACGCACTCCTCGAAGGATTTCTGGCCGCGCGTCCAGCTGACTCGACTGCGGCGCTGAACATCCGGAACTGGCTGCTTCTGGTTAAGACGCTCAATCATCAGAAACTGTCCCTGGCGGGCGCGGACGTAATCGCCGTAAGGGTCCCGTTGTTTCGGGAGGGTGCGCATCGCGACCCGATGTCGGGCGTTGTAAGGCTGTTGACCGAAGCGGGCTTTCGCATCTCGGAACTGGCCCTGGCGCCTGGCAAGGCAGCGACCGAGATGATCTATGTCGTCTGCGAGCGCACGACGAAGTGGGCGACGGTCGAAACTCGTTGGCACGCGAAAGGCGACGGGCCAAGTCTCTCGGATCCGCTTGTCGAGAATGAGCTCGGCTTCCCGGCTGCGGCCAAACCGGCGCTAGAAAACGATCGACCCCCCTACGCCGCTCCTTCGGCCGCGACCGGACAAAGTCCCGAGCCATTCCAGGCGCTCGCTGGGCCCTCCTCCGAAACGGTTAAGCCGGAGGAAGCGCTTGGGCATGGCGCGCCTGCGACGAGAGCGGACGGTCCGAATCTGAGCAGGGCGCCTTCATCGCCTGGGCGCAATCAGTTTGCCGCCCCTCTCGCCGTCAGTTCGGCGACGGTCGCGTTCCATAACGGCTTTGCGCAGGGCACGCTTTCACTCGCGACGGAAGCCGCAGGGCCAGTGCAAATCTGCGTTTGCGCGGAAGACGGTTCGCCAATCACGATCGGGGCGGCGCATCCGGTCAGCGCCGCATCGAAACGTGACCTTGCCTTTAGGGTTTGGTCTTCCTCCCCCGAGCCGCTGGCCCAAGCCGGGAGCGCGACCAAGGTCGCCGCGTTCGTTATGCCATCCGCGGCCGTCATTAGGCTGCGAGCCGCCCCCGCGCCGCCGCCTGAGACCATGCCGGAGCGCGCGAGTTTTGGAATCCTCGTCGTCTATCACTCACGGCAGGAGGCTTTCAGGGCCACGTTGAGGAGCCTGTCGATGCAGGACGCTCAGCCCCTTACTCATGTTTGGCTGGACGGAGACCAGGGAAGGCCGGATCAACGCGCCCTTGTCGTTGCGAACGCGGACGCTGCGCGCGCCGCTGGTTTCGCCAACGTGACGCCCTTGCGCGGCCGCGCTGGGCCGCAGAAGCTCATGATCCACGCTCTCATGGCCATGTGCCAGCGATACGACGCCTTCCTGGTCCTCGAAGAAAACTGCTTCCCGAACCGGAGCGCAGTCAAAGTTTTCCAGGAAGAGCTGAGGCGGCATGAGACTGACCCTTCGATTTTCAGCGTCTATGGCCATCCTTTTGGACTGGAGGCCCCGGACGCGCGTTGGGGGCGATTCCAGAACTGGGGCTGGGCGACCTGGAGCGACAGGCTGCGTCCGCTGCTGCCGCAGCTCGCCCATCTATCTTCACTTGACGAGCCCTCGTATTTGGCTTGGACGGCGGAGCAGCTTACCCCGGAGATCCGAGAATACATCGAAGTCACGCCAGGCCGTCAGCCAACGACTATTCTCACCCGCTATTTCGACTGGAGCGAGACCTTGGGTTTGATAGCCGCTCTTAATGGTTTTTCCCATGTTGCGACACAGAAGCGAGTAGTTTACGCGTGTGAATCTTCCAGACACTCCAGAGGACAAGATATAAACTGGTATCGACGGCCGCCATATAATATGATCGACGTTGAGGAGGCTTGGAAGAATTATTGATCATACGCAAAACTTTATATTGCAATTCTAAGGGATATATTATGACCTTGGGAAACGTCGACGAGTTCTTGCGTTTTTTTAGTCATTGTGAGGCCCTCGGATTTCAGCCAGCGTTAGTCGTTGACGTCGGAGTCGGTGAGGGAACACCTGGCCTCATGTCGCGCTTTCCGAAGGCTCATTTCCTCTTGGTCGAGCCGCTTGAGGAGTATTATCCCACGGTTTCCAAGCTGGCCCGGGAATACGATGCGACTTTCCTGAACTGCGCGCTCGGTTCGACTGAACGGCTTGGCGAAATCAGCATCGGTGCGCCGCTTGAGACTTCCTCCACATCGGGAGCGAGGTCGCCGCACAAAGAGACGCGGCCTGTCGAGATTCGACGCCTCGACGATCTGAAGAAGTGGGAGGTCGAGTCTCGCCCCATTTTTGGCCGTATCAGCGTCCAGGGCGCGGAGCAGGACGTCCTCAACGGAGGGCGACACTTTTTGGAGCACGCGGATCTGATCGTGATCGAATGCTCTTGCTTCCGCTTCAGAGGAGAACGACAGCCAATCCTCCACGAGATGATCGAGCACATGAATGGGGCGGGCTACTCGGTACTGAGTATGTTTAATCTTCAGTATCGCCCTTACGATATGGCTATGGCGTCTGTTGATGTCGCCTTCGCTCGCCGCAAGGGTTCCCTGATGGCTGGAAAGAAATGAAATTTGCGACAACCAATCTTGGTTTCCCCGCGAAACGCCGCCTTCCTCTTGGGCAGGTAGTAAGCTTGCTGCCACATTGACCGAGATCGCAAAAATGGTCTGATCGCGCAAAGCGGGGACCGAGTTGGGCGACAATCGAGCCAGAATGGATGGTCGCCTCGCATGACAAGAGGTGGAAATTGGCGCACGCCCGGATTTTTTCTGATTTCACGCCCGTCTCGGTCCGAGCGGACGGCGCTAGTATTTACGATTTTCTCGGCGTCGGCACGGCGGCGAAGTTCCGCAAGGGCTGGGACGCTCATTGCGTCGCAGCTGGTCGCGAGGTGACGCCGCGCCTGCCGCCCCCCAACGAGCATTATTTTGACTGGGTGCTGCTCCTCGAAAGCGTCGTGCGAGCCAAAGGCGCCTTCCGAATGGGGGAACTCGGCGCCGGCTGGGGCGCATGGATCGTCCGGGGCGCAGCGGCGGCGCGCCAGCGTCCTTCGATCGGAAAGGTCGAGTTGTTCGCAGTCGAGGCCGACAAGACCCATTACGAGTGGATGCTTCACCACATGGAAGCGAATGGGCTAGATCCAGCCGAACACCACCTGTTGCACGGCGCTGTCGCCGCCAGTTCGGGAACCGTCAAGTTTCCTGTGGTCGCCGACCCGGCGGAGAACTACGGCGCCTCCACGCGCGCGGTCACCGCCGGCACGCCGTTCGTCGTCGTCGAGGCCTACACCATTGCGGACATCCTTGATCGCTGCAGCGGCCCGCTGGATTTTCTCCACATCGACATGCAGGGGGCCGAATACGAGACGATCCCCAAGTCGATCGATCTCCTGAGCGGCAAAGTGAAGCGGATTATGATCGGCACCCACATTTCGGATGAGCTGCATAACGCGCTTGCTGAGAGCTTCGCTCAGGCGGGTTGGACAGAGCGGATGAACTTTCAGCGAGCATCGACCGCGGATAGCGAGCTTGGCCCGATCAAGCTCGGCGACGGGCTGATCGCAGTCGACAATCCTCGGGCCGAAGATCTCTGAGCGGCCTCTCTCGATGCGAGCCCAACCAGCGCCGCCGCGGCGCCAGCCGTCTCGGACCCTTCCGTGGGAGCGGCCGCAGGATTTCTTGAAGAGGCTTGCGCATTCGAATCGTGGCTCGTTCCAATGCGCATGCCCGAGCCGGCTACGTCGCAGCGGGAGCGAAATCGGAGACAATATATCGGAGACAATATTATGAGTATTGTTCTGTTTCTTCCGCTCTTCAATCCGGCCTCCGAAGCTCGTCGGTCCGAGTTGGAGGAGTGTCTCGCGCGCAACGTCGATTGCGCGCAAATCAAGCAAATCATTTTGCTCATAGACGATGACGCAGTCCCGCATGTCGAGAGCGCGAAAATAAAGATTTTGAAACTCGATCATCGCCCGACATATGCCGACTGGGTGAAGTATAGTTATAGTCTGGCTGAAGACAGTATTTCTATAATCGCAAACGCTGATATTTACTTCGACGCGTCTGTTGAAAAGCTCAAAGATTTGCTGTCCTATGACCCAACTGCGTTCGTCGCGATCAGCCGATACGACAGGGTGGCTGGCGTTGAGACGCTGCACGCCAATCCGCATTGGTCGCAGGACGCATGGGCGTTCCTGCCGTCCGCCGCTCCCAACCCGCATCGAGACAAATGGCTCGATTTTCCGCTGGGAATCCCGCGCTGCGACAACAAGGTCGCCTATGTTTTCGCCGTCTATGGGCACCGCGTCTACAATCCGTGCGGGCAGGTGAAGATCGTTCACCTGCATGAAACCGGCCTCAGGACCTACAACAAGCGCGGGGATCACCAACTGGTCGGCGGCGTCGCGATGGTTTATGCGAGCGACGATCTACTGGCCCCGGCCAAACTCGAAATCCAAGTTTGGCCGGTGGACGCGACCCAGATCACTTCGGTGAGGCTCAACAACGCGCTCGAGCGCTGGAGCGCAGAAGATAGGGCGGAGCGAGAGGCGGCGATACGGCCTGTCGCTGAGACTGTCGGGACGATGAAGGAGTCGCTCGAGCCGCCCTTCAAAATCGAGCCGAGCCTCGTGGCGTTCGACGATCATTGGCAGTTTCCCGCCATCACCGAGCGACACGCCTATGAGCAGATGCGGCTATTCGGCCGCCAGAATCCGGAGGTCGTCTATGTCGGCTTTCCTTGGGCGACGCTGATAGACATTTCGAAGCACAACAAGGCAGACACTGCAAGGATTGGAATGCTGCAACAGTCGTTGCAGCAACTTGCCACAAGGATTCAGGGGTACCGGCGAGTCGTCACTGTCTGCCAGCATATTCACATGCTTCAGTTTCTGTCGCTATTCGAGGATGCCGGCATCACGGACATCCTGTGGAGTCACTGCCCCAAGAATATCGCGCGAATGGGCCGCGAATCCTCAATCGCGATACATCCCTTCCCTCTCTATCCAGTGCAAATCTCTCCACCTTCGAAGGTGACCTTCAGCGAAAGGCCCTATCTTTTCTCTTTTGTCGGCGCGAAGGCGACTGAGCGGCACCTCTCGGACGTGCGGACTTTTATTATAGAGGAGTTAAAGGGAAGACCCCAGAGTCTAGTGATCGATCGATCAATCTGGCACTATAACAAGATCGTCTACGATGGGCAGGTGCTGGCCCGGGCTGCTGTCTCAGACAAGCTGGTGGACGCATCGGCCAGCGCTGAGTTTCGAGAGGTTATGGGACTGACCAAGTTTGCGCTGTGCCCATCTGGAACTGGGCCGAACTCCCTGCGGCTGTGGGAGGCGATCGCGAGCGGCGTGATACCTGTCGTGATGGCCGAAACCTACCTCCCCCCTTGCGATGAGGCCCTCTGGAGCCGCGCGGTCGTCATCTGTGGCGAAGACCGTGATAGCGTTCGCAGTCTGCCGGACAGACTGGTCAAACTGGCCAGTGATGAGGGTGGAATCCGCAGGCGCCTTCATGCGGGCCAGATCCTCCGGCAGCGCTACGGCCGAAACAATTTTGTCCATGATGTTCTCAGCTTGTTTGAACAAGAGGACGTCGCCGTCAGGCGCCTCACTGCTTAAACGATGCCCAATGCGAAGCCGCAATCGAGCAGGGAAGACGGTTCTTCTCCGCCCTCGACGTGCTCGGCAACCGAGCTCCTCTAGAGCGGATTCGCGTTAATCCGGATCGTATCCAGCGGCTTTGAAGAAGT
>NZ_RYFI01000040.1 GCF_004103825.1 Hansschlegelia zhihuaiae
GGAATATGGTGGCGTGCGTGTTCGCACGACAGCAACGATCGCTGGCGCGCGCATATCGATCCAGATCGACATCGGTTTTGGCGACGTGATTACGCCCGCCGCTATGGAGATCGACTATCCCGCCTTGCTAGACGCACCGGCGCCGCATCTTCGAGCCTATCCCGTCGAAACGGTAGTGGCCGAGAAATTCGAGGCTCTCGTTACCCTCGGCGTGGCCAATAGCAGGCTCAAGGACTTCTACGATCTCGGGGTGATCTCCCGAACATTTCAGCTTCGCCGATCCACTCTTGTCGGGGCAATTCAGCGGACTTTCGAGCGACGCGGAACAATCCTTCCATCCGTTGTCCCGGTCGGCCTGACCGATGAATTCGCGGAAGCATGGGCCTCTCAGTGGCGCGCCTTCCTGGGGCGCGATCGGATGGCAGCCGCACCGGATGCTTTCGCCGTTACTGTCGCCGATCTCCGCCTCTTCTTGATGCCGCTGGTCGTCGGATTGGAAGAAGAACAAATTTGGCCGTCGAGCGGGCCTTGGTCGCCGAGACCAGCAGTCGATGAAGCATAGCAGGATGATAAATTTCTCCGTTCCGTGTGGCGCTATTGACGGAGAAAAGAGCCGTAGTCGCGGTTGGGGGAAGTATGGATAAGAAGCACTTTTATCGCGTAGGCGGTCAATCAGGCGCCTGGGACGATCTACCCACCGACCCAGATGAACTGGACACTCTAACAAATAGCGCTCGAAAGCACATCGAGCCGTGGCTCTCCGCTGTTTTCCAAGCCGAGCACCTCAATCTTCTGCTTGGCAGCGGGTTCACAACCGCGGTCGCTTACATCGCGGGTGTCGGGGCCACCGGAATGGCCAAGGTTACATTTGGCACGACGTATGACGCTGCCATCGATGCGCACGCCCAGGCCGGAGCGAAGGCCATGAAAAGAGGCACGGCAAACATCGAAGATCAGTTTCGAAGTGCGCTTGCACTGCTTGACGGCCTCGGAGTCATCGACAAGACGGCAGAGCAAACCCTCAAAGACGCCATCGATGCCCAGATGTCCGGCTTTCTTACTTCATTGTTGAAGACGGAAAGCGGGATCGTCGCTGGAAAGGATCTGACATCGAAGGATGCTGCTCAAGGAGCCCTGCAATCACTCCTCTTGAGTTTTGCGAGCCGCGCTGCGTCTCGCGAACGTTTGCACGTCTTCACAACCAACTACGACCGCCTGATCGAACATGGTTGCGATCTTGCAGGTCTTCGGATCATCGACAGATTTGTCGGCGCTCTGAATCCAGTCTTTCGGGCATCGCGCGTTGAAGTTGACGTCCACTACAATCCACCCGGCATTCGAGGAGAACCCCGGTTCATGGAGGGCGTCATTCGCCTGACCAAGCTCCACGGCTCATTGGACTGGTTTTTCGACAAGGACGAACGGCGGATCTATCGCAAGGGGATCCCGTTCGGAGCGCCTGCGGACCATACCGACATCCCCAAAAAACCCGTCGACACGGTCATGATCTATCCCAATCCAGCGAAGGACGTCGAAACAACACAATATCCCTATGCGGAGCTCTTTCGCGATTTTGCGGCCGCAGCTTGCCGACCGAACGCCGTTGTCGTGACCTACGGCTATGGCTTCGGCGACGATCACGTCAATCGAGTGCTGCTCGATATGCTCACGATCCCGTCGACTCATTTGGTGATCATGGCTTATTCTGCCGATGATCGTCTCAAAGAATTTGTTGAAAAGACGCGCGATGCGCAGGTTTCGTTGCTGATCGGGCCTCATTTCTCAGACCTTCAAACACTAGTCGCAAACTATCTGCCAAAGCCGGCACTCGACTACATATCCGGCCGCATGACAGAACTGTTGAAGCATCGTCCGGGCGATCCAAAAGCCGGCGATCCTCCAGCCGCACCGCCTCTGGCGTCCTCGATTGGCATGGCGTGAGGCGATCATGACGACTCCAATCGAACGATTGTCGGGCCTTGTGGTTGGTGTGGTCGAGTCGGTTGCGCCTGACGAGGTTCGCGTGCTTCTTGAGCTGGATGCGCCGCACTCGACAGCATTGAACACCGGGGTGCCGGCGGGGTTTCCGCGTCTCAACGGGTATGTGCTCATCCCGAATGAAGCCGGCGCGACCGTCGCCTACATTACCTGGATTGGGATCGAACGCTCTCCTTATCCGAAGCGCTCCGGCCTGAAGGACTTTGGCCTGATCGACCTTCCATTTCCGTTACGGAAGATGTCGCTATCGCCGGTGGGCACGCTGACATCACGGCGTGACCGCGCCTCGGGCACGACCAGATACGAACTCTCTCGTGGCGTAGTCGCGTTTCCGTCAGTGGGAGACCAGGTTCTCATTCCGACGGCCTCCCAGGTCGAAGCCATCGTAGGCGCGAGAGACGACGACAAGAGAGTCAGAATTGGCTCCTCTCCGATGGCGTCAAACGCCGCCATCATGGTCGATCCCGACAAGCTTTTCGGCCGGCACTTGGCGGTGTTGGGAAACACCGGCAGTGGCAAATCATGCACCGTGGCGGGTCTGATCCGGTGGTCTATGGCGGCGGCCGAGAAGGCCATCCAGGACGTCGGTAAGACCGGAGTACCCAATGCGCGGTTTATCGTCCTCGATCCCAATGGCGAATACGCCAGGGCTTTCGCTGATCGGGGAGACGAACTGCGGTTGTTTCGCGTTCCGCCCGTTGCAGAAGGAGAGCGGCCGCTCGATGTCCCTGCATGGCTCTGGAGCGGGCACGAGTGGACCGCAGTCGCTCACGCCCAGCCAGGGGCACAACGCCCGTTGCTGATGCAGGGGCTGCGGGAGTTGAAGGCCGGCCAAACGGAGGGAGTGCCCAGGGAGGCGATGATCCGCCGATACCTTGGTTCCTATTCGATCCGGATAGCGGCGATGCTGAACACCGGCACACAGGCATTCGCGGGCGCTGCAAGAGCGAGATTTGAATGCGCACGGCTGCTTGAAACGATCGCGTCGGATTGTTCGCAGTTTGGCGGGGAGGCCCTCGGGACCACTAGTGGCGCTCTTGCCGAGATTTCCACCACGATCACGGGAATTGTAGACAGCCGGCGGTCCGGAAATTTCTTCAACGATTTTGCGATTTCCGATCTCGAAACGATCCGCAGTGCGCTGGACGCATTGGTGCAGACGCTGCCGGATATTGGCCATGCGGCGCCCATCAGCGAGGATGCGCCGCAGTTCTTTGACGTCAACATCCTCGCCGAACACCTTGACCGGGTGGCAACCGAGCAAGGGGGAAACCTTGCGGGGTTTATCTCGACACTCGGACTTCGCATTCGCGGAATGCTCGCCGACCAGAGACTTGGTGCGGTAATTGGCCGAGATCCGCCGACCTCCTTCGAAACCTGGCTGAAGGACTACGTGGGTGACGATGGCGCAAGCAACGGACAAATCGCGGTTGTCGACCTATCCCTCGTCCCATCCGAAATCGTCCATATTGTTGTGTCGGTTTTAGCGCGGCTGATCTTCGAATCTCTTCAGAGGTATCGCCGCGGCCATCCGATGGGCCAGACCTTGCCGACCGTCCTGGTTCTTGAGGAAGCGCACACATTCGTCCGGCGCGGCAAGGACGATGACGGCCCAGCCTCATCTCCGACCCAGCTATGCCGCGAAGTGTTCGAACGTATAGCCCGCGAGGGCCGCAAGTTCGGGCTTGGGCTGGTGCTTTCGTCACAGCGTCCGTCGGAGCTTTCTCCGACGGTACTCGCTCAATGCAACACGTTTCTGTTGCACCGCATAGTCAATGACGCAGATCAGAATCTCGTCGCGCGCCTGGTTCCCGATAATGTCGGCGGTTTGCTCCGCGAGTTGCCAAGTTTACCGTCGAGACAGGCTGTTCTCCTCGGCTGGGCCGCACCGATCCCGGTTCTGGTGGAAGTCGATGAATTGCCCGATGCGCAGCGGCCGCAGTCGGCGGACCCGGATTTCTGGAAAGTATGGACGCTGGCTGAAGAGCGCGGCGTCGATTGGGACGCAATCTCGAAAGCATGGTCGGGCGCTCCTCCGGCACACGAACCGGAGGGCGAAGAGCAATGATTCGTGTTCTGCACACGGCTGATTGGCACGTCGGTCAAACGCTGCGCGGATTTTCGCGCGAGTATGAGCATCGTAAAGTTTTTGAGCGCCTCGAAGAGATCGTCGTTGAGCGGAATGTCGATGCACTCATAATCGCCGGCGACGTGTTCGACAGTCAGAACCCGTCCGGAGAAGCGCAACAGCTTTTCTACAATGCGCTTGTGCGGCTGAGCCGCGCGCAGCCGCGTATGACAACCGTGATCGTCGCCGGCAATCATGATGCCGCAGGTCGGCTGGAAGCGCCACGGCCTTTGTTGGAGGCATTCAAGATCCGCGTCGTCGGAAATGTGCGGCGGCATGAAGGGCGGATCGATGCGGCGCGCCACCTCGTTCCCATTGCTGACGCCAAAGGTGCGGTAGCCGCACACATCTTAGCGGTCTCCTATCCGACCGCCGCGTGCCTTCCAAATTTGACGCGGCTGGATGGCGAGTCTGGTTCACCGGTCGTCGCCGGGGTTCGGAGCCTCTACGCGGAATTACTCGATACGTTACGGGGGCAGATGGACAGTTTGCCGTTTGTCCTTACCGGGCACCTCCATGTCGCGGGCGGTACGGAATCGGAGGGTGCCGAGCGGCGAATCCTCGTTGGCGGTCAGCATGCTGTGCCGCATGACGTGTTCCCAACGGAAGCGAGTTACGTGGCACTCGGCCATCTGCACAAGGCCCAGGCCGTTGGCCGCGACACCGTTCGCTATTCGGGATCATTGATTCCCTTGTCGGCGACGGAGCAGCCATACGCTCATGGAGTCACGCTTGTGAGCCTTGACGGTGCGCAGGTCACGTCTGAGCATATCCCGGTTGACCGGCCGGTTCCTTTCCTGCGCCTCCCAGAGACTGGCGATATGCGTTTGACTGAACTTGGCGATTACCTCACGGCGTTGGGTCTCCAGCCGGATTTGCCGATCAACGAGCGGCCATTCGTCCAGATAAGACTTGCCCGTGACGGGCTGCCGTCCGGATTCAGGGAGGAGATCGACCGCGTCGCCGGGAACTTTCCTGTGCGCATCGTCGATGCCCGTGTCGCCGCGATCCCCGATGCGCTGAATGAGGCGGTCTTCACCGATCCATTGATCCGGTTGGCGGAACGAGACCCAGAGGACTTATTCAAGCTTGCGTTCGAGCGCGAGTTTGGCGCGGCGCCGAACGCAGCGCATTTGGATGTTTTCCATCGAGCACGGGCGGAGGCCTGATTCATGCGCATCCTGGCCATCCGGGGCGAAAATCTGGCCAGTCTTGCGGCGCCATTCGAAATCGATCTTGCCGCAGAGCCTCTTGCAGGTTCCGGCCTATTTGCCATTACCGGTGAGACCGGTGCCGGGAAATCGACCATCCTCGACGCGCTTTGCCTCGCGCTCTATGGCGAATACCCGCGCGTCTCCGTTAGCCGTCGTGAAAATACCCCCGATCCCAGCGGGGAGGCGATCTCAATTCATGATGGCCGCGCGATCCTGCGTCGGGGCGCCGGCGGCGGATATGCCGAGGTAGATTTCGTCGGGCAGGATGGCGAGCGCTACCGCGTCCGGTGGGAAGCTAATCGCGCCCGTGGCCGAGCGAATGGGCGGCTCCAGAATGAGCAGCGCGCGCTGTACCGGCTTGACGACGGGAGCGCCGTGGCGACGGGTAAGACTCAGGTTCGCGACGCGGTGGAAGCGAGAACCGACCTTACATTCGATCAGTTCCGCCGAACGGTGCTTCTCGCTCAAGGTGAATTCGACGCCTTCCTTCTCGCTGCCGAGAGCGAACGCGCGGAATTGCTTGAGAAGATCACAGGTACGGAAATCTACGCAACGATCTCGATCCGCGTCCATGAAGGCACGGAGGTTCGACGAAGGGCCGCCGAGCAGTTGGAGCAGCGCCGGAACGACATCGGCCTGCTCGATGACGACGCCAGGCAGGGGCTGCTGAACGAACAAAGCCAGCTTGCGGCTACCATCGCCCAGAAAGCCGCCGAGCGCGATCAACACAATGGGCGGCTTGATCATCACAAGCGTGTCGCCACCGCCAGAAGCGATCTCGCGCAGGCAGCGGCTCGAGCGGTGACGGCGCGTTCAACGCGTGAGGCTGCCGCCGAGGAATATAGCTCGCTTGCCGAATTTGATCTGGTCGAACCGCTTCGCCCACTATCGGTCGATATGGAAAATGCGTTGCGGGCTGCCGTGGGGGCCGAATCGCGCCTCGGTGATTTGCTTGTTGCCCGTGAAGAAGCGCGGACGCTCGACGAAACGGCTGCAACTCAATTGACAGATGCGGCGATGGCCGACGAGGCCGCGGAAGACCTGTTCAAGCGCTTTGGGCCTCTCTGGAGCGAGGCCGAGAAGCTCGACGCGGAGCTGGCAACGGCCCGAATCGAGTTCAAGGATGCGACCGAGAAATCGCAGCAGGCGGAGACGACGTTGCAATCTAGCGTGGCCGCGCTAGCCGCGCTTGATCAGGCCCTTCGCCAGGCCACAGAATCGCTCGGCGCAACAGCGGCCCAATTAAGAGATCAATCGGGTCGCGTTCTCCTTGCCGATCGCCTGGATGACGCGATGGTTCTGCTGGAAAAGCGGGTCAGTCTCAAACAAAGCCGCGGCACAGCGGTGTCCGGGGCGGCTGAGGCCGCGGAAGTAACGGCGCGTTTGGACGGTGAAATAACTGAGCTGTCGGAGAAGCTCGCGGTAGATCGTGGTCGGAAGGACAGCCTCAGTCGTGAGATTAGTGAACGTCGAAGCAGTCTTGCGGCAATCGACGAGCCGACGCTCCGTGAACGTGACACAGATATCCAGCGTGTGCTTGAAGCTTTGCGTGAAGCGAGCACCACATGCGAGCAGCATCTTCGCGCATCGGCTGATCTAGCGCGCGGGGAATCAGAGCTTGCCATTGCGGCGCAGGAGGTGGCCACGGCGAGTAGCCAAATCGCCGAAGCCGAATCCGACCAACTCCGCGAGCGGGCCGCGCGCGCCGAAATCGTGCCTCTCGCGGAACTTGCCGAGGAAGCTGTCTCGTCTGAAGCCATTCATCTGCGCAGCCTGCTGACCCCGAATTTAGCCTGCCCGGTGTGCGGCAGCACAGACCATCCCCACTTGGCGCACCCCAGCGCGCTGAACGAGATGGTCGCCACGGTTCGCCGCCGTCGCGAAGAACTAGATGCCGCGCTGGCTGCGATAGACCAGCGTCTTGGCGCTGCCACGCGCACACTCGCTGCCGCAGAGGTGCGTCGCACAGAGGCGAACCGCGTGATCGATGTCGCGCGCGGCCAAGTTTCGGCGGCCGAGAGCGCTTATATCGAGCAGAGGCCAATATTGAGCGATCTGTGCTCGAAGGCGAGAGTGGAGGGAAGTGTGCCCCGCGCGCCTGACAGCCAAGGTGCGTCCGCATTGGCGGCGCTCGCCTCGGCAGCGAAGGCGGAACGGATCACTATCACCGGTCCACTGGCAGATGCCCAGCGTCTTCGGACAGAGATCGATGGTTTGCAGCGGGAGCATGACGCGCTCGCTCGGGCAATCGAGTCGATAATCCGCGACGTCGACCAACGACGTTCTGAACTGCACGCCGCGCAATTGAAGGCAAAAGAGCAAATGGTTAGGGAGGCGGCCCTTGCTGAGAGCCTCGGTTCCATCGACCGTGAGATCACGCCATTTCTCGCTGCGGCTGACCTAAACAACGAAGCACTCGATGCCGATCCCGCTGATGTTGCCATCAGGCTCTCAGCGGTCGCGCAAGAATACGATGCGTTGCGTAAGCAGGTTGGTGAACTCGAAACGACGCAGCAGCGGCTGGTGCCTGACCGCTCGGCGGCTGCCGCCTCGCTTGATCACGCACGGACGCAGGTGATGGAGATCGCGACCCGTCTCAATCAACGTCATTTGGTCGTAGAAGAGAAGGCAGCCGCCCGAGCCGAACTTCTTGGCGGCGAGGCTACCGCCAGCCACCGAACAGGGATCAATGAAGCTCGCCGGACAGCGCGCGAAAAGCTCACCAGGGCGCGCGAGGCGAAATCCTCTACCGCTGGCGCCTTCCAGTCGGCCAACGCTCGTTGTGAGGAAGCCGCCTCTGGGTTGGAGGTCGCGAAGAGCCGTCGCGCTTCAGCCGAAGTGGCATTCAATTCGGCCTGCCAGGATATTGCTCGGTCGCCGGATCGGGTCTCCGCGCTGATTGCCACCGATCCGGCTGTGTGCAGAGTGCTGCGATCACGAATTCAGGAGATCGAGCGGGCAGTAAACGATGCAGACGCCGCGGCGCTGACGCGCCAGAACGACTTAGTCAGGGCACTGGGAGGATTCGACGAGACAACGGACGCGGAGGCACTGACTATCATGGTTGCCGCGCTGGCAGCAGAGATAGGCGACCTGCACCAACGAACTGGTGTTCTTTCCGCCGCGCTCGCGCGTGACGATGACGCGCGCCGCACAGCCGCAAATCTATCTGCTGAATTAGACACCGCCAGGGTGGAACTCGCAATTTGGCAGGCGGTCGACGACGCTGTTGGCTCCGCCAGCGGCGACCGCTTTCGTCGTTTTGTGCAAGGCATCACGCTCGACCACATGGTGCAACTGGCGAATGATCACCTCCACGCACTGACGCCCCGTTATAGGCTCGCGCGGGGGGCTGCGTCCGATCTCACGCTGCATATCATTGATCGCGACATGGGCGACGAGGTCCGAAGCACCCGTAGCCTGTCAGGCGGTGAACGTTTCCTCGTCTCTCTTGCCTTGGCGTTAGCGCTGTCAGGCCTTGAAGGTCGATCGTCCTTTGTCGACACGCTATTTATCGATGAAGGCTTTGGATCGCTCGATGCGGAGACGCTCGACTTGGCAGTAGATGCACTGGAGACCTTACAGGGCAGAGGTCAGAAGGTTGGCGTCATCACGCACGTCGCTGCCATGATCGAGCGGATTGCCGTACAAGTTCGTGTGGAAAAGCGCGGTGCAGGCCGATCCGAAATTAGAGTTTCTGATGGTATGGGATCGGCATCGCCTGCGATGAGTGCGCAATAGTATCAGCGGGCGACGCACCTCGACCAACGTGACAATTGGCTGCTGTGATGGTACGGTCATCGCGTGAAATCGGCGGAATGCACGGATCGAGTCGGATTGTTTCCTGCATCCCGCGCTTGACGATAGTCCCCGAAAGTACCGTTTTTGGGGTTCCCCCGGAAAAACTCAATGATTTCAAGAGCCGGCCATTTTGGCGGGACGGCTGACGGTATAGTGCCGCTAAAAATATTTTTAATGTCGTGATTTCAATGCTTTAGGATGTTCATTGATAATAGAGTGGGA
>NZ_RYFI01000041.1:0-6844 GCF_004103825.1 Hansschlegelia zhihuaiae
AGCGGGACGAACACCTTGGCCACCATCGCAAGCTGCGCCCAGGTGACCAGCACCTCGGCCTTCTCGCGGAACGCCTGGACCAGCAGAAACACCGAGCCCGCCAGGAACAGCCAGCCGACCCGCGCCGGGAAGAAGCCCGACTGCGGCCCGCCGTCCCAGCCCGCCCCGCGCCCATAGCTGTCCCACAGCACCGCCGCCGCAAGCCCGATCAGCAGCAGCGAAACCACGACCTCGACAGCCCGCCGCGACGGTCCCCGAGCCCCAAAATCCTCAGGCTGCTCAATCTCCGTCTGAAACGTCATGGGAAAACGCCTTCTGGTCGGTGAGTTCGATGGCCGGGCTCAGCGTGCTCGCGCGCGCCGCCATTCACCTCCCGATCGGGGAGACGGGCGCGGGCGAAGCCAGGATGGCACGGTCCGGAGCCGGAAAGGGAACACCCGATCCGGCCCTCCGGGCCCACCTCTCCCCGCCGGGGGAGGCGTGAAGAACGGCGGCCCGCTTGCGAGCCGGATCGGACGCGGTCGTCAGTTGGTGGCGAGGAAGCCCGCCTTCGCCATCAGCTCCTTGTGCTTGGCTTCGTCGGCGGCGAGAAACTCCTCGAAGGGCTTGCCTGAGCGGAAGTCGGGCAGCAGCGCGCTGCGCTCGAGATACTCCTTCCACTCGGGGGTCTCGACCGCCTTCTTGAACAGGTCGACATAGAAAGCCTGCTGGTCGGGCGTCACTCGGCCCGGCATGAAGATGCCGCGCAGCATGTTGTAGGTGAACTTGACCCCCTGCTCGCCGCAGGTCGGCACGTCGGACCACGACATGTCGCTCGCCACCTTGGTCGTGTACCGCATGCGCTTCTCGGACAGCACGCAGAGCGGCTTCGCGGTCCCGCCCTTGAAGCTGCCGACCTCTTCCGACGGATTGCCGGTCGAGGCCGCGATGTGGCCGCCGGCGAGCTGGGTCGAGGTCTCGCCGCCCGATTTGTAGGGGATGTAAGTGATCTTCGTTCCGGCCTCGGCGCCGAGCGCGAAGGTGATCAAGTCGTCTTCGCGCTTCGAGCCGGCGCCGCCGATCTTCAGCGGCGGCTGGGCGGTCTTGGCCTCGGCCAGAAAGTCCTGCACGGTCTTGTAAGGAGCGTCGCCCTTCACCCAGATCAGGAACTCGTCCTGCGCCAGCATCGCGACGGGGGTGAAGTCGCGCCAGTTAATCGGCATCCTGGTCGACAGCGGCGTCATGTAGATGCCGCTCGAGGTCGTCAGCAGCTTGTGCGGGTCGCGCACGGACTTCTGGATGTCCATCATCGCCTCGCCGCCGGCCGCGGCGGGCTTGTTGATGACGACGACGGGCTGCGGCGACAGATTGTGCTTCTGGATGAGGCCCTGCAGCGTGCGGGCCATCTGGTCGGAGGCGCCGCCGGGGCCGAACGGCACGACGATCTCGATCGGCTTGGTGGGCTCCCAGGCATAGGCCGGGGCGACGGTCGCGCAGGCTAGGGCGCATGCAGCAAGCAGTTGCCTCTTCATTGATCTCGCTCCCAAAATCCGGCGCTCTGGCGGCGCGTTGCGGCGTACGATAGTCAAACGTTCTTCGGTAAAAACCAAGCCGAGGGCCCACGGGCCATCGCTATTCAGCGCGATGCTTCCCTTCGCGTCCCGCGAGGAGACGATCCGGATGCGCTCCCCACCGCCGCCCGGCGTCGTCAGTTGCCGGCGATGAACCCGGCCTCGGTCAGAAGCTGGCGATGGCGCTCCTCGTCGGTCTTGAGGAAGTCCACATAGGCCTGGCCGTCGCGGAAGTCCGGCACCAGCGCGTTGCGGGCGAGATACTCCTTCCATTCCGGGGTCTCGGAGACCTTCCTGAACAGATCGACATAATAGGCCTGCTGCTCGGCCGTGACCTTGCCGGGCATGAACATGCCGCGCAGCATCTGGTAGGTGACGTTGAGGCCCTGGCTCGGGCAGGTCGGGATTTCCGACCAGCTCTTGTCCGCGACCTTCTCAGTGTAGGGCAGGGCCTTGTCGGAAAAGACGCAGAGCGGCCGGTTCGCGCCGCCGCGCCAGTTGGCGACCTCCTCGGAGGGGTTGTTGGTGGTGGCTTCCAGATGGCCGCCGGAGAGCTGGGTCGAGGCCGCGCCGCCGCCGGAATGCGGCACATAGGCGAACTTCGCGCCGGTCTGCTTCTCGATCGCGAAGACGATCAGCTGGTCCTCGCGCTTGGCCGCCGTGCCGCCGACCTTAAGCGCGGGCTCCGCCGTCTTGGCGGCCTCGATGAAATCCTTGGACGTCTTGTAGGGGCTGTCGGCCTTGACCCACAGGCCGAAGGCGTCCTGCGCCATCATCACGACCGGCGTGTAGTCGGTCCAGGAGACCGGCAGCTTGGTGGTCATCGGCGTCATGAAGATGCCCGACGAGGTGGTGAGCAGCTTGTGTGCGTCGCCGGTCGACTTCTTGATCTCGACCATCGCCTCGCCGCCGGCGGCCGCGGGCTTGTTGATGACCACGATCGGCTGGCTCGAAAGCTGGTTCTTCTGGATGATGCCCTGGATCGTGCGGGCCATCTGGTCCGAGGCGCCGCCGGCTGAGAACGGCACGACGATCTCCACCGGCTTGGTGGGCTCCCAGGCATAGGCCGGGCCGGCGAGGCAGAGGGCGGCCGCGCCCGCGGCCAGCAAACGACGCTCCATTGCGCATCTCCCAAAGTCAGCATGCGCTCTAACGGCGCATTGCCCGGGACCCTAGGGCAAAAATTTTTGCATGCAAAGTGAAAACTGAGGACCGATGTTTGAATTGGCAGGGCCCGGGATCAGTTTTCGCCCGAGGCCAGCTCCGCCTTTTCGAGCGTCGCGATCAGTTTGTTTCGCAGATGCCCGTGGAGAATGTCGGCGAGCGCGCGCCCGTCCCGCCTTTGCAGCGCGTCCAGTATCTCCTCATGCTCGCGCATCGCCTCGCCCCAGCGGTCGCGGTGCTCGCCGAGATTGGCCGAATATCGCTGACGCCTCAGCCGCGCCGCGAGCCCCGCATAGGTCTCGGAGAGCGTCGCGTTGCGCGCCGCCGCCACGATGGCGAGGTGAATCTCCTGGTTGCAGCGGAAATAGCCGTGCAGATCCCGCTTCAGGTAGAAGCCATACATCTCATAATGGAGCCGCTCGACGCCGGCGATCTCCGCGTCGGTGGCCTTCTCGCAGGCGAGGCGGCCGGCCAGCGCCTCGAGCCCGCCCATCACGTCGAACAGTTCGCGCACGTCCTGCGGCCGCAACGGACGGATGCGCGCGCCGCGGTTCGGAAGCAGGTCGATCAGCCCCTCGGAGGCCAGCACCTTGAGCGCCTCGCGCAGCGGCGTCCTGGAGACGCCGAAACGCACGCAAAGCTCCCGCTCAGGAACCCGCGCGCCATCGGCGAGATTGCCCTCGACGATGTGGTCGCGAAGCGCCGTAAGCAGTTCGCCATGCAGCGACTGCGCCGGGCGAGGCGCATCCGCGCCGCCCGTCGCGCTCGCTTCAGCAGCCTCCGCTGATCCTTCAAACGTGTTCACATCTCAGTGGATAGGCGAAACCTGGCGCCCTGTCGAGCGAACCTCACGACAGGATGGAATTCTAAAATACAATTGCGCTTCAGAAAAATGAATGCAAACTGGCGGCCCAGCGGCCGATGCTGAGATCGGCCCGATCGACGGAGGATCGCCCGATGGCCGGCAAGGGTCGCCACTTCCTGAACATTCCGGGGCCGAGCCCGGTCCCGGAGCGCGTCCTGCGCGCCATGAACCGCCAGATCATCGACCACCGCGGCCCCGAGTTCCAGACGCTCGGCCGCGAGGTGCTGGAAGGCTGCCGGACGGTGTTCAAGACCCGCCAGCCGGTCGTGATCTATCCCTCGTCGGGCACCGGCGCCTGGGAGTCGGCGATCGTCAACACGCTGTCGCCGGGCGACAAAGTGCTGATGGTGGAGACCGGACATTTCGCGACGCTGTGGCGTCAGATGGCCGCCCGCTGGAGGCTCGACGTCGATTTCGTGCCCGGCGACTGGCGGCACGGCGTCGATCCGGCCGTGATCGAGGCCAGGCTCGTCGACGACAAGGCCCACGCCATCAAGGCGGTGGCGGTCGTGCACAACGAGACCTCGACCGGCGTGACCAGCCGCGTCGCCGAGATCCGCAAGGCGATCGACGCCGCGAACCATCCGGCGCTCCTGCTCGTCGACACGATCTCCTCGCTCGGCTCGGTCGACTACGCCCATGACGAATGGGGCGTCGACGTCACGGTCAGCTGCTCGCAGAAGGGCCTGATGCTGCCGCCCGGCCTCGGCTTCACGGCGATCTCCGAGAAGGCCCTGAAGGCGTCGAAGTCGAACGGCTTCATGCGCTCCTACTGGGACTGGGAGGAGATGCTGAAGCCGAACGCCCAGGGCTTCTTCCCCTACACGCCCGCCACCAACCTGCTGTTCGGCCTGAAGGAGGCGATCGACATCCTGCTCGAGGAGGGGCTCGATCAGGTGTTCGCGCGCCACAAGCGTCTCGCCGCCGCGACCCGCGCCGCGGTCGAGGCCTGGGGCCTCGAGGTGCTGTGCAAGAACCCGGCGGAATATTCGCCGGTTCTGACCGCCGTGTTGATGCCGCCGAGTCACGACGCCGACGCCTTCCGCAAGGTCGCGCTCGAAAAGTACGACATCTCCCTCGGCACCGGACTCGCGAAGCTCGCGGGCAAGGTGTTCCGCATCGGCCATCTCGGCGAATGCAACGAGCTCATGCTGATGGGCGCGCTGTCGGGCGTGGAGATGGGGCTCGCGGCGGCCGGCGTCCCGCATCGCCGGGGCGGCGTCGCGGCGGCGCTCGCGGCGCTCGAACAGCCGGAGGCGGCGAACGCCCCCCGCAAGGTCGCGTAGCAGACGGTGGTCTGAGCGACGGCGGCGGCGCGTCAGACCCGCGCCGCCGCCTGCTCGATCAGCGGCCGCCAGTCCGGCTGAACGGCCAATCCGAAGGTCTCCGTGAGCGCGCGTTCGATCTCGTCCGCCGACAGCATGCGCTGCTCCGAGCGGCCGTCGGGCCACCTCGTGGTCAGGCGCGCGCCATAGAGGGCGTAGCGGGCGCCCGGCGCCGCCCGCGCCGCCACCAGTTCGCGCCGGAAGAACGAGCCCGGATGCGTCGAGGTGAGCCAGTTCGCCGGCTCATAGTCGACGTCGATCTGCGGCTCGTCCGACACCTCGTAGAGCGGCGCCCAGCCGCCGTCGCTCTCGGCCTCGAGCAGCTTCAGCGGGCCGAACCGCGTCACCCGATAGCGGCCATGCGGCGTCGGCTGCGGCGCTTCGTCGTCGAACCTGAGCGGCGCGGTCGGAGTGGCGCCTCCGAAGCCGACGTCGGCAAGCCATTCCTCCCCCTCGATCGTGACCTTCAGCGTCATGTGGCTGCGCGCCATCGGCTGGTCGCCAGGCCTGGCGTTGAGCCGGACCCGCGCGAGCAGCCCGTCGACCTCGAAGCCCAGCGCGCGCAGCACGCGCTTGAACAGGCCGTTCTGCTCGTAGCAATAGCCGCCGCGGTGCGCGCCGATCAGCTTGGCGTCGACGCCCTCAGGCGAGATGTCGACGCCGCGCCCGATCGCCGCGTCGATCGACTCGAACGGGATCGCGTCGAGATGCGCGAGGACAAGCGCCCTGAGCGTCCCGGTCGTCGCGTCGCGCGGCCCGCGATAGCCGATCCGTGCGAAATAGGCGTCGAGGTCGACGAGGTCGCGGCCTTCGAGCGCGCGCAGCGTCTCACCAGGCGCTTCGCGGATCGCGACGTCGATCAGGCGCACGTCCGGACGGATCCAGGCGAAGGCCTTGCGGAGGGCCTTGCGCGTCTCGCCGGTGACGCCCCGGCCGAGAGCGACGACGTCGAAAGCGCCGGCGTCCGGCCGATCCGCGGCGCGGTCGGGATCCGTCTCGCCCTCAGCCTCCACCCCGAGCGCGCGAAGCTCGGCCACGAGGTCCTGCATGACGCGGTGCGATCTGCCGATGAGCAGGACGCGCCGCAGCCTGGTCATGTTCGTCCTTTCGAGCATCAGGCCGCCACCTCCCGTCCGAGATCAGCCTCGCGCGCGGCCTTCAGCGCCACGGTCCACCAGCGCAGCCGCGCGAGCATGCGCGCCGCCGCCCGTCGCGGCCGCGCGGCGTCGATCGGTTCGCCGTCCGGTCCGAACGCGTCCCAGGCGTGCTGGAACGACACGCCGTCGCGGATCGCGACCGCGTCGAGTTCGCCGAAGACGAGCCTGAGCTGCTCGACGGCTCTGAGGCCGCCCGACCGCCCGCCATAGGACACGAAGGCGACCGGCTTGGCGCGCCATTCGTCGTGGACCGAGTCGATCAGCGCCTTTAGGGGCGCAGGGAACGAGCCATTGTACTCAGGCGTCACGACGACCGCGCAGTCGGCCCGGTCGATCCGTCGGCGAAGCTCGGCGTCGTCGGCCGGGAAGTCCCGCGCCGCCGGGTCGATCACGTCGACCGCCCAAAAGCCGTCCCGGCGAATCTCCGCCTCGGCCCAGCCCGCCACCGCGTCGCAGAGGCGGCCGGGGCGGACGCTGCCGTAGATCAGCGCCAGCGTGAGCATCGTCGGCATCGGGTCGCGCTCCTCGCTTGCGGCGTCGGGAGCCGTTGTCATAAAACCTCAACCATGGTTGAGGTCAAGGCCTTGTGCGAGGAGGCGTGGTGGCGCGGAGCGGTCCCCGGAAACGGCCCATGGAGCTGAGCGTCGGCGAGCTCGCGGGGCGGAGCGGCGTCGCGGTGTCGGCGATCCATTTCTACGAGGCCAAGGGGCTCATCAGGAGCAGCCGCAACAGCGGCAACCAGCGCCGCTTCCCGCGCGAGACGCTGCGGCGGGGCGCGGGGGT
>NZ_RYFI01000041.1:6936-8401 GCF_004103825.1 Hansschlegelia zhihuaiae
GGCGCGCCGACTGCGGCGGACTGGCGACGGCTCTCGGCGCGCTGGCGCGGCGAACTCGACGCCCGCATCGCGAGGCTCACGCGGCTCCGCGACGACCTCGACGGCTGCATCGGCTGCGGCTGCCTGTCGACGACGCAGTGCCCGCTGCGCAATCCGCTCGACCGGTTGTCCGAGGAGGGCGCCGGGCCGAGGCTGCTCGACCCCGGCTGAGCTGCTTCAGCGCATCATCGCCTCGACGGCCCCGCCGTCGACGGTGACGACCGCGCCGGTCGTGCGCATCATCAGCGCGGCCGAGACGAAGGCCTGGGCGACATCCTCGGCCCTGACCTCCCGGCCCAGCAGATTGCCGGCCATGTAGTCGGCCTCCGACACCCCGCGCGCTTCCGCCCGGGCTGCGACCATCTCGTCCGTCAGCAGCCCCGAGCGGATCCGGTCGGCGTTGACGGCGTTCACGCGGATCCCGTCGCGTCCGTGCTCGAGGGCGTATTGCCGGACGAGCGCGAGCAGCGCGGCCTTGGGGAGACCGTAAGCCCCGAAGTCGCGGCCGGGGTTGACCGCCTGTTTCGAGACGTTGAACAGCAGCGCCCCGCCCATGCGCTGGCGCCGCATGATCCTCACGGCGGCCTGCGCGACCGACTGATGGGCGAAGAAGTTGAGCTCGAAGCTCTGTCGCAGGATGGCGTCGTCGAGGTCGGCGATCGCGCCGGTCCAGGCGGCGCCGGCGTTCGACACCACGATGTCGAGGCCGCCGAAGCGCTCGGTGACGCGCTCGAACGCGACCTTGACCGAGGCGCGGTCGGTGACGTCACAGGCGAGGCCGAGCGCGGACGGCGAGATCGCCGCCGCGAGTTGCTCCGCCCCGGCGCCGTCGATGTCGAGCGCCGCGATTTCCGCGCCCTCGGCGGCGAAGGCGCGGGCGGTCGCGGCCCCGATCGCCCCGGCCGCGCCCGTCACTGCCACGACATGCCGCGCGAGCCGCTTCTCGACGCCCTTGCCGAGCTTCGCCTGTTCCAGCGACCAGTATTCGAGGTCGAACATGTCGGCCTCGGCCACCGGCTCGAAACGGCCGACGGCCTCGGCGCGCAGGACGGTCGCGGCCCAGGCCTCGCCGATGTCCGCAGCCACCGCCGCTTCAGCGGCGGACTTGCCGACGCCGATCAGGCCGAGCCCGGGAGCCGCGACGAGGCGAGGCAGCGGGTCGAGCATCTTCCGCACGCCGGGCGCCCGGGCGTCGTTGCGGGCGAAATATCCTCGATAGTCCTCCGCGAACCCCGCGAGCCTGGGCTCGACCGTCTCGAGCCACGCCTCCAGCGATCCGTCCGCGGGCGGGGCGGGGAGAACGAGAGGCGCACCCTTGGTGCGGATGACGTGGTCGGGAGTCGAGACTCCGCGGAGAGCAAGCTCGTCCAGTCGGGGATCGCCCAGCAGCCGCATGATCTCGGGGCTCGACCTCCGGTCGAGCAGC
>NZ_RYFI01000042.1 GCF_004103825.1 Hansschlegelia zhihuaiae
GCAAGGCCGCCGCCCGAACGCGCGACGCCCTCTGGGACGCGATCGCCTCGGCCCTCAACGCCTATCCGCCCGACGAATGCCAGCGCTACATCGTCAACGCAGGATATGCGTCCGCGTAACACGAAAACGCTCTAGCCAGCAGGCTCCATGGGGGGCTCCGCTAGGTGATTGAGCATCGCGATCGAGGGACTCGGCCGGCCCCCTTCAGCGAGATCCGAGGTAGGCGTCGCACGCCCGCGGTTCCCAAGGCTTTGGATGGCTCGTGGCCGGCTTGACGTTGACGCGCGATCTCGCCACCGGCGTCAGCCCCATCTCGGTCATCAGACGGTGCATCAGCTCGAGCTGCTTATTTGCGACTGCAAGCCAGGGGTTCTGTTGCACATAGCCGGACGGGAGCTTGATGAGAGCGGGGGTCTCGGCGAGCCGCCGCTCGGCCTCGACCCAGCGGCCATAGGTCTGGCAGTAGGCGGCCATCACGGCCCGATCGAGCGCGCTCAGCATGCCTAGATCGACCAATTCTCGAACCAGCCGCTTCCACTCCGCCTTGGCGGTCGGCAAGAGATGGGCCGGGCAGGTGGGCGCTCCGCGGACCGGGCGGGGCTCCTGACGGCGCCGACGGGACGGCGTGCCAACCACAGAGAGCGAACCGAGACCGGGCTTGCGGCCGCGCATCTTACCGCGCTCCCGCCAGCCGCTCGAACAGCCTGCGGATGACGTAGCTGCGGCCGAGAGAGACGAGGGTAAAGATCAGGGCGATCGCGCTGTCGGCGGCGAGCGTGGTGTGGATGCCGAACAGCGGATAGGCGAGACGCTGGATGATGAGGGCAAGCAGATAGCCCGCCACGACATTCGCGAGCGCTTCGGCAAGGGATCCGCCCCGGGACTGAGCCGCGCGCATCGCTATGCGGCCGCTCCGGCCAACCGCTCGCAAGCCACCTCTCCGAAGGCGCGCTCGTCACCTTCGAGCGTCGCGACGCCGCCGGTCGCGTCCTGCCAGCGCCGGACGATGACGTCGCAATAGGCGGGATCGAGCTCGACCAGCGCCGCTGTCCGACCGGTCGCCTCGGCGGCCATCAGCGTCGTGCCGGATCCGCCGAACGGATCCAGCACGAGGTCGCGCGTCTTGGAGGAGTTGCGGATCGCCTGCTCGACGAGCGCGATCGGTTTCATGGTCGGATGCAGATCGTTCTTCGCCGGCCTGTCGTGCCGCCAGACGTCGCCCTGGTCGCGCGCGCCGCACCAGAAGCGGTCGACGCCCTTTGGCCAGCCATAAAGGATGGGCTCGTACTGGCGCTGGTAGTCGGAGCGGCCAAGCGTGAAGGCGTTCTTCGCCCAGATAACGTAGGTCGACCAGTGCCCGCCCGCGGCCTCGAAGGCCGCCTTCAACGTCCCAAGCTCTGACGAGGACATGCAGACATAGACGCCGCCCTTCACGTGGCGGAGGAAGGCCGAGCACGCAGCGAGCAGGAACGCGCCGAAGCCTTCGCCCAGATCGTCATTGGCGATCGCCGCATGCTTATCCGTCCGGTAGTCGACGTTGTAAGGCGGATCGGTGAAGACCATGTCGGCAAGCGCGCCGCCGAGCGCCTTCCTCACATCATCCTGTCGGGTCGCGTCGCCGCAGAGCAGGCGATGAGATCCGATCAGCCACAGGTCGCCTGGTCGTGACACGGGGATTACGGGCGGCTCAGGCGCCTCGTCCTCGAAGCTGCGCCCGCCGTCCTGGCTGGCGAGCAGCGCCTCGACCTCGCCCGTCCCGAAGCCCGCCAGGTCGAGGTCGACTCCGAGCGCCACAAGGTCGGCGACCTCGGCCGCCAGCATCGCCTCGTCCCAGCCGGCGTTGAGCGCGAGCTTGTTGTCGGCGAGCACATAGGCGCGGCGTTGGGCCTCCGTGAGCCCGGCGAGCTCGATGACCGGCACGCTGTCCATCTGGAGCTTTCTGGCCGCGAGCAGCCGTCCATGGCCCGCCACGACGCCGTTGCGGCCGTCGACCAGGATCGGATTGGTCCAGCCGAACTCGCGGATGGAGCCTGCGATCTGGGCGACCTGCGCGTCGGAATGGGTGCGGGCGTTCCGGGCGTAGGGGATCAGGTCGGCGACCGGCCGCCAGGTGACGGCGAGGTCGCGGTCGGTGGAACCGGCTCCGTAGTTTGTCGACTGGATCTGGGCGTTCTGGGCTGCCGTCATGGCCGCACACTCCGAGAAGCACTACGAGACGAGAGGCCGGGACCTACGGGATACCCCCTCCCCAATTTCTGGGTTCTGCGTGCGCAGCGACGCCGCCGGTCCGTGGATCCAAAGCCTGTAGGTTTTAAACCGCCCCCCCGGGGGTAGGCGTCTGCTTCGAGATCAGCTCCAGCGACGTTGATTATCACTGAACTCGGGTTAATCGTCTAGATGACGCGACTGCGCAGGACTACGCTCTACTGCGCTGATGAGAATTATTTTCTGCTGCAATCCACGCGATGCATTGATCCGACTGCTTGGAGCCACATCCTGCTGGTTCAACGCGGCGACGTGGAACAGATCGTCAGCGCGCCGCTTCCAGCGCCGGATGCTGACGGAGAGGAGAGGCCATGGAGCTGCATCGTCCGCTTTCGACGATGCACGTGGTTCTCGCCGGCCTCCTCGCAGGGGCAGCCGGCGTCGCAGCCATGACCCTGGCCGAGAAGCTGGAGCAGGCGTTTACTGGATGTCCGAACTCCTACGTGCCGGCGCACACGCTCGAGCGGCTGCTGCAGCTCCCTGAAAGGCGGGACAGAGATCGTCTCGGTCTGAATTGGGCCATGCACTGGGGGCAGGGCATTGCGCTTGGAGCCGTTCGGGCCCTCATGGCGCGACGGGGAGTTCGCGGTCCTGTCGCGTCGTTCCTGTTCCTCAATCTCAGACTGTTCAACGATCAGGCTCTGGAGAACGCGACCGGCGTCGGCGCGCCTCCGTGGACATGGCCCAGGGACGAGCAGACCATCGACCTGTTGCACAAGGCCATCTACGCCTTCGTCACCGGAGTGGTCGCCGACGGTATGATCGCGGCTGCCACACACCGGCGGCGGCCTCGTAGTCGGCTCCGCCGCTGGTCGGGCGAGGGTTGATCACGCTCGTCATTCCAGTCGTGCGCGCATGCGCCTCCGGTGCGGCTGGAATCCATCTGCGCGTGCCGCCCGGCCGGATCGAGCAGTGCGTGGCTGCGAGGCTTCGTGAACATCACGCGCTGATCGGAAAACTCGCGTTCCTCCGGAGCTCGGCGAGACACGTCTCCAGCTGCTTACGGCTTCCTTCGTCGCCCGCGTCGCGCCCGACACGCTGAAGGCTATGATGCAGGCTTATTGGAGGGGGTCGAGTTGAGTCGGGCGATGCGCGGACGCTTCGTGTACGACCGAGCTGAGCTTTGGGCTGACGGCGTCATCCATGCCTCCGGCATCGTTCTCGCGCTCGTCGGAGTGGTGGCTCTCGTCACCTTCTTCGCTCCTGCCTCATCCTCGGACCTCGTTCCGATCAGCGTCTACTGCGTCGGGCTGCTTTCCGTCCTCGTAGTCTCGGCGGCCTACAACATGTGGCCGGTCTCGCCGGTGAAGTGGTGGCTGAGGCGCTGCGATCATTCAGCGATCTTCGTCCTGATCGCCGGCACCTACACTCCGTTCCTGGCGCGCATGAGCGATGGCATGGCCGCGCAGGGCATGTCCGCGCTGCTCTGGACCGCAGCTCTGGCCGGCATCCTTCTGAAGATCACGCGGCCCGGCCGCTACGATCGGGTGACGATCGGCCTTTACCTCGCGATGGGGTGGAGCTGCGTGATCATCTGGGACCGCGTCATGATGCTGCCAGCCGCCACCCTGTGGCTGCTTGTGGCAGGCGGGATCTTTTACACGGGAGGCGTTGTGTTCCACCTCTGGCACAGGCTGCGCTTTCATAACGCCATCTGGCACGCCTGCGTGCTGGTGGCGACCGCTTTTCACTACGCAGCGGTCGTATCGCTGGTCGCAGCGCCCGGTGTTGTGTCGGCGTAAAGTCAAGGGAACGTCCCAACCTACCGCGTCTGTCAATCGGCGCTGAACTTTGACCCCTTATCGGCGTCCAATGTTGACCCCC
>NZ_RYFI01000043.1 GCF_004103825.1 Hansschlegelia zhihuaiae
CCAACTTCTTCAAAGCCGCTGGATACGATCCGGATTAACGCGAATCCGCTCTAAGTCGAGCATACGATCGCGACGAACGGCCCTCCGCCCCGAAGCCAGTTTTAGAGGGACTATCGCTCCGTTAGGTAAAGGCCGTGACTCTGCAACCTAAATAAGTGGTTGTACTCATTCATAAGGATAATCAGCTGTGCTCTCATAACCCCCAAGACACTTCAGGAGGCGCATTTGGCCAAAGTAGTAGAATTGTCATTTCCGTTCTTGCCAGATGCGATCGTTTTAGGACGGCTTCCGTCGGCTCAATATCACCCAGTTTTGGACGGCTTTATTAACTGGAAGAACGGGCAACTATTCTACAGCGATTCGTTTTCAGCTTGTCCCTACAAGCCGATATTTACGAACGAGATCAGTAATATCGTCGTCCGCGATATGTATCATTGTATAACAGGCGACCAGATGTGGAGCGCAACAATATTTTTCAAAAGACTGGAAGATAGAATCCGCTTTTGTAGTGAAATTGATGGAGGTCTCCGGGCGTTAGGGTGAACCCGTCGCTCCGCCATTCAGTGCCGGATGCCGAAGCTGACCACCCGGCGTGCGCCCGCTATACTCGACCTCGACATAGGCGAGGCCCTCGGCGGCGATGTGCGCCCTGATCGCCCGGCCGGCCGCCTCGGTGAGCCCTGAGCCTACAGAGCCGACGGGGACGAACGGATGCCGAGAGTCCAACGCAACATGAACGATCGGCGACTTCGTCATCCTGTTCCGCGCCCGGAACTTGTCGCCGAGGACGGCGTCCAGTGCATCATCAAGCGGCTCGTCACGGCCATCCCCGGAGTGGGTGACGTTCCCTTGGCGAGACCGCCCGCAGAGCACAGGCCTGCCAATCGTGATCGTCGAGCAACTCAACCCGGGCCCGCGCCTGCAAGGTGCCGTGCGCCGACCTGCTCGCTATCCACAAATTCGCGGGCCTCACGCGTGGCCGGCGGCGGTGATCAAAAACCGCGCTGCATCGGTTTGATCGAGAGCTCTCCCTGTTCAGCGCGATCAGCTCGGGGCCGAGCCTGCTCTATATGTCTCGGTGATCTCCCTCGCGGGTCCGCGTGACGCGCACGAACAGCCGCAGTGACGCCAGCCTCTTGCTCATGGCAGGCGTGAATAACTCGAAGTCATCCAGCCGTCTATCGGGTGTTCTTGCACGAATCATTTCCCGGTCGGCAACGCGTGGTCGGGCTGCATCCACGGCAAGCTGGACAGCCTGAAGAACGAATTCGAGACCATCGTAGCGCCCGGAGGTCGTGGCGATCATGCGCCGGGCGATCGAAGAACTTATGGCGTCGGGCGTCCTCGTCTCCTTGGTCACGTCGACCGCGGGGTTGTAGACGCCGGTCGACAGTCGAGCATGCCCGGGATCTTCCTGCGCGTGTCGCCGGTCCCGTTCCCCGCGATCGGCTGCACTGCCGGGACCAGCTCATGATCGTGGATGCGGCCATAGTCCGGGCCGTGACAGCGCGCAGTGTCCGGGCCGTGACAGCGCGCAGTCCACGCGCCCATCATCCGTCTCGAGCGTCTCGACCTGCTCGGCGCGGTGCGAGGTGAAGCCGTATTGCGTGATCCCGGCGGGCGGCGCCAGCAGCTGGCGCAGTTAGACTAGGTCACCGACTCATAAATCGCGTCCAGATGCGGACTGCTGCGAGTTTGACGGCTGCGAGGAAGTTGGCGGCGTGTTTTTCGTAGCGGGTTGCGACGGCGCGGTAGTGCTAGAGCTTTGAGAAGAAGCGTTCGACGAGGTTGCGCTGGCGATAGAGCCACGTGCTGAAGGGGAGCGTGTGCTTGCGGCCCGTCATCGGCCGTACGTTGGCGAAGACGCCGCGCTCGCCGAGGCTGTGGCGCAGTCGATCGCTGTCGTAGGCGCGGTCGGCGAGCAGGATCTGGCCTTCGCTCAAGGCGTCCAGCATGTCGCTCGCGCTGGCCCCGTCATGGGCCTGCCCCTCGGTCAGCTTGAGGACGACTGGCAGGCCGTTGGCGTCGACGAGGGCGTGGATCTTGGTGGTCAGCCCGCCCCGCGAGCGCCCCATGCACTGGGCTCGAGCGTGGTCCCGAGCGACGGCCGTCGTGGCGTACGGCCCCCCTTTTTGACGTTGCCGCCGTGCTGGTGGACGCGGATCGAGGATGAGTCGATCATCTGCAGATCGCCGTCATAAGCCTTCGACACCGCCTCGAAGATGCGGTCCCAGACCCCGATCTTCGCCCAGCGTCGAAACCGGTTCGAGCAAGTCGTCGCCGGACCGTAGCGTTCGGGGATATCTGCCCAGGGCGAGCCCGTCCGCAGCCGCCAGTAGATGCCGTTCAGCACCTTCCGGTCGTCGGCCCGCGGAACGCCCCGAGGCTTGTTGGGCAGCAGCGGCGATGATCGACCATTCAAAGTCGGTCAACTCGTAACGACGTGGCGCGCTCATCAAGGCTCCTCCCAGAGCCTTGAATCACGCCCCCGTTTGTCAATCGGCGCTGAACTTTGACCCCTTATCGGCGTCCAATGTTGACCCCCT
>NZ_RYFI01000044.1 GCF_004103825.1 Hansschlegelia zhihuaiae
TGTCAATCGGCGCTGAACTTTGACCCCTTATCGGCGTCCAATGTTGACCCCCTGAAGCTGGGTGAGCGGTGTCGATCCCGCCGGCGCGGAGCTGGTCGGGGTTGCGCAGCGTCGGCGGGATCGACGTCCAGAGGGCTAGGGTCTGGGGCGGAGCTCAGGCGCGGTTCTTGAAGCGCCAGCTCTCGTTGCCGGTCTCGACGATGTCGCAATGGTGGGTGAGCCGGTCGAGCAGCGCGGTGGTCATCTTGGCGTCGCCGAACACGCTCGGCCATTCGCCGAAGGCGAGGTTGGTGGTGACGATGATCGAAGTCTGCTCGTAGAGGCGGCTGATCAGGTGGAACAGGAGCTGTCCGCCGGACTGCGCGAACGGCAGGTAGCCGAGCTCGTCGAGGACCACGAAGTCGAGGCGGCCGAGGTAGTCGGCCATCCGGCCCTGGCGGCCTGAACGGCCTTCGGCCTCGAGCTTGTTGACGAGGTCGACCACGTTGAAGAACCGGCCTCGGGCGCCGTCGCGGATGCAGGACCGGGCGATCGCGATGGCGAGGTGGGTCTTGCCGGTCCCGGTGCCGCCGACCAGCACGACGTTGCGCTGATGGGCCAGGAACTCGCCGCCGGCGAGGTCGCGGATCAGGGTCTCGTTGATTGGCGTGTCGTCGAAGGCGAAGTCCTCGACGTCGCGGGCGAGCGGCAGCTTGGCGATGGTGATCTGGTACTTGATCGAGCGCGCCTGCTTCTCGCTGATCTCGGCGGTGAGCAGGTCGCCGACGATGCGTTGAGGCTCGTGCTGGCGCTTCACCGCGGTCGCGATGATCTCGTCGAAGGCGGCCTTCATGCCGTAGAGCTTCAGCTCGCCCATGGTGGTCAGTATCGCGGAACGCTCCATCACACGGCCCTCCTGAGGCTGTCGTATCGGGCGCAGTCGGCGGTCGGCTCGACGGCGAGCCGCAACGCTTCGGGCGTCATGATCGTGACCGGCGGCGCGGGGTCCCGGCGCCGGGCGAGGATGTTCAGGACGACGTCGGCTGAGCAGACGCCCTCACGCAGAGTCTCGGCGCAGGCGGCCTCGACTGCGGACAAGCCGTCGCTCAGCACCGCGGCGAGGATCGCCACCATCTGACGGTCGCCGTCATCGACGCTCGCAAGCTTGCGCCGGACCTTCTCGAGGCTCGCCGGCAGCACCCAGTCCTTGAACGGCGCTCCGTTCCTGAGCGCGCCGGGCTTACGAGCCAGCACCGGAACGTAGTGCCAGGGATCGAACACGGTCTGGCCGCGGCCGAAGCAGCGCGGGTGGTCGCCGACGATCCGTCCGTCCTGGCGAAGCTCGATCCGGTCGGCGTACGCGCGGATCTCGACCGGGCGGCCGATCGCGCTCGCGGCGACCGAGTACTTGTTGTTGTCGAACCGCACGAGGCAGGTCTTGGACACCGACGCCGGCACGGCGTGGAAGCCGTCGAAGCGGCCGGCATAGGGAACGAGGCTCGGGCGCTCGGCCTCGAACGCCTCCCACACGGTCCGCTCGGCGAACTCGGGATGACGATGCGCCTTGGCGTAGGCGATCGCCTGGTCGAGCAGCCAGGCGTTCAGCTCGTCATAGCTCTTCGCCCGGACGCGCGGCGTGAAGAAGCGCTCGCGCACCAGCCCGACTTGGTTCTCGACCTGCCCCTTCTCCCAGCCCGAGGCCGGCGTGCAGGCCACGGGGTCGATCAGGTAGTGGCTGCACATCTGCAGGAAGCGCCGATTGTAGGCGCGCTCGCGGCCGACGAGGATCGTCTCCACCGCGGTCTTCATGTTGTCGTAGATCCCGCGCGTGCAGGTTCCCTTGAAGAAGGCGAACGCCCGGTCGTGGGCGTCGAACACCATCTCCTGGCTCTCGCGCGGGTAAGCCCGAACGAACAGCATCCGCGAGTGACAGAGCCGGACGTGTGCGACCTTCACGGTCGTGGTGACGCCGTTGATCAGGACGATCTCGTGGCTCCAGTCGAACTGGTAGGCCTCGCCCGGATCGAAGCTCAGCGGCACGAACGCCGCCGATGACGACGACCGCTCACGCTGCCGACCGCGGGCGTAGCGCCGGACCGCGTCGTAGCCGCCTTCGTAGCCCAGCGCCCGCAGCGCCTCGAAGATCCGGATCAGCGTCAGCCGCTCGCGCGCCGCCCGTCCCTCGTTCTCCGTTAGCAGCCGGTCAAGGTCGCTACGCCAGGGCCCGAGCTTCGGGAGCGGCTGGACTTCGCGCTCGTACTCGAACGCCGTCGCCCCCGACCGCAACACCTTGCGCACCGTGTTCCGCGACACGTGCAGCTCGCGGACGATCTCCTTGATCGTCTTGCCGCGCACAAAATGCTCGCGGCGGATCCGCGCGATCGTGTCCACGCCCTTCATCCCCCGGCAGCCCGTCCTCGACAAAGACAGGCAGCATGCGCAACGCGCCAATCAGGGGGTCAAAATTGGACGCCGATCCCCCGACCTACGGGGTCAAAATTCCACGCCGGATCACA
>NZ_RYFI01000045.1 GCF_004103825.1 Hansschlegelia zhihuaiae
CGTCCCCATCCCACCACAAGGGACAGACCACGCAACATGCAATCCATCGCCTTCGCCAGGGAGATGGATCGCCGGGTCAAGCCCGGCGATGACGGCGGCGGGTCATTGCGGCGACGCCGGACGCATCGAGCCGCGACGCCCGCCCCCGCACCGCCCGTCATGCCCGGCCGAAGGCCGGGTATCCACGACTTGGGCGTGGCGCGCTTCGATCCTAGAAAGTCGTGGATACCCGCGCTGCCGCGCGGGCATGACGGCCAAGGTCGCGGGCCTGCTCGACAAGTTCCTGGCCCGGAACCGCCTCGACAGCTACGCGGCCGGGCGTCCGTCCTGGATCGTGGAGTGAGGCGGGGACCCCGCGCCGGGGGCGACCGGCGCGGGGTCTTTTCTTTCGGGGGAGGGGGGCCCGGCCCTCGTCATGCCCAGGCTCGACCCTGGGCATCCATCGTCTTGGCCAAGGAGATGGATCGCCGGGTCAAGCCCGACGATGACGGCGGCGGGTCATTGCGGCGCCGCCGGACGCATCATACCGCGGCATCCGCCCCCGCACTGCCCGCCATGCCCGGCCGAAGGCTGGGTATCCACGACTTGGGCGTGGCGCGGCTGCGGACCTTCAAATGCGAGATAGCTGAAGGGATGATGGTCGCCATAAGCAAGTTGTGATGCTGCTTGGTCCTACAACGGATCATGCGCCACCCACCTGTTGCGACGGCACAAGTGTTCCCTTAATGTTCCATTCGAGAGAATGGAGTCACCTCTCCTATGATTTCAGATAGCGAATTTTTGGAACGACTTGTCGCCGGATTTTGCACCGCGACAATGGAAGATGCGGACGTCAGCTGGGATGAGAAAATAGGAGGGCGGCAATTTGATGTTGTAATTCGTCTGAAGGCAGGAGTTTTCAACTATCTGACAATTGTTGAAGTGAAATCGAGCAAAGCGAAGATAAAGGTAAAAGAGATAGAGGCCTTCGTTACAAAAGCAATAGATGCAAAGGCAAATAAAATATCGGTATTTAGCTCAAAGGGATTTGAGTCTGGCTGCGAAAATGTTGCCAGAAATCACGGCGTGGAGTTATTTATTATCTCTCAATCTGACGAAACGCCGAGCGAAGAAGCCGTGCGGGGCCGACTTGCCCAATCTGGCATCTATTCTTTTCGAAATCCCAATATTGATCATCGAAGCGTCGCTCCGATAATAAAGTTTGGAGAGAGAGTAAAATCTCACAATTTTGATAAAATAACGCTTGTTTATGTAACAGGAGAAGAGTTGCCATTGACGACGGAAGGGACGGAGTTGACATATGTCCTTTCAAATTCTCTAATAAATCGAGACACATTTCTTAGAGATATTATATCGAATATCGATTTTCCTGAATTGGAAGTTGGTCAATCGTGTGAATATACACATAAATTCTCACCTAGTGTTGATTATATGGCAAATGATGAGCTTTTTTCCCATGATGGGGATCTTGGGGCCATAAAAATAAAGTACTCTGGAATAATGGCTATTCCGTTTGAAGGAAACGTATATGTTGAGTTATCGATGTTTGCGTCAGATGTTGAAATTGTAAACGCCTTAACGGGAGAAAAGAGTTCGATCTATTTTCATAATCTCGCATTGGGATTTAATGAGTTTGAGAAAGGAATGTATTATTTTACGCTAAATCCGTTATCATATTACTATTGTGATGAAATAATTGACTCTATCGCTACAGTTTATCTCTTAGAGAGCTTTCAGAATGGACGATTCTTGCATGGTAAGTTCAAGCAAGAAATAAAGTATGGACGCCTCTATATGCCATTAAAGGATAAGAAGGTTATTGAGAGACTGAAGGTACGCTTAGGCGCTGAGCGTCATGGCGGACCGTTTGCGCGCAAGATGCCGAAGAAGAGGCGAGTGGTCCCATGGCGCTAACGGCCCTTCGCAGCACTCCTTTATAGGTAAAAATTCCTTGACACCCACCCCCGCCCATGCTCTCATCCCCCGACCCTTCCCCGTCGCGGAAGGCGTGTCCGGACCGGCCGGGCGTGCGGGGGAGG
>NZ_RYFI01000046.1 GCF_004103825.1 Hansschlegelia zhihuaiae
TCCCACTCGATTGTGCCGGGCGGCTTCGAGGTGACGTCGTAGACGACGCGGTTCACCCCCCTCACCTCGTTGATGATGCGGGTCGCGGCGCGGCCGAGGAAGGCCATGTCGAAGGGATAGAAGTCGGCCGTCATGCCGTCGACCGAGGTCACGGCGCGCAGCGCCAGCACGCGGTCATAGGTGCGGCCGTCGCCCATCACGCCGACGGTGCGGACGTCGGTCAGCACCGCGAAAGCCTGCCAGATCTCATCGTAGAGGCCGGCCTTGCGGATCTCGTCGAGATAGATCGCGTCGGCCTGGCGCAGCGTCTCGAGCTTCTCGCGCGTCACCTCGCCCGGGCAGCGGATGGCGAGGCCGGGTCCCGGGAACGGGTGGCGGCCGACGAAGGCCTCGGGCAGGCCGAGCTCGCGGCCGAGCTCGCGCACCTCGTCCTTGAACAGCTCGCGCAGCGGCTCCACGAGCTTCATGTTCATGCGCTCGGGCAGGCCCCCGACATTGTGGTGCGACTTGATGGTGACCGAGGGGCCGCCCGAGAACGACACGCTCTCGATCACGTCGGGGTAAAGCGTGCCCTGGGCCAGGAAATCGGCGCCGCCGATCTTGCGGGCCTCGTCCTCGAACACGTCGATGAACAGCCGCCCGATGGTCTTGCGCTTAACTTCGGGGTCCTCGACGCCCGCGAGCGCGCCGAGGAACATGTCGCTCGCGTCGACATGGACGAGCGGGATGTTGTAGTGCCCGCGGAACATCGAGACGACCTCGCGCGCCTCGTCTTTCCGCATGAGCCCGTGGTCGACGAACACGCAGGTCAGCTGGTCGCCGATCGCCTCGTGCAACAGCACGGCCGCGACCGACGAGTCCACGCCGCCCGACAGGCCGCAGATCACCCGGCCGGAGCCGACCTGCGCGCGGATCTTCTCGACCGCCTCGTCGCGATAGGCCGCCATCGACCAGTCGCCCGCGCAGCCGCAGATGTCGCGCACGAAGTTTTGGAGCAGCTTGCCGCCCTGCGGGGTGTGGACCACCTCGGGGTGGAACATCAGGCCGTAATAGTGCCGGTTCTCGTCCGCGATCGCCGCGAAGGGCGCGTTCTCCGAGATCCCGACGATGCGGAAGCCCGGCGGCATGCGGGTGATGCGGTCGCCGTGGCTCATCCACACCTGGTTGCGGCTCTTGTCCTCCCAGACGCCGGTGAAGAGCCGCGACGGCGCGACCACGTTGAGGTCGGCGCGGCCGAACTCGCGGTGATGGCCGCTCTCGACGGCGCCGCCGAGCTGCTCGGCCATCGTCATCTGCCCGTAGCAGATGCCGAGCACGGGCACGCCCGAATCGAACACCGCCTGCGGCGCGCGCGGGGTGCCCATCTCGGCGACCGAGGCCGGCCCGCCCGACAGGATGACGCCCCGGGCGCCGAAACCCCCGAAGGCCTCCTCGGCGAGGTTGAAGGGCACGATCTCGCAATAGACGCCGGCCTCGCGCACCCGCCGCGCGATCAGCTGCGTGACCTGCGACCCGAAGTCGATGATCAGGATGCGGTCGTGGCTCGGGTCCGGCGCCATCGGGTCGGCGGCCAGCGGATCCGGCGTCTTCTTTTCCAGGGTCTTGGCGTCGAGGGTCATGGCGCTTGCCTACTCTGAACGCGATGGCCGCCGCAACGCCGCAAAGACGCGCATCACCTGCGCGCCTGGGGATGGCTGAGCGATGGCGGCCGACGTCGAAATCTATTCGGCGGCCCGCCGGACATCGCCAGGCGGCGCGTGCGGCGGCACCAGCGCCAGCAAACGGACGAGTTCGCGCTGGCTCGCGGTGTCGGTCTTGCGCAAGACCGCGGCGAGCTGCGAGCGCAGCGTGTTGGACGACACGCCATGCTCGTTCCGGAGATCCGCGAGCGAGCGCCCAGCCGCAAGGCCAAGCGCCAGCCGCGCCTCGGCGGG
>NZ_RYFI01000047.1 GCF_004103825.1 Hansschlegelia zhihuaiae
CGGCCCTGTGTGGGTTGTGAAGTCACAGATTCATGCGGGGGGCCGCGGCAAGGGTCGGTTCGTGGAGGCTGAGGCCGGCGAGTTGGGCGGGGTCCGGCTGGCGCGGTCGGTCGAGGAGGCCAAGGCCTTTGTGGGCCAGATGCTGGGCCGGACGCTGGTGACCAAGCAGACCGGGCCTTCGGGCAAGCAGGTCAACCGCTTGTATGTCGAGGAAGGCTCCGAGATCGCGAAGGAGTTCTATCTGTCGGCGCTGGTCGACCGGAGCACGGGCCATGTCGCCTTCGTGGTCTCGACCGAGGGCGGCATGGACATCGAGGAGGTGGCGCATTCCTCGCCCGAGAAGATCGTCACGGTGACGATCGATCCGGCCACGGGGGTGATGCCGCATCACGGCAGGACGGTGGCCAAGGCGCTGAAGCTCGAGGGCGACCTCGCCAGGCAGGCCGGCCGGCTGGTGGAGACGCTCTACGCGGCCTTTGTGGGCGCCGACATGTCGATGCTCGAGATCAACCCGCTGATCGTCACCAGGGACGGGCGGCTGCGCTGCCTCGACGCCAAGGTGTCGTTCGATTCGAACGCGCTCTACCGGCATCCCGAGCTCGCCGAGCTGCGCGACGAGACCGAGGAGGACGCCAAGGAGATCGAGGCCTCACGCCACGACCTCGCCTATATCGCGCTCGACGGGACGATCGGCTGCATGGTGAACGGCGCCGGGCTCGCGATGGCGACCCTCGACATCATCAAGCTCTATGGCGAGGAGCCGGCGAACTTCCTGGACGTCGGCGGCGGGGCCTCCGAGGAGAAGGTCACGGCGGCGTTCAAGATCATCACCGCCGACCCGAACGTGAAGGGGATTCTCGTCAACATCTTCGGCGGGATCATGAAGTGCGACGTGATCGCCAAGGGCGTGATCGCGGCCGTCAAGGCGGTCGGGCTCAAGGTGCCGCTGGTGGTGCGGCTCGAGGGCACAAACGTCGAGGAGGGCAAGCGGATCATCGCCGAGAGCGGTCTCGACGTGATGCCGGCCGACGACCTCGACGACGCCGCCCAGAAGATCGTCGCCGCCGTGAAGAAGGGGGCCTGAGATGTCCATCCTGATCGACCAGAACACCAAGGTCATCTGCCAGGGGTTCACGGGCAAGAACGGCACGTTCCATTCCGAGGCCGCGATCGCCTATGGCACGCGGATGGTCGGCGGCGTCGCGCCGGGCAAGGGCGGCCAGACCCATCTCGACTTACCCGTCTTCGACACCGTGAAGGAGGCGCGCGAGGCGACCGGGGCGGAGGCCTCGGTGGTCTATGTGCCGCCGGCGGGCGCCGCGGACGCGATCTGCGAGGCGATCGCGGCCGAGATCCCGCTGGTGGTGTGCATCACCGAGGGCGTGCCGGTGCTCGACATGGTGAAGGTCAAGCGCGCGCTGGAAGGCTCGAAGACCCGCCTGATCGGGCCGAACTGCCCCGGCGTGGTGACGGCGGGCGAGTGCAAGATCGGCATCATGCCGGGCAACATCTTCAGCCGGGGCACGGTCGGCGTGGTGTCGCGCTCGGGCACGCTGACCTATGAGGCGGTGTTCCAGACGACGCGCGAGGGTCTCGGCCAGACCACGGCGGTCGGGATCGGCGGCGACCCTGTGAAGGGGACCGAGTTCATCGACATGCTGGAGCTGTTCCTGGCCGACGA
>NZ_RYFI01000048.1 GCF_004103825.1 Hansschlegelia zhihuaiae
GTGCTGGTCACCTGGGCGCAGCTTGCGATGGTGGCCAAGGTGTTCGTCCCGCTCGCGGGGTTCGTCGCGCTGATCGAGCCGCTCGGGATCTATGTGGCGTCGGCGCTGTTCACGCTCGTCTTCATGCCGCTGGTCGGCGGCGCGCGTTGGCTCTCGGTGATCCTGACCTCGACGCTGGTTCCGCTCGCGGCCTTCTGGGTGTTCGAGAAGCAGTTCCTCGTGCCGCTCCCCAAGGGGCCGCTCGAGGCCGTGTTCGGCTACTGAGGAGAGAAGCCCATGGACGATCTCTCCTCGCTTCTGGCCGGCTTCGAGGTCGCGCTCTCCTGGCACAATGTCGGCTTCATGATCGTCGGCGTGCTGCTCGGCATCGTGGTCGGGGTGCTGCCGGGATTGGGCGGCCCGAACGGGGTCGCGATCCTGCTGCCGCTGACCTTCGGCATGGACCCGACCTCGGCCATCATCCTGCTGTCGTCGATCTATTGGGGGGCGCTGTTCGGCGGCGCCATCACCTCGATCCTGTTCAACATCCCGGGCGAGGCCTGGTCGGTCGCCACCACCTTCGACGGCTACCCGATGGCGCAACAGGGGAGGGCCGGCGAGGCGTTGACCGCGGCCTTCACGGCCTCGTTCATCGGCGCGCTGTCGGGCGTGCTGCTGATCACCTTCGTGGCCCCGCTGGTCGCCAAGTTCGCGCTGAGGTTCGGCCCGGCCGAGTTCTTCGCGGTGTTTTTGCTGACCTTCTGCTCGTTCATCGGCATGGGGCGCGAGAACCGCGTCAAGATCCTGGTGTCGCTGTGCATCGGCTTCCTGCTGGCCTCGGCCGGCATGGACACGATCTCGGGCGACATGCGGATGACCTTCGACGTCGCCGAGCTGATGCGCGGCTTCGACTTCCTGGTCGTGGTGATCGGCCTGTTCGGGGTGAGCGAGATCCTGCTGACGGTGGAGGAGGGCCTCGCCTTCAAGGGCAAGCGGTCGAACATCGACCTGAAGGTGGTGCTGAAGACGTGGGGCCAACTGCCGAGATACTGGCTGACGCTGGTGCGCTCGGCGGTCGTCGGGATGTGGATGGGGGTGACGCCGGGCGGCGCGATCGCGGCCTCGTTCATGGGCTACGGGCTCGCCAAGCGGTTCTCGCGGCGCGGGCCGAAGTTCGGCGAGGGCGAGGTCGAGGGCGTGCTCGCGCCCGAGACCGCGGCGCACGCCGCCGGCACCTCGGCGCTGCTGCCGATGCTCGCGCTCGGCATCCCGGGCTCGGCGACCGCGGCCGTCCTGCTCGGCGGGCTGATGGTCTGGGGGCTGCAGCCCGGCCCGACTTTGTTCGTAGAGCAGAAGGACTTCGTCTGGGGCCTGATCGCCTCGATGTATCTCGGCAACATCGCGGGGCTGGTCATCGTGCTCGCGACGGTGCCGCTGTTCGCCGCGATCATGCGCATCCCGTTCGCGATCGTGGCGCCGGTGATCCTGATCGTGTGCGCGATCGGGGCCTACACGGTCGGCAACTCGATCTTCGACATCTGGCTGATGCTGGTCTTCGGGGTGGTGGGCTATGTGTTCAAGAAGCTCGGCTTCCCGCTCGCCCCGATGGTTCTCGCCCTCGTCCTGGGCGACCGCGCCGAGGACGCCTTCCGCCAGGCGCTGCTCGGCTCCGGCGG
>NZ_RYFI01000049.1 GCF_004103825.1 Hansschlegelia zhihuaiae
GCCACTTCGGTGTCCGGCTCGAGGGTGCAGAACCCGTGCGCGAAGCCGACCGGGACATAGAGCTGGTTGCCCTGCTCGGCGGTGAGCGTCACGCCGACATGCTGGCCGAAGGTCGGCGAGTCCCGCCGGATGTCGACCGCCACGTCGTAGATCGCGCCGCGCACACAGGAGACGAGCTTGCCCTGCGCGAAGGGCGGCAGCTGGAAGTGAAGCCCACGAATAGTTCCGGGGAGGGAAGACAGGGATTTGTTGTCTTGAACGAAGTCCGCCAAAACGCCGGCTTCTGCGAGCGCCGACTTCTTGTAGATCTCAGAGAAATAACCCCTCGCGTCGCGAAAATATCTTGGCCGTATCTCGACCACATCGAAGATCCGTTGCCGGATGAAATCCATAGACGCGCCCCCGCGCACGCATGACGAAGACAGGACCTAACCGGCAGACAGCCCCAAATTCAAGGGCGGACGAAGCCATCGATCGTTGCTGCGAGCCGGAGCTTTGGCCGCGCGCCTCGTAGCAGGAGGCGCGGCGGCCGGACTCGGCCTGATGGCGCATTCGGCGAAGAATGGTCGGTCGACTGAATCTGCCAGCCAGCTTATGGCTTACGCCCTACGGGACTTTGACATGCGCTCGATCGCAAGGAGTCCAAGATTGGTGATGCTGTAGAAGTCATCTGATCTTACAACATACCCGAGCGTGACTATGTTTGGTGACTGCGCCTCGCGACTCAATATGCTGTTTACATCTTTTACAGAATGTCCGGCCTGACTAAGTCTATCGACGAGATGAAAGGCATTTATGTTGCCTCCCTCCTCTTGAGCCACGAGAGTGAGGATTTCCCACTGAATATCTCCATGTGAAAATTCAGAGAAGTCTACGATCGAAGGAGGAGAATACGGAATCACACCGGAGCCCTCACGCTAGGAATTCCCAGCCGCACCATCAGGTTCGATGCGATCAAAATCAAGTGTGATATTCTACCATGCAACGCACTTTTGGCCAACAGAGTGCCTTCTTCATCCGCCACCGGGCGACCGCGCCGGCCAGTATCAGAGCATTTTCCGTCATGCTGAATCATACCCGTACGGCCTGAAAGAGCCTCCGCAGCCTTTGGGCGTGAGGAGGTTTTGCGATGTGCGCGACTGAGGCCAGAGGCCGATGCCGCAGGTGCTTCGGTGTTCCAAGAAAGCTGCGCCGCAATCAAGGGCTGGCCTTCTGTGCGGTCAGACACCCTGACTCATGGCGAGGAGGTCTGCCTGGCGCGGATTCTTGGGATCCCTAGATCGGGAAGCTCGGCCACGTGGTGAGTTGATCGCACCAACCTGCGCGACGCCGGGCCGGTAGGTGGCGCCAAAACGGCGCTTACGCTCCGATCGCCTTAGAGGCGCTCGCACGCATCGCCGAGCTCTACCGGATCGAGGGCGGCATCCACGG
>NZ_RYFI01000005.1:0-15442 GCF_004103825.1 Hansschlegelia zhihuaiae
CTTGAATCAGCACGCAGTCCACACCGCAAATCTATTGGGTACAGACCCTAGCCCGCCGGACAGCGCGTTGGCGAGATCGTCGCCCGTCAGCCTGTCGCCGGCCGCGCCGCCGATGACGTTCTCGACGTTCATCATGCTGTCGACGCCGGCGCCCTCCTCCTTCACCAAGACGAGGTTGGCGCCGTCGAGCCTGACCACAACCCTTGTGCTGGCGTCCGAATAGTTCGCCGTGTCGATCCCGTTTCCGCCGTCGAGCGTGTCGCTTGAAGCCTCGGCCCCGCCGGTCATGTCCGGATCGTAAGACGTGTTGTCGGCCACCGACCCGACCAGCGTGTCGTCGTCATAGCCGCCGAACAGGCTGTCGGCGCCATAGTTGCCGATCAGCGTGTCCTCGCCGTCATAGCCGGTCAGCGTGTCGTTCCCGAGCCAGCCGTCAAAGACGTTGCTCGCGATTCTGCCGACGAAAGCGTCGCTATACTTGGAGCCAATAACGTTCTCAAAGTTTATGACCCTGTCGATACGATACATTATATCATCGGGATCGAAAGGATCCATTCCGAAGACCACGGCGTCTTCGGGGCCTCTCAACACAGCCTGAAGAGGGACCGGCTCATCGCGGTAATCAAGGGTGTCGAACCCCTCGCCGCCATCCAGGGTGTCACGGCTCCAGCCACCCCAAACCGTGTCATCACCCGCGCCGGCGTCGACCCAGTCACCGCCATCAGCAGTGCTGATGTGCTCGGCGGCGTCGCCACCTACGACAGTCTCGCGGCTTGCATCGCCGATGTAGCGGTTCCCGTCCCAGTAACCCATTGTCGACTCCCATCTTGGCCGCTGAAGCCGCTGACGCGAAGTGCTCGGCGATGACTGCAATGCATCGCATGGCGGTACTGTTCGCTGGCGTACAAGTTAACCCGCGAACCTGCGTAGGCTTCGACGCCGCCTCACCCTCACACCACGCGGAACTCGTCGGCGCCGAGCGCGAGGCCCGCGTCCAGCATGGCGATGAGCGTGACGCCGCCGGCCTGGACGCCGTTGCGGTCGTAGGTCAGGAGGCCGGTGTCGGTCTCGTAGATCACGCGGTCGTCGTCGTCCGCGGCGACGCCGTCGGCGCTCGAGCGGAACGCCGCGGGGTCGAGCGCGCCGTTCGGGAGCTCCTTGAACTTCTTGCCCGCAAGGTGGAGCACGTCGACGCCGATCGTGAAGTCGTCGACGACGTCCGCGCCGCCGACCCCGGGTCCGAAGACCAGCACGAACTGGTCCGCGCCCTCCCCGCCGGTCAGCGTGTCGTCGCCGCCGCGGCCGGTCAGCGTGTCGTCGCCAAGCCCGCCCGAGAGCGCGTTGGCGAGGTCGTCGCCCGTCAGCTTGTCGCCGGCCGAGCCGCCGACGACGTTCTCGACGTTGCGCATGCTGTCGGCGCCGGCGCCCTTCTCCGTCACGAAGACGGTGTTGGCGCCGTCGAGCGCGGCCACGATCTTGGTGCTGGCGTCCGAATAATCGGCCGTGTCGATCCCGTTGCCGCCGTCGAGCGTGTCCTTGGCGAGCGCGCCAAAGGCCATGTCTGGCTCGCCGGAAACGGCTCCGACCAGCGTGTCGTCGTCATAACCGCCGAACAGGCTGTCCGCCCCGTAATTGCCGATCAGCGTGTCTTCGCCGTCATAGCCGTTCAGCTTGTCGTTTCCGAGCCAGCCGTCCAGGACGTTGCTCGCGTTCCGGCCGGTGAAATTGTCGTCTAAAACACCCCCGATGATATTCTCGAAGTTCATGACCTCATCAGCGGATATCCAGTGGTGGTATATGTCGTCATAGAAGAACACGCCCGTGATGCCGGAACCCATGAGGACAGACCGTATGAAGTAACCGGTGTTCCGAAAATCGAGGGTGTCGATCCCGTCTCCGCCGTCGAGCGTGTCGCGATCCGGGCTATAGTCTCCATATGAATGAACTGGTCCTCCCGACACGGTGTCGTCGCCCGCCCCGGCGTCAACCACGTCATTGCCAAATCCCATGCGAATGTCTTCGTCGAGATCGGAGCCGGTGAAGCTCGACGAGCGACCGGACCCGAGATAGCGAATGCTCTCGAAGCTCGAAACGATCGCCACATGGCCGCCATAGGTCAGGGTTTCGCCATCGAACGAAACGCTCGCCCCGTCTTCAAGGCCCGGACTCGCCTCGGTGATCAAGAGCGTGTCGAAGCCTTCGCCGCCCTCGATCAGGGCGGGGTCGCCGGCTAGAAGGCCCGGTCGAATCTCCAGACGAACCACGTCGTCGCCGGCGCCGGCGTCAACCTCGTCGGCCCCGCCAAGGGCCAGGCTTATGTCGTCGGCGCCTGCGCCGCCCTCCGCGGTGTCGACGCCGGCGCCCAGCACGATGCGGTCGTCGCCCTCCCGCAGATCAACGTAGTCGTCGCCGCCGCCGAGTTCGACGTCGTCCGCATAGACGCCGCCCACCACAGTGTTGTCGGCCGCGCCTGCCACCGACACCTTCAGCGCCTCCATGCCGGTCGCCGAGATGAACTCCGCGCCGCCGAGCCTCGCCAGCATGTTCTCGCCGAGCACGACCTGCAGCGAGCCATTGTAGCTCGCGAGCGTGATCCCGAGCGTGTCGACCCCCTCGCCGCCGTCGAAGGCGTTCAGCGAGAAATCGTAGGTCTCGTGTTCGGCGAGCGCATAGACGAGGGTGTCGTCGCCGCCGCCGCCCGCGACCTGATTGGCGCCGGAGCCCACATCGATGATCTCGCCGCTGCCGCCGCCCACGACCGTGTCGTCGCCCGAGCCGAGACGGACATTGGCGAAGCGCTCGACGCTCCTCAACAGGCCGTATGCGCCGAGATCGCTGTCGCCGACCGCCAGGGATAGATCCGCGGTCGCGATCGAGAGATCGAAGGAGACGGTGTCGTCGCCGTCGCCGCCGTCGATCGACTGGACGCCGACGCCGCCGTCGATCGTGTCGTCGCCGCCGCGGCCGAGCAGAGTGTCGTTCCCGGCGTAACCGATCAGCAGATCGCCGAGATCGCCGCCGGCGAAGTAATCGTTCGCGGCTGCGCCGAAAATCTGGACCTGCTCGACCTGCTTGACCAGCGCGACGTCGTCGCCGTCAGCCCGGATGTGGCTTCCGCCCCGCACGAGCCCGAAGCTGTAGGCGACCGTCGAGGCGCGATCGACGAACTCTCCGAGCACCAGGAGATCGCGCTCGCCCGCTCCGCCGTCGACCACCGAGCCCTCCGCCTTCAGCGACATCTTGCTGATGACGTCGTCTCCCGCTCCGCCGAGCATCGTGTCGGCGCCCGAGTTGTAGCTGCCGCTGCCGTCGTCCCTCGAATTGCCTTCGATCGTGTCGTGACCCCTGCCGCCCTCCAGCCGATCGCGGCCGCTGACCCCCCTTATGCTGTCGTCGCCGCCATCGCCCTTGAGCGAGTCGCCGGGCGCATTCTGGGAACGATCGTCGATCCCGTCGATGACGTCGTCTCCCGCGCCCGCCTTGACCATACGAGCGTTCCGGATTGTGTCGTTTCCGCCGCCAGCCTCGACCGTGCCGCCTCCTATGATGGAGTCGGCGCCTGAGCCGCCGAACACGGTGTCGGACGCGTCGCCAGCGACAGTGTCGGCGCCGCCGCCCGCCATGACGAGGTCTGCGCCTCCGCCGTTGACGTAGATGTGCTCGGCGGCGTCGCCGCCTTGGACGGTCTCGTCGCTTGCGTCGCCGATGTAGCGGTTTCCAGTCCACACGCCCATCGTCGGACCTCCGTTAATCGCCGAAAGGAAGTTCGGCGGGCGATGACTTTTCTTGGACGACCGCGGAGCTGGCGCGGCCAGCGTGGGCCGTTTATCGATGCTGGAAAGACTTTAGACGACGCCTCGAAGACAAACCAGCAAGTCGTCGCTTCAACCCCTCGCAAATCGACTGTGTTCGACATGGGCCTGATCCGAGGACCACGGTCCGGCGCGGCGGTTTCGCCCTTTACACCACGCGGAAATCGTCGGCGCCGAGCGCGAGCCCCGCGTCGAGCATGGCGATGACCGTGACGCCGCCGGCCTCGACGCCGTTGCGGTCGTAGGTCAGCAGGCCGGTGTCGGTCTCGTAGATGACCCGGTCGTCGTCGTCCTGCGCGACGCCGTCGGCGCTCGAGCGGAACGCCGCCGCGTCCAGCGCGCCGTTCGGGAGCTCCTTGAACTTCTTGCCCGCAAGATGGAGCACGTCGACGCCGATCGTGAAGTCGTCGACGACGTCCGCGCCGCCGACCCCGGGTCCGAAGAACAGCACGAACTGGTCCGCGCCCTCCCCGCCGGTCAGCGTGTCGTCGCCGCCGCGGCCGGTCAGCGTGTCGTCGCCGAGCCCGCCCGAGAGCGCGTTGGCGAGGTCGTCGCCCGTCAGCCTGTCGCCGGCCGAGCCGCCGACGACGTTCTCGACATTGCGCATGCTGTCGACGCCGGCGCCCTTCTCCGTCACGAAGACGGTGTTGGCGCCGTCGAGCGTCACCACGATCTTGGTGCTGGCGTCCGAATAGTCGGCGGTGTCGACCCCAATACCGCCGTCAAGCGTGTCCCTAGCGCTCTCGACGCCGCCAAACATCCCCGGATTGTAGGACGTGTTGTCGGGCACCGAACCGACCAACGTGTCGTCGTCATAGCCGCCGAACAGGCTGTCCGCGCCGATATTGCCGATCAGCCGGTCGTCGCCGTCATAGCCCTGCAGCGTATCGTCGCCGAGCCAGCCGTCGAAGACGTTGCTCGCGTTGCGGCCGACGAAGATGTCGTCACCTCCGCTGCCGATGACATCCTCGAAGTTCTTCGCTTGACTGCCGCCCCACCAGTCGTCGCCACCCCATCCGAACAATGCAGCGGGGTCGGGCCCCCTCAACGTGGACATGATCTGGGTGGGACCGCTCCTGAAATCGAGGGTGTCGATCCCGTCGCCGCCGTCGAGCTGGGCTCCCCACCACCACGACACGGTGTCGTCGCCTGCGCCGGCGTTGACCACGTTTACGCCGTCTCCCAGAGCGAAATGTTCGTCGAGCGCGGAGCCAGTGAAGTTCCCGGATCCGAGATATTGAACCTTCTCGAAGCCCGAAACGACCGCCACATAACCGTCATAGGTCAACGTCTCGCCATCGAAAACGACATCCGGGGTGACCTCGCGGCCTGACCAGGCCGTCTTGATCACGAGCGTGTCGAAGCCGTCGCCGCCCTCGACCATGGCGGAGCCATCGTCGGGCGAGAGATCGGGCTGACCTTCCACACGCACCGTGTCGTCGCCCTCGCCGGCGTCGATTTCGTCCGCTCCGCCAAGGACGAAGCTCACATCGTCATCGCCCGCGCCGCCCTCCGCGGTGTCGACGCCGGCGCCCAGCACGATGCGGTCGTCGCCGTCCCTCAGGTCCACATAGTCGTCGCCGTCGTCCAGTTCGACGTCGTCCGCATAAACGCCGCCCCACGACGCTGTTATCGGCCGCGCTCGCGACCGATATCTTCAGCGCTTCCATGGACGTCGCGCTCACGATCGCCGCGCCGCCGAGCCTCACCAGCATGGTTTCGCCGACCACGACCTGGAGCGGTCCGTTGTAACTGGCGATCGTGATCCCGAGCGTGTCGATCCCCTCGCCGCCGTCGAAGCTGTTCAATAAGAAGTCGTTCGTCTCGTCTTCGGCGATCTCATGGACGAGAATGTCGTCGCCGTCGCCGCCCGCGACCTGATCGGCGCCGCCGCCCGCATTGACCATGTCGTCGCCGTCGCCGCCCACGACTGTGTCGTCGCCCGAGCCGAGACGGACGTCCGCGAAGCGTTCGACGCTCCTCAGCAGCCCGTATGGGCCGAGATCGCGGTCGCCGACCGCCAGCGAGAGATCCTCGGTCGCGGCCGAGAGATCGAAGGAGACGGCGTCGTCCCCGTCGCCGCCGTCGATCGACTGGACGCCGACGCCGCCGTCGAGGCTGTCGCCGCCGCCGCCGCCGCGCAGAGTGTCGTCGCCCGCAAACCCGACCAGCAGGTCGCCGAGGGTCCCGCCGACGAAGGAGTCTCCCGCGGCGGCGCCGAAGATCTGGACCTGTTCGACCCCCCTGACCAGCGCGAAGTCCACCCCGTTGGCCCGAATGTGGCTGCCCCCCTGCACGAGCCCGAAGCTGTAGGCGACGGTCGAGTTGCGGTCGACGAACTCGCCCAGCACCACGAGGTCGCCCTCCCCCACGCCGCCGTCGACGATCGAGCCCGCCGACACCTTGCTGAGGACGTCGTCTCCCGCTCCGCCGAGCATCGTGTCGGCGCCCGAGCCGGGGCTGGGATTTCCCTCGATCGTGTCGCGGCCTTTGCCGCCTTCGAGCAAGTCGCGGCCCCCTCCACGCAACCAGTCGTCGCCTGCATCGCCCTTCAGCCAAACATCGGAGCCGCTCCCTGAAATGGAGTCATTTCCGGCTCCTCCCTCGGCCGTGCCGACAGAAAGGATGTCGTCGTCTCCGGCGCCGGCCTTGACCGTGACGCCTCCGTAGATGAAGTCGTTTCCGGCGCCGGCCTCGATCGTACGGCCGCTATAGATGACGTCGTTTCCGGCGCCGGCCACGACTGTGCCGACCCCAGAGATGGAATCGTCTCCCGCGCCGCCGAGCACGGTGTCGGCGGAGTCACCATGGATTGAATCGTAGCCGCCCCCGGCCAGAACGAGGTCGGTGCCTCCACCGGCGGTGATCCACTCGTCGGCGTCGCTACCCTGGATCGTCTCGTCGGTCGCGTCGCCGATGTAGCGGTTTCCAGTCCACACGCCCATCGTCAGCCTCCCACCGACCGTCTCGCGGACCGCTCGGCGGGGACCGCAAGAACAATGCGCGACGATACTGCTCGCCGCCGCAGAAGTTAATCCGTGAACTTGCGTAGAGCCTATGACAACGCCGTGTGACGCGCCCGTCGTTTCGATCCGAACCGAGATCGAGTCTCCTCCTCCGACCGGCCACGCGATCGTCTCCCGCCGCGACAAGCGCGCAGGCCACCTCCCCGGCGTCAAACCCGTCGCGGCGCGAGGCCGGATGCGGTTAAACGGGTCGACGGCCCGAGCGGCCGATCGAGGAGCCAACCGCATGGACTACGTCCGCGAGATCCTGAACGCGCGCGTCTACGACGTCGCGACGCGCACGCCGCTCAACGCCATGGTCCGGCTCGGGGCGCGGCTGGGCCGGAACGTCCTGCTGAAGCGCGAGGATCTGCAGCCGATCTTCTCGTTCAAGATCCGCGGCGCCTACAACAAGATCGCCCGGCTCTCGGAGGACGGCCGCAGGGCCGGCGTCGTCTGCGCGTCAGCCGGCAATCACGGGCAGGGCGTGGCGCTCGCCGGGCGGCGCCTCGGCGTCGAAGCCCTGATCGTGATGCCCGTGACGACCCCGCTCATCAAGATCGACGCCGTGCGCCATCTCGGCGGCGAGGTCCTGCTGCACGGCGACACGTTCGACGACGCCTATGCGTTTGCGCGCTCCGTCGGCGCAGAACGGGGCATGACGTTCATCCACCCATACGACGATCCGGACGTGATCGCCGGACAGGGCACGATCGGGGTCGAGATCCTGCAGGACCATCCGGGGCCGATCGAGGCCCTGTTCGTGCCGATCGGCGGCGGCGGCCTCGCGGCCGGCGTCGCGTCCTACGTCAAATATCTGCGCCCCGACATCAAGGTCATCGGCGTCGAACCGACCGACGCGGCGTCGATGAAAGCCGCGCTCGAAGCCGGCCGGCGCGTGGTTCTGCCGCGCGTCGGACTGTTCGCGGACGGCGTCGCCGTCCGGCAGGCGGGCGAGGAGACGTTCCGGCTGTGCCGCGACCTGCTGGACGAGGTGCTAACCGCCGACACCGACGCCATGTGCGCCGCCGTGAAGGACATCTTCGAGGACACCCGCGTGCTCGCCGAGCCGGCCGGCGCCCTGTCGCTCGCCGGCCTCAAGGCCTATGCGGCCCGCGGCGGCGCGCAGCGCGGCGCGCTGGTCGCGATCAACAGCGGCGCCAACATGAACTTCGACCGGCTCCGCCACGTGGCCGAGCGGGCGGAGGTCGGCGAGACACGGGAGATCCTGCTCGCGGTCACGATCCCCGAGCAGCGCGGCAGCTACCGCCGCTTCATCGAGATGATCGGCGGCCGCGTCATCACCGAGTTCAACTACCGATACGCCGGATCGGCGGCCGCCCACGTCTTCGTCGGCCTGAAGCTCCTGGACGCCACAAGGGAGAAGCCGGAGCTGATCGCCTCCCTGGAGGCGGCTGGCTATTTGGTGCTCGACATCAGCGCCGACGAGACCGCCAAGCTCCACATCCGCTACATGGTCGGCGGCCGCTCGCACGGCATCGCGGACGAGGTCGTCCTGCGCTTCGAGTTTCCGGAGCGCCCGGGCGCCCTGCTCGGCTTCCTCGATGCGGTCGGCACGGACTGGAACATCACCCTGTTCCACTACCGCAACCACGGCGCGGATTACGGCCGCGTGCTGGTCGGCCTGCAGGTCCCGCCGCCGGACCGCGCGCGCCTCGAAGAGAAGATCACGGCTCTCGGCTACCCCTATGAGGACGAGACCAGGAACAAGGCCTACGAGATGTTTCTCAGCGCGGCTTGATTCGTCTGGTCCGTGAGGCTCGCAGTGAACCGCCACGTCATGCCCGCGCCTTCGCGCGGGCATCCACGACTTGGACGTCGAACTCGAGGATCTCAGAAAGTCGTGGACGCCCGGCTCCGCCGGGCATGACGGAGACACGGGCGAGTTCGACCCGCAGCGCCGCTACAGCCGCCCGCCTCCGAACGTGTTGCACTTGCGCATGTCGCCGCTGTCGAGCCCGGTGCGGAACCACTGCGTGCGCTGGGCCGAGGAGCCGTGCGTGAAGCTGTCCGGCACCACCTCGCCGCCGGCGCGGCGCTGCAGCTTGTCGTCGCCGATCTCGCTCGCGGCCCTGAGCGCGCTGTCGACGTCGCCCCGCTCGAGGATGTTGAACTTGGCGTCGGCGCGGTTCGCCCAGACGCCCGCGAGGCAGTCGGCCTGCAGTTCGATCCGGACCGAGATCGCGTTCGACTCCTCCTCCGAGCGCGCGCGCTCGCGGGCGCCTTGAGCCTTGTCCATCACCCCGATCAGGTTCTGGACATGGTGGCCGATCTCGTGGGCGATGACATAGGCGCGCGCGAAGTCGCCGGGCGAGCGAAGCTTCTGGGCGAGCTCGTCGAAGAACTCGGTGTCGAGATACACGCGCTGATCGTCCGGGCAGTAGAACGGCCCCATGGCCGAGACCGCGCGCCCGCAGGCCGAGCGGGTCGTGCCGCTGAACAGAGTGAGCCGCGGCGCGCGGTACTGCGAGCCCTGCTCACGGAAGATCTCGGTCCAGACGTCCTCGGTCTGGGCCAGCACCGCGCGCACGAACTCGCCCTGCCGCTGCTCCTCGGCCGAAAGCTCGCGCCGCTGACCCTGCGGCCGGTCCTGCTGCTCATAGCCTGAGCCGCCGCCCTGGACGGCCTCGAGTCCGGCGAGGATCAGCCGCGGGTCGAGGCCGAGCGCCCAGGAGATCAGGCCGACCACGATCAGTCCGCCGATTCCGATGCCGCCTCCGCCGCCCGGGAAGCGGAAGCCGCCGCCCCCGCCCTCGTCGCGCACGTCGTCGACATTTTCGCTTCGGCGGAAATCGTCCCAGCGCATCGCGCGTCCTCGGCAGGCCCCGGGCGAGAGATAGCGCGCGGCGCGCGCCGCGGAAACGCGTTCGTGACCGCGCCTCCAAACGATCATTCGAAGGGCGCGCCCTATGTTCGAGCGCGCGCCGGCTTTATAAACGCTCCGAACTTGGTCGCCGCCGAACCGGGGCGGAGGCGCCGCGCAGCCCGTCTGGGGGACACGAAATGGAACTCGACGCCAACATCCTGGCCCGAATCCAGTTCGCCTTCACGGTCTCGTTCCACATCGTCTTCCCGGCGTTCTCCATCGGCATCTCGGCCTATGTGGCGACGCTGCTCGTGCTCTGGTTCAACACCGGGGCCGAGCGCTACCACCGGCTTGCGCGCTTCTGGACCAAGATCTTCGCGGTCTCGTTCGCGATGGGCGTGGTCTCGGGGATCGTGCTCTCCTACCAATTCGGCACCAATTGGAGCCGGTTCTCCGAGGTCGTGGGCAACGTCATCGGACCGCTGATCGGCTACGAGGTGCTGACCGCATTCTTTCTGGAGGCGACCTTTCTCGGCATCATGCTGTTCGGCTGGGAGCGGGTGCCGCCCTGGCTGCATGTGACCTCGGCCTGCGTGGTCGCGTTCGGCACCGCGATCTCGGGCTTCTGGATCCTGTCGGCCAACAGCTGGATGCACACGCCGGCCGGCTTCGAGATGCGGGACGGAATCGCCTACCCGGTCGACTGGGTGGAGGTCATCTTCAACCCGTCCTTCCCCTATCGCTTTGCCCACATGATGACGGCCGCCTACCTCACCACGGCGGTCGTGGTGCTGTCGGTCGGCTGCCGCTATCTGCTCCAGGCCAAGTTCGTCGAAGACGCCCGCACCATGGTCAAGATGGCGATCGGCATGATCCTCGTGGTCGCGCCGCTGCAGGCCTTCATCGGCGACGCGCACGGTCTCAACACGCTCGAGCACCAGCCCGCCAAGGTCGCGGCCATGGAGGGGCATTGGGATGGCTCGGAGCCTGTCGCGCTGTCGCTGATCGCCTGGCCGAACGCCGAGACCGAGCGCAACGATTTCGACCTCGCGATCCCGCATCTCTCGGGCCTCATCCTGACCCATGACTGGGACGGCCGGATCAAGGGCCTGCTCGACTTCCCCAAGGAGGAGCGGCCGCCGCTGATCGGCGTCTATTTCGGCTTCCGCCTGATGGTCGCGATCGGGCTGCTATTCATCGTGACCGGGGTCGTCGGCGCATATCTGTGGTGGCGCGACGAGATCTGGGAGGCGCGCTGGTTCCAGCACGGCGCGTCCTTCCTGTGGCCGCTCGGCTTCGTGGCGATCCTGTCGGGCTGGATCGTCACCGAACAGGGCCGTCAACCCTGGGTCGTGCACGGCGTGCTGAAGACCGTAGACGCCGCCTCGCCGGTCTCGGCCGCGAGCCTCGCGGTCTCGCTCGCGCTGTTCGTCGCGGTCTACTGCGTCGTGTTCTCGATGGGCGTCTACTACATCAACCGGCTGATCAACCGCGGGCCCGACCCGTCGGTCCTCGCGCCGCCGCGCTCCGGCGCGCCCAACCGCCCGTTGTCGGCCGCAGGCGACGCCGCGCGCGGCGCGATGGAGCCGGCGCGGTGAGGGGGCGCTAGACCATGGAATGGTATCTCCCCCTCGTCTGGGCCTGGATCATCGGCGCGGCCGTCGCGATGTACGTCATCCTCGACGGCTTCGACCTCGGCATCGGCATCCTGTTTCCGTTCACCGAGAACGAGCGGGAGCGCGACCAGATGATGAACACGGTCGCCCCCTTCTGGGACGGCAACGAGACCTGGCTGGTGCTCGGCGGCGGCGGCCTGTGGGTCGCGTTCCCCAAGGCCTACGCCGTGATCATGCCGGCGCTCTATCTGCCGGTGATCGTCATGCTGCTCGCGCTGATCTTCCGCGGCGTGTCGTTCGAATTCCGCTGGGTGGCGAAGCCCAGCAAGGGAGTCTGGAACGTCGCCTTCGCGGGCGGCTCGATCGTCGCGGCGTTCTGCCAGGGTCTGATCCTCGGCGGCCTGATCCAGGGCATCGACGTCCAGGTCCAGCCGGGCGTCGGTCCGCAATTCGCAGGCGGCGCGCTCGACTGGCTCACGCCGTTCAGCCTGCTCTGCGGCGTCGGGGTCACGCTCGGCTACGCCCTGCTCGGCGCGACCTGGCTGCACATGAAGACCGACGGCGAGGTCGCCGAGCGCTCGCGCCGGCAGGCCGTCCCTCTGCTGTTCGCGATGCTGATCGCCATGGGCCTCGTCAGCCTCTGGACGCCGCTCGCGATCGACCGGATCTGGGAGCGCTGGTTCTCGCTGCCGAACGTGCTGTTCCTCGCGCCGGTGCCGCTGCTCACCCTCGCGGCCGCCTACTATGTCGGGAGGGGGCTCGAGGAGCGCCGCGAGATCGGGCCGTTCGCGGGCTCCATCGCGCTGTTCCTGCTCGGCTTCATCGGCCTCGCGATCTCGACCTATCCGTATCTCGTGCCGTCCCACATCACCTTCTGGGACGCGGCGGCCGCGCCGGAGTCGCAGATCTTCCTCGGCGCCGGCGTGATCGTGCTGTTCCCGATCATCCTCGGCTACACGGCGTTCGTGTACTGGATCTTCCGCGGCAAGGTGCGCGAGGGCGAGGGCTATCACTGAAAGCGCGGCATCGGCCGGCGCGTCACGCCACCCTGAGCTTCGCTTCCTGGCCTGCGATCATCTCGCCGAATACGCGCAGCAGGTCGGCGTCGAGCCTCGGCCCCATCTCGCCCATGATGCGGAGCGCCTCCTCGAAGGTCATCGCGCGCTTATAGGCGCGCTCCTCCACGAGCGCGGAGAAGATGTCGGCGATTGTGATGATGCGGACGAGATCCTTGATCTCGCGGCCCGAAAGCCCGTCCGGATAGCCCGTGCCGTCGAGATATTCGTGATGGTGCAGCACGGCGTCGAGCGTCTCGGCCGGAAATCCGGGGCAGCGCCCCAGCATGTCGTAGCCGAAACGCGGATGCTTCCGGATCTCGGCGAACTCCTCAGGCGTAAGCTTGCCGGGCTTGTCCAGAATGGCGAGCGGGACGATGGCTTTCCCGACATCGTGCAGCAGCGCCGCCTGGGCGACGCGACGCTGGTCCCGCCGGCTCATGCCCAGAAACTGCGCGAAGGAGATCGCCGAGCCTGTGACGAACAGCGAGTGGCGGTAGCTGCTGCTGTGATGGGTCTTCACCGCGTCGAGCCACGACTGCAGGCCCTCGTCGGACAGCGAATCGAGCACCGCGTTCTCGGCGTCGTGGACGTCGGGCACGTGGAGCAGGCTGCCCTTCGGCATCTCCTCGAAGATCGAATCGAGCACGCGGTGGGCGGACCGCAGGCCCCTCGCCAGGACGAGGTTCGGATGGTGTTCGAGACCCTGCTTGAACGCGGCCGCCATGTCGGTCCGCATCATCTGCAGCAGGCGCTGCGGCTCGAGCGGGCGATGCGCCAGCCGTGACGCCCCGAGCGCCCGCGCCTGGCGGTCGCCTTGATAATCGTCCGGATGCACCATGAAGATGCGGGCCGCGGAGCCGAGCGTGTCCCGCCGGAAGATCTCGCGCAGTCGCGCGATGCTTTTCTCGCATCGGAGATCGATGTCGACCACGACGGTGGACGGCGCGCGCCTCGGCTTCGCGTCCCCCGTCACGCCCATCACCTCGACGACGCCGGCGGTCGCCAAGGTCTGCAGCAAGGTCGTTTCCCGCTCCACGTCGTCCGTCAGCAGAAGCAGATGAGAATGAAGGTTCTTTTCCCCGCCCAAGCCTTGCACAGCCGCCCCCGACCGTCGTTCTCTCTATGGTAGGTTGCGCTCCCTCACACTAACAATTCGCTAAATATGTCGGCGCTCGTACTCTTGTGCCTTGCTTGAAGGAAACGGAAGTTTATTCGATTTACCAACAATGTACGGCTCAAACGGCTCCTCCGGTTTCGCACTTGCAACATAAGCCGGAGCCTCCGCCGGCCGCCACCGGGAGGCGGCCCCCGACTCATCCTTTCGGCCGACGCTGCGGGAAAGGCTTTGGCCGGTCCGAGAACGCGGCGTAGCATCGCGTCAAAAGACGGAAGGGAGGCTCGCCATGACCGCGCAACCCCGATGCGTCGCCCTGGTCGGGCCGTTCCAGAGCGGCAAGACCGCTTTGTTCGAGGCCCTCCTCCACCGCGCCGGCGCGACCGACCGCAGGGGGATCGGCGACCAGAGCCCCGAGGCCAAGTCGCATGGCCTGAGCGTCGAGGCGAACGTCGCCTCCGCGGAGTTCCTCGGCGACCGATACACATTCGTGGACTGCCCCGGTTCGGTCGAATTCCGCCATGCGACGAGCGTCGCGCTGCCGGTCTGCGACGCCGCCGTGGTCGTGTGCGAGGCCGACGAGAAGAAGATCCCGGCGCTCGGGCTGATCCTGCGCGAGATCGAGGAGCTCGGCCTTCCCCACCTCCTGTTCCTGAACAAGATCGACCTCGCGGCCGGAGGCGCGCTCGAGGCGCTCGCCGAGCTCCAGAAGGCGTCGCGCGCGCCGCTGATGCTGCGCCAGCTGCCGATGATCAAGGACGGCCAGGCGGTCGGCTTCATCGACCTCGCGCTGGAGCGCGCCTTCGTCTATCGCGACGGCCGCGAGAGTGAGGTCGTGGAGCTGCCGAAGGGCGAGCTCGACCGCGAACGCCAAGAGCGCTTTCACATGCTGGAGCGCCTCGCCGACCACGACGACAAGCTGATGGAAGACCTCATCATGGAGGTCGAGCCCGAGCGGCCGCGGGTCTTCGCCGACCTCGCGAGCGAGCTGCGCGACTGCCACGCGGTCTCGGTGCTGCTCGGCTCCGCCACGCGGGAGAACGGCGTCACCCGTCTCCTCAAGGCGCTCCGCCACGAGGCGCCGGGCGTAAAGGAGACACGGCGGCGGCTCGGCGTCCCGGACGACGGCCCGCCGCTCGCTTATGCGCTCAAGACCTCGCATCCGAGCTTCGGCGGCAAGGTCACGGTCGCGCGCGTGCTGCGCGGCGCGTTCAGGGAAGGCGACGCGGTCTCGGGCTCTGGCGGCGGACAGTCCAGGATCGCGGGTCTCGCCTCGCTGGTCGGAGAGCAATCCACGCGCATCCAGAACGTCGAGGAGGGCGACGTCGCCGGCTTCCTGAGGCTCGACGCGATCGCGACGGCCGAGACCTTCGCGGCCGGCGCCGCGCCCGAGGCGCTCGATCTCGAGGCCCGGCCCGAGAGGGTCCACGCGGTCGCGCTCGCGGTGCGCGACCGCAAGGACGACGTCCGCCTCTCGGCGGCGCTGACGAAGCTTTGCGAGGAGGATCCGTCGCTTTCCGTCGAGCAGCGCGCCGATCTCGGCGAGCTCAAGCTCTGCGGGCTCGGCGAGATGCATCTGCGCGTCGCGACGGAGCGGCTCGCCTCCCGCTATCAGGTGACGGTCTCGACCGGAAAGCCGGCGGTCGGCTACAGCGAGACCTTCCGGGCGCCGGCCTCGGCGCATGGCCGCCACAAGAAGCAGAGCGGCGGCCACGGCCAGTTCGGCGACGTCAAGATCGAGATCCGTCCGCTGGAGCGCGGCGCGGGCTTCGTGTTCGAGGACAAGATCGTCGGCGGCGCGGTGCCGCGACAGTATATCCCGTCGGTGGAGGCGGGGGCGCGCGCCTGGGCCGAGCGCGGCCCGTTGGGCTTTCCCGTCGTCGACTTTGCCGTGACGCTCGTCGACGGCTCCTACCACAGCGTCGACTCCTCCGACGCCGCCTTCCAGGCGGCCGCGCGCATCGCCATGAACGAGGCGGCGGCCGAGGCGGGGTCGGTGCTGCTCGAGCC
>NZ_RYFI01000005.1:15495-30320 GCF_004103825.1 Hansschlegelia zhihuaiae
GCGCCGTCGTCGGCGACCGCCGGCGTCACGCAGCTGGTGAGCGGCCGGCGCGGCCAGATCCTCGGCTACGACGCGCATCCCGGCTGGGACGACTGGATCGCGCTTGAGGCGCTGATCCCCGAAGCCGAGATGGACGGGCTGGTCGTGCAGCTCCGCTCCACGACCGCGGGCGTCGGCTCGTTCTCGACTCGCTTCGAGAAGATGGCGGAGCTGTCTGGCTCCGCCGCCGAGGCCGCCCGGGAGCGCGAGGCGCTCAGGAAGGCGGGGTAAGGCCGTCATCGCCGGGCTTGACCCGGCGATCCATCCCCTTCGCAAAGACGATGAATGCCCGGGTCAAGCCCGGGCATGACGACGGCGGTTCACCTACGAGACGCTCACCGCGCCTCGTAGGACCTCGCGATCGCCTCGCTCTCCTCGCCGCGATCCGAGCCCATGCCCGCCGGCTTGTCGGCCGGCGCCGGCGGCGCGATCCGGGCGACGGGGGCGCCGGCCGGATAGGCGGCCTGATACATCGAATAGTCGAGGTCGCCAACCGCGCCGCTGGGCGGCTGCGGATGATAATTCGCGACGAAACGCAGATCCTGGAACCACATCGCGAAATAGGCGCCGTAGTTCTCGTTGCGCTCGGGACGGGCGTCGTCAAACCACCGCCAGGCCCCGTCGTGCCAGAAATTCCACGACCCCCCGCTCTCCCGCAGGAAGGTCCCGACGCTGTAATAGGCGCCGCCGCTGTTCAGCAGCGTCTTCGGCCATGACGGCGGCTTGGTCCTCAGGAGCTTGTCCTTCGGGCGGAAGTGGGCAAGGAACCGCGCATAGTCGATCGCCGAAATGTTCCACCCGCCCCACGACGCCATGATCTTCCAGTCGGGATCGAGCCTGGCCTCGGTCACGCCGGCGGGGTCCAGCACGGACTTCTTGCACTGCTTGTCGTACGGCTTGCCGGACACCGCCTCGATCACCATGCCGAGCGCGCCGAAATTGACGTTGTTGTAGAAAAAGGTCTTCGGTCCGAGCGGCCGCTCCAGCGCGAGCGCGAGCTGGGCGCTCAGATTCGTCCTCGTGAAATCGAGCGCGGCGAAAGCGGCCGTTCCCTGCGTCGGGTCGTAGTTCAGGCCCGAAGTCTGGGTCAGCAGCTCGGCGACCGTGATCTCCTTCGCCGCGGCGTCCGCCGGCTTGTTCTTCTTGAAATAACCCGGCAGGAGCTTGCCGATCCTGTCGCCATATTTCAGATCGCCTGCCTCGACGAGCTTGATGACGCAGACGCCGGTGATCGCCTTGGACAGGCTCGCGACCGGCTCGGTCTCTGCGGGCTTGTGACCGCCGACCTTCGCCTGGCCCACCACCTTGTCGCCGCGCATCACCGCCAGGCTGGCGTTGGCCACGCCCCATTTGACCGTCCAGTCCTTGAAGGTCGCGACCATGCGCTTGGCCTGCGCGTCCGCCGGCGGCGGGAGGGGGAGTTCCTGGGCGCGGACGGCCGTGGCGAGGAGCGCGAAGGCCGCCAGTGCGGCGCAGGCGGTTGCGACCGGAAGCTTGGCCATCGCGCTCGTCTCTCCGAGATGCGGAGAGACGAGCGCTAGCCCGTATCGATCAAACGGAAAATACGTAGCACCACGGATATGCGAGAGCGCTTGGTCTTGGGTCGAGCGCCTGCGTGCTTCGAGACGCCCGCAAAGATGCGGGCTCCTCAGCATGAGGACCGTGGAGGATGCCAAAGCAGTGACATTCCTCATGCTGAGGAGCCGCGAAGCGGCGTCTCGAAGCACGCAGCACGCCCCTCCAGGCGTTCGCCGATGTCGGGCTCGGGGCGCTCAGAACCGGTAGGCGGTGCGGCACGCGCCCCAGTGGCGGTCGCGGATGCGGATCGGCGCGTCGATCTCGCGCACCATCACGACCTGGTCGCCGAGCTCGCGGCGATAGGCCTGGACGGTGGCGGGCCGGCTCGAGCGCGCGGCCGTGATGCCGGTGCGATCGTCGAAGATCCGCTGGTTGCGGCAGTTGGCGTTGTTCCAGGTCGGGTCGCCGGCGCGCTGCGGCTTCGAGTAGCGCCGGTTGTGGACCGGCAGAAAGCCGTTCCGGTCGGTCACGATGCAGAAGATCATCGCCGGGTCCTGCGCGAGCTCCGCCTCGAGCGTCGGCGACAGCAGGCGCACGAGCGGCTCGACCGCCGCCGTCCAGAATTGCGCCGGGTCCGAGCCCTCGACCGGCCGGTAGTCGGCGTCGAACAGCTGCGCCTCCGAGAGCCTGCCGTCCTCGAGCGCCTGCTCCATCAGCGCGGCGAGCCGGCCGGCGACGTCCTTTGCGCGCGAGACCAGGGGCGCGTAATGGGCCTCGACCTCGCCGAGCTTCGCCTTGAGCCGCGCCGCCTGTTCGGGGGCCGGGGCCTCGAAGGCGCAGTGCAGGCCCATCGGGCTGACATTGGCGAGCCGCGCGGCCAGCGCCCCGACGCCGTCGACGTCGAGCAGCAGCCTCGCGCCCGCCGCGAGCGGATGGCCCGCGGGCGCGGCGAGCAGCGCGCCGCCCTCGCTCAGATCGACGGTCCGCGTGACGCGCCCGTCGCCGAGCCGGACGTCGAGCTCGACGGGATAGCGATCAAAGCGGCGGCGATCGCCGATCTCGCTTTGGCGGATCACGGCCGTGAACCGGCGGCCGAGGCCGACCGCCTCGTCGGCCGCATGCGCCGCGGCGCGTTCGGTCGCGACCGCCTGCTCGTCGAGCCCGAGCGTGGCGGCCGACACGGCGCCGGCCTCTCCGCTGACGGTGGCGGCGAGTTCAGAGGCGCGCGCCGCCTCGTCGACGATACGCATGACCGTCTCGGCCTGCGAGTCGGCGACGCCCCGGACGGTGGCGAAGGCGGGCCGCACCGAGTCGATCGCCGAAGCGGCGCTCTCGATCGCGGCGGCGGATGACTTCGCGCCTTCCCTCAGCCGCGCCACGCGGGACTGCACGTCCTCGACGGCCTTGGCGGTCTCGATCGCGAGCGACTTGACCTCCTTGGCCACGACCGCGAAGCCGCGGCCGGCGTCGCCGGCGCGCGCGGCCTCGATGGTGGCGTTGAGCGCGAGCAGGCTGGTCTGTGCCGCGACCGCCGAGATCGCGTCGACGATGCCGGCGATCTCGTCGCCGGCCTCCGCGAGCGCCGCGATCAGGGCGCGGGCCTCGATTCCGCGGTCGCCGGCATTGTCGAGAAAGCTCGACGCCGTCGTCATCGCGGCCTCGATCTCGCTCGACGTCGAGCACAGTCCGCCGGTGCGTTCTACAAGCTCCGCGGTCGCGGCGCAGGCCTCGCGCGCCGCGTCTGCCAGCGCGCCGGTCTGGCCGCGGATCGCGGCGAGCCCCTGGCGCATGTCCACGGCTCCGGCGCGCGACGCGGTGATCGAGCCGCCGACCGACGAGATCGCCGACAGCACGTCGGCCTCGATCAGGTCGAGCCCCTCGCCGCGCCGGGCCTGAGGCGACGCCGGCGCCGGCGGAGCGACGTCATTCGCAGGCGGCGCGACGAAGCTCGTCGCGGCGCTCTCCTTGCCAGACCTCAGCCAAGAGATGTCGAGAAAATTCGCCCTCATGGCGCGCAATGACGCCACGCAATGGCTAATCCGCGGTTAAGCGCGGGATTTCACGAAGTCGCGGTCACGTCAGCGGAAGACCAGCATCGGATCGCGACCGCGACGAGCGACAGCGGCGCACGAGGCGCCGACCGATGAAGACGTTCGGAACGCCCGACAAAAAAAGCGGGCCGCCCGAGGGCGGCCCGTGAGGGAGGCTGGGAGGGCCTCAGAGACCGAAGGGATAGTCGCGATGGGCGCGCTGCAGGGCGCGGCCCTGCTCCTCGAAGAACGCCTCGAACTCCGCGCAGAGGCGCGCGAAGACGGCAGGGAGGCGGGAGGGCGAGAGAGCGTGGAGGACGGCGGATGTCATTTCGTTGGCGCCTTGATGTTGCGGCGATCGCCGCGTCGTTCGATGAGCGGTATGTGGCATGCCAGAGCCCCGATCGGAATGCACGCACTGGCATGCCAGATATGCGTTCTCGCATATGCAGCACGCGAGAATGGGCCCGAAATGCAAAAGAGGCCGCCCGGCTCTCGGGCGACCTCTTTTTGGTGACCAATAGAGGTCTTCGATCACAGACCGAAGGGCTGGTCCTTGTTGGCGCGGGCCAGCGCGACGCCGGCCTCTTCGAAGAAAGCCTGGAATTCTTCAAAAGCGCGCGCCAGGAGGGAGCCGAAAGCCGAGCCCTGCAGGGCGTGAAGAACGGAGGTTGTCATCGCGCTATCCTTTCAGCGGGCGTCTCGGAGACGCCCATCGCGTTGACCGCAATCTGGCATGCCAGGGCTCTGCACACCACGCCTGTTGTGGTATGCCAGGCATGCGTTTGGTGCAGCGCACCATTCATGGGCCAAGCAGTATTTGAGGATGAAGCACGGCGAACATTATCGTCCGCTCATCGGCCGCCGCCTGTAAGCTCTGCAAGGTGAGCCCGGAGGCCGTCGATGATCGGTCGCCTTCCCATGCTGGTCGTCGCGTTCGCCATCGGCGCCGCGCCGGCGGCCGCCGTGGAGCTCGTCGGCCCTCCGCTTCAGCCGAACCTGTCGAACGAGACCGGCTCTTCCTTCCCCAACATCGTTCCGGACGCCGACGGCGGCTTCGCGGCGTTGTGGGACGTGGACATCGACGGCGACCTCCGGAGCGACCAGATCCTCGCCCGGTTCTACGGCCGCGACCGCCAGCCGAAAGGCGCGGCCCGGCGCATCGACGGCAAGATCGGCGGCAGGACGCCGACCAACGTCTTCGGCGCCGGCGGAGCGCTGCTCGGCGACGGGCGCCAGCTCTATGCGTGGCAGGCGGATTTCGCTCAGCAGCTCTGGGAAAAGAGGCAGTTCGTCGGCCGTTTCATCGGCGGCCGGGCGCCTGGCGACGAGATCAGCAGGCTCGAAACCGACCCGGATATGGTGGCGGGCGCGCCGCCGCTGCCGCTGCGCGACGGCCGCGCCATCCTGCGATGGCAGGCGTTCGCCCTGAGCGACAGGGAAGAGGGCCGTTTCGTCTCGGCCGACGGATCGCTCGGTCCGGCGAATCTCGTCTTCCAGCTCGCGAATGCCCGGATTTCAGGCCTCGCCGCCCTCGACAAGGGCTTCGTGGCGCTGTTCGTGCGCAGCCTGTCGTCCGGCGAGGAGGAACTCGTCGGACAGGTCTACGGCGCCGAGGGCGGCAGGCAGGGCGGCGTGATCGTTGTCGTCCCGCCCTCTCCCGCCGGGACGCTGGGCGCGACCTCGATCGTCGGCCTGCCGTCCGGCGACTTCTTCCTGCTGCGCGCCGTGCGACGGGCGAATGGCAGCGCCCGGCTGACCGGCCAGCGCTTCACGCGCACGGGCCGGAGGATCGGCGGGGAGAAGACGCTGCTCAACTCCATCCCGTTCCAGGCCGCGGCGCCGCGGCTGCTGCCGGGAGGCGATCTCCTGATCGCGCTTGAGGAGCGGGTCGGCGAGACGAAGTGCATCGTCTATCGCCGCTTCGGCGACGACCTCGAGCAAATCGGCCCGGCGGCCGCGACCGACAGCGCCGCGGGCCTGATCCGCGGCCCCTCGGTCGTGCTCGCCGACGGCCGCGTGGCCTCGGCCTATGTGATCGGCCGGAAGATCTTCGTGCAGGTCGTGGCGCCTTAGCGGCTTCCGTCAGTCGGCTGGAGCGCGCCCGTCATGCCCGGACTTGATCCGGGCATCTATCCGTTCTTGCGAAGGAGATGGATGGCCGGGTCAAGCCCGGCAATGACGCCTCGTCGTGGTCAGTTTGCGCAATGGATCCGGCCGCCTCACCGCCCCTCCAGCGCCCGCCGGATCGCCTTGAGGTCGCGCCAGGCGAGCTTCTTCTGCGCCGGGCTCCTCAGCAGATAGGCCGGGTGCAGGGTCGCCATCGCCTTGATGCGGCGGCCCTCGCCGAGCTCGTAGTCGAGCCAGCGTCCCCGGAGCTTCAGGATGCCCTCCTTGGCGCGGAAAAGGCTCTGGGCCGAGGCGCCGCCGAGCGCGACCAGGATGTCGGGCGCCACCAGCTCGATCTGCCGGCGCACGAAGGGCAGGCAGGTCTCGGTCTCCTGCGGCGTCGGCGTGCGGTTGCCGGGCGGCCGCCAGGGGATGACGTTCGCGATGTAGACCTTTGTGCGGTCGAGCCCGATCGCGGCCAGCATCCGGTCGAGCAGCTGGCCCGAGCGGCCGACGAAGGGCAGGCCCGACAGATCCTCCTCGCGGCCCGGAGCCTCGCCGACCAGCATCAGCCGGGCGTCGGGCGCGCCGTCGGCGAAGACGGTGCGGGAGGCGGTCGCCTTGAGCGGGCAGCCCTCGAAACGCTCGAGGATCGCGCGGAGCTCGTCGAGGCTTGCGGCCGACGCCGCCGCGTCACGGGCCGCCGCGACGCTTTCGTCGGGGGTCGCGAGCAGCGCGGCCGCCGAGGGCGCCGGCCGCGCCGGAGGCTGCGGCTGCTGGGCCGGCGGAGCGGGGAGCGCCGGCCGCGAGGCGGCCGCGTGCTCGAGCCGCGCGGCGCTCTCGGCGAACCGATCCTGCGGCTCGTCCGCGAGCGCGACGTCGACGCCCATGGCGACATGCCATTCGAGCAGGGCGCGGGCGTCTTCGCGGGAGAGCGGCGCGGTCATGGCGACACATTTAGCCGTGGCGCGCGCCGAAGTCCCGGCCGATCTCCGCGCCGCCCGTCCGGGAGGTCGCGCGGAAGGCGGGCGGCTCGCCGCAATCGTCTCAATCCGTCTCCGGCGGTCGAGGGATCGCCCAGGACGGATCGGCGCCGAAGGGGTGATCCATGAAGAAGTACCACTCGCCATCTTCTCCCCTCCGATGCACCTCCATGCCGTGATGGTGGACCTCCACCGCCTTGCCGTCGCGATCGCGGCCGGTGATGAGCCATTGCGAGCGGGTCATGGCGAAATCGCCCGCCACGGTGGTGTGATGGGTCACCACGTCCATGTGGGGCCTGAGGCCGATATAGGCGGCCATCGTGGAGCGGATGCCGTCCGCGCCATGCGCGATCGTCGTTCCGCCATGCACCTCGTCGACCTGCACGATCGCGGCCTCGGGATGATAGAGCGCGGCGGCCTTCTCGACGTCCTGCGCGTTGAAGGCGCGGGCGAGCCAGAGATTGCTGAGTTCGGGACTTGGGGAACCCATGGGAAGCTCTCCTTGTGGTCCTGGGGTCGGCCGCCGTCACGCGGCCCTTGCCGCGCCGCCTGCGAAGGCGGCGGCGAGCGCGTCGACCGCAGCCTCGGCCTCGGCGGTCGAACGCGCGTGCCGCTCGTCGGCGAATTCCTGGTATTCGATCGCCACGGTGCGGATCGCGTCCGGCGCGACGCCGAGATAAAGCGCCGCGGTCGAGATATGCGGATCGAGATGGTTGAGGCGCGCCCGCGGCCCTCCGGGCGCGAAGCCGAACTCGCCGCGCGAGCTCAGCACGACCAGGCGCTTTCCCGAGAGCTTGGGCTCGATCGGCTGGTCGCCGCGCCCAAGGTCGAAGGAGAAGGTCTCGCCGATCCGGATCACCTGGTCGAACCAGGCCTTGAGCGCGGCCGGCATGCCGTAATTGTGCATCGGCGTTCCGATGACGATGATGTCTGCGCGGACGACCTCGGCGATCGCCGCATCCGACCATGCGAGCGCCTCCTCCATCGCGGCGTCCCGCGCCGCGGGCGGCGTGAAGGCGGCGGCGATCCACGCCTCGCTCATCAGCGGCGGCGGCGCCGCGGCGAGATCGCGGCGGACGACCTCGAGACCGGGCGCGCGCGCGCTCAAAGCTCCGACGAAACGGCGCGACAGGCGGCGGCTCAGCGAACGCTCCGCGCGCGGGCTCGCGTCGATATGGAGCAGCGTGGTCATGACGCCCTCCCTCAGCCCGCGGAGACTTTGAGGCCGGCCACGCCGGCCATGATCGCGACCGCCGAGACGACCTTTGCGGCCGTGAGGCTCTCGCCGAGCAGCGCGAAGCCGAGCGCGACCGTCCCGAGCGTCCCGACCGCGGTCCAGATCGGGTAGGCGACGCTGACCGGAAGGGTCTTTAGCGCGAGCGTGAGGAAGCCGATCCCGCCGACGACCGTGACCATCGTGAAGAGGGTCGGCCAGAGCCGCGTGAAGCCGTCCGACCATTTCATGCCGAGCGCGAAGGCGACCTCGAACGCGGCCGCGGTCGCGAGATAGATCCAGGCCATGCCGGCCTCTCCTTCAAACTGAGCCGAGATCATCTCGGCGATGTCGATTGAGGAGATGAGCCTTGATCCGGAGGAGGACAAACGCGAAATTCTCACCTGATGGATGATCTCCGCTCATCTCGAGAGGCCTCGATGGCCCGTCGCCTGCCGCCGCTGTCGGCGCTCAGAACCTTTGAGGCCGCGGCGCGGCGCGGGAGCTTTCTGCGCGCCGCCGAGGAGCTCGGGGTCACGCCGACCGCCGTCAGCCACCAGGTCCGCCAGCTCGAGCAGTGGCTTGGAACGCCGCTGTTCCGGCGCGCGCCGCGCAAGGTGACGCTGACGGACGCCGGATCGACGCTCGCCCCTGCCCTCACCCGCGCGCTGGACGGCATGGCGGAGGCGGTTGAGGCTATGTCGAAGCGGCCTGCCCGCAAGGTCGCGACGCTGTCGGCGACCGTCGCCTTCACGGGCCGCGTCCTGGTGCCGAAGGCCGCGCGCTTCCGCGAGCTCAATCCCGGCTGGGATCTGCGTCTGCACGCCTCCGACGACGCCGTGGACCTTCACGCCGGCGAGGCCGACGCCGCGATCCGCTACGGCCTCGCCCGCCCCGCGGACCTGACCGGACTGCCGCTGATGACCGACCGTTTCGCGCCGGTCGCAAGCCCCGCGCTCGGCCTGGAGAGCCACGAGGATCTGAGGCGCGCGACGCTGCTCCATTTCGACTGGCGCAACAATGCCGGTGCCACCGTGCCGAACTGGCGCGGCTGGGCGGAGGCCGCGGGCCTCGAAGGGTTCGACGCCGGCTCCGGCGTGACGTTCAACGACGAGAACAGCGCGATCCTGGCCGCGATCGCCGGCCAGGGCGCGGCGCTGCTCTCGATCGCGCTGGTCGCGGCCGAGCTCGCCTCGGGCGCGCTGGTCCAGCCCTTCGGCCCCGTTCTCGAAGGCTGGCGCTACGACTTCGTGCATCCGGCGGGCGCCGAGGACCGTCCGGCGGTCGCGGCGCTCCGGCGCTGGGTCGAGGTGGAGATCGCGCCGGCGGCCGCGCGGGCCCCAGCGCCGATCTGAGGCGCCCGCCGCAAACTGAGGCGACGCGCCGACGCGGGATTGGGCGGGCCGTCGGCCCGGACGGCGTCGGCCCGGGCCGCGGCGCCCAATGTTCGCTCATCCGCCCATGAAACCGACACGCCAAGACACAAAAAGCAGGCGACGACTTGAGAGAAGGCGCTTCTGTCTAAGTTTTTATCTTCATGATCACAGTATAAATGACAATGTGTCGCACTTAATACATAGACTCGACTGTCATCGTTAACGCGCCGCTAACCAATAAGGCGGGACGTTGTGCTCCGCAACAAAAGGATTTTGCGATGCACATGGCGGCGGCAATGCGAGATAACATGTCCCTGTCGGGCGTCGTCGGCGCCTCGGCCCAGCAGTTGAAGGTCTCGGCAGCGTCCAACATCGCCTCGATACACAACATCACCCACCGCATGCATCTGCTCGCGCTCAACGCCCTGATCGAGGCCGCGCACGCGGGCGACAAGGGCGCGGGCTTCTCGGTGGTCGCGCAGGAGGTGAAGTCGGTCGCGGGCGAGATCCGCAGCCTCGCCGAGGCGCTCGGCGTCGAGCTCACCGGCCGGGTGGATTCGCTGCGCGTCGCGGTCGACGCGCTGGCCGCGGCCGCCCGCAGCGACCGGCTGGGCGACCTCGCGCTCAACGCCGTCGAGATCATCGACCGCAACCTCTACGAACGCACCTGCGACGTGCGCTGGTGGGCGACCGACTCCGCGGTCGTCGACTGCGCGCTCTCGCCCACGCCGCAGGCCCAGGCGTTCGCGAGCCACAGGCTCGGCGTCATCCTGTCGTCCTACACGGTCTATCTCGACCTGTGGCTCTGCGACCTGAAGGGCCGCGTGCTGGCCAACGGCCGCCCGGACCAGTTCAACGTCGTGGGCGCGGACGCCCATGACGAGCGCTGGTTCAAGCTCGGCCGCGAGCTCCCGTCGGGCGACGAGTTCGCGGTCGCGGACATCGATCGTTGCGCGCGGCTCGGGAACGCCCAGGTCGCGACCTATGTGGCGTCGGTCCGCGAAGGCGGGCTCGTGGACGGCCGCGCGACCGGCGTGCTCGCGATCCATTTCGACTGGGAGCCGCAGGCCCGCGCCGTGGTGAAGGGGGTGAGGCTCGACCCCGCCGAGGCCGAACGCTCGCGCGTCATGCTGGTCGACGCCCACGACCGGGTGATCGCCGCCTCCGACGGCCGCGGCATCCTGTCGGAACGCTTCCCCGTCGACGCCAAGGGGCGCGACAGCGGCTTCTACGAGGACGCCGCCGGCCGCATCGTCGCGTTCCACCGCACGCCCGGCTACGAGACCTATCGCGGTCTCGGCTGGCGCGGCGTGATCGAGCAGATCCCGGAGTAATCACGAACCTCCCCAAGCAGCCGCCCCGCCGACTGCTTGGGATCGTGAAGCAAAAGCCGGCGGACAAGGGCGAAAGCCTTATGGACGCGACCCCGGATCGGGCGTTCACTTCGCCCGCTCGGCTCAGCCGGGGCGCGGCCGGGCGTCCGGGGAGGGACATGAGACATGGGCGATGATCTGACGCGGCGCGTCGCGGCCGAATTCTTCGGCACGTTCTGGCTGACCTTCGGCGGCTGCGGGGCCGCGGTGATTTCGGCGGCCTATCCCGAGCTCGGGATCGGCTTCTTGGGGGTGGCGTTCGCGTTCGGGCTCACCGTGCTGTCGATGGCCTATGCGGTCGGCCACATCTCGGGCGGACATTTCAACCCCGCGGTGACGCTCGGCCTGTGGTCCGCCGGGCGCTGCGCCAACCGCCACGTCCTGCCCTACATCGTCGCGCAGGTCGCGGGCGCCATCGTCGGGGCCGGCTTCCTCTACCTCATCGCCTCGGGGAAGGCCGGCTGGGTCCCGGCCGGCTTCGCGTCGAACGGCTATGGCGAGCTCAGCCCCGGCAAATACGGCCTCAGCGCCTGCTTCCTGACCGAGATCCTCGCGACCTTCTTCTTCCTGTTCATCATCCTCGGCGCGACCTCGAAGGGGGCCGCGACCGGCTTCGCCGGCATCCCGATCGGGCTCGCGCTCACCCTCATCCACCTCATCACCATCCCGGTCACCAACACCTCGGTGAACCCGGCCCGCAGCCTCGGACCCGCGCTGTTCGCGGGCGCCGACCATCTCGCGCAGGTCTGGCTGTTCTGGGTCGCGCCGATCGTGGGCGCGATGATCGCGGGCTATCTGGCGCGCTGGCTCTACGAATATTCGGCGATCGTCGACACCACCGTGGTCGAGGAGCGCCGCGTCCCCTGAGGACAACTCGCCGCGGACGAACGTCGCGCTAGCCTTCACCCGAGATCGATGCGAACCGTTCCAACGTGCTTCGCATTGCAGCAAAGGGTGAGGTTCGCGCGACATGACCGAGGCTTCCGAGGGCCCCGAGGCGCTCCCCGAACGCGAGGGAATGGATTTCGACGTCGTGGTGGTGGGCGCGGGGCCGGCGGGGCTCGCGGCCGCGATCAGGCTCAAGCAGCTCGACGAGAACCTGTCGGTCGTGGTCCTCGAGAAGGGCTCGGAGGTCGGCGCCCATATCCTGTCGGGCGCCGTGATCGACCCGAAGGGCCTCGACGCCCTGCTGCCGGACTGGCGCGCCGAGGCCGACTTCACGAAGTCCGAGGTCACCGAGGACGTCTTCCTCTACCTCACCGAAAAGGGCTCGTTCCGCCTGCCCGGCTTCGGGATGCCGAAAATCCTGTCGAACCACGGGGCCTATGTGGTCTCGCTCGGCGACATGTGCCGCTGGCTGGGCGCGCAGGCCGAGGCGCTCGGCGTCGAGATCTATCCGGGCTTCGCCGCGAACGAGATTCTTTACGGCGAGGGCGGCGCCGTGACGGGCGTCGCGACCGGCGACATGGGCGTCGCCCGCGACGGAACGCCCGGCCCGAACTTCACCCGCGGCATGGAGCTGCGCGGAAAATATGTCGTGTTCGCCGAGGGCGCGCGCGGCCAACTCTCCAAGCAGCTCATCGCCAAATTCAAGCTCGACGACGGCCGCGAGCCCCAGAAATTCGGCCTCGGGCTGAAGGAGCTCTGGCAGGTCGCGCCCGAAAAGCACAAGCCGGGCCGCGTGCAGCACTCCTTCGGCTGGCCGCTCGACGACCGGACCGGCGGCGGCTCCTTCCTCTACCACTTTGGCGACGACCTCGTCGCCGTCGGCTTCGTTCTGCACCTCAATTACGAGAACCCCTATCTCTCGCCCTTCGACGAGTTCCAGCGCTTCAAGACGCATCCCGCGATCCGCGATGTGTTCGAGGGCGGCAAGCGCCTGTCCTATGGCGCGCGCGCCATCACCGAGGGCGGCTTCCAGTCGGTGCCCAGGCTCGCCTTCCCCGGCGGCGTGCTGGCCGGCTGCGGCGCGGGCTTCGTCAACGTGCCGCGCATCAAGGGCAGCCACAACGCGATCCTCACCGGCAAGCTCGCCGCCGAGCACATCGCCGTGGCCCTGAAGGAGGGCCGCGCGGGCGACGAGCTCACTGCTTACGAGGACGCCTGGCGCGCCTCCCCCGTGGGCCGCGACCTCGAGCCGGTGCGCAACGTGAAACCCCTGTGGTCGAGATATGGCACCCGGCTCGGCGTCATGCTCGGCGGCCTCGCCATGTGGGCGGAGCAGTTCGGACTAAAACTGTTCGGCACGATGAGCCACGAGAAGCCCGACTTCCGCGCCACCAAGCCGGCGAAGGACTTTTCCCCGATCGCCTATCCGAAGCCCGACGGCAGGCTCACCTTCGACAAGCTCTCCTCGGTGTTCCTGTCCAACACCAATCACGAGGAGCACCAGCCGTCGCATCTCGTGGTGAAGGATCTTGGGCTGCAGAAGACCTCGGAGCACGACGTCTATGCGGGCCTCAGCCAGCGCTACTGCCCGGCCGGCGTCTATGAATGGCTGGGGGACGGGCGCGACGGCCCCAAATTCCAGATCAACGCGCAGAACTGCGTGCACTGCAAGACCTGCGATATCAAAGACCCGAATCAGAATATCGTCTGGGTTGCGCCCGAGGGGGGCGGGGGGCCGAATTATTCGGGGATGTAAGGGGCCCATAGGCGTCTCAAGTTGTGCGAGCGCACACTTGGCTGGAACACGTCGTTAAGCATAAGCTTAAGGTCGGACCCTCGTCGGCTCTCATGCCCGTCAGGCATCTAAACAAAACTACTTCCTAGGTCGCCCTTGGCCATCAGAAGGTTTAGAACCGCCATTTAATGAGTAATTTGGAGCAGATCGTGGACTTGACCACGGAACAGATAAGATTCTTGAAGAGATTATCTATTCGAGCAGACGCGCTGCGACGCGCCATGGAAGCTGTAATGAATGGCACTACGCCGGATCATGCGAAATGGGGCGCCTTCGCGGCCTTCGCCAAAACATACAACGTAATTGCTAATGACTATTTTGAAGTAACCGGTGATCCTGTTAATAGATATAATACTGCTGCACTTGGAAATGGCATGAATACTCTGTGGCCCGTTCAAAAGGAAATATTTGACACGGTGTTTTCTGATGTTCTCATTTTGAGTGGTTTATTACTAGCATATGATACAGGAATATCATCTTCGAGATCTGAGATACAAGATTTGTTATCAGCAAATTTGCGCAAAGTTATATTTCGGCCTCCGGCTGTTGAGAAGGATGTTCAAGATGCTGTTGAAGCCCTCTTGATCGGTAGAGGTTATCAGAAAGGTATTGACTACGACAGAGAAGCAGGAAAGTTCAAATTTTCAGGTAAAGAATTTATTCCTGATTTTAATTTTATACTTATTAACACCGTCGTTGAAGTTAAGTTGATAAGGGCGGACGGCGATCGCTCAAGATGCATAGAAGAAATGAGCGCGGACATACCCGCTTATCTTTCTCACTATGGTGCAGTTCTATTCTGCGTTTATGATCTTGGTTTCATTCGAGACGTCTCCGAATTTCAAGGAGGCATTGACAAACAGGAAGGCGCTCGAATTGTGGTTGTAAAGCATTGACGCCATTCACTGCCTCGCCGCATTCCATTTCACGGGAAGTCATGACTGGTGGCGGTCGGGCATGCGGGCCGCGGCGGCACCTGCGGCGGAGGTGAACGAGGCCTCCTTCTCGAGACACTGGATCGCGGGGGCGGTCTTTCTTGCTCCCCGAAATCAGGCCCGGTTCTCCTTCGCGTCCCGGTTCTCCGCGTCATAGACGTCGCGCGTGCGCTCCTCCGCCACGCGGTCCTGCCGGGGCGTGATCTTGCGGTTGCGCCTGAGGCCCCAGGCGATGACCGCGCCGAGCACGATCACGCCGAACACCGTCATCACCATCCAGAGATCGCCTGAGCCGCCGGTCATGTCCTTCATCTCCCTTGGGTTTACGGGCGCCCTCGCGAAGCGCCGTCCGTCGAGGACCCAAGGCGCGCGGCGGAGGAATGGTTCCCGCGTAGGGCCATACAGCCACACGGCCGACATCCCCTCCCGTCATGCCCGCGCGGCAGCGCGGGTATCCACGACTTACTAAGGCCGCGCGCTCAGCCGACCGGCGTGGTCCGCGGGTCATCGGGAGGCGACGCGCCCGACGCCCCAAGTCGTGGATACCCGCCTTCGGCGGGCATGAC
>NZ_RYFI01000005.1:30391-30594 GCF_004103825.1 Hansschlegelia zhihuaiae
GGGCGCCACGGCCGACATCCCCTCCCCCGTCATGCCCGCGCGGCAGCGCGGGCATCCACGCCTTTCTAGGGCCGCGCGCTCGGCCGCCGACCGTGGTCCGCGGGTCATCGGCAGGCGACCCTCCCGACGCCCCAAGTCGTGGATACCCGCCTTCGGCGGGCATGACGGGCGGTGGGTCAGACGCCAGTTGTGGGAGCCGCAGC
>NZ_RYFI01000005.1:30787-41491 GCF_004103825.1 Hansschlegelia zhihuaiae
CGGAGCACGTGACGGGCGGTGGGGGGCCTTCGGCCAACCTACCGGACGATGTCGTCCCATAGGTCCCGCCAGTCGGGATTTGTCTCACGGATCAGGCGGACCTTTCGCGCGCGGGTCCAGTGCTTGAGGGCCTTCTCGCGCGCGATCGCTGCGACGATGGCGTCATGCGTCTCGAACCAGACGAGGGTCTTCACGCCGTAGCGCCTGGTGAAGCCCTCGGCGGCGCCGCTGCGGTGCTCGAAGACGCGGCGGACGAGGTCGCTCGTCACGCCGACATAGAGGACGCCGTTCGGTCCGCTCGCCATGATGTAGACGAAGGCGCTGAGCATGGCGGCGAGGGTGCGGCCGGGCGGCGCAGCGCGCAAGGGCGACGGGCGTTGGCGCGTTCGGCGCCTTGCGTTCGAAGTCGTGGATACTCGCCTTCGGCGGGCATGAGGGCGGTGGTTCGGGCGGCAGGTCCGCGGGGCCGGAGCAGGCGGAGCGGCCGCCGCCCCCTCCCCGTCATGCCCGCGCGGAGCGCGGGTATCCACGACTTTCTAGGGCCGCGCGCTCGGCCGACGGGCGTGGTCCGCGGGTCGTCGGCAAGCGACGCGTCCCACGCCCCAAGTCGTGGATACCCGGCCTTTGGCCGGGCATGACGGCGGAGCGGTCCGGGCGCCGGAACCCAGTACTGTGAAAATATTCCTTGACGTCGCGCGCCGTCCGTGCTCTCCTCGCCGCATCCCGTCCCACGGGAAGGCATGACCGGCGCCGGTCGGCCATGCGGGGCGGGGGCGGCGCCTGCGGCGCGGGGCGGACGGAGCCCCTCGTCCCGGGACGCCGGACCGCGGCGCGGCGGCTTTTCGTCCGCGGCCTTCCGCGTCCCGGTCAGGGGCGCGGGGGCCAGGGCGGGGATCGCGGCGCTCATGACCGCCCGTCCGGCACTATGACCGGGCCGCGCCATCGAGGCGCCCTAAGGCGGCGGGCGGCGACGGTCTTTTGGGCTTTAGCGGCGACCCGACAGGGTTTTCGCGAAGAGCCCGGCCGGCGCCGCGTCAGGGTCCCACGGGGCCTCCGCCGCCGGAGCAGCGGTCCGCAGGGTCCGGCGCGAAATCGCCGCGCGCAGGGCGCCGGGCGACCGGATGAGCCGAGACTGACGGCATGTGGTGGCCCGGCGCCCTCGCGCCTTTCCACTGAGGCTTGTCGCGCGACCAGAGCGGAGCCGAGGCGACGACCCGAGCGGGGCCGGCGGACGGAGCGGCGCGCCTTCTCCCTCCCCTTGCAAAGGGGAGGGTGGCCCTCGCGCCAGCGAGGGTCGGGTGGGGATCGCCCAGGATCGAGCCACATGCTCCAAGCCCCCTCCCGACCTCGCCTTCGGCTCGGCCACCTCCCCGCTGCCGCGGGGCAGGGAGAAGGGCGGCCGACCTTTAAATCGCCGTGTTGCGCGCGAGATAATCCGTGGGGCTCGAGGCCGCGCCTGCGGCCGGAAAGCGAATGATCGGGTGTCTTCCAGTCGGACTGCGCGTTGGATACTGGCCGCCGTCGCGGCCGCCGGCGCATATGCGCCTGCATGGGCGGCCGAGCTGCCGGACCGCACGCCCGGCCTCTGGGAGACCCGCGCGCTGATCGACGGGCGCTACCGGGTGGTGCGGCGCTGCTTCAAGCAGGGCGAGCGCTCGGCCTTCATCGACGCGGTCGGGGTCGGGGCGTGCTCGGCCTCCGCGCAGAAGACCATTTTCGGCGGCTGGATGATGCAGGCCGACTGCCGCACCCCGAAGGCGCTGCTCAGCGGAAAACTGCTGGTCTCGGGGGATTTCGGCGCGGAGCTGCAGGGCCGCGTGGTGACGAGCGTAACGCCCGCCGCCGGCGGCCCGGTGGTGAAGCGCACCGCCATGACGTTCTCGAGCCGCCGGTTGGGGGAGTGCGCGACGACGCCGAGGGGGTGAGGACTCCCGCCGTCATCGCCGGGCTCGACCCGGCGATCCATCATTGGCCCAAGAGTCTTCGCTTAGGAGATGGATGCCCGGGTCAAGCCCGGGCAAGACGGTGAAGGATGATGGGCGCCCTCAGCCCCGCTTCCGCGCCAGCCCCAGCACCACGACATTGCCGGCCGCGACCAGCGCGAGGCCGAGGATCGACAGCGCGGTCCAATGGTAGTCCTCGAAGACGCTGGAGATCGCGAGCGCGACCACCGGGAACAGCACGGTGGCGAAGCCCGCGCGGCCCGGGCCGATGCGCTTGATGAGCGACAGATAGGCGATGAAGGCGACGGCGGAGGAGCCGATCGCAAGCCAGAGCAGCGAGGCGACGTAAGGAACCCGGAAGTCGAACGCGAACTCCGCCCCGGTCGCGAGCGACAGCGCGAGCAGCCAGACGGCACCGTAGCTCATGCCCCAGGCCGTCGCGGCGTAGTCGCTGACGCCTTCGGACTGCACGACGCTCGAGGCCATGTTGCCGAGGCAGAACGAGAGCGTGCCGCCGAGCGCGAGCGCGAGCCCGCCGGCGGCCGCGAGGTCGAAGCCGGTCCCGGCGATCTCGGGCGCGTAGAGCGCCGCGACGCCTGCGACGCCGAGCGCCGCCCCGCCCAGCACCCGCGGCTCGACTTGCTTGCGGAAGAGGAGCGCCGACAGGCCGAGATTGATCGGCGAAGCGAGCGCGAACACGACCGCGAGCAGCCCGGTCGGGACGTGGCGGCCGGCGAGATAGAACAGCAGGAAGTTGGTCGAAAACATCAGCACGCCTACGAGGGCGAACATCAGGTGCAGCCGCGCCGGGAACGCCATGCGCTCGCACCGGATGAGCGCGAGGCCCATGCAGATCGACGCCGCCAGCACGAAGCGCCACAGCAGCGAGACGACGGGAGTCACGACGCCGAGCTGGTGGTGGATCGCGATCCAGCTCGTGCCCCAGACCAGGATCAGCGTGGCGTAGAGCGCCGCGCCCTTCGGGTCGAGCGAGGACGTCGTCGCGTGGGGCATGGGGGGCGCGGGATGCGCGAGGCTGCGTGGCATCGGGGGGCGGACCTCGGAACTCTGTCGAGGCTGGCCCTTCTCGCGCCGGGCGGAGCCCGAGACAAGCGAGGATCCGTGATGCGAGCGATCGCGGCGGCTGATGGGTCGGAGACGCACCCTACTGGAGCGGCGGGCAGTTCTGTGGCGGCGCCACCCGGACGCTCTGGCCGCCGCCCGGGCTGGTCCAGATGTCATTGTTGTTCGAGATGCGGCCTTCGAGGATCTGGCAGAAATGGTCGCGCTGAAGGTCGGAGACGATCCTCATGCCGTTGAATTTCGTCGCCTTGCCCTGCACCGCCCACAGGCCGACGCCCTGGAAGCGGGAGCAGAACTGGTTGTTCGCGTCGCATACGATGTTGCAGTAGGCATAGAGGCCGGCGCGGCTGCGGGGCCTGCCTTCGTAATACTCCCACATATGGCTGATCTGCCCCGTGAAGGGGTTGCGGGTCTGGTTGAACCAGACGCCGTGGATCCGCCGCATCAGGTTTTCGTTGCGGTCGTCCTCGATCTTCCGATAGCCGCGGGTCGCGGTCTTGTTCACCGAGCCGTTGGCGTTGAGGCAGAAGTCCTCGCGCGCCGCGGCCGGCCCCGGCGCGAGCGCGCCGAGCAGCAGCGTCGACGCGGCGCATAGGATGATCCGGCGCATGAGCGGGCGTCCCTTCGGGAGCGGAGCAGGCCGGCGGCGAGTAAAGCACCGGCGGCGGGGCCGACAAATTCGGGAAAACGCTTACATATCGATGCGCGCAGCGGCGGAGTGGACGTCGCGCGGACTGGACGCGGAAGGAGCGCCATGCACCGGACAGCAGCCGCCGGCCCCCAGGCCCGCTTCGAGCACGACCACCGATTCCTCGGCGCGGATCATGCCGCCAACGCCCGCCGCACCACGATCGTGGTCGCGGTGACCGCGGCCGCCATGGTGGTGGAGATCGTCGCCGGCTGGGCCTACGGCTCGATGGCGCTGCTCGCCGACGGCTTCCACATGGCGACGCATGCGGGCGCGATCGGGGTCGCGGCGCTCGCCTACCAGGTCGCGGCGCGCCGCGCCGCCGACCCGCGGCTCGCCTTGGGCGCGGGCAAGGTCGGCGACCTCGCCGGCTTCGGCAACGCGATCGTTCTTGGCGTGATCGCGCTGTTGATCGCCTGGGAGTCGGTCGGCCGGCTCGCCGCGCCGCAGCCGGTCGCCTATGCCGAGGCGCTGGTGGTCGCGGTGCTGGGGCTCGCGGTCAACGTGGTCTGCGCGATCGTGCTCGGCGGCGACCATTCTCACGACCACGACCACGACCACGACCATGGGCATTCGCACGCGCACGGCCACGACCACAGCGACCACAGCGACCACAATCTGCGCGGCGCCTATCTGCACGTGCTGGCCGACGCGCTGACCTCGGTGGTGGCGATCGTCGGCCTCGCGGCCGGCTGGTCGCTCGGCTGGACCTGGATGGACCCGGCGGTCGGCGTGCTCGGCGCGATCATGATCGCCTCATGGTCGGTCTCGCTCATCCGCGCCGCCGGGCGCACGCTGGTCGACGCCCCTCCCGACGAGGCGCTCGAGCGCGCGGTCCGCGAGCGTCTCGAGACCGGCGACGTGACGCTCTGCGACCTGCATCTGTGGCGCGTGGGTCCCGGCCATGTCGCGGCGATCATCTCGCTCGTGACCCACGAGCCGCAGCCGCCGTCGGCCTACAAAGCCAAGCTCGCGGGGCTCGCCGAGCTCAGCCATGTCACCGTGGAGGTGAATCGCTGCCCCGGCGGCGGCTGCGAGGCGGCCTGAAGGGCAAGCGCAGCCGTCATCCCGGCCGAGCGAAGCGAGAGCCGGGATCGTCGGCCGCGGTTTCCGATCGCTTTATCCGGAAGACGATCCCGGATCGCGCCGCGGCGCGTCCGGGATGACGGCCCGCGTCAGTAGGCCAGTTCCTCGAACACCGGGTCGACCGAGCCGCCCCAGGGGCCTGCGAACTTCGCGAGCAGCCGGTCCGACAGGCTCTCGCCGCTCTCGGCGATCTCGAGCAGCGGCTTCAGGTGAATGGTCTCGTCCTCGCCGAGCCAGTTGGGACGCGCGCGGCGCCTGAGGCCGGCTTCGGCGAGCGCGAGCGTCTCGCGGGCGACGTCGAGAACCTGCCGGCCCCTGATCTCGGCTTTCAGGCCGAGCCGGGGAACGTCGTCGCGCAGGGCCTGACGCTCCTCTGCGGTCCAGTCCTTCACGAGTTCCCAGGCGCCGTCGAGCGCCTCGGCGTCGTAGAGCAGCCCGGTCCAGAGGGCCGGCAGGGCGCAGGTCAGGCTGCGCGGGCCGGAGTCGGCGCCCCGCATCTCGATGAAGCGCTTAAGGCGGACCTCGGGGAAGATCGTGGTGAGGTGGTTGGCCCAGTCCGCGACCGTGGCGCGCTCGCCGGGGAGCTCCGCCAGCGTTCCGGCCATCAGGTCGCGGAACGACGAGCCCGCCACGTCGTGATAGCGCTGGTCGCGCTTGACGAAATAGAGCGGCACATCGAGCGCATAGTCGACGTAACGCTCGAACCCCATGCCGTCGTCGAACGCCCAGGGCAGCATGCCGGCGCGCGAATTGTCGACGTCGCGCCAATATTCCGAGCGCATCGACTGGAAGCCGTTGGGCTTGCCCTCGGTGAAGGGCGAATTCGCGAACAACGCGGTCGCGACCGGCTGCAGCGCGAGCCCGACCCGCATCTTCGTGACCATGTCGGCTTCGCTTGAGAAGTCGAGATTCACCTGCACGGTCGCGGTCTTGTACATCATGTCGAGGCCGTGCCGACCGGTCTTGGGCAGGTAGCGCGACATGATCGCGTAGCGCAGCTTCGGCATCACCGGGGTTTCGGCGAGCGTCCATTTGGGGCTGAGCCCGAGCCCGAGGAAGCCGACGCCAAGCGGCTCCGCCACCTCCCTGACCTGCGCGAGATGCGCGTAGAATTCCGAGCAGGTCTGGTGAAGGGTCGCGAGCGGCGCGCCCGACAGCTCGAACTGGCCGCCGGGCTCCAGGCTGATCGCGCCGCCGCCGGTGACGTCGTAGAGCCCGATGATGCGGCCGCCGTCGCCGATCGGCTCCCAGCCGAGCAGCCCCTGCATGCCTTCCAGCAACGCCCTTATGCCGGCCGGGCCGTCATACTCGACGGGCGACAGGTCGGCCCGGCGGAACGGAAACTTCTCGTGCTCGGTTCCGATGCGGAACGCCTCGACCGGCTTGCAGCCCTCCTCGAGCCACGCGACGAGTTCGTCCCGCGAAGTGACGGGCGTCGAGTCGATCTGGTCGCGGGCCATGCGGGGTATCTCGTCGGCGGGAAACGCCGCCGTCAGTTAGGCGGTCGCGAGGGAGGCGTCCAGAGGCGCGGTCTTTGGCCTGAGGCGGGCCCCTTCCGCATTCGGACGGGAAGCGGCGCTTCCGTCCCCCTCTCTCGCTTGCGGGAGACGGGGACCGGCGCCTTGCGATCACGCCCGAACGATCACGTCGGCTCCGACCTCGGCGCGGTCGTAAAGGTCGATGACGTCGTGGTTGAACATCCGCACGCAGCCCGACGACATCGCGAGGCCGATCGACTTCGGATAATTGGTGCCGTGGATGCGGTAGGACGAGTCACGGCCGCCCTGATAGAGATACATGGCGCGGGCCCCGAGCGGATTGTCGAGGCCGCCGGGCATGCCGCCGGCGTAAGGGCCGTTGGTCTTCGGGTCGCGCTTGATCATCTCGGGCGTCGGGGTCCAGCGCGGCCATTTGGACTTGCGGGCGATCTTCGACCGGCCCGACCATTCGAAGCCCTCGCGGCCGACGCCGATGCCGTAGCGGATCGCGGAGCCCCCGCTCTCGACCAGGTAGAGCCTGCGCTTGGAGGTCTCGACCACGATCGTGCCCGGCTTCTCGCCGGTCGTGTTGGCGACGCGGCGGCGCAGCACGGTCGGCTCGACATTGCCCATCTTGAGCGCCGGAAGCGGATGCTCCTCGTCGGGCTTCGGCCCGTAGATCTTCGAATAGCTGAACCCGGAATCGCCGAAGTCGTCGAACATGCCGCCCATATTGGGCATGGCGCAGGCGCCGAGCGCGAGCGGCATTCCGGCCACCAGGGCGCGACGGGACAGGCGGAGAACGGCCGGCGCCGGGACTGCGTCAGTGGTCATGTAGGTTTTCCATTGCGACGAACGAGCGAAGGCCGGGCCGCCGCGAGGACGACCCGGCCTTGGCGCGCCGGACGGCGAAGCGTCCGGCGCTGGACCCGCTCTCCCCCGAGGCGGGCCCGGACCTCATGGCTCACGAACGGACCACGACCTTGGTGCCGAGCGGGACCCGCTCGTAAAGGTCGATCACGTCCTGGTTGAGCATCCGAATGCAGCCGGACGACACGGCCTTGCCGATCGAATAGGGCTCGATCGTGCCGTGGATCCGGAACAGCGTGTCCTTGTCGCCCTGCCACAGCGCCATGGAGCGCGCGCCGAGCGGATTGGTGGGGCCGCCGGGCATGCCGTCGGCATAGGGCCGCGCCTTGGGATCGCGCGCCACCATCTCGGCCGGCGGGTGCCAGTCGGGCCATTCGAGCTTGCGGCGGACATAGGCCTGGCCGGACCAGGCGAAGCCCTCGCGGCCAACGCCGACGCCGTAGCGGATCGCGGTGCCGTCGTCCTGCACGAGGTAGAGATGCCGCTCATGCGGGTCGATCACGATCGTGCCGGGGGCTTCGCCCGTGGTGTTGGGCACGGTCTGCTTAAGGAAGCGCGGATCGATCTTCTCGGTGTTGACCGCGCGGATCGGGAACGGCTCCTCGGAGCTCAAGCCATCGCCGTAGCGGCTGGTGTTGTCGAGATCGCCGACCACCGGCTGGGAGCTCGGCAGCGGCGCCGGAGCGAACGCCATGGCGGGCTGGGGCGCGGCGGCGGACGGCGGCAGCGGCCGGGAGGTGACGCAGGCCGCGAGCGCCAGCGGCAGCAGAGCGACCAGGGCGCCTCGCGCCAGGATCTGGAAAGGGGATCTGCGATCACGAAGACTGGAAAGCAACGCTGTCGACATGGGCGTGTTCGCGACTCGAGTAGGGCCGCGTCGCGCCTGCGACGGAGCCGGCGATTAAGGCTATACGCCGCCCCGCGCGGCCGCGGGATGGCGACTTCATGACGGCGCGGCGATCCTGCCGCGGTGCGGCATTTCGGCAACGGCGCTCCGCGCCGGGCCTGCCCGATGCATTCCGCCGGAAGTCTCGGACCGACATGGTTAACGGTCGGTCAACGGCCCTCGACCCAGTCGCCCGCGATCGCCTGAACGATGGCGAGCGCCGCGACCGCCGCCGTGTCGGCGCGGAGGATTCGGGGGCCGAGCCCGATCCTCACCGCCGCCGAATGGGCGAGCAGCGCCGCCCGCTCCTCCGGGTCGAAGCCGCCCTCGGGGCCGACCAGCACGCCGATCGGCCGCCCGGCGACCAGAGCGAGCGCCGCCGTCGCGCTCTCCATGCCGGCGTCCTCGTCGCAGAACAGCAGGGGCTCGTCCGCCGGCCAGCCCGCGAGCGCGGCGTCGAGCCGGATGGGCTCGTCGACGACGGGGATCGCCAGCACGCCGCATTGCTCCGCGGCCTCGACGACGTTGGCGCGCATCCGCTCGAGATTGACGCGCGCGACCTGGGTGCGCCGGGTGACGACCGGCGTCAGCCGCCCTGCGCCCATCTCGACGGCCTTCTGGACCATGTAGTCGAGCCGCGCATGCTTCAGCGGCGCGAACAGCAGCCGGACGTTGGGGAGCGGCGTCTGCTCGCGCTCACGCGTCGCCACGGAGAGGACGACGCGCTTCTTCGCGACCGACGCGACCGTCGCGCGCCACTCCCCGTCGCGGCCGTTGAACACCAGCAGGCCGTCGCCCTCGACCATGCGCAGGACGTTGCGCAGATAGTTCGCGGGCGCGCCCTCAAGCGCGAGCTCGCCGCCTTCGGCGAGATCAGGTTCGACGAACAGGCGGGTGGCGGAGAAGTCGTAGGCGGACATAGGGGTTCGGGCGTCCTTTGGCTCATTCCAAGGCGAGGGAACCTCGCACGAGCGTCCTGCGTGCTTCGAGACGCCGTCCTCCGGACGGCTCCTCAGCATGAGGACGGTTTGGCCTCCGGCATCCTCTCCGTCGCCTCATGCTGAGGAGCCCGCGTCAGCGAGCGTCTCGAAGCACGCAGGACGCCGATCCCATAGCGGCCTGACCAAGCGACCTCTACGCCGGACATGGGTGATCCGGTCAAGCCGGACCATGACGGCCCATCGAACAGCTTGACCCCGCACCTGGGATGGCGTCGCCTTGTCCGGCCATGACCCTCCCCCCCTCCTCCGGCGCCGTCGCCGACGCGCTGCCCTCGAACTGGGTCGACCGCCGCGCGCCCGCGGCCTGGCGGCCTTATCTGAGGCTCGCCCGGGCCGACCGGCCGATCGGGGCCTGGCTGCTGTTCTGGCCCTGCGCCTGGTCGAGCGCGCTCGCCGCGGTCGCTTCCGGCGCCGCCCTCCCGAATCTCTGGCATCTGGCGCTGTTCGCGGTCGGCTCGGTCGCGATGAGGGGCGCAGGCTGCACCTATAACGATCTCGTCGACCGCGACATCGACGCCAAGGTCGCCCGCACGCGGTCGCGTCCCCTGCCCTCCGGCCAGGTCACTCCGAAGGGCGCGGCGCTGTTGCTCGCCGCCCTGCTCGCGGTGGGGCTCGCGGTGCTGCTGTCGCTGCCGCCCTTCGCGATCCTGGTCGGGCTCGGCTCGGTCGTGCCGGTCGCGCTCTACCCCTTCATGAAGCGGATCACCTGGTGGCCGCAGGCGATGCTCGGCGTGTGCTTCGGCTGGGGCGCGCTGATGGGTTGGGCGGCCGTCTTCGGGCGCCTCGACTGGGCGCCGGTCGCGCTGCACGGCGCGGCGTTCCTCTGGATCATCGGCTACGACACGATTTACGCCCATCAGGACAAGGAGGACGACGCGCTGGTCGGGATCGGCTCCACGGCTCTGCTGTTCGGCGACCGGACGCGGCCGATCCTCGCCGGCTTCTATGCGGGCGCTGCGGGACTGCTCGGCGTCGCGGTCCATCTCGCGGGCGGCGGGCCGATCGCCTATCTGGGAGCTGCGACCTTCGCCGCGCATTGCGCCTGGCAGGTCGCGCGCCTCGACACCGCGGACGCCGGGCTTTGCCTGAGGCTCTTCAAGTCGAACAGCTGGGCGGGCGCGCTGGTATTCGCCTTCCTGTGCGCCGACGTGCTTCTCAAATGAACGGGGGGAACCGGATGACCGAGAACGACGCTCCCGTGAAGGACCCAGTCAGCCCGAGCCACAAACACTTCGTGCTGACCCAGGCGAGCCTGAGACTCTGGCTCATGGCCGCGGCGGTGGTCGCGCTTGGGCTCTGGCTGGCCCTGGAGTTTTGAAGGACGGCGTTAGTTCCGTGCGATGATCTCGCGTTCGCCGGCGTGGACCTTCGTGTCGGGAGTCAGCTCACCCGTCCGGCGCTTCGCCTGGAAGCGGGTGCGGCGGCCCTTCAGGAAGCCGCGGCCGCGGCGCGGCTTAGGGCGGCCGACCTTGAGGGCGCCGATCCGCGCGCTCGTGGTCCGGCGCGTGCCGTCGAGCTCCTCGATGAGGAGCGGCAGTTCGAGGGCTCGCGACCAGGACGTCCATTCGGCGATTCCGTCGCCGTCCGGGGCCGAGGCGGCGAGCGGCACGTCGAGCGCGCGGTCGCGGTGGGCGAGCACGATTTCGAGCCGGTCCGAGTCGGGGGCCGG
>NZ_RYFI01000005.1:41549-108456 GCF_004103825.1 Hansschlegelia zhihuaiae
CGAGAAGGCCGAGATCGGAACCGCGATCCGCATGGCGACGCTCCCCACCGTCCTGTCCACCACGACGCGCGATCGCTCCAGCGTCACGCCCCGCTCGCCGCCGTCCGCCTCGGCGTCGGGCGCCTTGAAGCGGAGCGGAAGCATTTTCGGGTCCAGCCGGTCGGCCGGCCCCGTTCCGGCGCGCGCCAGCGCGCCGGCTTCGGTCTGTCGTCCCACTGTCCTGTCTCCCTGAAGGCCCGATTGCTTCGGGCTCTTCGCTTGTCAGGGGACTATGACTGCGCGATCGCCGAAATCGGCTTAAGGGAACTGGTGAATCCTTGGTAAGACGCCGTTCGGAACGGCCACATCTCTCGCCATGCTGAAGAGGACCTTTCCGGAGAGGGTAAGAATGCGATGAACGCGCTTCGGCGCTTGCGCCGCCGCCCTCATGCCGACACTTTGGGGAGCGCTCATCGCGCCGATTTCCGACTCCCACGGATCCCAGGCTGAAAGTGTCCTCGACCGACGCGCCGATTGATCTCGAACGCCTTCTGTCCCGCCTCGACGCGATCGTCCGCGAGGCGGGCGAGATCGCGCTCGGCTATTTCCGCGGCGGAGCGGCGAAGCGCTGGAGCAAGCACGACGACAGCCCGGTGACCGAGGCCGACATCGCGGTCGACCGGTTCCTGGCCGAGCGCCTGCCGCCGCTCGTCGAAGGCTCCGCCTGGCTGTCGGAGGAGACGGCGGACACCACCGAGAGGCTGTCGCGGCGCCATGTCTGGATCGTCGACCCGATCGACGGCACCCGCGCCTTCATCGAGGGCCGGCCCGAATGGGTGGTCTCGGCGGCGCTCGTCGAGCACGGCGCGCCGGTGCTCGGCGTCGTGCATAACGCCTGCGAGGATGAGACCTTCGCGGGCGCGCGCGGCGCCGGGGCGTTCCGCAACGGCGCGCAGCTCAGGATGGACGACCTCGAGGGCCTGGCGGGCCTCAACATCGGCGGCCCGCAGTCGCTGTTGAGCTCGCTTGCGGCGCATGGGGTGGTGAAGGGCCAGTGGCGCTACGCGCTGGCCAACCGCCTGGTGCAGGTCGCAGGCGGCGGCCTCGACGCGGCGCTCGCCCGGCCGAACGCCCACGACTGGGACATCGCGGCCGCCCACGTGATTCTTGAAGAGGCCGGCGGCCGGCTGATCGGTTTCGACGGCGCCGTTCCGACCTACAACCGCGCCGGCACCCGGCATGGCGGCCTGATCGCCGCCGCGCCGGCGCGCGCCTCGGCCTTGATGGACGCGCTCGCGCATGAGCGCGCCGCACTGGAGACCCAGCAATGACCGACGTCGTCCCCAAGCAGTTGCTTCACCTCGTCTTCGGCGGCGAGCTCGAGGACGTCTCGGGGGTATCGTTCAAGGACATCGACAAGCTCGACGTCGTCGGCATCTTCCCGGATTATGCGAGCGCCCGCGCGGCCTGGAAGGCCAAGGCGCAGGCGACGGTCGACGACGCGCATATGCGCTATTTCGTCGTGCACCTGCATAGGCTGCTGGAGCCGGACGGCGCGACGCCCTGAGGGCGGCGCTGCGGCGTCACTCCTTGCCGAGCGCGCGGGCGAGCGCGGCTTCGGGCCCCGCATAGGGCTCCTGGCGCTCGACGCTCCAATAGCGCAGTTCCTCAAGCGGGATCGCGACGCCCGTGACCGCGCAGCGCACATAGGCGCCGGGCTTCAGCACGCGGAAATCGGCGTCGAGATAGCGCACCTGCGCCTCGCCGGACGACGGCGGTCGCTCGTAACGGTTCATTGGCCTGGAGCCTCCCGGTCGCCGAGCATATAGGCCCGACAGCCGGGAGGCGCAAAGGCGGAGTCACTTCGCCATGAGGGCGTCGATCTCGTTCTGGGCGATCGCCTCGCCCCTCGACTGCGGACCGTGCAGCAGAAGCTCGCGCGCGCGCCGCTCCCGGTCGGTCTCGGGCGCCTCGCCGCCGTTCTCAGTCCTGACCGCCGCCGCGAAGCGGCCGATGCGGGCCTCGACATGCTCGAGCGTCTCGACCACGCGGGCGATGCGCTGGCCGGTGAGATCCTGGAACGAGCAGGCCTCGAAGATCGACATGACCTTGTCGTTCACCAGCGCCTTGTAGGTCGCCTCGTCCTCGCCCTCCGCGGCGAGCATCGCCTCCGCGGCCTCCATGATCGCGTTGGTCGCTTCCTCGGTCGCGACCACGATGGCGCCGAGATGCTCGCCGGCCTTGGGCAGCCGGTCGGTCTTCAGCTCGCCGGCGTGCAGCGCGGCGATCTCCGAGCGCATGTTGGTGATGTATTCCGCGATCTCGCGCAGCTCGCGATAGATCGACTTGTCGATGGTGGCGAAGAACGCCTGCATCGATTCGGCCGTGATCTCGGCGAGCGCGACGACATCCCCGAAGGTCGCGTCCCCGGCTCTCCTGGCGTCGACATAGGCGCGAACCCTCTCGAAGGGCTGCTCCATGGCGTCCTTGCGATTTACTGACTGCGTCATGCTCCGAAGACCGCCTCGATCTTGGATTTCAGGGTCTGGGCGTTGAAGGGCTTGACGATGTAGTTGTTCACGCCCGCCTTCTTCGCCGCGATGACGTTCTCGGTCTTGGACTCGGCCGTGACCATAATGAACGGCGTGCGGTTCAGGCTGTCGTCGGCCCGCACTTCCTTCAAAAGCTCGATGCCGGTCATGGGCTCCATGTTCCAGTCGGAGATGACGAGCCCGTATTTCTTCTCACGCATCTTGCCGAGCGCGGCGGAACCGTCGCTGGCCTCGTCGACGTCCTCGAATCCGATCTGCTTGAGCAGGTTGCGGATGATCCGCAGCATCGTGCTGTAATCGTCCACGATCAGCACAGGGATCGTGTGGTCGAGCGCCATTGTCGCGGCTCCGTCGCGTGGGTCGATCGTCGCCGCGCGTCCTGCGCGGCTCAAGATGACGGAGCATCATCGAGGGGAATTGAGATTCCGTTTCCGTCGCCGCCGTCAGACAAAAGGCGCGTTGCGCCGCAGCGAAGCCGGAAGCAGAGTGCGGCCGCCAACCGCCCCCGAAAGACCGCGCCAGCAGATGACCGCCGCACTCGTGACGGACGACGACCCGCACCACCACGGCCCGCAGCTCGCGTTCGAGGATCTCGAGGTCGGCCAGTCCGCCGCCATCCGCCAGACGGTGACGAGCGACGACGTCAGGCGCTTCGCGCAGCTCACCGGCGACACCAACCCGATCCATCTGTCGGAGGCCTACGCGGCCAACACCCGATTCGGCGGCCGCATCGCGCACGGCCTCTACACCGCGAGCCTGATCTCCGCCGTGCTCGGCACCAAGCTGCCGGGACCTGGCGCGGTCTATCTCTCCCAGACCATCAAGTTCCGCGCGCCGGTCTTCATCGGCGACGAGGTGCTGGCGCAGGTCGAGATCACGGCGCTCGACCCGGGCCGCCAGCGCGCGACCTTCTTCTGCACCTGCACGGTGGGCGAGAAGGTGGTGCTCGACGGCGAGGCCCAGATCATGGTGCCGACGCGCGACGAGATCGAGGCCGAGCTCGCCTAATTGGCCCGGCGCGTTCCGGGAGACGTTGGCAACGGTGTCGGCTTGACCGAAGGACTGGCGGGCGTCGGCGTCGCACGGACCGAGGGAGGCGTGCCCCCGGCGTAAGGCGGCGGCGTTCCGGCGACGGTGGGGACCGTCGAGCCGGCCGTCCCCATCGGCGCGGCCGACGAATTTCCGCCGAGCGGCGCGGAGGACGAGCCGAGACTGGTCGGCGGCGACATCGGCGCCATGGTCCCGCCTGTTCCGGTCGACGACTGCGCGAACGCGCCGGCGGTCGGAATCACAAGCGCTGCGAGAAGCGCGGCTGCTGGACGGATCACGGCTGGTCCTCCCCTTCTGCGTCCGCCGGAGCGATCAGGGACTGAACGCCAGGCCGTTGGGATTCGATCCGAACCATGTCGGCGAAGCGCGCCTCGCAGCCTCATGCCGCCTTGACGGGCGGCTGCGGCGCGGGCCATCTCGCGCGGGCCAGACGCCGTCTCCCCGGACATCCGGACGCCGCTTGCCCGAAACCCTCCTGATCGATCCAAAGGACCTGCCTCCGGCTTTGCGCGACGGCCATGTGGTCGTGGGCAATTTCGACGGAGTGCATCGCGGCCACCAGTCGGTCGTGCGGCAGGCCGTCGAGCCCGCGCGCGCCGCCGGACGACCGGTCGTGGCGCTGACCTTCGAGCCCCACCCGCGGACCTTCTTCCAGCCTGACAGGCCGCTGTTCCGGCTGACGGGCCGCGACGAGAAGGCGCGCCAGCTCGTCCGCGCCGGCTGCGACGCCGTCGTGGTGCTGACTTTCGACAAGGCGCTCGCCGCGATCGAGGCCGAGGACTTCGTGTCGCACACGCTGGTCGAGCGGCTCGGCGCCCACGCCGTCGTGGTCGGCTGGGACTTCCATTTCGGCCGCGGCCGCGCCGGCTCCCCCGCCTTCCTCGCGGAGGCCGGGCCGCGCCACGGGCTCTATGTCGACGTGGCCCCGCCTTACGGCGGCGCGACGCCCGTCTCCTCGAGCGCGATCCGCGACCTCCTCGCCGAGGGCGACGTCGCGAAGGCCGGCCGCCTGCTCGGCCGGCGATGGATCGTCGAGGGCCAAGTCGCGCATGGCGACAAGCGGGGCCGCGACCTCGGCTACCCGACCGCCAACATTCGGCTCGCCCCGGAAACCCGCCTCGCCTTCGGGATCTATGCCGTGCGCGCCCTGGTCGGCGACCGGATCGTCGGCGGCGCGGCAAGCTACGGCCGACGGCCGCAATTCGACGACGGCGCCCCGCTGTTCGAGGTCTTCCTGTTCGATTTCTCGGGCGACCTCTATGGCCAGGCGCTGCGGATCGAGCTCGTCGCTCATCTCCGGCCGGAGCTGAAGTTCGGGAGCGTCCCCGAACTCGTCGAGCAGATGGGCCGCGACGTCGAAACCGCCCGCGCCGCGATCGCCGCGCCAGAGGACCCGCTCGCCCCGAGCGCGCTGGTCTGATCCCATGCGAAACGGCCTTACTGCGCTGGCTTTGTTCGCCTTACCGCTCGCTTCGGCGCTTGGAGCGGAAATAAGCGCAACCGAAATCGCGGAGATGGAGCGCATTTGCGGGGCCGCCGGACCAGTGCCCCAGGGCCAGATGAGCAACAGCCGCAGGCTCAATTCTGATGATCGAGATTACAGGCTGTCGAAGCTCATCGCCGAGCCGCTCCCGGGATGGAAGCCGAAATCAGAGAAGGTGGAGGCGTTCTCCTCGGACACGGTGGGTTGCGGGCTCTCGGCGGTCCGTCTCTTCGACACTGGCCGAGGTGACCTCTCCTTCGCCGTCTCTCTTGTCGCCTCGCCAATCGCCGCAGGCATGGCGCAGTCTCTGAACGCCGCGCCCGGCCGGCGTATAAAGTTCGACGGCCGCTCCATCCTTATCGACGACATGGGAACCATGACTCTGCCGCTCGGGCGAATAATGGTCACGGTCTGGGGGCCAGCTCCGGAGGAAGACAAGCGGGCGCTGCTCGAGATTCTGGACTTCAGAGCGATCGAGCGGGCGTCGGCGCCGCAATAGCGTACGGCCAGACGACGCAGAGTTCGCGGGCGGCTTGCATGGCCGCCCTGCCCTGCTACACCGCTCCCGCCGACGAACCGGACGCTAAAAATGCCCTCCGACGCCCCCGCGACCGCACGCGACTATTCCGAAACGCTGTTCCTGCCGCAGACGGAGTTTCCGATGCGCGCCGGCCTGCCGCAGCGCGAGCCGGAGTTTCTGGCGCGCTGGGCGCGGATCGGACTCTACGAGAAGCTGCGCGAGACCTCGGCGGGACGGAAGAAATACGTCCTGCATGACGGACCGCCCTACGCCAACGGCCACCTCCACATCGGCCACGCACTCAACAAGGTCCTCAAGGACGTCGTGGTGCGCTCGCGCCAGATGGCGGGCTTCGACTCGAACTATGTGCCGGGCTGGGACTGCCACGGCCTGCCGATCGAGTGGAAGGTCGAGGAGGGCTATCGCGCCAAGGGCAAGAACAAGGACGAGGTGCCGGTCATCGAATTCCGCAAGGAATGCCGGGACTACGCCCAGCACTGGATCGGCGTGCAGTCGGAAGAATTCCAGCGGCTCGGCGTGACGGGCGACTGGGCCGATCCCTACACCACGATGAAGTTCTCGGCCGAGGCGCAGATCGCCCGCGAGATCATGGACTTCGCGCGCTCGGGCCAGCTCTATCGCGGCTCGAAGCCGGTGATGTGGAGCGTCGTGGAGAAGACCGCGCTCGCGGAAGCCGAGATTGAGTACCACGAGTTCCTGAGCGACACGGTGTTCGTGGCGTTTCCGCTCAAAGATGTCGTCATCGGAAGAACCGAGACTTTTCCGGACGCAAAGCGCGGAGAGACGTCAGCGCGGACTAGGCGATCGATCGATCCGGAACTCGAAAGCGCTTCCGTGGTCATTTGGACCACAACTCCTTGGACCCTGCCCGGCAACCGCGCGGTGGCCTATTCTCCGAAGATCGCCTATGGCCTCTACGAGGTTACAGAGGCCCCGGAGGACAACTGGGCGAAGGTCGGGGCACGCTACTTGCTCGCCAACGCGCTCGCCGAGGGCGTGTTCAAGGCCGCTAGGGTCGTGGGCAAGAAGCTCCGTGACGTCGCCGCGGTTGATCTCAAGGACGCAGTCGCCGCCCATCCTCTCGCCTCTCTCGGCTACGGCTTCGACGTCCCCCTCCTCCCTGGCGACCACGTCACCGACGACGCCGGCACGGGCTTCGTGCACACCGCTCCGAGCCACGGCCGCGAGGACTTCGAGCTCTGGATGGACCACCGCGCGGAGCTCGACGCGCGCGGCATCGGATCGAAGATCCCCTATCCGGTCGACGCCGACGGCCGCTACACCAAGGACGCCCCCGGTTTCGAGGGCCGCTCCGTCATCACCGATGCGGGCGAAAAGGGCGACGCCAACGCCGCCGTCATCGAGGCGCTGATCGCGGCCGGCCGGCTGGTCGCCCGCGGAAAGCTCCGCCACCAGTATCCGCATTCCTGGCGGTCCAAGAAGCCGGTGATCTTCCGCAACACGCCGCAGTGGTTCATCCATATGGACCGCGACATCGACGGTCCGGCCGATACGCTCCGGAACCGTGCGCTGAAGGCGATCGACGACACGCGGTTCTTCCCCGCGCAAGGGCGCAACCGCATCCGCGGCATGATCGAGACGCGGCCCGACTGGGTGGTGTCGCGCCAGCGCGCCTGGGGCGTGCCGATCTGCGTGTTCTTCCACAAGAAGACCGGCGAACTGCTGGCCGACGACCGGGTCGACCGGCGCATCGCCGAGGCCTTTGAGGCGGAGGGCGCGGACGCCTGGTTCGCGGACGCCGGCGGCCGCTTCCTCGGCAACGACTATTCGCTCGACGACTACGAGAAGGTCGCGGACATCCTCGACGTCTGGTTCGATTCCGGCTCGACCCACGCCTATGTGCTCGACCGCCGGCCCGACCTTATGCCGAAGCGTCGTGTCGACGGGGGCGAGGACGAGGTGCTCTATCTCGAGGGCTCCGACCAGCATCGCGGCTGGTTCCACTCCTCTCTGCTCGAAAGCTGCGGCACCCGCGGCCGCGCGCCCTACGACGCCGTGCTGACCCACGGCTTCGTGCTCGACGAGCAGGGGCGCAAGATGTCGAAATCGCTCGGCAACGTCGTCGCGCCGCAGGACGTCATCAGGCAATCGGGCGCCGACATCCTGCGGCTCTGGGTCGTGATGTCGGACTATGAGGACGACCTCAGGATCGGACCGGAGATCCTGAAGACCACCACCGACGCCTATCGCAAGCTCCGCAACACGCTGCGCTGGATGCTGGGCTCGCTCGCGCATTTCCGGGCGGGCGACACCGTGTCCTTCGCCGAGATGCCGGAGCTCGAGCGCGCCATGCTGCACCGGCTCGCCGAGGTCGATTCCGAGATCGGCCAGGCCTACGAGGCGTTCGACTTCAAGCGCGGCTTCGCGGCGCTGTTCACCTTCCTCACCAACGACCTGTCGGCCTTCTATTTCGACGTCCGCAAGGACGCGCTCTATTGCGACCCGGCCTCGTCGGTGACGCGCCGCGCCTGCCTCACTGTGGTTGATCGCCTGTTCCGAACGCTGGTCACGCGGCTCGCGCCTCTGTTGCCCTTCACGGCGGAGGAGACCTGGCTGTCGCGCTTCCCGGGCGACGACGCGTCCGTCCATCTCGAGCTGTTCTCGCTCGCCGACCCCGAATGGCTGGACGAGGCGCTCGCGGCGAAGTGGGAGAAGGTCCGGCGCGTGCGCCGCGTCGTCACCGGCGCGCTGGAGATCGAGCGGGCCGCGAAGCGCATCGGCTCCTCGCTCGAGGCGGCGCCGGTCGTCCACGTGACCGACCCGGAGCTGTTCGCGGCGCTCGACGGCGTCGACCTCGCCGAGGTCGCGATCACCAGCGCGGTCACGATCGCGCGCGACGAGGCGCCGGCCGACGCCTTCCGCCTGCCCGAGGTGGCGGGCGTCGCGGTGGTTCCCGCACGGGCCGAGGGCCGCAAATGCGCCCGCTCCTGGAAAGTGACGACCGACGTGGGCGCCGACCGCGACTATCCCGACGTGACGCCCCGCGACGCCCAGGCGCTGAGGGAATGGGAAGCGGCGCGGGTCGCGGCGTGACGCAAGAGGCGCGACGCCGCTGTCCCCCTCTCCCGCTTGCGGGAGAGGGTAAGGGTGAGGGTCTGTCCAGCGTAGCGATCCGTTTTGACGCCCCCTCGCCCCAACCCTCTCCCGCAAGCGGGAGAGGGGGCGGAGTCGTGGCGCCGTGACCCTCGCGCGCACCGCCCGCCTGTCCTTCACGATCGCCCTCGCGGTCTTCGTCCTCGATCAGGCGATCAAGCTCTGGGCGCTGTTTCCCTTCGACCTCGGCTCGAAGGGCCGCGTGCCGGTGCTGCCGGTCTTCGACCTCGTGTTGATCTGGAACACCGGAGTGTCCTACGGGCTGCTCCAGCAGGACTCGGAATTCGGCCGCTGGGCGCTGGTCGCGCTCCATGTCGTCGCCTCGATCGCGATCGCGGTCTGGATCGCCCGTGAGCATCAGGCGGTCTCCTCGGTCGGCCTCGCGCTGATCCTCGGCGGGGCGGTCGGCAACGGGCTCGACCGCATCCTGCACGGCGCGGTCGTGGACTACGCGCTGCTGCATTGGGGCGACGTCACCTGGTATGTGTTCAATCTGGCCGACGCGGCGATCGTTGCGGGCGTCCTCCTGCTTCTGTATGGTGCGCTCCGCGGCGCGACCGGGGAGGGCCAAGGCCCGGACCGGATCGCCTGAAGCCGCCGTCAAGCGCCCTCAGGAGCAGCTGACCCATGCGCCAGATCACGACGCGCCAGATTACGACCCGCCTCGCCTCCGCGGCGATCGCGCTCGCAGCCTCCGCCGCGCCGGCGCTCGCCCAGGACGACATCGGCTCGAACCCGATCACGGAATTGTTCGACTCCTTCGGCCTCGGCACCAAGGAGAAGCCCGACATCGAATATCGCGAGCGCGCGCCGCTGGTGCCGCCATCCTCGACCGCCGCCCTGCCCGCCCCGCAGGCCAAGACCTCGGCGCGCGACGCGCAATGGCCGACCGACCCTGACGTCGTCGCGCGCGAAGAGCGCAAGCGGCAGAACGACAAGGTCATGACCGAGACCTATTCATACCAGATGGACCGCTCGCCGCGCGTCGATCCGGACGAGCTCGGCAACCGGCGCGTCCGCGGCGCGAGCGTCGCGCGGACCGGGACGGACGCGACCCAGGGCGACAACAAGATCATCCGCGCCGAGCCCGACGAACTCGCCGGGCGCTCGATCCGCGACCCGCAGGCGGAGGCCGGCGCGTCCTCCGCGGTGACGCGCGGCCGGCTCACCGATCCGCCCGTCGGATACATGCAGGGCACCGGCGTGACCGCCCAGGCCCCGACCGAAGAGAAGGGTTTCTTCGGCAAGCTGTTCGGCAAATGATCGGCGGGCGTTCGGCCTGACGCCTTCGTGACGGCGCGCTTGCATGCGCGCCGGAAAGGCGCGCCTATATGCCGTGCTCGATGGACGACCACGCACCGCAGCCGAGCCGCCGGGCCCGCATGGCCGTCTTCGCGGCGCTTTGCGCGATTGGAGGATACTCAACCGTCATGGCGATTTCGACGCCCGCCGGCGCGACCGCGAGCCTGAGCCCTTCGTCCGCGCCGGAGACGAGCCGGGCGACCGGACCCGAGGTCTCGACCTTCACGCTGGACAACGGACTCGAGGTCGTGGTCATCCCGGACCGGCGCAGTCCGGTCGTGACCCACATGATCTGGTACAAGGCGGGCTCGGCCGACGAGACGCCGGGCGTCTCGGGCATCGCGCATTTCCTTGAGCATCTGATGTTCAAGGGCACCGAGAAGAACCCGGAAGGCGCGTTCAGCCACGCGGTCGCCGAGCTCGGCGGTCAGGAGAACGCCTTCACGTCCTACGACTACACCTCCTATTTCCAGCGCGTCGCGCGCGAGCACCTCAAGACCGTGATGGATTTCGAGGCCGACCGCATGACCGGGCTCCGGCTCACCGACGAGGTCGTGAACCCCGAGCGCGACGTGGTTCTGGAGGAGCGGCGCTCGCGCGTCGACGGCGACCCGTCGAGCCAGCTCGGCGAGGCGATCGCGGCCTCGCTCTACGTGAACCATCCCTACGGCACGCCGATCATCGGCTGGGAGCACGAAATCGAGAAGCTCGACCGCCACGACGCGATCGCCTTCTACGAGCGCTTCTACACGCCGAACAACGCGATCCTCGTGGTGGCGGGCGACGTGTCCCCGCAGGAGGTCCGGGAGGCTGCGCAGGCGACCTACGGCAAGGTCGCGCGCCGCGCCGATCCGGGCTCCCGCGCCCGGCCGCGCGAGCCCGAGCCGCGCGCCGCGCGCCGCGTCGCGCTCTCCGATCCGCGGGTGACCCAGCCTTCCGTGCAGCGCAGCTACCTCGCGCCGTCCTACGAGACCGCTAAGGGCGAGCGCGCCTATGCGCTCGACCTGCTGGCCCAGATTCTCGGCGGCGGCACCACCAGCACGCTCTACAAGGCGCTCGTGGTCGAGAAGGGAATCGCCGCCAACGCCGGCGCCTGGTACCAGGGCGACGCGCTCGACGACGGCCGCTTCGCGATCTACGCGACGCCGCGCGGCGGCGCGACGCTCGCCGAACTCGAGATCGCGATCGACAAGGAGATCGCCCGGATCGCCGCCGACGGCCCGGCCGCGGCCGAGCTCGAACGCGCCAAGACCCGGCTGGTCGCCGACACGATCTATGCCCAGGACAGCCAGGCGACGCTCGCCCGCATCTATGGCGCGTCGCTCGCGACCGGCGGCACCGTCGCCGAGGTGCAGGAATGGCCGGACCGCATCCGCGCGGTCACGGCCGACGCAGTGCGCGACGCCGCCCGCGAGACGCTCGACAAGCGCCGGTCGGTGACGGGCGAACTCCTGACCGCGCCCGGAGGCGAGCGGGCGTCCGCCGCTCGCTGAACCCCGCCGCCCCGACCGGGCCCCGCGCATGAGGATTCTTCTCGCAGCCATGACCGCCGCCGCAACCGCGCTCGCCACTCCCGCCCACACGACCCAGATCGACCGCGTGACGACGCCGCGCGGCGCCGAGGCATGGCTGGTGGAGGAGACGACCGTGCCGGTGATCGCGGTCGAGATCGCGTTCCGCGGCGGCTCGGCTCAGGACCCCGAGGACCGGCCCGGCCTCGTCAATCTCATGGCGACGCTGCTCGACGAGGGCGCGGGCGACATGAACGCCGACATCTTCCAGGAGACGCTCGAGGAGAAGGCGATCGAGCTCTCCTTCTCTTCGAACCGCGACGCGGTGACGGCGAGCCTTCGCACGCTGCCCGAGAATCTCGACGAGGCGTTCCGCCTGCTCGGGACGGCGCTGGCCGCGCCGCGCTTCGATCATGACGCCGTCGAGCGCATGAAGAGCCAGCTCTCAGCCCAGATCCGGCGCAACGCGCTCGACCCCGACGACCTCGCCGGCCGAACCTTCTTCGCCGAGGCGTTTCCGGGCCACGCTTACGGGCGCCCGCCGCGCGGGACTGTCGAGAGCCTCGGCGCCGCCACGCACGACGACCTCGTCGCGGCCCACAAGCGTCTGATCGCGCGCGACAATGTGGTGATCGGGGCGGTCGGCGCCATTTCGGCCGAACGGCTCGCAAACCTCGTGGACGGACTCCTCGCGGGACTACCCGAAAAGGCTGGCCTGACGCCGGTCTCGACGGTCGCGCCGGAAGGCGCGGGCCGCACCGAGATCGTGACGCTCGACGTGCCGCAGACCGCAATCGTGTTCGGCCGGCCCGGGCCGTTGCGCAACGCCGACGACTTCATCCCCGCCTATGTGGTGAACCACATCCTCGGCGGCGGCTCATTCTCGTCCCGCCTGTTCAACGAGGTGCGCGAGAAGCGCGGCCTCGCCTATTCGGTCTATAGCTATCTGTCGCCTTACGACCATGCGGGCCTGCTGCTCGGCGGCGTCGCGACCCGCAACGACCGCGCGGGCCAGTCGATCGAGCTCATCCGCGCGGAGATCCGCCGGATCGCCGAGGACGGTCCGACCCAGAAGGAGCTCGAGAGCGCCAAGAAATACCTGGTCGGCTCATACGCGCTGCGCTTCGACACCTCGACCAAGATCGCGAATCAGCTCGTCCAGCTGCAGCTCGACGATCTCGGGATCGACTATGTCGCGAAGCGCAACGCGCTGGTTCAGGCCGTGACGATGGACGAGGTGAAGGCCGCGGCGAGGGCGTTGCTCGGCGATGGCGACCTGCTGGTGGTCGCGGTCGGCCAGCCCACGGGGCTCGACGGCGCGCGGGTCAGGCCGGCGCCGGGGACGGCCGAGGCGAAGCTCGTTCCGGACCCGACCGCGGCGGGCTCACACGCGCGCTGAGGCCCTCGGGCCGCGAGTCTCGGATCATAAGTAATCATACGAATACCGACCCGCTGGCCTCACGGGTAGTGAGGCGCCCGCGCACCGTTGAGATGTGTGCAGGGGATTTCCATCATGCGGATTCTGTTGGTCGCGGCCATGGGCTGCGCGCTCGTCGGTTGCGCCTCGATCACAAGGGGGACGACCAGTCAGGTCACCATCGAAACGACGCCTCCAGGAGCCGCCGTCCGCACCTCGATGAACCACACCTGCGTCAGTCCCTGCACCCTCACGGTTGGCCGGAAGGACGAGTTCGTCGTCACCGCCTCGATGCCCGGCTATCGGGAGGCCTCGATGCCGGTGAAGACCAGGGTCGCGGGCTCCGGCGCCGCGGGCTTCGCGGGCAACATCCTCGCCGGAGGCCTGATCGGCATGGGCGTGGACGCCTCGACTGGAGCGACCCTCGAACATTATCCGAGCCCGGTCGCGTTTACGATGGAGCCGGCTGCGCCGGCGAAACTGACGCCGCCGCGGCGCGGCGCGAAGCCCAAGGCGCTGGCGTTCAAGCCCGAAGCCAAGACCGCTTCGGCCCCGCGCTCCTGACAGAGTGGACGACGCTGACGCGTCGTCCACTTTCCTCACAGCGCCACGAAGATCAGCCCCGCCAGCGCGAAGCCCATTAGGCTGATCAGCGTCTCGAGCACCGTCCAGGTCTTGAGCGTCGTCCTGACGTCCATGTCGAAAAACCGGCCGACCAGCCAGAAGCCGGAATCGTTGACATGACTTGCGACCACCGAGCCCGCCGCGAGCGCGAGCACGATCGCGGCGCGGTCGGTCCCCTCGTAGCCTGCCGCAGCGACGGCGGGCTGCACGAGGCCTGCAGCCGTGATCAGCGCGACGGTCGCGGAGCCCTGCGCGACGCGCAGGGCCGCGGCGATCACGTAAGCGGCGACGAAGATGTGCATGCCGAGGTCGTTCAGCGCCTGGCTGAGCGCCGCGCCGATGCCGCTCTCGCGCAGCACGCCGCCGAACATGCCGCCCGCGCCCGTGATCAGCGTGATGGCGCAGATCGGCCCGAGCGCTCCGTCCAGCAGTTTCTCGACCGCGCCGAGGTCGCGGCCGCGCCGGGCGCCGAGCACATAGGTTCCGACCAGCACCGCCACGAGCAGCGCGATCGGCGTCTGGCCGAGGCCACGGGCCACCTGGAACCACTGCGCCTTGCGGTCGAACACGCCGGCCGCCGCAAGGAAGTCGAGGCCCGTGTTCACGAAGATGATCGCGAGGGGCAGCAGCAGGAGCAGGATGACGGTCGAGGATTTGGGCGGATTGGGGTCATGCTCGGCCTGCGGGCCGCCGCTCAGGATCTCCGGGACCTTGACCTCGATACGCTTGCCGATCCACAGGCCGAACAGATAGCTCGTCACATACCAGGTCGGGATCGCGATCAGCAGACCGAGAATCGTGACGAGCCCGATGTCGGACTTCAGCAGTTCCGTCGCGGCCACCGGCCCAGGATGCGGCGGCACGAAGACGTGCATGACCGAGAAGGCGCCGGCGGCCGGAATGCCGTAGCGCAGCAGCCCGCCGCCGAGCCGCTTCGCCACCGAGAAGATGATCGGCAGCATCACCACCAGGCCGGCGTCGAAGAAGATCGGGAAACCGAAGATCAGCGACGCGACGCCGAGCGCAAAGGGCGCGCGCTTCTCGCCGAAGGTCTTGATGAGGTCGTCGGCGAGCGCCTGCGCGCCGCCTGAGACCTCGACCAATCGGCCGAGCATCGCCCCGAGGCCGACCAGCAGCGCGACGGTGCCGAGCGTCGTGCCGAAGCCGTCGATCAGCGTCTTCACCACCTTCTCGGGCGGGATGCCGGCCGCGAAGGCGGTGACGAGGCTGACCAAAATGAGCGCCAGGAAGGCGTGCATCCGGAAGCGCATGATCAGCACGAGCAGCGCCGCGATGGCGCAGGCCGCGATCAGCAGCAGCGGTCCGGCTCCAAGAGCGGGCGCGGCGGCGGCTGGCGTCATGGGGATCTCCTATCGCGACGCCCTTGAACGGCGCGTCTTGGCGGGACCTGGAGGCGTGGGACGCAGGATCAAGGACGGCCGGCGGAGGCGGTCGGAACAGGAGCGGCGGCCTGGGAGGAGTCGGACTTGAGCGGCGAGAGTTCGAGCGCCGCGAGCGCGGCCGCGAGCGTCTCCTCCGGCGTGCCGGAGACGTCGACCTTGACGCCGTCCTCGTCGTCTTCGAGCTCCTCGAGCGCCGCAAATTGCGAGGCGAGCAGCGAGACCGGCATGTAATGGCCCTGTCGCTTCGCCATCCTCGCCTCGACGAGGGCGGGCGACGCCACCAGCTCGAGGAAGCGCACCCGGGCGTCGGCCTCCCGCAGCACGTCGCGATAGCGACGCTTCAGGGCCGAGCAGGTGATAACCGCATCGCGACCGGCATGCGCCTTGCCAGTCACCCAGTCGCGGATCAGCGCGAGCCATGGGGCGCGGTCGTCGTCGTCGAGCGGGATTCCCGTCGACATCTTGTCGATGTTCGCCGTGGGATGAAACTTGTCGGCCTCGGCGAAGCTCCAGCCGAGCCGGTCGGCGAGCCCTTCGGCGATTGTGGTCTTGCCGACCCCGGATGGCCCCATGACGACGATGCATGCGCGTGCGGCGACGTCGCGGGCCATCCTCATGTTCCTCTCTTGCACGGTGACGTTCGGCGCCCCGCTTTGTTTGCGCGGCGCGAGCCGCGGCGCCTGAGGCAACCTCTTTCCGCCGCGCCGATCAAGCGCGAATGCGTCGGCAGCTCGCGGAGGGCCGTCCCGTCGCCCGGCCGAGCCACGTCTTTAGAATTAGAATCATTGAAAAACAAAAGCGTGATCCTAGCGTTCTCTGGGCCGGCCGCTTAGCCGGCGGAGGAGACCAGAACCATGAGGAAGACCCCCGAAGACGCGTCCAAGGAACAGAAGACGACACTCGAGACTCGAGCCGTTTCGCGCCGGCTCGTGCTCGGCGGCGCCGCGATGGCGGGCATGGGCGCGATCTGTCTGACCGCGACGCGCGCGGCGGCGCAGTCGAAGCAAAAGCAGGCGGACGTGCAGTACCAATCCTCGCCGAAGGACGGGCAGAAATGCAGCGGCTGCGCGCTGTTCCAGCCGCCGAACGCCTGCGCGGGCGTCGAAGGCGAGATCAGCCCCGAAGGCTGGTGCTCGATCTTCTCGCCGAAGGCGTGATCGCGGGACTCCGCGCCGGTTTCGGCGGCCGACGCGGAGCCTCCCGACGATTTCCGGTGGACGCCGCCGCCCGTTCTCCTGCGGCGGCGCGCCGACATGCTAGATTTCGCCCCATCCTAGAACCGTTCGTCCCGTCCGCCGATGCCCGTCCGCCTGCTGTCCGACGTCGTCGCCAACCGCATCGCCGCCGGCGAGGTGGTGGAGCGGCCCGCCTCCGTGGTGAAGGAGCTCGCCGAGAACGCGCTCGACGCCGGAGCGCGCCGGATCGAGATCGTGCTGGAGGGCGGCGGCGCCCGGCTGATCCGCGTCGTCGACGACGGCTGCGGCATGGACCGCGACGATCTTGAGCTTGCGGTCGAGCGCTTCGCGACCTCGAAGATCTTGTCCGACGACGATCTCGCTTGCGTCGCCACCATGGGCTTCCGCGGCGAGGCGCTGCCCTCGATCGGCGCGATCGCGCGGCTCGCCATCGCGACCCGCGCCGTCGGCGCGCCGCATGGCTGGCGGCTCTCGGTCGACGGCGGCGCAAAGGGCGTAGCCGAGCCGGCGGCGCTCAGCCAGGGCACGCGGATCGAAGTGCGAGACCTATTCTTCGCCACGCCCGCCCGCGCGAAGTTCCTGAAATCCGAGCGCGCCGAGGCGCAGGCCTGCGCCGAGATCGTCCGTCGCCTCGCGCTTGCGAGCCCGACGGTCGACTGGACGCTGGTGGTGGAGGACCGGACGCTGCGCTTCCCCGCGGTCGCCGACGAACCAGTCGGTCGCGCGGAGCGCTTGGCGCAGGTCCTCGGCGCCGAGACCGCCGGCGCCGTGGTCGCGGTCGAAGGCGCGCGGGAGCGGGCGCGGCTCAGCGGCCATATCGGGCTCGGGCATCTCCACCGCGCGACCGCCGGCGCGATCTATCTGTCGGTCAACGGCCGTCCGGTGCGCGACCGGCTGCTGGTCGGCGCGCTGAGGGCCGCCTATCAGGACGTGATGCCGCGCGATCGGCACCCGGTCGCTGCGCTCGACGTCCGAGTCGCTGTCGGCGAGGTCGACGTCAATGTCCATCCCGCCAAGGCAGAGGTGCGCTTCCGCGACCCGGCGCTGATCCGCGCTTTGCTGGTCTCCACGGTAAGAGCCGCGCTCGGCGAGGCCGGCGCGCGGCCCTATGCGGCGGGCGGCGCGGAGATCGCGCGCTTCGCGGCGCGCGGCACGCCCTTTCCGCACGCCGCCGCCCACAGGCCGATGGCGGGCCATGCGGCCTCGACGCGCTGGGGCGCGGCCGCGCCGGGGCGCGGCTTCGCCGAGCCCGCCCAGGCGGCGTTCTCCGCCGACCTGCTTGAGCTTCCGCCGGCCGCCAACGTCGCCCGCGCCGAGGGCGCGACGGCGGACGGCGTCCTCGACCGGCCGCTGGGCGCCGCCAAGGCGCATCTTCACGCGACCTATGTGCTGGCCGAGACGCGCGACGGCGTCGTGCTGGTCGACGCCCACGCCGCGCATGAGCGGCTCACTTATGAGGAGCTCAAGCGCCTGCGGGCCCGTTCCGGCGTGCCGCGGCAGGAGCTTCTGGTCCCCGACGTCGTCGATCTCGACCCCGCGGACGCCGAACGGGTGCTCGCGGCCGCCGACGAGCTCGAGGCGCTCGGACTCGCGGTCGAGGCCTTTGGCCCAGGCGCGCTGCTGGTGCGCGCGACGCCCGCGCCGCTCGGCCCCTGCGACTCCGCGGCGCTCGTCCGCGACCTCGCCGAGACGCTCGCCGACGGCGCGGCCGAGAGCGCGCCCTTCGCGCGCCGCCTCGACCTCATCCTCGCGACCATGGCCTGCCACGGCTCGGTGCGGGCCGGGCGGCGGCTGAAGCCGGAGGAGATGAACGCCCTGCTCCGCGCCATCGAGGCGGAGCCCGCCGCCTCGACGTGCAATCATGGCCGCCCGACCTTCGTGAAGCTCTCGACCGCCGACCTCGAGAAGCTGTTCGGGCGGCGGTGACCAGGACGCCCGATCTCGGGCCGCTCGTCGCGGTCCGCCACCCCGTCGCGATCGTCGCTTTCGCGGACACGACGCGCATCGCGCTCAATCCGGCCGCGGCGCGCCTGTTCGGCGCTCCCTTCCACGCGGGCGCCGACAAGGCGCTCGACGCTCTTATCGGGTCGGCCGCGGCGGACAAGCTCGAGGCCTTTCTGCGGGAGCTGCCGAGACACGGCGTCGGCGCTTCCATCCGCTTGTTCTGCGAGGCTCCGGCCGGCGAGCGGTCGGTCTTCGTCGACGTGGAGCGCATGCCGGGCTCCCCGGGCGCCTTCCTGCTGACCTTACAGCCGCAGAACGAAAGCTCCCTCGGCGTCCATGCGCTCGCGCAGGCGCAGGCGACCCTGAACGCGCTTCCGGTCGGCATCGAGCTTTATGACAGCAATTTCAACGCGCTGTTCTACAACAAGAAATCCGACGAGCTCTTCGACTATTCCGAACGCGCCGTGGCGCATCATGACGACTGGTGGGAGCTCGCCTTTCCCGACCATGCGCGCCGGGTCGCAGCGCGTGAGGAGTGGGTCCGGATCACCGGCGAGGCCGCCCGCGACCCCGGCCGGGCCCATATGGCGGAGTGGGAGGTGATGTGCCGCGACGGCGAGGCCCGCACCATCCAGTTCTACTATCGGCGGGCTGATCAGGGCTTCTCGCTCGTGCTCTGGGACGTGACCGGCCAGCGCCGGCTCGAGCGTGAGCTGCGCGAGATCGCCGGCACCGACAGCCTGACTGGCGTCGCCAACCGCAGGAGCTTCTTCGAGCGCGGCCGCGCGCTGCTGGCCGAGGACGCCCGCGCCGAGGAATTGACCGTGCTCATGCTCGACATCGACCACTTCAAGGCGGTCAATGACGGCTTCGGCCATGCGTTCGGCGACGAGGTGCTGGCGACCGTCGCGCGGCGGGCGGGGAGCGTGCTTCGCAAGAACGACTTCATGGCGCGGATGGGCGGCGAAGAGTTCGCGGTCCTGCTTCCCGGAACCGGGTCGCGACAGGCGATCGCGATCGCGGAACGGTTGCGGCGGGCCGTCGTCCATCAGCCTGTCACGGCGGAGGGCGCCTCGCTCGCGGTGACCGTCAGCGTCGGGTCCGCCAGCCGCCTGCCCGGAGAGACTGAGATCGATCCGATGATCGCCCGCGCGGACGAGGCGCTCTACGCCGCGAAGGCCGAGGGCCGAAACCGCGTGGTCGCGGCCGAGACGATGCTGTCCCGGCCATCACGCTCCCGTCGCGCCCCGGATGACGACCCCGTCGCCAGTTGATCCGTTCGGCCGCCCTGAACCTCAACGGACCGTTGGCCCGCCGGTCGCCCGCACGTCATCCGGCCCTGAGAAACGCGATCTTCGTGTCGCCATAGGCGCGGGTCTCGAGCGCTTCGAAGCCTTCGGGCACGGCGGTCTCCGCTTCCGTCGCTTCCTCCCAGACGACAAGCGCGCCCGACTTCAGCCAGCCGCCGCCGCGCGCCGATGCGAGCGCCTGTTCGCCGAGGCCCTTACCGTAGGGCGGATCGGCGAAGACGAGGTCGAAGGGGCCTTGCGCGATCACGGGGCCGAGCCGGGTCGCGTCGCGGCGGAAGATCTTGGTCTGGCCGCCGAGGCCGACCGCCTCGACATTGGCCCTGAGGCAGGCGCGCGCCTCGGCGCCGTCGTCGACGAACAGCGCGAAGCGTGCGCCGCGCGACATCGCCTCGATGCCGAGCGCGCCGGTGCCGGCGAACAGGTCGAGGACGCGCGCGCCGTCGACCACGTCGCCATAGGCGTGCGCCAGCACGTTGAACACGGCCTCGCGCAGCCGGTCGCTCGTCGGGCGGATGGCGCGCGAATCCGCCGACGGGCCTTTCAGCGGACGTCCCTTGAACCTACCGCCGACGATCCGCACCGCCCGGCCGTCCCTTCCCGCCGCCGCCTGGGCCGCGAGGCTTCGGCCCGCCTCCTCCCGGAAGGCGCGGCTTGCCTCCCGGCGAGCGCGGCTTGCCGGGTCCGCCCGGCCGGCCGCCAGGGCGTCCGCCCGGAGCGCCCGAAGGCCGGTCGCCGCGCGGCGCGTCGGCGCGCGGCGCGCGGCGCGCTCCGGCGCGGTCCGGACGATCTCCACGAGGCCTTTCGGTCCTCGGGCCGTCTGCTCTCAGCCGATCTCCGCCTGGCCTGTCGCTCCTGGCTCCGGCGCCGCTCGGTCTGTCGGAACGTGGGCGGTCGCCATCCCGGCGCGGCCGCGGCGGGCGGTCGCCAAAAGGCCGGCCGCCCTCCGGACGGGCGCGCTGCGGGCGATCGCCGTCGCGCGGCGGGCGGGCGGGGCGTTCGCCCTCGCGACTGGCCGGCGCGTCGTCGCGCCAGCGCGGCGCAGACGTGCGGGGCTTCGGCGATGAGGGCCGTTCGGGACGCGCGCCGAAAGGCCGGTCGCCGGTGGGCCTTTGGGGCCAGTCGCTTCGAGGCGGCCGGTCTCCCGACGCAGTCTTGGGCGGCCGGTCGCCATAGGGCGCGCGTGCGGGCCGCTCGCCGCGTCCTGCGCCCTCGCGCGGAGGACCGCGCCGCTCGGCGGCCTCGCCGTCCCGACGCGGCGGCCGCGCGCTTCCGGCGCCCGCGCGCCGTGGCGGACGGGCGTCTCGCGCGGCGGGACGATCTCCCGCGCGCGGCGGGCGCGCCGGGCGTCCGGCGGCGCCGAAACGCTCGGCTGCTCCGTCGTCGCGGCGGCGCACGCGCTTCGGCGCGGCCTCCGGGTCGGCGTGCGACACTTTTTCGACCTTGACCGAACGCCCGCGTCGATCGGCGACCGGGGCCGCGCGGCGCGTACGGACCGCGGGCGCCTCGCCGCCCTCGGCGGACGGCGGCGGGGCCATGTCGCGCGGCCGGGCGATCGGCGCGCGGCGGCCGACGCGCTGCGAGGGATCGGTCAGGCGCGAGCGCTCGGGCGCGGCCTGCGGCCGCCCGCCGCCGCGCCCGCCGGTCTTGCGCGGGGCCGTCTCGCCGAGATCGGTCGCCGGCCCTTCGAAATCGCAGCCCGCCTCATCCGTGAGCCGCTTGCCGAGCTGCTCGACAAGCGTCCGCGTGCGCACCTCCTCGATGCCGCCTTCCGGCAGCGAGCCGAGCTGGAACGGCCCGAACGAGATGCGGATCAGCCGGTTCACGCCGAGGCCGAGATGTTCGGCGACCCGCTTCACCTCGCGGTTCTTGCCTTCGCGGAGCCCGAAGCGCAGCCAGACATTGTCGTTCTGCTGGCGTTCGATCTCGGCGTCGATCGCGCCATAGGCGAAGCCGTCGATCGTGACGCCGTCCTTCAGCGCCGCGAGCGCTTCCGGCGTGGTCCGGCCGAAGGCGCGCACGCGGTAGCGGCGCAGCCACCCGGTCTCGGGCAGCTCCAGCACACGCGCGAGCCCGCCGTCATTGGTGAGCAGCAGCAGCCCCTCGGTGTTGATGTCGAGCCGGCCGACCGTCATCACGCGGGGGAGCTCCGGAGGCAGGATCGAGAACACCGTCTCGCGGCCTTCCGGGTCGTGGGTCGTGGTCACGTAGCCGCGCGGCTTGTGGTAGAGCCAGAGCCGCGTGCGCTCACGCGCCGGGAGCGGCCGGCCGTCGACCTCGACGCGATCGCCAGGCAGGACGTTGACGGCCGCAGTCGCAACGGTCTCGCCATTGACCGCAACGCGGCCTTCGCCGATCCACACTTCAGCCTCGCGGCGCGAGCCGAGGCCGGCGCGCGCGATCGCCTTGGCGAGGCGCTCGCCGGGGCGGCTTCGCGGGGGTTCGGACGCCGCAGCCGTGGCAGGCGGCGCGCCGGATGGATCTTCCGGTTCGGTCATGACGGGAGCGCGAGTAGCATGGCGGGACGAACTTGACGAGCCGGGAAACGACCCCCTCGCCGATGGATCGCGCTCTCGACGAGGCGCGCGCCGCCGCGGCGCGCGGCGAGACCCCCGTCGGCGCAGTGGTGACGCGCGACGGCGTGGTGCTGGCCGCGGCCGGCAACCGCACGCGGGAGCTCGCCGATCCGACGGCTCACGCCGAACTGCTCGTGATCCGGGAGGCCTGCGCGGCGCTCAAATCCGAGCGGCTCGTCGGCTGCGACCTTTGGGTCACGCTCGAGCCCTGCCCGATGTGCGCGGCCGCCATTTCCTTCGCCCGAATCCGCAGGCTCTATTTCGGCGCCGAGGACTCGAAGGGCGGCGCCGTGACCTCGGGCGTGCGGCTGTTCGGCCAGCCGACATGCCATCACGCGCCGGAAGTCTATGCGGGCTTCGCGGAGACCGAGTCGGCCGAAATGCTGCGCGAGTTCTTCCGGGCGCGCCGCGGCGACACCATATCGAGGGCCTGAACGAAAGCCCCGGGCTTTGCGTTCAGTCTTTGCGCGGAAGGACTTGCACCGCGTTGGGGCCGACCACGAGGTGACGTTCGCATGGACATCGTCCGCATCCTCATCGCCATCCTGCTGCCGCCGCTCGGCGTGTTCCTGCAGGTCGGCCTTGGGCTGCAGTTCTGGCTCAACATCCTGCTGACGATCCTGGGCTACATCCCGGGCATCATTCACGCGCTCTGGGTGATCCTGCGCAAATGACGACGCAAACCGCCGCCGGCTTCGCCGGACGCATGCCGAAACACGGCCGTGAAGCGAGCAGCCACGAGGAGACGCTCCAGCATCTCGAGCGGCTCGCGGACCTGCTCGACTCGCGCTGGCGCATCCCCGGCACCAATTGGCGCTTCGGCGTCGACGCCGTCGCGGCGATCGTGCCGGTCGGCGGCAGCCTCGCGACCGCCGCGGCCTCGGCCTACATGGTCAAGCGCGCCCACGACCTCGGCGCGCCCGGCCATCTGCTCGCCCGCATGGTCGGCAATGTCGCGTTCGACGCCGTGGTGGGCTCGATCCCCGTGGTTGGGCCGGTCTTCGACTTCGCCGTGAAGGCGAACCGTCGGAACGTCCGGCTGCTGAGGCGACATTTCGACCGGAAAAGATAGGCCGTCTCTCAGTCTTGCATCAGCCGCTCGATCGCACGCTTGGTCTCGTCCTTAGCGGACTCGCTCGCGCGGAGCGCCGGCCCCGTTTTGAAGAAGTCGAGCAGGGTGACGCCGTCGACCCTCGGCCGGATCAGGGCGTCCGGCCCCCTCGCCGCGACTTTTCCAGCGACGATCGCGGCCTGCATGATCTGGGTTGCGCCCAGCATGGTCTCGAACACGTTCGGGAACCCCTTGGTCGACGTCACCGGCCCGCCCGTGACGTCGACAGCGAGAGTCGCGTCGACCGCGTCTCCGAAGACGTCGAACGGCAGGGGGTTGATCATCGCCCCATCGATGAGGGTGCGTCCATCATGGAGCACGGGCCGGAAAAGCCCCGGAATGGCCGAGGACGAGGCGATGGCGGGAACGAGCGGACCTTTGCGGAAGACCACCTGAGCGCGGCCGAAGAAGTCGGTCGCCACGGCGCTGAATGGGATCTGCAATTGCTCGAAGTCCTGCGGCACGTCGTCGGGCAGGAAGAGCGGGACCAGGATCTCGGCGTCGAGCAGGATCGGGTTTCGCGATCCGGCCCCGAACATGTCGGCCAAGCGTCCGACCCGCGCTTTGAGGAGCTTTCCCACCACGTCCGCGCGGCGGTCGAGGACCCGGGTCGTGTGGTCCAGCAACTCGCGGGCCGACAGGCCGGCGGCGAAGCCAGCGCCGTAGAGGGAGCCGATCGAGCAACCCGCGATCGCGGCGGGCCGCGCGCCGAGCTCGTCGAACGCCGCCAGCGCGTGGAGGTGGGCGAGCCCGCGCGCACCCCCGCCCCCGAGTGCGAGACCGATGCGCCGCTCGGTCACTCGAACAGGTCTTCCTGGGCCGTGGCCTCCGGTTTTCGCTTTGGCGCGCGGCGCTCCGCGCTTCGCGCCGCCCCGCCGGAGACGGCCGGGGCCTCGCCGTCGGCGAAGATCAGCGTCAGCGCCTGGCCGGCGCTGAGTTCGCTCGCCCGTCTGACCAGCGCGCCGTCCGCGTCCTTGACCAGCGCGTAACCGCGCTCGAGCACGCCCTCGTGGCTGAGCGATCGCAGCACGCTCCAGACCGCCTCGAGCCGTGTCCTACGCCGGTCCTCGGCCGCGTGGAAGGCGCGGTCGAGGCGCGCGCCGAGCCCGGCGCTCCGCTCGCGCTCGCCGACGAGGCGGCGCGCAAGCGCGACGGGCGACAGTTGCGCGGACGCCGCCGCGAGCCGCGCCCGATGACGGCCGGCGTTGGTGGCGAGCGCCGGGGCGAGCCGGGCCGCGGCGTGGTCGAGCCGCTGGCGCGGAACCTGGACCAGCGTCTCGAGCCGTGGCAGCGCGCGCGCCGCCGAGCGGAGCTCGACCCGCCGCGCCTCGAGGCCACGCAGCGTCGAGGCGCGCAGCCGCGCGCCTCGCTCGGCGGTCGCGGCCATCAGCTCCGCGCGCACCGGCACGGCCATTTCGGCGGCCGCCGTCGGCGTCGGCGCGCGGCGGTCGGCGGCGAAATCGATCAGCGTCGTGTCGGTCTCGTGGCCAACGGCCGAAATCAGCGGGATCGCGCTTCCAGCCGCCGCCCGCACCACGATCTCCTCGTTGAAGCTCCAGAGGTCCTCGAGGCTGCCTCCGCCGCGCGCGACGATCAGCACGTCGGGCCGCGGGATCGCTCCGCCGGGCGCAAGCGCGTTGAAGCCGCGGATCGCGGCCGAGACCTCCGCCGCCGCCGTCTCGCCCTGCACGCGGACCGGCCAGACCAGCACGCGCCGCGGGAAGCGGTCGGCGAGCCTGTGCAGGATGTCGCGGATCACCGCCCCGGTCGGAGAGGTCACGACCCCGATCACCTCGGGCAGGAAGGGCAGCGGACGCTTGCGGACGTCGTCGAACAGGCCCTCGGCCGCGAGCCGCTTGCGGCGCTCCTCGAGCTGGGCGAGCAGCGCGCCGACGCCCGCGGGCTCCAGCGCGTCGACGACGATCTGGTAGGCGGATTTGTTCGGATAGGTGGTGAGGCGGCCGGTCGCCGTCACCTCCATGCCCTCCTCGGGCCGGAACTTCAGCTTCTGGAAGGTCGCCCGCCAGACCACGGCGTCGATCTTCGCGCCCTCGTCCTTCAGGCAGAAATAGGCGTGGCCGGAAGAATGCGGGCCGCGATAGCCGGAGATCTCGCCGCGCACCCGCACATAGCCGAACGTGTCCTCGACCGTGCGCTTGAGCGACTGGGAGAGTTCGGAGACCGAGACTTCCGGCGCGTTGGACAGAGCGCGCGCGGCGCCCGCCTTTCCGTTCGTCTCGACGTCGTTTCGCTGCATGCCGCGGGCCATACCTTCCAGAGATCCTCTCTTACGCCGCTTCGCCCGGGGGCGCGACCTGTGGTTCCGCGGCGGAACCCTTGCCTCGCGCGCTCGTTGTGAATTGAGAGAAAATCGCCGAAAAGGAGGCATCCCATGCGCGCCATCTTCGCCGCAGCAGCCGCCGTCGCCGCGATCCCGCTCGCGGCCGCCGACGCGTCCCCCATCGAGATCATCAAGGGCCCGCCCCCGGCAGACGCGCCGGAGGTGAAGATCGAAGCGACCCAGTTCTCGACGCCCGAAATCCGCGTGAAGGCGGGATCGGCGGTCAAATGGGTCAACGCAGACGGCGCGACTCATAATGTCCATTTCCGCCGCGGCCCCGCAAAGGGCGCCCCCAACGCGCAGGGGCCAACGCTCAATTCCGGCGACGCCTACGTCGTGAAATTCTCGCAGGCCGGACAGTACGAGTATATCGACACCCTCCACTCCACCATGAAGGGCAAGGTCATAGTCGAATGAGGAAGTTCCGGCTCTCGTCGCTTTATATCGATTAAGGCTTGGAACTCATCGAAATAAAGACTCGTCACTTTTCTGAAATGACCTGAGGCCTCGGCTTGCCCGACGGTCGCGGCGCGGCTAGGTCGCGCCTGATCCGCCGATGCGGAGATGACCGTCGGACCGGCGGTTCGCGCCCGCCCGCCCGTAGGCGGCTGGTGGCCGCGGATGGTCGCTCCGGCTGCGGCGCCGCCAAAGCGGCGCCGGTTCACAGAGGAGACGCCGCCTTGCCGCCCTTCCCGCCGACCAAGTCTTTCGTTCTCGACCGTCGTCGGGCCTTTGCGGTCCTCGGGGGAGGGCTCGCGGCCGTCGCGCTGCCCCTCACCGCCGCGCAGGCCGCCGATCCGATCGAGATTTTACCGGACGCCAAGGCCGCGACGGGAGAGATCACGGACATCGAGATCGACTCAATGGCGTTCAAGACGCCCCAAGTCACGATCAAGTCCGGCCAAGTGGTGCGCTGGACCAACAAGGAAGCGGGCATGGCCCACAATATCCACTTCCGCAACGGGCCGGCGAAGACCGTCAAGGGCGCAATGGGCCCCATGCTGAACGCTGGCGACGCCTACGCCGTGAAGTTCATCGAGCCCGGCGTCTACAACTACATCTGCACGCCTCATTCGGCGGTGATGAAAGGCAAAGTCACCGTCGAGTGACCCGAGAGCGCGGCGCCGCGGCCCCCACGCTTTCGCAGGCCGCCATGGCCCGCTAGAACGTCGCCGGACCATCGTTCCCGAGATCCGGCGGCGCTCATGAAGGTTCTTCTCCTCGGCTCAGGCGGCCGCGAGCACGCGCTCGCGGCCTCGCTCGCCAAAAGCCCCCTGCTCACGCGCCTCATCGCCGCTCCGGGAAACCCGGGAATCGCCCGTCACGCCGAGTGCATGCCGGTCGCGGTCGACGACCTCGACGGGATCGTGCGCCTCGCGACGGAACAAGCCGTCGACCTCGTGGTTGTCGGCCCCGAGGCGCCGCTGGTTGCGGGCGTCGTGGATCGGCTCGCCGAAGCCGGGATCAAGGCTTTTGGGCCGAGCGCCGCCGCCGCCCGGCTCGAGGGCTCCAAGGCCTTCACCAAGGAACTCTGCGAGAAACACGGGATCCCGACCGCGGCCTTCCGCCGGTGCCGCTCGGCCGAGGACGCGCGCGCGGCCGTGAAATCCTTCGGCGCGCCCGTCGTGGTCAAGGCTGACGGCCTCGCGGCCGGCAAGGGCGTCACGGTGGCCGAGACCCTCGAGCAGGCCTACGCCGCGGTCGACGCGATCTTCGCGGGCGACGGCGGCGAGGCCGTGGTCGAGGAGTTCATGGCCGGCGAGGAGGCCAGCCTGTTCGCGCTGGTCGACGGCCGGACCGCCGTCATTCTCGGCGACGCGCAGGACCACAAGCGCGCCTTCGACGGCGACAAGGGTCCGAACACCGGCGGCATGGGGGCCTATTCGCCCGCGCCGGTGCTGAGCCCCGCGCTGATCGACGAAGCGATGGAGAGCATCGTGCGCCCGACCGTCATGGCGATGGCGGAGGATGGCGCGCCCTTCATCGGCTTCCTCTACGCCGGACTGATGATCGGTCCCGACGGCCCAAGGCTCGTCGAATACAATGTCCGCTTCGGCGACCCGGAAGCCGAGGTCGTGCTGCCGCGGCTCAAGGACGACCTCCTGGAGTTGTTGCTCGCCGCGGTAGAGGGACGCCTGAAGGGCGTCCAGCCGAAGTTCCGTCGCGAGACCGCACTGACCGTCGTGATGGCGACCAGGGGCTACCCGGGCGCCTATCGGACCGGCTCTGAGATCCGCGGCGTCGAGAAGGCCGAAGCCCGCAGCGGCGTCACCGTGTTCCATGCGGGCACTAAGCAGGACGGTGACCGCCTGCTCGCCAATGGCGGCCGCGTGCTCGCCGTGACCGCCCTCGGCGCCGACGCCTCGGAGGCGCAGATGAACGCCTATTCGGCCGTCGACCTCATTAAATGGCCGGAAGGCTTCTGCCGCCGCGACATCGGCTGGCGCGCAGCCGCGGCGTCCGAAGAGGGGTGAGGCTCTTCCTCGGACGGTCGGTCCCGGACGCCTTCACCACAGCGGACGACGAAAGTTATTTGCCGCACTCTTGATGTTTTGAACATCAGTTGCGATGTTTTTAGCCTGACCTCAGGGAAGTCGATGATCAACGCTGCGCAGATGCGGGCCGCCCGGGCCCTTCTCGGGATCGACCAGCGTCAGCTCGCGGAGATGGCCGGCGTGTCGCTGCCCACCATCCAGCGGATGGAGGCGAGCGAAGGCAATGTGCGGGGCGTCGTCGACACGCTGACGAAGGTGGTCGAAGCGCTCGACGCCGCCGGCGTCGAGCTCATCGGCGACAATTCTCCGAGCTACGGCGCGGGACGCGGCGTGCGTCTCAAGGCCCCGAAAGGCGCGGCCGGCGGACCCGGCTGAAGGACGACAGCGACGCCGGCGCGTCGCGCGAGAGAAAGACCGGACCGCGATGGCCGCGCATGTTCGTGAGCCGAGCTTCCTAGAGCTCTACACGCCGAAACTCGTCACGGTTCTGCGGGAGCGCTACGGACTCGCGGACTTCAAAGCGGACGCCGTCGCCGGCCTCACGGTCGCGATCGTCGCCCTGCCGCTGTCGATGGCGATCGCCATCGCGTCCGGGCTGTCGCCGGATCGCGGCCTCACCACCGCGATCGTCGGCGGTCTCCTGGTGTCGGCGCTGAGCGGAAGCCGTTTTCAGATCGGCGGCCCCGCAGGGGCCTTCATCGTGCTCGTCGCGGCGACCGTGCAGCAGCATGGCGTCGACGGCCTGATCCTCGCCACCATGCTGTCCGGCGTCATTCTGCTGGTCGCGGGGGCGACGGGGCTTGGGACCTTCATCAAATACATTCCCTATCCAGTCACGGTCGGCTTCACGGCCGGGATCGCGGTCATCATTCTGGCGAGCCAGATCAGGGAACTGCTGGGATTGACCCTCCCGGCGCCGGAACCGGGACCGCTGATCGCGAAGCTCGGCGCGTTGGCCGACGCTCTTCCGACGGTCAGCGGCCCGGCCGTCCTGATCGCCGGTCTGTCCGTCGGGATCATCGTTGCGGTTCGCCGCTATCGCCCGCATTGGCCCGGCCTCCTGATCGCCGTCGCGGCTGGCTCCCTGCTCGCCTGGGCGCTCGGCTCGCCGGTCGAGACCATCGGAACGCGCTTCGGCGGCATTCCGCACAGCCTGCCGGCCCCGCAGCTTCCGGAGATGTCGCCGCAGAAGATCCTGGCCGTCCTGCCGACCGCGTTCGCCTTCGCGCTGCTCGGCGGCATCGAGAGCCTGCTCTCGGCCGTGGTCGCGGACAGCATGACGGGGCGCCGCCACCGTTCCAATTCGGAACTCGTCGGCCAGGGCGTCGCGAATGTGGCCTCCGCGATGTTCGGCGGCTTCTGCGTCACCGGAACCATCGCGCGGACGGCCACCAATGTGCGCGCCGGCGCGAGGGGCCCGATCTCCGGCATGCTGCACGCGGTCTTCCTGTTCCTGTTCATGGCGCTCGCCGCGCCGCTCGCAAGCTACGTCCCGCTCGCCGCGCTTGCGGCCGTGCTGGCGGTGGTCGCGTGGAACATGGTGGAGAAGAACGAGATCGTGACGCTGCTCCGCGCTTCGCGCGGCGACGCCGCGGTGCTGTTCGCGACCTTCCTGCTGGTCGTGTTCCGCGATCTGACGGAGGGGATCCTGATCGGGTTCGCGATGGGAGCGCTGCTGTTCCTCCACCGGATGGCCAAGGCGGTGGAGGTCGTTAATGTGGGCGCCATCGCGGAAGACGACGCCCCCGACGCGACGGAGAATGGCGGGAGCCGGTACGACGCCGCAATGGCGAGCGATCCGGACGTCGTCGTCTACCGCATCTCCGGCGCGTTCTTCTTCGGCGCGGCCGCGAGCGTCGCCGCCGCGCTCGATCGCATCGGCGAGCATCCGAAGGCCTATGTGATCGACCTCTCGGGCGTGCCGCTGCTCGACTCGACCGCCGCCGTGAGCATCGAAGGTTTCGTCCGAAAAGCGCGACGCCGGGAGGCCGCGGTCGTGCTGTCCGGCGCGCAGCCTGCGATCCGGCGCCTGCTGTTCGCGCACGGCGTCCGGCCGCCCCAGGTGACGTTCCGAAGCAAGCTGCCGGAGGCCGTCGCCGCCGCGCACGCCGCTCTTGCCGTGCGCCCGGATGAGGCCGCCTAGTCTAGACCTTCCCGTCGAGACCCATCTGGTAATATTTGTGCGTGATCTTGTCCTGGTTCTCGAGCAGCCAGTCGATGGTCGGCTCGGACGCCATGGCCTTGCGGATCGCCTCGCACATGCCCTTGCGGTGGATCTCGAACAGGATCTTGTGATCGAGGTCCTTGACGTCGACGATGGTGGGCGCAAGCCAGACCGAGCAGATCACGCCGAGATCGTTGGCCTTCTCCTTCGGGATGTAGCCGGCGCGGACCGCGTCCAGCACGCCGTTGGCGATCGCGAACTGCACCGTGCCCATCAGGATGTTGGTGTAGCGCGGGTTGTCGACCGTCACCTTCGAGACGCAGAGCGTCACGGGCCGCACCATGACGTCGGTGTTGAGCAGCGCGAAGACGCGGGTGTGGCCCTGCACCTGATCGCCGGTCAGCGTCGCGATCGCCGTCCCGACCGGGCCGTCGAGCTCGCCGATCACGACTTCGGGCTCGGCCGCGGTCCCCGGAGGGCCGCCGGCGACCAGCGCCTCTCCGGCGCGCAGCACGATGCGGTTGCTCATTGTCGGACCTTTCCTTGGGTTCTGGCGTGGCGACGGCCGACCGCCGTCACCAGACGAGCCTGGGCATGACGGCGACCGGCTGGTAGCCGTGCTCGGCGAACAGCGCCGCGAGCTTTTCGGGATCCGGAGCGCCCGGGCCGAGCTCCTCGGCATGGATTCCGTCGGCGACGAAGACGCAGTCGAGGCCGGCGGCCGTCGCGCCCGCGAGATCAGTGCGCACGGCGTCGCCGATCGCCACCGCGCGCGAACGATGGACGTCGCGGCCGAGGATGTCGCCCGCGAGCCGGAGCGCGGCCTCGTAGACCGCCGGATAGGGCTTTCCGGCCCAAAGCACCTCGCCGCCCATCTCCTCGTAGCGGTCGGCGATCGCGCCCGCGCACCAGAGCTGAGTCGCGCCGACCATCACCACGAGGTCGGGATTGGCGCAGATCAGCGCGAGCCCACGACGCTTCAGCTCGGCGAGGCGGTCCGCATAATCGTCGGGGTTTTCATTGGCGTCGTCCACGAGGCCCGTCACCACGGCGATCGGGGCCTCCTCCAGCGCGACCAGCCTCAGCCGCTCGTCGCCGAGCAGCGGCAGGTCGCGCTTCGGGCCGATGTGGTGGACGTCCGTCAGGCCGCGATCCGCCAGCATGCGGCGCGAGACGTCGCCCGAGGTGATGACCGCGTCCCAGGCCGAGCGCGGCACGCCCTTCTCGTCGAGATTGCCGACCACCCATTCGGAGGCGCGCGGCGCGTTCGACACGAGGACCACTGCGCCGCCCGCCGCCCGGAAGCGCGTCAGCGCGTCGGCGGCGTCGAGATGCGCCGTCACGCCGTCATGCAGCACGCCCCAAACGTCGCACAGCACGACCTCGTAGCCATGGGCGAGCGGCGCGAAACGCGCGAAGGCGGGCGAGGCGTCGGAGATCGCGGACATGGGGGCTTCGGCTAAGCGGGGCGCCGTCCGGCGTCAAGGCGAAGCGCAGGACCTTTCGCCGCGCGGGGCGGTCCTCAGCGCGCCCCGACGCTGCGCGGCACGAGCCTCGGCTGTTGCGCGGCAGCCCGGTGCTCGGCCCGCGGTTCCTGGGCGGAGGCCGGCCGCGCCGGCCGCGGCGCGCCGAACAGCAGCCCTTGGCCGAAGCGCACCTCCATGTCGAGCAGCTCCGGCACGGTCCGCTCGCCCTCGACATGCGTCGCGATGAGCTCGACGCCGTGGCGGGAGAACAGGCTCGCGAGATCGGCGGGATGGATCGTCGCGCCCTTGGCGGCGTCGGGATCGAGCAGCCTTGTGGCCGGCGTCTTCACGAAGCGGACGCCGCGCCGGGCGAGCTCGCGCGGCTCGAGCGTCAGGTTCTCGGCCTTGTCCAGCGACAGCCGGACGCCGGTCGCTGTGAGCCCCTCGAGCGCCGGAGCCTCCTCGACTCCGAGGCCCTCGAACGACGCTTGCGGGATCTCCAGGATGATGAGCCGCCTCAGCTCCGCCTGCTTCTCGAACAAGCCCGAGATGGCGGCGAGGGCGGACGCATCGCGCAGCGTCTCCGGAGCAATGTTGCAGAACACGGCGCCGCCGCCGCGCGCCGAGAGCCGAAGCGCGATCGCGGCCGAGCGCTCGATCACGCGACGGTCGATCTCGCCGATCCGGCCATGGGCGATCGCCGCCGGCAGGAACGCCTCGGCGGGCAGCAGGCCGTCCTGTTCGACGAGCCGCGCGAAAGCTTCGTAATGCGCCGTCCGGCGGTTCGGAAGGGTGACGACGGGCTGGAGATGCGCCTCGATCCGGTCGTCGGCGAGCGCCCGGTCGATGCGCCGGAGGAGGTCGGAGGCGTCCGCTTCGGCGCCGGGCGCCTCGTCCTCAAGGTCGAAAGGCTCCGGCGGGGTGATCTTCGCCTCGATGCGGCGCGGCGCGGCGACGGGCTTCGGCTCAGGCGCGGAAGCTTCCGGCTCGGGCTGCGGCGCCGGCCTGGGTTTGGCCTTGGGCGCAGGCGCGGGCTCCGCTCTTGCGATCGCCTCCCGCTCGACCTTCGCCAAAGCGAGCCGCGTGATCGCGACGTCGTGGGCGGCGACCTCCTTGGCGACCGTCGTCACCAGCGCGCCAAGCGCCGCGATCTCGTCGACCAGCGGACGGGTCGCGGCCCGCGCGCGCTCCCCCGCGGCGCCGTCGAGGCCCGACACCCGGAGCTCGAGCGTCTCCAGCCGGTTCTGCAGGTCGGTGACGACGCGGTCGATGTCGTCGAGCCGCCCGTCGTCCTTCGGCGCCGCGCGCAGGAAGGCGAGATGCGTGACAGCCATGCCGGCGAGCGACGCGAAGCCGACCAGCACGGAGCCCGCAAGGTCGAGCCCCAGCCCCTGCCCCGCCACCACGGACACGCAACCCGCCGTCACCGCCATGGCGGCGGCGACGAAGAGCGCGGCGGGCTTCGACATTCGGGCGTCCATTCGAGATCAGCCAGGACATTTTGGCCGATTCGCCACGCCCCTCCTAATCTCTCGGCGCAGATCGCATGTGCTCAATATGAAATGTGGCTCACCTGCCGAGACGACGGCGTGAGACGTCTTCCGTTCGACATGTGCGGGCCGCGAGAGCGGCGCGATCGCTCCGACGACGCGCTGTCGCCTCCGCGCTGGTGGCCAGGGCGGGATGACGCTGCCTGAGCGTTCGAACACCTTTCATTTACCCTGTTGGGCGACCTTGGGCCTCGCGCCCAAGCCGAACCTCCGGCCGGCGCGCCCCCTAAGCGCCAAGGGTCGCCGCCTCATGCCGCAAGCGCTGACGACGGACGCCGGCCCGAGCCTGCGTCCCCGCACGCGGGTCGTCTTCGTCGAAGCCGACGCCGCCGCCGCGCGCGTCGCGACCTGCGCGGCCGCGACGGCGGGCGGCGAGATCGTGGCGTCGCTCGATCCCCGCAGCGCGGCCGTCGGAGGAGCGACGCGCGACGCCGAGGTCGCGGTGATCGACCTTCCGGGCCGCGAGGCGCTTCCGCTGATCGATGCCTTCGTGGCCAGGGGCCTGCTGGTGATCGCGACCAGCGGCGCAGGCTCGGTCTCGCTCGCGGTCGAAGCCATGCGCCGCGGGGCCGCGGATTTCGTCCTCAAGCCCTACACTCCCGAGGCTCTTGCGCGCCGGCTCGAGCCGCGCTTCGCGGAGATCCAGGCCCGGACGCATGCTCGCGCGGCGCGGCCAGCCTCCATGCAGGTCGATCCGGGCGCGGATTTCGCGTCCTTCGTCGGCTCCTCGCCGGTCATGCGCGCGCTCTATGCGGAGATCGAGCGCATCGCGCCGTCGCGCGCGCCGGTCTTCGTCACCGGCGAAAGCGGCTCCGGCAAGGAACTCTGCGCCGAGGCGATCCATGCCTTGTCGGGCCGCGCGAAAAAGCCGTTCGTGGCGCTGAATTGCGGGGCGATACCCCGCGAGCTCATGGAGTCGGAGGTCTTCGGCCATGTCCGCGGGGCCTTCACCGGCGCCTCCGAAGACCGGGCCGGCGCCTTCGAGGCGGCCGAGGGCGGCACGCTGTTCCTCGACGAGATCGGCGAGATGGAGCTCGCCCTTCAGGCGAAGCTGCTGCGCGTGCTACAGACCGGCGAGTTCCGCCGCGTCGGCGAGCCGCGCGCGCGCCGCGCCGACGTCAGGATCGTGTGCGCCACACACCGCGACCCGCGCGCCGAGGTCGGGGCCGGACGATTCCGGCAGGACCTTTTCTATCGCCTCCACGTGCTGCCGATCCGGCTGCCGGCCTTGCGGGAGCGTCCGGGCGACGTCGCGCGGCTCGCCGAGGCGTTTCTGGTTCGGTTCGCGGCCGAAGAAGGCCGCGGATTCCGCGGCTTCGCGCCCGAGGCGACGGAGCGGCTCCTCGCCTATTCCTGGCCGGGCAATGTCCGCGAGCTTCAGAACGTCGTGCGCCGCGCGGTCGTGCTCGGCGAGGGCGAGGAGGTCACGCCCGACATGCTGCCGCTTGAGATCCTCGGAGGCCCTCCGGCGAGGCCGCTCGGCGACCTTCCCTCGGAAGGCGGGATCTCGATCGAGCCGTTCTGGATCACGGAGCGGCGCGTCATCGAGAACGCGGTCGCGGCCTTCGGAGGCAACACCGCGAGGGCGGCGGCGGCGCTCGAGATCAGCCCCTCGACGATCTACCGCAAGCGCGAGCGGTGGGCGGAGCTCGACGGCGAGGCCTGATCGCCAGCGGCCTTGACGCCGCGCCGCGGATGACGTCAGCGTCCGCTCCCTTGCCAAGCCAAGGGAACGAAATGGCCGAAAGCTACGATCTCGCGGTGGTGGGCGCCGGCGTCGTCGGGCTCGCCCATGCGCTCGCCGCCGCCCGGAGCGGCCGGCGCGTCGTGGTCATCGAGCGCGACCCGCGCGCCAACGGCGCCTCCATCCGCATGACCGGGCTCGTCACCGTGGCCGGGCATGCGTCGGGCGCGATGTGGCGCCGGGCGAGACGCTCGCGCGAGATCTGGGCCGACGTGTGCGCGCAGGCCGGCGTCCGGATCGAGCATGAGGGGCTCGCCATCGTGGCGCGGCGGCCCGAGGCCGCAATCGCGCTCGACGCCTTCGCGGCGAGCGAGGCCGGCGAAGGCTGCTCGTTCTACCAACCGGACGACGCGCACGCGCTCTTCCCGCAGTTCAAGGGCGACATCGCTGGCGTGTTCTGGAGCCCGGACGAGTTGCGCGTCGAAGCCAAGTCGGCGCTCGCGAAGATCGCCGCGTGGCTCGAAGACGCGCACGACGTCGCCTTCAAATGGGAGACGGCGGTGTCGGGCGTCGCCGACGGCGAAGTCACGACCTCGCGCGGCCCCGTCTCGGCCGCCGCGACCGTGGTGTGCGCCGGCGACGATTTCCGCACTCTGTTCGCCGACCGGCTCACGGGCGCCGGCCTCACCAAGGCGAAGTCCTCGATGCTCCGGGTCAGGGTGGAGGACGGGTACGAGCTGCCAGGCGCAGTCGCGAGCGACCTCACGATCCTGAGGCTGCCGGGCTTCGAGGAGCTCGACGGCGTCGAGGCGCTGCGCGCGCGGCTCGAACAGGAGCAGCCGGAGCATCTCCGGCATGGCGTGGCGCTGCTCGTGGCGCAGTCCTCCGACGGGTCGCTCGTGGTTTCCGGGAGCCGCGAGCTCAGCGCCTGTCCGGACCCGTTCGAGACCCAGGTCGTCGAAGACCTGATCCTGGAGGAATTCGCGGCGGTGCTCGGCCGCAAGCCGAAGCAGGTCGTGTCGCGCTGGGCCGGAGCCTACGCCTATTCGACGGAGCGGCCGGTGGTGACGGACGCGCCCTCCGACCGGGTGCGGGTCGTGGTGGCGGCCTCCCCGGCCGGCGCAAGCTCCGCCTTCGCGGTCGCCGAGGAGACCATCGCCGGCCTGTTCGGCAAGGGCGGCTGAACCGGCCGTCCCCGCCGGAACCTGTGCGGACCGGCAATTTTTAGAAGACCTCTTCAGGCTCCGTCAGCAATCTTGCGGCAGGCTCGTTCGCGAGCCGGCGCCCGCCGGAACGATTCCGCTCGCGCCGCCGAAGCCGCCTCTCCGGAGCCGAAGTCGTGTCATTGAGCCCCGCCGAGGCGACCCGAGCCAGGATCGCGCTTCAGCGCTTCGGACTGGGTCCCAAGCCGGGCGTGCTGGAGCGCATCGGCGTGGATCCGGCCGCCGCCCTTAAAGCCGAGCTCGACGAACCGGGCGTTGCATTGATCGACGATCCGGAGCTGCCGACCCGCAAGGCCGCGGCGCGGCTCTCGCAGAAGAGCTTCGAGGCGGCCGAGACGATCCGCCTGCTCGAGCTCAAGGCGCGGCTCAAGAAGCACCTGCGCGCCGAGATCGGCTTCGTCGAACGGCTGGTGGTGTTCTGGTCGAACCATTTCTCGATGTCGATCAACAAGGACCAGACGATCCGCGGCACGATCGGCCAGCTCGAACGCGACGTCATCCGCAAACATGTCCTCGGCAAGTTCGCCGACATGCAGCGCGGCGTGATGCAGCACCCGGGCATGCTCCGCTACCTCGACAACGAGGAGTCGATGGGGCCGAAATCCGAGATCGGCATCGCCTGGGGCCGCGGCGTCAACGAGAACCTCGCCCGCGAACTGCTGGAGCTGCACACGCTCGGCGCCGGCGGCGGCTACAGCGAGACCGACGTCACCAGCATGGCGCTGCTCATCTCCGGCTGGTCCTATGTGCGCGGCTGGGAGGTCGGGCAGGACTGGGCCGACGTGCCGGACGGCATGTCCGGCCAGTTCTATTTCCGGCCGAAGTGGCACGAACCCGGCCCCATCGCCTTCATGGGCAAGACCTATCCGGCGGGCGGGATCGAGCAGGGCGAGCAGGCGCTGCTCGACATCTCGCGCAACCCCGCGACCGCCCAGCACATCGCCTTCAAGCTCGTCCGCCACTTCATCACCGACGAGCCGACGCCCGAGATGGTCGATCCGGTCGCCGCGGCGTTCCGCGACAGCGACGGCGACCTCAAGGCGACGACGCTGGCGCTGATCGCGCTGCCCGCGGCCTGGAGCGCGCCCTTCGCCAAGCTCCGGACCCCCTACGAGCTCGCGGTCGCGCAGTTCCGGGCGCTCGGGACCCTCTATGTGAGGGACAATATGTGGGCCTTCACCGAGCCGTTGCGCGCCATGAACAACCTGCCCTGGGAGCGCCCGGCGCCGGACGGCTATTCGGACGAGACCTACGCCTGGCTCGATCCCGACGGCATGACGATCCGGCTCGACACCGCGATGCTCGCGGTCGACGTCTTCGCCGAGGAGTTCTCCGGCAAGCCGCTCAATCTCGGGCGCGCGCTCTACGGCGCGGCGCTGTCGCGCGACACCGAATCCGCGCTGACCTGGCTCACCGAGAAGCGGATCGGCCTCACCGTCCTGTTCATGTCGCCCGAGTTCCAGCGGAGATAGGCATGTCGCGCCTGATCGCCTCAGCCGGCCTGTCCGGCGCCGTGCACGAGGCCGCGGCCGCCGGATGCGCGGAATCCCGGATGCTGCTGTCGCGCCGCGCGATGATGGGGGTGAGCGTCGGCCTGTTCTCGGCCGCCTTCATGCCGAAGATCGCGAGCGCCGCGAGCGCGGACCCCAGGCTCCTCGTCGTCGTGTTGCGGGGCGGCATGGACGGCATCAACGTCGTGATCCCGCACGGCGACAAGGCCTATTCGTCGATGCGCGGCGCGATCGCGATCCCGCGCTCCAAGACGCTGCCGCTCAACGATGATTTCTTCGGACTCAACACGGCTCTGCCGTTTTTCGGACGGCTGTTCCGCCGCAACCAGGCCGCCGCGGTCCACGCCGTCTGCACGCCGCTCAGAAACCGTTCGCATTTCGACGCTCAGGACAATCTGGAGAACGGCCTTCCGGGCCTCGCCTCCAATTCGACCGGCTGGCTCAACCGGCTGCTCACCGTCATGCCGAAGGGCGCGCCGATCCGCTCCAACGGCGCAATCCAGGTCGGCGAGGCGCCGCTGCTGCTGCGCGGCCCCGCCCCAGTTCTCGGCTGGTCTCCCACCTGGTTCTCGCACCCGCCGGCCCCGATCACCGACGCTGTCGTGACGCTGCTCCGGAAGCGCGACAAGGAGCTCTACGGCGCGCTCGCTGCGGGCATGAAGGCCGACGCGCTCGCCGAGAAGGTCTCGTCCGGCGAGAACGACAACGTCTCGACCTTCCGCAAGGCGTTCCGCGGGGCGGGCCGGCTGCTCTCGGCGAAGAACGGGCCGCGCATCGCCGTCATGTCGGTGTCGAATTTCGACACGCATTCGGGCCAGGGCTCGACCGACGGCTTCCTCTGGAACTCGCTTCACGAGCTCGACTCGGCGCTCCGGGAGTTCCACGACCATGCGGGCGACATCTGGCGCGACACCGTGATCGTGATGGCGACCGAGTTCGGCCGCACGGTCCGCATCAACGGCGACAACGGCACCGACCACGGCGTCGGCACGGTGGCGCTGCTCGCCGGGGGCGCGGTCGCGGGCGGCAAGGTGCTGGGCGACTGGCCGGGCCTTTCGAAGCGCGACCTGTTCGAGGACAGCGACCTTCGGGCGACCACGGATCTGCGGGCCGTGTTCAAGGGCGTGCTCGCCGACCATGTCGGCGTGCCGCTGACGATCCTCGACGAGACGATCTTCCCGGAATCCGCGTCCGTGAAGCCGATGGAAGGGCTGGTGCGCGGCGGAGGCGGCGGGTTCGTCGCCGCGACGTCGCCCGCCCGCGGCGGCGGCTCGTCGCGAGCGGCGCGACGCGCCGACACGCCGATCGGCCGCTATCGCGCCGCCTATCCGGCCTGAAGCCACAGGAGCCCCCGCGACGACGGAGGCTCCTGCCAAAGAGCCCGGCTCAGCGGACGTTCTGACCCGCCCACATCATCATGAAGGCGGCGATGTCCGCGCTGTTCTTCTCAAGCATCATCATGTGGCCGTTGCCGTTGATGCCGATCTTCTCCAGCCGGATGAAGTCGACCGGCACGCCGGCCTGCTCCAGATAGCGCGCGGTGCACTGGTCGTACTGCGCGTGATAGGACGCCTCGCCGGTGATGATGAGCGTCGGGATCTTCTGCAGATTGACGAGCTTGCGCGCCGGCCTCTTCTGCCGCTTGCACGGCAGCAGGTTCGGATTCGTGGCGGGCACTTCCTCGAACTGCAGCTCCGAGGGGTCGGAGACCACAGGCGTGTAGGTCAGCGGGGTGGTCGAGACGCCCCAGACCTTGCCGCCGTCGACGGGCGGGCCCGAGGGCTCGACCGCCAGGATCCCCTTCACCAGCTTCGGCCGGGCGTCGGCGATCGGCCAAGTGTACGCGCCCGACTGGGAGTGCGTCATGATGATGGCGGGCCCGATCCGATCGAGCAGGTCGGCGACGGCGGCGGTGGTCAGCGCCTCGCCATTGCCGGCGTTCTCCACCTGGGACGCGAAGAACTGGTCGAAGGCCTTGTCGCCCATCAGGCCCGTGCCGGGCCACTGGGTGTGCTTCTTGGCCTGCGGCCAGTTGCCCTCGAACTTCTCGGGCGCCGTGAAGCGCGACTGCGCCGCGCCGGTGTCGGAGCCGCTCAAGGGGCCGTTGGTCGCGGGGTGATAGGTCGAGCGGCCGCGCGCGGGCTGATCGACCACATAGACCGGATAGCCCTGGCGCACGAAGTTGAGCGCCCAGCCCTCGCGGCCGTCGGGCGTCGACAGGAAGTTCACGCCGGTCTGCCATGCGCCGTGGATCATGACGACGGGGAGCTTGCGGGTGTTGTTCTTGGGCAGGAAATATTCGACCTGGATCTGGCCGGTCATGATCTTGTTCGGCGAGCCTTCGGCCGCCGGCACATATTCGCCGCCGGCGTAGAGCACGCCGTATCGCACGGTCACCGGGTCGAGCTTCTTGCCCGGATCATCCTTGGCCGCCGCCGTCGCGAAGATCGCGGCGAAGGCCGCGGGCGCCGCGACCGCCGCCACGAGACATTTCCTGAGCCCTGTCATCGTTCCCTCCCGTTTCTTGTCTGCCGGCTCCGAAGCCGGACAAAAGAAGCGGAGGCTAGCGGCCGAAGGACAGGACGGTCTCGGCGCTGGGCGAACGGAACTATGCGCGCCACGCCGCTCGACGTTGGCTCCGCGGGGAGCGATCGTTAGGACTTGACCGGCGTGCGTCCAGAGCGTCCGCGGCATGGCGGCTTCGAGCGCCGCAGGTTCGAGCCGAGGCGGATCGCCATCGCCACGACACTCCAGCGCTAATGTATCGACATTCGCCGATCTATCGATATAATGTCAGAGACAGATGCGTGGAGGCGATATGCCAACCCCCGGTTCATCGTCGGAGAGCGATCGCGAGTCCGCGGCGCTGGAGGCGCTTTCGGCGCTCGGCCAGTCCACCCGGCTCCGCATCTTCCGGCATCTCGTGACGATGGCGCCCGAGCCCATCGCCGCTGGCGCGATCGCCGACGCCCTCGGCTGCCTCCAGAACACGCTATCGACGCATCTCGCGATCCTCGCCCGGGCGGGACTGATCACCGGCGTGCGCGACGGTCGTTTGATCCTCTACCGCGCCGATTTCGACGGCATGCGCGGGCTCCTGAACTACCTGCTCGAGGATTGCTGCAGGGGCCGCCCGGAGGTCTGCGCGCCTGTTCTGCAAACCCTTTCCGACCGCTGCGCATGTGAGACGGACGGCGCCCCGACCAAGGAGACCTGCGATGTCGCATGAGCGTCCCTACAATGTGTTGTTCCTGTGCACGGGCAATTCGGCGCGCTCGATCCTCGCCGAATGCGTGATGAACCGGGAAGGCCAGGGCCGTTTCAAGGCGTACTCGGCCGGAAGCCGCCCGCGAGGAGAGGTCAACCCGCTCGCGCTGGACCTCCTGAAGCGCACGAACTTCGACGTCTCCGGCCTGCGTTCAAAGTCCTGGAACGAGTTCGCGGCGCCGGGCGCGCCCGAGCTCGACTTCGTGTTCACGGTCTGCGACGACGCCGCTGGCGAGGAGTGCCCCTACTGGCCGGGGCAACCGATGTCGGCGCACTGGGGCGTGCCGGACCCGGCGGCCGTCGTCGGTTCCGACGCGGAGAAGGCGTTGGCCTTCGCCGACACGCTGCGGAAGCTCACGAACCGAATTTCGATCTTCGTCAATCTGCCCCTGAAGACCATCGACAAGCTCTCGCTGCAGCGCCGTCTCGACGAGATCGGCAAATCCCATCCGTCCGCGGCCTGACGAGCGCAGCCCATGTCCCTGTTTGAACGTTGGCTCACCCTCTGGGTGGCGCTGTGCATCGTCGTCGGCGTCGCGCTCGGCTACGCGGCGCCCGCCCTGTTCCAGGCGATCGGGGCGCTCGAAGCAGCGCGCGTGAACCTGCCCGTCGCGATCCTGATCTGGCTGATGGTCGTGCCGATGCTGGTGAAGGTCGACTTCGGCGCCCTGCGCGAGGTCGCCGCGCACTGGCGGGGCGTCTCCGTCACCCTTTTCGTCAATTGGGCGGTGAAGCCGTTCTCGATGGCGCTGCTCGGCTGGCTGTTCATCGGCTGGCTGTTCCGGCCGTGGCTCCCGGCCGACCAGATCGACAGCTATATCGCCGGGCTGATCCTGCTCGCCGCGGCCCCATGCACGGCCATGGTCTTCGTCTGGTCGAACCTGACCCGCGGCGACCCGCTGTTCACGCTGAGCCAGGTCGCCGTCAACGACGCGATCATGATCGTCGCCTTCGCGCCGATCGTCGGCCTGCTGCTCGGGCTCTCCTCGATCACCGTGCCTTGGGACACGCTGGTCCTGTCGGTCGCCCTTTATATCGTCGTCCCGGTGGTCGCGGCCCAGCTGCTGCGCGGGCGGACGCTGGCCTCCGGGGGCGGACCCGCTCTGGACCAATTGCTTACGCGCCTCCAGCCGCTCTCGCTCGTCGCGCTGCTCGCGACCCTCGTCCTGCTGTTCGCACTCCAAGGGGAGCAGATCGTGGCCCAGCCGCTCGTCATCGCCCTGCTGGCCGTCCCGATCCTGATCCAGGTCTATCTGAACGCGGGCCTCGCCTATCTATTGAACCGGGCGACCGGCGAGGCGCATTGCGTGGCGGGCCCGTCCGCACTGATCGGCGCCTCGAACTTCTTCGAGCTGGCCGTCGCGGCGGCGATCAGCCTGTTCGGCTTCAAGTCAGGCGCCGCGCTCGCGACAGTGGTCGGCGTGCTGATCGAGGTGCCGGTGATGCTGTCGGTCGTCTGGATCGTGAACCGGTCCAAGGGCTGGTACGAGGCCCGCGGCGTCCGCGCGGTTGCGCCCGACGCCCGATCCTGAGGAGGTTACGATGTCCGAGGCCGTCACCATCTGGCACAACCCCGCCTGCGGCACGTCGCGCAACACGCTGGCGATGATCCGCGCTGCCGGGTTCGAACCGACCGTCGTCGACTATCTGAAGACGCCGCCGAGCCGCGACGCGCTCTCCAGGGCGATCGCCGACGCAGGGCTCACGCCCCGCCAGGCGGCGCGCGAGAAAGGAACGCCCTTCGACGATCTCGGCTTGGCCGAGGCGGGCGACGACCGCATTCTGGACGCGATGGTCGAGCATCCGATTCTGATCAACCGCCCCTTCGTCTTCACCTCGCGCGGCGTGCGCCTGTGCCGCCCCTCCGAGGTCGTGCTGGAGATTCTCCCCGCCCCGCTGCCGGACGACTTCACCAAGGAGGACGGCGAGGTCGTGAAGGCCGGAGGGCCCGCTTGACCGATCTGCCGAACCTCGACGCAGCCTGCTTCCGTCAGATCGACCTTTCGCGGCTCCACGCGCCGCGCTCGACGCACGCGCCGCGCGTCCTGCTGCTCTACGGATCGCTTCGTCCGGTCTCCTACAGCCGCCTGCTGACCTTCGAGGCCGAGCGCCTGCTGAAGCGGCTCGGCTGCGAGACCCGCGTGTTCGACCCGTCGGGCCTGCCATTGCCCGACGACGGCCCCGTCGACCACCCGAAGGTCCGGGAGCTCCGCGAGCTGTCGCTGTGGTCGGAGGCGCAGGTCTGGACAAGCCCGGAGCGCCACGGCGCCATGACGGGCGTGATGAAATCCCAGATCGACTGGATCCCGCTCAGCATGGGCTCCGTCCGGCCGACGCAGGGGCGGACGCTCGCGGTCATGCAGGTCTCGGGCGGCTCGCAGTCGTTCAACGCCGTGAACCAGATGCGCATCCTCGGCCGCTGGATGCGGATGCTGACCATCCCGAACCAGTCATCGGTCGCCAAGGCCTTCCAGGAGTTCGACGAGGACGGCCGGATGAAGCCGTCCTCCTACTATGACCGGGTGGTCGACGTGATGGAGGAACTCGTGAAGTTCACGCTCCTCACCCGCGATGTCTCCGGCTACCTGACGGACCGCTACAGCGAACGGAAGGAGAGCGCCGCGGCGCTCGAGGCCCGGGTCGATCTCAAAAGGGCGGTCTGAGGCTGATCCCGCCTCCGCTTTTCGCAGGTCGCCCCGTCAGGCGGCCTTGAGGTGGGCCGCCTCGCCAAGCGCGACGTCGAGCGCCTTCTCGCGGAGGCCCGGCCCCGCAAGCACACCTTCGGCGATCAGGAATTCGACATTGGCGACGCCGACGAAGGCGAACACGGCCTTCAGATAGCTTTGCACATGCTCGAACGCCGCCATCGGCGTGTCGGAGCCGTAGAAGCCGCCGCGCGAGATCGCGATCACGACGCGCTTGTCGCCCGCGAGCCCGACTGGCCTGCCGTCGTCGCCATAGCCGAAGGTCTTTCCCGCGACCAGCACGCGGTCGATCCAGGCTTTGAGCTGGCTCGGGACAGCGAAATTGTACATCGGCGCCCCGATCACCACGATTTCGGCTTCGAGGAATTCCTGCAGAGCGCGGCCGCCCTCCTCGTTCTCCACCCTCACCTGCGCCGACGCCTCGGCGCCCGGCGCGAGGGCCGCGAGATGCGCGCCCGAGAGATGCGCGATCGGGGCCGTGGCGAGGTCGCGCCGGACGACCTCGACGCCCGGGATTTCCGCCTTCAGGCGCTCGACGGCGGCCGCCGACACGGTCCGGCTGACCGAATTCTCGCCAAGGATGCTGGCGTCGACATGGAGCAGTTTCATGATGGGCCTCGGTATGGTTTTGTGACCAAGGCTCTATAAGTTACTCTTAGATCGGCAGCGCAAGGAGGCACTTTTTTGGAACGGAGGCACACCGATGTGCCCAGCTTCGGCTATACGGGCGCGGAATCCCACGACTGCCGCCTGGTGAGCTCGGTGCTCGCGCGCGTCGGCGACAAATGGAGCGTGCTGGTGGTGATGTTCCTCGCCGACGGCTCGAAGCGCTTCAACGAGTTGAAGCGGCTGATCGGCGGCGTCTCGCAGCGGATGCTGACTCTCACCCTGCGCGGCCTCGAACGCGACGGGCTCGTCACCCGCACGGTCACGCCGACCATCCCGCCGCGCGTCGATTACGAGCTCACGGAGCTCGGCCGATCGCTGCAGAAGCACGCCGTCGCGCTGGCCGGCTGGGCGAACGAGAACCAGGCCGCGATCGAGAGCGCGCGCAGCCGCTTCGACGGAGAGAAGGGGTAAGGCGCGCTCGACAAGCCCAGATCGCTGCGCCCTCACGCGCTCAGCACGCCCTCGATGTAGATCGGCAGCTTGCGGATCCGTTTGCCTGTCGCGTGGCCCTGCGCCGCGAGCCGCGCGGCGTCCTCGAACGCCTGACGGTCCGCGCGCTTTCCGGCGAGCGCAGCCTCGCAGTCGCGCATCCGCCACGGCATCGTCCCCACGCCCCCGGCGGCGATGCGGGCCGACCGGATCACGCCGTCCTCGATCTCCAACCGACATGCTCGGCAGTCTTGTCATCGCGACGGCCCTGACACGGCAAGGGCGGGGTCGCCAAGGCCGTGCCGATCGGAGCGGTGCCGCCGATTATGGTCAAGACGCCCCGGAACCCTGGCGGCCTGCCGATCGAGGTGTTCGACGGCTTCCGGAGCCAGCTCGCCGCTAACCGGGCCGAATACTACCGGCAAGGCGCCGAACCCGTTCTACGGCTTCAATCGCGACGGCGCGTCGATCAACGAACCGCTCCGGGCGAACCGGTGGCGCCAGGGCATGATGGGCGGCGCGAAGGCGCAGTACGACTCCATCAAGGGCCATTTCGGAGACCGACCCACCGAGGACCTCAAGGCGCTCGACGTCCCCGTCCTCGTCATGCATGGCGACGACGACCAGATCGTTCCGATCGCGGCCCTCCGCGCTGCTCTCGTCCAAGCTGCTGAAGAACAGCGTGTTGAAGCTCTACAAGGGCTTTCCGCACGGCATGCGCACGACGCATGCCGAGATCATCAACGCGGACCTGCTGGCCTTCATCGAAAGCTGACGCCGCTCCGATCCGCCGGCAGGAGACCCTGCTCCCCAAGACCCCTAGCATCGTCCAAGCGCCGCTGATCACATCATTTGGTCGGCCGCTTGGATGAAGACCCTCGGCCCTTCTTCCGCGCCGCCGCGCCCGCCGATCCGGATGCCGCCCTGGACGCCGCCTTCGGCTCCGGCCGCCGGGGATCGCGAGGCGGCGTCGGCCCTTTGGCGTCCCACGCGATATCCCGCGCGAGGAGTTCGATCTCCGCCTTCTCGTCGGCGATCGCCGCGTCGTAGCGCTTGACCACCGCCTCCTTCTGCGCCTCGAGGACTTCCACGCGGGCCTTCAGCTCCTCCGTCCGCCGCTTGCGGATTTCGAGCGGCATGCCGATGGCGACGGCCGATTTGTCGGGCCTTGTCGTCGCCCCGGCGGCCGCCTTCAGCCACTCGCCTTGCTCGGCGAGTATCTTGTCGATGCTCATGATGCGCCCCTCCCGACTCACATGATCTGGTTGAAGGCGCTCTCCGGCGCCGGAAAGTCCGCGTGGTTGCTGGCGCCGCCATTTGTGACGTTGCCGATGAACGGTCCGGGCGTCCCGCTGAAGTTGACCGAGGGGAACGACTTGGTCGTCGCCTTGATGTGGTTGCCCATGACGATCGCGCTGCGGCCTGTCAGCACCACGGTCGCCTGCTCGTGGGCCTCCAGCCGCCCGGTCTTGTGCATGCAGTAGTTCTGGTCGAACGACACGCGCTCGAACCGCGCCCGGAAATCGCCTTCGACCTTGCGCTCCGCCACCTCGATCAGCGCCGTCCGCCCCACGCCCGTGAACTCGTTCGACGCGATCAGCAGCGGGAAGCCGATCGTTAGGGAGCCTTCGGCGAAATCGTAGGAGCGTTCGTAGAGCCCGTCGATCAGGACGGCGCGGTCCTCGCGCTCGGGATCCCGCTCCAGGAAGTCGGTGTGGACCACGAGGTTGCTCTCCAGCCGCGCCTCCAGAATGGACATTCCGAAAATGCCGACGGTCGTCGGCGCCTGCAGCTTGTTCTCGGGCCTGACGCCGACATTGACGACCTCGTTGGCCTCGACGTGCCACTCGCCCGCCACCATGACGGCGCCGATCCCGGTCGCGCGCTCGGCCTCGTAGGACACGTTCGTCAGGCGGTTGGCGATGAAGTCGGCGCGCGCGATCATGCCGATGGCCCCAAGACCGACCTGCGTCGTGTCGTGGATGCGGTTGCCTTGGACGGCCGGCGCTGCCTCCAGCGCCAGGAACAGGCCGGCGGTCACGGCCGAGACGTCGTTCTCGCTCCACCGGTTCGCGCGGCCGGAGAGACCGCCCAACCCGATCGTGACGCCCGCGATCCTGTTGCCGCCGACGAGCGCGTTCTGGACGCGGCTCAGCATCACGCCGAACGTCACGGGCCCGCGCTCGGGGCGGTCGCCGACCAGCGCGTTGTCCCGGATGGTCGGGCTCCGGGCATCGGTCGCCATGACCCCGCTCGTCGGTCCCTCGAACCGGTTGTCCGCGACCACGATTTCTGTCGTCGGCACCCCCGCCTTCTCGCTCTCATATCCGATCTGGACGCCGACCGGCGCGCGGTCGCCCATCTCCTTGAGCTCCGCCTTCACGACGTTGCCGCCGATCACGGAGTTCGAGCCCGTCGCCCGGATCGCGACATGGTCCGGCGACCTCACCCAGATCCGGTTGCCCGAGACGACGCTCCGCTCGGCCGCCGCGTCGATCGCATAGATGCGGTCGGCGTCGCCGCGCTCGATCGGGTCGACCACAATGACATTGTCGAGGATCGCGGAGCCTTCGGCGCCGGAGAACGGCTCGCCGAACGGATGGGCGTCGTTGATCACGATTCCGAAGGCTGTCTCCTCGATGCGGTTGCCCGAGACGGTCACCGGAGCGCTCGTCCCTTGCGACAGCACGCCGATCGGAAACAGCTTGCCGTCGCCGCGTCCGCCCGGCCGGATCAGATTTTCGACGAAGACCGGCGCGTCGCAGAACCCCACCGTGCGGATGCCGACTTCGACGCTGCGGATGAAGCAGCGCTCGACGCGCAGCCGGTCGGTCCGCAGGACGTCGACGCCGACGACCCGGACCGGGCCCTTGTTCTCCATCCCGCAGCCGGTCACGGCGACGTCGTCGGCCCCCGCGAGCGACACGACGCCCTCGCCGGACTCGATCGCGCCGCGGAACACGATGCCCTCGACGCGGACGCCGAACGCGGCTTCGACGCGCAGCACGCTGTCGCCGTTCGCGAGATCGACGAACACGCCCGGGCTCTCGCCCGTCAGCCGGACGAAAGGCCGTCTGATCACGATCGTCGCCCGCGGCTGGTGGACACCGGCCTTCAGGCAGACGCAGCCGCCGACATCGGGCAGCGAGTCGATCGCCTGCTGGATGTCCTCGCCGACCGCGACCGTGACTGCGCAACAGCATTCGTCGTCCGAAGCTTCCGGGGGGCGGCAGTCGGTCGCGACGGGCGACGGGCCGCCGAGCCCAATGACGGCCGCCAGCTGGACGTAATGATGTTCGACGCCGCGTGGGGGCGCGGCGTTCAGCTTCTCGACCGAGGCGTCGGCCACCCGGACCGCGAAGACCCAATGATCGAAGTCGCGGAAGGCCCCGCCCGCGGGATCGAGCGCGAAGCTCACCTGAACGCCGTCCTCGAGGTCGATCGGACCCGCCGCGGTCGCGATCAGGCCGTCGGCGTCGATCGTGTTGGTCGCCGCGGTCTGGTCCCAGCGCTGGACGCGGGTGTGGCGCGCGACGAGGTCGGCCGGCGTCGCGCCGAACGGGCGACCGGTCGGAAGCGCGCGGTCGAGCACGATCTCGTTGCGGCTTTCCACGATGTCGATCACCCGCGCCATCTCGCCGGGCTCACCCATCAGCTCGCGATGGTCGTCGGTGATCGTCACCCAGTCGTCGATGCGGAAGCGCAGCACGGGGTCGCGGCCGATGCGATTGACGGTCAGCGTGGTCTGCGCCCCCGCGACCGCCACGCCGCGCACCACGGAGACGATGGAGCCATTGTCGCGGGACCATTTGAACCGCGCGACGCCGAGCGCGCCTCCACTATGGATCTCAACGCGGTAGAGCCGGTTCTCGAGCCCGCGATAGCCCGCCTTGGGCGGCAGGATGCAAGGGTCCGACAGCGCCGGCGGCGCGACCGCGTCGCTCGAGAGCCGCCCGGCGGAGGAAGGGTCGCCGACGTCGAGCCCGCAGACCGCGCCGTCGCGACCCTCCACCTTGAGCTGCCAGACCGTCTGGGTGCGGGTCGCCGTGTCGGCGCCGCCGAGCGCGACGTCGAGCAGCGAGGCGTCCTCCACATAGGTGACCTCCCGCTCCCAGACGTCGAGATAGACGACGGCGTCGCCGGCCGGCAAAGCGGGAGGGTCGGGATAGAAGGGCTGCGCCAGATAGCTCGGCGTCTCGCTCGCGAAGGCTTCGCAGAGGAGCCCGTCGACATAGAGTCGGCCGGGCTCGATCGTCAGATCCCCGCCGGGCCCGGCCGCGACGCCGATCTTGAAAGCCTCCGGGGTCGTCTCGTAGGGCACGCCGATCGGTCCGAAGACGTCGAGCGACTGTAGGCGCTGGCGGCGCTTGGTGATGTCGACGGACTCGTTCCAGTCCGAGTCGAGCTGGACGCGGCCCTGCTGCATCAGCACGCCGGACCGCCGCTTCAGCGGATCATGCGTGAAGCGCGTATAGTCTCCGCTCATCGCTTCCTCCCGGGCGCGCCGGTCACGTCACGTAGATCAGCCCGGCCTCCAGGCCGAACGGCAAGTATTCGTCGAGCCTCGCCCGGAGATTGGCCTCCCGCTGCGGCTGCTTGAGGCAGCAGTAGACGCCCATCTCCGAACCGTCCTCGGCCCCGAGCGCGATCTCCTTCGGGCCGCCGAGCGACAGCTGCAGATAGGCCGGCTGGCCATAGGCCTCGCTGGCGTATTCGGGCTTTACCCGGCGAGCGACACGGGTCGCGATCGCGGCGCGCTGCGGATCGGTCCGCGGGCCCAAGGCCGCTTCCTCCTCCTCGATCGCCTTGGCGATCGCGAGCGCCGGCTGGCAGCGGTACTGCCGCGGCGCACGGGAGCCGCGCGGGACATAGGAGAAGCGGACGCAGCCGCGCTGCACGCGCTCGGTCCGCGCCGTCCCATCGAAGATCGTCTCGGTCGCGAAGGCGATCTCCCGGATCCGCGAGGTCCCCCTTAGCGTCGAGCGTTCGACGTGCAGAGGCGGCCCGGCGCGGCCGGGCGCGCCGGGCGCCGCGATCGCGTCGGTCCCGACCCCGTCGACCACGCTGTCCAGCACGAACAGCCCCTCCGCATGTTCCGGGACGCGCACCGGGCCGACGATCGAGAATGCGATCTCGAGCCGGAACTCCACATTCGCCGGATCACCCGACGCGCTGGTCTCCGCGACCGATATGGAGGGTGGATCGGCCGCAGGCGGAGCATCGTCGAAGATCGAGGCGCCCGGAACCAGCGTCGTGTGGATCAGCCTCAGGCGCCTGAGGTCGCCCGCGACCTCCACCACCCCCTCGACGAGCAGGCCCCCCAGCGTGACGCTGGCGCCCGGATGATCGCCGGTGACGGTCAGCGGCCCCGCAAGCATCAGATGCGGGCGGAAGCCGTCGGCCGCCTCGATCGCCAGGAAGCGGTCGTCGGCGGGCTCGATCGAGATCGCCTCGGCGTAGCTGCGATTGTCGCGGATGCGGATGATCGCGTTCGGCTTGCCCGCTGCGGTCCAAGCGCCGAGCGCAGCGCCGATCGTCGCGTGGACGCCGGGCGCGCCCGAGCCGTCGACCAGATAGACCTCGCGGGCGAGAGCGCGCCGGGTCAGCCAGGCCCGCCTTCCATAGGGGCCGCCGCCGAGCTCGGCCGGGAAACCGTAATGACAGGAGACCTGCACCCGCTGCGCCGGCAGGAGCGCCGGCCCGAGCGTCAGCCGCCCGCGCGCGACGTCGATCGCGACGAAATCCGTCGCCGGCGCGCTCCAGGTCGACAGGTCGCGACACACGATCCGGTCGGCGGGCGCCGGCGTCGCGTCGACCACGACCGAAAAGCTCGGATGCGGCGCCGCCGGCGTCGGCGGACTGGCGTCGAACGGGCCGTAGAGCTCGCTGAAGCCCGGTCGCGGCGCGGGCAGCGCGCGATAGGCCCTGAGATCCTCGAAGAACAGCGCCGGGCGGACGGCTTGCGGCACGTGCAGCTCGGTCGCGAGCCCCGTCTCGTCGCCTTCCGGGCGCCGGCGGCTGAACAGGGGGGCGGACTGGCCGAGCGGCGAGAAGAAATAGCGGAAGTCGCCGGCGGCCCCGAGACGGCGGGCGTCAGACGTCTCGACCGGATAGGCGCCAAGCCGCCACAGGAAGAACCCGACGTTGCGGATGTTGTGCCAGCCCTCCATGCGCCCGACAGGACGCACGTCGACCGTGTGGGCGATATGGTCGAAGGCCCGGTCGAGCCGGTCCATCGCTTCGACCGAGCGGATGTCCGGCGTGCGGACCGCCTGAGGCCGCTGGTGGTTGCGGAGCCACTGCGTCCAGCCCAGCAGTTCGAAGAACTCGACGACATGCGCCGACCAGCCGGTGACGTCGCGCGCGAGCTCCTCCAGCATCGGCGCCGTGCCCTTGCGGCGGCGGTAGTAGATCGTCTTGGCGACGTCGGCGCGGGTGCGGAGCGCGATGGCGGGCTTGAGGCGCGGTCCTTCGAGTTCCGGGAACAGCTCCTCTGCCGTGTCGCCGTCGGCGACCCGCGACTCGTCGAACAGCGGCGTCGCGCCGACGAGGTCGCCGATATAGGGCACCACCCACGGCTCGCAGGTCTCGATGAAGGCGTTGGCGCCGAGCTGCGCGATGCTGGCCTCGACCCGGTCCGCCTCGGCCTCGACGATGGCGAGCAGCGTCTTGAGCGCCTCGCCGCTGACGGCGTCCTGCTCGCGGATATAGGCGGGCAGCAGATGGTAGAGCTTGTCTTCGTCGCGGTTCGAATAGGCCATCAGAACGCCTCCGCGATCGAAAGCTCGACGTCCTCGGCAGGATCGAGGATCGCGGCCTGTTCGGCGGCGAGCGCGGGCGGCGCGGCGCCCGACGGAACGCCCGCGAGGGCGAAGCGGTCGAGCTGGCTCAGGTCCGTCGGGAACGGCCGCGCGGGATAGACGCGGATATGCGGCTGGACCGGGTCCGTGGTGACCGAACGCACCTCGCGCTCGACGCCGGTGAGAGTGGCGTAGCCCTTCAGATGGAACAGGTCGACGTCGACCGCGGACACGCCCTCCACGCTTTGAAGCTCGGCGTAGACGCCGCTCGCATGCACCGCGGCGCCGAGCGGCTGCGCCTCGAACGCGTAGGCCTCGAGGATGCGGGCCCGGGCGCGGGCCAGGACGTCGTCGACCTCGAAGATCGGATCGCGCAGCAGCCTGGCGCGGATCACGACCGGAATGCGGGTGAGGTTGGAGAGCGCGAGCGGTCGGTTCGGATCGCGGACGGAGTCCAGCGAGGCGTGGAGGTCGTCGAGCGCGATCGCTGACAGCGGGGCGCCGTCGGCGCCCGCGACGGTCAGATGGACGACCCGCTGCAGATCGAACCAGACCCAGGTGGCGAACGCCCGCGCCACCAGTCCGGACGCCGTGGCGACGTCCTCGAAGTCCTTCAGCGACACGGCGCGGCCGAAGGTCTTCACGGAAGCCGGCGCGCCCAGCCGCGCGTCGTCCCGTGTCTCGGGGTCCGCCCCGCCGTCCGACGGCAGCGGGTTCTCAACGGCGCGAAGGCCGACTGGTCGCTCCAGCGGGATCGCGAGCTGGCCGGCCGTCATCCGGCCCTCGAGGCCGAGCCCGCAGCGGTAGCGCGTCGCGACGTTGAGCGCGCCGGATTTGAGGCGCGCGCCTGTCCGGCCGTCGCCGAACGTCACGCTGGTCTTGCCGGCGTCGTCCTGACGGAGCGCATAGACGCGGTCGGTCGGAGCGCGGCCATAGAGGCTCGGGACCGGCCGCCACAATTCGCCGTTGACCCGCAGCTCGATGACCGGTTCGCCGGAGACGCTTTTGCGCGACGGCAGATGGGTCAGCGGGCTCTTCGAGAGAACGAAGCTCTGGAAGGTCCTGGTGGCGTCGCCCGAGCCGATAGGCTCGAGCGCCGGCGAGCCGTCCGGGCCGGCGCCCTTCGGTTGTGACTCGCCATGGCTCGCGGCGGCGACGTTGCCGAGCATCCGGACGTCGCCGTCGAGCCGGCCGACCGGCGGCGCAAAGTCGACCAGCAGGTGGTCGGGCGGATCGCCCGGGGTCGCTGCCGCCTCGACGCGCCTCGTGACCTGCGCGATATGGCGAATGGCGCCGGCTTGCAGAATCAGGCGCCGGTCCTTCGCGATCTCCTCGAGACCTTCGCGGCCGTCGCCGAGTGGAACGGCGAGGCGGCCGCCCTGGAGCGGGATCGGATAGGCGAAGCCCCGGAACGCGACGTCCGGGCGGGACAGCCGGAAGATGCGGGCGGTCCGGCGGTCGAAGATCTCGCCGAGCCCGAATCCCATCGGCTGGAAAGCCGACCAGCCTGTGCCGGAGAACGAGGCGACGGACGCGCCGCCGTCGCCGTCGCGGCAGAACACGCGCAACACGCCGTCGCGGGTCGAGGCCGACGGATCGGAGGTCAGGGTCCCGCCGATGCGGCTCCATTGTCCCCAGACCGCGCCGACCCGCCTTATGCTCCAGAGCGCGCCGTCGCGGCCGCGGGCGAACAGGAACACCATACCGGGCAGCGCCGCGGCCGAGACCTCGCCCTCGACCGCGCCGCCGAGGTCGAGCCAGTCGGACCAGGTGGTTCCGTCGAAGCGGCGGCTGCGAAGGCGGCCGTCGTCGCCTGCGACGAAGATCTCGGGGCGGCCCGGCGCCGGGGACACGAGCGCCGGCGTCGCGGCCGCGACGCCGGCGAGCGACCTGAAGCCGCTCCAGACGCCTCCGACGCGCGAGGCGTGCATCACCGAGCGGTCCGCGCCGCGCAGCACGACGTCGACGCGCGTGCCGTCGAAGCTCGAGATCGCGACCGGCGACGTCGCCGCCGCGGGCACGGTCTCGTCCACCAGGACGCCGGCCGCCCCGACCTGCAGCACCCGCGCCGCGCCGAACGGCGTCGTGACCGCGACCAGCGCCTCAGCGCCGGGAAGATCGACCGCGGCCGGGCGCGTCGCGGCGTCGACGCCGAGGTCCGCGGTCGTCCAGCCGGCCCCGCGGAACGCCGCGAACAGGCGGCCCGACGCGTTCCGGTAATAGAGATCGAGGCCATGAGGCCCGGACCCGACGACCGTAGGCTCTTCCATGAGATGCGTCGTCGCCCCCGGCCAGACCGCCTCAGTCTGCGAACCGCCGCCGCGGGCGAAAAGGCTCAAGGTCCCGGCGCCGGTCATGGCGGCGACGCGCAACGCGCCGGGCGGCGAGCCGCCTTCCGGAGGAACTGGGACCGGGCGGCCAAGGATCGTCTGCCGCAGCGAGACATGGGTGACGGCGTCCTCGAGCGGACCGACCGGATCGGCCATGCGGTCGTCGGTCGAGGTCACGGCCGCGGTCATGAGGCGCGGCCCCTTGAGGGCGCCGGCCCCCTGGTCGACGAGCAGATGGTCGCCGGCCTTCACGTCGTCGTAGCGGGCGTCGAGCGGATAGGCCGTGAGGCCGCCGGGGAGGCCGGCCGAGACGGTCACGGTCTTCCACCGCTCATGCGGCGGCGTCGTCGGATTGGTGTCGAAGACGTTGGTCTTGGTCGGAGCGTTGTAGCCGAAGAAGCGCAGCCGCCTGTCGATCCGCGCGGCGCGCGCGAGACCGGGCCTCAGGCCCAGCGCCTGCATCGGCGGATCGAAGACGAGGCCGACGCCGTCGCTCTGGCGGCGAAGCTCGGCGACGGTCTTTTCCTCGATGGCCTCGAGGCCGAACACGACCAGCCGGTCGCCGATCGAGAGCGGCTCCGGCCGGGCGGTGATGACGCCGCCCGTGGAGCCGCGCGCGAAGGCGTTGAAGGGGGTGGGCGGACTGTGGACCGCGGCCGCGTTGAGGCGCGCATGCGCGACGAGCGGCTCGGTCGTCTCATAGGTCTGGGCCCGCTGGTCCTGGGCCGGCATGCTCATGACCGGCAGGCCCCGGCGCACCCGGGTGCGGGCGCCGTCGTCGAGCGTGAAGGCGAGCAGCGCGGTCGCGGCGAGGCCGGGCCGCGGCCGGTAGCCCAGCAGCGCGACCAGCTTGACGACGGAGTCGCGTTCGCGCGCCGTGCGCAGGAAGATCTCGTTCGCGATGCGTTCGTTGTAGAAGCAGAGAACGTCCGCGAGCGCGGCGAACTGCTCGAGGAACGAGATCGCGTAGTCGTCGCTCTCGCGGGTCGTGAGAGCGCTCAGCCGCGCGTCCTCCGTGATCCGCTCCAGCATCGCCCGCCGGAAGGTCCCGAAGGTCCCGATCCGATAGGCGAGCGTCGACAGGCCCGGACGGTTGAGGATGGTGTCGGGACGGTCCGCGGCTCCGCCCGCGCAGCAGCCGCAGAACGCCGGGGCCGGGACGGACGCCATCACTGGCCTCCCACCGCGCCGATGCGCAGCACGCCGCGCTCGGGGAAGTTCGGATCGTCCTCGAGGACCGGCATCTCCATCGGCCCCATCGCGATCAGGCCGCGCGCGATGGCGTCTCCCGGGACCTCCCAGTAGCGCTTGAAGACCAGCGCGGTCGCGGATTCGACGCCCTCGACCGCCTCCGCGGCCTGGTAGAGCCGCGAGAGATAGACCGCGTCGCCGAAGCGGAAGGCGAGCGGATGGAAGAAGCCGCGGGAGCCGTCCGCATAGGCGCGGTTCGAGAGCGCGCGGCGGACCGCGGCGATCACGTCGCCGTGGAAATGGCCGGCTCGGACGCAGAGCCGAAGTTCGATCTCGATCGGGACGTAGACGGCGGCATGGACCGCGAGGTCGTAGCCGGCGACACGGAACCGGCCGAGATGGGCGCGCATCGCCGCAGCGAAGTCGGTCGCGAGCGCTGCGCCGCCGCCCGGCAGGCGCGTCAGCCGCGCCTCGTCGCGCGGGTGGATGGCGACGAAGACCGTGTGCCAGCTGCCGGTCCAGCGGAACCGCGCCTTGGCGGCCGCGACCTCGGCATGCCTGAGCGCGACCTCCTCCCAGTCGGCTTCCGTCACGGCGCGGAACTGGATCGCCCGAAAAGCCTCCGGGGCGAGCTGGCGCACCTGCTCAATCGTCTCCGCCTCGGCCCCGAGCCGGGCCGGCAGCGGCTGAAAGACGCGCTCGATCCCGACGAACGGCGCCGGAGCGGCGGACGGGTCGGCCGGATCGGTCATCTCGGCGGCCGTGGGGGCGACGATATGGACGAGCGATCCCGCACCGAGATTGCCCGACCGGCCGACGCCGATCCTATAGCGGGCCGTGACGGCGACGACGTCCGCGGGCGCCCGACCGTAGCGGTCGTCGCCGAAGCGCAGCCGGACGGCGGCGTCGTTGTCGACCTCCGCCACGAATTGCTGGTCGTAGGAGCCGCTCTCGAACAGATGCGGCGCCGGCGTCCAGAGCTCGACGTCGCCCTCGGTCGTGAGCACCGACAGCACGATCGCCGGACCGACCTCACGGACGTCCGCCGCCAGGTCATGGCGGCCGGGAACGAGCCGGCCGTCGGCCGCGTAGACCGGCTCCGGCGGCATGGCCTGATGAGTGAGCGGACCGTCGGGCAGCGTGAGGGCGGCGATCGGCCAGGCGCGGGTCTCGGCCCGGGGCGCGGGCAGAATCCGGCTGATGGTACGGCCGTGATCGGCCGGCGCGACATTGCCCTGGGCGATCGAGACTGGGTCGATCAGGCCCGTCTCCGGCGTCTCGGTTGACAGGCGGAACGGCTGGGTCAGCGCGTCCTCGCGCCGCCAGACGACGCGCTGGAGCGGCAGCGCGGCCTGCGCGGGGCTGCTGCGGGCGGTCAGCGCGCCGCCCGTCATCGCCGCGCGGAAGACCGGGTCCTCGTCGTCCTCGACATCGGTGATCCGCACCACCTGCGCTCGGGCGGGATCGGCGTCCGCCGCGGCGCCGGTGACCGGGCTGACCGCCTCGCGGATGAGCAGGTAGTCCCCCGGCGCGAAGGCCGGGCGGTAGGCGTTCGGGTTGGCGCCATCCGGGACGCCATAAAGCCACGCCTCGGTCGCGCCGCGCGCGAGGCAGCATTCCGCGTCGCCCCAGGAATGGATGCGCAGCAGGTTGTGGAGCGCGTCCGCCCGGATCCGCGCCGTGGTCTCGAACACTGTCGCGCCGTCGAGCGCGGGGTCGGCGTCGAAATCCGCGGTCGCGGGCATCACGGCCCCCGGCGCGCCGGCGTCGCCGATCAGCGGCCGGCCGATCCTGGTGACGAGCTTCGCGCCCGCCGGCACGAAACCGGGCGCGCCCGCCGTCGCGTCGAACTGGACGAAGGCATAGGCGTTGCGGCCCTGGTGCATCCGGTAGTCGATCAGCCGCGCGTGCCGCGCCGCCGAGATGCGGTGCAGGCAGGCGTCGAGGAACGCCTCGGTCCCAACGGCGTCCTGAAAGTAGCTCAGCTGGTCGCCCACATAGGCGAACAGCTCCAGCACCGCGACGCCGAGATCGGCGGGCGAGCGCTCTAGCCAGTCCGGGTGCCGCTCCGCGACGAGCTCCATCAGGAGCCGCCGGAAGCTCTGATAGTCCTTGGCGAGGTAGTCGAGCTCGGGCTCGGCGGGAGCCTCGGACGCGCAGTCGACCGTCCGCCGGCAGTCGAGGTCGCTCGGGCAGCCGGCCTTGAACGAGAACCGCGCCTGGCTGCGCTCCGGGTCGAGCCAAGGCGGCTCGACGGAGAGCGCATAGATCGAGAAATCTCCCTCGCGGTCGAGGAAGACCCGGATCGTCAGCGGGTCGCCGGGATCGGGCTCGACGGAGAGCGTCCTGACGTCGACGATGCGGGCCCCGCCCAGCACCACGAAGGCCTCCGGCGCGGCGTCGAGCCCGGCCGGCGGCGCCTTGAGGAACGTGACCTCCAGCGCATGGCGGCGCGCCGGCGGCGCCAGCATGTCGCGCCGATATTCGACATAGTCGATCCCGTTGACCGGGCTCGCAGGCGCGCGGATCAGGCCCGAGCGCCGCTCGTCCTCGCACCAGATGGTCCCGGAGGTCGAGATCGCCATCGCCGTCTCACGCCGGCCCGGTCTTCACGAAGGTGTCCTCCACGCGTTCGCCAGTCGCGCGCAGGCGGTAGACGACAGTGACCTCGAGCCGCTCCTCGAGGGCCGCGACCCCGACGCGCTCGACGAGGATCAGCGTGTCGAGCCAGCGGAGCAGCGAACCGTGGACCAGCTGCTCGGTCGCGGCGGCGAGCGCGTCCGAGGCGGGCGCGAACACGAGTTGCTTGAGGCCGCAGCCGAATTCCGGTCGGTTCACGCGCTCCCCGGGCGCGGTGAAGATCACCTGGCGGATCAGATCGCGGACGTGATCGTCCTCGCCGGTCAGGCCGGCGCGCCCTCGGGCGTCGAGCGACAGCGGGAAGTCGAGGAAGGTCGCATCCGCCGCCGCCATCGCCGCCCCCTAGACTTCGATGTCTGGGGTGACGACCGGCGAGCCGGTGAGCGGAAGCGTGATCCTGAACGCGTCCTCGCGGTCCTTCAGGTGCCGGACCACGCCGCGCGCGATCGCGACGAACAGCCGCCGCCGCGCCCTCACGTCCCGGTCGGAGGAGTCCATGTTGAGCGCCGGCATGTCGTCGAGCAGCAGGAGCGCGTTGAGCTCCTCGTCCATGGCCGCGGCCATCGAGTCGACGTAGTCCGTGTAGTCGGTCTGGTTGACCGCGAGATTGCCCGGCCTCAGCGCCATGCCCCTCTCCGCCCCTATTCCAGCAGCACTTTGAGCGACAGCAGCGCCGGGCTCGGCGGCGGCATGGGCGCGACCGGCGGCGCGGGCGTCACCGGCAGCACGCCGAGCGCCATCTCGCCTGGATGCACGTGGGTGTTGAACAACGTGACGAGCGTCGTGAGATAGGCCATCAGCTGGTCTCCCAGCACGGCCGGATGGAAGGCGGCCTGGCTGCCCTCCTGGATCAGCGCGCCGTCGAGGACCACGCGCGCCAGTCCCTTGATGGTGACGGTTCCGGTCGGCACGCTGATCTCGATCTTGTTGACCCCGAGCGCGTCCGAGATCGTGATCGTCTGGGTGAGGTCGTCCATCACGGCCGCAAGGCCGAAATCGGAGCGCCAGACCTTGGTGGTCGGAAGCGGCGGGCTCGCGGGCGGCGCCATGGGCGCCTCGCCGGCCGCCCAGTAGCCGCCGGTCCAGATCGGCCGCGAGACGTCGCCGGCCTCGAATTCGATCCAGACGCCGGACCCGAGCATCGGCACGGCGAAGAAGCCGGCGTTCAGTCCCGCGACAGGCGCGCAGGGCCACGCCCAGCTCGCGGGGACCTCGCCCAGCACCTCGGGGACCATAGCCTGGACGCGGCCGAGATTGAGCGGGTCGACATTGTTGACCACGACGCCGCGATACTTGCCGTAGACCTTCTGGCGGGCGTCGCCGCCGGGGCCGTTCCGCTCGCCATAGGCCATCATGCCTCTCCCTCAGGCGACCGCGTCGAACGGGTCGACGAAGACCTCGGCGCCCGTCAGGCCGACCGCGTTCCGCGACGCGCTGAAGCTCTGGGTCCAGCCGTCGCGCGAGATGCGGTGGCTGACCGAGGTCACGTAATAGGCGCCGCTGTGCTGGCGGCCGGCGCCGCGCACCAGCACCGGCAGCCCGGGCAACAGGGGGCGAGCGTATTTGAGGCCGTCGACCTCGCCTTGCGCGGTGACCGCGCGGCTCGACTCGCTCGCCCGCGAGAAGGCCCGCATCTGCATCTCGATCGGGTTCGCGGCGTCGCCGGCGAGCGGACGCTCGATCGGCGGCGGGATGATCCGGTTGAGCGTGGGCTCGAGGCCCATCGGCGGCTCGATCGAGACCGGGGCGATGGCGGGGATCGGCGCCCGCGTGCGTGGATCGACCGACGCGCCGACGACGCCGCGCGGCTGGAGCATGTCGTTCGACACGCTGAAGGCGGTCAGATTGGTCTTGGACCCGAAGTCGATCGACAGCACGCCCTGCGGCGGCGCGGGCCACAGACGCGGATGGAAATGGCCCATCGTCACGCCGCTGAACGGCTCGGGCTGAAGGTAGAGCTCGTAGGCGTTCCGTTCGGCGAGCTGGAACAGGTAGGCGGCGTCCGTGTCGCGCTGGGTCGTGATGGTGTCGACAATCGTTCGGCTCGGCGGCGTCGGGACGACGACCGGGATCGTGGCGTATTTGGCGAAGATCGCCCGCACGATCTCGCTGTCCGGCAGGTTCGGCCAGATGAAGGGCTGCTGGATGTGGCCCATGATCGTGCCCAGCGCGTCCATGCCGACCACCTCGAGCGTCGAACTGCCCGGCTCGTTGCTGGCGCTCAGGCCGGCGTCGTGCAGGAAGCCGGTCGCGATCGTCATCGGCACGCCGAGGCCGAAGGCGAGCCGGACCGTAACCGGCAGCAGGGGTCGAAAGATGTCGAAGGCGAGCGCGTCGAAATCGCCATAGGCGTTGCGGCTGAGATCGAAGTGCAGCCGGAAGATGGACGCCTGGCCGACCGCGGACTCGACCTCGATCTCGCGCAGCGCGTGGATGAAGGGCGGCGGCAGCGGCGCGAAGGCGACCTGCACGGCGAAATAGGCCGGGAGCAGCGGCATGGGCTCAGCCTCCGCCGTAGTTCGGAAGCCGGACCCCGCGGTCGGGCTCCCGCGTCAGTTCGGAGGGGCGCAGCGCCCGGTTGGCGTCGGCGAGCCGCCAGAACTGCTCCGCGTCGCCCAGCGCGCGGTAGGCGAGCAGATCAGGCCTGTCGTCGTCGCGGACCCTCTGCGACCGCCCGCTCGCGACCTCCGGGATGAAGCGCATGCGCTTGTAACGGATCGCGCGGCCGTCCCGTCCGACCGTCTCGGCGTCGGCGATCGTCTCGTATCGGCTTCCCCGAAAGAACATGGCCGGTCCTAGATCGGCAGCAGCGACCGGATTTCGGTCGCGTCCTGAAAGGTGTTGAGCGCCCCCATGACCTCCTTCTGGGTGAAGGAGGCCATGTAGACCCAGTATCCGGGATTGGTGATGTCGAGGTCGCGATAGGTCAGGACCTTCAGCGACAGGTCGACCCTCGCGCGAATGGGATTGAGCTGCTGATCGAACGCCTCCTCCTTGATCGAGAGGCTCTGGACCTGCACCGGCAGGACCCTCCGCGGCCCCCAGACCAGAAGCGCGAGCGGCGCCTGCTCGGCCATCACGAAGGCGCTGCCGGCGATCGCCAGAACCTCGTTCGCGGCCACCAGCGCGAGCGGCGGATAGGTCAACCCCTCGAGCGCCGCGATCGCCGGATGGAGGCCGTTGTCCAGCGCGGCGCCGTTCTCGCCCGGACGCTCGAGCTGGTCGGCCGCGTCGATCTCGATCGCGAAGCTCAGCGTCTCCTCTGGCGGCCCGTTGACGCGGTTCGCGTCGCCGCGCCCGCCGCTAGCCGCGCCGCGCGGCTGCAGCGAGCGCGTGACCTCGTCCGGATTGTATTGGAAGACGATGATGGTGGGCAGCAGTTCGGGCAGCTGATAGGCGACGATGCCGCCTTTCAGGACCTTCGGACTCATCGGAAAACTCGACGTCATCGAACGCCGCCTCCCGTAGCCCGGCGGCCGTATGGCCGCTCCGGTCCCGAAGCCGAGGCCGTCACGCTAGCACGGCGCGGAGGTCGTGGGCAGCGCTTCGTCACAAAGGTTACCGAAGTCTTGAGCGGCGCGGCCGTCATGGGCAGACCGGGCCGGCGCTGTGGTCTGGCGTCTCGAGCCGCCAGGCGAGGAAGGTGTCGATGCGTCGTTCAGCGTGGCGGCGGAGCTTCATGCGCCATGCCTGGATGGCCACGGCGTCGCCGAACGGCCGCGACAGCTGGCACTGCTCCATCAGGGTCGCGAGCTCCATGTCGATCGCCGTGTCGCGCTCGCCGCCGACCAGCAGGGCGCGCTTGTCGAGGATGTAGTCCAGCGTGCGGCAGCCGAGCTGCTTTTCGAAGCAAAGCTCGCCGATCGCCGGAAGCCGGCGCGGCGGCAGCGGCCCGGGCGGCGCGGGGCCGATGGACGGGCCCTGATAGGGCGGCGGCTCGACCTTGGGGGTCGGCGTGGGGTCCGGCTTAGGATCGGGCTTGGGATCCGGTTTGGGGTCCGGCTTCGGCGGGGGCGAGCCGGGGATCTCCATCTCCCCTTCGGTCCACCACTCGTTCCATCCGGCGATGCGCACGCGGCCGAGGCAGCCGTCGACCGGCGCGCCCCGGAACCAGAGCTTGTAGCGGTGCTTGTCGCCAGGCTTTGCGGGCATCTCGGTGATGCCCGGCTCGTCGGTGCCGGCGTATTCGCAGCCCGTGGCCCGGTCGGGCAGAAACTTGTCTTCGTCTATGTCGTCGCGCGGGATCGTCCGGAACACGTCGTCGAAGCGATGGCCGTAGCCGCCGTGCTGAGGAGTGGCGTCTTCCTTGAACTCCGTCTCCGACATCTTCGTCGCCGACGTCAGATAGTGCGGCGCCTTCTTCCACCCCGAACCGCGGTCGTGTTCGAAGAAGCCCCTGACCTCCTGGAGATACTCGCCGCAACTGCACGAACAGGCCTTTTCAAGGTCTTCGGCGAAGTGCAGCCCCATTGTGAACGGCGACTTGACGGACCAGTAGGCCCCGATGTGGTTGACCTTCGATTTTATCTTTCCGCTCGGAAGTTTCGAGGAGGACAGGCAGGCGCGCGGGCGCTTCTCTTTTTTCTTCTTCTTGTCCTTCTCAGGGTCCTTGTCTTTGTCCGGATCCTTGGGGTCGTCGGGGTCGAGATCCGGCAGGTCCGGAAGTCCCGGGAGCCCGGGAAGGGCCGGCAGGCACGCCCAGGGGTTCTTGATGCAGAACAGGATGCCGACGCCGACCCCCACCCCCACGCCGATCCCGCCGCAAATGATCGGGTGGCGGGCGCAGAACCAGCTGTCGTCGTCCTTCTTGGGAGGGTCCTTCTCCGGCGGCCCGTCGTCCTTCGGGGGCGGCGTGTCGTCCTTCGGCGGGCGCTTGTCGTCGTCCTTCTTCGGATCCGGATCGGGATCCGGCTTGGGGTCGGGATCCGGCTTCGGGTCGGGTTCAGGCTCGGGCTTGATCACGATCTCCGACCCGGGGAGCAGGAAGATCTCGACGCGGCGGTTGGCGCTGCGGCCGTCCACGGTGTCATTCGCGGCCGTAGGCTGTTTCTCGCCGAGCCCCGAGGCCTGGACGCTCACGCCCCGGAGCCCCTGCAACTGCCAGAGCGCCGACAACGCCCGACGTTGCGACAGCTTCTTGTTGTGCTTCTCGGCGCCGGACTCGTCGGTGTGCCCGACGATCAAGACCCTCAGCGTCCCGCGCTTGGCGGATTTCAGGATGTCGCGGACCTCCTTCACCGCGCCGACATGGATCTCCTTCAGCTTGTCCGAGTCGATCGCGAAATTGTCGAGTGTGATGCGGAACGGCTCGATGCTGGTCTTCACGCCGCCCGGCGAGGTCTTGGAGAGTTCGATCTCCTGCTTACGCTCCTCCTCCGGAGTGAGCGGCTTGGGCGGAGCCTCGCTTTCCTGGTCGCCATCGGCCTGGGGATCGTCCGGGTCGCGGCGGATCGTCCGGGTCGCGCCTGCACCCTGCTGGATGACGTGGGCGAGTTCGTGGGCGATGAGCCGGCGGCCGTCGGAGCTGTCCGGCCGGTAGGCTCCGTTCGCGAAAGCGATGTCCCGGCCGAGCGTGAAGGCCCGGGCGCCGACGCCGCGCGCCGCCGTCGCGGCTTCCGCCCCCGTATGGAAGCGCACGGCCGACAGCTCTCGCCCGAAGCGCGGTTCGAAATAGGCGCGCAGGGGCGCCGGCATCGGCGATCCGCCGCGCGCCACCGAGGCTTCGGCCGCGGCCGCCGCCCCGGGCGACGGAGAAGCAGCGACCGCCGAGCGGCGGATCGTGGCAGCACAATGTTCGCAGGGTTCGCCGCCGTCTTCCTCCGCCCTTTCGCATTCCGCGCATTTGCGCTGCGTCCGGCCGGAGGGCGCCTGGGAAAGCAGGGGAAGCGTCTCGCCGCTCAGGACCGCCGCGGCCGCCCGGTCCGCCTCGCGTTCGAGCGGGTCGTCAACGGCGCCGATCTCCGCCTTGCGCTGGAGCGGAGAGATCGCGCGCGTCTGCGCCGGCGGACGCTGAGGAGGCTTGCGGACCGCCGTCTGCGCCGGCGCCGGCGCGGCCGCCTTGGTCGCCGCGGAGCTCACGCTGCGGTCCTCCGGCCGGAATGGGCGCGGGCGCCGGTCATGGCCTGGGCGCCGGCGGTTTCTTGAGCTTCATTTTTGCGACGATCCGCTTCGCGGTCTCGGCGCGGTTCTTCGGCCAGAACACGTCCTTCCAGTATTTGTCGACGCGCGCGGCCGTCATGTAGGCGTAGACTGGCGCCTCCTCGGCGACGTTGCCGTCCTTGAGGTCGCGGTTCGCCGCCGCGTAGCCGCGGTAGAACTCCGTCTCGAGCTCGGCCGACGCCGCGGCGATGAAGCCGGCGTCGGTCGCGACGACCGAATAGCCGAGCGCGTTGATGTCGTCGGCGAGTTGCGCGATCACGCCGGGCCGGAGGTCCTTGAAGATGTACTTCTCGGCGTAGGACTCGCCCAGGTCGCCCTTGCCGGCGGCGGTCTCGAACTCCCGCAGCGCGAAGTTCCGGCTGGTGTGGCCGACGGTGGTGTGGCCCCAGACCGAGCCGGAGTCGATCTTCTCGTCGGCGAGCGTGTCTCTCACCAGCGACGCGAGCGAGCCCTTGCCGCCGCCGCGCATCGTCCTGCCGACCCAGTCTTCGGCGTCCTCGTCGAGGCCGCGGGCGGAGCTGCAAGTGTAGAGGATCACCCGCACATTGCGGGACAGGCTGGGCGCGATCTTCTTGAAGACGGTCGCCGCGTTGCCGACCGTGAGGTCAGCGCTGCACCATTCCGGCGTTCCGTGCGCGAAGACCGCGATCACGCGGACCTGCCCTGGAGACGAGGCCGACCCCGGCGGAGCGCCGGCGGGGGGCGGAACGCGCGCGAGGGCGTCGTTCGCGACCTTGGCGATCGCCGGCACGGTCTTGTCGATGGTGCGGACATGGGGAATGGCCTTTCCGATCACGAGGCTCGCCGCGTCGATCTTCGCTCCCTTGAGCCCGATGGCGTTCTCGCGGACTGCGAATTCGGACGCCTTCCGCTCCGCCTCCGGCTCGTTCTCGTCATAGAAAGCGAGCGCAAAACCGGCCGCGTAGCCCGGCCCGCGCAGGGTGTTCCCGAGCTCGAGCTCCTTGTCGGGCGGCGCGGCCTTCGGGTCGGGGTCGCGCCGAATGTCCGCCGTCCGGCCTTGTTGCTGGACCACATGGGCCAGCTCGTGGGCGATCAGGCGGAGGCCGTCGCCGGTGTCGGGCCAATAGGCGCCGGCGGCGAAGCCGATGTCGCGGCCGAGCGCGTAGGCCCGTGCGCCGATCCCCCGCGAGGCGGCCGCGGCCTCGCTTCCGACATGCAGGCGCACGTCCGCGAGGTCCCGGCCGAAACGGGGCTCGAAATAGGATCTGAGATCGCGGGGCAGCGGCGCGCCGCCGCGCGACAGCGCCGCTTCCGCGGAAGCCGCGGCGCCGGGCCGAACCGGGGCGGAAGCAGCCTGCTCGCGTCTGATCATGCGGGCGCAGTCCTCACAGCGTTCCGCGCCACGACCTGCGGCTTCCTCGCATGCCGGGCATGCGCGCTGGGCGCGGCGATCCGCGGCGGCCGAGAGCGACGGCGCCGCCGAGCCGGACGTCACGGCGTCGGCGACGCGGTCGGCCTCACGCTCGAGCGGGTCGGAGGACGGGCCGACCTCCGCCTTCAGCTGCAAAGGCGAACGCGCGAACTCGCTTCTCGAACGCGCGTCCGCCCTGCCGTTCGAGGCGATCCGCCCGTCGGGCGCCTTTCGGGCCAGTCGTCCGACACCGCGGGTCACCGCCGCCTCGCGAGTTCTAACCGGATCGCGCGCGCTACCGCCCGGGCGACCGCGGCGGCGTCCGCGCCGGCCGGGACCGGGACACGAAGCCGGTCGACCGCCAGATCGGCCCCCGGCGAAGCAGGACAAACGGCGTTCGCGACGGCGGTCTGCAGAGCTTTCGGGAGGTCTGCGCCCAATGCTCGGGCGGCCGGCGCCCGCGCTCCCGGCGGCGGCAAGGCGTTTGGCGGTCGCTCAGCGCCCATGCCGCGCCTCCATGCCGAGCGGCAGGCGGAGCTCGCGGTCCAGTTTCCGGAACTCGGATCGCGCGGCGCGCAGAACATGCGCCATGGCGATCGGACGGCCCTCCGCGGCCGCGTGGAACGCGGCGTTGACGGCGATCACCACGATGTTGCCGCCGGCTATCTCGAGCCTCGCCAGCATGTCGAGGTCGAGGGCCTCGGTCGGCGCGGCGGCCGGGAAGGCGCGTCGCCAGATCTCGCGCCTCAGGTCGCCGGTCGGGAACGGCAGGTCGACCACGTAGCGAAGCCGGCGAAGGAACGCTTGGTCGAGATGGGCCTTCATGTTGGTCGCGAGGATCGCGAGGCCCGAAAAGGCCTCCATGCGCTGCAGCAGATAGCTGACCTCGATGTTGGCGTAGCGGTCGTGGCTGTCCTTCACTTCGCTCCGCTTTCCGAACAGCGCGTCGGCCTCGTCGAAGAACAGCGCGGCGCCGGAGCGCTGGGCGCCGTCAAACACCCGCTTCAGGTTCTTCTCGGTCTCGCCGATATATTTCGAGATGACGCCCGAGAGGTCGATGCGGAGCAGGTCGACGCCGAGGTCCTGGCAAATCACCTCGGCGGCCATCGTCTTGCCGACGCCGCTCGGGCCTGCGAACAGCGCCGTGACGCCGGAGTTCCGAACGAGCCGCGCGCCAAAACCCCACTGATTGTAGACGAGCGCGCGATGGCGCGCCTGGGCGGCGATGGCGCGGAGATCGTCGAGCGCGTCGGACGGCAGCACGATGTCGTCCCAGCCGTAGCGCGGGATCACGATGTCGCCGAGCCCTTCGGTCGAGGCGCGGCAGCGTTCTCGGGCCGCCGCCCAAAGCTCTTGCGGCCGGAAGGCGGGGCTCGCGGACGCCACCTCGGCGATCTCGGCCGGTCCCAGCGGGAACTGTGCCGCGAGCTCCGCGAGCGCGCCCTCGTTCAGCGCCGCCCCCTCGGGCGCGACGGCGCGCCAGATCTCGAGGCGCTCTCCGTCGCCTGGCGGCGCGACCAAAATCGGACGCCATCCCGGGGCGGCGTCGCGCGGCTCCTCCTCCAATGCGACGGCGGAGCAGTCGAGGCCGGCCATCACGGCGGCGAGCGCGTCTTCGGCCGCGTCCCGATTGCCGCCGCCGGCGAGCCGTCTGATCCGCGCCGCGTCAACCAGCACGGCGAAGCCATTCAGCTGCGCGGCGCGCGTGACCCTGGTCATGACGAGGCTCAGGGCCGCGCCGTCGAGCCGGGGCGGCCGGAGCTCGAAGACCGCAAGGCCGAGCCGGCTCCCCGCCCCCGCG
>NZ_RYFI01000005.1:108547-128640 GCF_004103825.1 Hansschlegelia zhihuaiae
GCCGCGCGAGGCTTTCGGCGAGCGCGCTTTGCGAGGCCGCAAGCGGCGCGCCGGCGACCCGCATGAGAGAAGCCGCCGCCCTCGGGTCGACCGCCTCGTCGCCCATCAGATAGCGGGCGATGGATTCGTCCAGCACGAGTGGCGACATGACGTCGAGGCCGGCGTCGGCGTCCGCGTCGATGAGGCCGAAGCGGCGGAGCGGCTCGGTCGGCCCGAAGGCGAGATGGGCTGACGCCGCGGGCTCCCCGGAGCGGACCGCCAGCAGGTCGACCGCGAGATGAAGCGGCGGACAGGAAGCCGCGCGGCCCGATACCTGCCCGAACCGGCGGGCCAGTCCTTCGTCGACCCGCGCGGCGAGCGCCAGAAGACAGACGTCCTCCTCGAAGGGCGACAGGCCGAAGGCTGCGGACATCCGGTCGATCGCCACCACGCCGCCGGAGGCGCGCAGCCGGTCGCGGGCGTCGTCATACGCGCCGCGCGCGTCCGCGACGCGCAGGCCCTCGGGCGTCGCCGCCCCTTCGTCGCCGGGCCTGGCGTCCAGCAGCGCGCCGATCCAGGCGAAGCCGAGCTCGGCGACGCGCCAGTTTCCGCCGGCCGTCGAGACGATCAAGGCCGGGTCGAAGCCGGCGACGGGGGCGGCGGCATCGCTCATCGCCGCCTCACGGGTCCAGCCGGAAGGCGAAGGCGTCGCGGCTGCGCGCGCCGTCTACCTCGACCGCCACGGGGTAGACGTCGCCGCCCGCCGGTGGATCGGCGAGCCGCGCCGCGGCCTCGGCGATCGGAACCTCGACCTGCGTCGCGGTCGGCGCGAGCCACGGATCGGCGCCGACCGGCGGCCGGATGCGGACCGCGGCGTCGCCGATCGTCACCACCGCCTCGCGCGCGCCGGACCGCCAGAGCCGGGCGCCGGTCACGCGCAGCACCCCGCCGGACGCGGCGCCGGGCGTCACGCCCGTGATCTCGGGCACCAGTTGCAGCAGCGCGACGTTGGAGGAGAAGTCGCGCGCCTCCTCGAACGCGTCGCCGCGGTCGAGCTCTCCGCCCTCCACCCCGTCGACCTCGCGCCGCACGACCACCCGCACCTCAAGAAGACCGGGCTGCAGCTGCTGAGGCGCCAGAATGGGGTTCAGCGGCCCGGTCGGATGGTCGAGGTCGTGGTCATAGAAATCATCGGGAAGCACGACGCGATAGAAGCCGTCGGCGCTCGGCGGCAGCCGGATCGGATCGAGCGCCCCGAGCCGGACATAGACCAGGGGGGCGTTGGCGAGCGCCGTCTCGATGGTGATCTCGTCGCCGATCCGCGCGCGCGTCTCGCCGGTCGGTTCGCCCGGCGCAGGCGTGACATAGGCCCGGACGATGACCGGTCGCCGCGCGGGCGTCGCCATGATCCGGCGCACGCCGACCGGCACGGGGCGACGGCGCGGCTCCGGCGGCTCGATCTGCACGACCTTCACCTCGTAGATCACCGTGCGGCGGAAGTTCTCCTCCGCCATCGCCGACCAGATCTTGCTCGTGTCGTCGAGATTCGCCGGGTGCAGCTTCGGCCGGATGCGCTCATATTCGGAGGCGAGCGACGGATCGAGCAGCGGGTCGCCGACCGTGCCGGCGGCCGGTCGCGTCACGCTCAGCGCATGGATCTGCGGCCCGAAGAAGTGCATCACGCGCATCGCGTCGCCGAGCAGCGTCTGGGCGTTCAAGTCCGCCTGAACGGAGGTCTCCTGCGCGCTGTGCGTGGTCATCAGGTAGCGGAGGTCAAGCGACAGCGGCGGCGCGCCGTAGCCGCTCGCCTTGGCCGCGGCGCCCGCCTCCTGATTTGCGAGATAGGGGTTCTCCAGCACCTGATAGAGGTAGAGGTTGACGCGCGCGCCTTCGACGCCGTCGACGTCGACGTCCGGCGGCGCGAGCGTGACCGCGGCTGGCGCCGACATGCGGTCGAGCAGCAGAGCCCGAAGGGTGCGGCTGACGGCGGCGATGGCGGTGTGGTCGGCCATGGACGCCGCTCAACGCCGTCCGCGCCGGGCGCCTTCATAGCCGGCGAAGCCTCGGATTCTTTCGACCCGCGCGAGCGCCCTCTCCTGCGGCGGCGGCGCCAGCGAGACCTCGATCCGGCCGATCGAGACATTGACCGGCGGCGGCGTGACGCGCCCCGTCGGCGGCGTGAGTGCGGGGGCCGCGACGAGCGGCGCGAACCGCGCCGTCTCGCGCTCGCGCTGCGGGGGGGCCGTCGGGGTCTCGACCTCGACGTCCGGGACTTTCCGGGCCGCAGGCGCGACAGCATCCGCCTGAAGGGAGTCCACGTCAGGCGCAGCGTCAGACCTTGCTCGTGCGGCGACTGGCCGATCGACGGCCGTGGGTCCGACGCGCGGAGCCGCGACCGCCCTGTCGGGCAGCGAAGGCGCCGGTGGTCGCGACGGCGCCGGATGGAGCGCTTCGCCTTCAACGCCCAGGACCGTCGGCGGCGGGGGAGACGAGAATTGCTTCCCGGCGATGTCGGGTCGGTCCGCCACGAGGCGATCCGGTCGCTCGGACGCCCGGCGCTCCAGGGCGGCCGGCGGCGCGGCGCCGGCGCCCTCCTTAGCGGTTTCCCGTGGGGCGGGCGGCCGCCCGTCCTTCCGAAGGACCGACGCGAACGAGTCCGGCGTTTCGATCTCCGGCTCGGCGGGCGCGGTCTCGAAGCGGGCGGCGGAGCGCGGGGTGAGCAAGGGCGCGCCCTCCGGCCTGAGCCCGGCGGCGCGCGCCGCGAGCGAGAGGAAGAGGTCGCTCACGCGCCATGCTCCCCGGCGAGGGCGAGATAGCGCAGCCGGCGGGAGCGCGGCAGATCGAGAATGTCCGCCTCGTTCCAATGATAGATCCGCGCCAGCCGGTCGACCTCGACGAAAATCTGGTCCCCTGCGAGCCCTCGCCCGCGGAGCAGCGTCGCGGCGTCGAGAAGCGCGTCGTGGGCCCTCGCGCAGTTGGGGCAGGTCATCGCGACCGAAATCTCGGCGTCCGGATCGCGTTCCTCGACGGCGCGCGCGAGCGCCGCCCTGGCGACGTCGCGTCGCTCGGGCGTCAGGTTCGGGGCTCCCGGTCCGCCGGCGGTCCGGAGGCAGCGATCGAGCAGCTCTTCGGCCGCGCCCGACGGATCGGAGGCCGCGAGCGCCGCGATCTCCTCGAGATCGCCGGCCAGCGGAAGCCGCCCGCGAAGGGACGGCGCGTCGCCCTCGATCGCGATGTCGATCGCTTCGGAGAAGCGGCCGCGCCTTTCGGCCTCGGCCAGAAAACCCGCAAGGTCGAGCTCGACCTCGACGGTCTCGCCGCAGCCCTGGCAGCGCGCCACCAGATCGGCCGCGCCGAAGGTCGCGACATAGACGGCGAGCAGTAGACGCTCGCGGTCGCCGAGGCTGAGGCGACGCACCGCGTCCCGGCCGATCGGCTCGCCGGAGCCCGGGTCAGCCGCCGCGAAGGACAGCACCGCGTTGCCCCACGCGGCCGGGCTCGGCGGCCGCATTTCGGCGACAAGCGCCTCCTCGCGGCCGGTGAGCGCGCGCACGGCGATTCCGCGCCCGCTGCTGAGCCCGACGACGACATGCATGCGTCACCCCTCGCCCACCGGATTCGGACCGCGCCGGTCAGTCGGGATTGTTGAAGGACGGCTCGACCGGCTCGGCGACCGAGACGTCGCGCTCCCAGCCCTCGTTCTCGATCTTCAGCGTCTGGATCGCGACAGCGTTGGCGTTGGCGTCGAAATCGGGCAGCGCCTGATATTCCGACACCCAGCACCGGTAGACATGATATGAGAGCACGGTCTGACCGGCCTCGTTGAAGATGTCGATGATGATGTCCTTGCGGAAATCCGCGAGCGAGGATTCGCCGCCGTCGCGGCCCCCAAAATTCCAGACCTTGTTGGCCCAGCGTTCGAATTCAAGGTCGTGGGTGACCCCGCGCTCGAGGGTGATCGCCTCGTATTTGCTCCGCCCGGGGGATTTGCGCGAGGTGCTCGGATCGCCGCCCTCGCGGTGCTCGACCACTTCGGTCGACCGCTTCAGCGCCGAGACCTTGCTGACGCCCGCGACGTAGCGGCCGTCCCACTTCACGCGGAACTTGAAGTTCTTGTAGGGATCGAAGCGACGGGGATTGGCCGTGAACTGCGCCATGCTCAGCTCTCCGCGCTAGACGTCCGCCCGGCGGGCGATCTGCTGGATCTTCAGGATGACGAACTCGGCCGGCTTCAGCGGCGCGAAGCCGACCTCGACATTGACGATCCCGCTGTCGATGTCCTGCTGGGTCGTGGTTTCGCTGTCGCACTTCACGAAATAGGCCTCGCGCGGCGACTTGCCCTGGAAAGCGCCCTTGCGGAACAGGTCCTGCATGAAGGCGCCGACATTGAGCCTGATCTGCGCCCAGAGCGGCTCGTCGTTCGGCTCGAACACCACCCATTGGGTGCCGCGGAACAGGCTTTCCTCGATGAACAGCGTGATGCGGCGCACGGGGATGTATTTGAAGTCCGACGCGATGACGTCGGCGCCGTCGAGCGTGCGCGCGCCCCAGCAGATGCTGGAATAGACCGGGAATGTCCGCAGGCAGTTGACCCCGAGGGGGTTCAGCACGCCGTTCTCCTGGTCGGTCAGCTTGTAGTCGAGCGTCACGACGTTGCGCAGCCGCGCCTCGGTGCCGGCCGGCGCCTTCCAGACGCCGCGCTCGGCGTCGGTGCGCGCCCAGAGGCCGGCGATCGTGCCGCAATTCGCGAGCGAGCGCGGCCGGTTGCGGTTGAGCGGGTCGGGAACGTTCGCGCGTGGGAAATAGACCGCCGAGTTGGGGTGCCGGAGCCCGGCATTGTCGTTCAGCCAGGTCTGCATCTGGTCGAGCGTGCGGACCGAGGCGGGAATGTCGGCGATCAGCATCGCGCGACGATCCCCGACGTAGGATTCGGCCTCGGCGTAGAGGCTTCGCATGTCGTCGGCCGACATGGTCGTGGCCTCGGGGATGCACAGGATGTTGAAGAGGTCGACGTCCTCGAGCGCGTACATGCCGGTCTTCGGACCGATCGCGCCCGCGAAGAATCCGACCGGGATCGGCCTGTGGGTCGTGCCCGGGGCCGGAGGGGTCCCGTCCCGGCCGCCCGAAAGCGCGCCTTGCTGGCGATTGATCACGGCTCCGGCGGACAGCCGGACCCCCGGCGCCGCGCCTGCGGCTGCGCCCGCGAACGTTATCGAGCGGGCGGGGTCGAAAGGCCGAGCGTCGCGCCCGAGCCTGACGAAATAGCGGAACGGCTCGGCCGTGGACCCGTCGCCCAGGAGCTGGACGCTGGCGTTCGCCAGCAGACCGCGCTGCGCGTCCGGCAGGCTGGCCGCCCGGCTGCGGATTTCCGCCTCGAGCAGGGGCCGCAGCCCGGCGTAGCTCGTCGGCGGCGCGCCCACATAGTCGAGCGTGCCGTTGATGATCGGGAAGCCCGACACGGTGACGTTGAGGGACGAGCCCGTCGGCGGAATCGAGACCGGGCTCGCCGGCAGGGCTGCTCCCAGCGTGCCGTGGGACGCCGGCCGCGGCCACGGCGAGCCGGGAGCCGGCGCGACGAGCGCCGGCATGCCGTCGCGGTCGAGCTGGACGAGAAGCGAGCCCTGGTTGACCACCTCCAGCGCATTGTTGGGAGTGTCTGGCTCCATCGTCAGATTGCGGAAGGTCTCGGTCCGCAACACGACGGTGCGGTCGCCGTCGAGGCGCACCTCCTGGACCGTCAGGTTGAACAGACTGGCCGGCGAGGCGGTCGCGTAGTCCGCCTCGAGGCGCAGGAAGTTGCCCCATGTCCCGGGATTGCGGGCGGCCTCGCCGCGGATGCGCCGGCCCGCCGTCGCGCGGAACATCTGCGCGCCGGCCGCCGGCTGGTCCTCCAGGATTGCGGACGCCGCGTTCGCGTTGGTGGGCGGCGCGGCCGCGGCCCCGGTGGCGGTGTCGGCGACCCGCACGACATGGGCCTCGGAGCCGCCGTTCAGGAAGAATTGCTGGATCGCGTAGCTGGTCTCGCTGTTGCGGTCGAGCCCGCCATATTCCCGCTCGAAGTCGCCCATCGAGAAGATCTGGACGGCCTCGTCGAGAAGTCCCCGCTGGAAGCTGCCGACAAAGGCCGCGACCGACGTCGCGACCCCGCGGATCGTCCGGACGCCGCTCGGAATTTCTTCGATATAGACGCCGGGGTAGGTCGGATTGACGGGCATGTCGCCCTCCGTGAGACCGCCTCGTGACACTCAGAGGCCGGCCGTCACGGATCGACGGCGGACGCGCCCCGAACGCGGACTTCGGAGGGCGCGCATCGCCGCGCCCCGCAAGGACCAAGGCTAGCCTTGTTCCTGACGTTCGGCAATTCGCGCGAAGCTTTCGCGGATGCTCCGGTTAACAAACTTCGGCGAGGCGGGCGCGCCGCGGATTCAAGGATCACCATCCTTCCCCGTCGCTTCGTCGGTCCAACTGAAAGAAAGCGGCAGGCGAAACGGTCGAGATGAGACCAGATCGCCTCCTTGGCGTCCGCGAGGTCGACCGCGAGCCCCGAAGCCCAGAAACACCTCATAGGCGGTCGTGAAGACGTGGAGGCGGTCGGCGTCTGCGGCTCCGACATGCACGCCTAGCACGGCCATGACGGCCGTCGGCCGGCGCCGCTGGTCCTCGGCCACGAGGCGGCGGGACGGATCGTCGTCTGCGGGCGCTGCGCGGCGTGCGAGAGCGGCCGGTCGCACCTCTGTCCGCGCCGCGAGATCCTCTCCATGCCCCCACGTCCGGGCGCATTCGCGGACTATGTCGCGGCTCCGCTCCGCAATCTCGAGCCGTTCCCCGACAATTTCCCGGCCGAGAAGGCGGCGCTCGCCGAGCCGGTCGCGGTCTCCTATCACGCGGTCAATCAGGGCGCGGCTGCCCGGCCGGCCGCTCTCGGGCGCGCGGACGGTCGTGTTCGGCGGCGGCGCTCGTGCTGAGCATGCAGGGCGCGGCGGAGGTTCATCTGATCGAGCCGAACGCGGCCCGGCGCGCGACCGCCGCGCGCAGCGGCCGGATCTGCTGCCACGCGCCCGGAGACCGGGGCGAGCCGTCCGCCGACAGCGCCGACCTTGTCGTCGACGCCGTGGGCGCGCCACTCGTGAGGCGGCCTCTTGATCGTGAAGCCCGGCGGCGTCATCGTCCGTGACGGGCTCGTATTGCTACACGGCCCAGGATTTCCGCGACGTGATCCAGGCGCTCGCCTCCGGCCGGCTCGGCGCGCTCGACTGGACGGAGAGCCGTGCTCTCGACGACGCTCCGGGCGCTTTTGCGGACATCGACGCGAACCGAGTCGCGGCGGCCAAACTCATCCTCCTCCCGCATCGCGGCGCTTGATGACGGAGGCGGCGCAACGCGGCGAGCCGGTTCGCTTCGCGCCGGATGGCCGGCCTATCGGTCACCGCCGGAACGCGTCCGCACGCGAGTCCACCCGCGCCACGCGCGACAGAAGGTAGTCGATCTCCTCGCGCGATTGGGCCGTGAGGCTCGCGGAGGGCCTGCGCTGCGCGTCCGAGGCCAGGATGCCGCGCCGCATCAGCACGTATTTGCGCGCCGCGAGGCCGAGCGGGCCCTGCTGCTGCTCGTAGCGCAGATAGGGCAGATGCGCGTCGAACAGGTCGTGGGCCTCGTCGCGCCTCGCCTCCCCCGTGAGCCGCACCACGTCGATCAGCATTTCGGGGAAGGCGTAGCCGGTGTTCGCGCCGTCGGCGCCGCGCTCGGTCTCGAAGTCGAGGAACAGGCCGCCATTGCCGACCAGGATCGAGACATGGCGCATCGAGCCGTCGCGCTCGAAGCCGCGCAGCGTGGTGATCTTGTCGAGGCCCGGCCAGTCTTCGTGCTTCAGCATCGCGCAGGCCTCGTTCTCCATGACGATCCGCCGGATCACCGACGGCGTCATGACGACCGAGAACGACAGCGGGTAGTCCTGGATGACGAAGGGCACGTCGGCGCCGATCGCCTCCGAGGCCTGCCGGTAATAGCCGACGATCTGGTCGTCGGTCCGGAGCGTGTTGGGCGGCGCGATCATGACGCCGGCCGCGCCGAGCTCCATCACGTCGCGGGCGAGCGCGCGCATCGCCGCGAAGCCCGGCGCCGTGACGCCGACGATGATCGGCTTCGCAAAGCGCTTCGCGACCGCCGCCACGATCGCCTTCGACTCGGAATGCTCGAGCTTCGGCGCCTCGCCGAGCTGACCGAGGATCGTGACGCCGTCGACGCCGATCTCGGTGAGCCAGTCGGTCATGCGGTCGAGCGAGGCCTCGTCGACGCGGCCGTCGGGGTGGAACGGCGTCGGCGCGATCGGCACGACGCCCGTGATCGAGCTCGTCAGGGCCACGGGGGCGGACTCCTCGGTGCGTTGTTCGTCGGGTTCGGCGCTGCTGCGCCTCAGATGCTCGGGATCAGTCCGCCGTCGACGCGGATGACCGAGCCGGTGACGTAGGATGAGCGCTCGCTCGCCAGAAAGGCGACGACGTCGCCATACTCCTCCGGCCGTCCGTAGCGCCCGACCGGGATCTGCGCGGTGCTCTCTTTCGAGACCTCCTCAACGGCGCGGCTTTCGCGCTTCGCCTTGGCCTCGTCGAGGAACAGGATGCGTTTTGTGGCGACCCGGCCCGGCAGCACGATGTTGACCGTCACGCCGTCGCGCCCGACTTCCCGGGCGAGCGTCTTGGACCAACCGACCAGGGTCGAGCGGAGCGCGTTAGAAACGCCGAGATTGGGGATCGGGGCGACGACGCCGGAGGAGGTCGAAGTGATGACGCGCCCCCATTTGCGCTCGCGCATCTTCGGCAGCACGCGATCGGTCAACGCGATGACCGACAGGACCATCGCCTGAAACTGCCTGGACCAGAGCTCGACGTCCTGTCCGGCGGCTGGCGTCGGGGGCGGGCCGCCGGTGTTGTTCACGAGCACCTCGACCGGACCGAAGCGCCGCTCGATCTCGGAGACCTGGGCCTCGATCGCGCCGATGTCGGCGAGGTCCCAGACGAGCGGCAGGCCTTCGCCGCCTGCGGCCCTGATCTCGGCGAGCGTCGGCTCGAGCGAGTCGGCGCTGCGGCCGCCGATCGCGACGCGCGCGCCCTCCCGCGCGAGCGCCGTCGCGATCGCCCGTCCGAGTCCGCCGCCCGCGCCGAGCACCAGAGCCGTCTTCCCCTTCAGTCCGAAATCCATGGGTTCAGCTCTCCTTCCTTCCGATCCGCTTCACTGCGGGACGATGCCGGCCTTCGTGACGATGTCCCGGTACTTGACCCGTTCCTCGGCTGCAAACTTCGCGAACTCCTCCGGGGTCATAGGAGCGGGCTCGGCGCCGATCTCCTTGAACTTCGCCTCGACGGCCGGCAGCGCGACGATCCGCTTCACGTCGGCCGAGATCTGGTCGACGATCGGCTTCGGCGTGCCCGCAGGCGCGAACAGGCCGTGCCAGGACTGCGCGTCGAAGCCCGGCAGCGTCTCGGCGATGGCGGGGATTTCCGGCGCGGATTTGCTGCGCTCCGGTCCCGTCACGCCGAGCGCGCGCATGGTCCCTGACTTCGCCTGCGGCAGCGCCGAAGTGATGTTGTCGAAGGCGAGGTCGACATGGCCGCCGATCAGCGCGGTCATCACCTCGTTCGAGGCCTTGTAGGGCACGTGATTGAGCTTCACCCCGGCCATAGCCTGGAACAGCTCCGCCGGCAGATGCGGCGCGCTGCCGATGCCCGATGATCCGAAATTGAGTTCGCCCGGATGCGCCTTGGCGTAGTCGATCAGCTCCTGCACGGTCTTGATCGGCAACTTGTTGGACACGACCAGCAGGCCCGGCACCTTGGCGAACAGGCCGATCGGCTGAAAATCCTTCTCGGCGTCGTAGCGCGGGTTCTTGTAGACGAAGGGCGCGATGGCGTGGGTGCTGGCCGTGCCGACGAACAGCATGTAGCCGTCCTTGTCGCCCTTGGCCGCGAAGGCGGCGCCGACGGTGCCGCCCGCGCCGGTCTTGTTCTCGACCACGAAGGGCTTGCCGTATTTCGCCTGCATGTCGTTGGTGAAGATGCGGGCGAACATAACCGTGGTGCCGCCGGCCGAGAACGGCACGACGACCGAAACGTCCCGCTTCGGCCAGTCGGTCTCGGCTTTCGCGGGAGCGGCGGCGAATAGCGCCGCCGCCGCGAGCGCGATCAGTCTTTTCATATCGATTTCCCTTTCGGCGTTTCCTTCTGGCGGCGCGCCCTCTGCCGGGGCGGTCCGCAAGCGACTTCAGCCCCGTCCGTTCCCGACCTCGACTGGAAAGCGCGGCGCGGCGGATCCGACGCGACCGAGATAGTCGGCCTTGCTGGTCTGGAGATGGTCGACGCAGAGCTGCGCCAGCGGCCAGCTGTCGCCGCCTCTGAGCAGCTCGATCATCAGCTCGTGTTCGCGGCGCGACCGTGCGAGGCCCTCCGGATCGGCGAGGTTCTTCGCGCGCATCGGCAAGGTCAGCGCCATGTAGTCGCACAGGGTCCGCACGAGGAAAGGATTTCCGCAGGCGGAGAACAGCGCGAAGTGAAACTCGTCGTTGATCTCGTGCAGAAGCCGCAAATCCGAGGCCTCCGCCGCGACGTAGCGGCTCTGGATATCGTGGAGCCTGTCGACCAGCGCTTGCGGGGCGGGCAGCGGCACCATCAGCGCCGCCTGGCGCGTCAGCATCTCGCGCACCTCGTAGATCTGGCGCGCCTCGTCGGCCGAATAGGACGCGACGGTCGCGCCGACATTCTTCTCCCGCCGCACCATCCCAGAGCGCTCGAGTTGGCCGAGCGCCTGGCGAATGAAGTGCCGGCTCGCGCCATGGCGCGCCATCAGGTTGTCCTCGACGAGCCGCGCTCCAGGCGCCACGCGGCCGAAGATCACGTCCTCCTCGATGGCGCGGACGAGCTCCTCGAACGCGAAATCGCGCGCGATCGACGGCGACGCCTCGCTCATGCGCTTCCCCGTCCGGCGCCCGATCGGCTCACGCTCATCATCCGGTTCATGCCGCGTGGCACGATGCCGATGGAGGTGGATATTGTCAATAATCCATGCCTGATGTGACCTATGATGGCTCGAAAGCACTAAACCGGACGGACTTCGTTGATAATCCGAGAGGGGAGCTGTATGGGGCTGGACAGTCGCGCGGCGATCCGCGAAGGGAAACGGCGATGACCAAAGGGCTGCGAAAAGGCCTGACGAGCTACGGGGACGCAGGCTTCTCGCTGTTCCTGCGCAAGGCTTTCATCAAGGCGATGGGCTATTCGGACGACGCGCTGTCGCGCCCGATCGTCGGGATCATCGACACCTACAGCGACTACAACCCCTGCCACGGCAACGTGCCGGCGCTGGTCGAGGCCGTGAAGCGCGGCGTGATGCTCGCCGGCGCCATGCCGATGGCGTTCCCGACCATCTCGATCCACGAGAGCTTCTCGCACCCGACCTCGATGTTCGTTCGCAATCTGATGGCGATGGACACCGAGGAGATGATCCGCGCCCAGCCGATGGACGCGGTCGTCGTGATCGGCGGCTGCGACAAGACGCTCCCGGCGCAGATCATGGGCGCGGTGAGCGTCGACCTGCCGACCGTCGTGGTGCCGGTCGGCCCGATGGTGGTGGGCCATCACAAGGGCGAAGTTCTCGGGGCCTGCACCGACTGCCGGCGGCTCTGGGGCATGCACCGGGCGGGCGAGTTGGACGAGGCCGAGATCGAGGCCGTCAATGGCCGCCTCGCGCCCTCGGTCGGCACCTGCATGGTGATGGGGACGGCCAGCACCATGGCGTGCCTCACCGAGGTCATGGGGCTTTCCCTGCCGACGAGCGCGACGATCCCGGCGCCGCACGCCGAGCGCATCCGCGTCGCCGAGGCGAGCGGGACGGTCGCCGCCCGGATGGCGGTCGCTGGCGGCCCACGCCCGAGCGAGATCCTCACGCCGGCCGCGTTCCGCAACGCAGCCGTGGTCCTGCAGGCGATCGGCGGCTCGACCAACGGCGTGATCCACCTCACCGCGATCGCGAACCGCACCCCGCACGGCTTCGACATGGCGGAGCTCGACCGGATCGGCCGCGAGGCGCCCGTGCTCGTCGATCTGAAGCCCTCAGGGGCCCATTACATGGAACATTTCCACCACGCCGGCGGCATGCCGAAGCTCATCGCCCAGCTTGGAGACCTGATCGATCTCGACGCGAAGACCGTCACCGGGGAGACGCTGCGCGACGTCGCGGCGAAGGCCGAAGACGTGTCCGGACAAGACGTGATCAGGCCGCGCGGGAACCCGATCAAACCCGAGGGCTCGATAGCCGTGCTGGCCGGCAACCTCGCGCCCCGCGGCGCGATCATCAAGCGGGCGGCTGCGACGCCGCGGCTGCTGCAGCACACGGGCCGGGCGCTGGTGTTCGAATCGGTCGAAGACATGGCGGCGCGCATCGACGATCCCGAGCTCGACGTCGAGGCCGACGACGTGCTCGTTCTGCGCAACACCGGCCCGAAGGGCGCGCCCGGCATGCCGGAGGCCGGCTACCTGCCGATCCCCAAGAAGCTCGGCCGTCGGGGCGTCAAGGACATGGTGCGGATCTCCGACGCGCGGATGAGCGGCACGGCCTTTGGCTCGATTGTGCTCCACATCACCCCGGAATCGGCCGACGGCGGTCCGCTTGCGCTCGTGCGGGACGGCGACCTGATCCGTCTCGACGTCGCGGGGCGCCGTATCGATCTGCTGGTCGACGACGAGGAGCTGGACCGTCGGCGCGGCGAACTCGCCAAGGCGCCGGCCCGAAAAATTCCCGCTCGCGGCTATGCGCGGCTGTTCGAGGACAACGTGCTGCAGGCCGACGAGGGTTGCGACTTCGATTTCCTGCGGGCCTCGGGCCCGAACAGACAAGCGTGAGGTGAGACAGATGGTCCTCGACCCTGCCGCGATCGAGACGCTCCGCGGGATCACGACCGCGACGATCACGACCGTCCTGCTCAAGAAGGGCTTGCGGAACGTCTGGATGCGCGGCACGCGGCCGCTAAAAGCCGGCCAGCCCCGCGTCGTCGGACCGGCCTTCACGCTGCGCTTCGTGCCGGCGCGCGAGGACCTCGCGACGCCCGCGAGCTGGGCCTCGCCGATCTCGACCCGCGCGGCGATCGAGGCGATGCCCGAGGGCTGCGTCGCGGTGGTGGACGCGATGGGCGTGAAGGACGCCGGCATCTTCGGCGACATCCTGTGCGCCCGGATGGCGAAGCGCGGGGTCGCGGCGCTGGTGACCGACGGCGTGATGCGCGACGTCGCGGGCGTGCTGGCGAGCGGCCTGGACGTCTGGTGCGACGGCGCGGCCGCCCCGCCCTCGGTCGCGGGCCTCACCTTCGTGGGCTGGCAGGAGCCGGTCGGCTGCGGCGGGGTCGCGGTGTTCCCGGACGACGTCGTGGTGGTGGACGAGGACGGCGCGGTGGTGATCCCGGCGGCCTATCTCGACCAGGTGCTGGCCGAGGCCCCCGAGCAGGAGCGCATGGAGGGCTGGATCATGGGCGAGGTCGAGCGCGGCGCCTCGCTCCCCGGCCTCTACCCCATGAACGACGAGACCAGGGCGCGCTACGCGGAGTGGAAGAGCGGCAAGGCTTAGCCCCTCCGCAAGCGCGTCTGTCGCGACGCCGCCGCGGCGGAACCGGACATCTGCGCGCCTGTCATGGTTCGTGTCACTGCGCCGCCACGGATGGCGTCCGCAGATGCACGATCAGCGGGAGGAGCGCGACGATGGGCGGAACGATCAAGCATCGAGATCAGTCGCTCGGAGCCGAGCGGCATGAGTTCCCGGCCGCCCCTGACGGTGACGGCGCCGGCGTCGCCGATCGGCAGGCGGAGATCGACGAAGGATTGGAGTCGATCGACCTTGGTCGCGTCCACGGGGCCCTCGTCGGCCCCGACGCCATGGGCGTCGGCGGCGATCAACTGACCGAGGGCCCTGAGCGGCCCGATGTGGACGTCGGCGTCGGCATGAACCGCCGCCAGAAGTAACCGTCGTCGGGAGCCGGGCCGTCTCCCGACAGATTGCCGCGGAACCCTTCATAGCGCAGCCGGGCCTCCAAGCCGAAGCTCGCCCATGCGGCTCCGCCCGCGGCGAGCGGCGCATATTTGAATGGCCGCCACCATGGTCCGCCGGGCGGCGCGGCGCGCAGAACCGACCAGTCTTCGTCGTAACGCCAGTTGGTCTGCTTGACGTCGGGAACCTGCGCGGTCGCGGCGAGGCATGTCGAGAGCCAAAGCAGGATGGCCGCCCGGACGCGCATCACAAGGGCTTCAGCAGGTGCCGGACGATGGGCGGCCCGTCGCCGACGTGAAAGGCGTTCAAAGCCTCCTGGTCGATCCGGTCGGCGTTGGTGATCCGTTCATGCTGGCGCTGATGCTCGAGCCAGCTTTCGACGACGAACTGCTCGACCACGCGTCCGGGCTCGGCCGCATCCTCCCAGACGTTCCATCGAATGGCGCCGTCGCGATGCCGGACGGATTTGAAGCGCTGCAGGGCCGTGACGAAATCCGTGATCCGTTCGGGCGCGACCCGGTACTCGATCTCGATCAGCACGGGCCCGCGATCGCCGGCCGGTTTGACGTGGACGGTCGGTTCGGCCCAGTGATGCGAGGGGCTGAGATCGATCTCGGCGCTGCTCGGCAGCGGCCAGATGCGGGCCAGGATCAGCCCCGCAGCGGCCCCTACGACGGCTGCGACCATCAGCGCCGTGGAGACGCTCGTCTGCGCCGCTAGCGCTCCCCACAGCACGCTTCCCGCGGTCATCGACCCCTGGAACACGAGGAGATAGACCGCGAGCGCCCGCGCCTTCACCCAGCCCGGAGACGCCGCCTGCGCCGCGACGTTGAGCGACGTCAGCGTCCCGATCCAGGCGAGGCCTGCGGTCGCCATCGCCGCGCCGGCGACCCAGGCGTTCGGCGCGAAGGACAGGAACGCGGTCGCCAGGGCGAACAGGAGAGCGGCGCCGAGCGTGACGGCGTTCGCCGGAACGCGCGAACGCAAGCGCTTCAACGCGAGCGCGCCCAGGATCGCGCCCGCGCCCATGCAGCCCAGCAGGGCTCCGTAGCCCGCCGCCTCGAGCCCGAGCTCACGTCGCGCGACCAGCGGAAGCATCGCCCACAGCGCGCTGCCGAACAGAAAGAACCCCAACGCCCGGACGAGCACCAGTCGGAGCGCGGAAGAGTGCCGCGCATACCGGTAGCCGGCCTTCAGAGCTCCGAAGAAATGCTCCGGCGGCAATGTCTGAACGGCGCCGGCGCGCCGCCATCTCGCCAACACGACGAGCACGGCGACAGTTGAAACCGCGTTCAGCGCGAAGACGGCGGGCGTCCCCGCCGCCGCGACGATCACGCCGCCCAGCGCCGGCCCGATCGCGCGCGCGATGTTCACGCCGAGACTGTTCAGAGCGACGGCGTCCGGCAGGTCCGGCTTCCCGACGAGCTCCGGGACGATCGCCTGGAGCACCGGCGCGCTGAGCGCCGCCGCCACGCCGAGGACGAAGGTCGCGGCGAGCAGCGCATAGGCGGTGGTGAGGCCCAGCGCCGTCGACGTCGCCAAGACGGCCGCCGCCGCGACGCTCAGCAATTGGGCCGCGAGCAGCATCCGCCGGCGATCGATGATGTCGGCGAGCGCTCCCGCCGGCAGCGCCAGCAGGAACATCGGCCCCGTCGTCGCCGCCTGGACGAGAGCCACCATCAGAGGGCTCGGCGAAAGCGACGTCATCAGCCAGCCGGCCCCGACGTCGTGCATCCAGGTGCCGACATTGGAGACGACCGTCGCGATCCAGAGCGCGCGAAAGACCGGATAGCCCAGAGGTCCGGAGCGTCTGGAGGCGTTCGCCTGATCCGTCATGCCCGGCCTGGCCGCTGCGAAAGAACCGCCGCAAGGAGGGTCGAGATGAGCCGCGGCGCCATGCGTTAGACGGCCCAACAGCCGCAGCCGAACGCGCCCCAGAAGGTCTGCACGTCGGCGGTTGGAACGCTCGCGCCGAGGGCGGCCGCGTGGTCGTGGCCATGGACCGCGCAGCGGTTCGAGCAGCCGCAATGGACCGACAGCTTGGCTTGCGCCTCCGGCGTCTTGTGATATCCGCCGAACGTCCGGACGGGCGACCAGTCCGGCAGCGCCGGCGGCAGCTCCGGCGCGAGCGGGGCGTGATCGCCCTCGCCATGGACGACCTTGCCGCCGACCACCGTCAGAACGGATCGCAGATGGACGATCTCGTCTTCCGGCGCCGAGAAATAGTCGTCCGACAGAACGGCGAGGTCGGCCAGTTGACCCGCCTTGATCTGCCCCCTCTTGCCGATTTCGTTGGAGAACCAGGCGTTGGCCTCGGTCCAGAGGCGCAGAGCGGCCTCGCGATCGAGACGATTGTGCTGAGGATAGAGGCGCAACCCGCCGACGGTCTTGGACGTGACGAGCCAGGACAACGAAACCCAGGGATTGTAGCTCGCCACCCGCGTGGCGTCGGTGCCCGCGCCGACCGGGAGTCCGGCCTCCATCATGCGCGCGATCGGCGGCGTCCGCTCGGCGGCTTTCGCGCCATAGCGCTCGACGAAATACTCTCCCTGATAGGCCATCCGGTGCTGCACCGCGATGCCGCCGCCGAGCGCCGCGATCCGGTCGATGTTGCGATCGCTGATGGTTTCGGCGTGGTCGAAGAACCAATGGAGTCCGTTGAACGGCACGTCGCGATTGACCTTCTCGAACACGTCGAGCGCGCGGCCGATGGTCTCGTCATAGGTCGCGTGGAGACGCCACGGCCAACGGTTTTCGGCGAGCAGCCGAATGACCGGCTCGAGGTCGCCCTCCATGCTGGGCGGCATGTCGGGGCGCGCGACGCGGAAATCCTCGAAATCCGCGGCCGAATAGACCAGCATCTCGCCGGCCCCGTTGTGGCGATAGGTGTCGTCCCCGTCTCCCGGCGAGACCTGCTTCACCCAGGAGGAGAAGTCCGCGAACTCGTCCTTTGGCTTCTGCGTGAACAGATTGTAGCTGATCCGGACGGTCATCTGCCCCTCTTTGTGCAGCCTCTCGATGACCTCGTAATCGCCGGGATAGTTCTGAAAGCCGCCGCCGGCGTCGATCACGCCCGTGACGCCCAACGCGTTCAGCTCGCGCATGAAATGCCGCGTCGAATTGATCTGGTGCTCGAGCGGCAGCTTGGGTCCTTTCGCGAGGGTCGCATAGAGGATCGTGGCGTTTGGCTGGGCCAGCAGCAGGCCGGTCGGCGCGCCGGATGGGTCGCGGACGATCTCGCCGCCCGGAGGATTGGGCGTGTCCTTGGCGTAGCCCACCGCCCGCAGCGCCGCCGCGTTGAGCAGCGCCCGATCATAGAGATGCAGAATGAAGACCGGCGTGTCGGGCGCGACGGCGTTGATCTCGTCGATCGTCGGCAGCCGCTTTTCCGCGAACTGATGCTCGGTGAAGCCGCCGACCACCCGCACCCATTGCGGCGCGGGCGTGCGGGCGACCTGCTCCTTCAGCATGCGCATCGCGTCGGCCAGGCTCGGAACGCCGTCCCAGCGCAGCTCCATATTGTAGTTGAGGCCGCCCCTGATGATGTGCGTGTGGCTGTCGATCAGCCCCGGGACGACGCGGCGGCCTTTCACGTCGATCACGGCGGCCTCGGGAGCCGCCGCTCTGACCTCGGCCTCCGATCCCACCTGCAGAAATTGTCCGTCGCGGATCGCGACGGCTTCGGCGGCGGGGTTCTGCCGGTCGAGCGTCGTCACTTTGGCGTTGACCAGGATCAGATCGGAGTTTCCCATGGAGCGCTCCCTGGCGTCTGCTCGGATTGGCGATGCGAGCGCGGCCGCCGCTGCGCCGGCCAGCGTCTCTCGTCGGCTTAGCCAGCTCACGACAGATCCTCGCCTCGGCTGTCTCGGTTGTGGGGCAAGCTTCCCAGAACGTGCTCCGTGCAACCCGTTCTCATGAAGGCCGCGACGTTTTCGCCGGCGAAAGGCGTTTGGCGATCGGCACGACTTGCTCTCCCAGCAAAATGCCGAGCCGGGCGACGACCGGCGGCGCCGGCGAGCGGACGCCGATCAGGCTATAGACAATCCCGACGAGAAGGCCGGCGCCGAGCGACAGAAGATAGATCTTCACGCGGCTAACTCCTTCCAGAGATCATGGTGACCAACAGGAACCGACGAGCCTCGATTCGGCGGAGGTCCGGCCTGTGAAACGGCGGAGGCGGAGCCGTCGACCGGATGTCCGGGTCCCAAGGACCGTGGTCGCGGCCGGAACGCCGCCCCGCGGCTCCGCCGCAGGGCGGCCCAGGGCGGGCCTTACGAGGCGGCGACCGGCGCCAGCCGCTCCCCGTGTTTGACGCGCTCGGGGGCCTTGTGAACCATCGTGTAAGCGTAATCGACGCCCATCCCGTAGGCGCCCGAATGCTCCTTCACGATCGCCATGACGGCCTCATAGGTCTCGCGCCGGGCCCAATCGCGCTGCCATTCGAGCATGACCTGCTGCCAGGTGACCGGAACCACTCCGGCCTGGATCATCCGCTGCATTGAATAGTCGTGGGCGTCGACGGACGTGCCGCCCGACGCGTCCGCCACCATGTAGATTTCGTAGTCGGCGTCGTGCATGGCGGACAGGGCGAAGCTGTTGTTGCACACCTCGGTCCACAGACCGGATACGACCACCTTCTTCTTGCCGTTCTTGGCGAGAGCGTCGCGCACCTTCTGGTCATCCCAGGAATTCATCGACGTCCGCTCGAGCAGCGGATGCTCAGGAAACACCGCCAGAAGCTCAGGATAGGTGTGACCTGAGAAGCTTTCCGTCTCGACCGTCGTGATCACCGTCGGAATATTGAAGACTTTGGCGGCCTTCGCCAAAGCGACGACATTGTTCTTGAGCACCTGACGATCAAGGGATTGCACCCCAAACGCCATCTGAGGCTGCTGATCAATAAATATCAGCTGACAGTTATGCGGGGTGAGAAGTTCGGTTTTTCCTGACATTTTTATGTCGCCTCCTCAGAATTTCTATGCAAATGCAGATTTTGCGGCGCGCGCTTGGCGACATTGGCAGGATGGCCTCTGGGCGTAAAGTATGCACCAAAAGGTTCGTAAGGAACCGAAAGTATCCGCTGGAAAGAGACGATGCTCGAGATCGCCAAAGGGTGCCCGCTGGATCGCACGCTGCGTCTGCTGTCCGGCGAGTGGACGGTCCACCTCCTGTGGGCGCTCAGCAGCAACGGACCGACCAGGCATGGCGAACTCCGGCGCCTGGTCGAAGGAATCTCGTCGAAGGTTCTGACCCAGAAGCTGCGCGCCCTGGAGGCCTCGGGAATCGTGTTTCGAAGCTATGAAGCGACCGTGCCGCCGAAGGTCACATATGGGTTGACGGAACAGGGTCAGAAGGTTGATCGCGTGCTGCGGTCGATCGAGGAGTTGGCCGTGGAATGGCAGCCCGCCGCCTCCTCGTGAGCCCGGCGGCCGCGAGCCGAAGCGACTCGTCAAAGGAGAAATCTGCAATGCATGTCACGATCGAGAACGCCGGAGCGGCGATCAAGGCGGCGATCGAGAAAGCCAAGGCCATCGACACTTTCATGTGCGTCGCGGTGGTCGACTCCGGCGCCGACCTGAAGGCTTTCCATCGTATGGACGACGCCTGGGTCGGCAGCATCGACATCGCGATCAAGAAGGCGAAGACCGCCGTCTTCTTCGGCATGCCGACGGGCGAGATCGGCAAGCTGTCGCAGCCTGGCGGCCCGCTCTTCGGCATCGAGCATTCGAATGGCGGCCTGATCACCTTCCCGGGAGGTCTGCCGATCGTCGACAAGGACGGCGTGATGATCGGCGCGATCGGCGTCAGCGGCAGTTCGGTCGACAACGACCACACAGTCGCGACGGCCGGCGCGAAGGCGCTCGGAACCTGGGAGCTGCCCGCCCATCCCTGGCGAACCTGACGCAAGCGAGCGCGACGATGACCTGCCCCCCCTGCCCCAACGCTCCAATCGGAGGCGCGGACGCGGTCGACGCGATCGAGACCCTGATCGTTCCGCGCGTTGGACTCGGCGTGATGGTCGTCCGGGCCGCCTTGCCTTCGACCAAGCGCAGGATCGTCCAGTCGCTGCCGCGGGGGGGGGGGGGGCC
>NZ_RYFI01000005.1:128700-158297 GCF_004103825.1 Hansschlegelia zhihuaiae
CGTGTTCGCAGTCCTATTCGGACCGGCGCCAAATTTGGCGCACCCGAGAGGATTCGAACCTCTGACCTCTGCCTTCGGAGGGCAGCGCTCTATCCAGCTGAGCTACGGGTGCCTGAGCCGCGCGGAACCTAGCCGATGGGCGCGCGCGGGGCAATCGGGGAGAGATCGGCCGGGCGTCGATGCAATGTGCGGCGCTTGGCGCCGCCGGCGCCGCGTCGCGTCCGGGAGGGCGGACCCTTGCGGCGGGCGACGGTGGACGCTCCGCGCCGCGGCGTTGGCTCGTCAGGCCCCGAGCTCTGCGTTCGACATGATCTCGAGCGCGCGGACCAGCGCGGAGTGGTCCCAGCCCTTGCCGCCATTCGCGACGCAGACCGAGAACAGCTGCTGGGCGATCGCGGTCGAGGGCAGGGCGAGGCCGAGCGACTTCGCGCCTTCGAGCGCGAGGTTGAGGTCCTTCTGGTGGAGCTCGATCCGGAAGCCCGGGTCGAAGGTCCGCTTGATCATCCGTTCGCCGTGGAGTTCGAGGATCCGCGAGGTGGCGAGCCCGCCCGAGAGCGCCTGACGCACCTTCGCCGGGTCGGCCCCCGCCTTCGACGCGAACAGCAGGCCCTCGGCCACCGCGCCGATGGTCAGCGCGACGATGATCTGGTTCGCGACCTTGGCTGACTGGCCGGTGCCGCTCGGGCCGATATGAGTGACGTTCTTGCCCATCAGGTCGAACAGCGGCTTCACCTTGTCGAAGGCCGACGCCTCGCCCCCGACCATGATGGTGAGCGAGGCGTTCTTGGCGCCCACCTCGCCGCCCGAAACCGGCGCGTCGAGATAGGCGCAGCCTTGTGATCCGATCTTCTCCGCGAAGGCTTTGCTCGCGATCGGCGAGATCGAGCTCATGTCGACCACGATCTTGCCGGCCGACAGTCCTTCCGCGACGCCGCCCTCGCCGAACAGCACGGCTTCGACGTCCGGCGTGTCCGGCACCATGATGATGATCACGTCGGATTTCTCGGCGACCTCCTTGGCGCTCCCGCAGGCGGTCCCGCCGGCCGAGACGAGCTCGCCCGGAACGTCGCGGCGGCTCTTCAGGAACAGCGTGTGGCCGCCCGCGATCAGGTGACCGGCCATGGGCTTGCCCATGATGCCAAGGCCGATGAAACCGACGTTCATGATGGGTCTCCGGTCTGGGGATAAGGCTGTGGGCGGGGCCGCGAGGAAGCTGTGGAGATGGAGTGCGTGCTTCGAGACGCCCGCTGGCGCGGGCTCCTCAGCATGAGGATGGTCTTCGCATCTCGACGCCTCATGCTGAGGAGCGCCGCAGGCGCGTCTCGACGCACGCAGTTTTTCGTCACCCCTGCTTGAATCTCGCCGCGAGCTGTTCGGTCGTGCGGGCGAGCAGCGTCATGTCCGAGCCGACGGCCGTGAAGGCGGTGCCGGCCGCAATGTAGCGCCGCGCCAGCGCCTCGTCGCCGGTCAGGATCCCGCAGGCCTTGCCGGTCTTCACGACGCGCCCGATGGTCTTCTCGATCGTCTCGACGACGTCCGGATGACCTTGCTTGCCGAGATAGCCGAGGCTGGTCGAGAGGTCGCCCGGGCCGACGAACAGCGCGTCGACGCCCTCGACGGCCGCGATCTCCTCGATGTTGTCGAGCGCCTTCTGGGACTCGATCTGCAGGATCACGCAGATCTCGGCCTCGCAGCGCGCGTGATAGTCCGGGACGCGCCCGAAGCGGGCGGCGCGGGGCGCCTGGCTGAAGCCGCGCACGCCACGTGGGGCGTAGCGCGTCGCCGCCACCACGCGCGCGGCCTGGGCGGCGTCCTCGACATTCGGGATCATCAGCGACTGGGCGCCGGCGTCGAGGATGCGCTTGATCGCGATCGGGTCGTCGCTCGGCATGCGGATCACGGCCTGGGTCGGGCTCTCCATGATCGCCTGCAGCTGGACATAGATGTCGGCGAGGTCGTTCGGCGAATGCTCCATGTCGAGCAGGATCCAGTCGAAGCCGGAGCCCGCGATCACCTCGGTCGAGATGTGGCTCGCAAGGCTCGACCACAGGCCGATCTGCTGGCGGCCTTCGGCGATCGCCGCCTTGAAGCTGTTCTTGGGGAGGTCCACGGCGCTTCGCCTCGCTCTTGTTTTCGGGGGATGAGGGCCGGTCAGCGCGCCAGCGCCGGCCGCTTGTTGTCGAAGGTCCAGCCCGGGATCAGGAACTGCATGGCGGCGGCGTCGTCGCGCGCGCCGAGGCCATGGGACTTGTAGAGCTCGTGGGCCTTTTCGACCTCGCCCATGTCGATCTCGATCCCGAGGCCCGGCCGCTCCGGCACGCCGACGAGGCCGCCGCGGATCTCGAGCGGCTCCTTGGTGAGCCGCTGGCCGTCCTGCCAGATCCAGTGGGTGTCGATCGCCGTCACCCTGCCGGGCGCAGCCGCCGCCGCATGGGTGAACATGGCGAGCGAGACGTCGAAATGGTTGTTCGAATGCGAGCCCCAGGTCAGGTCGTGGTCGCGGCAGAGCTGGGCGACCCGCACGGCGCCGGCGAGCGTCCAGAAATGCGGGTCGGCGAGCGGGATGTCGACCGAGCCGAGCTGGATCGCGTGGCGCATCTGGCGCCAGTCGGTCGCGATCATGTTGGTGGCGGTCGGCAGGCCCGTGGCGCGGCGGAACTCGGCCATGATCTCGCGGCCCGAAAAGCCCTGCTCGGCCCCGCACGGGTCCTCGGCGTAGGCCAGCACATGCCCTTGCCCCTTGCAGAGCCGGATCGCCTCGTCGAGCGACCAGGCGCCGTTTGGGTCGAGGGTGACGCGGGCCTTGGGGAAGCGCTGCTTGATGGCCGTGACGGCGGCGATCTCCTGCTCGCCCGGCAACACGCCGCCCTTCAGCTTGAAGTCGTTGAAGCCGTACCGGTCCTGCGCCGCCTCCGCGAGCCGTGCGACCGCCTCGGGGGTCAGCGCCTTCTCGTCGCGCAGCCGCAGCCAGCCGTCCTTCGCGTCCGGCTCGCGATAAGGCAGGGGCGTCCTGACCCGGTCGCCGACATAAAACAGGTAGCCCAGCATCTCGACCGCGGGACGCTGCTGGCCCTCGCCGAGCAGCGCCGCGACGGGCACGTCGAGATATTGGCCGAGCAGGTCGAGGAAGGCGCTCTCGACCGCCGTGACCGCGTGGATCGCGACGCGAAGGTCGAAGGTCTGGAGACCCCGTCCGCCCGCGTCGCGATCCGCGAATTCGGTCCGCATGCGGTTCAGCACCTCGTTCCAGGCGCCGATCGGCCGGCCGACGATCAGCTCGCTCGCGTCTTCGAGCGTCCGGCGGATCTTTTCGCCGCCCGGAACCTCGCCGAGCCCGGTCGCGCCGCGGCTGTCGGTGAGGATCAGGATGTTGCGGGTGAAGAACGGGCCGTGCGCGCCGCTGAGATTCATCAGCATGCTGTCGCGGCCCGCGACGGGCACGACGCGCATGCCGGTCACCACAGGCGTCGAGAACGTCGCTTCGGGCCGCATGGAGAGAGGCGCGTCGGTCACGGTCTTGGGCTCCGGTCGCATTGGCGAAGGATTTTGGAAGGCTCGAGGCGCTTACGGCGCCTCGATGTTCCCCTTCGCCACCACCTCCTTCCAGCGCGCGATCTCGCCCGCCTGGAAGGTCTTGAACTCCTCGGGCGTGTTGGCCACGACCTCGAAGCCGGTCTTGGCGAACTGGTCCTTCACGCTCTGCGTGTTGAGCGCCTTGACGAAGGCGTCCTGCAGCTTGGCGCGGACGTCGTCGGGCATGCCCTTCGGGCCGCCGAGCGCCTGCCAGGAATAGACGACCTGGTCGACGCCCTGCTCCTTGAGGGTCGGGACGTCGGGCAGCTGCGCATGGCGGACGTCGCTCGACACGGCGATCGCCCTCACCTTGCCGGCGGCGATGTTCGGATAGATCGTCCCGAGATTGGCGAAGGAGACGTCGACCTGGCCGGCGACCAGATCGCCAATGGCCGGACCGCCGCCCTTGTAGGGCACGTGGATGCCCTTGGTGCCTGTGGTCTGCCAGAACAGCTCCGACGTCAGATGGTCGGACGAGCCGGAGCCCGAGGTCGCGAACGTCACCTGGCCGGGATTGGCCTTCATATAGGCGATGAACTCCTTGAGGTCCTTGGCCGGGAAGTCCTTGCGGACCGCGAGCACGTTGGGCGTGCGGACCGCGACCGTGAGGTGGTCGAAGTCCTTGGCGGGATCGTAAGGCAGGCTCTTGAACAGCGCGGCGTTGATCGACCAGACCGACAGCGCGGCGCAGAGCAGGGTGTACCCGTCGGGCGCCGAGGACGCGACGGCGCGCGCGCCGATATTGCCGGTCGCACCGGCGCGGTTCTCGATGATGATCGGCTGCTTGAGGATCGCCTCGGCCTCCTTGGAGACGACGCGGGCCGCGATGTCCGAGGCGCCGCCGGGCGGAAACGGCACGATCATGGTGATGGCGCGGTTCGGATAGTCCGCGGCGATGGCGAAAGACGGCGCGGCCACGGCCGTGACGGCCGCGGCGACGCAAAGGGCCTTGAGCACGCGCATCTCGTTCTGTCCTCCCTCCCGGCCGTCCGGTCATCGCCGTCGGCTCGTTGATTGACGGGAAGCGTAGTGAGGGCGACAATTCCGGTCTAAGCCTTAGACGGCATCATTCGATGCTCTTTGGGTATCGATGTTCGAGTTCAACCACCTCCGCTGCTTCGTCGCGGTTTCCGAGGAGCTGCATTTCGGACGGGCGGCGCGCCGGCTGAACATGACCCAGCCGCCGCTCAGCCGGCAGATCCAGCTCCTGGAGCATCTGCTCGAGGCGAAGCTGTTCGAGCGCTCGCACCGGCGCGTGGCGCTCACGGCCGCAGGCCGCACCTTCCTGCCGGAGGCCCGACGGCTGCTGCAGCTCGCCGAGGGGGCGGCGATGTCGATCCGGAGGGTGTCGGAAGGCGACGCCGGCGCGGTGACGATCGGCTTCACGGCGGCGTCGGGCTACGGCTTCCTGCCGCGCGTCTTCCAGGAGCTGAAGGCCCAGCTCCCGGACGTCGACGTGGCGCTGCGCGAGGCCGTAACCTCAGCGCAGCTCGACGCGCTCGCCGCCGGACGGATCGACATCGGCCTCGTTCGGCCGCCGGTGCGGCGCGCGGCGTTCGACTTCAAGATCGTGCTTCGCGAGCCGATGATCGTCGCGCTGCCGCCGAACCACCGCTTCGCCGGCCGCGGCGCGATCGACCTCGCGGAGCTCGGCGACGACCCGCTGATCAGCTATTCGCCGTTCGAGGCGCGCTATTTCCACGACCTCGTGCTGCGCCTGTTCGGGGCCGCGGGCGCGCAGCCGGCAGTCACCCAGCATGTCAGCCAGATCCACTCGGTGCTGGCGCTGGTGCGCATCGGGCTCGGCGTCGCGCTGGTGCCGGAAGCCGCGCGGCAGCTGCATTTCGAGGGCGTCGCCTATCACGAGATCCGCTCTGCGGGCGGCCATCTCGCCGAGCTCGGCGCGGTCTGGCGGCGCGACAACGAGAACCCGGCGGCGGCCCGCGCGCTCGACATCATCCTGAGCAGCGTGGCGACGCATCGAGGCTGACCGATCCAATTTCGGCATCGATCCATGCCGGATTTGGGATGGACAGCGTCGAGGCTTCGGGCGGACCCTTCTCCCAACAGTCTGCGAACAGCAGCGTCCCTGGGAGGAAAGCATGACCGTCACACGCCGCGAGGCGCTCGCCCTCGCATGCGGCGCCTTGGCCGCCGCCGCCGTCCTGACCCCCGCCGCCGCCGTCGCGCAGGCCTTCGACAAGCCGGTGCGCATCATCGTGCCCTACGCGCCGGGCGGCACGTCCGACACGCTCGCCCGCATCATCGGCCCGCTCCTGCAGGAAAAGATCGGCCAGCCGGTCGTGGTCGAGAACAAGCCGGGCGCGGCCGGCAACATCGGCGCGGACGCGGTCGCCAAGGCCAACAAGGACGGCTCGACCTATCTCCTGACCGACGTCGGCACCGTGGCGTCGGCCCCCGGCCTGTTCTCCGAGCTCACCTACAAGCCGCTCGAGGACCTCGCGCCGGTCACGATGGTGATGTTCTCGCCCTACGTGCTCGCCGTGAACCCGGCGCTCGAGGTCAAGGACGTCGCGGGGCTGATCGAGTACGCCAAGGCCAATCCCGGCAAGCTCGCGATCGCGAATTCCGGCATCGGCGGCGTCAACCACATCACCGCGGTCTCGATGGCCAAGGAGCTCGGCATCCAGTGGAAGACCGTGCCCTACAAGGGCGGCGCGGCGGCCACGCAGGCCGTGGTCTCGGGCGAGAGCAAGGTCATCATCAACGGCGCGACCGCGACGCTGCCCTTCGTCACAAGCGGCCAGCTCCGCGGCCTCGCGATCACCGGGACCGAGCGCGTCTCGGCCGCCCCCGACCTCCCGACCTTCACCGAGGCCAAGCTTCCCTCGGCCGACGCCGGCTCCTGGCAGGGTCTGCTCGGCACCGCGGGTTCGCCGCCGGAGCGCATCCAGGCGGTCAACGCCGCGGTCAACGAGATCCTGAAGCGCCCCGAGGTGGTGGACCGCATCAAGCAGCAGGGCGGCCGCGTGGTCGGGGGAGCGGCCGACGACCTCAAGACGTGGCTCGCGACCAACACCGAGCGCTGGGGCAAGATCATCGCCGACGCCGGCATCAAGGGCCAATAGGCCCGTGACCTCCAGGGTCGACCTCAGGGACGCGCTGTTCGGCGTGTTCCTGATCGCGGTCGCGGCGCTGGTCTTCTACGCGACGCGCAAGCTCAGCTTCGGGACGCCCGCGGACATGGGGCCGGGCTTCATGCCGCGCGTGCTGGCCGGGATCGCGACCGCCTTCGGGGCCTATTTCGCGATCCGCGGCGTCACGACGGCGGGCGAGCCCATCGACCCGCCGCAGGCTCGTCCCCTCGCCTGCCTCCTCGCCGGCGTCGCGGCCTTCGCGCTGCTGGGCCTGACCGCAGGCATCGTGGTCGCGGCCTTCGCGACCGTCGTGATCGCCGGCCTCGGCAGCCGCGAGACGAAGCCGCTCGAGATCGCGCTGTTCGCGATCGCCGTCGCGGCCGCCTCGGCGCTGCTGTTCGTCAAGGCGCTGTCGCTGCCGATGCCGATCGGACCCTGGTGAGGCCATGGAGCTGTTCCACAACCTGCTGCTCGGCCTTGCGACCGCGACCGAGCCTGTCAACCTGCTCTACTGCCTGTTCGGCGTCCTGATCGGCACCGCGATCGGCGTGCTGCCCGGCATCGGCCCGATCCCGACAGTGGCGCTCCTGCTGCCCTTCACCTTCGGGCTCGCGCCGCCGACCGCCTTCATCATGCTGGCCGGCATCTTCTATGGCGCGCAATATGGCGGCTCGACCACCGCGATCCTGGTCAACGTGCCGGGCGAGACGTCCTCGGTCGTGACCTGCCTCGACGGCCACCAGATGGCGAGGAACGGCCAGGCCGGGCTCGCGCTCGCGATCGCGGCGATCGGCTCGTTCTTCGCCGGCACGGTCGCCACGATCGTGATCGCGCTGCTCGCCCTGCCGCTTGCGGCGCTCGCGCTGAAGTTCACCGCGGTCGAGTATTTCAGCCTGCTGGTGCTCGGCCTGATCGCCGCGGTGGTGCTGGCGCATGGCTCTGTCGCCAAGGCGCTCGCCATGATCGTGCTCGGACTGATCCTCGGGATCGTCGGCATCGACGTCTCGTCGGGCGCGGAGCGCATGACCTTCGGCTTCCCGCAGCTTGCCGACGGGCTCGATTTCGTGCCGATCGCCATGGGCCTGTTCGGGCTCGGCGAGATCGCCGCGAACCTGGAGCGGACCTCCGCGGACCGGCAGGTGGTGACCAAAAAGGTCACCGGGCTGATGCCGAGCCTCGCCGATCTTCGCGCGGCCTTCCCGGCGATGCTGCGGGGGACGGCGATCGGCTCCTTCCTCGGCGTGCTGCCGGGCGGCGGCGCGGCGCTTCCGCCCTTCACGGCCTATGCGCTCGAGAAGAAGATCGCGCGCGACCCCTCGCGCTTCGGCAAGGGCGCGATCGAGGGCGTCGCGGGGCCGGAATCCGCCAACAACGCGGGCGCGCAGACCAGCTTCATCCCGCTTCTGACCCTCGGCATCCCGTCCAACGCCCTGATGGCGCTGATGATCGGCGCGCTGATGATGCACGGCATCCAGCCCGGCCCGCAGATCATGCGCGAGCAGCCGCAGCTCGTCTGGGGGCTGATCGCCAGCATGTGGGTCGGCAACCTCATGCTGCTGGTCATCAACCTGCCGCTGATCGGCGTATGGATCTCGATGCTGAAGATCCCCTACCGGCTGCTGTTCCCGGCGATCGTGCTGTTCTGCTGCATCGGCGCCTACGGCATCTCGAACTCGATGTTCAATGTCTGGCTGATGCTGGGCTGCGCCGCGCTCGGCTATTTCTTCATCAAGATCGGCGTCGAGCCCGCCCCGCTGCTGCTCGGCCTCGTGCTCGGGCCGCAGCTGGAAGAGAACTTCCGCCGCGCGATGCTGATCGCCGACGGCGACGTCAGCGTGTTCGTGAGGTCGCCGATCTCGGCCGTGATCCTACTGATCGTCGCCGTGCTGCTGGTCGCGATGTTCTCACCGAAGATCGCGAAGAAACGCGAGGAGGCGCTGGCGGAGTAGCTCGCCGCGACCTTCAGCCGGGGAACCGGACCACGAAGCGCGCGCCGCCGTTGGGCGGGGCCTCATAGCCGACGACCGCGCCGTGACGCAGCGCGATCTGGCGGACGAGCGCAAGGCCGAGCCCCCATCCGCCCGACACCTCGCTCGCCCCGCCCGGCCGGTAGAACGGCTCGAAGATGCGGTCCCGCTCGATCTCGGGCACGCCCGGTCCGTGGTCCCGGACGCTGAGCTCGACGACGCCGCCGGTCCGCCGGACGGTCGCCTCCACGGGCGGCGCGCCGTGCTTGCGCGCGTTCTGCAGGAGATTGCGGACCAGCCGGCGGAGCAGCCGCGGATCGCCCTTCACGAGCGCGGCCTCGCCCGCGATCGCGACGTCCTCGCGGGCGCCCTCCTCCGCCGCGAGCGCCAGCAGGTCGACCTGCTCCGAGTGAGGTGCGTCGCCCGCATGGTCGAGCCGGCTCGCGAGCAGGATCTCCTCGACGAGGTCGTCGAGCTCGCCGAGGCTGCGGAGGATCTCGTCGCGGGCCGCCGTCCCGCCCGAGCCCTCATAGAGGTCGAGCGCCATCCGCATCCGCGCGAGCGGCGAGCGCAGCTCGTGGCTGGCGTTGGCGAGCAGCGAGCCGTGGGAGCGGACCAGCCGCTCGACCGTGTCGGCCGCCTGGTTGAAGGTCTGCGCCACGGCCGCGACCTCGTCGCGGCCCGCAATGTCGACGCGCTGGCGAAGGTCGCCCGCGCCCCAGGCCTCGACCCCGCCGCGCAGCCGCTCGAGCCGGCGCGTCAGATGCCGGACGACCGGATAGGCGGCGAGCGCCGTCACGCCGGTGATCAGGGCGATGAAGAGCAGCAGATTGCGGCCCCGATCGGGATTGTCGAAATGCGGGTCGATCCGGGCCGCGACCACGCGGCCGTCGGCGAGCCGCGTCGCGAAGCGGAACGGACGGCCGATCCGCTCATGGCCGTCGAGCCGCTCCGGCAGGTCCGCCGGCGCCGGCTTCCCGACATGGGCGAGCATCACGCCCTCGGCGTCGAACACCGTGATGTCGGCGTCGAGCGCTTCGCCCAGCCGGTCGAGCGCGCTCTGCAGCGCGGCGGGATCGGAGGCCGGCGGCAGGACGGCCGCGATCACGCGGTCGCGTCGCGCGTGCCAGCCGTCGGCGTCGTCCCAGGCGAGCCGCGCGAACAGCGCGCTCGAAGCCGCCGCAAGCACGAGACAAACGAGCAGCGTGGCGTAGATCTTGAGGAACAGGCGGCTGCGCATCGGCTTTCCGCGGACTCAGTCGTCGTCCTGCCGGCGGGCGAACACGTAACCGGTCCCCCGCACTGTGATGATGCGCCGAGGGCGCTTCGGGTCGTCCTCGATCTCGGCGCGGATGCGCGAGACATGGACGTCGATCGAGCGGTCGAAGGCCGCGAGCTCCTCGCCCCGCACCTCGTCCATCAGCTGGTCGCGGGTGAGGGTGCGGCCGGGATTGCGGGCGAGCGCGACCAGCAGCTCGAACTGATGGCTGGTCAGCGCGCAGTCGCGGCCGCCGACCCGCGCCGTCCGCGATCCCGGATCGATCTCGAGCCGGCCGAAACGCAGCGGCTTCGGCCCTGACGGCGCCTCGTGGCTGCGGCGACGCAGGATCGCCCTCAGCCGCGCCAGCAGCTCCCGCGGGTTGAAGGGCTTCGGCAGATAGTCGTCGGCGCCGATCTCGAGCCCGACGATGCGGTCGGTGTCCTCGCCCTTGGCGGTCAGCATCAGGATCGGCACGTCGGAGCCGGCGCGGATGCGCCGGCAGGCCTCGAAGCCGTCGATGTCCGGCAGCATGACGTCGAGGATCACGGCGGCGGGCGCGTGGCGCGCGACGTCGTCGAGACCCTGCCGTCCGGTCGCGGCGGTCCGCGGTCGGTAGCCGTTCTGCGTCAGGTAATCGGCCAGCATGGCGGCGAGGCGCACGTCGTCGTCGACGATCAGCACTTCGTCCGCCATGCCGTCACGATCGGTCATGCCGCGCCTGCGCTCACCACGGCCCGTGGCCGCCGCGGTCTTTGAGACGGTCGGCGAGCTTGGCGCGCTGCTCCGGCGTCAGGACCTCGGCCGCCTCGACGGCCGCCTCGGCGATCTTCTTAGAGGTCGCGTCGACGGCCGCGACCCGCTCGGCGCGCAGCTTCTCGACCGCGGCGCGGTCGACGGTCCCGGCCGACAGCGCCTGGACGAACTGGCCGCGGGCGTCGCGGAACTCCCGGAATCTCGGCCGGAGGTCGGCGCGGGTCGCGTCGACGATCGCCCAGATCTTCTTCTCCTGCTCGGCGGTCGCGTCGACGGCATCGAGCGCGCCGTCGATCCGGCGCTCCAGGAGGAAGGCGCCGACGCCATGCAGGCCGCCATGCGGGCCGAAGCGGTCGTCGGGGGCGGCCGCGATCGCGGCGACGATCCCGAGCGAGACCGCCCCGAGGCCGATGGCCGCCGCCGCGGCCACGCGCCTGCCGCGTCGGGCCGGAGCCTTGGCGCCGGTCGGGGGGGTCTGGTCTGCGTTCTGCGTTTCCATCTTCGTCATCCTTGTCGGACGCGGCGGGGATAGCCGCAACAAGGAGACGCTAGCGGGCGAAGTTTTCCGCCCTTCCGGCCGAACGTAAAGTTGTGTGAAGCACCCGCTGTCAGGCCCGCTTGCCGACCTCGTGGCTGTCGACCGTCCAGGCGCGGGCCTGTTCGCTGATGGTCGCGCCGAGGCCGGGACGGTCCGGCACGACCATGCGGCCGTCGCGGATCTCGAGGCTCTCGTCGAACAGCGGCTCCAGCCAGTCGAAATGCTCGACCCAGGGCTCGCGCGGGTAGCAGGCGCAGAGATGGAGGTGGATCTCCATCGCGAAATGCGGGGCCATCATCAGGCCGGCGTGGTCGGCGAGGTTCATGATCTTCAGGAACTGCGTGATCCCGCCGACGCGGCCGGCGTCCGGCTGGATGAAGTCGACGCTGTCGTTGCGGATCAGTTCGTAGTGCTCGGCGACGCTCGTCAGCATCTCGCCGGTCGCGATCGGGGTCGCGAGGTCGGCGGCGAGCATGGCGTGGCCCTTGGCGTCATAGGCGTCGAGCGGCTCCTCGATCCAGAACAGGTCGAAGTCTTCGAGCGCCCGGCCGACACGCATCGCGGTCGGACGGTCCCATTGCTGGTTGGCGTCGACGGCGAGCGGAAAGCCGCCGTCCAGCAGCTTGCGCACCGCCTTCACCCGCTCGAGGTCCTTCGACCAGTCCGGCTGGCCGACCTTGATCTTGATGCCGCCGATGCCCTTTTCGCGCGAGGCCGCGCAGTTCTCGAGCACCTCGGGCAGCGGCGTCGACAGGAAGCCGCCGGAGGTGTTGTAGCAGCGCACGCTGTCGCGGTGAGAGCCGATGAGCTTCGAGAGCGGCAGGCCGGCGCGCCTGGCCTTGAGGTCCCAGAGACAGATGTCGATCGCGGCGATCGCCTGCGTCGCGAGGCCGGAGCGCCCGACCGAGGCCCCGGCCCAGACCAGCTTGGTCCAGAGCCGCTCGATGTCGTTCGGATCCTCGCCGATCAGATTGTCGGCGATCTCGCGGGCGTGGGCGAACATGCCCGGCCCGCCGGCGCGCTTGGAATAGGAAAAGCCCATGCCGCGCCAGCCGTCGCGGGTCTCGATCTCGCAGAACAGGATCGCGACCTCGGTCAGCGGCTTCTGCCGGCCGGTCAGCACCTTGGCGTCGCTGATCGGATTCTTGAGCGGCAGGAAGCAGAGCGAGAGCTTCGCCCAGGCGATGCGGTCGCCGCCGGGCGCGTCGCCGGCTTGCGTCGCGGAAGCCGCGGCGGCGGCGGTCGGCGGAACGGTCATCGGCGTGTCCTCGGCGTCGGCCCGTGCGATCCGCGCCGCCGGAGCGCCGCGCGTCTGGGCTCTTGGTCCGCCACGAAAGTGCGCCTCGCGACGTTTCAGGTCCAAGCCGTTTCAGGCATGGAGCGATGCCGAGTTTGGATCGATCGCGCCGTTTCCCGGCCTCGCGACGCGCCTGATGCGAGGCCGCGGCGGGGGGGGGCGGGCGCGCGAAGCGTCCGCCGCGGCATTGGAGGATTTACGAAACCTTCGGCAGAGCGCCGGTCACGGTGCCGAGCAGACCGCCGACGAGACCGCCGACCTGGTCGATGACGCCCGAAACCGCGGCGAGTTCTCCGCTGGCGTCGACATTGAGGCCCAGTCCGACGGACAGGCCGCCTGCGACATCGTCGAGTTCGGCAGCGTTGAGCTCGCGAATGACTTCAGTGCTCTTGGTCATAAATTCCTTCTCCCCTGGAAGGGACGCCGTCAGAGACGTCCGACCAATGATCGAAGAAACGCCCGCTTGGCGTTTCGTTGATCACGAGATCACGCGCCACCCCTATCTTCAAGCCCTCCGGGATCTACATTCGATGAAGGACCAAAGAGGCCAGAGCCGCCTCCTATACGAATATGGTGATCATGTGATCACTAAAATGACTGTGTTTTGAGGGGGTTGGATCAAAACGAGACAGCAAATCACCACGGTCCCTAGCGGCGGGCGGCGTTCGTCGGTCGCGCGACGTGGCGCCGGCGCCACACCTGCATTCGGGTCGTGATCTTCTCGAATGCGCTGGGCGCCTCTGCGGCCTGCGGCCGCAGGCGGGGGCGCGGCGCCGAATCGTTTCACCACGGCCCGCTCCCGTGAAAGGCGCCTATCTCCTTGAGTTCGCTGGATTTCCGAAGATCTCCTGTGCGTGAGCGCATTTTGGCCGCTTTTGCGCGCCTGAAAGTGCGCCGTTCCGGCGGGTTTCCGTCGGCCAAGGAAGGGAGGCCATGAGCGCAGCAGCGCGCGCGGAGCCCGATCTGACGTCGCCCGGCGAAAGCCCCGCCGCGGCCGGCCAAGCGCCAGCGCCAGGAGGCGCCAGGCCCCTGCCGCTCTTCCGGGCGGCGGCGCTTTCGGCGCGCGCCGACCACTGGCTCGGGGCGACGCAGGCCGTGCAGCCCTGGCCGATCCGCGTCGTCGCGCCCATCGGCGCGGCGCTCGCGGCCGCGCTCGTCGCCTTTCTGGTCTTCGGCCAGTACACGCAGCGCGCCCGCGTGCAGGGCGTGCTGGCGCCGAGCGGGGGGCTCATCCGGCTGGCCTCTCCTCAGGGCGCCCAGATCCTGTCCCTCAAGGTCGCGGACGGCGACCGCGTCGCCAAGGGCGAGCCGCTCTACGTGCTCGACCTCGACCGCCGCACCGAGTCCGGCGCCGCGAGTGAAGCCGTGCTGACGGCGATCAAGAGCCAGCGGGACGAGCTGCAGAAGGAGCTGCTGCGCCGCACGGCCGCCGACAGGGACCGCCAGGCCGCGCTCAGGACCAAGCTCGAGGACATCGCGCGCGAGACCGCGCAGGTCGACCGGCAGATCGCGACCGGCGAGGACTATGTGAGGGTGCTCGAGGAGGAGCTTGCGAGCTACAAGGACTATCTGAAGCGGGGCATCACCATCCAGCGCGACGTCGCCGACCGCCGCTCGCGGCTGATGACCGAGAAGACCCAGCTCGAGCAGCTGAGGCGCGACCGCGTGCGGCTCGACAGCGACCGCAACGCCTCCCAGTCGGAGATCGCCCAGATCGACCATGAGGGCGGGTCGAAGCTGTCCGAGATCCGCCGCCAGATCGCCGAGGCCGACCGCACCATCGCCGAGACCGAGGCGCAGCGGCGGATCGAGATCACGGCGCCCGAGGCCGGCCGCGTCACCGCGGTCGTGGGCCATGCCGGCCAGGCGGTGCCGAAGGACGCGCCGCTGCTCACCATCGTGCCGGAGAACGGCGCGCTGCAGGCCAATCTCTACGCCGAGTCGAGCGCGATCGGTTTCGTGCGCGAAGGCGCGCAGGTGATGCTGCGCTACGCCGCCTACCCCTATCAGAAGTTCGGGCAGCATCCCGGCGTGGTGGCGGCGATCTCGCGGGCGGCGCTCCGGGCCGAGGAGGTGGACGACGGCGTGCCGATGCCGCCCGAGCTCCAGGGACGCGGCGCGCTCTACCGGCTGACCGTCAAGCCCGACGCCTCCGAAATCGCGGCCTATGGCAAGCGCGAGCCGCTGCAGGCCGGCATGCAGGTCGAGGCCGACATCTTCCTCGACACCCGCCCGATCTGGCAGTGGATCCTCAACCCGATCCTGAGCCTCCGTTCCCTCCATGGCGGCCCCGACGCGCCCGCCGCCAAGGAGGGCGCATGGTGAGCCTGTCCGCCACGGAACGGTTCGACCCGCGTCCGCTGGTCGAGCGGCTGTCCTTCGGCCTGTCGCGCGCCAAGGCCCCGGCGATCCTGCAGACCGAGGCCGCCGAATGCGGGCTCGCCTGCCTCGCCATGGTCGCGGGCGCGCATGGGAGGCTCGTCGACCTCGCGACGCTGAGGCGCCGCTTCTCGACCTCGCTCGGCGGCGTGACGCTGAAACAGCTGATCGCGATCGCGGGCCGCATGGAGTTCTCGGCGCGGGCGCTGCGCGTCGAGATGGAGGCGCTGCCGGAGCTCGCGACCCCTTGCGTGCTGCATTGGGGCTTCAACCATTTCGTGGTGCTGGAGCAGGTCGGCCAGCGGACCGCCACGGTCTGCGACCCGGCGATCGGCCGCCGCACGCTCTCGCATGAGGAGCTGTCGAAGAATTTCACGGGCGTCGCGCTCGAGCTGACGCCGACCAAGGAGTTCGCGCCGGCCGACGAGCGGCAGACCATCCGCATCCTCGACCTGTTCCGGAACGTCGCCGGGCTGCCGCGCGCGATCGTCCAGCTGCTCGCGCTGTCGCTCGCCTTCGAGGTCTTCACGCTCGCGGTGCCGTTCGGCACGCAGATCATCATCGATCAGGCGATCGTGGCCAGCGACGCCGACCTCGTGACGCTCGTCGCGCTTGGCCTCGCGCTGCTCGTCCTCTTGCAGACCGTGATCTGGGCGGCGCGCGCCTGGGGCATCATGGCGCTGTCGAACGCGCTCAACGTGCAATGGGCGAGCGCGCTGTTCGGGCATCTGATCCGGCTGCCGCTCGACTATTTCGAGAAGCGCCACGTCGGCGACGTGACCTCGCGCTTTCGCTCGCTCGAGACCGTGCAGGACACGCTGTCGACCACCTCGGTGCTGAGCGTCGTCGACGGCGTCATGGCGGTCGGGCTGATCGTGATGATGGCGCTGTTCGGCGGCTGGCTTGCAGCGGTCGCGGTCGCCACCACGCTGATCTATGTCGCGATCCGGGTCGGGGCATACGGGCCCTACCGGCAGGCCTCCGAGGAGACCATCGTCCAGCAGGCGCGCGAGAACACCCATTTTCTGGAGACGCTGCGCGGCGCGACCACCGTGAAGCTGTTCGGCCTCGAGGACCGCCGCACCGCGACCTGGCTCAACCTGCTGGTCGACCGCTTCAACGCCAAGCTCCACACCCAGAAGCTCGACGTGCTGTTCCAGTCGGCCACCAAGCTCCTGTTCGGGCTCGACCGGGTGCTGATCCTCTATCTCGGCGCGAACGCCGTGATCGACCGGTCGGTCACGCTCGGCATGCTGGTCGCGTTTCTGGCCTATAAGGACCAGTTCTCGACCCGGGTCGAGAGCCTGGTCTCGGCCGGCTTCAAGATGCGGATGCTGAACCTGCAGGCCGAGCGGCTCGCCGACATCGCGCTGTCGCGTCGCGAGATCGCCGCCGCCCAGATCGAGGCGCCGTCATCCGGCGAGCCGGTCGGGATCGAGCTCAAGAACGTTACCTTCTCCTATGGCGGCGAGCAGGCGATCGTGCGCGACTTCGACCTCTCGGTCGCGCCCGGCGAATGCGTCGCGCTCCTCGGTCCCTCGGGCTGCGGCAAGACCACCTTGCTCAAGATGCTGTCGGGCCTGCTGCTGCCGACCTCCGGCGCAATCGAGGTCGAGGGCGCGCTGCTCGGCGAAAGCTCGCTCGCGGCCTTCCGCCAGCGGATCGGCTGCGTGCTGCAGGACGACCGTCTGTTCGCCGGTTCGATCGCCGAGAACATCGCCTGCTTCGACCCGCATTTCGACCTAGCCTGGGCGCGGCGCTGCGCGGCCGCCGCCGGCATCGACCAGGACGTCGTACGCATGCCGATGGGCTACGAGACGCTGGTCGGCGACATGGGCTCGACCCTGTCGGGCGGGCAGAAGCAGCGCATCTTCATCGCCCGCGCGCTCTACCGCCGCCCGCAGCTCTTCCTGCTCGACGAGCCGACGAACCATCTCGACGAGCGGGCGATCGACGTCGTGCTGGCGGCGCTCAAGGCGCTGCCGATGACCCGCATCGTGGTGACCCACAACAGTCGAGTCGCCAGCATCGCCGACCGCCAGATCCTGATGACCCTGCCGCAGGCCGCCGCTCGAAACTGAAGCCTTCCGACGCAGACTCCCTGCTCGCTGCCGCCGACGTGATCGGCATGCCGCGGCGCTGGCATGCCGATTGCCCTCGACCTCGCGTCCCCTGTCGCAGCCCGCGGGATGTCCCCGCGGACGAGTGAGGTCAGATGAACCGCCGTAAAGTCCTGTCCGCCGGCGCCCTCGGTGCCGCAGCCGCCCTCGCCGCGCCCGCCGTCGCGCGCGCCCAGCAGAACTTCAGCTGGAAGATGACCAACGCCTACGGCCCGGGCGCGCCGTTCTACGTGACCGGACCCGGCAGCCCGACTTATTTCTGCGAGCTCGTGAAGCAGATGTCGGGCGGGCGCCTCACGATCCAGCATTTCGCCGCCGGCGAACTGATCCCCGCGCTCGAGGGCTTCGACGCCTGCTCGGCCGGCACGGTCGAGATGAACGCCGCAAACTCCTATTTTTGGGCAGGCAAGGTTCCGGCCGCCCAATTTTTCACCACCGTCCCGTTCGGCCTGAACTTCCAGGGCCAGAACGCCTGGATCTATCACGGCGGCGGGCTCGCGCTCTGGGAGGAGCTCTACAAGCCCTTCAACCTCGTCCCCATGCCGATGGGCAACACCGGCGTGCAGATGACCGGCTGGTTTCGCAAGCCGATCGAGAAGCTCGACGACTTCAAGGGCCTCAAGATGCGCATTCCCGGCCTCGCGGGGAAGGTCTACGCGCAGCTCGGCGTCGACGTGAAGCTGCTGCCCGGCGGCGAGATCTTCCCGGCGCTGGAGCGCGGCGTGATCGACGCGGCGGAGTTCGTCGGCCCCTATCAGGACCGTCGTCTCGGCCTGCAGAAGGCGGCCAAGTACTATTACACGACCGGCTGGCACGAGCCGAACAACGTGACCGAGCTGGTCGTCAACCAGGCCGCCTGGGACTCGCTGCCCGACGACCTCAAGGCGATCGTCCGCTCGGCGGCGGCGGCCTGCAACGTGTTGAGCCACACCTGGTGCGAGGCGACCAACGCCGAAGCGCTCGACGACCTCGTCAAGAACCAGGGCGTCAAGGCCGGCCCGCTGCCCTCCGAGGTGGTCGAGGGGCTCCGCGCCACCACCAAGAAAACGCTCGACGGGCTCGCGGGCTCGGACCCGAAGATCAAGAAGGTCTACGACTCCTTCACGGCCTTCAAGGCGAAGCATGACAGCTGGGCGGGCGTCTCCGAGGCCGTGTTCCAGGAACAGATCCGCGTCGGCGCCTGATCCTCATGCCCGAACGCTTGGAGAATTGTGCCCTGGGCCTCGACGCGGTCGTCGAGGTTCTGGGCCGGATCGCCGCATGGACCGGGCTCGCCCTCGTCCTCGTCATGGCGGGCAACGTCATCGCCCGCTACTTCTTCCATATCGGCTCGGTCGCCACCCAGGAGCTCGAATGGCACCTGATGGCGCCGCTCACGCTGCTCTGCATCGCCTACACGATCAAGCATGACGGCCACGTCCGCGTGGACATCTTCTATTCGAGCCTGCCGGTCGGGGCCCAGCGTGCGGTCGACCTGTTCTCGGCGCTCTGCGCCGTCGCGCTGGCGGTGATCGTCGTCAAGATCTCGATCCCCTACGTCGCCCAGTCCTACCGGATCGGCGAGGGCTCCCCCGACCCCGGCGGCCTGCCCTATCGCTGGATCATCAAGGCCATGATCCCGGCCGGCTTCGCGCTGTTCGGGCTGCAGAGCCTGGCCTCGGTCCTGCGCGCGCTGAAGCCGTTCTTCGGCGGCTCGGACGGCCTCAAGACGGCGTCCATCAATGCCGGTTAACGAGATCCTCGCCCTCGCCTGCATCGCGTCTTTCTTCATTCTCCTGTTCGTCGGCGTGCCCGTGGCGCTGACGCTCGCGATCTCGGGCTTCGTGTTCGGCTTCATCGGCTTCGGCAGCGGGCTGTTCAACCTGCTGCCGGCGCGCATCTACGGCGTCACGGCGAACTACACGCTGATCGCGATCCCGCTCTTCGTCTTCATGGGCGTGATGCTCGAGAAGTCGCGCATGGCCGACGAACTCATGGAAGTCGTGGGCTATCTGGCCGGCGGCCTCCGGGGCGGCATGGGGCTCGGCATCGTGCTGGTCGGCATGCTGATGGGCGCAACCACGGGCATCGTTGGCGCGACCATCGTCACGCTCGGCCTGCTGACCCTGCCGACGCTGCTCCGCCGCGGCTACGACAAGCGGCTCGCATGCGGGGCGATCTGCGCCTCGGGCACGCTCGGGCAGCTGATCCCGCCCAGCACGATCCTGATCCTGCTCGCCGACATCATGGGCCAGTCGGTCGGCACGCTGTTCGCGGCCGCGGTGTTCCCCGGCCTGCTGCTCACCGCGATCCTCGGCGCCTACATCCTGATCGTGGGCGTCGTGAGGCCCGACATGGTCCCGCCGATCCCGATCGAGGAACGGCAGGGGGGGGCCCGGGGCGAGCTCTGGATGAAGACGCTCAAGGTCGGCGTGCCGCCGATCGCGCTGGTGCTCGCGGTGCTCGGCTCGATCATCGGCGGCGTCGCGGCGCCGACCGAGGCCGCCAGCATGGGCGCGCTCGGCTCGATCCTGGTCGCGGCCGTCGCCGGACGACTCTCGCTGAAGACGCTGGTCGACGTCGTCAATTCGACGGCGCGCATCACCGCCATGATGTTCTTCATCCTGATCTGCAGCCAGGTGTTCGCGCTGGCCTTCCGCGGGCTCGGCGGCGAGCGGCTGGTGCATGACGTCTTCGAGATGGTGCCGGGCGGCGCCACGGGCATGCTGATCTTCATGCTCGCGATCATCTTCGTGCTCGGCTTCTTCATCGAGTGGATCGAGATCAGCTACATCGTGGTGCCGATGTTCCTGCCGCTGATGCTGGCGGACGGTGTCGACGTGGTCTGGGCGGCGTCCTTGATCGCTGTGGTGCTGCAGACCTCGTTCCTGACGCCGCCCTTCGGCTGGGCGCTGTTCTACCTGCGGGGCGTCGCGCCGCCCGAGGTCGCGACGCTCGACATCTACAAGGGCGTCGTCCCGTTCATCGGGCTGCAGCTCGTCGCCCTTGTCGCGGTCTTCGTCTTCCCGGGGATCGCCACATGGCTGCCGAAGGCGATCGGATGGTGAGGGCGGGTCTCCGCCCTCACGCCGCCTGATCGATCAGCGACTGGCCGGGCCGGGCGCGCGTGAACGCGACCGGCTCGGTCGAGACGTCGAGCCCGTCTCCCGCCTGCCGAACGACCGTGTAGCGCGACGTCGCGAGGTCCGAGGTCTCCGGAAAATCCTCGCGGAAATGCGCGCCGCGGCTGTCGACGCGGGCGATCGCGGCGGCGCAGACTGCGCGGCTCACCAGGACCAGGCTCTCGAGGTTGAGGCGGTCCATCCAGGTCAGGTCGTAGCGCCGGTCGCCGTCCGGCGCGCCGGAGCGCTCGACCGCCTCGGAGAGCTCGGCGAGCCGCGCCTCGGCGCTGGCGAGGCCCTGGGCGTCGCGCAGCACGCCGACATCGTCCCACATCGTCTCGTAGAGCGCCTCGCGGATCGCGCCCAGCTCCCTGTGCGGCCGCCCGAGCGGGCCGAAAGCGCGGGCGAGGCCGCGCTCGACGGCGGCGGCGTCAGGATCCGGCAATGCGCTGCGCATTGCGAGCGCCTTCGCCATCGCCTTGCCCGCGACGCCGCCGAACACGGTCGAATTCGCGACGCCATTGCCGCCGAGCCGGTTCGCGCCGTGGACGCCGCCGGTGTCCTCGCCCGCCGCATAAAGGCCCGGAAGCTCGGTCGAGCAGTCGCCGCGGAACGCGACGCCGCCCATCATGTAATGCGCCGTCGGGATCACCTCGACGCGGCCCGCCGCAAGGTCGAAGCCGCAATCCGCGCAGCGCTCCACCATGCCCTTGAAGGCGCGGCGCACATTGTCCGGGCCGAGATGGCCCATCGAGATGTAGACGCCGCCATTCTCCGTGGCTTGCCCGTCGCGGATGCGGCGGATGATCGAGCGGCTGACGATGTCGCGCGTCGCGCGCTCCTGGCGCGGGTCATAGAGATGCATGAAGCGCTCGCCGCCGCCATCGAGCAGCCAGCCGCCGGCGCCGCGCAGCCCCTCCTCCAGCACAGTGCCGGTCATGCGGGTGCCCGGCCCGGCCAGCAGTCCGGTCGGATGGAACTGCACCATCTCCATGTCGCGCAGGGGCAGGCCGGCGCGGAGCGCCATGGCGAGCCCGTCGCAGGATTTGTCGCCCGAGGGCGTGTGGTAGCGGTACATGGTCGGGCCGCCGCCGGTCGCGAGCAGCGTCGCCCGGGCGCGGACCAGGACCGGCTCGCCCGAGCGCATGTCGAGCATCAGCACGCCGGCGAGACCCGAGCCGTCGGCCGCCGGGATCAGGTCGAGCGCGCGATGGTCTTCGAGGCGGCGTACGTCGCGCGCGAAGACCTGCTCCATCAGCCGGTTGATGATCTCGATGCCGGTGAGGTCGCCCTTGTGCACCGTGCGGTCGAAGGTCTGGCCCGCGAACGCCTTCTGGTGGACCGTGCCGTCGGGGTTGCGGTCGAAGAAGCAGCCGAGCTCGCTTTCGAGCTCGCGGATGCGGATCTGAGCCTCGGTGACCAGCGTCCAGGCGAGGTCCTGGTCGTTCAGCCACTTGCCGCCCTCGATCGTGTCCATGAAATGGCGCTCGACGCTATCGCCGGGCGCGAGCGCGACGTTGTAGCCGCCCTGCACCATGCGGGTGCAGCCGCATTTGCCGAGCAGCCCCTTCACCGCGACCGTGACCTCGAGGTCCGGCGCGGCCTTCTTGGCGTGCAGCGCGGCGAACAGGCCGGCGCCGCCCGAGCCCAGGATCAGGATGTCGGTGTCGACGACGCGCGGCCGCGGCGTCATTCGCTCGCCCCGAGGCTCGCCAGCACCGCGTCGCGCCGGCTCGCGACGTCGTCGCGGATGTTCGCGTAATGCGACCCGCCATGGGCGTCCATGGCGACCAGCAGCGGGCCGAAATCTTTGATTTTGAACCTCCAGAGGCTTTCGGGGTGGAGGTCGTCCATGTCGACGTCCTCGATCTGCTCGATCCAGGTCGTCTCGAGCGCCGCCGCCCCCCCGACGATCGCGAGATAGGCGCCGCCGAGCTCCTGGAAGGCCTTGAGCGTGTCCGGGCCCATGCCGCCCTTGCCGATGATGAGCCGCACGCCTTCGCGCTCCATGAGCGGCCGGGTGAAGCGCTCCATGCGTTGCGAGGTGGTGGTGCCGATGCAGAACGGCTCGTAGCCGGCCGGCGCCGCCTCGCTCTTCTCGACCCGCCGCACGTTCGGCGCGGTGTGGATGACGGCGTGGCCCTGAAGATCGAACCGCGTCTCCCGGCCCCGGTCGAACATGTGGATCAGCGTGGCGTCGCGGATGCCGAACAGCGTCCTGCGCAGCGTGACCGTGTCGCCGACCCGGAGCTCGCGGACCTTGTCGGCGTCGATCGGCATGTCAAGGACGTGCTGGGTCATGGGGTCCTCCGGATGGGGGCAGTGGACTGCGTGCTTCGAGACGCCGGCCTCCCGGCCGGCTCCTCAGCATGGGGAGGGCGGAGGGTTCCAAAAGCGACAGGTGACGGACCTCGCCGGCATCCACCCCCATCCTCATGCTGAGGAGGCGCGAAGCGCCGTCTCGAAGCACGCAGCGCCATCGCCCCCATCCTCAGCTGAACGCGATGCCGCCGGGCGTGATCGTCGCGGTCGCGCGGCGGGCCGAATGGCACTGGATGTTCACCGCGACCGGGTTCTGGGTGATGTGGGTCGCGGCGATCTCGACATGGACCGCGAAGCTCGTGGAGCGGCCGCCGAGCCCCTGCGGGCCGACCCCGAGCTCGTTCACGGCGCGCGACAGCTCGGCCTCGATCCTGGCGCCCTCCGGGTCCGGGCATACCGTCTTGAGCGGGCGGGTGGCGGCGATCTTGGCGAGATGCATGCAGAGATCCGAGGTGCCGCCGAGGCCGACCCCCACGATGGTCGGCGGGCAGACCCGGCCGCCGAGCTCGATCACCCGGTCGATCACGAAGCGCTTGGCCGCCGCGATCCCCTGAGAGGGCAGCAGCATCTGCAGGAAGGAACCGTTCTCGGAGCCCGAGCCCTTCGGGATCATCTCGATCGCGACCGTCTCGTCGCGCTCGTCGAAGTCCACATGGATGATCGGCACGCGGACGCCGCACGACGTCTGGTCGTTCTTGCGCGTGATCGGATGCACGACGGACGAACGCAGCGAGTTCTCCCTGGTGGAGCGCTCGCAGCCGCGACGGATCGCCTGTTTGAGGTCCGCCCCGTCGAAGTCCACGCCGCGGCCGATCGTGACGTTGTAGATCGGGATGCCGGTGTCCTGGCACAGGATGTTGTTGGTGCGCTCGGCCACCTGAACGTTCTCGACCATCACGCCCAGCGCCGCGCGGGCGGTCTCGCCGGTCTCCGCGTCGACCAGCTCCTTGAAGCCGGCCTTGACGTCCGGCGGCAGGATCTTCAGCGCGCGAACGTAGAGGTCGGCGGAGAGCCGCTCCACCTCGTCCATATCGAGCTTCATCGTCTCCTCCTCAGATCAGGAGCGCCACGCCGGACGCCAGCAACATCGCGGCGAGGAACCTCTTGAACATGGCCTCGTCGAGCCGTCCGTAAATCGCGAAGCCGAGCCAGCCGCCCGCGGCGAGCGCCGGCAGCGCGAGCGCGAACAGCTTCAGGCTCTCGTCGTCGACCGCGATGGCGCCGACCAGCGCGAGCGTCAGGAAATTCGCGACCAGGATGTAGGACTGGCAGACGCCGCGGGCCGTCGCCTTCGGCCAGCCGCGCAGCTGCGCCCAGATCGTCGGCAGCACGCCGCAATAGCCGCCGAGCCCGCCCAGCACGCCGCCCGCGAAGGCCACCGCCGCATCGGCCGGCCGACCGCCGCTTTCGATCACCGGCAGGCGCGGCGCAAGCAGCGCATAGGCGCCGTAGATCGTGAGCCCGACGCCGATCGCGACCTTCAGCGTCGGGGCGTCGACGGTCGAGAGCAGCGCGACGCCGATCGGAACGCCCGCCAGCGCGCCGATGACGAAGGGCGACAGTCGCCGGGCGTCGACCGAACGGCGGAACGGCAGGAAGGTCACGAGCTGGACCAGCGTGCCGCAGGCGACCACGAGCGCCGTGGTCTGGATCGGCTCGAAGCTGTGCAGCCAGATCGAGGACGCCGCGAGCGCGAAGGCGAAGCCCGCGCCGCCGGCCGCGAGCGCCCCGATGAAGGCGCCGGCCCACAGCACGGTGAGGGTCGCGATCGGGAATCCGAAGGCCGCGGTCACGACGCGCTCGCGAGGAAGATGAGCCCGGCCGCCAGCCCGAAGCCGCAGGCGGCCGAGACCGTGACGGCAGTGCGCTCTCGAAAGCCCCAGAACTCGATCGCGAGCACCCGGAGCCCGAGCGCCATGTGCAGAGCGAGCGCCGAGACGAGCCCCCACTCGGCCGCCTTGATCAGCGGGTTCTGGGTCAGCGCCAGCACGCTCTCGAACCGGTCGGCGCCCGCGAGCGCGCTGCCGAGGGTGAGGAAATGCAGCGGCAGGAAGATCGCGAGCGCGACGCCGGACAGCCGGTGCAGCGCGGCGGCCAGAAAACCAGGCTTGCGGCGCGAGGCGCGGAAGGTCTCGGACGCGATCGTCATGCCGCATAGACCGCATAGGCGGCGCGCAGGCCGAGCACGAGGATCAGGCCCGCGAAGCCGAGCGCCGCGACGTCGAGCGAGCGGCCGCGCCAGACGGTCCATTCGCGCAGCACGCTTCTGAGGCCGATCGGCGCGTGGATCGCGGCCGCGACCACGAAGACGGCGTAGAAGGCGAAGACGCCAGCATGGCCGGACGTCCGGTCGAGGATTTCGCCCGCCGTCAGTCCTCCGCGGACAGCATACATAATCGTCGCCAGATGGATGATGACCGCGACGCCGAGGATCGCGGCGGTGGCGCGCTGCGCGAGATAGAGGCCGGCGTTCATCCGCGCCTCCAGAGCCGCCGAGCGGTCGCGCGCTTGAGGCCGGCGATGGCGAAGGTCGGGGCCAGCGCCTTCGGGCAGAACTCAGTGCAGCTCATATGGCTGTGGCAAGAATGGCAGCCGGCGTCGCCCGAGACCGCGGCGAGCCGCGCCGTTTGGCCCTTGTCGCGGACGTCGTTGACCAGCGTCCAGGCGCGGTTCAGCGCGGCCGGACCGAGATAGTCGGGATTCCAGGCGACGAGATCGCAGGCCGAGTAGCAGACGCCGCAATTGATGCATTCGACGCCGGCGTCGGCGGCCTGCCGCTTGGGGGTCGACGGCTCGACGACCGCAAAGTCGTTCGCCGGTTCAGGACCCGGCTCGAAAAAGCCTTTCGCGTCGCGCCATTTGGCGAAGAACGCCTCCATGTCGACCGCGAGATCCTTCACGACCGGCAGGTTGCGGAGCGGTTCGAGCGTCAGCTCGTCGCGCTCGACGACGGCCGCGGCCCGCGTGCGGCAGGTCCAGCGCGGGCGGCCGTTCACCACCATGGCGCAGGAGCCGCACATGCCGACCCGGCAGGCGAAGCGGTAGGAAAGCGTCGGGTCCTGCTCGCGCTGGATCTCGGTCACGACGTCGAGCACGGTCTGGTTCGGACGCCGCGCGACCTCGAAGGTCTGGAACGCGCCGGTCGCGCCGCCGCGCCAGACGCGCACGGCGAGCGCGCCCTCCGGGCTGTCGGATGAGGTCGTGTCGGCGTTGAGGGTCATGGGTCCCGTGCGTCGTCTCGCGCCGGACCCGCATAGAGGTGTTGGCCCGGACAGCGCCCAAGGCTAGTTTGAACCAATCCAATGTCAACAGTCTTAGGTCATATAGATGACATTTGACCAAGGGCATGAGTCCTCGCCTGGCCGCCCGCTGGCGCCGCGGCCGCTCTATCAGCAGGCCCGCGAGCTCCTGGTCCGCAAGATCATCGACGGCGTCTGGGGGCCGGGCGGCTACCTGCCGAGCGAGCAGCAGCTGGCCCGCGAGTTCGGGGTCTCGATCGGCACGCTGCGCAAGGCGACCGACGACCTCGTGGACCAGGGACTGCTGGAGCGCCAGCACGGCCGCGGCACGCAGGTCGTGGCGCATTCGAGCGCCCGCTCGCGCTTCCGCTTCCTACGCTTCTTTCACGCGGACGGCCGCCTGTTCGACCCCGTCGCGCGCCTGCTGCGGCGGACCGTGCGGGCGGCGACCGCCGCCGAGCGGACGCATCTCGCGCTGGAGAAAAGCGCGCGGGTGGTCGGCCTCACCCGCATCCGCAGCGAGGCCGGCGAGGCGCTGGTGTTCGAGCGCATCGCCCTGCCCGCCGACCTGTTTCTCCAGCTCGAGCTCGATCCCCGCGTCGAACTGAGCGAGGAGGTGTATGTGTTCTACCAGCGGCAATGCGGCGTCACGATCGTCCGAGCCGAAGACCAGGTCGCGCTCGACGCCGCCGACGCCGAGACCGCGCAGGCGCTTGGGCTCGCCGAGGGCGCGGCCGTGCTGCGCGTGCGGCGCGTCGCCTACGGGCTCGACGGACGCCGGGTCGAACATCGCGAAAGCTGGACCGCGAAGCTGCGCTATCAGGTCGAGCTCGATTGACCGCCGGGCTGGCCCCATCCTTGCTCGTCGCGCGACGAGAAGAAGGGACGCCGCATGACTCTCGGACCCGACGCCTTCGACACCGAGGAGATGCTCGCCGGATTGCGGCGCTGGGTCGAATGCGAGAGTCCGACCTTCGAGCCGCAGGCCGTCAACGCGATGATGGACCTCGCCTCGGAAGACCTCGCGGCGGCCGGCGCGGACATCACCCGCATCCCCGGCCCACCCGGCCTCGGCGACTGCGTGCTCGGGACCTTCCCGCACACTCGCGCCGGCGAGCCGGGCGTGCTGGTGATGGGCCATCTCGACACCGTGCACGCGCTCGGCACGCTGGAGCGCCTGCCCTTCCGCCGCGAGGGCGAGCGCGCCTATGGACCGGGCATCCTCGACATGAAAGGCGGCACATACGCCGCGATCGAGGCGATCGCCGCGCTCGCCCGCGCCTCGGTCGAGACGCCCCTGCCCGTCCGCGTGCTGCTGACCTCCGACGAGGAGATCGGCAGCCCCGGCTGTCGCGCGATCATCGAGGCGAAGGCTGCGGAGAGCCGCTATGTGCTGGTTCCCGAGCCCGGCCTGCCCGGCGACGGCGTCGTCACCGGCCGCTACGCCATCGCGCGCTTCGACCTCGAGGCGACCGGCCAGTCGAGCCATGCCGGCGCCGACCTCAAGCGCGGCCGTTCGGCGATCGCCGAGATGGCGCGGCGGATCGGCGAGATCGAGGCGATGACCGACGAGGACTGCACCTTCAGCGTCGGGGTCGTGCATGGCGGCCGCTGGGTGAACTGCGTCGCAAGTTCATGCCGCGGCGAGGCGCTCAGCATGGCGAAGCGGCAAGCCGACCTCGACCGCGGCGTCGAGCGCATGCTGGCGCTGACCAATGTCTCGCCGGATGGAAGCGGCTTCCGCGTCACGCGCGGCGTCACGCGGCCGGTCTGGGAGCCGAGCGCCGAAACCATGCGGATGTATGAGCTCGCCCGCGATGTCGCGGCCGGGCTCGGCGTCGACCTCTCGCATGGGGCCCAAGGCGCGGGATCTGATGCGAACTTCACCGGGGCGATGGGCGTCGCTTCGCTCGACGGGCTCGGCGTCCTCGGCGAAGGCTGGCACACGCTCGAGGAGCACATCCTCATCGACAGCCTGCCGCGCCGCGCCCGCATGATGACGGGACTTCTGACGAGACTTGCGTGACGGTCGCGGAAATCGCCTTCAAGATTGGAGCAGGCGCGACCGGACTGGCCGGACCCGTCATGCCCGCGCCTTCGCGCGGGTATCCACGACTTGGACGTGGAGCTTTACGATCCCAGTAAGTCGTGGATGCCCGACTGCCGTCGGGCATGACGGCGGTGTTTCACGACAAGCCAATCACGCCAGAAATTGCGGAGAGACTGACATGACGGCCGACGCCGCCCGCTTCCTCGCCGACCTCCACGAGCTGCGCAGGATCGGCGCGTTCAAGACCGGCGTGCACCGGCCAACCTACTCGCCGCAGGACATGGAGTCCCGCGAGTGGCTGATGCGGAAGATGGCGGAGGTCGGGCTCGAGCCCGAGATGGACGGCGTCGGCAACGTCATCGGCCGTCACAAGGGCCCCGGTCCGCATCTGCTCGCCGGCAGCCACATCGAGAGCCAGAACGAGGCCGGCTGGCTCGACGGCGCGCTCGGGGTGATGGGGGCGCTCGCGCTCGCCCGAGCGGGCCTGCCGGTCGACGTCATCGCCTTCGCGGACGAGGAGGGCCATTTCGACGCCGGCTTCCTCGGCAGCCGCTCGGCGATCGGCGACATCTCGGAGGAGGAGATCGCCGACGCGAGGAACCGCACCGACGGCACGCCGCTGCCCGAGGCGCTGAAGGCCGCGGGGCTCGCCGGACGGCCGCGCATGCTGCTCGATCCGGCCCGCTACAAGGGCTATTTCGAGATGCATATCGAGCAGGGCACGACGCTCGAGAGCGCAGGCGAACGCGTCGGCGTCGTCACCGGCATCGTGGCGATCTGGCAATTCCGGCTGGTCTTCGAGGGAAGGCAGGACCACGCCGGCGGCACGACGATGGCCGAGCGGCGCGACGCCGGGCTCTCCGCTGTCCGCCTGCTCGCCGAGATCGACCGGGAGTTCCCGCGGGTCTGCGGGCCGCGCAGCGTCTGGACCACGGGCCGCATCACGCTCGATCCGGGCGCGCCCAGCATCATCCCCGGCCGCGCCGAGGTGTTGTTCCAGTTCCGCGACGTCTCGGTCGAGGTTCTGGAGCGCATGGAGGCCTGCCTCCGCAGGCTCGCACAGGAGAGCGACCGCCGCGAGAAATGCCCCGTGCGCGTCGAGGCGATCAGCAAGGCGGTCCCCGCGCTCTGCGACCCGACGATGATGGACGCGCTCTCGGCCGCGGCCGAGGCCAAGGCGCCCGGCCAGTGGCGGCGGATGCCGAGCGGCGCCGGCCACGACGCCCAGGTGGTGGCCCAGATCATGCCGGCCGCGATGCTGTTCACGCCCTCGATCGGCGGGATCAGCCACCACTGGGCCGAGGACACCAAGGAGGAAGACCTGGCGCTCGGGATCGAGGTGCTGGCCGACGGCGCGGCGCGCTATCTGGCGGTGGGGTGAAGCGAGGCGCTCCACGCCCGCCCCCTCCACCGCTCCGCGGTCCCCCTCCCCCGCTTCGCAGGGGAGGAAGAAAGGGCGGCGCGTCTGATCCTCCTCCGCATCGCGGAGGAGGGGGACCATGCGAAGCATGGTGGAGGAGGCCCTCGCATAGGCCCGAAAGTCAGACGCTCATGCCCCGCGCCGCGACCGCGATCTCGCCGACGATCCGGTCGCCGCGAACCGCGACCAGCCGGTCGACCATGTTGACCACGACGCAGACATGGTTCGGCACGACCCGGACCATCTCGCCCACGGCGGGCTTCACCGGACAGGCCGACAGGTCGAGGAAGCCGTGCTCCTCCGACAGCGCGTGGATCCGCGCCGCTTCGTAGCCCAGCACCAGGCCATGGCCATCGAGTCCGCCGGGATCGCTGGTCAGCGTCTTCGATCCTGCGTCCAGCACACCGCGCTCGGCGCCGCCACGGCTCGCGACCGTGGCGTAGACCGTCACCGCGCAGTCGGCGAGCGAGGCGACGCCC
>NZ_RYFI01000005.1:158342-186170 GCF_004103825.1 Hansschlegelia zhihuaiae
CCATCTGCATCCGGTCGTTGAAGACGTAGGTTCCAGGCCGGTGCTCGGTCGCGCCATCGAGCGCGCCGAGATGCGCGAGATTGGGCGAGCCGCCGGTCGAGACGATGCGGGGCTCGAGCCCTGCGGCCCGCAACCCCTGGCTCGTCGCGTCGAAGAAGATCTGGGTCTCGCGCCAGCGGTCGGGCGGCGGATAGAGCAGCAGGCCGGCGAAGCCGAGGCCCGGCGTTCCGGCGACGCGCTTTGCGAGTTCGACCGCCTCGCCGGGCGTTTCGACGCCCGCGCGCCTCATCCCCGTGTCGCATTCCACGACCACGTCGAGCGTCCGTCCGGCGATCGCGGCCGCCGCGCCGAGCCCGTCGACCGTTGTGGCGCTGTCGGCGGCGACCGTGACCTTCGTGGTCGTGAGCAGCCTCCCGAGCCGCCCGAGCTTCTGGGCGCCCAGCATGTTGTAGCTGATCAGGATGTCGTCGAGGCCGGCCGCCGCCATCACCTCGGCTTCGCCGAGCTTCTGGCAGGTGATCCCCTTCGCGCCGGCCGCGACCTGCAGCTTCGCGAGCTCCGGCGACTTGTGGGTCTTCACATGCGGCCGGTTCGCAAGACCCGCGGCGTCGCACATCGCCTGCACCCGGGCGATGTTGGCCTCGACGACGTCGAGGTCGACAACGACCGCAGGCGTGCCGAACTCGCGCGCGATCGTCTCCGCGAGCGGCGTCACGCGGCGGCCAGCAGCTTGCGGCCGAAGCGCGAGCCCTCCGAGGAATGGAACCACCGCCCCTTCAGCACCACGCCCTCCGACACGATCCGCTTCGCCGCCGTCATGTGTTCGCCGACCACGTCCACATAGTCGAACTCGCCCTCGCGGACGTCGAGGATCGTGGCGTCGCCGAGCGAGCCGACTTTCAGCGAGCCGTATTCCGGGCGCCTGAGCGCGAAGGCGGCGTTGACGGTGGAGAGCCGGATGACCTCGGGCAGCTCCAGCCCCAGGCACAGGAACTTCGACATCGTCGTGACCTGGTCGAAGGCCGGCCCGTCGATGCAGAGCTGGTGGACGTCGGACGAGATCGTGTCCGGCAGGAAGCCGTTGGCGAGCATCGCCCGGGCGATCTTGAACGCGAACGATCCTTTGCCGTGCCCGACGTCGAACAGCACGCCGCGCTCGCGCGCCTCCAGCACGGCGCGCTTCACCGTGCCCTGCGCGGTGCAGGGCGCATTGGGGAACGGCCGGAAGCAGTGGGTCAGCACGTCGCCGGGGCGCAGCATCGCCAGCACCTCCTCGTAGGACGGCGGCGGATGGTCGATATGCGCCATCAGCGGCATGCCGACCTCCTCGGCGACCTGCAGCGCGGCGTTCAGCGGCGCGGTCCCCTGGTCGCCCGAGGCGTGCAGGCCGACCCGGACCTTGATGCCGACGATGAGGTCGCGATTGGCGTCCGCGACCTTGGCGGCCTCGGCCGGCGCCATCAGCCGCGGATCCTCGCTCTCGCCGACCATGATGGTCTTCGAGAACCCGAAGATGCCCGCGAAGGAGACGTGGAGATAGGCGAGCACGCGGGCGTCGGCGCGTTCGATGACGTGTTTCCGAAACCCCGCCCAGTTGCCGGGCCCGGCGCTGCCGGTGTCGACCGCGGTGGTTACGCCCGATAGCCGGCAGAAGTCGTCCGGGTCGATGCCGAGCGAGGTGCCGCCCCAATAGACATGGGTATGCAGGTCGATCAGGCCGGGGGAGACGATCGCGCCCGAGACGTCGCGGATCTCGGTCTCCGAACCGGCGGGCAGGTTCGGACCGAAGCCCGACACCTTGCCGCCCGCGAAGGCGACGTCGGCGATCTGGTCGAAATTCTGGCTCGGGTCGATCACCCGTCCGCCGCGCAGGATGAGGTCGTGGGCGGTCGCGACAGTCACGCCCGCCCTCCGCTCAGCAGCGGATTTTCCGGCGCCGTCCTGTCGTTGAGGTGGCATGCGGCCTCGTGGCCGCGCTCGACCTCCTTGAGCCGCGGCTCCTCGGTCCGGCAGCGGTCGAAGACGTAGGGGCAGCGGGTGTGGAAGCGGCAGCCACTGGGCGGATTGATCGGGCTCGGCACGTCGCCCTTCAGCATGATGCGGTCGCGCTTCGCCAGCGGATCAGGCTTCGGAACGGCGGAGAGCAGCGCCTCGGTGTAGGGGTGGCGCGGACGGGCGAAGATCTGCCGCTTGGTTCCGATCTCAGCGATCTTGCCGAGATACATGACCGCCACCCGATGCGTCATGTGCTCGACGATCGCCAGATCGTGGCTGATGAACAGCAGCGCGAGGCCGAGCTCCTGCTGGAGCTCCTGCAGCAGGTTGACGATCTGCGCCTTGACCGAGACGTCGAGCGCCGAGACCGCCTCGTCGCAGACGATCAAATCGGGCTCCGCCGCGAGCGCTCGCGCGATGCCTATGCGCTGCCGCTGGCCGCCAGAGAACTCATGCGGCCAGCGCCCGAGCGCCTCGCGCGGCAGGCCCACCTTGTCCATCAGCATGTTGAGCTTGCGGGAAAGCTCCGCCTTGTCCTTGGCGAGGCCGAAATTGTTGATCGGCTCGGCGAGCGCGTCGCGCACGCGGATGCGCGGATTGAGGCTCGAGAACGGGTCCTGGAACACGACCTGCACCCGGCGCCGGATCGGCCGCAGCACGCCGGACGACATGTCGTCGATGCGCCTGCCGGCCAGCACCACCTGACCGCCGGTGGGCTTCAGCAGCCGCAGGATCGCGCGGCCGACCGTCGATTTGCCGCAGCCGCTCTCGCCCACGAGCGACAGCGTCTCCCCGCGCTCGACGCGGAACGACAGGCCGTCGACCGCGTAGACGAACTTGTGGAGCTTGCCGAACAGGCCGCCGCCGATCGGGAAGTGCATCTTGAGGTCGTTGACCTCGAGGAGAGGCGCGGTCATGCGGCGCTCCTGGCTCGGGGAGAACGACTGCGTGCTTCGAGACGCCCGCGAAGATGCGGGCTCCTCGGCATGAGGAGCGCAGAGGACGCCATCGGAGAGTTCCGCGCGAAATCGCTCGAACGGTCCTCATGCTGAGGAGCCGGCCGCAGGCCGGCGTCTCGAAGCACGCAGCACCGAGCCGGTGGAAGTCTAATCACGCCGCCGCCTCCTGCTCCCGCGGGGAGAAATGGCAGGCCGCGACGTGGCGCGGGGCCTTTTCCTCCAGAGCCGGCGCGAATTCGCGGCAGACGTCCTCGGCCTCCGGGCAGCGGCCCGCGAACACGCAGCCCTCGATCTTCGTCTTGAGGCTCGGCACGATGCCGGGGATCTCGGCGAGCTTCTCCGTCTTCCCCTCCAGCGAGGAGCCAAGCTTCGGCACCGCCCCCAGCAGCCCGCGCGTATAAGGGTGGCGGGGCTTGGCGAACAGGTCGCGGACCGGCGCCTCCTCCACCTTTCGGCCGGCGTACATCACCACGACCCGGTCAGCGACCTCCGCCACCACGCCGAGATCATGGGTGATGATCAGGATCGCGGCGCCGACGCGGTCCTTGAGGTCGCGCATCAGGTCGAGGATCTGCGCCTGGATGGTGACGTCGAGCGCGGTGGTGGGCTCGTCTGCGATCAGCAGCTTCGGCGAACAGGCGAGCGCCATCGCGATCATCACGCGCTGCCGCATGCCGCCGGAGAGCTGGTGCGGATACTCGCCGGCCCGCCGCTTCGGTTCGGGGATGCCGACCAGTTGCAGCATCTCGACCGCCTTGTCCTCGGCCTGTCCCCGGTCGAGCCCCTGATGCAGGCGAAGGCTCTCGCCGATCTGCCGGCCGACCTTGAGCACCGGGTTGAGGCTCGTCATCGGCTCCTGGAAGATCATCGAGATGTCGTCGCCGCGGATCTTCTTCATCTCCTTCTCGGAGAGCTTGAGGAGGTCGCGGCCCTCGAAACGGATTTCGCCGGCGCTCTTGCCCGGCGGCTCGGCGATCAGGCGCATGATCGACATCGCGGTGACGGACTTGCCGCAGCCGGACTCCCCCACGACCGCGAGCGTCTCGCCCTTCTCGATCGAGAACGAGACGCCGTCGACGGCTCGGTTGACGCCGTCGGGCGTGCGAAAATGGGTCTGCAAACGATCGACTTCGAGCAACGCCATCAGAACGCAAGCCTTTCCGAACGGACCTCCGTCATGCCCGGCGAAGCCGGGTATCCACGACTTCCTGGCCGCTGAGCCTCACGTCCAAGGCGTGGATACCCGCGCGAAGGCGCGGGCATGACGCGGCGGCGGTTCGAGTGTGAACTCACCCTCACAAGCTCTTCGCCATTCTCGGGTCGAGCGCGTCACGCAGGCCGTCGCCGAGCAGGTTCACGGCGAGCACGGTGAGCGACAGGAAGATCGCGGGGAAGAACACGATGGTGGGCTTCACCTGCCAGAGCGCCCGCCCCTCGGCCATGATGTTGCCCCAGGACGGCGTGATGGGCGGCACGCCGGCGCCGATGAAGGACAGGATCGCCTCCACGATCATCGCGGACGCGCAGATATAGGTCGCCTGCACGGTCATCGGCGCGATCGTGTTGGGCAGGATGTGGCGGATCACGATCATCGGCGTCGGCGTGCCGGCCGCGACCGCGGCGTCGACGTAAGGCTGCTCGCGCAGCGACAGCACGACGCCGCGCACGAGACGCGCGACGCGCGGGATCTCGGCGACCGTGATGGCGATCACGACGTTCTGCAGCGAGCCGCGGGTCAGCGCCATCAGCGCGACCGCGAGCAGGATCGGCGGGATCGACATCAGCCCGTCGATCAGCCGCATCACGATCCCGTCGACCCAGCGCACCATTCCTGAGACCAGCCCGATCGCGAGCCCGATCAGCGAGGCCAGCGCGGCCACCGAGAAGCCGACGATCAGCGATACGCGAGCCCCGTACAGGACACGCGAATAGAGGTCGCGGCCGAGCATGTCGGTGCCGAACCAGGCCTCGGCGGAAGGCGGCCGGAGGCGCTTCGAGGTCGCGAGCACGCCTGGATCGACCGTGCCGAGAAACGGCGCGAACACCGCGACGAAGACCATGGCGATGAGCAGCCCGCCGCCGAAGGCGACCGCCGGTCGCCGGCGCACGAAGCCCAGAAACCCCTTGAGCGGCTTGCGGGCAGGGATGACGTCCGGCAGATCGCCGGCGATCGCGAGGCCCGGCGGCGGCGCGAGGCGTGCGGCTTCGGCCATCAGTAGCGGATCCTCGGATCGACGAAGGTGTAGACGAGGTCGACCCCGAGATTGACCAGCACGTAGACGAAGCTGAACAGCAGCACGACGCCCTGGATCACGGGGTAGTCGCGCCTGAGGATCGCGTCGACGATGAGCCGACCGAGGCCGGGGATGGCGAACACGCTCTCGGTCACCACGGCGCCGCCGATCAGCAGCGCGACGCCGATGCCGATGACGGTGACGATCGGCACCGCGGCGTTCTTTAGGCCGTGGACGAACAGGATCTGGCGCTGGCCCACGCCCTTGGCCTTGGCGGTGCGGATGTAGTCCTGGCTCAAGACGTCGAGCATCGCGGCGCGGGTGATGCGCGCGATCAGCGCGATGTAGACCAGCGCCAGCGTGACCGAGGGCAGGATCAGGCTGTGCAGCCACGGGCCGACGCCGCGCGCGATCGGGACATAGCCCTGCACCGGGAACCAGCCGAGCTTGAGCGCGAACAGATAGGCGATCAGGTATCCGACCACGAAGACCGGGGTCGAGAAGCCGAACACCGCGAAGCCCATCGCCGAGCGGTCGATCCAGGTGTCGGCCTTCCAGGCCGCGACCACGCCCATGGGCACCGCGACGCCGACCGCGATGATCAGGGTCACGATCATCAGCGACAGCGTCGGCTCGACGCGCTGCGCGATCATGGTGGTGACCGGCAGGTTGGTGAAGATCGAGACGCCGAGATCGCCGCGCAGGATCTGCAGCAGCCATTCGAAGAAGCGCACCAGATAGGGCCGGTCGAGCCCCAGTCCCTGCCGGATGCGCTCGACGTCCTCGGGCGAGGCCTGGTCGCCCGCGATCACCGCCGCCGGATCGCCCGGCGCGATGTAGAGCAGGCTGAACACGAACAGCGCCACGACACCCATCACGGGAATCGTGGACAGCACGCGACGGAACACGATGGAGGTCATGGGCGCGCGCCTCCCAAATACGCTGGGATAGAAGGGGTGCGTGCTTCGAGACGCATGCCTGCGGCACGCTCCTCAGCATGAGGACGGTAAGAGGATGCCAGAGCGCCGAACCTCCTCATGCTGAGGAGCGACGGCGATGAGCCGTCGCGTCTCGAAGCACGCAGGCCGCCCATGCAGCCATTCCCGCTCACGCCTCCTTGGTCACGTCCCAGAAGAAGGGCAGCGGGCCCTTGCGCACGCCGGTCACGTTCTTGCGCCAGGCCTGGTAGCTGAGGAAGAAGCCCGTCACGCCATAGACCACGTCATCGACCGCGGCCGCGTTGGTCTTGGCGAGCGCGGCCTTCTCGGCCTCGAGGTCGGCGGCCTCGAACCAGGCCGTGATGCCCTCCTCGGTCTTCGGGCTCGAGGGCCAGCCGAACCAGGCCTTCTCGCCGTTCGCGCGGAGAGCGTTGTAGCCTGCGGGCGACAGACAGTCGGCGCCGGCGTGCCAAGTGTGGAACATGTTCCAGCCGCCTTCCTTCGGCGGCTTTTTCGATGCGCGGCGGGCCCCGACCGTGCCCCAGTCGGTCGCGACGAAATCGACGGTCATGCCCATGCGGCGCAGCAGGTCGGCCGTGACGTCGCCCTGCGCCTTGGTGATCGGCTGGTCCTGCGCCACCACGCAGCTCACCGGCGTGCCGTCATAGCCCGCCTTCTCGAGCAGCTTCTTGGCGGCGTCGAGGTTCTTCATCTTCAGGATGTCGCCGCCCTGCTCGGTGTAGAACTGGGTGCCGGGCGTGAAGAAGCCGGGCATCGGCTTCCACAGCGCGTCGTCGGAGCCGACGATCGCGCGCATATAGTCTTCCTGGTTCATGGCCGTGAGCACGGCCTTGCGCACCTCGACCTTGTCGAAGGGCGGGAACAGGTGGTTCATCCGGAACGCGCCGACATTGCCGAGCGGGTCGGCGATGTCGACCGCGACGTCCGCCGCGCCCTGCAGCACCGGCACGAGGTCCGAGATCGGGTTCTCCCACCAGTCGATCTCGCCGTTCTGGAGCGCCGCGAGCGCGGTCGCCGGGTCCGGCATGATCACCCACTCGATGCGGTCGAGCATCATGCGCTTGGAGCCCGCGAGCCAGGAGGACGGCTCCTCGCGGGACTTGTAGTCGCCGAACTTCTCGAACACCGCGATCGCGCCCGGCACCCATTCCTTGGCCATGAACTTCATGGGGCCGGAGCCGACATATTCCTTGATCTGCGTGAACGGGTCGGTCTTGGCGATGCGCTCGGGCATGACGAAGGAGCACGGCGCGTTGTTCTTGCCGAGCGCCAGCAGCATCTTCGGATAGGGCTTCTTGAGCGACCAACGGAACGTCAGGTCGTCGACCGCCACGATCTCGTTCTGGACGCCGCGGATCATCAGGCCCATCGGGTCGCGGGCCGACCAGCGCACCATGCTGGCGACCGCGTCCTTGGCGGTGACCGGCTCGCCGTCGTGAAACTTCATCCCCGAGCGCAGCTTGAAGGTCCAGACCAGCCCGTCGTCCGACACCTCCTCGGATTCGATCATCTGGCGCTGCGGCTGGAGCTTCTCGTCGACGCCGTAGAGCGTGTCCCACACGAGCGCGGCGGCGTTGCGCACGACGTACTGGGTTCCCCAGATCGGGTCGAAATTCGCGAGATTGGCCTGGGGCACGAACTTCAGGGTCTTCTTCGCCGCGCCCTGGGCGATGGCCGGGGCCGCCAGGCCGCCGGACGCGCCGATCAATCCGGCCCCGAGCGACGCCTGAAGAAACGTTCGACGATCCATGAACCAATCTCCTCGAGCCTTCGGAAAAAGGCCTTCAACCTGGCGCCCCATACGCCAAAGGTCGAAGCTGCAGAGATCGTGCCAGCCGGTTCGGCCGACGGGTCGTCACGGGGCGACCCCTGTCCCATTCTGGGGTAAGAATGGGACAGTGACCAATCGATGACCAGCGGCGCCCCGCATTTATGCGTGATCGGTCGCTGGGCAGGCCCATTCCGTGGGCTACTTTCGTCTCATCCGCGGCGTCGCGCGCCGCCTTGATCGGGAGAAAGCGAAATGGCGGCGCCGATCCTCAAACTCATGTCGAGCCGGACGGGACGCGGGCTCGCGGCCCTGCTCCTGAGCGTCGTCGCGGCGAGCGCGGCGCAGGCCCAGACCACCATCAAGGCCGTGATGCACTCGGCCATCGCGATCCTCGACCCGATCATCACGACGGCGCATATCAGCCGCAACCATGGCTACATGGTCTACGACACGCTGCTGTCGATGAACTCGAAATACGAGCCGAAGCCGCAGATGGCGGAGTTCGCCGTTTCCGACGACAAGCTCACTTACACCTTTACGCTCCGCGAAGGCCTCAAATGGCATGACGGCCAGCCGGTCACGTCGGAAGACTGCGTCGCCTCGCTGAAGCGCTGGGCGGCGCGCGACGCCGGCGGGCAGATGATGATGGATCAGGTCGAGAGCCTGACGGCGACCGACCCGAAGACCATCACGGTCAAGCTCAAGTCCCCCTTCCCCTTCGTGCTCGACCTCTTGGCCAAGCCCTCATCGCTGGTCGCCTTCATGATGCCGAAGCGGCTGGCCGAGACGCCGCCGACCGAACAGATCAAGCAGCAGATCGGCTCCGGCCCATTCCGCTTCGTGGCCTCGGAGTACCGGGCGGGCGACCGCGTCGTCTATGAGAAGTTCAAGGACTACCGGCCGCGCTCCGAACCGGCCGACTGGCTCTCGGGCGGCAAGGTCGCGAAGGTCGACCGCGTCGAATGGATCAACATGCCGGACCAGCAGACCGCGGTGAACGCGCTGATGACCGGCGAGATCGACTATTACGAGCAGGTGCCGTTCGACCTGTTGCCGATCGTCCAGGGCGCGCCCGACGACGTCACGGTCGGGGCCTTCAACACGCTCGGCTACCAGACCATGGGGCGGATGAACTTCCTCTATCCGCCCTTCGACGACGTCCGCGTCCGCCGCGCCGCGCTCTACGCCCTCAACCAGGAGAACGTGCTGCAGGCGATGATCGGCAATCCCGATTACTTCAAGACCTGCCCATCCTTCTACGGCTGCGGCACGCCGCTCTCGACCGATGTCGGCGAGGGCGCGGCGACGATCGGCAAGGGCGGCGACGTCGAGAAGGCCAAGGCGCTGCTCAAGGAGGCGGGCTATGACGGCAAGCCGATCGTCATCATGCATCCGACCGACACGCCCTCGACCTCGACCCAGCCGGTGGTCGCGACCGAGCTGCTGAGGGCGGCGGGCTTCAAGGTCGACCTCCAGCCGATGGACTGGCAGACGCTGGTCGCGCGCCGCGCGAGCCAGAAGCCGATCGCTGAGGGCGGCTGGAACATGTTCTTCACCAACTGGGTGATCCCGGAGGTGTGGAACCCGGTCGTCAATCCCATGATCAACGGCCGCGGCAAGAAGGGCTTCTTCGGCTGGCCGGACGACCCGAAGCTCGAGGCGCTGAGGGCCGCGTTCGCCAAGGCCGAGACCGAGGAGAAGCGCAAGGAGATCGCGACCGCCATCCAGGCGCACGCCTATGCCGAGGTGACCTATGTGCCGCTCGGCCAGTATGTTTGGCCCGGCGCCTGGCGGTCGCAGCTCAGCGGCATCGTGCAGGCCCCCGTGCCTGTGTTCTGGAACATCGAGAAGAAGAGCTGACGCGCGCCTTGCGCTCCGACCGTCATGCCCGGACTTGATCCGGGCACCCATCGGAGGGAACTCGGATGTTTCCGTGTCCCCCACCAAAGAGACGAAGTCGGAAACATCCGACTTCGCAGGCGCGTCCGCGCCCGATGGATCGCCGGGTCAGGCCCGGCGATGACGCGCGGTGGAATCAGCAAATGAAGCTGGAGACCTGCCCATGCCCGCCATCCCCGAAATCCTCGCCTTCGCGGACGAGCTCACCGAGCTTCGCCGCGACCTGCACGCCCATCCGGAGATCGGTTTCGAGGAGACCCGCACCTCCGGCGTCGTCGCCGAAAAGCTCGCCTCCTGGGGCGTCGAGGTGCATCGCGGCCTGGGCAAGACCGGCGTCGTCGGCGTGCTGAAGGGCGAGGGCGGGCCGGGCCGGCGCATCGGGCTGCGGGCCGACATGGACGCGCTGCCGATCGTCGAGACCACCAACCTGCCCTGGCGCTCGAAGAACTCGGGGGTGTCGCACGCTTGCGGCCATGACGGGCACACCACCATGCTGCTTGGCGCCGCCCGTTATCTGGCGGAGAAGCGCGACTTTCCGGGCACCGCCGTTTTCGTGTTCCAGCCGGCTGAGGAAGGACTCGGCGGCGCGCGGGCGATGATCGCCGACGGCCTGTTCGACAAATTCCCCGTCGACGAGATCTACGGCCTCCACAACGACCCCTATCTCGAGCCCGGTCAGATCTCGGTGTTCCCCGGCCCCGCCATGGCGGCGGCGGACTTCTTCGACATCCATCTGAGGGGCAAGGGCAGCCACGCGGCGATGCCGCAGCTGTCTCGCGATCCGGTGGTCGCGGCCTCGGCGCTGGTGCAGGCCGTGCAGTCGATCGTCGGGCGCAACGCCAATCCGTTCGAGGCGCTGGTGATCTCGATCACCCAGCTCCACGCCGGCACGGCCTACAACGTCATCCCCGAGGAGGCGACGCTGACCGGCACGATCCGCGCCTTCAAGCCCGAGATGATGGAGCTCGCCCGCAGGCGTCTGACGGCGGTCTGCGACGGCGTCGCCGCGGCCTATGACGTCGAGATCGAGCTCGACCTGCGCTCGGTGTTCGACGTGCTGATCAACCACGAGGCCGAGACCGCGGCCGTCGCCGAAGTCGCGCGCGGCATCGTGGGCGACGAGCAGGTCCTCACTCATCCGCGGCCGATGATGGGCTCGGAGGACTTCGCCGACATGCTGTTCAAGGCGCCGGGCTGCTACGTCCGCGTCGGGCATTCCGGCGATCTGCCGCTGCACAATCCGGGCTTCGTGCTCGACGACGCCATCCTGCCGGTCGGCGCGAGCCTGCTCGCCCGCATCGTGGAGCGGCGGCTGGCGGCGTAATCGGGTCGAGACAGGGCGACACGGCGCCATAAACCTGGGCGCTGGCGTCGTGCGCGTTTCAAGACGCCCATGCCGGGCGTCTAAGCAGCGGGGCGCGGCCAGGGGGTCTCGGCGACCGGCGTCACCGGGCCCTTGCCGGCGAACCAAGACGTCAGGTTCTCGACGCCGAGCGCGGCCATTCGTCCGCGGGTGTGGTGGGTGCCCGAGCCGATATGCGGGCAGAGCACGACATTGTCGAAGGCGAGCAGCTCCGGCGAGGGCCGCGGCTCGCGCTCGAACACGTCGAGGCCCGCGGCGGCGATCTCGCCTGCGGCGAGCGCCTTCACCAGCGCCGCCTCGTCGACCACGGAGCCGCGCGCGACGTTGATGAGGACGCCGTTCGGCCCAAGGGCCGACAGCACGGCGGCGTCGATCATCCCCTTGGTCGCAGGTCCGCCGGGCACGATCGCGATCAGCACGTCGACGGAAGCGGCGAGCTCGACCACGGTTGGGTGGTAGGCGTAGGCCAGCCCCTCGACCTTGCGCCGCGAATGATAGGCGATCGGCCGGCCGAAGGCCTCGAGCCGGCGGGCGATGGCCTGACCTATCTGACCCATGCCGACGATCCCGATCGTCCGGTCGCGCAGCGACGCGCTCAGGCGGAACGGCCCGTCCGGCCAGTTGCCGGCGCGCACATAGGCGTCCGATTGCGGAATCTCGCGGATCGTAGCGAGCAGCAGACCGATGGTGAAATCCGCGACCTCGTCGTTCAGCACCTCGGGCGTGTTGGTGACCATGATCCCGCGCCGCGCCGCCGTCGGGGCGTCGACCGCGTCGTAGCCGACGCCGAGATTGGCGATGATCTCGAGCGCCGGCAGCCGCTCGATCAGCGCGCCCGGCACCGCCTCGCCGCCGCGCGTCATGATCCCGCGGATGCGCGGCGCGTTGGCCGCGAGGATGTCCTCCAGCGGTTCGAGGCGCGCGCTCAGGACCTCGAATCGGTCCTTCAGCAGGTCGTCGGCGGTCGGCATCGTCCGGCCGATCGACAGGATGGCGACGCGGTCGGAGGCGGGCTGCGGTTCGCTGGATGACACGGCGCTTCGACTTTCGCTGGATGGCGGACGCCGGTGCTTAGCGCCGGAGACGGATGGACGCTACCCGGGACGACGGCTCTGCGTGCTTCGAGACGCATGCCTTGCGGCATGCTCCTCAGCATGAGGGGCGTGGGAGGATGCCGGAATTGAAACGCTCCTCATGCTGAGGAGCCGTCCTCCAGGACGGCGTCTCGAAGCACGCAGCACGTCGCCGCCAGGCTCACCAACGCACCGGCCCGTCAGCTCGCCGGTACGGGCCAAATGCTCAGACGCTCCCCACGCGCCTGTGGCGGATCGGGCGGCCCGGCGCGAGCTGCTCAGCCGCCGCGACGATGCCCTCGGCGTCGATCCGGAAATGGCGGTAGAGGTCGCGCGAGGAGCCGGTCTGGCCGAAGCGCTCGACGCCGAGCGCCCGGGTCTGATGACCGTTGACGGAGCCCAGCCAGCCGAGCGTCGCCGGGTGGCCGTCCAGCACGGTGACGAGCCGGCAGCCTGCGGGAACGTCGTCGAACAGCCGCTCGACATGCGACCGGGCCGCCGAATAACCCTTCTCCCGCGCCCGCGCGGCCTCGGTCCAGCCGGCCATCAGCCGGTCTGCGGAGGTCACCGCTAGCAGGCCGACGTCGCGCCGGTCCTCGGCCATCATGCCGACCGCGGCGATCGCCTCCGGCGCGATGACGCCCGAATAGGCCACGACGATCTCGGCGTTCGGCCCCGGCCGGCGCATCCAGTAGCCGCCGTCGACGATGTCGCGCGCCGTGTCGTCGCCGATCGTGCGCGACGGCTGGTCGACCGCGAGCGTCGAAAGCCGGAGATAGACCGATCCGCCGGTCTCGTCGCGCAGCAGGCCGGGCGCGTCAGGCTCGGTTTCTCCCGAGCGCTGCACATAGTCGAAGGCCCAGCGCATCAGCACCGCGAGTTCGTCCACAAAGGCCGGCTCGAAGCTCGCGAGCCCGTCCTGCGACAGGCCGATCAGCGGCGTCTTGAGCGACTGGTGCGCGCCGCCCTCCGGCGCGAGCGTGACGCCCGAAGGCGTCGCGGCCAGGATGAAGCGGGCGTCCTGGTAGCAGGCGTAGTTCAGCGCATCGAGGCCGCGCTCGATGAACGGATCGTAGAGCGTGCCGACCGGGATCAGCCGCTCGCCGAACAGCGAATGCGACAGGCCGAGCGCGGAAAGCATCAGGAACAGGTTCATCTCTGCGATGCCGAGTTCGACGTGCTGGCCCTTGGGCGAGGCAGACCAGTCGAAGGTCGAGGGGATGCGCTGCGCCTTGAAGGCGTCGGCCAGCGCCTCGCGGGCGTAGACGCCGCGCCGGTTCACCCAGGCGCCGAGATTGGTCGAGACGGTGACGTCCGGCGAGGTCGTGACGACGCAGCGGGCGAGTTCGCTGTCGCCTTTCGCCAGGTCGTGCATCAGCAGCCCGAACCCCTGCTGGGTCGACATTTTGGGCTGGGCGGGGGCGGACAGCGCCGGAACCTCCGTCGCGGAAGACCGGAAGCGCCGGGGGCCGCCTTGCCCGAACGGCGCCTCGGCGAGGAAGGCGCGCAGATCCGTCTCGGGAAGCGCGAGACCCTCGAACGGGTCCCATTCGTGGCCCTCGCGGATGTTCATCGCCTTGCGCAGGACGTCGGTCTGCGCCGGCGTCATCAGCCCGGCATGATTGTCCTTGTGGCCCGCGAGCGGCAGCCCGAAGCCCTTGATCGTGTACGCGATGAAGCAGGTCGGCCGATCATGGGCTCGGGCCTGCTCGAAGGCGTCCAGGATCGACGCCATGTCGTGGCCGCCGAGATTGGACATGAGCTCCGCGAGCTCGGCGTCGCTGCGGCGCCCGATCAGCGCCGAGACGTCGCCCTGGTCGCCGAGGTCGTCGGTCAGGCGCTTCCGCCAGGCCGCGCCGCCCTGGAAGGTGAGCGCCGCATAGTCCTGGTTCGGGCAGGCGTCGATCCAGTCGCGAAGACGCTCGCCGCCGGGCTCCGCGAAAGCCGCGGTCTGGAGCGCGCCGTGCTTCAGGATGACGACGTCCCAGCCGAAATTCCGGAACATCGCCTCGAACTTCGACCACAGGCCCTCGCGCACCACCGCGTCGAGGCTCTGGCGGTTGTAGTCGACGATCCACCAGGTGTTGCGGACGCCGTGCTTCCAGCCTTCGAGCAGCGCCTCGAAGATGTTGCCCTCGTCCATCTCGGCGTCGCCGAGCAGCGCGACCATGCGGCCTTCGGGCAGACCCCGCGCCATTCCCTTGTCGCGCAGATAGTCCTGCGTCAGCGCGGCGAACAAAGTCTGGGCGACGCCCAAGCCCACCGACCCCGTCGAGAAGTCGACGTCGTCCTTGTCCTTGGTGCGCGACGGGTAGGATTGCGCGCCGCCGAAGGCCCGGAAGGTCTCGAGTTTCTCGCGCGACTGGCGGCCGAACAGATACTGGATCGCGTGGAAGATCGGGCTCGCGTGCGGCTTCACCGCGACCCGGTCCTCGGGACGCAGCACCGAGAAATAGAGCGCGGTCATGACGGTGGCGAGCGAGGCCGAGGAGGCCTGGTGGCCGCCGACCTTCAGCCCGTCCGGGCTGTCGCGCAGGTGGTTCGCGTTGTGGATCGTCCAGGTCGCGAGCCACAGCACCTTGCGCTCGAGTTCGGTCAGGGCGGCGAGGCGGCGGTCGGCCATGGGGCGATCCTGAGCGGTGGCGGCGGGCGGGTTTCGAGACCTCCGGAGGCTAGCAGACAGGGCGAAGCGAAAGGCGCCAAAGCGGAGGGACGATAGCTGCCGGTTTGGAACATTCATCCACTTTGTCAGCCGATCCTGGAATAAATCCACACAACAGTGACGCCGATCGGAACGAAGCCCGCCTCGGCGCCGCCCTCATGTCCCGGCCTTGAGCCGGGACCCATTTATCGCACGCGGGCGCCGTATCGCGCGACAAGCGCAAAGCCTCTTCATACGCCCCACCGAGCCGAATGGGTCCCGGCTCAAGGCCGGGACATCGGCGCGGCGCTCCTCACTTCACCGACGCGTTCTTCAGGAAACTGCCGTCGAACGTCTTGGCGAGGTCGATCGAGCCGGCGTCGAGTTGCGGGTCCGTGGCGGTCAGCAGGTCGAGCATCGACTTCATCGAGGCGGGGTCGATGGTCCCGTCCGGCGAATAGGTGTCGCGCGAGGCCGCGAGCGCCTTGAGGTAGAGCGCCTTGTCGCCGAGCCAGTACGGCTCGGGCACGGCGTCCGCGACCTGCTCGGGCGTCGCGCTTTGCAGCCATTTCAGCGTCTTGGCGAAGGCGTTGACCAAGGCCTGCACAGTCTTGGGGTTGGCGTCGATGAATTCCTTCTTGAGGTAGAGCACCGCGGCCGGGTTGCTGGCCCCGAACGTGTCCATCGTGCCCTTGGTGGTGCGGGTGTCGACCAGCACCTTGATGGCGTCGAGCGATTCGAGCTTGGTGATGACCGGCTCGAGATGCGAGATCGCGTCGATCTCGCCCTTCTGCATCGCCGCGACCGCCGAGGCGCCGCCCCCCACCCCGATGAAGGAGGCGGACTTCGGGTCGAGCCCGGCCTTGGTCATCAGGTACTGGGCGAGGATGAAGGTAGAGGAGCCGGGCGCGGTGACGCCGATCTTGGCGCCCTTCAGGTCCGCGACCGACTTGATCGCGTCCGCCTTGTCCTTGCGGACCGCGAGCACGACGCCCGGATAGCGGCCGAGGTCGATCACCGCGCGGACGTCCTGTCCCTTGGCCTGCATGCGGATCGTGTGCTCATAGGCGCCGGTGACGGCGTCCACCGAGCCGCCGACCAGCGCCTGCAGGGACTTGGCGCCGCCGCCGAAATCCTGGACCTCGACGGTCAGCCCCTGCTCCTTGAAGTGGCCGAGCCGCTCCGCGAGCGTCAGCGGCAGGTAGTAGAGCAGCGGCTTTTCGCCCCCGCCGAGCGTAATCGACGGCTTCTCCAGCCCCTGCGCGGAGACGGCGGCGGTCGCGGCGAGCAGCATCGCGCCGGCGGCCAGAAGCTTGCGGACGATCATGGCGGTTCCTCGCTTGGTTGGTCAGTCTCTTTGGAGGCTCACGTCTGGCCCACCGCGGCCTGCGGCCGCCAGACCAGCAGGCGGCGCTCGACCAGCGTCACCAGCCAGTCGATCACCAGCACGAAGGCCGAGAGGATGAACATGCCGGCGAACACGCCGGTGACGTCGAACACGCCCTCCGCCTCGTGGATCAGGTAGCCGAGGCCGGCGGCCGAGCCGAGATATTCGCCCACCACCGCGCCGACCAGCGCGAAGCCGACCGAGGTGTGGAGTGAGGAGAACATCCAGGAGAGCGCCGACGGCCAGTAGACGTGGCGGAACAACTGGCGCTCGGTCATGCCCATCATGCGGGCGTTGGACAGCACAACCGGGCTCACCTCCTTCACGCCCTGATAGACATTGAAGAACACGACGAAGAACACGAGCGTCACGCCGAGCGCGACCTTCGACCAGATCCCTAAGCCCAGCCACAGCATGAAGATCGGCGCGAGCACGACGCGCGGCAGCGCGTTGACCATCTTGACGTAAGGGTCGAACACCGCGGCGATCAGCGGCTGGCGCGCGAACCAGAAGCCGATCGCGACGCCGCCGGCCGAGCCGATCACGAAGGCGAGCAGCGTCTCGGTCAGCGTGATCCAGAGATGCCGCCAGATTTCGCCCGAGACGAACAGCTTCACCACCCGCTGGAACACGTCGAGCGGCGTCGAGAAGAAGAACTCGGGCAGGAAGTATTTGCCGGCGATCGGCACGCTGGAGCCGACATGCCAGATCCCGATCGCCACCACCGCGACGAGGACCTGCAGCGCCAGCAGCTTGAGCGACGCGGCCCTCATCGGGCGCCCTCCTCATAGGTCTTGGCGACCTCCTCGCGCAGTTGGTCCCAGATGCGCTTGTGCAGCGCGTGGAACTTCGGGTCGAGCCGGATCTCGGCGGCGTCGCGGGGGCGCGCGAGATCGATCGGATGGTCGCCGATCACGCGCGCGTCCGGGCCCGCGGACATGATCACGACGCGGTCGGAGAGCGCGATCGCCTCCTCGAGGTCGTGGGTCACGAACATCACGGCCTTGCGGTCCTCGGCCCAGAGGCCGAGCAGCAGGTTCCCCATGATCTGACGGGTCTGGGCGTCGAGCGGGCCGAAGGGCTCGTCCATCAGCAGGATCCTAGGCCGCCGGATCAGCACCTGGGCGAGGCCGACGCGCTTGCGCTGGCCGCCCGAGAGTTCGTGCGCGTAGCGCTCGCAGAAGCGCGCGAGGCCGACGCGCCCCATCCAGCCGCGCGCCGCTTCCAGCGCCTCCTTGCGGGGCGTCCCGTGGACCTCGAGCGCGATCGCGACATTGTCGAGCGCGGTCTTCCACGGCATCAGCGCGTCCTGCTGGAACAGGTAGCCGGACTTGCGGTTGAGGCCGGCGAGCCGCTCTCCGAAGATCTCCACATGGCCGGCCGAGGGCTTCAGCAGGCCGGCGGTGACGTTGAGCAGGGTCGACTTCCCGCAGCCGGTCGGCCCGACGATCGAGACGAACTCGCCCTCGCGGACCTCGAAGCTCGTCGGCGCGACGGCGTCGAACACGGCCGCTCCGCGGATGACGAAGCTGACCTTCACCCCATCGAGCCTGACGGCGGTCGCGGCGGACTCAGGCTCCGCAGACGGACGGGAGGGCTCCCGCCGAGCGGCCATCTCCATGGCGTCTCCTCTCCCGGCCGGTCGTCTCTGTCGGACGATCTCGGCTTATTCGGCGCCCGAAAGATCGGGCGGCGCGGCCCGGCGTCGAGGCTGGGCCGCCGCCATCCTGCGCACGAGCCCGATGCCAGCCTCCAGCCTATCAAGGCTCGGGCCCGCCGCGGCGCAAAAATCGTCTTGCGGACGGCCATACGCTGGAATGTGATGTCGCCACGGCCCCGTAGTGCGCAAGGAGATTCCACATGACGGAGCTCGACGCGATCGACCGGAAGATCCTCGCGGCGCTGCAGGCCGACGCGCACGTCACCATGCAGGAGCTCGCCGAGCGCGTCGGGCTGTCGGCCTCGCCCTGCCATCGCCGCATCAAGCTGATGGAGGAGCGCGGCGTCATCACCGGCTACGCCGCGCGCGTCGACCAGAAGGCGATCGGCCTTCATGTCAGCGTCTTCGTCTCGATCAAGCTCGCGCGCCAGAAGGAGGAGGACCTCGACCGCTTCGCCCGCGCCATCTCGGGCTGGGACGAGGTCCTGGAGTGCTATCTGATGACCGGCGCGCGGGACTATCTGCTCAGGGTCGTGGCCGCCGACCTCGAGGCCTACGAGACGTTCCTCAAGAGCAAGCTGACCCGGCTCGACGGGATCGCGTCGATCGAGTCGAGCTTCGCGCTGCAGCAGGTCAAATATTCGGTCGCCTTGCCGACCTGACGCCGCGGCTTTGCGCGCGGCGCCGTTTCCTTTCGCGGCGCGCCGGGACATATCTGGCGCGCCAGAGAAACGGGAAGGAGCCGCGGCCATGCGCGAGATCGGTCATTTCATCGGCGGAAGCCGGGTCGCGGGACGGTCGGGCCGCTTTAGCGACGTCTACGAGCCGATGACCGGCGAGGTCACGGGCCGGGTCGCGCTCGCGTCGAAGGCCGAGGTCCGCGCCGCGATCGAGAACGCCGCGGAGGCGCAGCCGAAATGGGCCGCCACCAACCCGCAGCGGCGCGCGCGCGTCATGATGCGCTTCCTCGACCTGATGGCGGCGAACAATGAGGAGCTCGCCGAACTGCTCGCCCGCGAGCACGGCAAGACGATCCCCGACGCCAAGGGCGACATCCAGCGCGGCGTCGAGGTGGTGGAGTTCGCCTGCGGGATCCCGCATCTCCTGAAGGGAGAGTACACCGAAAGCGCCGGCCCCGGCATCGACATCTATTCTCTTCGCCAGCCGCTCGGCGTCGTGGCCGGGATCACGCCGTTCAACTTCCCGGCCATGATCCCGATGTGGAAGTTCGCGCCCGCGATCGCCTGCGGCAACGCCTTCATCCTGAAGCCCTCCGAGCGCGATCCGGGCGTCCCGATGCGGCTCGCGGAGCTCATGATCGAGGCGGGGCTGCCGGCGGGAATCCTCAACGTCGTCAACGGCGACAAGGAGGCGGTCGACGCGATCCTCGACGACGACGTCATCCAGGCGGTCGGCTTCGTCGGGTCGAGCGACATCGCCCAGTACGTCTACGCCCGCGCGACTGCGACGGGGAAGCGCGCGCAGTGCTTCGGCGGCGCCAAGAACCACATGATCATCATGCCGGACGCCGACATGGACCAGGCGGTCGACGCGCTGATCGGCGCCGGCTACGGCTCGGCCGGCGAGCGCTGCATGGCGGTCTCGGTCGCGGTGCCGGTCGGACACGCGACCGCGGACAGGCTCATGGACAAACTGGTTCCGCGCGTCGAGAGCCTCAAGATCGGGCCCTCGACCGACCTCGGCGCCGACTACGGCCCGCTGGTCTCGCCGCAGGCGCTCGCGCGGGTGAAGGACTATGTCGAGATCGGCGTGACGGAGGGCGCGAAGCTCGTCGTCGACGGCCGCGGCTTCAAGATGCAGGGCTACGAGAACGGCTTCTATCTCGGCGGCTGCCTGTTCGACGACGTGACGCCCGACATGCGCATCTACAAGGAGGAGATCTTCGGCCCGGTCCTCTCGGTCGTGCGCGCCAAGGATTATGGCGAGGCGCTCCGGCTCCCGAACGAGCACGAATACGGCAACGGCGTCTCGATCTACACCCGCGACGGCGACGCCGCCCGCGACTTCGCGGCCAAGGTGCAGGTCGGCATGGTGGGGATCAACGTGCCGATCCCGGTGCCGCTCGCCTACTACACCTTCGGCGGCTGGAAGCGCTCGGGCTTCGGCGACCTCAACCAGCACGGGCCGGATTCGATCCGATTCTACACCAAGACCAAGACCGTCACCTCGCGCTGGCCCTCCGGCGTCAAGGAAGGCGCCGAGTTCTCGATCCCGACCATGCAGTGACAGGGGCGTCCCTCCCCTTGCAAAGGGGAGGGTGGACTTGGCCACAAGGCCAAGGCCGGGTGGGGATCGTCCAGGATCGAGCTCAGTCCGGGACGATCCCCACCCGACCCTCGCTTCGCGAGGGCCACACTCCCCTTTGCAAGGGGAGGGATGGGGGCCGCGACTCCTATCATCCCGCGTGGAAAGACGTTTTCGGGGTTGCGGCGCCCCTGCCCGATGCTAGGCTCACGGCCGTCGGCGCTTCGCAACCATTGAAGCAACAATCTGAGGCCGCCGCCGGGGAAGAAACATCTGGCCGCGGGACCGGATCAACCGTCCGGGGGACCCATGCGGCCTCGGGAGGATTGATCCGTGAAGTTTCTCGCGACCATGACCGCGGCCCTTCTGGCTGCGAGCGTCCTGCCTGCCGCAGCCCAGGTCTCGGACGGCAAGGTGAAGATCGGCATCCTGAACGACCAGTCGGGCGTCTACGCCGACTTCGGCGGCAAGTGGTCCTATGAGGCCGCCAAAATGGCGGTCGAGGATTTCGGCGGGAAGGTGCTGGACGCCCCCGTAGAGGTCATCACCGCCGACCACCAGAACAAGCCCGACGTCGCCTCCAACATCGCCCGCCAGTGGTACGACACTCAGGGCGTCGACTCGATCATGGAGCTCACCACCTCCTCGGTCGCGCTCGCCGTGCAGGGCCTGTCGAAGGAGAAGAAGAAGATCGACATCGTGACCGGCGCGGCCACGACCGAGCTCACCGGCAAGCAGTGCAGCCCTTACGGCTTCCACTGGGCCTACGACACCAATGCTCTGGCTGTCGGCACCGGCGGCGCGCTGGTGAAGGCGGGCGGCGACACCTGGTTCTTCCTCACCGCCGACTACGCCTTCGGCTATTCGCTGGAAGGCCAGACCTCGAAATTCGTGCTGTCGCAGGGCGGCAAGGTGCTGGGCGCGGTGAAGCACCCGCTCGGCAACACCGACTATTCCTCCTTCCTGCTGCAGGCGCAGTCCTCCGGCGCCAAGGTCATCGGCTTCGCCAACGCCGGCCTCGACACCGCGAACGCCATCAAGCAGTCGGCCGAGTTCGGCATCGTGGCGGGCGGCCAGCGCCTCGCCGCGCTGCTGTTCACGCTATCGGAGGTCCACGGCCTCGGGCTCGAGGCCGCGCAGGGGCTGTCGCTCACCGAAGGCTTCTACTGGGACCGCGACGACGAGAGCCGGAAGTTCGCCGAGCGCTTCTTCGCGCGCACCAAGCGCATGCCGAACATGATCCACGCCGGCACCTATTCGGCCGTCACACAGTATCTCAAGGCGATCAAGCAGGCCGGCACCGACGACACCGAGAAGGTCGCGGCGGCGCTGCACGGCGCGAAGGTCGAGGACGTGTTCGCGCGCGGCGGCACGGTCGCGAAGAACGGCCGGCTGATCTACGACATGTACCTGATGGAGGTGAAGAAGCCGTCCGAGAGCAAAAAGCCCTGGGACTACTACAAGGTGCTGGCGACCGTTCCGGGCGACCAAGCCTACATCAAGCCCGAGCAGAGCGGCTGCCCGCTGGCGGCGCAGTAGGCGGCCGGCGCGGGAGCCGATCGATGCTCCGCTCCCGATCGCCAAGATCGCCTGCGTGCTTCGAGACGCCTCGGCTTGCGCCGAGGCTCCTCAGCATGAGGAAGGTCCGCGCTTTGGCGTCCTCCAACGGTCCTCATGCTGAGGAGCATGCCGAAGGCATGCGTCTCGAAGCACGCAGCGTCGTCCCCCCCATGGCGGCCGTGGCCCGATGACGCCGCCGGCCGCCCCCGACGCCGACATCGTGCTCTCGGCCCGCGGCCTGCGCCGCGACTTCGCGGGGTTCACCGCGGTCAACGACGTCGACATCGACGTCCGGCACGGCGAGATCCACGCGCTGATCGGCCCGAACGGCGCGGGCAAGACCACCGTCTTCAACCTGCTCACCAAGTTCCTGCAGCCCACGCGGGGAACCATCACGCTGCTCGGCCAGGACATCACCAGGACCTCGGCCTCCAAGGTCGCACGGATGGGGCTGGTGCGCTCCTTCCAGATCTCCGCGACCTTCCCGCATCTCACCGTGCTCGAAAACGTCCGGGTCGCGCTGCAGCGCCAGAACGGGCTTTCCACCCAGTTCTGGCGCTCGACTCGGGCGCTCGACCGGCTGAACGGGCGCGCCATGGAGCTGATCGAGCAGGTCGGGCTGAAGGACGCCCGCGGCCGGCTCGCGGCCGACCTGTCCTATGGACGCAAACGCGTGCTGGAGATCGCCACCACGCTCGCCCTCGAGCCCAGGGTGCTCCTGCTCGACGAGCCGATGGCCGGCATGGGGCACGAGGACGTCCATGTGGTCGAGGGCATCGTGCGCGAGGTCGCGAAATCCCGCGCCGTGCTGATGGTCGAGCACAATCTGAAGGTCGTGGCGAACCTCTGCGACCGCGTCACCGTGCTCCAGCGCGGCGAGATCCTGACCTCCGGCGACTACGCGACCGTCTCGCGCGACGAACGCGTGAAGACCGCCTATCTCGGGACCGAGCATGAGTAAGCCGCCGCTGCTCGAGCTTCGCGACCTCAACGCCTGGTATGGCGAGGGCCACGCGCTGCACGGCGTCAATCTCGAGGTGCGCGAGGGCGAGACCGTCACGCTGCTCGGCCGCAACGGCGTCGGAAAGACCACGACGCTGCGCGCCATCATGGGGATCGTGGCGAAGCGCAGCGGCGCCATCCTGATCGACGGCCAGGACGTGACCCGCACGCCGCTCCACCGCATGGCCCGCCGCGGCGTCGGCTTCGTGCCCGAGGAGCGCGGCGTGTTCGCTTCGCTGTCGGTCGACGAGAATCTGAGCCTGCCGCCCGTCGTGGCGAAGGGCGGCCTGTCGCTCGCCGAGATCTACGAGCTGTTCCCGAACCTGAAGGAGCGCCGCAACAGCGGCGGCGCGCAGCTGTCGGGCGGCGAGCAGCAGATGCTCGCGATCGCCCGCATGCTGCGGACCGGCGTGCGCCTTCTGCTGCTCGACGAGCCGACCGAAGGGCTCGCGCCGGTGATCGTCCAGCGCATCGGCGAGATCATCCAGGAGATGAAGCGGCGGGGGCTGACCGTGCTGCTCGTCGAGCAGAACTTCCGCTTCGCCGCCAAGGTCGCGGACCGCTTCTACGTCATGGACCACGGCGTGGTGGTGGACGACTTCGACGTCGGAGAGCTGCCCGGGCGCATGGCGAAGCTCACCGAGACGCTGGGGGTGTAGGCGTATGGGAGAACTGAACTGGGTGCTTCGAGACGGCCCTTCGGGCCTCCTCAGCATGAGGAGGGTTGAGGACGCCAATCCACAAACCGTCCTCATGCTGAGGAGCATCGCGCGAGCGATGCGTCTCGAAGCACGCAGCCCCGTCGAAGCCGGTCGGCCATTCGAGAGACCGCGCCCATGACGATGATCTTCGGCGTGCCGCTGCAGGCGCTGCTGGGCCAGCTGCTGGTCGGGCTGATCAACGGCTCGTTCTACGCGATGCTGAGTCTTGGCCTCGCGATCATCTTCGGGCTCTTACGGATCATCAACTTCGCCCATGGCGCGCAATACATGCTGGGCGCCTTCGTGGGCTATCTGCTGCTCGCTTATCTCGGGCTCGGCTACTGGTGGGCGCTGCCGCTGGCGCCGCTGATCGTCGGTCTCGCGGGCGCCGCGATCGAGCGGCTCGCGCTGTCGCGGCTCTACGACCTCGATCACCTCTACGGCCTGCTGTTCACCTTCGGGCTCGCGCTCGCGATCGAGGGCACGTTCCGCTATTATTACGGGGCGGCGGGCCAGCCCTACGCCGTGCCGAAGGAGCTCGTCGGCGCGCACAATCTCGGCTTCATGGTGCTCCCGAACTACAGGGCCTGGGTGGTGGTCGCCTCGCTCGCCGTCTGCATCGGCACGTGGCTCCTGATCGAGAAGACGCGGCTCGGCGCCTATCTCAGGGCCGCGACCGAGAACCCGACGCTGGTGCGCGCCTTCGGCATCAACGTGCCGCTGCTGCTGACCTTCACCTACGGTCTCGGCGCGGCTCTCGCGGGCCTCGCCGGGGTGATGGCCGCGCCGATCTACCAGGTGAGCCCGCTGATGGGCTCCAACATCATCATCGTGGTGTTCGCCGTGGTCGTGGTCGGCGGCATGGGGTCGATCCTCGGCGCGATCGTCACCGGCTACGTGCTCGGTCTCTGCGAGGGGCTCACCAAGGTGTTCTACCCGGAGGCCTCCAGCATCGTGATCTTCGTCATCATGGCGATCGTGCTGCTGGTGCGGCCCGCCGGCCTGTTCGGGAGGAACGCCTGATGGCCGACGTCGCGCTCGAAACCGCGACCGCGAAAAGGATCGCGCGCGCCGAGACCTGGACGATCCTCGCGGGCGTCGCGCTGCTCTCGCTGGCGCCGTTCTTCGTCTATCCCGTCTTCCTGATGAAGCTGCTGTGCTTCGCGCTGTTCGCCTCGGCCTTCAACCTGTTGCTCGGCTATGTCGGGCTCCTGTCCTTCGGGCACGCGGCGTTCTTCGGCGGCGCGGCCTATTTCACCGCGCATGCGGTCAAGGAATGGGGCTTCACGCCGGAGCTCGGCATCCTGGTCGGTGTGGCGGGCGCGGCCCTGCTCGGCCTCGTGATCGGCTATCTCGCGATCCGCCGGCAGGGCATCTATTTCGCGATGATCACGCTCGCGCTCGCGCAGCTCTTCGCGTTCTTCTGCCTGCAGGCCAAGTTCACCCATGGCGAGGACGGCATCCAGGGCGTGCCCCGCGGCCATCTGTTCGGGCTGATCGACCTCAACCAGCCCATCGCCATGTATTTCTTCACGCTCGGCGTCTTCGTGCTGGGCGTGCTTGCGATCCGGCGGATCATCGAATCGCCCTTCGGCATGATCCTGAAGTCGATCCGCGAGAACGAGAACCGCGCGATCTCGCTTGGGCTTTCGGTCAATTCCTACAAGCTCGCGGCCTTCGTGATGTCGGCGGCGCTCGCGGGGCTCGCAGGGTCCACCAAGGCGCTGGTCTTCCAGTTCGCGACGCTGACCGACGTCGGCTGGCAGATGTCGGGCGAGGTCATCCTGATGACGCTGCTCGGCGGCATCGGCACGCTGCTCGGCCCGGTGGTCGGCGCTGCGATCGTGGTGTCGTTGCAGAATTATCTGGCGACGTCGCAATTTCCGGTCACGATCTTCACCGGCTTGATCTTCATGATCTGCGTGCTGACATTTCGTCGCGGCGTCGTGGGCGAGTTCCTTGCGAGCCGCGTCGGGCGGAAGTTGACGGGACGAGGCGGAGAGGCGTGAGCGTCATAGAGGCGGAGGAAGAGAGGCCGGGCCGCGCGCCCTCGCTGCACAGCGAGGTGCTGGCGAGCCTGCGCGACTTCATCGTCGAGGGCCGCATTCCCGACGGAGAACGCGTTCCCGAGCGCGAGCTCTGCGAGCGCTTCGGCGTCTCGCGCACGCCGCTGCGCGAGGCGCTCAAGGTTCTGGCGTCGGAAGGCCTGATCGAGCTGCTGCCGAACCGCGGCGCGCGCGTCCGGATCTTCAGCGCGGCCGACAGGCGCGAGCTGTTCGACGTGATGGGCGGCCTCGAGGGGCTCGCCGGCCGGCTCGCCTGCGAGCGCGCCACCGACGCCGAGATCGGCGAGATCGAGCGGCTTCACACCGAGATGTACGGCCATTACCTGCGCCGCGACCTGCCGGCCTATTTCCGCTGCAACCAGGCGATCCACCGCGCGATCGTCGCGGCGGCGCGGAACGGCGCGCTGAGCGCCACCTACGAGACCTTCGCGACGCGCGCGAAGCGCATCCGCTACGTGGCCAATCTCGGCGAGCGCCGGATCCGCTGGGGCGAGGCGGTGCGCGAGCACGAGGAGATCCTCGACGCGTTGCAAAGGCGCGCGGGAGCCGAGCTCAGCGACATCCTGTTCCATCATCTGCGCAACACCCAGGCGGCCACCGAGCCCGCCGAGGATGGTGCGCCGCCTGAGGCGTAGACGTCTCTCGAAAGTGAGCTGCAGGAGCGGAGCTGCGTGCTTCGAGACGCCGTCCTTCGGACGGCTCCTCAGCACGAGGAAGGTTTGGGCTCTGGCGTCCTCCGCATTCCTCATGCTGAGGAGCATGCCACAAGGCATGCGTCTCGAAGCACGCACCCCGCTCCTCCAAGGTCCGAGCCGCTGAGGCGCCCGTGTCTGGCTGGGGACCGGCGCCGCGCGCCGCCCTCAGCCCAGCGAAGCCGCGACCTCGCGGGCCGCAGCGATCGCCCGCTCCACCCCCGCCCGGTCGACGTCGAGATGGGTCGTGGCGCGGATCTCGTGCGCGCCGGTCGCGCGGAAGCGCACGCCGCGTTCGAGGCAGGCCTTCGCGAAATCCGCCTCCGGGACGCCGAGCGCCTCGACCGAGAAGCGCAGGATGTTGGACTGCGTCGGCGCGGCGATCTCGACCCCCTCGATCGCCCTCAGCCCGTGGTCGAGCGCGAGCGCGTTGTCGTTGTCGACCTTGAGCTGGTCGACATGGTGGTCGAGCGCGTAGAGGCCGGCGGCCGCCAGCACGCCGGACTGACGCATCGCGCCGCCGAGCCGGTACTTCCAGCGCCACGCCTCGACGATGAAGTCCTTCGTCCCGCACAGCACGGCGCCGACCGGGCAACCCAGCCCCTTCGACAGGTCGATCCAGGCGGTGTCGAAGCCGTCCACATAGTCGGCGGCCGAAATCCCGGTCGCAGCGACCGCGTTGAGCAGCCGCGCGCCGTCCATATGGGCGATCAGGCCGTGGCGTTTGGCGACGTCGCGCACCGCGCGGACCGCCTCCAGCGGCCAGACCGAGCCGCCCGAGAACGCCGTGGTGTTCTCGACCGATACGAGCGCCGAGCGCGGCGCGGTCCGGGCCGGCGGCCGGATCGCGGCCTCCGCCTGTTCGGCCGTGAACACGCCGTTCTCGGTCGTAAGCGGCTTCGTCGAGACGCCGCCGATCGCGGCCGCGCTCGCTCCTTCCGTGTTGTAGATGTGCGAGGAGGCGTCGACCACGATCTCGTCGCCGGCGCGGGTCTGCGTCAGGATCGCGACCAGGTTGCACATCGTGCCGGACGGCATGAAGACCGCCGCCTCCATGCCGAGCAGCGCCGCCGTCCGCTCGCAGAGCGCGTTGGTGGTCGGGTCGTCGCCGGACTGCTCGTCGCCCACGACCGCTTTCGCCATCGCCTCGCGCATGCCGGCGGTCGGACGCGTCTGCGTGTCCGAATAAAGGTCGACGATGTCGTCCACGCTCAGGGCTTCACCAGCAGGACGTTTACGGCCTTGGCCAGGACATGGACCTCGGAGCCTTCCTTGAGCTCGAGCTCGGAGAGGGAGTCGAGGGTCATGACCGAGGACATGCGATAGTCGGTCCCCTTCAGCCGAACGGTGACCTGCGCCATCACGCCGCCGCGCTTGATCTCGATGACCTCGGCCGGGATGTCGTTCCGCGCGCCATGCTTCATCGCGTTCCTCCCTGTCGGTCCGTGAGGAGCCGAGCATGAAGCCCGTCCCGCCGCGGACCGCAAGTCCCGCTCGAGCCGCTGTCTAGTTCGTGTCCACTCCGCCGCGTCATGCCCGGGCTTGACCCGGGCATCCATCGCCGGGCGCGTCCGCGCCCGATGGATCGCCGGGGCAAGCCC
>NZ_RYFI01000005.1:186238-202574 GCF_004103825.1 Hansschlegelia zhihuaiae
CTCTTGATGCGCGACATCAACGGGTCGTAGGGCGGCTTGAGGAAGGGCGTCGCGGGCACGAGGTCGCCCGCGACATCGAGCTGATAGTCGCCGGACATGACGTATCCGGCGTCGACGCCGCCGGCGTCGCGCACATAGCCATAGCCGACGGGCTTGCCGATCGTGTGCCCAAAGCCGCCGCTCGCAAGCCAGCCGACGCGGCGGCCGTCGCGGAGGATGGTTTCGCGGCCGAGCAGGATGACGTCCGGGTCGTCGACCGTGAAGCCCGCGAGCAGCCGCGGAAGCGGACGTCCCGCCTCCGCCGCAAGCGCCTCGCGGCCAAGGAAGTCGATGTTGCTCTTGAGCTTGGTGGCCCAGCCGAGCCCCGCCATGCGGGGCGTGTGGTCCGGGCCGATCTCCGCGCCCCAGGCGCGATAGCCCTTCTCGAGCCTGAGCGTCTCGATCGCCCGGTAGCCCGCGAGCGCGACGCCATGCGGCCGCCCCGCCTCCATCAAAGCCTCGTAGACGGAGACCGCGAACTCGGCCGGGACGTGAAGCTCCCAGCCAAGCTCGCCCACATAGGTCACGCGGAGCGCCAGCACGGGCGCGCCCGCGACCGTGATGGTCCGGCACGTCCCGAACGGGAAGCCGTCATTCGAGACGTCGTCCTCGGTGAGCGCCGACAGCACGTCGCGCGCCCTCGGCCCGAACAGGCTGAGCACCGCCCGCGAGGAGGTGACGTCAACCAGATGCGCGTCGCAGTCTGTCGGAATGGTCTTCGCGATCCAGTCGAAATCGTGGGTCGCGAAGCCCGTGCCGGTGATGATGTAGAAGCGGTGCTCGGCGAGCCGCGCGACGGTCAGGTCGCACTCGATCCCGCCGCGCGAGTTCAGCATCTGCGTGTAGACCAAAGACCCGACGGGCTTCGTGACGTCGTTGGCCGCGATCCACGACAGCGCCCGCTCGGCGTCGCGCCCGACCATCAGGAACTTGGCGAAGGACGACTGGTCGAACAGCGCCACGCGCTCGCGGCAGGCGACGTGCTCGCGCCCGACAGCCGCGAACCAGCTCGGCCGGCCGAAGGAGTAGCGGTCTTGGCGCTCCTCGCCCTCGCCCGCGAACCAGTTCGGCCGCTCCCAGCCGAGTTTTTCGCCGAACACGGCGCCCGCCGCCTTCAGCCGGTCGTAGAGCGGCGAACGGCGCAGCGGGCGGCCGCTGTCGTGCTCCTCGGACGGCCAGGCCATGGTGTAGTGCTTGGCGTAGGCCTCGAGCGTGCGGGTCCTGACCCAGTTTCCGTCGCCATGGTTCGCGCCGAAGCGGCGGATGTCGACGGGCCAGAGATCGTAGGGCGGCTCGCCCTTGGCGACCCATTCGGCGAGCGCCATGCCGGCCCCGCCGCCGGCCGCGATGCCGAAGGCGTTGAACCCGCAGCCGACGAACACGCCTCGGACTTCGGGCGCCTCGCCGAGGATGAAGTTGCCGTCCGGCGTGAAGCTCTCCGGCCCGTTGATCAGCTGCTTGATCCCTGCGGTCTCGAGCGCCGGCACGCGGCCGAGCGCGAGCTCCAGCGTCGGTCCGAAATGGTCCCAGTCGCCGTCGAGCAGCGAGAACGCAAAATCCTTGGGCAGACCGCCGGGCGTGTCCCAGGCGACCGGGTTCGGTTCGTAGCCCCCGAGCACGAGGCCGCCGACCTCCTCCTTGTAGTAGGTCAGCCGGTCGGGATCGCGCAGCGTCGGCAGGCCGCGGGTCACGCCCTCGATCGGCTCGGTCACGACATACTGGTGCTTTACCGGGGCGAGCGGAATGTTGACGCCGGCGAGCTTGCCGAGCTCGCGGGACCAGAGGCCGGCGCAGATCACCAGCGTTTCGCAGGCGACGCGGCCCTGGTCCGTGACGACCGCCCTCACCCGGCCCTGCTCCACCTCGATCGACGTCACCGAGACCTGCTCGCGGATCGCGACGCCCGCCATCCGCGCGCCCTTGGCGAGCGCCTGGGTGATGTCGGTCGGGTTCGCCTGCCCGTCGGTCGGCAGGAAGGCCGCGCCGACGACGTCGTCGACGCTCATCAGCGGCCAGAGCTCCTGCGCCTCCTTCGGCGTCAGAAGCTGCATCTCAAGCCCGAAGGAGCGCGCGGTCGCAGCCTGGCGCTTCACCTCCGTCCAGCGGTCGGGATTGCAGGCGAGGCGAAGGCCGCCGTTCCGCTTCCAGCCGGTCGCAAGCCCGGTGTCCGCCTCGAGCGTTTCGTAGAGGCGGACGGATTCACCGAGCAGCTGGGTGATGTTGGCGTTCGTCCTGAGCTGCCCGACGAGGCCCGCCGCATGCCAGGTCGAGCCCGAGGTCAGCCGGTCGCGCTCGATGAGCAGGACCTCGTGGCCGAGCTTGCCGAGGTGATAGGCGGTCGAGCAGCCGACGATGCCGCCTCCCACGATCACGATCCTGGAGGATGCTGGGAGGTCGGTCATGCGCGGTCCATGTCGTCGAGGTCTGCAAGGGCGCGCTCGAACCGGCCGAGATTCTCGGCCGTGTAGGCGCGGTAGTCGAAGTCGAGAGAGGAGTGGGCCTCCGAGACCATGCTCCAGAGGCTCTCGCGGAGCAGCGAGGCGACCAGCATGGCCTGCAGCCTGAGCCGCAAGGCGTCGTCGGGCTCGCGCCCGTAATAGATGGCGAGCAGCGCGTCGCGCTCGCCGGCGTCGAAGCCGTTGTTGGAGGCCAGTCCCCCGAGGTCGAACAGCGGGTCGTTGAAGCCGGCGTAGTCCCAGTCGATCAGCCAGATCTTCCTGCCGTCGTCGATGAAGTTGCCCGGCAAAAGATCGTTGTGCGCGAACACGATTTCGGCCGGCCCGGCCAGCCGCTGGATGCGCTCAGAGATGTTTTCGAGGCGCGGCAGGTCGCCTGCGAGGCGGTGGCCGTGGTCGCGCAGCGTCGCGACGTAGTTCCGCAGGATGTGGAAGGTCCAGAAGGCGAGCGCCGGCCCTCTGAGATGACGGGTGACCTCGCGATGCGCGGTCCGGATCAGCTCGGCGACCCGCGGAAGTTCGGCCCGGACGTCGGCCTCGCCGAAGGTGCGGCCGTCGATGTGGTCGATGACGATCAGGCCCGGCTCGAAATGCCTGAGCGCCGGCGAGACGCCGGCCGCCTCCGCCGCCATCGCGGCCGCCCGCTCGTTGAAGCGCATGACGTTGTGGACCGGGATGTCCTCGCCCATCCGCACCACGAATTTTTTTCCCGAATCCTCGACCACGAAATTGCGGTTTGTGATGCCGCCCGTGAGCGGCTGCGGCTCGACCTTGGAGCGCCAGATCGTCAGCGCGCGGATGCGGTCGAAGGGATCGCCGCTCACGCGGACCTCCCGAGGCCGTCGCGCCAGACGCCCCCTCCACCGCTTCGCGGTCCCCCTCCCCCGCTGACGCAGGGGAGGAGCGAAGCGGCGCCGTCCCGGGTCCTCCTCCGCGCCAGCGGAGGAGGGGGACCATCGCGATAGCGATGGTGGAGAAGGCCCGGCGCGCCGTTCATCGCCCCAGCCCCATGCGCCGCTTGGTCCGCTCGGCTGCGGCCGAGATCAGCCGGTCGGCGATGATCCCGATGAAGGCGACGCAGAGGCCGGCCACAAGCCCCTTGCCGATGTCTGCCTTGGCGAGCGCCGAATAGGTCTCCTGGCCAAGGTCGCGGGTGCCGACCAGCGCGGTGATGACCAGCATCGAAAGCGCCAGCATCACGGTCTGGTTGATCCCAAGCAGAATCTCGGGCAGCGCGAGAGGGAGCCGCACGCGCGTCAGGATCTGGCGGCGCGTGCAGCCGTTCATCACGGACGCGTCGACCAGCGCCGGGGGCGTCCGGGCGACGCCATGCGCCGTGTAGCGGATCGCCGGCGCGACCGCATACAGCACGATCGCGATCAACGCCGTGAAGTCGCCGACCCGGAACAGCATCACGATCGGGATGAGGTAGACGAAGGAGGGCAGCGTCTGCAGCAGGTCGATCACCGTCTCGACCGCGCGCCAGAGCCGCGGCCGCGTCGCCGACGCGACGCCGACCGCGACGCCGATCAGCGCCGCGACGACGACGGCGAGGCCGCACAGATAGACGGTCAGCATCGCGACCTGCCAGAGGCCGACGGCCGCGATGAACAGCGACAGGGCCACGGTCAGCGCGGCGAGCCTGAACCCGCCGAGCCGATAGCCCGCGATCCCCACCAGCGCCACGACCCAGACCCAGGGCAGCGCCAGCGCGAAGCGCTTCACGGGGGCGAGCAGGTTGAGGAACGCCCAGGCGCGGATGGCTTCCAGCGTCGAGAAGAACGTGACGTTGATCCAGCGGACGAGGTCGTTCCAGTAGGGCGCCGTCGAAAGCCGGAGCGCCTCCGGGTAGCCGGCGATGTCGGGCTTCAGCGCGGCGGCGAGCCAGAGCAGCGCGGCGACCCAGAAGGCGCCGGTCAGCAACCGCCGCTTCCTCGCCGCCCGCTCCGGGTCGCGCTCCGGCGCGCGCGCGGACTTGGTCGCGAGCGCCTGCGCGAAGCGGTCGAGCAGGATCGCGAGCACGGTGATCGCGAGCCCCGCCTCCAGTCCGGCGCCGATGTCGAGGCGGCGGAGCGCCGCGAGCACGTCGAAGCCGAGGCCGCCGGCGCCGATCATCGAGGCGATGATCACGACGTTGAGCGAGAGCATGATGACCTGGTTGACGCCCACCATCAGCGCCGGCAGCGCGCTCGGCACCAGCATCTTCCAGGTGAGCTGCGCCCTCGTGCAGCCGGTCATCGCGCCGAGTTCGCGGATCTCCGGCGGCACCGCGCGGATCGCCAGGGTCGTCACCCGGATCATCGGCGGCATGGCGTAGACGATCGTGGCGATCATCGCCGAGACCGGCCCGAAGCCGAACAGGATCAGCATCGGCAGCAGATAGGCGAAGACCGGCATGGTCTGGGCGAGGTCGAGCAGCGGCGAGACCGCCCGTTCGACCCAGCGCCAGCGCACGCAGGCGAGGCCAATCAGCAGACCGCCCGCGGCCCCGAGCGCGCTCGAGACCAGCACCGAGGCGAGCGTGACCATCGCGCTCGGCCACTGGCCGAAGACCGCGAGATAGCCGAGCCCCGCGCCCATCAGCAGAGCGAGCCGCGCGCCGCCCGCCCAGTAGCCCGCCGCGACGCCTGCGATCAGCGCCGAGAACCACGGGATGGCGGGCGCGAGCGAGACGGTCTCGGCGCCGCGGCCCCAGCCGATCCCTCCCGCCAGCACCGCCTTGGCGGCCGCGAGCGGTAGGTCGAGCACCCAGGCTATCCCGCGCGTGAGCTCGCGCACGGTGAACACCCCGAAGGTCGCGCTCTCCATCAGCCAACGCATGAAGGCCGAGATCTCGGCCGCGACCGGGACCTGCCAGGCCGCCGGATATCTGGTCATCCAGGCCGGCAGCGCGCCTGCCGGCAGCGAGACGAGCACGACGGTCGCGGCGAGCAGGGCCGGCCACAGCAGCCAGCCGAGCGGCGCGCGGCGGCGCTCGGCCGCCGGTTCGCCGACTGCGGTCAGGCTCACGCCGCGGTCTTCCGCTCGCGGCCGACCAGCACGTCGATCATCGCGAGCCTGTCGACGATGCCGATGACCCGGCCATCCTTCACCACCGCGAACGGCTTGTCGGATTGCTCGACGTCGTGGGCGAAGGCGGCGATGCGGGCGCCGGCCGCCACCTCCCCTGCGAAGTCCGTCGTCTCCCCGACCGGCGCCATGACGGAGCGGGCGGTCAGGATCTTGGCCCGCGGCGCGTCGCGGGTGAAGGCGCGGACATAGTCGGTGGCGGGGTTGAGCACGAGCTCCTCGGCCGTGCCGATCTGCGCGATGCGGCCGTCCTTCATGATCGCGATCCGGTCGGCGACCCTGACCGCCTCGTCGAAATCATGGGTGATGAAGACGATGGTCTTCTTGAGCAACGCCTGCAGGCGCAGCACCTCGTCCTGCATCTCGCGGCGGATCAGCGGGTCGAGCGCCGAGAACGGCTCGTCCAGGAACCAGAGGTCGGGGCCGACCGCGAGCGAGCGCGCGATGCCGACGCGCTGCTGCTGGCCGCCCGATAGCTCGCGCGGGAAATGGTCCTCGCGGCCGGTCAGTCCGACCAGCGAGATCATCTCGCGCGCCCGCGCCTCGCGCGCGGCGCGCGGTCGGCCCTGCACGTCGAGCGGGAACGCGACGTTTCCCAGCACGGTGAGGTGCGGCAGCAGCGCGAAGTTCTGAAACACCATGCCCATCTTGTGGCGGCGGATGCGGATCAGCTCCGCCTCGGACATGGCGAAGAGATCGCGACCCTCGAACAGGATTTCGCCGGCGGTCGGCTGGGCGAGGCCGGCGAGGCAGCGCACCAGGGTCGACTTGCCCGAGCCCGACAGGCCCATGATCACGAAGGTCTCGCCGCGGCCGATCGAGAGTTCGACGTCGAGCACCGCGGGGATCAGGCCGACGGCGGCGAGCTCCGCCGCCCCCGCGGTCACGCGGCCGTCCCTCACGGCCCGGCCGGCGTCGGCCCCGAACAGCTTCGAGACGTTTCGGCAGGCGAGGATGGGGTCGGTCATGGGGCGGCCCGCCTCAAGCATCGATCAGAGCTGTCGAGGCCCCCTCACCCGGATGACTTTGTCATCCGACCTCTCCCCGCCGGGGAGAGGTGAAGGACGGCGCCGCTCGCCACCTCTCCCCGGCGGGGAGAGGTCGGCCCGAAGGGCCGGGTGAGGGGGCCTATGGCTTTCAAAGAGAGCGTTCGAGCGCAAAGCCCCAGGCGTCAGACGAAGCCTACTGCAGCCACTTCTTCCAGCGATCCTCGTTCTTCGCCATCCACTCGTCCACCACGGCCTCGACCTTCTGGCCGTCGAGGTCGACCTTGGCGGCGAGCTCGCCGATCTCCTTGTTGTCGAACGCATAGGCCTTCACGGCCTTATAGGCGCCCGGCCACTTGTCCTTCATGCCGGCCCACACGGCCTTGTAGATCGGCCCGCGGGGCTTGGCGCAGTCGTACTTTGCGTCCTTGTTGATCCCCCAGACCGGATCGTCGTAGCATGCCTTCTCGTAAGGCGGGAACTTGATCCACTCGCCCTGATATTTGATCGGCGCCCAATGCGGCGCATAGATCCAGAGCAGGATCGGGGCCTTGCGGTCATAGGCGGACTGCAGCTCGGCGAACATCGCGGCGTCGGTCCCGGCGTGCACCACCTCGAAGGGCAGGTCGAGCGCCTGCACGCGCTCGTCGTCATAGCCGCCCCAGGTCACCGGCCCACCGAGATAGCGGCCCTTCGGCGCGGTCTCGGGGGTCGAGAACACCTCGGCGCAGTCCTTCAGCGCCTTCCAGGCCGGCAGGCCCGGGCACTTTTCCTTCATATAGGAGGGGTACCACCAGTCCTCGATCGCCTGCATGCCGGTCTCGCCGACATTCTCGACGCCGCCCGCCGCGATCGCCTCGTCCATCGCATCCTTGGCGGTCGTGGCCCAGACCTCCATGGCGACTGTCAGGTCGCCGGTCCGCATGCCGGCGAACTGCGCGAGATAGTCGGCCTGGACGTAATCGACGTTGTAGCCGGCCTTCTTGAGCGTCTCGCCCATGATGCGGGCGGTGACCAGCTGGCCGGTCCAGTCGTGAAGCGTGACCTTGATCGGATCGCGGCTTTCGGGCGCCGCGAGCGCCGCGCCCGCCGTCAGCGCCAGGAACATGCCCATCGTCAATGCGCGAATGAGACTGCGAAGCATGCCCGTCTCCCGTCCTGACGTCTCTGAAGGATCGTCTTGTCTCCGTCACCAAAATCAACAAACGAGGGGAAAGTCCACATTATTTGTGGCGTTCTCCGCACATTTCCGCGATAAACCCACAAAATGCCCACGCCTAAAGCAGGAAAAGCCTCGAAATGACCCAGACTCCCCGCCAGCGCGCGATCCTGGATCTCGTGCGCGACGAGGACGTGACCCGCGTGACCGACCTCGCGGACCGGCTCGGCGTCTCGGACGAGACCATCCGGCGTAACGTCAAGGCGCTGGTCGACGGCGGCGTGCTGACCAAGACCCATGGCGGCGTCGGCCTCGTGGAGCAGCTCGTCGACGCGCCGTTCCTTCAGCGCCTCAGGGTGAACGCCGACGCCAAGCGCGCGCTCGCCGAGACCGTCGCGGACCAGGTCGCGGACGGCCAGGTGGTGATGATCGACACCGGCTCGACCACGGCCTTCGTGGCCCAGGCGCTCGGCCGCCGCCGGGATCTGACGGTGATCACCAACTCGCTCGAGATCGCCCGCCATCTCGTGGGCCGCAACGGCAACCGCGTCTACATGGCGGGTGGGGAGCTGCGGGCCGACCTCGCGGCCGCCGTCGGCGCGGAAGCCGTGGCCTTCATCCAGCAGTTCCGCGCCGACCTCGCGATCCTGTCGATCGCCGGGATGGACCCGACGGGCATGTTCACCGATTTCGATCTCGATGAGGCGCGCGTGGCGCGCGTCATGATCGACGGCGCGGCCAGGACCATCGTGGTGGCGGACGAGAGCAAGTTCGGCCGTCGCGCGCCGGTGACGATCTGCCGGCCGGACGAGGTCGACGCGGTCGTGGTCGACGCTCCGCCCCCCGCCGAGATCGGCCGGTGGCTTGACGCCGCCAATGTCGAGGTCATGCTGGCCGCCGAGATCGCCGGACGGGAGCCCGCCTCGCATTGATGTGCCTAAGGCGCGCAAACAGCCTAATTTTTGTGCGATAGGGCGACTTCACCTAAAGGATAATTCGTTTCTCCATACGAAATATTGCTTGATTTCAGAGGCCTTCGGCAGGTCGGCGCAGGCATCGCTCCGGCGCCAAATTTTTCTTCTTGCGAAACAAAGTTGATGCTGATGAGATCGCCTCGCCGAGGGGGCCGGCGGACGATCCTCATCGTCCCTAAGCCTGCGGGCGCGGCCTCCGCGCCGACGCCCGCCGCGCAGTGAAACCGCAGCGCCGCGGCAAGACCGGCGCGAAGCAGGGGACGCGGGTGAAGCCATGACAATCGCAGTGACAGAAGCCGGCGTCGCAGACGATCGCGTCTTGCGCCGAAGCATTTCCTGGACAGGAGCCTTCTGGGTCGCGAGCGGCGTGCCGCCCCTCGTGCTGTTCTCGATCGGCGGCATCGCTGGCACCACCGGCACGGTCGCCGCGGCGATCTGGGCCGCGTCGATGTTCATGGGCTTCCTGCAGTCCTTCGTCTACGCCGAGATCGCGGGCCTCTTCCCCAACAAGTCGGGCGGCGCCTCGATCTATGGCGCGGCCGCCTGGGTGCGCTACGCCAAGCCCGTCGCGCCGCTCTCCGTGTGGTGCAACTGGTTCGCCTGGTCGCCGGTGCTCTCGCTCGGCTCCTCGATCGCGGCCGGCTACATCCTGACCGCGGTCGCGCCCGACGCGACCTCGGGCTTGAGGACCTGGACGCTGTTCGCCGGGACGCTCGGCCCGGTGTCGTTCTCGTTCAACGCCGCCTTCTTCATCGGCGCGGCGCTGATGCTGCTGACCTTCTTCATCCAGCACCGCGGCATCCTCGACACCGCCAACACCCAGAAGCTGATTGGCGTGCTGGTCATCATCCCGCTCGCGATCGTCGGCATCGCGCCGCTGCTGCAGCACGGGGTCAACTGGAGCAACTTCACGCCCTTCGTGCCGCTCGCCGAGGCCTACAAGCCCGAGCCCGGCTCGTGGAACATCGCCGGCTGGACGCTCGTGCTCGGCGGCATGTTCATCGCGGCGTGGTCGACCTACGGCTTCGAGACCGCGGTCTGCTACACCTCCGAGTTCAAGGATCCAAAGAGCGACACCTTCAAGGCGATCTTCTTCTCGGGCCTGCTCTGCATCGGCTTCTTCGTGATCGTGCCCTTCACGTTCCAGAGCGAGCTCGGGCTCACGGGCATGCTCGAGACGCCGATCGTCGACGGCTCCGGCGTCGCGTCCGCGCTCGCCCACATGGTCGGGGGCGGTCCGATCATTGAGAACGCGCTGGTCATGCTGATGATCCTGGCGCTGCTGCTCTGCATCATGACCGCGATGGCGGGCTCTTCACGCACGCTCTATCAGGGCTCGGTCGACGGCTGGCTGCCGCGCTACCTCAGCTTCGTGAACCACAACGGCGCGCCCACCAACGCGATGTGGACCGACCTCGTGGTCAACCTGATCCTGCTCGCGATCGCCTGCGCCGACGCCACCTCGTTCTTCTTCATCCTGGCGGTGTCGAACTGCGGCTACATCATCTTCAACTTCCTGAACCTGAACTCCGGTTGGATCCACCGGATCGACAACGGCCACATCGAACGGCCGTTCAAGGCGCCGACCTTCATCATCGCGCTCGGCGCCGTGTTCGCCTTCGTCAACGCGGTCTTCATGGGCGCCGGCGCGAAGGTCTGGAACCCGATGGCGCTGTGGGCGGGCCTTATCACGGCGGCGCTCATCATCCCGGTGTTCTTCTTCCGACACTACGTCCAGGACAAGGGCAAGTTCCCGGCGCGGATGCTCGAGGATCTCGGGGTCGGCGAACACCACGAGATCAGCAAACGCAAGGCCGGAATGCTTCCCTACCTCACGCTCGCCGGCGGCGTCGTGACGGTGCTGATCGCGAACGCGATCTTCACCTTCTGACCAGGTCCGGGACCCGGCGCGAAAACCGCGCCGGGGTCCTTCTTCAAACTCGATCGACGCATAAAAGGCGAAGACCTCTCGTGCCTATCAAGAGCCGGCCGATCTATCCGGGACTGAAACTCGACCAGCGGGCGCGCCGCCATCTGGTGGCCGCGGAAGGCGAAGGAGCCCTGGCGGTTCTCGCCATCTTCGAGGGCAAGGGCGACGCCGCGGCGTCGGCCACCATCGTGTACACGCCGGGCGGCTCGGCGGGCGAGGATCACGCCGAGAAGCTCGCGGACCTCAAGCCCGACGCGCTCCACGTGATGCCGAGCCAGGAGACCGCCATCGTGCGGCTGAACGGCCTGCTCGGCAACGCCGCGATGGGCACGCGGCTCTATGCGGCCGGCGTCGAGGGCTTCATCGGCAAGGTGATCGCCTCCGGGCTCGAGCACGGCGTCGACCATCAGTCGATCTACACCGAACACTGCGGCTCGCTCGCGCGCCGCGTCCAGTGCGTGCACTGCAAGGGCATGACCGAAAACGTGACCGCGACGCCTTTCACATGCAGCCATTGCGGCCTCAATTTGTTCGTCCGCGATCATTACTCGCGGCGGCTGGCGGCCTTCCAGGGCGTGGTGGTGGACTGCGAGACCCCCGGCGAACTGCCGGAGATCGAGGAGCTGTACCGGTGAGCGGCGGCGTCGAGATCCCCGTCCGCGTCTCGCGCGTCGAGCAGGCGACCGCGACCGTCAAGCGCTTCAGCCTCGAAGCCGTTTCGGGCGAGCCGCTGCCGCTCTATTCCGCCGGCTCCCACGTCGTGGTGACGATGGCGGCCCCGGACCGGAAGATCAAGAATCCCTACTCGCTGATCGACCGCGCCCCGGACGGCTCGACATACCGGATCGGCGTGCTGCGCACGAGGGACTCGCGCGGCGGCTCGGCCTTCATGCATGAGCGCGTCGAGGTCGGGACGGAGCTCTCGATCACCATGCCGGTCAACCTGTTCCCGATCGTGCGGACGGGGCGCAAGCACATCCTGGTCGCGGGCGGCATCGGCGTCACGCCGATCTACGCCATGGCCGAGGAGCTCCGTCGCCAGAACCTTCCCTTCGAGCTGCATTATGCGATGCGCGACGCGGCCTCCGGAGCTTTCGCGGACGAGCTGGTCGCCCGCCATGGCGACAAGGTCCGGCTCTACCGCGACGACGCCCAGGAGATCATCGCGGTCGACAGGATCCTGTGGCGCCAGCCGCTCGGCACGCATCTCTATGTCTGCGGACCCGAGGGCATGATCGACGCGATCCTCGCCGGCGGCCGCGAGGCGGGCTGGCCGGACGAGAACCTGCATTCCGAACGCTTCATGGCGCATGTCTCGGGCGAGCCGTTCTCGGTCAGGCTGGCCAAGGCCGGCGTCACCACCGAGGTGCGGCCCGACCAGAGCCTGCTGGAAGCGATCGAGGAGGCCGGCGTCGACGCGCCGTATCTGTGCCGCGGCGGCGCCTGCGGGCAGTGCGAGACGGCGGTGCTCGAGGCCGACGGCGAGTTGATGCACCACGACCATTTCCTGACCGAGGAAGAACACGCCTCGGGCAAGAAGATCATGACCTGCGTGTCGCGGCTCAAGGGCCGCGAGCTGGTGCTGGACCTGTGACGATGGTGCCGAACGTCCTGCACAGATCGTCTGCGTGCTTCGAGACGCCTCGGCTGCGGCCGAGGCTCCTCAGCATGAGGAGCGTGGAGGTGGCAGGCGCAGTCCTCCTCATGCTGAGGAGGCCCGAAGGGCCGTCTCGAAGCACGCAGCGCCGTCGATCCCATCCCTTCGTTTGAACGGAGCCGCCCGATGACGATCCAGTTCAAGAAAGAGACGTTCCGCGACGACTTCACCTTCTCGAACAGTCCGGAGGCGATCCGTCGCTTTCCGTTCCCGTTCGACAAGGACCAGTACATGTACGCGGTCAACATCGAGCAGCACATGCCGGGGCCGGAGAAGAGCCCCTACGAGTTCCCGATCGACATCGACGAGCACTACGTCGCCGAGATGGAGGATCGGGCGCTGGTCCTGAAGCAGGACCCGCTGCGCTGCCAGTCGCTGCCGCACATGATCACGGCGGAATGGGACCTCGTCGAGCTCCTGATGGAGTCGATGGCGAAGAACTATCCGGAGCACTTCCAGCTCACGCGCGACGGCGACCGCTGGCATTGGGTCAACCAGCCGCTCGGCATCGACCAGCGCTTCACCTTCGGGGACACGGCGACCCTGCCCTGCCCGCCGATGGAATACATCACCCGGCAGTGCCAGGGCGACTTCAACCTGCTCGACCAGCGCCACGACAATCTCTGGATGGACGCCGGCATCGTCACCACCCAGGCCGACTGGTCGCTCGATTTCGACATCGGCATGAACTTCATGGAATGGCACGCGCCGGTGCCGATCGCTCACGACCTCGGCGTGTTCGACCGGGCGCTGAAGTTCCTGCTCAACCTGCAGCAGGGCCGCCCGGTGCGCCGGCTGAACTGGACGATGACGATCAATCCGCGGCTCGACACCAGCCCGGAGAACTACCACAAATGGGGCATCGACCGGACGACGGTGACGCCCGAGAACGTCGGGAACAAGGTGCACCTCCGGGTCGAGCTGCAGGCGCTGTGGCGGCTGCCGCGCTCGAACGCGATCGTGTTCTCGATCCGCGCCTACCTCATCAAGATGGAAGAGCTGGTGACCATTCCCAAATGGGCGCGCCGCTTCCACCGGGTGCTGCGCGACCTGCCGCCCGAGCTCGCCGACTACAAGGGCCTGACCCGCTACCGCGAGACCACGGTGGACTGGCTGTCGAAATATGACGATGGCGCCCCGACCTCGCCGGGCTTCTTTCCGGACTGAGGAGACCCTCGCGCCACCCGACTGCGTGCTTCGAGACGCGGTCCTGCGGACCGCTCCTCAGCATGAGGATCGTCGAGTTCCGGCATCCTCATCGCGCCTCATCCTGAGGAGCCCGCGAAGCGGGCGTCTCGAAGGACGCACTCCGTCGATCCCGACTGACGATAATCGAGCCCGTAAGAGGAAAACGCCCATGGGACCCGAAGACTTTCCCCGCAAGAACGCCCTTCAGTCGATCCATCAGGCGCTGGGCTCGAAGCTCGACAGCGACTGGAACGGCATGCCGATCCCGCAGCATTACTCGACCGACGCCTATGACGAGGTGGCGACCGTCCGCTCCAAGGCCGGTCTGTTCGACGTCTCTGGCCTCCGGATGATCAACGTGTCGGGCTCGGACGTCGTCGCGGTTCTGAACCGGATGCTGACCTCCGACGTCGGCAAGCTGAAGCCCGGCCAGTCGGCGATCTCCAACATCGTCGACGAGAACGGCTCGCTGATCGACGACGTGCTGGTCTATCGCGACGGCGAGACCGAGTTCCGGCTGAGCCATGGCGGCGGCGGGCTCGAGGACGTCATCGACGGCTTCTTCCAGGGCTCGCAGTCCACATGGGCCAAGGACGACGATGTCCACATCCTGTCGCTGCAGGGGCCGCTCGCGCTCGACATCCTGAAGCCGCACGCCGAGGCGGACCTCTCGGAGATCAAGTATTTCCAGCACGTCCGCACCAAGCTGTTCGGCAGGCAAGTCTCGATCGGCCGCGGCGGCTACTCGGCCGAGCGCGGCTACGAGGTGTTCTGCACGGCGGCCGACGCAGCCTTCCTCTGGGACAAGATCATGGAGGCCGGAAAGCCCTTCGGGATCTGCGCTGCGTCTTGGGATTGCCTCGACATCGTCCGGGTCGAGGGCGCGCTGCTGTTCTTCCCCTTCGACATGCCGAAGGGCGACGAGACGCCCTGGGAGGTCGGCGCCGACTGGACCGTCGACCTCACGAAGCCCGACTTCCACGGCAAGGCCGCGCTCGAGAAGAGGAAGGACGAGGTTCGGGTCTCGAATGTCGGCATCGAGATCGACGCCCATGAGGCGATTGAGCCCGGCGCCAAGATCTTCAAGGACGGCAAGGAGGTCGGGACAGTGAATTCGACGACCTACAGCCGCCATCTGATGAAGTCGATCGCCCTCGGCCATGTCACGCCGGACCTGAAGGCCTGGGGCACGCAGTTGAAGGTGAAGTCCTCGGCCGGCGAGTTCGACGCCCATGTGGTGCGCACGCCGTTCTACGATCCGCACAGGCTCCGCACGCATCCGCTCGAAGAGCGGGCGTGATCCCGGAATTTCTTGAAGTGAAACTTCGTTGACACCCAACTTTGGCTGACCGAGCATTCCGGCCGCCCCTCGGGCGCCGGCGCCGGAGCGGCCTTCGCCGAAGACCTCGAGGAGGGACGGGCAAATGACCAAACGGATCGCGGTGATCGGCGCTGGGCCGAGCGGGCTTGCGGTGCTTCGCGCCTTCGAATCCGCGCGGGCGAAGGGGACCGAGGTCCCCGAGGTCGTCTGTTACGAGAAGCAGGAGAACTGGGGCGGGTTGTGGAACTACACGTGGCGCACCGGACTCGACGAGTTCGGCGAGCCGGTCCATGGCTCCATGTACCGCTATCTGTGGTCGAACGGCCCCAAGGAGTGCCTGGAGTTCGCCGACTACTCCTTCGAGGAGCATTTCGGCCGGCCCATTCCGAGCTATCCGCCCCGCGCGGTGCTGCACGACTACATCGCCGGCCGCGTCGAGAAGTCGGGGGTGAGGAAATACTGCAAATTCAACCACGCCGTCCGCGACGTGGAGTGGGACGCCGAGACCGAAAAGTTCACCGTGCAGGTGAAGGACCTCGTGGCGAAGAAGCACCTCAGTGAGGAGTTCGACTACGTCTTCGTGTGCAACGGCCACTTCTCGACCCCGAACGTGCCGGTCTTCGAGGGCGTCGAGAAGTTTCTCGGCCGGGTGCTGCACGCCCATGATTTCCGCTGCGCCGACGAGTTCGCGGGCAAGCACGTGCTGCTGATCGGCTCGAGCTATTCGGCCGAAGACATCGCGACCCAGTGCCACAAATACGGCGCGAAGCAGATCACCTTCAGCTACCGCACCAAGCCCATGGGCTTCGAATGGCCGGAGAGCTTCTCGGAGCGGCCGCTGCTCACCAAGGTCGTGGGCAAGACGTGTTACTTCAAGGACGGCTCGACGGCGGAGAACGTCGACGCGATCATCTTCTGCACGGGCTATCTCAACCACTACCCGTTCCTGCCCGACGATCTCCGGCTGGAGACCCGCAACCGCCTGTTCCCGCCGAACCTCTACAAGGGGATCTTCTGGGAGCCGAACCCGCGGCTGATGTATATCGGCGCGCAGGACCAGTTCTACACCTTCAACATGTTCGACGCGCAGGCGTGGTACGCCCGCGACGTCGTGCTCGGCCGCATCGCGCTGCCGGACCAGACCGCGATGCACGCCGACTCGGAAAGCTGGGTGCGCCGCGAGGAGGCGCTCGAGGACGCCGAGCAGATGATTGACTTCCAGACCGACTATGTCCGGGAGCTGATCGAGGCGACCGACTATCCGCGGCTCGACGTCGACGAGGTCGCGCGACTGTTCAAGGAGTGGGAGCACCACAAGGTCGAGGGCATCCTGACCTATCGCAACCGTTCCTATCCCTCGACGCTCACCGGGACGGTCGCGCCGGTGCATCATACGCCGTGGATGGAGGCGCTCGACGACTCGCTCGAAGCCTTCCTCAACCAGCCCAGCCAGCAGGCCGCGGAATAGGAAAGAGCGGCGCGTTCTTCCCTTCTCCCCTTGAGGGAGAAGGTGGCCTCGGCGAAGCCGAGGTCGGATGAGGGGTGCGGGCGGGGCCC
>NZ_RYFI01000005.1:202642-220472 GCF_004103825.1 Hansschlegelia zhihuaiae
CTCTCCCGCAGGGGGAGAGGGGATCGGCGACGGCGGCGCCTCATGGCCGTCGACATGGAGACAGGCATCATGGACGCCCGAAACCCGGCCGCCGCTCCGTCCCGCGTGACGACGCTCGTCGCCCGCGGCGGCGAGGCGGCGGCGTTCGACATCGCGGCCGGCGACCGCATCCGCATCGAGGACCTGGAAGGGCGCCAGCCCGGCCTGCTGTTCGCCCCCGAGGGCGCGTTCGGCGCCGGCGCGCTGGCTCAGTCCGAAGACGACGCCGCGGCGGTCGAAGCGGCGCGCGCCGCGCTCGCGGCTCGTGGGCTCGACGCCTCCCGGCTGACGGGCTTCCGGCTGTTCTCGGACGAGACCGCGCCTGGTTCGAGTGTCGAGCTGTCGGCCGCCGCCGCCGGCGCCTGCGCGCTCGTGGTCGCGGGCGCCGCGATGGCGCCCGACGAACAGACCCCGCCGACCGAGCTTCGGGTCGAGATTGAGACCTCCGGTCCTTCGCGCGGGGCCGCGCCGGCGCCGCTCGCCGCGCCGAAGCTCGACATTCGTGTCGACGCCGCGACCGCCCAGGCCTATCGGGTCAAGGCCGGTGACTACATCCAGATCGTCGACGTCGACGGCCGGCAGTGCTCCGACTTCCTGGCCTTCGACGCCGCCGCGCTCGACAAGGGCGAGGAGTTCGGCCTCGACCCGACCGTCACCCGCACGCTGATGGCGACCGCGAACCCCGCACCCGGCCTGCATTCGAAGTATTTCGACGCGCGGCTCAATCCGTTGGTCGAGATCGTGCGCGACACGGTCGGCCGGCACGACGCCTTCCTGCTCGCCTGCAACTCGAAATATTACGAGGACCTCGGCTATCCCGGCCACGACAACTGCACCGACAATTTCAACCGCGCACTGAAGCCCTACGGGATCGCGCCGAAGGCCGGCTGGCCGGCGATCAACTTCTTCTACAACACCACCGTCGGCGCCGACGACCAGATCACCATGGACGAGCCCTGGTCACGGCCGGGCGACTATGTGCTGCTCCGGGCGCTGACCGATCTCGTCTGCGCCTCCTCCTCCTGCGCCGACGACGTCGACCCCGCGAATGGCTGGCAGCCGACCGACATCCAGATCCGCGTCTATGACGCGTCCGAAAACTTCTCACGGGGCATCGCGCATCGCATGACGCCAGATTCCGAGCCGCGGCTGACGCGCGAAAGCGGCTTCCATCCCCGCGCCTCGGCGATGACCCGCAAATTCGTCGAATATCGCGGCTTCTGGCTCGCCGACTGCTATTCGGACGAGGGGCCGATCGCCGAATATTGGGCCTGCCGCGAGCGGGCCGCGATCATGGACCTGTCGCCGCTTCGCAAGTTCGAGGTCATCGGCCCGGACGCCGAGGCGTTGATGCAGCTCGCCGTGACCCGCGACATGAAGAAGCTTGCCGTCGGCCAGGTGGTCTACACCGCGATGTGCTACCCGCATGGCGGCATGATCGACGACGGCACCGTATTCCGTCTCGCGCCCCAGAACTTCCGCTGGATCTGCGGCGACGACTATTGCGGCGTGCACCTTCGCGAGCTCGCGGCCGAGCATGGCTTAAAGGTCTGGGTGAAAAGCTCGACCGACCAGCTCCACAACGTCGCCGTCCAGGGCCCGAAGTCGCGCGAGATCCTCAGCCAGATCGTCGAGACGCCGCCGCACCAGCCGAGCCTCAACGAGCTGAAGTGGTTCCGCTTCACGGTCGGCAAGATCGCGGGCGCGCCGGTCGTCGTGTCGCGCACCGGCTATACGGGGGAGCTCGGCTATGAGGTCTGGTGCCATCCGGACAAGGCGACGCTGGTCTGGGACGCGATCTGGGAGTCGGGTCGGCCGCACGGGCTGAAGCCCCTCGGCCTGCAGGCGCTGGACATGGTGCGGATCGAGGCGGGCCTCGCCTTTGCGGGCTATGAGTTCTGCGACCAGACCGACCCGTTCGAGGCCGGCATCGGCTTCGCGGTCCCGGCCGGCAAGACTGACCCTTATGTCGGCGCCGAGGCGCTGAAGCGCCGCCGCGAGCATCCGTCGAAGAAACTTGTGGGGCTCGACGTCTCGGGCGCCGAGGCGATCGGCCATGGCGACTGCGTGCATGTCGGCCGCGCCCAGATCGGCGTCGTGACGAGCGCGACCCGCTCGCCGGTGCTCGGCAAGACCATCGCGCTCGCGCGCCTCGACGTCGCGCATAGCGAGCCGGGAACCAAGGTCGAGATCGGCAAGCTCGACGGCCAGCAGAAGCGCATCGCCGCGACCGTCGTCGCGTTTCCGCATTACGACCCGACGAAATCGCGCGTCCGCGCGGAGGCTCCGGCCTCCGCCTGAGGCGAAACCGCCGATTGCGCGCAGTCCAAAAACTGCGCGATGGAAAGGACTGTTCGTGCGTTTCTGAGGACCAGCCGCCCGAAAGGCTCGCCATCATGGCCCGAAAGGTCTCCCCGATTGAAGAAGGCGCGGCGCTGAGGGCGTCCGCGCTGAAACTCGCGGTGGTCGAGCCCGGCGCCGAGAACGATGATTACGTCACGGGCTCGGGCGCGCCCGCGGCGCAGGAGCGCCGGACGCTGGAGCAGGCGATCGGCCTCCAGATCCGGCATCACCGCAAGTTGATGGGCCTGACGGTCGCGGAGCTCGCCGGCGCGGCGAGCGTCTCGACCGGCATGCTGTCGAAGATCGAGAACGGCCAGATCTCGCCCTCGCTCACCACGCTGCAGACGCTCGCGGCCGCGCTCAATGTGCCGATCAGCCTGCTGTTCTCGGAATTCGAGGAGCGCCGCGACTGCTCCTACGTGCCGGCCGGACAGGGCGTCACCATCCAGCGGCGCGGCACCAAGGTCGGCCACAAATACGAGCTGCTCGGCCACATGCTCGGCGGGCCGGTGGCCTGCGAGCCCTATCTGATCACGCTGACCGAGGACGCGGCCCCCTTCACCGCCTTCCAGCACGAGGGGACGGAGCTTATCCACATGCTCAGCGGCGAGGTCGTGTATGCGCACGCCGGCAACAGCTATCACCTGAAGCCCGGCGACACGCTGCTCTTCGACTCCGGCGCCCCGCATGGGCCCGAGCGGCTGGTGGTCAAGCCGATGACCTATCTGTCGATCATCATGTACGAAAAAGAGTGACAGGCTCCTGCGCCGCAGCGGCGTCGCATGCCCGCCTTGGAGCGCAACGCCTGCCGCCCCTTCTCCCGCTTGCGGGAAGAGGGGGCGGCGATGTCGTGCACTTGCGACGCCGACGACGCCGCCGATCGCCGTTCGCAATCTCTGTCTGGCCGCTCCAAAAAAGTTTCCTCTAAAGAATTTTTGTTTCCAAACTGATTGACGCGCCGGGCCGGCGTCGATAGCTTCCGATCAAGCGGCGCAGGGCCGCCGTCAGCGATTGGAGGCGTCCCCATGTGCGGCATCGTCGGGCTGTTCCTGAAGGATCCGTCGCTCGAGCCGAAGCTCGGCGAAATGCTCGGCCAGATGCTCGGCGTGATGTGCGACCGCGGGCCGGATTCCGCGGGCTTCGCGGTCTATGGCGGGGGCGCGCCCGGCAAGATCAAGCTCACCCTGCGCGCGCCGGCCGGCTACGACTTCGCGCCCGTCGGGGCGGCGCTCGGCGATGGCGCCGAGCTCGAGACGCGCGCGACCCACGCCGTGCTCACCATCGCCGACAGCCGCGAGGCGGAAGCCCGCGACACGATCGCCAAGCAGTTCAAGGACGTGACCGTCGTGGGCGCCGGGCAGCGCATGGAGCTCTACAAGGAGGTGGGGCTTCCGAGCGACGTCGCGACCAGCTTCAAGCTCTCCGGCATGTCGGGCACGCACGGCATCGGCCACACCCGCATGGCGACCGAGAGCGCCGTCACGACCAACGGTGCCCACCCGTTCTCGACCGGCGCCGACCAGTGCCTCGTCCACAACGGCTCGCTGTCGAACCACCGCAGCGTGCGCCGCGACCTCGAGCGCGCGGGCTTCAGCGTGAACACCGACAACGACAGCGAAGTCGCGGCCGGCTATCTGAGCTGGCGCATGAAGGAAGGCCGCAGCCTCGGCGAGGCGCTCGAGGACTCGCTCGACGACCTCGACGGCTTCTACACTTTCGTGGTCGGCACCGAGACCGGCTTCGGCGTGATCCGCGACCCGATCGCCTGCAAGCCCGCCGTGATGGCCGAGACCGACCAGTATGTCGCTTTCGGCTCCGAATACCGGGCGCTCGCCGGTTTGCCCGGCATCGAGACCGCCAAGGTCTGGGAGCCGGAACCCGCCAAGGTCTATTTCTGGGACCGGGCGGCGTGAGCGACGTCATGACCGCGGGGGCAGCACGAGCCATGAACGCCACAGTCGAAACCCACGCCTTCGATCTCGCGAAGAGCTCGGTGCGTGACCTCAACGCCGCGCTCCATGCGCTGAAGCCGGGCTCGAACGCCTCGCTCTGGCGCGTCGCCAATCCGCGCGGCCTGCACGCGATCGCGGCCGGGCTCGACGCCCCCGTCACCGTCGAGGTCGACGGTCCTGCCGGCTATTATTGCGCCGGCATGAACAAGCAGGCGACCGTGATCGTCCGCGGCGCCGCAGGCGTGGGCGTCGCCGAGAACATGATGTCGGGCTTCGTCCACGTCGAAGGCGACGCCAGCCAGGCTGCCGGCGCGACAGCGCATGGCGGGACGCTGGTGATCGACGGCGACGCGGGCGCGCGCTGCGGCATCTCGATGAAGGGCGTCGACATCGTCGTGAAGGGCTCGATCGGCCACATGTCGGCCTTCATGGCGCAGGCCGGCACGCTGACGGTGTTCGGCGACGCCGGCGACGCGCTCGGCGACTCGATCTACGAGGCGCGGCTCTACGTCCGCGGCTCGGTGAAGAGCCTCGGCGCGGACTGCGTCGAGAAGGAGCTGCGCGACGAGCACAGGAAGGAGCTGTTCGAGCGCTTCCGGCTCGCGGGGATCGACGGCCAGATCGATCCGTCCGAGTTCCGGCGCTACGGCTCGGCCCGCAATCTCTACCATTTCCACGTCGACAACGCGTCGGCCTACTGAGGGCCCGGGCCATGAACGAGCACGTCAAGGCGCCGGCGGCGCCCCGCACTCTGCCGCGCGAAAGCGCGACCTTCGACGCGTACACGCTGTCGGAGATCCGCCGGGCGGCGGCGACCGGCATCTACGACATCCGCGGCGCCGGCGCGAAGCGCAAGGTCCCGCATTTCGACGACCTGCTGTTCCTCGGCGCCTCGATCTCGCGCTACCCGCTCGAGGGCTACCGGGAGCGGTGCGGCACCAACGTCACGCTCGGCACGCGCTTCGCCAAGAAGCCGATCGAGCTCAAGATCCCGATCACCATCGCGGGCATGAGCTTCGGCTCGCTCTCCGGCCCCGCCAAGGAGGCGCTCGGCCGCGGCGCGTCCGCGATGGGCACCTCGACCACCACGGGCGACGGCGGCATGACCCAGGAGGAGCGCGGGCATTCCCAGACGCTCGTCTACCAGTACCTGCCGTCGCGCTACGGCATGAATCCGGACGACATCCGCAAGGCGGACGCGATCGAGGTCGTGGTCGGCCAGGGCGCGAAGCCCGGTGGCGGCGGCATGCTGCTCGGCCAGAAGATCTCCGCGCGCGTCGCCAAGATGCGGACCCTCCCCGAAGGCATCGACCAGCGCTCGGCCTGCCGCCATCCCGACTGGACCGGCCCCGACGACCTCGAGATCAAGATCGAGGAGCTGCGCGAGATCACCGACTGGGAGAAGCCGATCTACGTCAAGGTCGGCGCCGCCCGCCCCTATTACGACACGGCGCTCGCGGTGAAGTCCGGCGCCGACGTCGTGGTGGTGGACGGCATGCAGGGCGGCACCGCCGCGACCCAGGAAGTGTTCATCGAGAATGTCGGCATCCCGACGCTCGCGGCCATCCGCCAGGCCGTGAAGGCGCTGCAGGACCTCGGCATGCACCGCAGGGTGCAGCTGATCGTCTCGGGCGGCATCCGGAACGGCGCCGACGTCGCCAAGGCGCTCGCGCTCGGCGCCGACGCGGTCGCGATCGGCACCGCGGCGCTGGTCGCGCTCGGCGACAACGACCCGAAATGGGAGTCCGAATACGAGGCCCTCGGCACCCGCGCCGGCGCCTATGACGACTGGCACGAGGGTCGTGATCCCGCGGGGATCACGACGCAGGACCCCGAGCTCATGAAGCGGCTCGACCCCGTGCTCGCCGGCCGCCGGCTCGCCAACTACCTCAGCGTCATGACGCTCGAGGCCCAGACCATCGCGCGCGCCTGCGGCAAGAGCCACGTGCACAACCTCGAGCCCGAGGATCTGGTGGCGCTCACCATCGAGTCCGCCGCGATGGCCCAGGTGCCGCTTGCCGGCACGCAGTGGATTCCCGGCGCGAACGGCGCATTCTGAAGACAACAAAGAGAGGCCCCGCCGCAGTCCCCGGGGGCCTCCCCCGGAACGCGGGATGGGCCGAAGGCGGAACACCCGAGGAGAGGCCCGTGAACGTTCAGCTGAACCCCAACAAAGGGGCGATCGAGGGGACTGCGATGGCGATCGATCTGGCGGAGGCCGCGCGGGACCGCGGCATCAAGTATTTCCTCATCTCCTATACCGACCTCTTCGGCTCCCAGAGGGCGAAGCTCGTGCCTGCCGCCGCGATCGGCGAAATGCAGAAGGCCGGCGCAGGCTTCGCTGGCTTCGCCACCTGGCTCGACATGAGCCCGGCGGACTCGGACCTGTTCGCCAAGCCCGATCCGGCGAGCCTCATCCAGCTGCCCTGGAAGCCCGAGGTCGGCTGGGTCGCGGCCGATCTCTGGATGGACGGCAAGGAGGTCGAGCAGGCCCCGCGCAACACGCTGCGCCGCCTGATCGCCAATTCCGGCTGCGAGATGAAGTCGGGCGTCGAGTGCGAGTTCTTCCTCACCACCGCCTGCGGCACCCAGATCTCGGACGGCGCCGACACGCAGGAGAAGCCCTGCTATGACCAGCAGGCCCTGATGCGCCGCTACGAGGTCATCACCGAAATCTGCGACAGCATGCTGTCGCTCGGCTGGAAGCCCTACCAGAACGACCATGAGGACGCGAACGGCCAGTTCGAGATGAACTGGAACTACGGACCGGCGCTGCAGGTCGCCGACCAGCACGCCTTCTTCAAGTTCATGGCGAAGTCGATCGCCGAGAAGCACGGGCTGCGCGCGACCTTCATGCCGAAGCCCTTCGTCAACCTGACGGGCTCGGGCTGCCACGCCCATATCTCGCTGTGGGACGGCAAGAAGAACCTGTTCGCGGACGACGACGGCGAACTCGGCGTCTCGAAGATGGGCTACCACTTCATCGGCGGCCTGATCCACAACGCCGAGGCGATCTGCGCGCTGACCAACCCGACTGTGAACTCCTATAAGCGCATCAACGCCCCGCGGACGACCTCCGGCGCCACCTGGGCCCCGAACTCGGTGACCTACACCGGCAACAACCGCACGCACATGATCCGCATCCCGGACGCCGGCCGCTTCGAGTTCCGGCTCGGCGACGGCGCCGCCAACCCCTATCTGCTGCAGGCCGCGATCCTCGCCGCCGGCATGGACGGGGTGAACAACAAGCGCGATCCGGGCAAGCGCCTCGACATCAACATGTATGTCGACGGCCACAAGGTGAAGAACGCCAAGAAGCTGCCGCTCAACCTGCTGGACGCGATCCGCTCCTTCGAGGGCTCCAAGGCGGTCCGCACGATGTTCGGCGACGAGTTCGTCGACGCCTACGCCAAGCTCAAGGGGCAGGAGTGGAACAACTACGCCCGCCATTTGACGCAGTGGGAGCGCGACAACACGCTGGACTGCTGACCGGCGGCGAAACGCCGGACGCGAAAAAGCCGGGCGGCGACGCCCGGCTTTTTGTTTGCGGCTTCCGCGCTTTCTTTCGCGTCCCCCCGGCCGTCATGCCCGACGGCAGTCAGGCATCCACGACTTACTGGGATCGCAGCGCTCTACGCCCGAGTCGTGGATGCCCGCCTTCGCGGGCATGACGGGGAGTGAAATCCCCAAGGGCCGGTCGTCAGCTCGAGATCGCCTCGAGCTGCTTGCCCCTGGTCTCGACGCCGAGGATCAGCACCGCGAGCGCCGCCGCCACGAAGCAGCCGGCGCCGAGCGCGAACACGCCGCCGCTGCCGAGCGTCGGCAGCACCACGCCGATCAGCGACGGGCCGATCAGCGAGCCGATGCGCCCCACCGCCGAGGCGCAGCCCGCGCCGGTGGCGCGCGCCCGGGTCGGGTAGAGCTCGGGCGTGTAGGCGTAGAGCGTCGACCACATGCCGAACAGGAAGAACTGCATCGTCAGGCCGAACACGATCAGCATCGTGAAGCTCGGCGCGTGGCCATAGGCGTAGGCCGCGACCGCGGAGCCCACCAGCATCAACGCGCAGGTCGGCTTGCGGCCCCAGGCGTCGACCAGCCAGGCGGCCGTGATGAAGCCCGGCACGCCCGCAAGCGCGATCAGCACGACGTATTCGGTCGACTTGGTGTTGGTGAAGCCCTGCGCCTGCAGCAGCGCGCCGAGCCAGGTGGTGAGGCCGTAGAAGCCGAGCAGCGCGAAGAACCAGACCAGCCAGATCATCACGGTGCGGCTGGCGTATTCGCCGCTCCAGAGCTCCATGAAGGAGAAGCGCCGCTCGCCGCGCGCGATCGGCGGCAGCGGCTTCGGCTCGTCGAGCCGCGTCCCGGCGGGAAGCCGCGCCAGCACTTTTTTCTCAATCTCTCCCATCACCTTCTCGGCCTCGCCGTGGCGGCCCTGGTCGGCAAGCCACCGCGGGCTCTCCGGCACGAAGAAGCGAACGACGAACAGGAAGAGCGCCGGGATCGCCTGGCAGAGGAACATCTCGCGCCAGGTGAAATGGGTGAGGAAGAACCAGGACAACAGGCCCGCGGCGATGAAGCCCAGAGGCCAGAAGCCTTCGAGGATCGCGAGATAGCGGCCGCGCTTGGCGGTCGGCACGAACTCCGAGACGATCGCGAGCGCGACAGGGAACTCCATGCCCATGCCGAAGCCGAGCAGCAGGCGGGCGTAGCCGAGCGTCTGGGGATCCGGCGCGTAGTAGCACCACAGGCTGCCGAGGCCCCAGAAGATCATCGAGATCTGGAAGACGAGCTTGCGGCCGATCTTGTCCGCGGCCATCCCCGAGATCGCCGCGCCCAGGAACATGCCGACGAAGCTCATCGACGACAGGAAGCCGGTCTGCGCGGTCGAGAGGTTGAACTCGGTCTTGATCGACCCGAGCAGGAAGGTCAGCGAGCCGAGATCGATCGAGTCGAAGAACCAAGCGGTCGCGATGATCGCAAAGATCATCTTCTGGTAGCCGGTCATCGGCAGGGGAGCGAGGCGGGCCGCGATCATGACGTCGGACGCCGTTGCGGCCGACGCGCCCCCGACGGTCCCCGCCGGGGCCGCCGCCCCAGGCGCAAGCGTTGCATCCGACATTCGCGATCCTCCCGGCATCGTTTTCTTTGATGAGAAGTATCACTGATATGTCAGCGGCACACAAGCCCGTGCGGCTTTGCGGAACAGAGGTTGATTCCGGCGCGGGAGCGTCCATTCTCGCGCTCGCAGTTCCACGGATGACTCGATGCCCGACGCTCTGACGCTCCCCGCCACGGACGATGGCGGCCCCGATTCGCACGATGCGGGGCCGGCGACGCGCGGCGCGGCGACGCTGACCGACGTCGCCTATGTGCAGCTCGAGGAGCTGATCACGACGCTGCAGCTTCCGCCGGGCGCGTTCCTGAGCGAGCTCGCGCTGGCGGAGCGGCTTTCGATCGGCCGCACGCCGATCCGCGAGGCGCTGCAGCGGCTCGCCCGCGACGGCCTGGTGGTGGTGATTCCCCGGCGCGGCATCCTGGTGTCCGAGATCAACCTGCGGAGCCAGCTCCGCCTGCTGGAGACGCGGCGGGTGCTGGAGGCGCTGCTCGCAAGGCTCGCGGCCGAACGCGCCGATTCGAAGGAGCGCGCGCGCTTCAGCGAGATCGGCGCGGCGATGCGGGCGGCTTCGGCGGCCTCCGACGACATCGAGTTCATGCGCCTCGACCGCGAGTTCAACCTGCTGGTGGCCGCCGCGGCGCGCAACGAATTCGCGGTGCGCTCGATCAGCACCATGACGGCGCTGTCGCGCCGCTTCTGGTACCAGCACTACAAGGAGGTCGGCGACCTGCCGCTCTCCGCGCGCCTGCATGCCGAGGTCTGCGACGCCATCGCCCATGGCGACGGCGCCGCCGCAGCGGCGGCGTCCGACCGCCTGATGGACTACATCGAAAGCTTCGCGAGGAAGACGCTCGACGTGTGAGGCGCTCTTCCTTCTTCCCTTCCGTTGGCGAGCCGACGGTCGGATGAGGGGCGCCGGCGGCGCGCATGTCCCGGCCTTGAGCCGGGACCCATTCGGCGCCGCGGGTCTCCCTCCCCTTGCAAAGGGGAAGGATCGGGCGCGCCTAAACTTGCTTCCGCTTCTCCACCATCGTGGCGAACTTCTCGTATTCCTCGTCCTTGACCGAATAGGAATGGTCGTCGTCGGGGAAGGAGCCCTCCTTCACCTCGCGCACATAGTCCTTGATGCCCGCGACCGCGACCTCGGTGAGCTTGGCATAGCGTTTGGTGAATTTCGGCTTGAAGTCGGTGAAGACGCCGAGCAAATCGTGGCAGAGCAGGATCTGTCCGTCGGTCCCGACCCCCGCCCCGATGCCGATGGTCGGGATGGTGAGCTGCTCCGAGATGAGCTTGGCGATCCGCGCGGGCACCGCCTCGAACTCCAGCATGAAGCAGCCGGCGTCTTCGATCGCGAGCGCGTCCTGCAGGATCTTGAAGGCGGCGTCCGCGGTCTTGCCCTGAATCTTGAAGCCTCCGAAGGTCGCGATCGTGTGCGGCGTCAGGCCGATATGCGAGGCTGTCGGGATGCCGGCGTCGACGAGCGCCTTCAGGATATGGGCCTGGCTCTTGCCGCCCTGCGGTTTCACGGCGTCGGTCGCGGCCTCCTGCATGAAGCGCGTCGCGTTCGCGAGCGCCCGGTCGACCGTGTGGTAGCTCTGATAGGGCATGCAGCCGAGCGTGAAGGTGTTGGGCGCCCCACGCCGGATCGCCTGGGCGTGCATCACCATCATGTCCATGGTGGCCGGGATGGTGTTCTGGTGGCCATGCGCGATCATCGCCAGGCTGTCGCCCACCACCGCGACGTCGACGCCCGCCATCTCGGCCCATTTCGCGGACGTGTAGTCCGGCACCGACATGTAGACCATCTTCTCGCCGGTCCGCTTCGACTCGCGGATCTCGGTGATGGTGCGCTTCTCGCGCTTCGGCTCTGCGGCGGGGCCGGTCGCTTCGGACATTTTTGCCTCTGAATGAAAGCGCGGGGGAGCGCTGCGGCCCACCTCTCCGGCGGGAAGAGGTCGACGCGGCGCCAGCCGCGGCGGGTGAGGGGGATCGGGGATTTTCGGAAAGGGCGAGCCCCCTCACCCGGCCCTTCGGGCCGACCTCTCCCCGCAGGGGAGAGGTGAAGAGCGCCTGAATTCGCTCAGCGGGATGAGGAGCCGGCCTTTACGCCGCCGCCGCGCCGTAACCCGACAGGACGCGGTCGATGTCCGCGGAGGTCATCTCCCACTCATTGCCGAAATTGGCCACGATGTCGCGCATGAAGCGGTCGGTCAGCGCCTCGGCCCGGCGTGCCTCGCCGAGATGGTCGTAGAGCAGCGCGAAAGCGAGCTGGCTCGGGGCCTCACCTTCGTAGCTCCATTCGAAATCCGCGCCGGCATAATTCTTGAGCTCGTTATGCGGCGCGAGCGGCGCGCCGTCGACGGTCACGGCGACGCCGTCGATCGTGCGGTCTCCGAGATAGGTCTTCATTGCGCGCGGCCCGCGGCGTCGCGGCCGACTGGCTTGTTGTCGGCCTTGCCGCGCATGACCTCGGGAAAGATCCAGAGGCTGCCGGCGGTGAACGGGCCGAGGAACAGGAGCGCCAGCTGCGGCCCGGTCTTGCCGAGATGGCCCATATAGAACCAGCCCGCGACGGCGGCGAGCAGCACCACCACGGTCAGCCCCATCTTGATGTGAAACGGCATCGCGTTCCTCCCAAAATTCTTCTTGTCGTCTCAGGCGGCGAAGCCGCCGCCCGCGGCGTGCAGCGCCGCGACCGCGGCCATGGTGAGGCCGAGCATGATCGCGAGTCCGGCCGCGCCGTCGCGCCAGCGCTGCGGCCAGACATGGAAGGCGGCCGGCGCGAACAGGAAGGCGAGCCCGCTCACGATCACGACGCTGGTCCAGCGCAGGTGCTCGACCCCATAGGTTAGGCCGAACGCGACCAGCGCCAGAAACGCGGCCGCGTTGACCAGCGCGAGCGGGACGCCTGCAGGATGCGCGCGAAGATCGTCGCGGGTGGCGAGCGGGAAGGCTCCGGCCAGCACATAGAAGCCGAGGCCCGCGACGGTCGCGGCGATCGCGAACAATGCGAGCGCGGCGAGGTTCGGTTCGATCATGTCCATATCGGACCTCGGCTCTTGCTGAAGGGGCCGGCCGGAACGCGGGAAACGTCCCGGCCCTGCTCTCCCGTCAGGCGCTCGTCACTCCGCCGGCTGGGCGACGCCGGCGGAGGGATCGGGCCTGCCGGGCGACCGCGAGACCTTGCGCATGTCGGTCTTCACGTAACGGCTGTCGTAGCCGTTGAAGAGCGTGCCGATGAGCCCGCGGTTCAGGTCCGACGTCCCGAACAGCCAGTCCATGATCGGGAAGGTGAGGTTCATGTTCTTCTCCATCATGATCGACTGGTCGTGATGGGCGGTGTGGTGGCGCCGGTTCGTGTTGATGAACGGCATGTTCCGGACGAACCAGTTCTCCTCCACATGGCAGCAGAAGTGCATGAACTCGTAGATCATGTAGATCGACGTCGTCGTGGTGATGAACAGCCAGCCGACATTCGGGCTGAACACGAAACCGAGCGCGATGGCGCCTGGGATCGACATCAGCGTGAAGGTCGCGAGCGCATAAGGCGGGAAGAAGGTGACGCGGTAGTCGCGATGGTCCGCGAAGCGCATCTCCTCCTGGGTGAAGAACTGGTGGTGCTGCAGCGTGTGGCGGTTGTAGACCGCGCGCGCGATCGGGTTCGAGGACGGCCGGTGCATCACGTAGCGATGCAGCCACCACTCGAAGAAGTTGCAGAACAGGAAGGTGATCGGGACGGTCGCGAGCTCGAGCCAGCTCGGCGCGTCGACGTTAGAGAGATAGACGTAGAGCGCCGTGAAGCCGATCACGTAGATGATCGCGATGTGCAGGAAGCCGTTGTACCAGCCGGCCACCCGCTGGCGGTAGTTCGCGCGGTAGCGCCGCTGACGCTCGGTCATGGCGGTCTGGGCGAGTTCCATGGGGCTCCTCCTCGTCATGCCGCGCGGCTCGGAGCCGCGTTCTCGCTCGTAATATATCACTGCCGTATCAGACGTCCAGCCCGTAAACTTTCCTTTGTCAAAACGCAGGCGCCGCCGACGTCGAAGACGCGGCGGCGAGGCTTTTCGTAGGTGGCGATCAGGCGGCCGGGCGGACGGCCGCTATCTCTTCGCGAAGGCCGCGAGGGGATTGTCCAGCGTGCCCACGAATTGCAGGCTCTTCTCGGGATCGAGCAGGTCGAGCATCTGCTGGTTGTCGTTGAGCTGCAGCCGGTTCAGGCAGTTGCGGATGAAGGTCTCCGCGAACAGGTCGTGGACCTTCGCCTTCTCGGCGTGCCCCGGGTGAGCGTCGAGATAGCCCTGCACGCACTCCGCGACGAGCCGCCAGAAGCGGTTGTCCGCGAAGCCGCAATGCTCGACCAGCGTCGCCGACAGGTAGCGGAAGAAGCAGTCGAACACGTCGGTGAAGATGCAGTTGAGCTTGGCGTCCTCGCGCACACGGAAGTCGATCCGCTCGATCTCCTTGGGCGGACGCTTCGTTGCGTTCAGCACGCCGATCTCCTCGCCAATGTCCTTCATCAGCATGCCGACCGGCGCGTTGTCCTTCAGGACCATGATGAGGTTCTCGCCATGCGGCATGAAGGCGAGGTCGTGGGCGTAGAAGGCGTGGACGAGCGGCGCGAGATAGGCGTCGAGATAGCGCCGAAGCCATTCGTCGGGCTCGAGGCCGGAGGCCGCGATCAGCGCCGGCAGCAGCGCGTCGCCGTCCGGGTCGACATGGAGAAGCGACGCCATGGTCATCAGGCGTTCACCGGTCTTGAGCCGGCTCATCGGGCTTTCGCGCCACAGCGCGGCCAGCATCTTCTTATAGGCAGAATCCTGCCGCAGCCCCTCGTCATAGACGCTGTAGCGGTAGCCGATCGCAGCGACCTCGCGCAGGATCGAGAAGTTCTTCGAGCGGAAGAACGGATCGCCCGCGACGAGGTCCCAGAGCCATTCGTTGATGGCCGGCGTCGCGACCATGTATTTCGGCGACAGGCCCCGCATGAAGCCCATGTTGAGCACCGAGATCGCGGTCTTCACGTAATGCCGGTCGGGGCGCGAGACGTTGAAGAAAGTGCGGATCGACTGCTGCGGCAGATAGCGATCCTCGCTTTGCCCGAGACAGACGATCTTCCGCGTCGCGACGTCGGCCGCGAAGGTCACGGCGAGCTTGTTGAACCACTGCCAGGGATGGGCCGGAAGGTAGAGGTAGTCGGCCGGATCAAGCGCGAGCGCGCGCAGCCGGGCCTCGAAGGCCCTCAGCGTCTCGGGGCCGAGCTCGGCCGCCATCAGCGACCGATAATCGAGCGTCGAGAGGCTCGTGAATGTCGCGCAGGCCTTTGCGACAGCGAGCCAGACGAGCCGCACGACGCTGCCGGCCTCCGGCGTATAGGCGCGGTAGTCGCTGGCGTCGAAGCCAATGCGGCCATTGTTCGCGACGAAGGTCGGGTGCCCCTCCGACATCGCGCTCTCGACCGCCTGATAGTCGGCGCGGGTCAGCTCTTCGGCCGATAGCCAGTCCTTCGCCTCCTTGAAGGCCGCGCCATAGAGCGTCGACGAAATCTCCTCAAGATAGATCGGCGCCATGCCGTCCTTGATCCCGAGCGCGTCCTGGAATTCGAGGATGAAGTCAGCCGCCTCGATGGGCGCCGCGAGTCCGACGACGCGCTTCTCGAGCGAATCCTCGTCGATCAGCCAATGGTCGAGCGACAGCCGCCGGGCCCGAAAACCGTATTCGAAATTCGGGTCGCCATTGTCGAGCGCGTAGCGCGCCCACTCACCCTCATTCTCGACGAGGCGCGGCTCGATCAGCCTCTCATGCGCGAATTCCGCGATCGCCTTGCGGACCAGATGCCGATTGACCTTGGCCCAGATCTCCGGGTCGAGATGCTGGACGGCGCGTTCGGCGGCGCCGAGCGCGATGGGGACAAGCTCGTTCATGATGCGGCGTCTCCTTCGAGCGAGGCCCGGAAGCCCTCGCGCGTGCAGAAGGCGAGGCAGGCGGTCTTCTCCCGGAAGCGCACCGGCCGGTCGTAGACGAAGCCGACCTTCCGGTTCAGCGCGTGGATCTTGTCGTTGCGGATATCGGGCTCGACGACGACGCGCCCGACAGATGGGTCGGAGAACAGCCGCGCCATCACGGTTCGCATGACCGCGAGGGTGAAGCCCGGCACGCGAGTCTCGGCAGGGGCGACCAACACATGCATGCCGCGGTCGCCCGGCGCGGGGCCGTAATGCTTGCCCACCTGATCGTGCGCGGGGTCGTAGAGCTCGGTGAGGAAGGCCGGCCGTCCGTCGTGCAGCCCGAGCTCCGCCGTCGCGTGGGCGGACGCCATGAGGCCCGAATAGAAGGCCTCGATCTCGTCCAGCGTCTTGTCGGTCATGTTCCAGAAGCGGGCGTGCGGGCTCGTCACCCAGCGGTGGATGAGCGCCGCCTCGGAGGAGGGGGCGAGCGGGCGCAGGACAAAACGGCCGACGCCTGGCTCGTCGCGCTCGAACAGCGCCGGGGGCTCGGCGGCCCGGCGGAGCGCGGCGGCGGTCACGCGCGCGCTCCTTCGCGCCGCCTTGCGTCGACCGACGGCGCTCCGAAGCGCTGGAAGGCGACGCGCCTTTCGATCGGGTAGATCTCGCGGCCGGCCATGGCGCGGATGATCCAGGCGTTACGATAGGCCGCCATGCCGAGATCGGGCGCCACGAAACCGTGGGTGTGGAGCTCTGCGTTCTGGACGAAGATCCCGTTGCCCGCCGCGTCGATCGAATAGTTGCGGCGGACCGCGAAACGGCCGCGCTCGTCCCATCGGATGCGGTCGCGGATCGGTTCGATGAATGACGGAATGCGCTGCTCGTATCCGGTGCCGAGCACCAGCGCTTCGGTCTCCAGATCGAAGCCTTCGCCCTGCTCGAGATGTTTCAGGCCGAGCCTGAACCGGCCCGTGTCCTCGTCATAGGCGCAGGAGGCGAGCTCCGTGTTGGTGTGCAGCGTCGTGTTCACCTCGCCCAACAGGCTCTTATTGTAGAGCAGGTCGTAGATGTCGTTGATCAGCGAGGCGTTGATCCCCTTGTAGAGGTTCTTCTGCTGGCGGATCAGCGCGTCGCGCCTCGGCGTCGGCAGGTCGTGGAAATAATCGGCGTAGTCCGGCGACGTCATCTCGAGCGTCAGCTTGGTGAGCTCGAGCGGGAAGAAGCGCGGCGAACGCGTGACCCAGTTGAGCTCGTAACCGCGCGCGTCGCTGTCCTTCAGCAGGTCGTGATAGATTTCCGCGGCGCTCTGGCCGCTGCCCACCACCGTGATCGACCGCTTTGCCTGCAGCGTCTCCTTGTCGGCGAGGTAGGACGCCGTGTGGGTGACGTGACGCTCGACCGGGCGGCAGCAGGCGGGGATCGCCGGCTGGGTTCCGACGCCGAGCACGATGCGGCGGGCCCTGAGCTCGAAGCGCGCGCCGGTCCTCGTGCAGAGCGCCGTGACCACATAGGCCTTGCTCGCGGCGTCGTAGTCGACCCGCTCCACGAGCCGGTCGAACTCCACGTTTGACAGCTGGTCCGCCGCCCATTGGCAGTACTGGTTGAACTCGTTCCGCATCAGGAAGAAGGTTTCCTTGATGTAAAACGCATAAATGCGGCCCTGTTGCTTGACGTAATTCAGGAAGCTGAAGCGACTGGTGGGATCGGCGAGCGTCACCAGGTCGCCGATGAAAGGCGTCTGCAGCGTGGCGTCGTCGAGCAGCATGCCGGGATGCCAGCAGAAGCGCTCGTTGCGATCGAGAAACAGACCGTCGAGTTCGGCGATCGGCTCGGTCAGGCAGGCGAGGCCGAGATTGAACGGCCCCACGCCTACGGCGATAAAATCGTAGATATGGCGTCCGACATGACTAATCTTGGCCCCCGCATCCATGATCGGCATCCAATTCGGGCGACGGTAGCCACGTCATTGCGGCTACTGGACAAGTCGCTCTGGTTGTCAGGCAGCCGCACTGTTCAGGCCGGCTTCGATCGGACGGATAGCTAGTACGTAGATTTACGTAGGACAACATCCTGTATGAACTTTAGAATCTTTTGACGTGATCATTATTTTATTTGAAAAATTCAAAGAGAGCGCGAGAAGGCGAAGAGGCGCGCCACTCAGGAGGCGGAGCGCCCAGCCCAGCATTCGTCGGGAACCCCGCACCCTGCGGCATTCCGCTCCATCTGTCGCGCCGTCGGCGCCGGGCGGTTGGAAAATCGCGCGGAATGCACTATATCCAAATCACGCTGGGTTTTGGATTAAATCCGAAATCGTGATGTGTTTTTATGACTCGTCGCCTCACGCGGCGGGCCTTCGGATGGTGCGGGACCGAAAGCATGAGCCGCTATCTCGAGGAGCGCGTGACGCATGTGCGTCACTGGACCGACACGCTGTTCTC
>NZ_RYFI01000050.1 GCF_004103825.1 Hansschlegelia zhihuaiae
GGCGGCGCGGGCGCTTTGCTGGCCAGCGGTCCTCTAAACGCCGACCATGTGCTCGCGCTTTGCCCGCAATATTCGGTGCTCGATCCGGAGCTGCCGGTGGCGCCGGCCTGGCGGTCCGCCATGAAGGGGACGCCAGAACTCTTCGCCCTGCCTGATCTGCTCAGTCGGACGGCCCGGGTGTTCGTGGTGGTGGACCCGAGCTATGGGACGGACATGGCGCACTATCGCGCCGTCGAGAGGACGCGTCCCGTCACCATGATCGCAACGCCGTTCGCGAAGCACGACGCGCCAAAATTCCTGCGAGAAGCAAAGCTGCTCTCTCGCCTTGTCCTTGGTGTAGTCGCCGGACAGGACGGACACCGTCTCGTGGCGACCGGCCGCAGAGCCCGCCGCCGCTGCGTCGCGCGCTACTGGCAGGGCCTGGGGTCGGCGACCCGCGGCCGGTGGCCTGCGGCGCGGGCTCGTGCGGTCCAGATGGCGGGCGAGCTCTCGATCGACACCGTCCGAAAGGGCGGATCGGTGCGCGAAGGATTTTCGGCCATCTCGATTTATGTCGGCGCCCTCGCCGCGGCGGGCCGGGGAGCCGAGGCCGAGAGCGTCGCGACGGAGATGGTCCGGCTGTGTCCGGACGAGCCGAGCGCCTTCGCCCTGGTCGGCGGCCTGGCGTTTCAGGCCGGCCGGCTCGAGGAGGCCGAACGGGCGTTCACGGCCGCCATCCGCATCGACAAGTCGGCGAACGAAATCCGGATGAGTCTTGTGCGGACTTTGATCCGCCTCGGCCGTCAGGACGACGCGGCCAGGCATCTGGAGCGCTGCGCAATGGCCCGCGGCAGCTGGAAGACCTGGCAGGCCGTCGTCGCCGAGCTGGCCAGAGCGGGCGTGACGGGCGCCATGGTCGATCTGGCCACCAGGAAAGTGAACGATCTCAAGCGGCCCGCCTGAAACGCAAAAAGCGCCCCGCCGGCCGGAGCCGAGCGGGGCGCGGTTGCGTCAAAGGGGGCCGCTCAGGTCATCCCAGGTCCACCGCGAACACCAGCGCCAAGCCCGCGATCACGCCGCCGACCGCGAGCAGCGATGCGACGGCCAGCCAATCGCGCGCGGGAACGCGCCCTGCCTCGATCCCCGGCGACGTCAGGTGCATGGTCGCGCCGACCAGTTGAACCGATAGGATCGCGAGAAGCACAGGCGACTTCCGCATCTGATCCGGGTAGTCGAGCCATTTTTGGGCCATGGCGAACACGCCGAGCGCGAAGGAGCCCGCGAAGGAAATCCAGATGCCGAGCGACAGGTGCAGGCCCGGCTCGATCACGCGCGAGTGGATGGCCTCGACCAGAGCGGGAAGCCATCTCAGCAGGATGCCGAACCACATCGTGAACAGCACGGCGCGCAGCAGGACGTAGA
>NZ_RYFI01000051.1 GCF_004103825.1 Hansschlegelia zhihuaiae
CCGGTCGGCTTCGCGCACGGGTTCTGCACCCTCGAGCCGGACACCGAAGTGGCCTACAAGGTCACGGCCTACTACTCCGCCGAATGCGACCGCGGCGTGCTGTGGTCCGATCCCGCCATCGCGATCGACTGGCCGGTCGACCCCGACAAGGCGCAGCTCTCCGACAAGGACCGCAAGGCGCCGCGTCTCGCCGAAGCGCCCGATCTGTTCTGACGCGTCACCCGGACAGCCGCCATATGACCTCCCGACTCGCCGACGCGCGCATCCTTGTCACCGGCGGCGCCGGCTTCATCGGCTCCGCGGTGGTCCGCCATCTGCTCGCCGACACCGAGGCCTTCGTGGTCAATGTCGACGCGCTGACCTACGCCGCGAACCTGAACTCGCTGCCGGGCGCGGTGGGTCATCCGCGCTATCGCTTCGAGAAAGCCGACATCCGCGACGCCGCGGCGATGCGCCGGCTGTTCGAAACCTATCGGCCGACCGGCGTCATGAACCTCGCGGCCGAGAGCCATGTCGACCGCTCGATCGACGCGCCGGGCGCGTTTGTCGAGACCAATGTGGTCGGGACCTATGTGGTGCTGCAGGAGGCGCTGCGGCACTGGCGCGCGCTGTCGCCGGAGGGCCGGAAGACCTTCCGCATGATGCACATCTCGACCGACGAGGTGTTCGGGACGCTCGGCCCCACGGGGTTCTTCGCCGAGACCACGCCCTACAGCCCGAACTCGCCCTATTCGGCCTCGAAGGCCGCCTCCGACCATCTGGTCCGGGCATGGCGCGAGACTTACGGGCTGCCGACCATCGTCACCAACTGCTCCAACAATTACGGGCCGTATCACTTCCCCGAGAAGCTGATCCCGCTGATGATCCTGAGGGGGCTCTCCGGCGGCGAGCTGCCGGTCTACGGGCAGGGCGCGAATGTCCGCGACTGGCTCTATGTCGAGGACCACGCGCGGGCGCTCAGCCTGGTCATGGAGCGCGGCGTCCCGGGCGAGAGCTACAATGTCGGCGGCTGGAACGAGCGGACCAATCTCGACGTCGTGCACGTCGTCTGCGACCTGCTCGACCGGCATGCGCCGTCGCTCGGCCACGGCCGCCGCGATCTCATCCGCTTCGTCACGGACCGGCCGGGCCACGACATGCGCTACGCGATCGACGCGTCGAAGATCGAGCGCGAGCTGGGCTGGCGACCGAGCGAAAGCTTCGAGACGGGCATCGAGAAGACGGTGAAGTGGTATCTCGCCAACCGCGACTGGTGGGCGCCGCT
>NZ_RYFI01000052.1 GCF_004103825.1 Hansschlegelia zhihuaiae
GGGCATCTTCCGTGTTTTGGGTCAAGTTACGCTGCGTGTCGCCATATTTGCTTGTCGCGGGCGATTGCGTTGAGGGTGACGAGCATTTTGCGCATGACGGCGACGAGGGCGACCTTGCCTGGTCGGCGGTTCTGGCCGACGAGGCGATCGTAGAAAGCCTTCATCGGCGCGTTGTGGCGGATCGCCGAGCGCGCGGCGTTGAACAGGACGCGGCGCACGCCCGGCCTGCCGTGGCCTGTGACGGCCCGGCCCCGGGCCTTGCCGCTCTCGCGGGTGCGCGGGGCGAGGCCGACCAGGCTTGCGATCTCCTTGGCCGACAGCCGTCCGAGCTCCGGCAACTCGCCGATCAGCGTCATGACGGTGACCGGTCCGACGCCCTTCAGGCTTTGCAGGCGCGCGGCCATGGCGGCGAGCTCCTGGTCGGCTTCGATGCGGGCCGCGATCGCCGCCTCGATCCCGCAGAGCGCGGCTTCGAGCGCGCCGGCGACGGCCGCGAAGGTCCGGCGCACCGCCGCGTCCTCGGCGAGCGCGGCGCGGCAGCGCTCTGCGTGAAGCAGATCGACCAACTGGCGGCGGCGCGCGACGAGTTCGCGCAAGGCCTCGTCGCCCTCGGCGAGCGGCCTCAGGCCGCGGCCGGAAAGTTCGAGCGCTGCGAAGTCCGCGATCAGGCGGGCGTCGATCCGGTCGGTCTTGGCCTTGACGCCGCGCCTGACCCTGAACGCCGCGATCTCGTTCGGGTGGACGCGGGCGAACGGGACGGCGGCCTCCCGCAACGCCCGGCGCAACGCCCGCTCGTGGCCGCCGGTCGGCTCGAAGGCCGCGAGCGCGACCGACGCTTCGGCCGCCAGGAACGCTGCGATCGCCGCCCCGTCATTGGCGATCCGCACGACCGGACCGCCGCCGTCGCGCGCGGCGTCGATCCAGTCCTTCGACACGTCGAACCCAAGATGAACCTTGCCGGCCATCGCCGCCTCCCGCACGATGTGACCTGGTCCGTCGCGCAGGATTGCATCCGGGCGAGAGCCCCCACTTCCGTACGCGCGATAAGACCGCGACGCCGGCGGGGCCGAGATGCCCACGGTCGACAACGACCCATCCATCTTCCGGAGAGCCCGCCGGCGTCCCCATCCCACCACAAGGGACAGACCACGCAACATGCAATCCATC
>NZ_RYFI01000053.1 GCF_004103825.1 Hansschlegelia zhihuaiae
GGAACGATCAGCTCCACCGTCATCGCGATGTTGTCGCCCGGCATCACCATCTCGGTGCCCTCAGGCAGGTGCACCACCCCCGTCACGTCCGTCGTGCGGAAGTAGAACTGCGGCCGGTAGTTGGTGAAGAACGGCGTGTGGCGGCCGCCCTCCTCCTTCGTCAGGATGTAGGCCTCGGCCTTGAACTTGGTGTGCGGCTTCACCGAGCCCGGCTTGCACAGAACCTGCCCGCGCTCGACGTCCTCGCGCTTCGTCCCGCGCAGCAGAGCCCCGATGTTGTCGCCCGCCTGCCCCTGGTCCAGCAGCTTGCGGAACATCTCGACGCCCGTCACCGTCGTCTTCACCGTCGGACGGATGCCGACGATCTCGACCTCCTCGCCGACCTTCACGATGCCGCGCTCGACGCGGCCCGTCACCACCGTGCCGCGCCCCGAGATCGAGAACACGTCCTCCACCGGCATCAGGAACGGCTGGTCGACCGGACGGTCAGGCTGCGGGATGTAGGCGTCGACCTGGGTCATCAGCTCCAGGATCGCGTCATGGCCGAGCTTCGGGTCGCCGTTCTCCAGCGCCACAAGCGCCGACCCCTTCACGATCGGAATGTCGTCGCCCGGGAAGTCGTACTTCGACAGAAGCTCCCGAACCTCGAGCTCGACCAGCTCCAGAAGCTCCTCGTCGTCCACCATGTCGCACTTGTTCAGGAACACAACCAGCGCCGGAACGCCGACCTGACGCGCCAGAAGAATGTGCTCGCGGGTCTGCGGCATCGGACCGTCGGCCGCCGAAACCACCAGGATCGCGCCGTCCATCTGCGCCGCCCCCGTGATCATGTTCTTCACATAGTCGGCATGGCCCGGGCAGTCGACATGCGCGTAATGCCGGTTCTGCGTCTCATACTCGACATGCGCCGTCGAAATCGTGATCCCGCGCGCCTTCTCCTCAGGAGCCTTGTCGATCTGGTCATAGGCCGTGAACGTCGCCCCGCCCGTCTCCGCCAAAACCTTCGTGATCGCAGCCGTCAAAGACGTCTTGCCATGATCAACATGACCAATCGTCCCAATGTTGCAATGCGGCTTCGTCCGCGCGAACTTTTCCTTGGCCAT
>NZ_RYFI01000054.1 GCF_004103825.1 Hansschlegelia zhihuaiae
TAGAGCGGGTCCTTGGTTTTCCGATTCTGCGTTGGGATTCCGTCGAGGCGTGATGCGTGCGAGTCCTTCGCCATCTGAGGTGGCGGAGGATTGGGATGGCTCGAGCTTACAGCCAGGACCTTCGGGATCGTGTGATCGACGCGGCGTTGAGAGACGGGACGCCGGCGCGTCATGCGGCGGCGCGGTTCGGGGTCGGGATCGCAACGGCGATCCGGTGGGTGCGGCAGGCGCGTGAGAGCGGCGATCGCAAGCCCGGCCGACAAGGCCAGCCGATGCGCTCGAAGCTCGACCCGCATCGCGACTACGTGCTCGAACTCGCCCGCACGAGCGACATGACGCTCGCCGAGCTTGCGGAGAGGATCACGGCCGAGCGCGGCGTCGCGGTCGGGCGGACGGCGGTGTGGGTCTTCCTCGGTCGCGCCGGCCTGACGGTCAAAAAAAGACCGCGCACGCCGAAGAGCAGGAGCGTCCGGACGTCCTGAAGCGAAGGCGCGACTGGTTCGCGGCCCAGCCGGAGCTCGATCCGGAGCGGCTCGTGTTCATCGATGAGACCTGGGCCTCGACCAACATGGCCCGCCGCCGCGGCCGGGCCCCGAAGGGCGAGCGGCTCCGGGCCGCGGTCCCGCACGGCCACTGGAAGACGACCACCTTCGTGGCCGGCCTGCGTCTGACGGGCATGGTCGCTCCGATGGCGCTGGACGGGCCGATCAATGGCCGCAGCTTCCAAGCCTATGTGGATCAGGTTCTCGTACCGGAGCTTGCGCCCGGCGACGTCGTGATCATGGACAACCTCGGAAGCCACAAGGGAGCCGGCGTGCGCGCAGCGATCGAGGCCGCCGGCGCCAGGCTGCTCTACCTCCCGCCCTACAGCCCCGACTTCAACCCGATCGAGAACGCCTTCTCCAAACTCAAGGCGCTCCTGCGCAAGGCCGCCGAGCGATCCGTCGACGGCCTCTGGGACGCAATCGCACGCATCGCAGCATTCATTGAACCCGCAGAATGCGCCAACTTCTTCAAAGCCGCTGGATACGATCCGGATTAACGCGAATCCGCTCTA
>NZ_RYFI01000055.1 GCF_004103825.1 Hansschlegelia zhihuaiae
CGCCTTTTTCAGGCGATTCCGATTTTGAGGAGGTCGTGGATGTGGACGAGGCCGACGGGTTTGTGGTTCTCGACGACGAACAGGGCGGTGATGGATCGGCCCTCGAGCTCGCTGAGGGCCTGGGCGGCGAGGTCGTCGGGGGCGACGACGCGGGGCGCGCGGGTCATGACGGCCTCGACCCTCATGGCGGTGAGCTCGGGGCCCATATGGCGGCGCAGGTCGCCGTCGGTCACGATGCCGACGAGCGCGCCGGCCTCGTCCACCACCCCGACGCAGCCGAAGCTCTTCTGCGTCATGACGATCAGCGCCTCGGACATGCGGGCCTCGAGCGAGATCAGCGGCACGGCGTCGCCGACATGCATCAGGTCGCGCACGAAGGCCAGCACCGCGCCGAGCTTGCCGCCCGGGTGGAAGCGCTTGAAGTCGCCCGGGGTGAACTTGCGGCTTTCGAGCAGCGCGACCGACAGCGCGTCGCCGAGCGCGAGCTGCATGGTGGTCGAGGTGGTGGGCGCGAGCCCGTGCGGGCAGGCCTCGCCGACCCTGGGCAGCGTCAGCACGACATCGGCCGAGCGGCCGAGCGCGCTGGCGGCGCTCGAGGTGACGGCCACCACCGGCACCCGGAAGCGGCTGGCGTAATGCAGCATGTCGCGCAGCTCGGCGGTCTCGCCCGACCAGGAGAGCGCCAGGATCACGTCCTCGGACGCGATCATGCCGAGATCGCCATGGCTGGCCTCGGCCGGGTGCACGAAGAACGCCGGGGTGCCGGTCGAGGCGAGCGTCGCGGCGATCTTGCGGCCGACATGGCCGCTCTTTCCCATGCCGGAGACGATCACCCGGCCGCGCGAGGCCGCGATGGCGGCGACCGCGGCCGCGAACGCCTCGCCGAGCGCGCCCTTCAGCGCGCCGCCGAGGCTTGCGAGCCCGGCCTGCTCGATCTCGATGGTGCGGATCGCCGAGGCGACCGCGGCCAGGGCCTCGGCCCCCGCCGACAGCGGCTCCCCCCCCGCCCCCCGGG
>NZ_RYFI01000056.1 GCF_004103825.1 Hansschlegelia zhihuaiae
CTAGGGTCCGGACTCAATTGCACCAGTAGGTGACGGTGGCCGCGATGATCGCGCCGCTGAGGAAGTTTCTGGCGAGCTTGTCGTAGCGCGTTGCGACGCGTCGGAAGTCCTTGAGTCTGCACCAGAGTCGCTCGACGAGATTGCGAGCGCGGTAGGCGGCGCGGTCGTGGGGGATCGGAGCGCGACGGCTTGTCGTGGACGGGATCACGGCCTGCGCGCCGCGGGCGTCGATGAGCGCGCGGACGGCGTTGGCGTCATAGCCGCGATCGGCGAGCAGCCGGTCGAACGGTCCTGCGGCCGCGATCAGCGCGGCGGCCATCGACACGTCGTTGACGTTGCCGGGCGAGAGCAGCAGGACGCGCGGCCGTCCGGCGAGGTCAGTCAGCGCGTGGAGCTTCGTCGTACGGCCGCCGCGCGAAGCTCCGACGGCTTGCGCGAAGGCCCCCCTTTTGCGCCGGCGGCCGAGCGGTGGGCCTTCACGTGGGTCGCGTCGATCGCGACCGTGCCCCAGACCCCGCTGTGGCCCGTCAGCGCTTCGAACAGGCCGAGCCAGACGCCTTGGCGGCTCCAGCGGTTGAAGCGGTTATAGACTGTCGTGTACGGGCCGTACTCAGTCGGACAGTCGCGCCAGCGCGCGCCCGAACGCAGCATGTGGACGATCCCGGAGATCACCCGCTGGTCGTCGACCCGCCGCGCGCCGCGCCGGCCCTTCGGCAGCAGCGGCTCTATCCGAGACCACTCATCGTCGCTCAGCCAATACAACCGCCTCGCCATCCCAAAGCCTCCGTTCCCGGAGACCTTGAATCAGCACGCAGTCCACACCGCAAATCTATTGGGTACAGACCCTAG
>NZ_RYFI01000057.1 GCF_004103825.1 Hansschlegelia zhihuaiae
GCGTAACTTGACCCAAAACACGGAAGATGCCCGGGTCAAGCCCGGGCATGACGAGGGCTGCGCCCCCGCCCCGCACAAAAGACCCCGCGCCGGTCGCCCCGGCGCGGGGTCTTAGCCATCACTCCACGATCCAGGACGGACGTCCGGCCGCGTAGCTGTCGAGGCGGTTCTTCGCCAGGGACGTGTCGAGCAGGCCCTCGACGTTGGCCGTCATGCCCGCGCGGCAACGCGGGTATCCACGACTTTCGAGGATCGAAGCGCGCCACGCCCAAGTCGTGGATACCCGGCCTTCGGCCGGGCATGGCGGCGGTGCGGGGGGCCAGCGTCACGGTCTGATGCGTCCGGCGTCAGCGGAGTAACCCGCCGCCGTCATCGCCGGGCTTGACCCGGCGATCCATCTCCCTGGCGAAAGCGATAGATGCCCGGGTCAAGCCCGGGCATGACGAGGGCGGCGCCCACCCGCACCCCAAAAGACCCCGCGCCGGTCGCCCCCGGCGCGGGGTCCCCGACCTACTCCACGATCCAGGACGGACGCCCGGCCGCGTAGCTGTCGAGGCGGTTCTTGGCCAGGACCTTGTCGAGCAGGCTGAAGGTAACCGCCGTCATGCCCGCGCGGCAGCGCGGGTATCCACGACTTTCTAGGCCGCGCGCGCCACGCCCAAGTCGTGGATACCCGGCCTTCGGCCGGGCATGACGGGCGGTGCGGGGGCCAGCGTCACGGCCTGATGCGTCAGCCGTCTCGGCGATGACCCGCCGCCGTCATCGCCGGGCTTGACCCGGCGATCCATCTGCTTGGCCAAGGCGATGGATTGCATGTTGCGTGGTCTGTCCCTTGTGGTGGGATG
>NZ_RYFI01000058.1 GCF_004103825.1 Hansschlegelia zhihuaiae
GCCTGGCGGGTCTGCAGGGTGGCGAGGTTTGCGGCCTCGGCGTTGGTGTCGGCGCCGACGAGCGCGAGGGCGCCGTCCTCCAGCGTCCCGACCATGTCCTTGGTGAAGGTCTCGCGGGTCTCGACGATCTGCAGCTGCGAGCCGAACTTCGAGGCCTGGGCCTCGAGGGTCGCGAAGGCGCTCTCGATGGTCGAGATCACCTCGTTGATCGAGTCGGCGTCGAGGAACTCGTCGCCGGTGAGCTCGCCGAGGCCGAGGCCGGTCGCCGAGAACACCGTGCCCTTGACGTTGAGCTTGGAGGTGCCGTCCTCGTTGAACACGATGTCGAGGTCGTCGCCGTTCAGCAGGTTGACGCCGTTGAACGAGGCGTCCTTGGCGAGCGAGGAGATCTGCTTCAGCGCGTTGTTGTAGTCGTCGCGGTAGTTGGTGCGTTTCTCCTTGGCGCCGGCGTCGTAGTCGCGGCCGGCGAAGGTCGCGGCGCCCGAGGCCGAGAAGGCGTTTCCGGAGCCGGTGACGATGGTGCCGGCGATCGCGGCAGGGACCTCGTTGGCGGCCGAGTTCGAGGCCTCGATCTTGAGCTTGCCGTTGGCGCCCGAGGTCGAGACCGAGGCGGTCAGCGCGACGTCGTTGTCCTCGAACGCCTGGTTGAGCTCGTCGAGCGTGTCGACCTGGCCGGTCGAGGAGCCGAACGTGATCGTGACGTCGGCGCCCGAGCGGTCCTTCACGATCAGCGTCTGGCCCGACAGCCCGCCCGTCGTGCTCGCGTCGGCGCCGGT
>NZ_RYFI01000059.1 GCF_004103825.1 Hansschlegelia zhihuaiae
GGCCGAGGCGATCGCGTCCCAGAGGGCGTCGCGCGTTCGGGCGGCGGCCTTGCGCAGCAGCGCCTTGAGCTTGGCGAAGACCTGCTCGATCGGATTGAGGTCGGGACTGTATGGCGGCAGGTGAGCACGCTGGCGCCGGCGGTCTCGACCGCCTCGCGGACGCCCGCGACTTTGTGGGCCGACAGGTTGTCCATGACGACGACGTCGCCGGGTTCGAGCGCAGGGGCCAGAACCTGTTCGGCGTAGGCGCGGAAGGTCACGCCGGTCATCGGTCCGTCGAGCGCGAGCGGCGCGACGATCCCGCTGGTCCTGAGGCCCGCCACGAAGGTCGTCGTCTTCCAGTGGCCATGAGGGGCCGAGCCGACCAGGCGCGAACCGCCGAGGCTGCGGCCATAGAGGCGGACCATGTTGGTGGAGGCGCCGGTCTCGTCGAGGAAGACGAAGCGCTCCGGGTCCATGTAGCCTTGGAAGCCCCGCCAGCTCTTGCGACGCTTCGCGACGTCCGGCCGCTTCTGCTCGGCCGCCCTCAGCGATTTTTTTATGCCGGAGCCCGAGCCGACGCAGCATGTCGTGGATCGCCGTCAGCCCGACCACGACCCCCTTCCCGGCGAGCTTGTCCTTGATCTCCGCGAGCGTGATCTCGGAGCGCTCGTCCACCATCGCCCGAAGCTCCGCCTCGTGAGGCTCGAGCAGCGGCCGGCGGTAGCCGCCATACTTCTCGGGCTCCACGCTTCCCGTCGCC
>NZ_RYFI01000006.1:0-20497 GCF_004103825.1 Hansschlegelia zhihuaiae
CGGCGTCCCCATCCCACCACAAGGGACAGACCACGCAACATGCAATCCATCGCGCCGGGCGCGTCCGCGCCCGATGGATCGCCGGGTCGAGCCCGGCGATGACGGGGGAGGGCGGCACCGACGGCTTCGCACGTCAACAGGCGATCTCGTCGAAGAGGTCGCGCCAGTATGGGTTCATCGAGACGATCAGGTCGATCTTCCACTCGCGCGGCCAGTGCTTGATGTTCTTCTCGCGCTGGATCGCCGCCATGATGGTCTCGTGCCGCTCGAAATAGACGAGGTCCTTCACGCCGTAGCGCTTCGTGAAGCCGGGGACGGCGTCGGTGCGGTGCTCGAAGACACGGCGCACCAAGTCGCTGGTGACGCCGACATAAAGCGTCCCGCCCGGCCCGCTCGCGAGGATGTAGACCCAGCCGCCCATGGGTTGATGATGCGGCGCCTTCGCCCCGCCGTCATGCCCCCGCGCTGAGCGGCATTACATCGTATAGCTACTATAGACCGATAGCAAAATTTATACAGCTTCAACGATCGCGTCCCACTTACCGTCCTCAACAATCTCGGTGACTCTGTAAGTACCCGGCATCAACGCCGCGCCTCCCACCACGCGGCCTTCTTCACCGTGTCCGACGCTACCTCTCTGTTGAAGGACGATGAGTTTTACCTCAGTGCCTACCCGAATGTTTCCGACCTCCCACTGGGTCTTCAGGCCGCCATGGTTTGTGCGGGGACGCCAAATCAAAAATCGCCCTGGTCCTGCATGAGCATCGAGCCATGCAGTCACAACGATCTCTCCTTCTGGCGTCACTCCGCCCCAAAAGCCTCGGGCGCTGCCAGTTTGGACACCAGCCTTCCTCAACGCGTCTACGAACTTCCCGAATGGGGGAACTACGACTTTGCTCACAGCATCCCTCCTCGCAGCAGGCTATGCAGTATCTATAGCACATCTCTGCATGTCTCTGCAAGGCTCTTCGAGCTGAGCAGCGGGGCGTCGTTCCTCGCGTTCCCCTTCAGCTACACCCGCTCGTGCTTCCGCACGTGTCGCACTTCAAGCACGTGCCGTTCCGCACCATGGTGAAGTTCCCGCATTCCGAGCAGTTCTCGCCCTCATAGCCCTTGAGCCTCGCCTCGGCGCGGCGGGCGTCGGCGGACTTCGCCACGGGCGCGGGCTCCTTCGGGGCCTCCCAGGCGAGGTGGCCGAGGGCGGGCGTCTCGACGCGGGGCTCGCGCTTCAGGGCCGTGGCCGCGCCGCTCGACATAGCGGAGGTCGCAGGGCGGCCGCCGATCGCCGTGACGTTGGAGGAGGCGGCCGAGCCGGTCGGGCCTGAAGATTTGGGCTCGCCGGACGGGGACGGGACCGCCGTCAGCTGGCGGCCGCGCACCAGTCCCTTCGAGACGGGGGCGGGCGGGGCCTTGTCCTGCGCGACGCCGGTTCCGATCGAGTCCGGGGTCATGTCGCTTGGGTCGACATGCGCGAGGTCGTAGCGCGACAGGTAGGAGATCGCGAGCTCGCGGAACACGTAGTCGAGGATCGAGGTCGCGTTCTTGATCGTGTCGTTGCCCTGCACGAAGCCGTTCGGCTCGAAGCGCGTGAAGGTGAAGGCCTCGACATATTCCTCGAGCGGCACGCCATATTGCAGGCCGAGCGAGACCGCGATCGCGAAATTGTTCATGACCGAGCGGAAGGCCGCGCCTTCCTTGTGCATGTCGAGGAAGATCTCGCCGAGCCGGCCGTCGTCATATTCGCCGGTCTTGAGATAGATCTTGTGGCCGCCGACGATCGCCTTCTGGGTGTAGCCGCGGCGGCGGTTCGGCAGTTTTTCGCGCTCGCGCACCAGCTGGACGCGCTCGACGATCTTCTCGATGACCTGGGCCGTGCGCGCCGCGGCGGGCTGCGCCACCAGCGCCTCGACGGCGTCGTCCTCCTCCGCGTCCTCGGCGATGAGCTGCGCCGAGAGCGGCTGGGAGAGCTTCGAGCCGTCGCGATAGAGGGCGTTGGCCTTCAGCGCGAGCTTCCAGCTCAGCTTGTAGGCCTCCGAGCAGTCCTCGATGGTCGCGTCGTTCGGCATGTTGATGGTCTTGGAGATCGCGCCCGAGATGAAGGGCTGCGCCGCCGCCATCATGCGGATGTGGCTCTCGACCGAGAGGAACCGCTTGCCCGTGCGGCCGCAGGGGTTCGCGCAGTCGAACACCGGGTAATGCTCGGGCCGCAGATGCGGCGCGCCCTCGACCGTCATCGCGCCGCATACATGGGTGTTGGCGGCCTCGATCTCGGCCTTCGAGAAGCCGAGATGGGCGAGCAGGTCGAAGGCCGGGTCGTCGAGCTTCTCCGCCGGGACCTTCAAGCCCTGCGTCAGGAAGGCCTCGCCCAGCGTCCATTTGTTGAAGATGAACTTGATGTCGAAGGCCGACTTGGCTGAGCCCTCCAGCGTCTCGATCGCCTCGTCCGAAAAGCCCTTGGCGCGCAGCGTCACGGGGTTGACGCCCGGCGCCTGGCGCATCGAGCCGTGGCCGACCGCATAGGCCTCGATCTCGGCGATCTGGTGCTCGGCGTAACCGAGCGCGCGCAGCGCCTCCGGGACAGCCCGGTTGATGATCTTGAAATAGCCGCCGCCCGCGAGCTTCTTGAACTTCACCAGCGCGAAGTCGGGCTCGATGCCGGTCGTGTCGCAGTCCATCACCAGGCCGATCGTGCCGGTGGGGGCCACGACCGAGACCTGGGCGTTGCGGAAGCCGTTGAGCTCTCCGAGCGAGAGCGCGCGGGACCAGGCCTCCTGCGCGGCCGTCACGACCTCGGAGCCCGGCAGCGCCGCGACATCGAGCGGAACGGGCAGGGTGGAGAGCGCCTCGTAGCCGGCGGCCTCGCCGCGCGCGGCCCGGGCGTGGTTGCGGATCACGCGCAGCATGTGCTCGCGGTTCTCCGGATAACCGTCGAAGGCGCCGAGTTCGCCCGCCATCTCGGCCGAGGTCGCGTAGGCGACGCCGGTCATCAGCGCCGACAGCGCGCCGCAGAGCGCGCGGGCGTGGGGTGAGTCATAGGCGATCCCGGACGACATCAGCAGGCCGCCGATATTGGCGTAGCCGAGGCCGAGCGTGCGGAACTTCCAAGACAAAGCGGCGATCTGGCGAGAGGGAAACTGCGCCATCAGCACCGAGATCTCGAGCACCACCGTCCAGAGACGGCAGGCATGGGCGTAGGCCTCGACGTCGAACGTCTTGTCGGCGCGCCGGAACTGCAGGAGGTTGAGCGACGCCAGATTGCAGGCCGTGTCGTCGAGGAACATGTATTCCGAACACGGGTTCGAGGCGCGGATCGGCCCCGAGGCCGGGCAGGTGTGCCAGTCATTGACGGTGGTGTGGTACTGGATGCCGGGATCGGCGCAGGCCCAGGCCGCGTAGGAGATCTGGTCCCAGAGGCCGCGGGCCTTGAGCGTCTTGGTGACTTTGCCGGTCGTGCGGCCGATCAGGTTCCATTCGCCGTCGGTCTCGACGGCGCGCAGGAAATCGTCGGTGACGCGCACCGAATTGTTGGAGTTCTGGCCCGCGACCGTGAGATAGGCCTCGCCGTCCCAGTCGGTGGTGAAGGTCTCGAGGTCGATGTCCTCTTCGCCCTGCGCGGCCATCTGCAGCACGCGCTTGATCAGCGCGTCGAAGACCTGGGACTTGCGGGCGAGCTTCACCTCGCGCTTCAGCGCCGGGTTCTTCTCCGGGTCGCAGCAGTCGGAGCCCGAACCCTCGCAGTTCACGCAGGCCTTGAGGATCGCCTTGAGGTGGCGCTTGACCACCTTGGAGCCGGTGACGAGCGCCGCGACCTTCTGCTCCTCCTTCACCTTCCAGGAGACGTAGGTCTGGATGTCCGGGTGGTCGGCGTCGACCACCACCATCTTGGCGGCGCGCCGCGTGGTGCCGCCCGACTTGATGGCGCCGGCCGCGCGGTCGCCGATCTTGAGGAACGACATCAGGCCCGACGAGCGCCCGCCGCCCGAGAGCTTTTCGCCTTCGCCGCGGAGCTGGCTGAAGTTCGAACCCGTGCCGGAGCCATATTTGAACAGGCGCGCCTCGCGGACCCACAGGTCCATGATGCCGCCCTCGTTCACCAGATCGTCCGAGACGCCCTGGATGAAGCAGGCGTGCGGCTGCGGCCGTTCATAGGACGACGCGGAGGGGCGCACCTCGCCGGTCCTGTGGTCGGCGTAGAAATGGCCCTGGCTCGGCCCGTCGATCCCGTAGGCCCAGTGCAGCCCGGTGTTGAACCACTGCGGGCTGTTGGGCGCGGCCTTCTGGGTCGCGAGCATGTAGCAGAGCTCGTCGAAGAACGCGCGGGCGTCCTCCTCGCCGTCGAAATAGCCCTCGCACCAGCCCCAATAGGTCCAGGTTCCGGCGAGCCGGGTGAACACCTGGCGCGCGTCGTCCTCGCCGACATAGCGCTCCTGCTCGGGGAGCTGGACAAGGGCTTCCTCGTCGGCCTCGTGGCGCCAGAGCCAGGACGGGACGGTGTTCTCCTCGACCGGCCTCAGCCGCGCGGGGACGCCGGCCTTGCGGAAATATTTCTGCGCAAGGATGTCGGCCGCGACCTGGCTCCAGGCCTCCGGCACGTCGATGTCGGCCGCGCGAAACACCACCGAGCCGTCCGGATTGCGGATCTCGCTCGTCGCCTTGCGGAACGCGATCTCCGCATAAGGGGACTGGCCGGCTTTGGTGTAGCGGCGTTCGATGCGCATGATCGTCCCCAAGCTCCAAATCTGACGCGGAAGCCGCCCCCCGCGGTTCCGGGCCGGTGCTGGACCGGCAAAACATGTGCCGCCTTCAGGACGCGCGCGGGCGCTCCCGCGCAGTGCATGCGAAGGCGTGTCGAGAAGGCCGACCGGGCCTTCCAGCGATGTCGTTCGGTTTGAGCGTCGCGCTCGCTTCGGGACGTTTGGACGGCCCCGCGACGAGCCCGGAAGGTAAAGCGAGTCTTGACCGAACGTCGAGTCCGGAATCACTCTTTTCCACGGGCAGGCGCTATCCCTCGTGAAGCCGGTGAATATCGCCCACTAGATATAGTGGGCACCAAGCCGTGAATCAAAGGTTGATGGCGGCGTCGCACGGTCTCCGTCGCGGCTCCGAATCCAGCGTCTCGCGGCCGTGCCGGACCTGCCCGAGCGGGTGTGGACAACTTCGGGGATTGCGGCCGCTGCTCAGGCCGAGCCCAGCGAACGCCCGACGCGCAGCAGGATGGAAAGCTGCGCGCGGGCTTTGGAAGCGAAGCGCTCCTGTCGCCGATGATCACCTGACAATAACGCGTGCCATAACAACAAGTGAATTGGGATCACTCCTCGTTCATCGCCACGCTTCGCTTCAATGAAGCGAGCTTATCGTCCAAATGCAGGATGATCAGATCTCCCGGATCGTTTCTAGTTTACTTGTCGCCCGCTTTCACGCGGGCCGAGGCTGTGGTCTGCGCGCGAGGGCGCGCGGCACGAGAGGAGGGCGCGATGGCGGCTCGAAAAACATTGGGAGCGTTGGCGTTCGGGTTCATGGTCGCGGTTTCGGGGCAGGCGGAGGCACAGACTTCGTTCGGCTCGCGGCTGACGGCGACGACCCAGCCCGCGAACGCGGGCAAGGGCGTCTTCTGCAAGGAAGACAACCGTGGACAGATCTGCAGCGCGGTCATGACGATCGCCCGGAATCGGCCGAACAGCGCCGTCCTGGCGCCGAAGGACGGAACGCTGGCCAAGGTGCGGCTGATCGCGTGCTTCCCCGGCAGCTTCGTGCTGCAGCTCGTACGGCTGAACGAGGCCGGCGAGGCGACCGACGTCCGCACTGGTCCGACAATCAATTATCAGGGCGACAGCCGACATTGCAGGCGCTCGCGCTTCGACATCGAGGAGTTCCCGGTCAATCTGCCGATCCGGCAGGGCGACCGGATGGCGGTGCTCGCGACCAAGATCGGCTTCGTCTACAGCGCGGGCGACAATGGCAGCCAGCTGTTCGCCCCGCCGCTCGCCGACGGCGAGACCGGGCGCACATCCTTCGACCAGGGCACGGGCATCATCCTGCTCGAGGGGATCTACGACGACTGAGGACGCCGGGAGCCGGGGCCCGTGGGCTGGACAATCGCAGCCCGCGGGCCGATACCGGTCCGCGACCTCCTCCGTCGGACTTCGACCCACATGTCCCTGATGAGCGTGCTCACCGACATCTTCACCTGGTGGAACGGCTCCACCATCGGCACCCGCTTCGCGCTGAGGGACGGCGAGTTCGTGGGCGAGGACGAGTTCGGCAACCGCTACTACCGGCTGCCCAACGATCCGGAGAAGAACGCGGCCTTCGGGACCGAGCGGCGCTGGGTGATCTATGCGGGCTACGCCGAGGCCTCGGCGATTCCCGCCGGCTGGCACGGCTGGATGCACCACACCGTCAACGCGCCGCCCGCGAACGAGAACTATGAGCCGCGCGAGTGGGAGAAGCCGCATCGCGAGAACCGCACCGGCACGGTCGACGCCTACCGCCCGAAGGGCTCGGCGCTCTCGACGCGCCAGCGGCCGGCCGCCACCGGCGACTACAAGGCCTGGTCGCCGGCGGACTGACGCCGAAGCCGCCGCGAGGGAGCCGCAATTGGCGGGTCTCTTCGCCACGTCGGCGTCAGCGCCGCCCCCGCCTGCCGCTTGAGGTCCCAAAGCCCGCCGTGCTGGTCCGCCTGTCCCTGATCGCCGCTCTCGCGCCGGCATTCGCGTTTCCGGCGCTCGCCCAGAACCCCGGCACCTCGACCATGGACCCGAAGCCGAAATCGGCGCGGCCCGAGGTCGTGGCGCCGACGCCGCGGATCACCAACCCGGTCGCGGTGTTCAACGGCCTCGACAAGATCACCGGACGCATCACCGAGTTCGACGCGCCGATCGACAAGGTCGCGACCTTCGGGGCGCTCAAGGTCACGCCGCATGTCTGCTACACGCGGCCGCCGACCGAACAGCCCAACACGACGTCTTATGTCGATGTTGAGGAAATCACGCTGACCAACGAGCAGCGCAAGATTTTTTCGGGCTGGATGTTCGCGTCGAGCCCGGGCCTGACGGCCGTCGAGCACCCGATCTACGACGTCTGGCTGATCGACTGCAAAGGCGGCGCGCGACCGGAAGCGCCGCAGGGGCCGACGCTCGGCGAATAGGCCGAGCGGCCGAACCATCACCCCTTGATGTCTCCCGGCACGTTCGCCCCGTAGGGCGGGCGGGGGATCTGCATATGGGCGTCGCGCAGCGCCTTGGACCAGCGCTCCCGCAGATCGAGGAAATATCGGTCGTTGGGCTCGATGCGGAAATCGAGCTCCGGCGTCAGCGCGTCCTTCCTGAGCACCAGCACGTCGATGGGCGGGCCGACGCCGAGGTTCGACCGCATGGTCGAGTCCATCGAGATCAGGCCGATCTTCAGCGCGTCGTAGAGGTCGGTCTCGTAGGTCACCGCGCGGTCGAGAATCGGCTTGCCGTATTTGTGCTCGCCGATCTGGAAGTAGGGAGTGTCGGGCGTCACTTCGATGAAGTTGCCGGCGGCGTAGACCATGAACATCCGCAGCCGCCCGCCCGCCACCTGGCCGCCAAACAGCATCTGGACGTCGAACCGCGCGGTCATCTGTTCGAGGCTCGCGCCGTCGATCCGCCAGACTTCGCGAACGGCGCGGCCGACGAGCTGGGCGGCCTTGAACATCGTGGGCTGGCTATCGAGCGTCTCGAGCTCGCCGGTCTCCTGATTCTCGACGCCCTCGGCCAGCATCGAGATCACGGACTGGCTGACCGAGAGGTTGCCCGAGGTCGCGATGGCGAGCGTGCGACGGCCCTTTTCCGACTGGATCTTGAGCTTGCGGAAGATCGCGATGTTGTCGATGCCGGCATTGGTGCGCGTGTCCGCGATCATGACGAGCCCGTCACGGACAAGGATGCCGACGCAATAGGTCATCGAAAAGCCCCGAACCCAGAGGGGCGCGAAGCTAGCAAGTCCTGCCGATCGCAGGCAATGCGCATCGAAGCGCCGTGCACGAAAGAAAGGCGCCGATCGCGGGTTGAACCCTATGCCCTGCGGAAGGCGCGCTTGGCGCGCGCGTCCTCCACCGAGACGTTGACTTCGAGGGTCTCGCCTCCGCCGCCATAGCGCGTGCCGCGGACTGGCGCGGCCGACAGATAGTCGAGCCCGATCGCGACGCGGACATGCGCTTCGGTGGCGCAGACGCAGTTGGCGGGGTCGAATCCGACCCAGCCGAGGTCCGGCACGAAGGCTTCGGCCCAGGCATGGCCGGCGCTCTCCTCGGTCGGCCCGGCCAGGGACTGCCTCATGCCGTCCGCATCGATGGACTGGGTCATGCCGGCGCCGTCGAGCGCCGCCGGCTCGCGGCGGACATAGCCGCCGACATAGCGGGCCGGGATATTCAGCCGCCGCGACGCGGCAAGGAAGACGTGGGTGAGGTCCTGGCAGACGCCGCGCTTCATGCCGAAGGCCTGCGCCGCGGTCGTGGCGCTGTCGGTCGGTCCGGCCTCGAAAGTCATCCGCTCGTGCACCCCGCTGAGCAGCGCGTGGAGCGTGCCGAGCCTGTCGCCCTTTCCGGCGGCCTCGGCCTCCAGCGCGAAGGCCGCGATGTCGAGGTCGGGCGCCGTCAGGTCGGTCTCGCGGAGATAAAGCGCGGGCGGAAACCGCTCCACGGCGCCGCGCACCACGCCGCCCGTGTCCTGCGTGTCGACTTCGCCTTCGACCAGGACGGTCAGCCGCTCGATATGGCCCTCGGAGGCGAAGACATGGGTGTAGTTTCCGAATGCGTCCTCGCTCTGGCGCAGCCGGCAATTGTGATCGACGTCGAGCCGCCAATGCACGACGTGCTGGCCCTCATGGCCGCGCGGCGTCACGCGAAGCGTCTGGATGACGGCGGAGGCCGGCGTCTCGAAGGTATAGATCGTCTCGTGGCGAATCTTGAGCCGCATGCCGAGCCCCTCAGGCGAGGTACTGCTCGTGGATCGCAAGACCCAGGCGGTTGTTGTCCGAGAGGAAGCCGGTGATGAACTCGTGCAGCCCCGTCTGGAAGATTTCGCGGATGTCGGCGTTCTCGAGCCTCACCCGCGAGGCCCGCGCCATCCGCTGGGCCTGTCCCTGACGGCCATAGGAGCGGGCGAGCGCGTCGAGGTGACGAACGAGCTCGCCATAGCAGGCCGCGAGCGAGCGCGGCATCTGGTCGTTGAGGATCAGCAGGTCGGCGATCAGCCAGGGCTTGAGGCTCTCGCGGTAGACCCAGTGATAGCTCGTCATCGCCGAGACCGCCCGCAGGATCGCCGACCACTGGTAGTAGTCGAGGCCGCCGCCGACCCCGCCCTCCTCGGGCAGGAGCAGGTGGTACTTCACGTCGAGGATGCGCGCGGTGTTGTCGGCGCGCTCGAGCAGCATGCCGAGACGCGAGAAGTCGTAGATGTCGTTGCGCAGCATCGTGCGGGAGGCGGAGCCGTCGAAGCGCAGGCTGATCTCCTTCACCCAGCTCAGGAACCGGGTGAGCTCCTCGCCCTCGAGCTTACGGTCGGCGGTCCTGCGAAGCTCGATCCAGGCGCCGTTGATCGCGTCCCACATCTCCATGGTGAGGGCGGTGCGCACTGAGCGGGCGTTGTGGCGGGCGGTCTCGAAGCAGTTCAGGATCGAGGAGGGGTTGTCGCGGTCGAAGGCGAGATAGGCGACCACGGTCTCGTGGTTCGCCTCCTCGTGCTTGTCGAAGAACGCCTCGGCGACGCCCGCGGTCTGGACGGCGCTCTCCCATTCGTTGGTCTTGCCGCCATAGGCGGCCGGCAGCGAGGCGAGCCGCTGGGTCGCCTCCAGGATGCGCGCAAGCGCCTCCGCGCGCTCGACATAGCGCGACAGCCAGAACAGATTGTCGGCCGTGCGGCTCAGCATCGCGTCATCCGTCGAGCACCCAGGTGTCCTTCGTGCCGCCGCCCTGGCTGGAGTTCACGACCAGCGAGCCTTCCTTCATGGCGACGCGGGTCAGGCCGCCGGGGACGATCCGCACGCCGTCCGAGCCGGTGAGCACGAAGGGGCGCAGGTCGACATGGCGCGGCGAAACGCCGGAATCGACGTAGGTCGGGCAGGTCGAGAGCGCGAGCGTGGGCTGCGCGATGAAGCCGCCAGGCGAGGCCCTCAGCTTGGCGCGGAACAGCTCGACCTGCTCCTTGGTGGCGTGGGGCCCGACCAGCATGCCGTAGCCGCCCGAGCCGTGCACCTCCTTCACCACCAGCTCCTCGATGTGGTCGAGGACGTAGGCCAGCGCCTCGGGCTCGCGGCAGCGATAGGTCGGCACGTTCTTCAGCAGCGGCTCGGCGCCGAGATAGAAGCGGATGATGTCCGGCATGTAGCTGTAGATCGCCTTGTCGTCGGCGACGCCGGTTCCGATCGCGTTGGTGAGCGTGACGTTGCCGGCGTGGTAGGCGCTCATCAGACCCGGCACGCCGAGCGCGGAGTCCGGCCGGAACACCAGCGGGTCGAGCCATTCGTCGTCGACGCGGCGGTAGATCACGTCGACGCGCTTCGGCCCCTCGGTCGTGCGCATGTAGACGACTTCGTCGCGCACGAAGAGATCGCGGCCTTCGACGAGCTCGATGCCGAGCTTGTCGGCCAGAAACGAGTGCTCGTAATAGGCCGAGTTGTAGACGCCCGGCGTCAGCAGCACGACGGCGGGATCTGACGGCGCCGAGCGCGGCGCGAGCGAGCGCAGCGTCGCCAGCAGCTCGTCGGGATATTTCTCGACCGGGGCGACGCGGTGCCGCGAGAACAGCTCCGGGAACAGCCGGATCATCACCTCGCGGTTCTCGAGCATGTAGGACACGCCGGAAGGGGTGCGGGCGTTGTCCTCGAGCACATAGAAGGTGTCGGCGTCGACCCTGACGATGTCGATCCCGGCGATGTGCACCCAGAGATCGTGCGGCGGCGACTTGCCCGCCATCTCCGGCCGGAAGGCGGCGTTCTGGAACACGAGCTCGTGGGGCACGATCCCGGCCTTCAGGATCTCGCGCTTGCCGTAGACGTCGGCGATGTAGAGGTTCAGCGCCTTGACGCGCTGCTCCAGGCCCTCGCTCAGCAGCTTCCATTCCGCGGCCGTGAGGATCCGTGGGATGATGTCGAAGGGGATCAGGCGCTCCTGCGCCTGCTGGTCGCCATAGACCGCGAAGGTGATGCCGATCCGGCGAAACAGGAGCTCCGCCTCCCGCACGCGGTAGTCGAGCAGGTCCGGGGGCGCCGCTGCAATCCAGTCGGCGAGTTCGCCATACGCCTGCCGGATCGAGCCGTCTTGAAGCGTCATCTCGTCGAAGGCGGGCGAGGGCAAGCGATGCGACTCCTGACGGCTGTTCCAAATAGAGATGCTAATCCACGCGCAGCCGGTGGAAAGAGGCGCGGCGCCCGTTTTTCCGGCGCCGGGCGCCTCGCGCAGCGTCAGATCAGCCTGAGCGCCCGGAAGCTGGCATGGCCGTCGCGACCGACGATCACATGATCATGGACCTCGATCCCGAGGGGTTTGGCCACCTCTACGATGGTGCGGGTCATGTCGATGTCGGCGCGGCTCGGCGTCGGGTCGCCCGACGGATGGTTGTGCACCAGGATCAGCGCCGTCGCCCGGAGTTCCAGTGCGCGGCGCACCACCTCGCGCGGATAGACCGGCGTGTGGTCGACGGTTCCGGTCTGCTGCACCTCGTCGGCGATCAGCGCGTTCTTCTTGTCGAGGAACAGGATGCGGAAGCGTTCGCGGTCGTCGAACGCCATCGCGGTGCGACAATAGTCGATCAGCGCCGACCAGGAGGACAGCACGGTCCGCTTGCCGATCGCGCCCTTGGCGACGCGGCGCGCCGCGGCCTCGACGATCTTGAGGTCGGTCGCGGTCGCCTCCTTGACGCCCTTGATTTCCATCAGACGCTCGACCGGCGCGGCCAGCACGCCGCCGAAGGAGCCGAAGGTCGCGATCAGCTGCTTGGCGAGCGGCTTCACGTCCCCGCGGGGCAGGGTGCGGAACAGCACCAGCTCAAGCAGCTCGTAGTCCGGCAGCGCCTCGGGCCCGGTCTCGAGGAACCGCGCCTTCAGCCGGGCGCGATGGCCGAGATAATGCGGTTCATCGACAGGCCTCGCCTCGGCGAAGCCCGGCAAGGACGCAGAGGCGTCTTCGGCTGGCGCGGCTTTGGGCATTCGATCGGCCCCGACGGGTTCGCGCCATGGTGACGCGGGGTGGCGGCAGGACGCAAGCGGGGCGAAGGGCTGCAGGTCACGGAGTTACGGGCTTGGGGCGCGGTCGCCGCGTGCTTCGAGACGCCCGCGAAGACGCGGTCTCCTCAGCATGAGGAGCGTCGAGGATGCCAGACACTAGCTTCCTCATGCTGAGGAGCCGTCCGTCAGGACGGCGTCTCGAAGCACGCAGCACGGCCGTGCAGGGATTGCCGCTCTACGTCACGCGGCGAGCCTGATTTCCTCAGCTCGCGAACACCGGCCGCTCGAGCCCGCGCGGCGAGTAGGTGAACACCTCGCAGCCGTCCTCCGTCACGCCGACCATGTGCTCGAACTGGGCGGAGAGCGAGCGGTCGCGCGTCACGGCGGTCCAGCCGTCGCCGAGGATCTTCACATGCGGGCGGCCGAGATTGATCATCGGCTCGACGGTGAAGAACATGCCGGGCTTGAGCGGCACGCCCTCGCCGCGGCGGCCGTAATGCAGGATGTTGGGCTCGTCGTGGAACAGCCGCCCGACGCCGTGGCCGCAGAAGTCTCGCACCACCGAGCAGCGCTCGCCCTCGGCATACTCCTGGATCGCGGCGCCGATGTCGCCGGTCGTCCCGCCCGGGCGGATCGCCGCGAGGCCGCGCATCAGCGACTCGTAGGTGATCTCGATCAGCCGCTCGGCGCGGCGCGGGATCGCCCCGACCGCGTACATCCGGCTCGAATCGCCGTGCCAGCCGTCGAGCACGTAGGTCACGTCGACATTGACGATGTCGCCCTCGCGCAACGGCTTGTCGTTCGGGATGCCGTGGCAGACCACGTGGTTGATCGAGGTGCAGATCGTCTTGGAGTAGCCGCGGTAATAGAGGCAGGCGGGCAGGGCGCCGTGATCCATGCCGAATTCGAGCGCCAGCTGGTCGAGCCGCTCCGTGGTCACGCCGGGCGCGACATGCTCCTGCAGCATGTCGAGCGCCTCGGCGACCAGCCTTCCGGCCTTGCGCATGCCCTCGAAGGCCTCCGGCCCATGCAGCTTGATCGCGCCGGTCTTGCGGAGGGGCGCGGTCTGGGCGTCGACGAAGGTCATGGATCGGGCTGGGTCGCGTCGGTGGAAGGAGAGTCCGCAACATAGGCGCGGGAGGCACGCGAGCCAAGCGGAGGGTCGCAGAGCTGCTCTCGGCTGACCGCAATAGCGTTCTGCGTGCTTCGAGACGCCGTCCTGACGGACGGCTCCTCAGCATGAGGAACGATCGCGATTGGCGTCCTCAAACCTCCTCATGCTGAGGAGGCCCAAAGGGCCGTCTCGAAGCACGCAGCACCTCGCCCCAAAGGGCTGGGTGCTATCGCTTCAGATGGCGGGCATGCGCCTCGGAGTAGAGCGCGCTCGTCTCGCCCGCGACGCCGTCCAGCGCGCGGCCGACGATGACCAGCGCCGTGCGCTCGACGCCGAACGGCTGCGCCTTGTCGACGATGTCGGCAAGCGTCCCGCGAACTACGACCTCGTCCGGCCATGTGGCGCGGGCGACGAGCGCCACGGGGCAGTCCGCGCCGTAGAGCGGCGCGAGTTCGTCAGCGATGCGGGCGAGCTGCTTCGCCGCGAGATGCAGGACGAGCGTGCCGCGCGAGGCCGCGACCGCCTCGAGCGTCTCGGCCTCAGGCATCTTTGAGGCGCGGCCCGCGAGCCTGCTCAGCACGATCGTCTGCGCGACTTCCGGCACGGTGAGCTCGACGCCGAGCCGGGCGGCCGCCGCCGCGAAGGCCGGGACGCCGGGCACGATCTCGAATGGGATCTTCCGCGCCTTCAGCGCCCCGAACTGCTCGGCGGTCGCGCCATAGATCGACGGGTCGCCCGAATGCACGCGCGCGACGTCGAGGCCCGCGGCATGAGCGGCCTCGAACTCCGCGACGATGGCGTCGAGCGACATCGGCGCGGTGTCGACGACCCGCGCGTCTCCGGGCGCGCAGGCCACGACGGCCGCCGGAACCAGCGAGCCGGCGTAGAGGCAGACCGGGCAGCGGGCGATCAGGTCGCGGCCCCGCACCGTGATGAGGTCGGGATCGCCGGGGCCTGCGCCGATGAAGAAGACCGTCACGGGGTCAACGCGGCTTTACGGCGGCGAACTGCGTCACGGGCATCGCCGGCCGCCAGCCCGTCATGCGGCCGACCGGGTCGGCGTAGGTCGCCTGCAGGCGCACGAGGTCACCGCCATGCACGGCGCGGAAGGCGACGAGCCGCCCCTCGGTCTCGAGCGTCACGGCGTTGGCGGCGAGCCGCCCGCCGGGCTTCAGCGCCGCCCAGCAGATGTCGAGGACGCGCTCCGCGGTCGCTCCGCCGCCGACGAACACGGCGTCGGGCCGCGGCAGGCCCGCGAGCCCCTCGGGCGCCGCAGCCTCCCGCAGGTCGAGATCGGGGACGCCGAGCCGGGCCGCGTTCTCGCGCGCCCGCGCCGCGCGGTCCGGGCGTGGCTCGAGCGCGATCGCGCATCCGCCGCCCCGCATCCACTCGATCCCGATCGAGCCCGAGCCCGCGCCGATGTCCCAGAGCAGGGCGCCGGGCGTCGGCGCGAGCCGCGCGAGGGTGAGCGCGCGGATCTCGCGGCGGGGGATCTGGCCGTCATGCGCGAAGGCGTCGTCGGGCAGGCCCGGCGTGAGAGGCAGAAGAGCCGCCTCCGAACTGGCCACGACCTCGATCGCGACGACGTTGAGCGGGTCGAATGTCAGGCCCCCGACGTCACGAGCCGCCATCGGGACGGCGCGGACATTCGTTCCGCCGAGGCGCTCCAGAACGGTCAGGCGACTGTCGCCGCAGCCATGCGCTGCGAGCAGCGCGGCGGCGGCGGCCGGCGTCGTCCCGTCGGCGGAGAGCAGCACGATCCGGGCGCCGTCGAAAAGCTCGAGCGCCAGCCGCTCGAAGGGCCGCCCGCAGGCCGAGACGACACGGATCTCGGCCGCAGGCCACAGCATGGCGGCGCAGGCGAGCTGGACCGAGGTGAGGGCCGGCAGCACGACGATCTCGTCCCGCGAGACGCGCGCGAGCAGCGTCGCGGCGACGCCGTAGAACAGCGGATCGCCGCTCGCCAGCACGACGACGTCGCGGCCCCGCCAGCCCGCGATGACGTCGAGGAAGGGCAGCATGGGTGACGGCCAGGCGCGGCGTTCGGCGCGGGGCGACGCTTCGACGGGCGTCAGCGCCAGATGACGCTCGCCCCCGACCACGACCTCGGCCTCCGCCAGCGCCGCGCGGGCCTGTGGGCCGAGACCTTCAAAGCCGTCCTCGCCGATCCCGACGACGGTGAGCCAGGGCCGGGCAGGGCGGAGGTCGGGAACAGCGGCGGTTCGGGCGGGCATGGGCTGCGGGTCTCGGCGATGCGGACCGAGACCTCTACCACGCCATCGAGAGACCGATCATCTCCTCGGCCGCCGCGACGGCTTCCGGAACGGTCGCCACCACGCGGCCTTGCGGCGGAGGCGGGCGGTCCACCACCACGACCGGAACGCCCCGCTCGCGCGCGGCGACGAGCTTCGCGGCCGCCGCCCCGCCGCCGCTGTTCGCCGTGACCAGGCATCCGATCCGGTGCTCGTCGAACAGCGCGCGCTCGGCGTCGAGCGAGAACGGCCCGCGGTCGTTGATCAGCAGCGTGTCGGGATGATCGAAGGGCGGCGAAGGCGGATCGACCGTGCGGATGAGGAACCGCACGTCCCTGCGCGTCGCGAACGGCCCGATCTTCATGCGCCCGACCGTGAGGAAGCACGGTCCGTCGGTGACCGGCACCATCCTCGCCGCGGAGTCGAGATCGGCGGCGACGCGCCAGTCGTCGCCGGGCTCGGGCGTCCAGGGCGGACGCACGACATGGATCAGCGGCGCGCCGACCTCGGCGCATGCCGCCGCCGCGTTCCGGGTGATGATCGCGGCGAAGGGGTGAGTGGCGTCGACCACCAGCGCGATGTCCTCCACCGCAAGATAGGCCGCGAGCCCCGAGACGCCGCCGAAGCCGCCGACACGCGCGAAGCCGACCGGCGCGCGCCGCGTCTCGGTCCTGCCGGCGAAGGAGGTGATCACCTCGCAGCCGGCGGCCAGAAAGGCTTCCGCCGCTGCGAAACCGTCGGACGAACCGCCGAGGATCAGCACGCGTGGCCTGGCGCGCCTGTCACGGGATTGTGCGGCGCCGTTCGACGCGCCATGGTCCGCCGCATGTCGCCGATGCCGTCGCATGAAACCCCGTCTCCGACGCCGCTCGTCCTGCCGCCGGCGCTCGCCCGCGCCATGCCGCCATTTCCCCCAGGCGCGGTCTGGCTTGTGGGGGCGGGACCGGGCGATCCCGGCCTCGTCACCCTCCAGGCGGCGCACGCGCTGGCGCAGGCCGACGCGATCTACTTCGATGCGCTGGTGAATGAGGAGGTTTTGAGGCTTGCGCGCGGCGATTGCGAGCGGGTTTTCGTCGGAAAGCGGGCCGGCTGCCCGTCGCCCAAACAGTCCGAGATCACCGCGTTGCTGGTGACGGCCGCACGCGCCGGCAAACGCGTGGTGCGGCTGAAGGGCGGCGACCCCTACGTCTTCGGACGCGGCGCCGAGGAGGCGCAGGGCCTCGTCGCTTCGGGCACGCCCTTCCGCGTGTCGCCGGGCGTCACGGCGGGCATTGGCGGGCTTGCGGCCGCGGGCATCCCCGTGACGCATCGCGACGTCAACCAGTCCGTCACGCTCCTCACCGCCCATGACGCGTCCGGCGGTCTGTCGCAGCGGCTCGACTGGGCCGCGCTCTCGGCGGGCTCGCCCGTGCTGGTCGTCTATATGGGCTTCCGCCTGATGGACGTGATCGCCGACCGGCTGCTCGACGCGGGCCGTCCCGCCGACGAGCCCGTAGCGGTGGTGGCGAACGCCACGACGCCGCGCCAGCAGGTCGTGCGCACCACGCTCGGGCGGCTCGCGGCGCGGCTCGACGTCGACAACGTCGCGCCGCCCGCGATCATCGTGGTGGGCGGCGTGGTCGCGCTCGCGCCGGTGCTCGGGCTCGCCGCCGCGGCCGCGCCCGAGGTTGTGGAGGCGTGACGCCGGGCGTCGTGATCGCCGCGCCGTCGAGCGGCTCGGGCAAGACGATCCTGACGCTGGGCCTGCTCAGGGCGTTCCGCGACGCCGGTCTGGTCGCGGGCTCCGCCAAGATCGGCCCGGACTATATCGACCCGCGCTTCCACGAGGCCGCGAGCGGACGTCCGTCGGTCAATCTCGACGGCTGGGCGATGCGGCGCGACCGCATCCTCGCGCTCGCCGCGCAAGCGGGGCAGGGGGCCGACATCCTCGTCGTCGAGGGCGTCATGGGCCTGTTCGACCGTCCGGCCGAGCCCGGGATCGAGGGCGACGGCGGCGCGGCCTCCGTGGCGAAGACGCTCGGCGCCCCGGTGGTCATGGTCCTCGACGCCTCCGGCATGGCGCAATCGGCGGGCGCGCTCGCGGCCGGCTTCCGGGATTTCGACCGGGACGTCGAGTTCGCGGGGGTGATCCTCAACCGAGTCGCGAGCCCGCGCCACGAAGCGCTGTCGCGGGAGGGCTGCGCGGCCGCAGGCGTGACGGTCTTCGGCGCCGTGCCGCGGCGCGCCCAACTCGCCACGCCCTCGCGCCATCTCGGGCTGGTGCAGGCCGAGGAGGTCGAGGGCCTCGAGGCGCGCATCCGCGAGGCCGCCGAACTGATCGCGGCGTCTGTCGACCTCGACGCGCTCCGCGCCGCGGCGCGTCCTTTCGCAAAGCCGTCAGGTGCGCCGGCCCCGTTCCGCCCGCTTGGCGCGGGGATCGCGATCGCCTCCGACGTCGCCTTCCGCTTCGCCTATCCGCATCTTCTGGAGGGCTGGCGCGACGCCGGCGCCGGAATCTCGTTCTTCTCGCCGCTCGCCGACCAAGCGCCCGATCGCTCGGCCGACGCCGTCTTCCTGCCGGGCGGCTATCCTGAGCTCCACGCCGGCCGTATCGCCGCGGCGGCGGACTTCCGGGCCGGTCTGCGCGCGGCGGCGAAACGCGGCGCGGCGATCTATGGCGAGTGCGGCGGCTACATGGTCCTCGGAGAGGGACTGATCGACGGCGAGGGGAGGGCGCACGAGATGCTGGGACTGCTGCCGCTCGAAACCTCTTTCGCGACCCGCAGGCTCCACCTCGGCTATCGCGACGCGAGGCTCGTCGCCGCCGGGCCTTTGGGGCCGGCGGGCGACCGGCTGCTCGCCCACGAGTTTCACTATGCGACCACCGTCCGCGAAGGCGCGGCCGAGCCGCTGTTCCGCCTCGCATCGGGCGGGACCTCGGGCCTCCGGCGGGGACGCGTCACCGGGTCGTTCCTTCACGTCATCGACCGGGGATGACGTCCTCGGCCTCGCGGACCTCCTCGACCAGCGCATGGTCGCATCCCGCCGGCGGCACCCTGGCGACGGTGTTCTTGCGAACCTTTTCGGGCCGCGCCCGCCAGGGCGGCACGCCGTCGGCGCTCTCGGCGTGAGCGCGTGCGAAGGCGACGAGATCGCCCGCGTCCTCCGGCGCGAGGCCGCCGATCACATAGGAGAACTTTTCCGGCGCCGAGACGGACGCGGAACAGGCGCGGCCGCAGGCCGACAGGCAGGGGATCGCCCGCACCTCCACCCCCGCTTCCGGTCCGAGGCGGCGCGCCGCCTCGGCCGCCGCGCGACCGAGCGCCGCGCCCGGCGGCTCGGCTTCGGACGGGCCGCCCTCGGGCCGGCAGGTCCGGCAGATTGTCAGCGTCGTCCGGCTTCGAACCGTCTCGCCGCTCATGCGCAGCCTGCCGGACACAAGCTGGCGGCCGTCAGATTTCTGCAACGCCGGGAGCCTTCATGACGCGCCGCACAAACCGACGCGTTGACGGCGATCGAATTCTGCTCAACTTTTGAGCGCGCGGGCGGTAAGGAGCGTATATGCGGCATGGCGGCGATCTCGCGGCGGCGGAGGCCGCGTTCGGCCAGCCTCGGCACGGTTGGCTTGATCTGTCGACCGGCGTCAACCCCCATGCTTATCCGCTTCCGCCCTTCGCTCCCGAGGCTCTGACCCGGCTGCCGGACCCGGCCGACGTCGCGGAGCTCTGCGGGATCGCCCGCGCGGCCTATGGCTGGAAGCCCGACACGCCGGTGGTCGCCGGCCCGGGCGCGCAGGCGATGATACAGCTGCTCCCCTATCTGCGCGTGCGGGGCCCGGTGCTGATCATCGGCCGCACCTATGCAGAGCACGCCTATGTCTGGGCGCGCGCCGGCCATCAGGTGCGCGAGGCCTGGTCGCTGAGCCACGCCGACAGCGCGCAGGTCGTAGTGGTGGTCAATCCCGACAACCCGACGGGCCGCACCACCGAGCCCGACGTTCTGGCCCGACTCGCCGAGGATCTCGCGAGGCGCGACGGGCTGCTGGTCGTCGACGAATCCTTCGCCGACGTCAGCCCCGAGCTCGCGATGGCCGAGCGGGTGGTCCCGCGCGGCATGGTGGTCCTGCGCTCTTTCGGGAAGTTCTACGGCCTCGCCGGCCTCAGGCTCGGCTTCGCCGCTGGAGACGAGGAGATGGTGAGCGAGCTCGCGGGCGAGCTCGGCCCGTGGCCAATCTCGGGTCCCGCGCTCGCGGCCGGCAAGCTGGCGCTGCCGGACGAGGCCTGGGCAGCGACGACGCGGCTGCGGCTGACCGTCGACGCCATGCGGCTCGACCGGATCCTGACCAGCGCCGGCTTCAACCAGGTGCGCGGCTGCGACCTGTTCCGGACCGCGCGCCACTCGCGCGCCTCGGACGTGCATCGAAGGCTTGCGCGCGATGGCGTCTGGTGCCGTGTGTTCGACGATCGGCCGGACCAGCTGCGCTTCGGCCTGCCGGGCGACGACGAAGGCTTCGCCCGGCTCGAAGCGGCGCTCAAATCGGCGGTCAAGACGGCCGCCTGAGGATTCGAGTTCTTGGACATCGCCCACACGGCGCTCGTCGCCCTGATCGCGCTCGCGCTTGACGCCGCATTCGGCGATCCGGACCGGCTGTGGCGACGGCTCGCCCATCCGGTCGCGGTGATCGGCGCCGCGATCGCGTGGCTCGACGCGCGGCTGAACCGGCTGGAGCTCGACGAGCGCGACCGCCGCCGCCGCGGGGTCTGGGCGCTCGCGGCGCTCGTGATCGGCGCCGCCGCCATCGGCTGGCTGATCGCGCTGCCGTTCCGCGGCTGGGCCTACGGCGCGTTTGTCGAGGGCGCGATCGCCTCGGTGCTGATCGCGCAGAACAGCCTCTACGTCCATGTAAGCAAGGTGCGTGACGCCTTCTCGGCCGGCGGGCTCGGCGCGGCGCGGCAGGCCGTCT
>NZ_RYFI01000006.1:20583-61625 GCF_004103825.1 Hansschlegelia zhihuaiae
CGCCGCGATCGAATCCTGCGCCGAGAATTTTTCCGACGGCGTGGTCGCTCCTGCGCTCTGGTGCGTCCTGTTCGGGCTTCCGGGCCTCATGGCCTACAAGGCGATCAACACCGCCGACAGCATGATCGGCCACAAGACCGAGCGGCACCGCGCCTTCGGCTGGGCGGCGGCTCGGCTCGACGACCTCGTCAACCTGCCGGCCTCGCGGCTTTCGGGGGGGATCGTCGCGCTTGCGGCGCTCTTGACCGGCCGGAAGGCGAGGGCGGCGCTGCACGCCATGCGCCGCGACGCCCATCGCCACGCCTCGCCCAACGCCGGCTGGCCCGAGGCCGCCTTCGGGGGAGCGCTCGGCGTCGCGCTGGGCGGCCCGCGGGTCTATTCGGGCGTCACGCTCGACGACCCCTGGATGAACGAGGGCGGCCGCCAGGACGCGACGCCGGACGACATCTCGCAGGCGCTGAGGCTGCTGGTCGCGGCCTGCGCGGTGCACGCCGCGCTGGTCGCGGGCGTGCTTGCTGTCGCCTACTCGTTCGCCTGATCAGGCGCTGCGGGAGCGCGCGATCCGGATGATCTGGGCGACGTCGAGATGGGCCTCGAGATGGTCGGCCAGCGCGTCGAGCGTCGCCTCGACCGTCGCCTCATAGGCCAGCGACGATCCGGCGACGCCGAGCGTTGAGAGGAACGCGCGGCGAAACCCGTCGGCTGCGAAGACGCCGTGGAGATAGGCGCCCGACACAAGGCCGTCCGCCGACGCCGCGCCCTCGGCTCGGCCCTCGACCTCGAAGGGCGCGCGGCCGCAGTCCGGCCCGACGGTGCGGCCCATATGGATCTCGTAGCCCGCGACCGCCTGGCCGCTGGCGACGTCGCGGCCCGAAACGCGGGCGAGCCGCTTCTCGCCGTCCAGCGTGGTGTCGACGTCGAGCAACCCGAGGCCCGCCACGGTTTGGGGGAGACCCTCGACGCCGTCGGGATCGGCGATCGAGCGGCCGAGCATCTGATAGCCGCCGCAGAGTCCCAGCACCCGCCCGCCGCGGCGGACATGGGCGTGGATGTCGTGATCCCAGCCATGCTCCCTGAGCGCCGCGAGATCGGCGATCGTCGCCTTGGAGCCGGGCAGCAGCACGAGATCGGCGTCGACGGGCAGCGGCGCGCCGGGCGTAAGGAGCTCCAGCGACACGTCGGGCTCGAGCCGGAGCGGATCGAGATCGTCGAAATTCGCGATGCGGGGCAAGGCGGGGACGACGACGCGGACGCCCGAATTCGGCGTGGCCTGTCGCGAGAAGAGATCGACCGAATCCTCGGCCGGAAGTTTGCCGGCTTCCGGAAACCAGGGCGTGACGCCGAGCGACGGCCATCCGGTCCGCTCCGAGATTGTCGCCAAGCCGGCCGAGAACAGGCCGGGGTCGCCGCGAAACCGGTTGATGAGAAAGCCTCGGATCAGAGCGAGATCGCTCGGCGGAAGCAGCGCGTGAACTCCGACGAGCGTGGCGATCACGCCGCCGCGGTCGATGTCGCCGATAAGCGCGACAGGAACCTTAGCCGCCTCTGCAAATCCCATGTTCGCGATGTCGTTCTCGCGAAGATTGACCTCGGCCGCCGAACCCGCGCCCTCGACGAGCACGATGTCGGCGTCCTTCGCCAGCGCCTCGAAGCTTTCGAGCACCGGCGCCATCAGGCTCCGCTTCAGCGCGCTGTAGGCGCTGCCCTTGTAGGAGCCGATCCGGCGGCCGCGGAGCACGACCTGGCTTCCGGTCTCGCTCTCGGGTTTCAGCAGCACGGGGTTCATGTCGATGATCGGCTCGCGCCCGGCCGCGCGAGCCTGCAGCGCCTGCGCCCGGCCGATCTCGCCGCCGTCTGCGGTGACCGCCGCGTTGTTCGACATGTTCTGCGGCTTGAACGGCCCGACTGACACCCCCCGCCGCGCGAACAGCCGGCAGAGCCCCGCCACGATCAGCGACTTGCCGACATTGGAGCCGGTGCCCTGGAACATGATGGCGGGGGTGGGGCGCGGTTTCTTCATCCAGCGGCGCCGCCGCCATGAGCGTGGAGCCGTCCCGTCAAAACTCGATTCCCGCCTGCGCCTTCACGCCGTCGCGGAACGGGTGCTTCACCTGCGTCATCTCGGTGACGAGGTCGGCGATCTCGATCAGTTCGTCCTTGGCGTTGCGGCCCGTCACCACGACATGGCAGTCGGCCGGCCGGCTCTTCAGGACTTCAACAACCTCGCCGAGGTCGAGATAGTCGTAGCGCAGCACGATGTTGAGCTCGTCGAGGATGACGAGCTTCACCTCCGGGTCGGCGATGAACCTCTTCGACATCTCCCACGCCTCGCGCGCCGCCCGCACGTCCCGCTCGCGGTCCTGCGTCTCCCAGGTGAAGCCCTCGCCCATGGCGTGGACCTCGACCTGGTCGGGGAACTTGCGCAGCAGGTCACGCTCGCCCGATTCCCACGGCCCCTTGATGAACTGCACGACCCCGACATTCATGCCGTGGGCGATCGCGCGCATCGCCATGCCGAAGGCGGCGGTCGACTTGCCTTTGCCCTTGCCGGTGTGGACGATGAGCAGGCCCTTCTCGACCTGGCGCGCAGCCACGATCTTGTCCTGATGCGCCTTGCGCGCCTTCATCTTCTCCGCATGGCGGGCGGCGTCTTCGGTCATTGCACGGTCTCCGTCGCGAGCGCGGCGAGGTCGTCATGCGCGCTGTTGCGCTTCGGCCTCCAGAGGCCGCGCCGCTCGGCCTCGAGGAAGGCGCGCGCCATCTCGGCGAGCGCTGCGGGATTTGCGGCGGCGACGAAGCCGCGCGTGTCGCGGTCCATCAGATAGGCGTCGTAGAGCGCGTCGAACTGGTGCGATCCGACGGCGTCGGTGGTCGCGGCGAAGCCCATCAGATTCCGCACCGTCGCGAGCATCTCGGCCGCGCCCTTATGGCCGTGGCCGCGCATCGCCGCGATCCATTTCGGGTTCGCGGCGCGGGCGCGGACCACGACCGCGATCTCTTCGGCAAGCGTGCGGACAGATGGCGTCTCGGTCCGCGACGTGTCGAGATGGTAGATCGCAGGCGCGGCGCCAGTGAGAGCCTCTACGGCCGCCGACAGTCCGCCTGCGAATTCGTGCACGTCGTCGGAATCGAGCAGGTCGAACTCGCGGGCGTCCTGCGTCTGCACCACGGCGTCGACGCCGTCCGCCATCGCTTCCAACGCCTCGCGGGCCGGCGCGCCTTCGGTCCCTTGCGCATAGGCGAAGCCGCTCGCGGCGAGATAGGCCTCGGCGAGGTCTTTGCGGGTCTCCCACGCCCCTTCATTGAGCAGCGGCGCGAGCCCCGTCCCATAGGCGCCGGGCCGCGCGCCGAAGATCGCGTGCGAGGCGCGGCCTCCGTCGCGCTCCTCCCGCATCCGCGCGGCGATCGGGTTCGAGTCGGCGTCTTCGTCGAGCGCGCCGACGAGCCTGACCGCCTCGTCGATCAGGTCGATCTGGAACGGGAAGGCGTCGCGGAAGAAGCCCGAGATGCGGAACAGCACGTCCACGCGGGGGCGCCTGAGCTCGGAAAGCGGCAGGACCTCCAGTCCCACGACCCGCGAAGATCCCGCCTCCCATTGCGGCGCGACGCCGACGAGCGCCAGCGCCTGCGCGACGTCGTCGCCGCCGGTGCGCATGTTGGCCGTGCCCCAGGCGGAGATCGCGAGCCGCCTCGGCCATTCGCCATTGTCCTGGAAATGGCGGCGGCAGAGCAGGTCGGCCGCGGCGCAGCCGAGCCGCCAGGCGGCTTCCGTGGGCGCGGAACGCGGGTCGAGCGCGAAGAAGTTGCGGCCCGTCGGCAGCGCGTCGAGCCGCCCCCGCGTCGGCGCGCCAGAGGGACCGGGGGGCACGAAGCGCCCGTCGAGCGCGCGCAGCAGGCCGTCGATTTCGGCGGCGCCGGAGGCGTCGACGCGCGGCGCGATGACGGTCGCGATTTCGCGGAGGACGGCGGCGCCAGCGGGGAGGGCTAGGCCGCGTCCATCGTCATGCCCGGGCTTGACCCGACCAACCATCGGCCTGGACCGATCCTTTTCTGCGCTTGGGATGGATCCCCGGGTCAAGCCCGGGGATGACGGTGAAGAGGGCGCCGCCTCTTCCACTAACCGCAACGCCAGCGCCTCGAGCCGCTCCACCGTGTCGCCCGCGATCCGCCAGAGCTCGTCCGAAACCTCGGCGAGCGCCTCCGGCCGCGGACCCTCCCAGCGCGCCGAGAACTCAGCGGCGAGGGGGTCGAAGCCGTCGAGCCCCAGATCAGCCGCCAGCGCGCGGAGCAGCGATGCGTCCCCGGGACTCGGCCCGCGAGGCGAGCGGGCGAGCGCGACCAGCAGCTCGGCGCGCTTGCGGCCCTCCGGCGAGCGGCCGAAGACATGCAGGCCGTTCCGGACCTGCAGCTCCTTCACCTCGCACAGAAACGCGTCGAGCTTGGTCAGCGCGTCGTCCGGGTCGTCGGCGATGGAGAAACCGCAGTCGCGGTCGAGGCCGAGATCGGCGGCGCGGGCGAGGATCTCCTTGGCCAGCGCTTTCGCGCGGCGCGGGTCGAGCCCCTCGGCCTCGGCGTATTCGTCGACCAGCGTCTCGATCTCGCGCAGCGCCGCGGCTCCCTCGGCCCGCGCGAGCGGCGGCGTCAGGTGATCGACGATGACGGCGGCGCTCCGGCGCTTTGCGGAGGTGCCTTCGCCGGGGTCGTTGACGATGAAGGGATAGACATGGGGCAGGGGGCCGAGCGCGATCTCGGGGAAGCATTCTAGGGACAACGCCAGCGCCTTGCCGGGCAGCCATTCGAGATTGCCGTGCTTGCCGACATGGACGATCGCATGCGCCCCGAAACTTTCCCGGAGCCAGCAGTAGAAGGCGAGGTGGCCATGCGGCGGCGGCAGGTCTGGATCGTGATGCGCGGCCTTCGGATCGAGGTCGAAGCCGCGGGAGGGCTGCACGCCGAGGACGAGGTTTCCGTAACGGCGGAGCGCGAGGCGGAAGGCCTGCGCATCGCGGTCGAAGGTCGGGTCGTCCTCAGGCCCGCCCCAGCGGGCGGCGATCTTTTCGCGGGTCCGGGCGGGGAGGGCGGAGAGAAAGCGCCAATAAGCGGCGAGCGAGAGCTCCGCGCTCGTGTCCCGGCCGCAGCGAAGCGGAGAGCCGGGACCCATCTGCTCGGCCGCTTCCATGTCGGACGGGACGGCGTCATGCATCTCCGTCGAGCGCGGCGCGTATAGGTCCCGGCTCTGCGCGGCTGCGCCGCTTCGGTCGGGACATGGTGTTGAGCCTTCCAGCGCTGCCGTCATCGCAGCCACGACCTCGGCGCCGGTCCGGGGGGCGCCGTCGGCCGCGTAGCCCGCATGCTTCAGCGCATCGAGCATCACGGCTGTGCTTTCCGGCGTGTCGAGGCCGACGCCGTTGGCGAGTCGCGCAGCGCCGGTCGGGTAGTTGGCGAGGATCAGCGCGACGCGGCGCTCCGGCCGAGCCGTTCGGCGCAGCCGCGCCCAGTTGGCCGCGAGGTCGGCCGCGAAGGCGATCCGGTCCGGGACCGGCTCGAGCGCGACGATCTCGGTCTCGGTCGCCGGATCGAACCGGCCGGCGGACTTGAACGCCACGGCGCGCGACAGCACCCGCCCATCGATCTCGGGCAGAGCCACCGCCATCGCGAGGTCTCGCGCGCCGAGGCCGCGCGGCGAACCTTCCCAGGTCGCGCGGTCGGAACCCGCGAAGACGAGCTGGAGGACGGGCGCGTCGGCCGAATCGAGCGGCGAGCCCTCCCAGGTGGCGCCGGGCTTCGAAACCGCGAAGGCGGTCGAATTCAGCACAACGTCCGGCCGAACGGCGGCGAAGGTCTCGCAGACGAAGGCGGCGGCCGCCGGGTCCTTCAGCGAGGTCACATAGATCGGAAGCGCGCCGAGCCCTCGTGCGGAAAGCGCGTCGACCATCGCCTCGACGGGCGCGACGTCGCCGGCCTGATATTGCGCCCGGTAGAACACGACCGGCGCGACCGGCGCGCTTTCCGGCCAGCATTCGCGGATGGCGTCGAGCGTCGGCGCCGCCATGCCCGGCCAGAACAGGCCGGCGGGCGGGGTCGGCGCCGGATCGAGCGCCGGCGCGCCGCCGTCGAGCCAGGCGCGGCAGGCGCGCAGCGCGGCGGCCAGATTCTCTGGACCGCCTTCGACCAGCATCCGCCACAGCGCCTCGGCCTCGGCGGCCGGCACGGTGGAGCGGGCGATCAGGTCCGGGTCGGCGTTGCCGCAGCCCGGCATCACGGCGAGCTTCACGCCATGCCGGCGAGCGATCCGCGCGCTCTCCTCGACGCCGTAGGGCCAGTAGGAGGCGCCGCCGAGCAGACGGAGCACCAGCAGGCGCGAGCGCGCCACGGTCTTCTCCAGGAAGAGGTCGACCGACATGTTGTGGCGGAGCTTCTGGAGGCTGGCGAGCCGGAGCGAAGGCGCGGCGGCCCCGAGCGCCGCATGGGCGCGTGCGAGGCCTGCGATCTCCGTGTCGGCCGCGGAGACGATCACGATCTCGGCCGGCGACAGGTCGAGATCGACCGCCTCCGTCCCGTCGCCGATCGGCTGCCCTTGCGCCTTCAGGAGATGCATCGGTCTCCGCTCAACTCCGCCCTCGATGTCCCGGCCTTGAGCCGGGACCCATCACCGCCGCCTGCGCCGGACGATCGGCGCCTGATCGCGACGCCCGCTTCGGAACCGTCGAGCCCAATGGGTCCCGGCTCAAGGCCGGGACATGGGCGCGGCGGCTCTCGCGGGCATCCCCGCAGCGCCGCCGCTATGCCGGCGCGGTCGAGGCCGGTCTCGCCGATCACCACCAAGCGCCCGGAGCGCGTCTCGCCCTCCCTCCACGGACGGTCGAAATAGCTCTCCACCCGCTGGCCGACCGCCTGAACGACCAACCGCGCGGACTTGCTCTTCACCGGCGCGAAGCCCTTCAGCCGCAGCACATCGAACGTCGCGAGCGCACTCCGCACGCGCTCGGCCAGCGCCTCGGCGTCCTCGGCCTCGCCGATTTCGACCACGAAACTCTCGAACTCGTCATGGTCGTGGTCGTCATGGCCTTCGAGCTCGTGATGCGAGGGCCGCGCGTCGATCTTGTCCTCGGCTCCGGAGGCGAGGCCGAGCAACACCTCGGCCGGCAGCGCGCCATTGGCGGCCGACACCACCCGGACGCCCTCGCTCGCATGTTCGAGCACGCCGGTTCGCACGGCCTCGGCTTCCGCCTCGGACAGCAGGTCGGACTTGTGCACCACCAGAAGGTCGGCGGACCGCACCTGGTCTTCGAACAGTTCCTCGATCGGATCATCATGGTCGAGGTTCGGATCCGCCGCGCGCTGGGCCGCGACCGCCGCCTCGTCATGGGCGAAGCGGCCGTCGCGGACCGCCGGTCCGTCGATCACGGTGACGACGCCGTCGACGGTCACGCGGGTCGTGATCTCCGGCCAGCGGAACGCCTTGACCAGCGGCTGCGGCAGGGCGAGGCCGGATGTCTCGATGACGATGTGGTCGACGGCCTCGGGCCGCGAAAGAATCTTCTCCATCGCGGGGATGAAGTCGTCCGCCACGGTGCAGCAGATGCAGCCATTGGCGAGTTCGACGATGTCGTCCTCCTGACAGGCCTCGCTCGCGCAGGCCTTCAGCACCTCGCCGTCGATGCCGACGTCGCCGAACTCGTTGACGATCAGCGCGATCCTCCGGCCGCCGGCGTTCTGCAGGAGGTGGCGGATGATCGTGGTCTTGCCGGCGCCGAGGAAGCCGGTCACGACGGTCGCGGGGATCTTGTGGGGGACGGTCATTCGTTCGGCGCCTTCGGGAGCTTGAGGTCGAGCGGAAGGCCAGCCGCGACCAGCGTCACGCGCGTCGAAAGCGCAGCGACCCGCTGGTTGAGGCGGCCCTGATGGTCGCGGAAAGCGCGCGCGAGCGCGTTGTCGGGCACGATGCCGTAGCCCACTTCGTTCGACACCGCGATCACGGGTCCGGAGACCCGTGAGAGCGCCACAAGCAGGGCCTCGATCTCGGCGTCGATATCCGCGCCGGCCAGCATCACGTTCGTCAGCCAGAGCGTCAGGCAGTCGACCAGCACAAGCCTGTCAGGCTCGGTCTCGGCGTCGAGCGCGCCCGCGAGGTCGAGCAGCACGTCGACGGTTCGCCAGCGGTCGTCGCGGCGGGCGCGATGATGGGCGATGCGCTCGCGCATCTCGTCGTCATGCGCGCTCGCGGTCGCGACATAGACGAGGCTAAGGCCCGAAGCCGCGGCGAGCTGCTCGGCGAAGCGGCTCTTGCCGGAGCGCGCGCCGCCGAGGACGAGGGTCACGGCCCCGCGCGCGGTGGGCGCGGGCATCCCGTCAGCCGCTTGCGAAACGACGGCGCAGCAGGCCGGCCAGCGTCCCGAGCGTCGCCCAGAACACGAAGCCCGTGACGATGACCGCGACCACGAAGTCATGAGCGAGGTCGTGGGGGATGGCCGGCGGCTCCGATGGCTGCGGCGCGCCGATGATGTGAGGCGCCGCGATCAGGGCGAGCCCCGCGACCGCCGGCAGCGCCGAGCGCCCATAGGCGATGAGCGCGATGCCGACCGCGGTCGCGACCGCGGTCGCGACCCACCAGATCTGCCGGTCCATGAGCGGCGCGCCCTCGACGCCCGGCGCCTCGGGCGGCAGTCCGATCGACGGCGCCAGCGTGAAGGCCGCGAAGCCGGCGAGGCCCCAGAGCAGGCCCTCGCGCCAGGAGCGCAGCCCGCCCTTGAGCTCGCTCGCCGCGACGAGCAGCAGCGCGAAGCCGATTCCCGCCACCACATTGGCGACCAGCGTCCAGCCGAAGCGCTCGGCGCCGTCGGCCGGCGCCCACCCCTCGCCGTGGTCGTGCTCGGCTGCGGCCGCCTCCTCCTTGGCGGTCAGCGCCGCATGGTCGTGCTCGCCGGCGGCGGCGTGGTCATGCGGCTCGGCCGCCTTGGCGGCCTTCGCGTTCTCGAAAATTTCGGCCTTCACGATCAGCGGCTGGGTGCCGAACTGCTGGACGGCGGTCAGCGTCAGGCCGGCCGCGAGGCCGGCCAGCGCCGCCAGGAAGACGATGCTGCGGAAGATTTGCATTGGCTCGCCTCCGCTCAGTGGCAGGGGAAGCCGATGGCGTGACGCTGGTCGTGCGCGGCGTTGTGCACCGCCGGGACCGACACGAAACCCGCGCCCGCGATCACGAAAATTCCGAGCATGAGGGCTGCGAAGATCGGGGCCGCGCGAGACTGGGTCAGCGCGACGGACGAGGTTTCGGCGTGATGGACGTTCGACATGGATTGAGCCTTTCGCGCCCTCCCTCCGAGGGCCTTTGGGTTGCTCGTTCCGGCAGGTCTCCTGGCTCACGGGTCGAAGCGAAGCGCGCCGGCCTTCCCGGATCACGAAATCCAGTGGCCAACCATCGGCGCGCCGCTCGCCGCTCACAGTTGCGGGGGCAGCTCCGGACTCGGGACGCGCGAGGCCCCTCACCGGATTCCCTTTTGATCCCTTGCGGGAGCCGAAGCGAATGAGCGAGGCGTAGCAGACCGGCGCGCGGCCGACAATCGATACGAATGGGCGCGTCAGCGCGTCAGCGCCCAGCCGATTTCGAAGGGCCCGGCGAAAGCGCCGCTGCCGATCGCGACCGCCTCCCAGAGAAAAACCGCGAGCCACAGCCCAGCAAGCGCGACGCCGATCCGGCGCGCCGCCTCGCCGGCGGAGCTTCGCGCCGAGGTGCGCGCAAGGCCTGCGGCGGCGGCCGCGAGGACCGCCGCCGTCAGCGCCACCACGATCCAGTACTGCGCGTTGGCCGATCCCTCGAGGCTGCGGCTGTGCCCGACGCCGATCACCGAGAGCGCGACCAGCGAGGAGAAGGCCAGCAGCCCGCCCAGGAAGGCGGCGCGGCCGACGGTCTTCTCCTGAACCGGCGTCGAAGCGTCGTCGCGCATGTCAGTCGATTGCCTTCAGCACCCTGGCGAGGCGCTCGGCGATCTCGTCGATCTGCGCCTCGGAGACGATCAGCGGCGGCGACATTGCGATGATGTCGCCTGTCACGCGCAGCATCATGCCGTCCTCATAGGCCTTGACCATCGACTGGAAGGCGCGGGCGGTCGGCTTTCCTTCCATGGGCTCGAGCTCGACGCCCGCCACGAGGCCGATCGTGCGGATGTCGATGACGTGCGGCAGGCCCTTCAGACCATGAATCGCGTCCGCCCATCGGGTCTCGAGCGCCGCGGCCCGCTCGAACAGCCCCTCTTCCTGATAGACGTCGAGCGTCGCGAGCGCGGCCGCGCAGGCGATCGGGTGGCCCGAATAGGTGTAGCCGTGGAACAGCTCGATCATGTTCTCCGGGCCCTGCATGAAGGCCTCGTAGATGTCCGACGAGGCGAACACCGCGCCCATCGGGATCGTGCCGTTGGTGACGCCCTTGGCGGTCGTCATGATGTCCGGGGTCACGCCCAGCCGGTCGGCGGCGAAGGCCGAGCCGAGCCGCCCGTAGCCGGTGATGACCTCGTCGAAGATCAGCAGCAGCCCGTGTCGGTCGCAGATCGCGCGAAGCCGCTCGAGATAGCCCTTCGGCGGCGGCAGCACGCCGGTCGAGCCCGCGACCGGCTCGACGATGACGGCCGCGATGGTCTCGGCTCCGTGCAGCGCGACGAGGCGCTCGAGATCGTCCGCGAGCTCCGCGCCATGCTCCGGCAGGCCCCGCGTAAAGCTGTTGCGGGAGAGATCGTGGGTGTGCCGCAGATGGTCGACGCCCGGCAGCCCCGGCCCGAAGGTCTTGCGGTTCGCCACCATGCCGCCGACCGAGACGCCGCCGAAGCCCACGCCGTGATAGCCGCGCTCGCGGCCGACGAATCGGAACCGCTGCCCCTCGCCGCGGGCGCGGTGATAGGCGAGGGCGATCTTGAGCGCGGTGTCGACCGCCTCAGAGCCCGAATTCACGAAGAACACGTGGTCGAGGCCCGTCGGCGCCATTGCGGCGAGGCGGCTCGCGAGCTCGAAGGGCTTGGGGTGTCCGAACTGGAAGGTCGGGGCGAAATCGAGCTCGGCGGCCTGGGCCTGGATCGCCTCGACGATCTTCGGCCGGCAGTGGCCGGCGTTGACGCACCAGAGCCCCGAGGTCGCGTCGAGGATCTCGCGGCCGTCCGTCGTGACGTAATGCATGTCGCGCGCGCCGGCGAGCAGGCGAGGGGCCTGCTTGAACTGACGATTCGCCGTGAACGGCATCCAGAAGGCTTCGAGATTGTTGGTCGGCGCGGGGCGAAGCGCCACGACGGCTGGGCTCGCTGACATCTTCCGGTGGCCTTTCGTTCGGGCTCGCCGCTCGCCGAAGCGGGCCGCTCTTGGAGAAGCCTGAATACGCCCGCCGTCAGTGCAGCGCAAAGCGGCGGCGACTCGCGCTTCAGGTCGGCCGCCCGCGCTTCGCCTCAATTGGGAGGGGGCCGGCCGCGGCATGAGGCGACGGGCGAGCGCGGGCCCAGCGCGGTGCGACGCGCCCCTGATTTGTGCTGCGTTTTGAAAGGTTGCGCGCATTGTTTCGTGGCATTCCAGCCACAGGACGGACCAAAGGCTTCCATGGCGGCCGTCACACTCGTGATCCTGCTTGCGCACGCCTCCGCCACGAATAAGGTCGTTCTGCGACACGGGGGCTGTGCTCCAGAGTCGGGGGTCGTCGGGGGATCGGCGATCGTATTCAGGATTTCCGGGGCCGGCGAACGTCGGCGGTGGTCGGGGTTCTACCCGCCGATTTCGGGGTTGGAGGACGAACATGAAACTGGTCAAGAGCCTTGTGCTGGGCTCCGCTGCCGCCTTCGTAATGACGGCCGGCGCTCAGGCGGCCGACCTGCCGGGCGCCGAGCCCGTGGACTACGTGAAGGTCTGCGACATCAAGGGCAGCACCGGCTTCTTCTACATTCCGGGCACCGAGACCTGCCTTCAGATCGGCGGCTTCGCCCGTCTCGAGACGACCTACGGCGAAGTGACCAACGACGACGACGCCAACAAGGTGGGTTACCGCGTCCGCGCCCGCGTCTGGTTCGACGCCCGCACCGACACCGAATATGGCGCGCTGCGCACCTTCATCCGCCTCCAGTTCCAGCGTGAGACCGGCGCAGTCGGCACGGCCGGTTCGGCGAACCCGCAGTTCGAAGGCGACGACTTCTTCTACGATCAGGCCTTCGTGCAGTTCGCGGGCCTGACGGCGGGCGTCACCGACTCGTTCTGGGATTTCAAGCCCTACCCGACCTTCCAGAACCCCTTCATCTCGGACCGCACGGTGCCGGTCCTCGCTTACACCGCCAAGTTCGGCGACGCGTCGGCGAGCCTCTCGCTGGAAGACAAGACCTACCGCTATCGTGACTCGACCAACGCCACGCCGAACGCGGGCACCGAGGCGCCGGACATCGTCGCCAACATCCGGGTCAAGCAGGGCTGGGGCGAGGCCCAGATCTCGGGCGTCGCGAGCTACATCAACCCGAAGAAGGGCTACGCCGACCAGGTTGGCGGCATCGCCACGGGCGTCGGCGGCGACAACGAGTGGGGCTGGGGCGTCCAGGGCGGCGTGAAGCTCAACCTGCCGACCGCCAACACCTCGGACGCCAAGGGCGACTTCATCTGGGGCCAGGCCGGCTATGTCGACGGCGCCGGTCTCTCCTATGTCGGTCTCGGCGACGCCAATGTCGGCTCGGGCCGCACTCAGAACATCACCGCCTTCAACCCGCAGCGCGACTACTACCTCGACGGCGACACGCAGAAGACCAAGGCGTTCAACGCCAACCTCGGCGCGCTGCACTACTGGTCGCCGCAGTGGCGCTCGGCCCTGCAGGGCACCTATGTCGACGTCAACTATCGCAAGCTGAACGCCGACTGGAGCGCCTGGTCGGTCGCCGGCAACCTGATCTGGACGCCGGTCAAGAAGCTCGATATCGGCGCCGAGCTGGTCTACGTGAACACCGACTACTCCAACCGGGCGTCGTTCCCGGCCAACGCCAGCCGCAAGGACGACGACGCCTTCATCGGCCGTCTCCGCGTCCAGCGCGACTTCTGATCGAAATCCTCCTCGAGGATGATGGGGCCCCGGCGACGCCGGGGCCCTTTTCTTTTGCGAAGAAAGCTCTTTTGACGTCGACTGCGGATCGAGCAACTCAAGAGTTAGATTAAATCTAATCTTGAGACGACTGTTGCTCTCAGGAGACCGACTGCCCGAGACTTCGCTCCCCCGTCATTTATATTTGCCAAACCCATTGCGCGGACGGCTTCTCTGCGGCAGAGAAGAGTCACAGGACCGTGAACGCGCGTCCGGAGCGGCGCGGATCGAGGGCGAGATGGGCGGAGTCAATTCAGGCTGCGGAATGTCGAAGCGCGTCGTCGCGGCGGCGGCTGTCGCCATCTCATTCGTGGCGGGCGCCGGAGCGGCGCGCGCGGAGGACGACGCGCCAAGCTATGCCGGAGATCTCCTGACGCGCGACTCGCTGACCGGCGACTGGGGCGGAGCCCGCACCAAGCTCTATGAGCGCGGCGTCAAGTTCGAGGCGACCTATACGGGCGACGCCTCGACCCTCGTCTCGGGCGGCCTGCGCCGCGACGAAGGGTTCTCCGGTCTTCTCCAGCTCGGCCTGACGCTCGATCTCGAGAAGCTTGTCGGCTGGACCGGCGGCGAGGTCTACGCCGGCGCCTATTTCATCCGCGGCCACGGCCTGTCGACTTACGAGGTCGGCAACCTGCTGACGATCTCCAACATCGAGGCCGACCGCGCCAACCGGCTCGGCGAGGTCTATTTCAAGCAGACCCTGTTCGACGACCGGTTCTCGATCCGCGTCGGACAGCTTTTGGCCGACAGCGAATTTGTGGTGAGCGACACCGCGGGCCTGTTCGTGAACTCGACCTTCGGCTGGCCCGGCCTCATGGGAACGAACCTGCCGAGCGGCGGCCCGGCCTATCCGGTGCCGACGCCGGGCGTTCACGTCGCATACGAGTTCAACGACGCCTGGTCCGTGCAGGCGGCGATCTACAACGGCGATCCGGCGGGCCACAACGTCAACCCGCACAATCTCGACTTCCCGCTGCACGAGGGCGTCTTCGGCATCGGCGAGGTGGCGTACAAGACCGACGGCGTGTTCGGGAAGCCGGGCGTCATCAAGGCCGGCGGCTGGTTCAACACCGCGAACAAGTTCGACGACGTGCGCCTGTCGGGCGTCACCCATGGCGGCGACTATGCGGTCTACGGGGTCATCGACCAGACGGTCGCCGAATGGGGCGGCGGACAGGATCTCAAGGACCCGACGCCGTCGACCTCGAGCCTCTCGGTCTTCGCCCGCGCGGTGTTCGCGCCGCAGCAGAACCGCAACCTGATCGACTATTATTTCGACGCCGGCTTCAACGTGAAGGGGCTGATCGCCGGGCGCGCCGACGACGTGTTCGGCATTGCGGGCGCCTATGCGCATATTAGCAGGGACGCCCAGCGCGCCGACCGCGACGACGGGGGAGTGCCGGTGCGCTCGTCCGAAATGGTGTTCGAGGCGTCCTACAAGGCGCAGCTCGCTCCCTGGCTCGCGCTGCAGCCCTTCGCCCAGTACGTCGTGCGCCCGGGCGGCGGCGATCCACGGCCCGCCGACCCGAGCCGGCGCATCAAGAACGCGACGGTGCTGGGCTTCCGAACGCAGGTCGAGTTCTAAAGCTTGACGCCACCAGGATAAAACGTCATCGCCGGGCCTGACCCGGCGATCCATCCCCTTCGCAAAGACGATGGATGCCCCGATCAAGTCCGGGCATGACGGCGGCGGCTCTTTCGGAAGGCGAGGGGCGAACCGCCTATTGGTTCGCGCCGCGCGCCATGTCGCGGTCGATCATCAGGGCGGTGCGGCCGTTGAGCCGCGTGCGGTAGACCTGCGTGTTCTCCATCACGCGCTGCACATAGTTGCGCGTCTCCGCGAACGGGATGCGCTCGACCCAGTCCACCGGATCGACCTCCGCCTTGCGGGGATCGCCGTAGCGCCGGGTCCATTCGAGCACCCGGCTCGGCCCGGCGTTGTAGGCCGCGAACACCATGACGTAGGAGCCGTCATATTTCTTCGCGAGCTCGCCGAGATGGGCGGCGCCGAGCTGGGCGTTGAAGGCGGCGTCGGTGGTCAGGCGCTTGGCGTCGAAGGAGACGCCGGCGGCCTTCGCGGTGCGCGCGGCGGTGCCGGGCAGCAATTGCAGCAGCCCGCGGGCGTCGGCATGGCTCACCGCCTTCGAGTTGAACGCGCTTTCCTGGCGGCCGATGGCGTGCACCACCGGCGTCTCGATCGCCGGCCCGACGGCGCGATAGGCCGGGATGCCGCTCGTCGGATAGGCGAGGGCGTCGACCGGAAAGCCGTTCTTCAGCCCGGCCTTGCCGACCGTCAGCGTCGCGCGCGGATCCTTGTATTTCTGCGTCATCGCGCCGAGCAGCACGATCTCGCCCGGGCTCTTCAGGTCGTCGGCAAGCGCGCCGGCGAGCGGCAGAGCGAGCTCCTTCTGGTCGGCACGGTAGAGCAGGTCGATGGCCCGCACCGAAAGCCGCGCCCCGAAGGCCGCGCGGTCGGCGGCGGTCGGCGTCGGCAGAGACCGGATCGGCAGGTCGGTCAGGCCGAGCCGCGCGCGGGAGATCTGGCCGTAATAGCTGGTGACGTAGCGGGCGGCGCGCTCATAAACCGCGCGCGCCGAGCCGGAATCGCCCATCGCCTCGAGGGCGCGGCCCTGCCAGTAGAGCGCGCGCGACTCGGTGCCCGGGATCGTCGCCTCCTTGTGGACCGCCGCGAAGTGCCGGTAGGCGGTCTTGGCGTCGCCGAGCGCGCGGAGCGCGATGAAGCCGGCGAGCAGATCCGACTCGATCTTGTCGATGTCCGAGCTCGGCTCGTCGCGCGCCAGCACCTGATAGGCGCCGCGCGCGTCGCCGACGTCCAGCAGGTCGCGCGCCACGACGCGGCGCTCCACCGACCAGGCGTCCGGGTCGACCAGCGCAGCGCCGCCGCGCGGCGCCTGGGCCAGCGCCGCGGCCGCCTCGCGCGGCTTGTCCTCGCGGCGCTTGTATTTGGCGAGCGCGAACAAATAGCCCGGATCGGACCGGAGGGCGCTCGGCACGGCGGCGAGCGCGGCGCCAGCGCCGGGCTGCTTACGGATCACCGCGACGCGGGCCTTCGCCACCGCGAGGTAGTTTCCGCCGGCGCGGTTCGCGGCGCGCATGCCGGCCTCGACCTCATCGGCGAGGAAACGCGCCTCGGCGCGGGCGCGGTGATCGGCCGCGGAGAGCATTGGCCCGAAGGTCGCGAGCGCCTGGGCTTCGAGCGGTCCTTCGAGCTCGTCATGGCGCCAGGCGTCGCGCGCCACCGTGGCGGCCGAGGCTCGATCGCCGCTTGCGAGCAACGCGCGGGCGAGCGCGAGCTTGCCCTCCGGCCGCTCGGGCTTGCCGTTGGCGGCGAAGAAGCCGCGCACCGTCGGGGCCGGCACGTTTTCGAGCCAGAGCGCCTCCTCGGCGCGGCGGCGAACCCAATTCGCCATCGGCCAGTCCCGATGTGCGCGATAGAAGGCGTCGAGCCGCGAGAAGCCCGCCTGCCGCGAGGCGAGGCGCACGCCGAGCCAGTCGAGCAGCGCGACCGCGCCGGGGTCGCTCAGCGACGAGCGCACCGCGAAGGCCCCCGACGTATCGCCGCGCTCGAAGGCCGCGATCGCCGCCTTGATCTGCGCGACGTCGCTGGTCGAGACGCTCTCGCTCGGCGCGACGCGGGAGGTCGTCGAGATGGTGCCGGTCGTGGTGGCGTCATAGGCCAGCACGATTTCGGCGGTCTTCATGGTCTCGGCGGACAACTTGTCGGCGTCGCCGACGGGCGCCTCCACGAAGGTCTCGGCCCTCGTCGCGCCGACGGCGCTGCACAAGGCGAGGGCGGCGACGCCGCGAAGGAGAAAGCTCGGGATACGCATGGGCTCTCGGCTTCGGGTTCGTGACCGGCCTTAACGGCCGGACTCGCATCAGGGATGAAGCCGCAGTTTCGCCATGCTCGCTTTACGAAACGCTAACCGAGACTGGCCGCCGCCGCGACCTACGCTTCGTCCCCCGACCTCCGCAAGACGGGCTTCCGCTCGCGGGCAAGCACGGCTATCAAGGTCGACTGATCTTGACGCCAAGATGGCGCCGCCGACGTCATCCGCCCGACGTTACCCAAGCGCCACAGCCTTGAAGTCCAACGCCATGACCCAACCGATCTTCCACGGCTCCATCACCGCGCTCGTCACGCCGATGCGCGACGGCAAGCTCGACGAGGCCGCGTTCCGCGGGCTGGTCGACTGGCAGATCGCCGAAGGCACGCACGGCCTCGTGCCGGTCGGCACCACGGGCGAAAGCCCGACGCTCAGCCATGACGAACACAATTCCGTGGTCCGCTGGTGCGTCGAGGAGGCGAGAGGGCGCGTGCCCGTCATCGCCGGCGCGGGCTCGAACTCGACCTCCGAGGCGATCTCGCTCGCCCGTCAGGCCGAGAAGGACGGCGCCGACGGCCTGCTCGTCGTGACGCCCTACTACAACAAGCCCACGCAGGACGGGCTCTACGCCCATTTCCGGGCGATCGCCGAGCAGACCTCGCTGCCGATCCTGATCTACAACATCCCTGGCCGCTCGGTGGTCGACATGTCGGTCGACACCATGGCGAGGCTTTACGAGATCCGGAACATCGTCGGCGTGAAGGACGCGACCGCGAACGTCGTCCGCGCGAGCCAGCAGCGCGCCAAGCTCGGGCCGGACTTCATCCAGCTTTCCGGCGAGGACGCGAGCGCGCTCGGCTTCATGGCGCATGGCGGCCATGGCTGCATCTCGGTCGCGGCGAACGTCGCGCCCGCGCAATGCTCCGCGTTCCAGAAGGCGTGCATGGCTGGCGACTATCGGGCCGCGCTCGCCTGGCAAGACCGCCTGTTCCCGCTCCACACGGACCTGTTTTGCGAAACCAATCCCGGCCCGGCCAAGGTCGCGCTCGCGATCCTCGGGCGCTGCTCGGAGGAGATGCGCCTGCCGATGGTGCCGTGCTCCGACGCGACGCGCGCCACGGTCCGCGCCGCGATGGTCCATGCCGGCGTGCTGCCGGCCGAGACGGGCGCGCCGCGGGTCGTGGCGCGCGCCTGACGACCCCATATATCGCCGATGAACGCCAAGGCGCCCAATCCCCGGTTCAAGATCGTCGCGGACAACCGCAAGGCCCGCCACAATTACGAGATCGGCGAGACCTTCGAGGCAGGCGTCGCGCTGGTCGGCACCGAGGTGAAATCGCTGCGGCAGGGCAAGGCGACGATCGGTGAGGCCTATGCCGGCGAATACGGCGGCGAGATCTTCCTCTACAACTCGTACATCCCGGAATATCTGCAGGCGAACCGCTTCAACCACGAGGTCCGCCGGCCTCGGAAGCTGCTGCTGCACCGGAACGAGATCAACAAGCTGACCGGCGCGGTGACCCGCGAGGGCATGACGGTCGTGCCGCTGAAGATCTATTTCGACGCCCGCGGCCGCGCGAAGGTCGAGATCGCGCTCGCGCGCGGCAAGAAGCTCCACGACAAGCGGCAGGCCGAGAAGGAAAAGAGCTGGAACCGCGACAAGGCGCGGATCATGCGCGACCGGGGGTGAGGGAATCCAGTTGACGTCCGGCTCCAGCGGGAGCGCAATGCGCTCAGGGCGTCCCTAGGCCCGCAATCGACCGCTGGAGGCGACAATGCGCGTCTTGAGTGAGTCATGCGTCCGCATCGCGATCGTGGCCCTCGGGCTGCTGGGCGCATTCGCCGAACCCGGTCGGGCCAAGGCGGTCGAGCTCGAGTTCGTCGACAAGAAGGTCTTGCACCGCACCTACTTCGCCGGCGTCCGTGAGCCGGAACAGTTCATTGGCGACCACGACATCGTCGTCGCGCGCTCGTTCGATGAGCGCTTCACCTATCAGTTTCTGGCGGGCTCGCTAGGCGGCGCGCGCCCCAGCGAGAAGCTCCGGCTCATCCGGTTCTTCGGCGGGCTGGAGCAGTCCGTCGAGGACTTCCCGGCCTGCGATCCGGACATCGCCGAGACCGGGCGCAACGACCTCGCCGCCGCGAACCTCACCCTGACGGCGGGCGGCGTGACCGCGACCTATCAGGCGCGCTGTCTGAACGAAAACGGGCTGCACCGCGGCTGGGTCATCGGCTATCTGTCCTGGAACGCATTGAACGGGACTCTGCGGCGCGGCGTCATCGAGGCCTTCGACGGGCCGAGACGCGACCTCGCTTTCGAATCCTTCGTCCATGACGGGACGCTTTATGTCCTGACCGCCGCCGTGCGGCTGTTCGATCAGGATGGACGAGTGTTCCTGAGCGCCTTCGAGCTGCCGTCGTTTCGGCAGAAGTGGCAAAGCTGGCTGCCGTTCCGTCTCGAAGCCGACGAAGCGAGGTCCTTCGCGATCGGCCCGAGGCCGCAGGGCGGCGTCCAGGTCTTCGCGGTCGGCGATTTCGCGCGGCGCATCGACATGGCGCAGATCGACGCCGACGGGACGGTCGTGGAGACGAAGCGCGATTTCCGGGTGCGCGTGCCGCCGCCCGACGGCGCCCAGGACCCTGTCCTGTTGCGGTCCGTGACGGCCGCCGACGTCGCGACCCTCAGGGGCGGCGATCGCGTGCTCGCGGTGCGTCTCCAGCAGACCCCGCGTCGCGACGAGGTGATCCGCGAGGCCTGCCAGCCCCTGGGCGAGGACGGCCGGTCGCTCGGCCGCGCGACGCCCTATCTCTCGGCGCAGGATCAGGAGGAGTTCTCGTATCAACAGTTCGCGGCGGCCAAGCTCAGCGTGGACGGGGCGGTCGCGCAGCACATGACGGCGATCCGGATCGGTCCGACGATCGGTGAGCCGCGCCATGACCTGAGGCTTCGCTACATCGAGCTCGATTCCGCCTGCGAGATCGTGACGCGCGCCGTGATCGCCGCCGACAATGTCCGGCTTCTCGGCCGAGAGGACGACGCCCTGCGCGGCCCGTTCTACGTCTATCCGCGCGACGGCGACCGTCTGCGGGTCGCGGTCCCGACAGAGGGCGTCTCCCGGTCCGAGCTGCTGGAGCTCGAGTTCAGGGTCGTCGGGAAAGAGCAGGAAATCGCAGCCGATCAGGCGCCGGAGCCTTAGGTGCCCACGAACGTCCGGATTTCGGCGAACACCGCCTCGAACATCTCGGTCGTCAGCACGCCGGTGTTCGTGTTGTAGCGGGAGCAGTGGTAGCTGTCGAAGAGCGTCAGCCGTCGTCCCAGCGGATGGCACGCGCCGTGCCCGAAGGGCGCATCCTTGAGCCGGACGCCGAGGGCGCGGCACAGGCTGTCATGCGCGATGCGGCCGAGCGCGAGCACCGCGGCTCCATCCGACAGCGCTTCAAGTTCCGACGCCAAATATAGCCGGCAATTGTTGATTTCGGCGCCGTCTGGCTTGTTCTGCGGCGGCACGCAGCGCACCGCGTTGGCGATGCGGGCGTCGACGAGCTCGAGCCCGTCGTCGGGCCGCTCGTCATAGACGCCGGTCGCGAAGCCGAACTTCAGCAGGGTCGCGTAGAGCAGGTCGCCGGCCCAATCGCCCGTGAAGGGCCGGCCGGTGCGGTTCGCGCCCTGCAGGCCGGGGGCGAGACCGACGATCAGCAGCCGCGCCGGCGGCCGCCCGAAGGACGGCACCGGCGCGTTGTGCCAGTCGGGATGCTTCGTCCGCTGCTCCTCCCGGAACGCCACCAGACGCGGACAGCGCTGGCAGTCGCGGGGAGGGGCCTCAGGCGCGGAAACGGTCTCCACGTCGGGCGGTCGTCAGGCTTCCGGCGTGGTGTCGATCGCGGCCTGGCGGCGCGCCTCGCGGGCGGCGCGCTCCGCCGGGTCGCGGCCGATCTTGGCGGCGAGATCGGCGAGGTCGAGGAAATGGTCGGCCCGCCGGCGCAGATCGTCGGCGATCATCGCGGGCTGGGTGGTCACGGTCGACACCACAGTCACCCGCACGCCGCGGCGCTGCATCGCGGCGACCAGCGGCGTGAAGTCGCCGTCGCCCGAGAACAGCACCATGTGGTCGATGTGTTCGGCCATCTCGAGCGCGTCGATCGCGAGTTCGATGTCGAGATTGCCCTTCACCTTGCGCCGCCCTTGAGAGTCAGTGAACTCCTTGGTCGGCTTCGTCACCACCGTGTAGCCGTTGTAGTCGAGCCAGTCGATCAGCGGACGGATGGTCGAGACCTCGAGGTCTTCGACCAGCGCGGTATAGTAATAGGCTCGGATGAGATAGCCGCGGCCCTGAAAATCGCGCAGCAGACGCCGGAAATCGATGTCGAAGCCGACGCCGCGAGCCGTGGCGTAAAGATTGGCGCCGTCGATGAACAGGCCGAGGCGCTCGTCTGAATAGAACATGGAAGAACGATCTCTCTCGCAAACGGTGGAACAGTCAGGCTGAGGCGCGCCGCGCCGCGTTTCGTCTCCGGCCAAACGACCGAGTTGCGACGACGCTGGGACGCTATCCGACGGTCCTTGCCACGAGTTCGGTCCCGCGGTAAAGACCGCGTTCGTTCCCAAGACGCTAAACTCTCACAAGCAGCGGAGGCCCCCATGGCCCGCGTCACCGTCGAGGATTGCATCGACAAGGTCGAGAACCGTTTCGACCTCGTGCTTCTGGCTGGGCACCGCGCCCGGCTGATCTCCTCCGGACAGCCGATCACGATCGATCGCGACAACGACAAGAACCCGGTGGTCGCCCTGCGCGAGATCGCCGAGCAGACCGTCGCGCCCGACGACCTGCGCGAGGACCTGATCCATTCGCTCCAGAAATATGTCGAGGTCGACGAGCCGGAGGCCGAGACCGTTCCGGCGCTCGCCGGCTCTGCGGGTTCCAGCGCCGACGACGGCGACATCGCCTTCGACCGCATGACGGAGGAAGACCTCCTGCGCGGCCTCGAGGGGCTGGTTCCGCCGGCAGAGACGGACGACGAGGGCGAGTGACGCCTTCGAACGCAGCGATTCCCGCTCGAGACGCCGCCGCGGAGACCCCGCGGCGGCGTTTTCGTTTCGGCGCCGATTTCTTGTGCGGCGCGGAAGAGGCCACGATATCTTGATCGAAGGGCAATCTCCGGTCGCGTGACCGACGGCCCCGAAAGGATCTCGGCCCCCGACCCATGATGAGGCAGTACGAGCTCGTCGAACGCGTCAAGGCGTACAATCCCCACGCCGACGAGGCGCTGCTCAACCGCGGCTATGTCTACGCCATGAAGGCCCATGGCGCGCAGCTCAGGGCCTCGGGCGACCCCTATTTCTCGCATCCCCTCGAGGTCGCCGCGATCCTCACGGATCTGAGGCTCGACGACGCCACCATCGTGGCGGCGCTGCTGCACGACACGATCGAGGACACCGACGCCACCCGCGCCGAGATCGACGCCCTGTTCGGCGAGCAGATCGGCCAGCTGGTCGAAGGCCTGACCAAGCTCAAGAAGCTCGACCTCGTCACCAAGGAGGCGGCGCAGGCCGAGAACCTCCGTCGCCTGCTGCTCGCGATCGCGGCCGACGTCCGCGTGCTGCTGGTCAAGCTCGCCGACCGCCTGCACAACATGCGCACGCTGCATTTTGTGCCCGAGGAGAAGCGCGGCCGCATCGCGCAGGAGACGCTCGACCTCTACGCGCCGCTCGCCGGCCGCATGGGCATGCAGGCGATGCGCGAGGAGCTCGAGGACGCCGCGTTCCGCACTCTGTTTCCCGACGCCTACAAGTCGATCACTGGACGGCTGAACCGGCTCGCCTCGCGCAGCGCGCAGTCGATCGAGGAGATCAAGCTCGCCTTCGAAAAGCGCTTCGAGGCGCAGGGCATCGACGCCCAGGTGAGCGGCCGGGCCAAGAAACCCTATGCCATCTGGCGCAAGATGGAGCGCAAGTCGGTGGCCTTCGAGCAGCTCTCCGACGTTTTCGGCTTCCGGGTCATCGTGAGCGACGTCCCGAACTGCTACCGGGCGCTGGGCGCGCTGCATTCCGGCTGGCCGGTCGTGCCGGGGCGCTTCAAGGATTACGTCTCGACCCCGAAGGAGAACGACTACCGGTCGATCCACACCACGATCGTCGGTCCCGGCCACCAGCGCGTCGAACTCCAGATCCGCACCGACGCGATGCACCGCTTCGCCGAATACGGCATCGCGGCGCATGCGCTCTACAAGGACGGGCTCGGCGGCGACGTCGAGGCGCTGTCGCGCGAGAGCCGCGCCTATGGGTGGCTTCGGCGGACGGTGGAGCTCCTCGCCGAAGGCGACAACCCGGAGGAATTCCTCGAGCACACCAAGCTCGAGCTGTTCTCCGACCAGGTGTTCTGCTTCACGCCGAAGGGAAGGCTGATCGCGCTGCCGCGCGGCGCGACGCCGATCGACTTCGCCTATGCGGTCCACACCAATCTCGGCAATGAATGCGTGGGCGCGAAGGTCAACGGCCGCACCGAATCGCTCGTCCAGCCGCTGCAGAACGGCGACGAGGTTGAGATCATCCGCTCCGACAAGCAGACGCCGCCGGCCGCCTGGGAGGCGATCGTCGTCACCGGCAAGGCGCGGGCGGCGATCCGGAAGGCGACGCGCTCGGCGGTGCGCCAGCAATATGCCGGGCTCGGCCGCCAGATCGTCCAGCGCGCCTTCGACAGGTCGGGCAAGACCTTCGCGGAGGACAAGCTGCGCGCCTCGCTGCACCGGCTCGCCCGGAGTTCCGTCGAGGACGTGCTGGCCGCAGTCGGCCGCGGCGAGATGCACTCGCTCGACGTGGTGCGGGCGGTCTATCCGGACGTGAAGGACGACCGGTCGCCGACCGTCGGCGCCTCGGGTCTCGCCAATGGCTGGTTCGGCCTCGAGCACGCCGGATCGCTGCGCTTCAAGGCGCCGGGCGCCGAGGAGGGCGACGGCGACCGTCCCTCGATCCCGATTCGGGGCCTGCGCGGAGACCTGCCGGTCCGCTTCGCGCCGGATGGCGGCGCGGTGCCGGGAGACCGGATCGTCGGCATCCTCGATCCGGGGCAGGGGATCACCATCTACCCGATCCAGTCGCCGGCGCTCAAAGCCTTCGACGACCAGCCTGAACGCTGGCTCGACGTGCGCTGGGACGTCGATTTCGGCCGCCGCGAGCGGTTTCCGGTCCGCGTCACCGTGACGTCGATCAACGAGCCGGGCTCGCTCGCGTTGATCGCGGGCATCATCTCGAATTACGAGGCGAACATCGACGACGTCCGCATGGTCTCGCGCTCGCCGGACTTCCACGACATCGTGTTCGACCTCGGCGTGTTCGACGCCAAGCACCTGGGCGCCATCATCGCGGATCTGAGGCAGACGCCGGTCGTCAGCAACGCGGAGCGGGTGAACGGGTAGGATAGAAGAACGGAGGCGTGTCGCGTGCTTCGAGACGCGCCTTCGGCGCTCCTCAGCATGAGGAGCGGGGAGGAAACACAAACGGTCCTCATGCTGAGGAGCCGTCCCCTGGGACGGCGTCTCGAAGCACGCAGGCCCTTCGTCTAGGCAGGTTCATGACCGACATCATCAGACTGGGCGTCAATATCGACCACGTGGCGACCGTGCGGAACGCCCGGGACGCCCTCCATCCCGACCCCGTGGCGATCGCGAAACTCGCGATCGAGGCCGGCGCGGACGGGATCACCGCGCATCTGCGCGAGGACCGGCGGCACATCCGCGACGAGGACGTCGAGCGGCTGATGGCCGAGATCGACCGGCCGCTCAATCTCGAAATGGCCGCGACCGACGAGATGCTGGCGATCGCGCTGAGGCTGAAGCCCCACGCCGCCTGCATCGTCCCGGAGAAGCGCGAGGAACGGACCACCGAGGGCGGGCTCGACGTCGTCGGCCAGAAGGCGCAGGTCGCGCCGGTGGTGAAGGAGCTGGTCGCGGCGGGGATCAGGGTCTCGCTGTTCGTCGAGCCCCACGACGAGGCGCTCGAACAGGCGGCGCTGATGGACGCGCCGGTCGTGGAGCTGCACACCGGCTCGTGGTGCGAGGCGCTCGCTTCCGGCGAGACCGAACGCGCCAAGCGGGAGCTTGACCGGCTGGCGGCGGGCGCGATCCGCGCGGCGAAGCTCGGCCTCGAGGTCCATGCCGGCCACGGGCTCGACTATGACAGCGCCGAGACGATCTCCCGGCTGCCCGAGCTAGCGGAGCTCAACATCGGCCATTATCTCGTGGGCGAGGCGCTCGCCGTCGGCTTCCCCGAGACCATCCGGCTGATGAAGGCGGCGATGGCGCGCGGCCGCCGGAGGGTGGCGGCGTGATCCTCGGTCTCGGCAACGACCTCTGCGACATCCGCCGCATCGAGCGGGCGCTCGAACGCTTCGGCGACCGCTTCCTCGACCGGGTCTTCACCGAGATCGAGCGCAAGCGCGCCTTCGCGAGAGGCGATCCGGCCAACACGCTCGCCAAGCGCTTCGCGGCCAAGGAGGCCTGCTCCAAGGCGCTCGGCACCGGATTCCGCGCCGGGACCTTCATGCGCGACATGGGCGTCGTGAACCTGCCCTCCGGCCGCCCCACAATGGCGTTGACCGGCGGCGCCAAGGAGCATCTCGACCGCATGGTCCCGGAAGGCTACGAGGCGCGCATCGACGTGACGCTGACCGACGAGCCGCCGATGGCCGCGGCCGTGGTCATCATCAGCGTGGTGCTGAAGGCGTGACGCGGGCGCAGGGGGCCGCGTCGAGCGCCGGGTCGCCGCGAAAGATCCGACCGTGAGGCTGCATCTCCTGTCGGGCGGGCGGCTGCGCATGCGCCGCGACGTCTATTATCTCGACGCCGCCGCCGACGAGACCCTCGAGATGCCGGTCGTCTGCGGGCTGATCAAGCACCGCCAGGGCGTCGTTCTGTTCGACACCGGCTGTCATCCGGACGCGTCCGTGGACGCCGAGGCGCGGTGGGGCGCGGCGGCGAAATATTGCGAGCCGATCTTCGAACCGGCGTCAGCGGTCGTCGGGCAGCTCGACGTCGCCGGCCTGTCCGCTGGAGACGTCGACGTCGTCGTCTGCTCCCACCTCCATTTCGACCATTGCGGCTGCAACGCGTTCTTTCCGCGCGCGACCGTCATCTGCCACGCGCGCGAGCTCGCCGCCGCACGCGCCTCGGACGCCGTCGCGATGGGCTATCATCGCAACGACTGGGACGTCGGCGCGCCACCCGTCACGATCGAGGGCCAGCACGACGTCTTCGGCGACGGCCGCGTCACGCTGATTCCGGTCCCGGGCCATACGCCGGGATCGATCGCCGCCTGCGTCGCGCTCGACCGGGACGGCCTGTTCGTGCTGGCGTCCGACGCCGCGCCGGTCTCCGCCTGCCTTGCGCGCCGCTACGCGCCGACGAACACCGTCGACGTCGACGACTGCCTCGCCTCGATCGACGAGATCGCGCGCCTCGCTCAGGCCGGCGCGACGGTCGTCTGCGGTCACGACGACGCGCAATGGAGGGCCCTGCGCACGGGCGCGGCGTATTACGCCTGAGCTCCGACCGGCGGGGGGCGCTTGACGCCGGCCTGGCGCCATCGCGCATGGCTCCTTTCCGCCGCCGCCACGGAGGAGGATCCGGGACGGTCGGCGCAGCGCTCCTCCCCTGCGAAGCGGAGAGGGGGACGGCGCAGCGGTGGAGAGGGCGGACCTAGAACGCCGCGGCCGCATGGCTACGAGTTGACGGGCTCGCGTGCAAGGAATTAATTCCTAATTATATACGTGACATAGCTGAGCACCTGAGCTATAAGAGGCTCTAGGAGTTAGCCGATGTCCACTTTGACCGACCCAATTTTTCACGACAACGACAAGGCGCGCGAGCACCTTGAGGCGATCCGCTGGGAGAACGGCCTGTATTGCCCTCATTGCGGCAACGCGGACGAGACCAGCATTCACAAGCTCCAGGGCAAGTCGCACCGACCGGGTCTGTTCCAGTGCAACGCCTGTCGCCAGCACTTCACGGTGACTGTCGGCACCGTCATGGAGCGTTCGAAGGTTCCGCTCGCGAAGTGGGTTCTCGGCTTTCACCTAATGGCCGCTTCGAAGAAGGGTATGTCGGCCCATCAGCTTCACCGCATGCTCGGCGTCACCTACAAGACGGCTTGGTTCATGGCGCACCGCATCCGCGAGGCCATGAAGGAAGACGTTGCGTCGTCAGGGCCGCTCGGTGGCGAAGGCAAAATCGTCGAGGCGGACGAAACCTACATCGGCAAGCGCGAGACGCCTGCTAAGCTGTCGCGTGGTCGCATCGCTACGCCGACCAAGAGCGGCAAGGCTGGCGGCGCTCAGAAGCGCGTCGTGATCGGACTCGTCGAGCGCGGTGGGCGCACCCGCATGGTCCACATCAATCACGCCACAAGGGACACCGTGCGCGAGGTTCTGGTCCGCAACGTCGACCGCGCTTCGGTGCTCCATACCGATGAAAGCCGCCTTTACACGATCACCGGCAAAGAGTTCAACGGGCACCGCACCGTGAAGCACTCGGCTGGCGAGTACGTCCGCCGCGATGCCGAAGCTATCGTTCACTCCAACACGATCGAGAACGTATTCTCTGTGTTCAAGCGCGGCATGGTTGGCGTCTATCAGCACTGCGGCGAGGCTCACCTGCACCGCTACCTCGCCGAGTTTGATTTCCGGTACAACCGACGCACCGCCCTGAAGATCAGCGACCGCGAGCGCACTGACGACGCCATTAGAGGCGCGTCAGGCAAGCGCCTTACGTACAACCAATTTGAAAATGCCGGTCACGCCTAAACAGAAAGCGAGGGCCGTTGCCTACTGGCGAAAGCGCCACCCTAAGAGCCTGATTTAGGTTCCGCTAGCTTCGACTTTTGCTCTTTCGACTCCCCCGACTCCCGTATAGGCTTCGGCGGGGTTGAAAGAGCGCGTCTAAGAGCGTTGTCTCTGCGTTTTGAAATATCACTAAGATCGGATGTATTTTTCTCGTTTTTGGTCATGGCAATGTTCCCTGATGAACACATTTTCCTTTTGGATTTTGAAGCTATGTCCTTAGTTCTCGATAACCCTACAGTGGATGGTCTTTTAACCTGCTCAACTCGTTTAAGAAAGCTGTTGATTGACAAGGACCCACTGCTTCATAAGCTTGCCCGCAAACACCAATTTAAACCAAAATTTGAGATTATCGGTGCCGTGTCAACCAAAGAACTTGAATCAAGGATGATAGCTGAAGGCGACATCGTCTATTGGTTTCATAAGATCGTTCCGGAACCTGGATTGCCTTCACGCCTAGTGGGTTTAGATGAATTTCTGTCTGACATGATTTTCAGCCTCCGCGGAACCAGGATAACCGTGCGAGAGCTTATAACATACGTGTCAAACGTTGGAGGAGGTACGCATCAAGGTAAGCCACGAGTTGGAGAACTTGTACATCAAGTTATACATGAAACTGCACGACAGGGAACTTTCAACGGTCAGCCATACCCTTTAATAAGCATGATCGCCATTACCTCCGTTACGTTGAATGGTGTCCGTCCGTTATACGAGCAGCTAAAATCCTAAGATCGCCTAGCGGCGTCCATACGGCGTCTGTGCGCCAGTCAGGCGGCAACATCATCGCCCAATCCCCAGCGTAGTCATAGCCGTCTTCAATCTGCCAAAGCGCTTCAAATCGGCCAATCCGCCCAATGCACCTGCGAACGCTCGGCTTCAGATCGTCTAGCCTGCGAGGGGAATACTCGGCGACGACAAGCGTCCCACGATGCAGATCAACCTCTCCGTTCATCGTCATCTAGCAATCCTCCAAAGTTTCCAATGTCTCCCGGAGCCTTAAGAAGGAAGGCTATCACGATTTTGGCTATGTCAGCTACATAATTAGGAATTAATTCCTTGACATCCGCTTTTATCCATGCTCCCATTTCGTCACCCTTTCCCGTTTCGGAAGGCGTGTCCGGACCGGCCGGCCATGCGGGGGAGGGGCGGCGCCTGCGCCCGCGAGCCCCGGAGCCCGCGGTCCCGGGACGCCGGCCGCTGGGGCGGCAGGTCTGAGGCGAGGCGCGAACGCCCCGTCTTCGGGTCTTGTCGCTCTGAACGCCGCCCGTCCCGCATTATGACGGGGCCGCGCCATCGAGGCGCCTTAAGGGCGGGCGTCGTCTCCCGACCGGGAGCGACGTCCGCGCCGGAGCAGCGGCTGAGCGGCCGGTGAAAAGACGCCGCGCGCGGGGCGTCGGGCGACCGGATCGCCGAACAGACTGCGGCATGTGGTGGCCCGGCGCCCTGCGCCTTCCACTGATGTGAGTGCGTGACCATCGCGGAGCTGAGGCGACGGCGGCTGATCCGGGCCGGCGGACGAGGAGGCGCGCCTCTCCCTCCCCTTTCAAAGGGGAGGGAGGACGGGCGCCGCCCCGCCGGGTGGGGATCGGGCAGGATGGAGCTCTTCGGTCGGCGTGCGCTGCACGCCCCAAGCCCCCTCCCGGCCCTCGCTGCGCTCGGGTCCATCCTCCCCGCTGCCGCGGGGCAGGGAGGGGCGCGCCCTGCGTTGCAGGACGGTCGGCGACGCTCCCCGGCGAACGCTCCACGCATGTCCCGGCCTGGGCCGGGACCCATCCTGCGGGACCGGCGCCGGCGTGGAGAGCGCTGTGCGACGAGGGTCTTTCGGCGCAGGACCGAGTCGAATGGGTCCGGGCCCAGGGCCGGGACATCGGCGACGGGACCTCTCTTCCCTCGCGGGAGAGGAGAAGGGCGGCGCGTCGTTTGCCACCGGGCGCGGGCGGGGCTATCACGCGTCGCCGCCCTTATGACGCGGCGCGGCGCCCCGGACAGGACGGACATGAGCGTGACGACCGAAAAGAAGGACGCGTCGGAAGGCGGCTTCGCCGAGGTCGTCAAGATCTGCGCGCAGGCGCTGCTGATCGCCGTCGTCATCCGCACGCTGATCTTCCAGCCCTTCAACATCCCGTCGGGCTCGATGGAGGACACGCTACTGGTCGGCGACTATCTGTTCGTCAACAAGTTCTCGTACGGCTACAGCCACCATTCGCTGCCCTTCAGCCCGCCGATCTTCAAGGGCCGCCTCTTCGAGGGCGTGCCGAAGCGCGGCGACATCGCGGTGTTCAAGGTCTGGGTGCCGGGCGACGGCTGGACCGACTACATCAAGCGCGTGATCGGGCTGCCGGGCGACCGCATCCAGATGATCGACGGCGTGCTGCACATCAACGAGCGGGCGGTGCCGAAGGTCAGGCTGCCGAACGACTATATCGACGGCGAAGGCGGGGCGGCCCGCCACATCCCGCGCTACGAGGAGACGCTCGACAACGGCGTCAAATACGAGGTCCTGGACATGGACCGCTCAGGCTTCCTCGACAACACGCCGGTCTACGAGGTGCCCCCGGGGCATCTCTTCATGATGGGCGACAACCGCGACAACTCGACCGACAGCCGCGTCCAGTCGGCGGTCGGCTACGTGCCGATGGAGAACCTCGTCGGACGCGCCGAGCTGCTGTTCTTTTCCGTCGAGCGCGGCGAGGCCGCCTGGGCGTTCTGGAAATGGCCCTGGACGGTGCGCTGGTCGCGGATCGGGACGGTCCTCGAATGACGGCCGGAGCGGCATGAAGCGCCGGGCGTCGGCGGATGGCGCGCTCGAGGCGCGGCTCGGCCACGTCTTCGCGGACAGGACGCTGCTCGAACGGGCGCTCACCCATATCACCGCGGCGCGCTCCAAGGAGGGCCGGCTCGGCAGCTACCAGCGGCTCGAATTCCTGGGCGACCGCGTGCTCGGCCTTGCGGTCGCCGACATGCTGATCGGAGCCTATCCGACGGCCGACGAGGGCGAACTGTCGCGCCGGCTCGCCGAGCTCGTGCGCGCCGAGACCTGCGCCGAGGTCGCGGAGGCGATGGAGCTCGGGCCCTATATCCGGCTCGGCGCGGGGGAGGCTGGCTCGGGCGGCCGTCGAAAGGCCGCGATCCTGTCGGACGTCTGCGAGGCGGTGATCGGCGCGACCCATCTCGACGGCGGCTACGCGGCTGCGGCCGCGCTGGTCGAGCGGTTCTGGGGCGAGCGGCTGCTTGCGCCGAAACGGCCGCTCCGCGACCCCAAGACCGAGCTCCAGGAATGGGCGCAGGGACGCGGCCTCGCGGCGCCGGTCTATCGCGAGGTCGCCCGCTCCGGACCCGACCACAATCCGCAGTTCCGGGTCGCCGTGATGGTCGAAGGAGTCGAGGAGGCGCAGGGCGGCGGCCGTTCGAAGCGCGCCGCCGAACAGGCGGCGGCCGAGGCCCTGCTCGCGCGCGAAGGGGTGGTCAACATTGCCTGAGGAACCAGCCGAGACCGGCTATGAGGGCGTGACGCGCTGCGGCTTCGTCGCGCTCGTCGGGGCGCCGAACGCCGGCAAGTCGACGCTGGTGAACCGTCTCGTCGGGGTGAAGGTCTCGATCGTCAGCCACAAGGTCCAGACCACGCGGGCGTTGATCAGGGGGCTGCTGATCCACGACGGCGCGCAGATCGTGTTCGTCGACACGCCCGGCATCTTCGCGCCGAAGCGCCGGCTCGACCGCGCCATGGTCTCGACAGCGTGGGGCGGCGCGGCCGACGCCGACGTGATCGCGCTGCTCATCGACGCCAAGAAGGGGCTCGACGACGACAATCTCGCGATCCTCGACAAGCTCGCCGAAACCCCGCGCCGCAAGCTGCTGATTCTGAACAAGATCGATTCGGTCGCGCGGGAAAAGCTGCTCGGCATGGCGCAGGAGGCGGCCGCCCGCGTGTCTTTCGACCGCATCTTCATGGTCTCGGCCAAGACCGGCGACGGCGTCTCGGACATCCCGGCCTGGCTCGCCGACGAGATGCCGCTCGGCCCCTGGCTCTACCCGGCCGACGACGTCTCCGACCTGCCGATGCGCGCGCTCGCGGCCGAGATCACGCGCGAAAAGCTGTTCGCCCGGCTGCACGACGAGCTTCCTTACGCCTCCACGGTCGAGACCGAGAAATGGGAGGCGCGCGCCGATGGTTCGGTCAGGGTCGAGCAGACCATCTATGTCGAGCGCGAGAGCCAGAAGCGGATCGTGATCGGCAAGGGCGGCCAGACCGTGAAGGCGATCTCGACCGAGGCCCGCAAGGAGATCTCCGAGATCGCCGAGGCGACCGTGCATCTCTTCCTGTTCGTGAAGGTCCGCGAGAACTGGGGCGACGATCCCGAGCGCTATCGCGAGATGGGGCTGGAGTTTCCGCGGAGTTGATCACGGGCGCGTCACGCCGCCTTGATATCGCGCCATTTCTCCGTGAAATTCAAAGCCTTCCTTTCTGAGGCTTCGGCGCTCGGAGCACGCCCGACGGCGCCGGGCGCGTCCGCGCCGTCGTGGGGGTCTGTCGGGCGGACATGGAAAATATCGCCGTCGTCAACGCGATCCTGCTGTTCGGCGCGGCGCTGATGCTGGTCGGCATCCTGTCCTCGCTAGTGGCCTCGCGATTCGGCGCCCCGCTGCTCCTCGTCTTCCTCGTGATCGGCATGCTGACCGGCGAGGACGGCCCCGGCGGCGTCGCCTTCGACAATTACCGCGTCACCTATCTGATCGGTTCGATCGCGCTCGCCATCATCCTGTTCGACGGCGGACTGCGGACGCGCGTCTCTCACCTCGCCGGAGCGTTGTGGCCGGCGGTGACGCTCGCCACCGCAGGCGTGCTCGCGACCGCGGGCCTGATCGGGATCTTCGCCGCCTGGACGCTCGGGCTGACCTGGCTCGAGGGGCTGCTGATCGGCGCGACCATCGCGTCGACCGACGCGGCCGCGGTGTTCTTCCTGATCCGCGCGAGCGGCCTCCAGTTGCAGCGGCGAGTCGGCGTCACGATCGAGATGGAGTCGAGCACCAACGACCCGGTCGCCGTGTTCCTGACAGTGCTGCTGGTCGGGGTGCTCACCGCGACCGGCGGCGAGTCGGCCGGCGCGATCGTCGGGCACTTCCTCCAGGAGGCGCTGATCGGCGCCGCGGCCGGCGTCGCGGGAGGCTTCGCGCTCGCCTTCGTGCTGAACCGGGTGGAGCTGCCGTCAGGCCTTCACCCGCTGTTCGCGGTGGCGTTCGTCGTCGCGCTCTACGCCCTGTCGGGCGCGCTGCACGGCTCCGGCTTCCTCGCCGTCTACCTCGCGGGAATCGTGGTGGGCAACCGGCAGGTGCGAGCGCTGCCCTCGATCATCACGTTCCACGACACGGTCACCTGGCTTTGCCAGATCGTGATGTTCATCGTGCTCGGCCTGCTGGTGACGCCGTCCACGATGGGACCCACCATCCTGCCGGCGCTCGCGATCGCGCTCATGCTGATCTTCGTCGCGCGTCCCGTGGCGGTCGCGCTCTGCCTCTATCCGTTCGGCTTCTCGCGCCGGGAGACCGCCTTCGTCGGCTGGGTCGGGCTGCGCGGCGCGGTGTCGATTTTCCTCGCCGCCATTCCGACGCTCGCCCAGGCGCCGAACGCCGACGTCTATTTCAACGTCGCCTTCGTGGTGGTGATCGTCTCGCTCATCGTGCAGGGCTGGACCGTGGCGCCGCTCGCCAAGCGGCTGCAGCTCGCCGTCCGCCAGACGACGCGCAGCGTTCAGCGCGTCGAGATCGACCTGCCCGGACAGCTCTCGCATGAGATGGTCGGCTATCTGGTCACGCCGCACTGCCCGATCCTCAACCGCGATTCGATCCCGAAATGGGTGAAGCCGGTCTTCGTGATGCGCGAGGGTGCGATTCTCGACCCGCTGCAGGCCGGCTCGCTGAAGCCCGGCGACTACGGCTACTTCCTCACCGCCACGGAGAGGGTCGCGGAGCTCGACGGCCTGTTCGCGTCCACCGAGGCGGGCCGCGCGCGCCCGTCGCTCGGCGAGTTCCCGCTGCGCGGCGAGACGGCGCTGGCCCAACTCTCCGAGCTCTACGGGCTCGCGGTCGCGCCCGAGGACGCTGGGCTCACGGTGGCCGAGCTGTTCGACAACCGCTTCGAGCACGAGCCGGCGGTCGGCGACACGCTCGGCTTCGGCCCTGCCACGCTCATCGTGCGCGGCGTCGACGAGGGCAGGGTGCTTCGGGCCGGCCTGAGACTCGAGGACGAGGGCGACCTCGACGACGAGCGCTCGGTCGCGCTGGAGCAACCGGCCGCGTCCGCGCCGTCGGGCCGCGCGCCGGTCAAGCGCATCGTCGACGCGATCAAGTCCCGGCTTCCGGCCTCGTAAACGGTTCGGAAACCATGCGGGTCCCAAGCTTCGCGCCATGATCGTCCGCACCAAATGGCGCATGGCCGCCGCTCAGGTCACGCTCTGGCTCGTCGCAGGCGGGGCCGTGGCCTATTTCGGCCAGCAGGCCTATGTGGGCGACCATGGGCTGGTCGCGAGCCGCTCCATGGAGACGGAGATCGCCCAGCTCGAATCGCGGCTCGCCGCCATCAAGGCCGAGCGCGCCGGCATCGAGCACCGCATCGACCTGCTGAGCGCCGAGCGACTGGATCCGGACCTGCTCGACGAGCAGGCGCGCTCCGATCTCGGCTGGGTCAGCCCGGCGGACCGGGTCCTCCTCCAGAGCGACTGAGCCCTGCGGGCGCGCGGCGCCCGTCATGCGTCGGACGCGGCTTGAGCCGCGCTTCGACCTTCGTCTAGGCTTCTGGTCATCGCTCGTCCAAGCTCAAGCTCTCGAGTTCACGGCTTGGCGTCTCGCCTTCGGGTGGGCGCCGCGTTAGCTTGGGTGAAAAGAAGACGGGAAGCGATCAGGGGACGCCATGGCCAGCACTGCCGCAAAGTCCGCGCTGTCTAACGCCGCGCCGAAATCATCCGGCCGCGCCGCCGGCAAACGCGCGAGCCCGTCGGGCGCGCGAAGCGGTTCGGGAGCGGCCAAGTCCGCGAATGGCGCGCTCGACTTCTCCAAGGAGCAGGAGCTCCACGCGCATCGCGAGATGCTGCTGATCCGCCGTTTCGAGGAGAAGGCCGGACAGCTCTACGGCATGGGGCTCATCGGCGGCTTCTGCCACCTCTATATCGGGCAGGAAGCCGTGGTGATCGGCATGCAGATGGCGCTCGAGCAGGGCGACCAGGTGATCACCGGCTACCGCGACCACGGCCACATGCTCGCCTGCGAGATGGACCCGAAAGGCGTGATGGCCGAGCTCACCGGGCGCCGCGGCGGCTATTCCAAGGGCAAGGGCGGCTCGATGCACATGTTCAGCGTCGAGAAGAACTTCTATGGCGGCCACGGCATCGTCGGCGCCCAGGTCTCGCTCGGCACCGGCCTCGCCTTCGCCAACAAATACCGCAAGAACGGCAAGGTCGCGCTCGCCTATTTCGGCGACGGCGCCTCGAACCAGGGCCAGGTCTACGAGAGCTTCAACATGGCGAAGCTCTGGAAGCTGCCCGTGGTCTACGTCGTCGAGAACAACAAATACGGCATGGGGACGTCGCTCGAGCGCGCTTCGTCGACCACCAATCTCAGCCAGCGAGGCGCGAGCTTCGACATTCCGGGCGAACAGGTCGACGGCATGGACGTGCGCGCGGTCAAGGCCGCCGGCGACCGGGCCGTCAAGCACGCCCGCGAGGGCAAGGGGCCCTATATCCTCGAGATGATCACCTACCGCTATCGCGGCCACTCCATGTCGGACCCGGCGAAATACCGGTCCAAGGAGGAGGTCCAGAAGATGCGCGAGACCCACGACCCGATCGAGCAGGTGAGGAAACGCCTGATCGAGAAGGGTTGGGCGAGCGAGGACGAGCTCAAGGCGGCGGACAAGGACGTCCGCGACCTCGTCAACGCCGCCGCCGAATTCGCGACCAACGATCCGGAGCCCGATCCGTCGGAGCTGTGGACCGACATCCTGCGCTGACTCGGAAATAAAGCGGACGCCGAAGGGCGCCGGGCAAGAAGACTGAACCAGAGGGACGTCCCCCCATGCCGATCGAAGTCCTCATGCCGGCGCTTTCGCCGACCATGGAGGCGGGCAAGCTCGCCAAATGGCTCAAGAAGGAGGGCGACAGCGTCACGTCGGGCGACGTGATCGCCGAGATCGAGACCGACAAGGCGACCATGGAAGTCGAGGCGGTCGACGAGGGCACGCTCGGAAAGATCCTGGTCGAAGAGGGCGCTGACGACGTCAAGGTCAACACGCCGATCGCGCTCATCCTGGGCGACGGCGAGGACAAGTCCGCGCTGAGCAACGGCGCCGGAGAAAAGCCCGGCAAGGAGCCCGCGGCCAAGCCCGCCACGCCCGAAAAGGCGGCCAAGGACGACGTCGGCAAGCAGTCGCCGGCCGAGGCCAAGGCGACCGGCTCCGCCGCCGCCAATCCGCCCCAGCCGAAGGCGCTGCCGGAGCCGGACGTGCCGGAAGGCACGGAGATGGTGTCGCAGACGGTGCGCGAGGCGCTGCGCGACGCGATGGCCGAGGAGATGCGCGCCGACGACCGGGTGTTCCTGATGGGCGAGGAGGTCGCCGAATATCAGGGCGCCTATAAGGTGAGCCAGGGCCTGCTCGACGAGTTCGGCAAAGAGCGGGTGGTCGACACGCCGATCACCGAGCACGGGTTCGCAGGTGTGGGAGTAGGGGCTGCCCTTGCGGGTTTGAAACCGATCGTCGAGTTCATGACGTTCAATTTCGCCATGCAGGCGATCGACCAGATCATCAATTCGGCCGCCAAGACGCTCTACATGTCCGGCGGCCAGATGGGCTGTTCGATCGTGTTCCGCGGGGCGAACGGCGCGGCGGCGCGCGTCGCGGCGCAGCACAGCCAGGACTACGCCTCCTGGTATTCGAACGTGCCGGGCCTGACCGTTATCGCGCCCTACACCGCGGCCGACGCCAAGGGGCTGCTGAAATCCGCGATCCGCGACGAGAACACGGTGATCTTCCTCGAGAACGAGATCCTCTACGGACAGTCGTTCCCGGTGCCGAAGCTCGACGACTACGTGGTTCCGATCGGCAAGGCCAAGATCGCGCGGCCGGGCGAGCATGTCACGATCGTCGCCTGGTCGATCGGCATGACCTACGCGCTCAAGGCCGCAGAGAAGCTCGCCGAGGAGGGCATTGAGGCCGAGGTCATCGACCTGCGCACGATCCGCCCGATGGACACCGAGACGATCGTCGAGTCAGTCAAGAAGACCGGGCGGATCGTCACGGTCGAGGAGGGCTGGGCGCAGTCCGGCGTCGGCGCCGAGATCGCGGCGCGCGTCATGGAGCACGCCTTCGACTGGCTCGACGCGCCGGTGACGCGCGTCTCGGGCAAGGACGTGCCGATGCCCTACGCGGCCAATCTCGAGAAGCTCGCCCTGCCGAGCGTCGCCGAGGTGGTCGAGGCGGCCAAGGCGGTGTGCTACCGGTGACGAAGCCCGCCGAACTCGCCATCCCGTTCGCCGCGCACGAGGCGGACCAGGCGGCCGAGGTGCTGCGAGCCTGGATCGTCGACAACGGGCTGCACGTCTCGCTGCAGCGCGGCTTCGACGATCCGGCGGTTTGGGGCGTGCTGCTGACCGACGTCGCCCGGCACGTCTCCCGCATCTTCGACACCGAGGGCGTCTGTTCGCAGGACGCCGCACTCGCCGCCATAAAGTCGGCGCTCGACGCGGAATGGGACGGCGCGACCGACGTCGGGACGACGAGCGCCATCCAGTAGGAGAGCTCCATGATCGGCCGCATCATCAAGACCGTCGCGAATGAATTCCTCCGCCGCCGCCATGCGCAGACCGGGACCGGCCCCCGCCGCCTGCCGCCGACCTCGATGCGCGAGGCCCAGCACCGGGCGGCGCATCACGTGATCCGCAAGGTCCTCGAGCGTTTCATGAGGCGCTGACCGCGTGACCGCCGACCCGGCCATTCGAAAGGCGACCTACGCCGATCTCGAGGCGGTCCCGCCGCATCTCGTGGCGGAGATCATCGACGGCCGGCTGGAGACGCATCCGCGGCCGCGGCCCAGCCATGGCGGGGCGGCGAACGAACTCGGTTACGAACTCACCGGCCCTTATGGTCGCGGGCGAGGCGGGCCCGGAGGCTGGTTGTTTCTGCCCGAGCCGGAACTCCATCTTGGTCTCGATGTCGTGGTGCCCGATTTTGCAGGGTGGCGACGCGAGCGACTGCCTGCCGAACCTCAGACGACCTATATCGAAACGCCGCCCGACTGGGTTTGCGAGATTCTATCGCCATCGACAGAGCGGCTCGACCGTGGGTCGAAGCGCCGGATCTATGCGGAGGCCGGGGTCGGCTTTCTCTGGCTGCTTGATCCCTCGGCGCGCATTCTCGAAGCGTTTGCTTTGGCCGCGGGCCGATGGCTGCTCCAAGCGACGTTCGAAATGGGCGACGAGGTGCGCGTCGCGCCTTTCGACGCCGTCGGTTTTCCGATGGACGCGTTGTTTCCGTTCGACACGCCCTCCCAGAAGCCTTCCGAAGAGGCCTGAGACGATGCCCACCAACATCCTGATGCCCGCGCTGTCGCCCACCATGGAGAAGGGCAACCTCGCAAAGTGGCTCGTGAAGGAAGGCGACGCGGTGAAGTCCGGCGACGTCATCGCAGAGATCGAGACCGACAAGGCCACGATGGAGGTCGAGGCAGTCGACGAGGGGACGGTCGGCAAGATCGTGGTGGCGGAAGGCACGTCCGACGTTCCCGTCAACGAGCTGATCGCGATCCTGCTGGAGGAGGGCGAGGACAAGTCCGCGCTCGACGCCGCGCCAAAGCCGTCGCCGAAGACCGCGCCTGAGCCGGCCAAGTCCGAAGCGCCGAAGACCGAGGCGTCCGCGCCGCGGCCGAGCGAGGCCAGGCACGACGAGGCGCCGAAATCGGAGCCCGCGCCGAAGCCCGCCGCGAACGGCCATGACAAGGGATCGCGCGTCTTTGCCTCGCCGCTCGCCCGCCGCCTCGCCAAGGAGGCCGGCATCGAAATCGGCGCCATCCAGGGCTCCGGTCCGCATGGCCGGGTGATCAAGGCCGACGTCGAGCAGGCAAAGGCCTCGGGCGGCGCCAAGCCCGCGCCGGCCGCGAAGGCTCCCGATGGAGCGCCTGCCGCCAAGGCGCCGCCTGCGCCGGCGGACGAGGCGACCAAGAAGCTGTTCCCCGAAGGCTCGTTCGAGGAAGTCCCGCATGACGGCATGCGCAAGACGATCGCGCGGCGCCTCACCGAGGCCCGCCAGACCGTCCCGCAGTTCTACGTCACGGTCGACTGCGAGATCGACGACCTGCTGAAGCTCCGCGGAGAGATCAACGCCTCGGCGCCTGAGCAGGACGGCAAGCCTGCCTGGAAGGTCTCGGTCAACGACATGGTGATCAAGGCGCTCGGCGTCGCGCTCGCCCAGGTGCCGGACGCCAACGTGACCTGGACCGAGGGCGCGATGCTCCGCCACAAGCATGCGGACGTCGGCGTCGCGGTCGCGCTGCCCGGCAACGGCCTGATCACGCCGATCATAAGGGCCGTCGAGACCAAGACGCTGTCGGCGATCGCGAAGGAGATGAAGGACTTCGCCGCCCGAGCCAAGGACCGGAAGCTGAAGCCCGAGGAGTATCAGGGCGGCACTACGGCGGTCTCGAACCTCGGCATGTTCGGCGTCAAGGACTTCACGGCGGTGATCAACCCGCCGCATTCGACGATCCTCGCGGTCGGCGGCGGCGAGAAGCGCGCGGTGGTGAAGGGCGGCGAGATCAAGATCGCGACCGTGATGAGCCTCACGCTCTCCTGCGACCACCGCGCCGTCGACGGCGCGCTCGGCGCCACGCTGATTTCGGTCGTGAAGCGTTTGATCGAGAAACCGATGGGGATGCTTGTATAATATTGTTTGTTCTTGATATACATGTGACATGATGCGAAAAATTGCCGCTGTATTGTTACTTGTTGCCGTACTGGTGGCTGGATACAGCGCTTCAGACGGTGGTTTTCGGCTTGACTTAGAAACGGAGTTTGGATTTCTCGCGCTTTGGTTGATTATGTTTGCACCACTTTGTATTTGCTTTGCACTTCTGATAGTGGCGATCGTCGATAATTTGTTAGTAAGGCTGCTCATAACGTCGATATTTTGCTTTTTGTTCTATAGTGTATTGTATCGTCTCGATAAGACGGGCAATGTCATGGAAATAATGACTCCCATGTTGGCGGTGGGTTTGTTTCAATTTGTTTGGCCTACGTCGCCACGTAATAATAACATGCAGTTGCGAGGTGACGCGCCAAGCGACGAGGAGGCAGGCTGATGCCCCTCGTCCGCATCTCGCTCCTGAAAGGCCGCAACGAGGCCCACAAGCACGCCATGTGCGAGGCCGCCTATGAGGCGCTGCGCGAGGCCTTCGGCATTCCCGAGAACGACAAGTTCGTCGTGCTGCACGAGCACGACCGGGCGGGCTTCGTCTACGCCGCGAGCTATCTCGACGTGGCCCATGACGACGACCTCGTGATCGTCCAGATCACCGCCAATGAAGGCCGCACGCTCGACCAGAAGAAGGCGCTCTACAAGGCGATCGTCGGGCGTTTCGAGAAGGCCGCCGGCGTGAAGCCCAACAACGTCCTGATCAACCTCGTCGAGGTGAAGAAGGAGAACTGGTCCTTCGGCGACGGCGTGGCGCAATATGCGTGACGCGACCGGCTCGCGCTCATGAAAGCCTATCTCGCCGGGCCGGACGTATTCCGCGCGGACGCCGCGGCGATCGGGGCGCGCAAGAAGGCGGCGTGCCGGGCCTACGGGATCGAGCCGCTCTATCCGTTCGACCAGGCGCTCGAAGGGTTCGCTCCCGGCGCGGTCTCTCCTGCAATCTTCGCCGGAAATATCGCGATGATGCGCGCGGCCGACGTCGTGATCGCCAACCTCACCCCATTCCGCAGCCCGAGCGCCGATCCCGGGACCGCCTTCGAACTCGGTTTCATGTTCGCGCTCGGCAAGCCGGTGTTCGGCTACTCCGAGCACGCGCTCCCGCTGTTCGAGCGCATGACGGACGGCGTCGGCAGGGAGGCGCTGGTCGTTCTCGCCGATGGCCGGTCGCTTCATTTTGACGGGCTCGTGGTCGAGGATTTCGACCTCCACGACAATCTGATGCTGATCGAGGCAATCATGGCCTCCGGCGGCTCGCTCCACACGGCGGCCGACGCCGCCGATCCATTCGAGGCCTGCCTCGCCGCGGCCTCCCGGCTCCCCGG
>NZ_RYFI01000006.1:61676-65738 GCF_004103825.1 Hansschlegelia zhihuaiae
CGCGGACGCCATATCAGGCCCGAGAAGACTGGCAGGCGCGACCCATGGCTGATCCCTACGACGTCCTCATCATCGGCGGCGGCCCCGGCGGATATGTCACCGCGATCCGCTCCGCCCAGCTCGGCTTCAGGACGGCGGTGGTCGAGCGCGAGCATCTCGGGGGCATCTGCCTGAACTGGGGCTGCATCCCGACGAAGGCGCTCTTACGCTCGGCGGAGGTCTACCACTACCTGCAGCACCCGCAGAATTACGGGCTCACCGCCGAAAAGGTCGGCTTCGACATGGCCGCGGTGGTGAAGCGCTCGCGCGGGGTCTCGGCGCAGCTCAATGGCGGCGTCGGGTTTCTCATGAAGAAGAACAAGGTCGACGTCATCTGGGGCGAGGCGACCATCACCAAGCCCGGCGAAGTGAAGGTCGTCGCGCCGAAGAAGTCGGTGCAGGGCCCGCCCGCGCCGGCGCCCAAGGGCGCGCTCGGGGAGGGGACCTACCAGGCGAAGAACATCATCGTCGCGACCGGCGCCCGGCCGCGCGTGCTGCCGGGCCTCGAGCCCGACAAGAAGCTGGTCTGGACCTATTTCGAGGCGATGGTCCCCGAAAAGATGCCGAAGTCGCTGCTGGTCGTGGGGTCGGGCGCGATCGGCATCGAGTTCGCGAGCTTCTTCCACACCATGGGCGCGGACGTCACGGTCGTCGAGGTGCTGCCGCAGATCCTGCCCGTCGAAGACGAGGAGATCGCGGCCCACGCCCGCAAGCGCTTCGAGAAGCTCGGGATCAAGATCCTGTCCGGCGCGAAGGTGACACAGCTGGACAAGGGCTCGGACGACGTCACCGCGACGATCGAGGCGTCGGACGGCAAGACGCAGACCCTGAAGGTCGATCGCGTCATCTCGGCCGTCGGCGTCGTGGGCAACGTCGAGAATCTCGGCCTCGAGGCGCTCGGCGTGAAGACCGAACGCGGCTGCGTGGTGACCGACGGAATCGGCCGCACCAATGTGAAGGGGATCTACGCCATCGGCGACGTCGCCGGGCCGCCGATGCTCGCCCATAAGGCCGAACATGAAGGGGTCATCTGCGTCGAGGGCATCAAGGGGCTGCACGTCCATCCGATGGACAAGGCCAAGATCCCCGGCTGCACCTATTGCAACCCGCAGATCGCCTCCGTCGGGCTCACCGAGAAGAAGGCCAAGGAGCAGGGCCGCAAGCTCAAGGTCGGCCGCTTCCCGTTCAACGGCAATGGCAAGGCGATCGCGCTCGGCGAGCCGGAGGGACTGGTCAAGACGATCTTCGACGCCGAGACCGGCGAGCTGCTCGGGGCCCATATGGTCGGGGCGGAGGTCACCGAACTGATCCAGGGCTTCGTGATCGCCATGAATCTCGAGACCACCGAGGAGGAGCTGATGCATGCGGTTTTCCCGCATCCGACCCTCTCCGAAATGATGCATGAGAGCGTGCTGGACGCATACGGCCGAGTGATTCACACCTGAGAGATGCGAAATTTCGCGCCGGCTGGAACCGCGGATTTGCCCCGTGGGTTCTGCGTCTGACGGGACCTATTCAGGAGTGGCAAGCGATGACAGGCGTCGGCTGGTTCATGGCGATCATCCTCGGCGGCATCGCCGGATGGATCGCCGAGCAGATCATGAAGTCCGACATGGGACTGATCATGAACATCATCTTGGGCATCGTCGGCGCCCTTGTGATGAACGCGATCCTCGGAATGCTGGGCGTCATTCCGCCCGGCGGGTGGATCTGGCAGTGCATCGTGGCGATCGCGGGCGCCTGCCTGCTCATCTTCCTGTGGCGGATGATCAGCGGGCGGCGCACCGCGGCCTGAGCCCTGCGCATCGCGCGCGTCCGCCCCGCGGGCGTGCGGGTGACGGGGCCGAGAGCCTCGGCTAAACTCCAGGGAGAGCGGAGCCTTGCGCTTCGCTCTCCTTTTTCATGCCCGCGCGCGCCGTTGCGCAAGCGGGCCGGCGCCACGATCTGAGCCCCATGGTCACGGTCCTCGACCACACCCAGCCCTCCGCCCGGCTCCGCCATCCGGAGAAAGCGCGCCGTCCCGACGCCGAGCTTCTGAAGAAGCCCGAATGGATCCGCGTGCGCGCGCCGGGCTCCCCCGTCTGGCGGGAGACGCAAGGGATCGTCCGGGACAACAAGCTGGTCACGGTCTGCGAGGAGGCCGGCTGTCCGAACATCGGCGAGTGCTGGTCCAAGAAGCACGCGACCTTCATGATCTTGGGCGACACATGCACGCGGGCCTGCGCCTTCTGCAACGTGCGCACGGGGATGCCCGAGGCGGTCGACGCGGGCGAGCCGTCGCGCGTCGCCGACGCCGTGGCGAAGCTCGGCCTCAACCACGTGGTCATCACCTCGGTCGATCGCGACGACCTTTCCGACGGCGGCGCGAAGCATTTCGCCGAAGTGATCGGCGCGATCCGCCGCACGAGCCCCGGCACCACGATCGAGGTGCTGACGCCGGACTTCCTGCGCAAGGACGGCGCGCTCGAGATCGTGGTCGAGGCGCGGCCGGACGTGTTCAACCACAATCTCGAATGCGTGCCGTCGCTCTATCTGACGGTGCGCCCCGGCGCCCGCTACTTCCATTCGCTGCGCCTGCTGCAGCGCGTGAAGGAGCTCGACCCGGAGGCCTTCACCAAATCCGGCATCATGGTCGGGCTCGGCGAGGAGCGGAACGAGGTGCTGCAGCTGATGGACGATCTGCGGTCGGCCGAGGTCGATTTCCTCACTGTCGGCCAGTACCTGCAGCCGACCCGCAAGCACCATGCGGTGAAGCGCTTCGTGACGCCGGGCGAGTTCCAGTCCTTCGAGACCATGGCCTACGCCAAGGGGTTTCTCATGGTCTCGGCGAGCCCGCTGACGCGCTCGTCGCACCACGCCGGCGACGATTTCGCCAAGCTCCGTGCTGCGCGGGCGGCAAAGCGTCCGGCATCTTCGCGGATCGCGGCGGAATAGAGCGGCCGCCCGTCGAAATTCAGCGTGACGGAACTGTGGATGCTGCATAGGGTGCATCCGCACATCTGACCGTTGCCGGGCCCTCCATGCCGCTCCCAAAACTGCTCGAAGGGCGCCTGTCGCTCCCGGTCATCGGCGCGCCGATGTTCATCGTGTCCGGGCCGGAGCTCGTGATCGCGCAGTGCAGGGCCGGCGTGGTGGGATCGTTCCCCGCGCTCAACGCCCGTCCCGCCGAGGCGCTCGACGGGTGGCTTTCGCGGATCGGATCGGAGCTCGCAGCCTTCTCGAACGCCAATCCCGGCCTTCCCGTCGCGCCCTACGCCGTGAACCAGATCGTCCACGCCTCGAACGCCCGGCTCGGCGAGGACATGCGGACCTGCGCCCGCCACCGCGTCCCGATCGTCATCACCTCGCTTCGGCCGCCCAACGAGGTGGTGAAGGCGGCGCACGACTGGGGCGGCGTCGTGTTGCACGACGTGATCTCGGTGCGCCACGCCGAGAAGGCGCTGGAGGCCGGCGTCGACGGGCTGATTCTTGTCTGCGCCGGCGCCGGCGGCCACGCGGGCGCCCTGAGCCCCTTCGCCCTCGTTCAGGAAGTCCGCGCCTTCTATGACGGCCCGATCGTGCTGTCGGGCGCGATCGCGACCGGCAGGGCGGTGCTGGCCGCGCAGGCGATGGGCGCCGACCTCGCTTATGTCGGCACCCGCTTCATCGCGACCCGGGAGGCGAACGCCGACCCGCGCTACAAGGAGATGCTGGTCGCGGAGGCGGCTGCCGACATCGTCTGCTCGTCGCTGTTCACGGGCGTGCCGGGCAACTACCTGAAGCCGTCGATCGCCGCAGCGGGCCTCGACCCCGACGCGCTGCCGTCAGCCGACAAGTCCAGCATGGACTTCGCATCGGCGGACGCGAAAGCCTGGAAGGACATCTGGGGCTCGGGGCAGGGGCTCGGCGCGATCCATGACGCGCCGGAAGTCGCCGAGCTGGTGCGGCGCATGGTCGAGGACTACGCCGCCGCCAAACGGGAGCTTGCAGAATAAAGCCTCAGAAGCTCCTCGGATCGACGGTCCTGCGTGCTTCGAGACGCCC
>NZ_RYFI01000006.1:65817-71304 GCF_004103825.1 Hansschlegelia zhihuaiae
GCACTGACCTCGTCATGCTGAGGAGCCGTCCGTCAGGGCGGCGTCTCGAAGCACGCAGTACGGTCGATGCTATCTCAAAGCGCCGTTCACGCCTCCTCGAGATATCGCCTCTTCAGGTGCGCCTTGAACACGCCGGCGTCGAGCGCGCGGCCGGTGGCGCGCGTCAGCAGGTCGTCGGTCTCGTAGAGGCAGCCCTGGCCGTGGACGTTGGCCCTCAGCCACGCCACAAGCGGCGCGAAGTCTCCGCGGCCGATCGCCGGCAGAATGTCGGGATCGGCGCGCTTCGCCGCGTCGAACAGCTGCGCCGCGGTCATCGCCCCGAGCGTGTAGGTCGGGAAATAGCCCCAGCCGCCGCTCGGCCAGTGGATGTCCTGCAGGCAGCCGAGCCGGTCGTTCGGCGGCGTGACGCCGAGCAGTTCCCCCATCCCGTCGTTCCAGGCGCCCGGCAGGTCGGCGAGCGCGAGGTCGCCCGCGATCATCGCCTTTTCGAGCCGGTAGCGCAGGATGACATGGGCCGGGTAGGTGGCCTCGTCGGCGTCGACCCGGATGAAGCCGCGCTCGACCCTGGTGTAGCGCCGCCAGAGCGCCTCCGGCGTCCAGGCCGGCCCGTCTCCGCCGAACGCCTCGCGCATGATGGGGCCCGCGAAGGCGATGAACTCCGGAGACCGGCAGGCCTGCATCTCGATCAGCAGCGACTGGCTCTCATGGACGCTCATGCCGCGCGCCTGCCCGACCGGCTGGCTCATATGGCCCTGCGGCCGGCCCTGTTCGTAGAGCGCGTGCCCGGTCTCGTGCAGCACGCCCATCAGCGCGGTGGTGAAGTCGGCCTCGTCATAGCGGGTGGTGATGCGGACGTCGTTGTCGGCACCGCCGCAGAACGGGTGGGTCGAGACGTCGAGCCGCCCGCGCTCGAAGTCGTAGCCGAGCGCGGCCATGAACCTCAGGCCGAGCGACCGTTGCGTCTCGACTGGGAAGGGGCCCTCGAGCGGCGGGTCGGCGGGCCGCCGCGCCTGCGCGGCGAGCGCCTCGTCGACGAAGCCCGGCAGGAAGTCCGCAAGATCGTCGAACAGCGCGTCGATCGCGGCCGAGCGACCGCCGGGCTCGTAATCGTTGAGCAGGGCGTCGTAAGGGTCGAGGCCGAGACGCTCCCCCTTGGCGCGGCCCATCTCGCGCTGGAGCGCCAGCACCTCGGAGAGGAATGGCAGCAGGCCGACGAAGTCGGAGTCCTCCCGCGCCTGGCGCCAGCGCATCTCGCAGGCCGAGACCGCCTTGCTGGAGGCCGCCACGAGGTCGGCTGGCACCGCGGTCTCGATCGCGAAGACCCGGCCGATCTCGCGCAGATTGGCGCGCTCCCAGTCGCCGAGGCCGTCGTCCCCGCCGGCCGCGTCGAGCATGTCGGCGACCCGCGGGTCGGTCGTCATGTCATGGCGAAGCACAGCGAGCGTCGCCATGCTGTCGGCGCGCGTCGCCGCGGCGCCCTTTGGCATCATGGCGGCGTTGTCCCAATGCAGGATGCCGAGCGCGTTCGAGACAGCTGAGATGCGCGCGAAATGCGCCGACAGGTCGGAATAGGCGGACATGGAGGCTCCGTGCGCCAGACGGCTCGGGATTTCCGGGATCAGCCGAGGAGCAGCAGCGCCGCCAGAGGAAGCGCGAGCAGCGACAGGAGGCTGAAGACGATCGCAAGCAGATAGCTCGCATTCGCGGCCGCCTTCTTCAACCTTGGGCCATCGATCTCGTCCGGCCCGTCAGGGTCGAGCAGCCTGACGTCGGCCCATTCGGTGTGGACGATCGCGGTCGCGGTCCAGTTGATCCAGGCCATGAGCCCAGCGAGCAGCGCGAAGCCGGCGCCTAGGACGAACGTCCATTGTGCGCTTGTCCGCATGAGCGCCTCGGGTCCCTGCGCGCCGGCGAGCAGCAGGAGGCCGGCGAGATGCACGAGCAGCAGCGCGGTCAGCAGCCATCGTCCGGCCTCGGACTGCGCCCGGCGCGCGAGCGCGGCGTGCTGGACGTTGAAGTCGTAGACCGCCCGCCGCTGGACGTCGCGGATGCCGAGGCGTCGTTCATCCGTCATGGCGAGACCGTCGAGGGGAGGGCGTCGGGCGAATGGCGCTGCACGGGCGTCAGGCTTGCAGCGGCCCGGAGGCCTTCCCGAACGCCGCGAGGGCCTTTTCGCAGGACTCGAGCGCGGCGATCGAGTCGCGCTGCTGGGCGATCAGGTCCTCGGCGATCGCGAAGGCGTCGGCGAGCGCGCGTCCTTGCGCGCCCTCGGCGCCGACCCGCTCGATCAGCCCGGCCAGCCGGCGCGCCCGCGCCTTGCTGACCGCCAGACGCTGACGCGCCTGATGAAGCTGGATCGCGATCGTTCCCGCGGGATTGATGGTCATTCCAGACGGATAGCCGAAAGGCCTTAAGATCCGGTCTCTCTCGCCGAGATTAGTCGATCGGCTTGACGTCGACCGAATGGGTGGTGGTCTGGGGGCCCGCGGTCATCAGCACCCCGTCGATCGGCGCGACGTCGGAATAGTCGCGGCCGACCGCGACCACGATGTGGTCGTTCAGCGCCTCGACGCCGTTGGTCGGGTCGAAGCCGCGCCAGCCGAGCTTGGCGCCCAGCCAGACCGACACCCAGGCGTGCATCGCGTCCGCGCCTTCGAGCCGCGGCTTTCCGGGCGGCGGCGTAGTGCGCAGATAGCCGCTGACATAGGCCGCCGGCACCCCGACGCCGCGCAGCGCCGCGATCATCACATGCGCGAAGTCCTGGCAGACGCCTTCGCGCTGCGCGAAGGCGTCCTCGAGCGGCGTGTCGACCTTGGTCGCGCCCGGCGCGTAGTCGAAGTCCGCCTGGATCCGGCGGGCGAGAGCCAGCGCCGCCTCGCCCGCTGGGGCGGAGAGGTCGACGGCCTCGGCAGCGTAAGCCGTGAGCGACGGCGAGGTCCGGACCACGCGGCTGTCGCCGAGATAATGCATGGGCCCGCTCGAGTTCGACACCTGCGAGGCGAGGCTGACCTCGATCAGGTCGCCGACCGACGGCGTCGCGGACAGATCGGGCGCGCCGCGGGCGACCGACACCCGGGCCGTCATGCTGACGTCGAGCGTCTGGTGGGGCTGTTGGATCAGCACGTGGTCCAGCGCGTTGCCGAAAAAGTCGAGCTCCGAGAATGTCTCGTCTGGCCGCGGCTCGATCGCGAGCACGACGGAGAGCAGCCGCTGGCCTGCCATCGCGCGCGGCCGCACGCGCAGGACATGGCGCGCGTCGTTGACGGCAGACAGATACTCGTAGCCGATGTTGAGCTTGATCTCGTAGATCATTCCGCGTCCGGGAAATCGCTCGGGGGCTTCGGCGTGGCGCTGAAATAGCGCTGGCTCAGAAGGTCCGAGATCACCGCGAGGTCGTCGGCGATGCGCGTCAGGAACGACTCCGTCGCCTCGGCCGCGTCGCCGGTCGCGAGCCTGACCTGGAGCCGCGCGGCGCGGCGGGAGACCGCGTGCAGCGTCTCGCCGCGCCGCATGCCGGGAAGCTCGTCGAGCAGCGCCTTGAAGCCGTTGACCTGGAAGGCGACGGCGCGCGGGTTGAGCGGATCGAGCACGCAGAGGTCCAGCACCGTCTCGCGCGAGAGGTCGACGGTGTAGCGCCGGCGATAGGCGATCCGGCTGTCGCTGAATTCGAGCAGCGCCTCCAGGCCGCCCTCGAGTTCCGGGTCGGCGCTCAGCGCCGCGGCCACCGTCGCGGTCATCTGGCCGCGCTCGAGCAGGCGCCCGGCCTGCAGGAAGCGCCAGCCGGTGAACTGGTACATGTTCTCATGCACGAGGCCCGCGAATCCCGCGAGCCTCGTCAGCATCGCACTCGACAGGTCGACCAGATTGCCGCCGGGGTCCGCCGTCTCGAGATGGGCTTCGACGAGGTCCACGACCTCGCGAAGCGCCCGCCAGCCATCGGGCGAGAAGCGGTCGCGGATGCGCGACGCGGTCGCGAAGGCGTCGCGGGCGAGCGTGCGCAGGCCTTCGGCAGGATCGCCCATCAGCGCGTCGACGTCGAACTTTGCGAGCGTCTCGCCGACGCGCGCCTCGAGCTCGCCGCGCCGCTCGCCCTCCGCGATGCGGGCCGCGTAGAGACGGACGAGCCGGGTCGCGGCCTCCGCGCGTTCGACATAGCGGCCGAGCCAATAGAGGTTGTCAGCGGCGCGGGCGGGCGGGGCGCTCGGCAGGCGTCGCGAAAAGGCCTGGCCTGCGCTCAGGAGCGAGACCGGATGTTCGGCGCGGTCGGTCGGCGCCCAGACGTCCAGCGAGTGCCCCCCGGCCTGCATCGAGACCGCGAGCGGGTCCGTCGAGCTCGAGACCCGGGCGAAGCCTCCCGGCATGACGCTCCAGCCCTCGGCGTCGCGCGCGAGATAGACCCGCAGGGTGACGGGCCGTGGCGTCAGCTTTCCATCCACGAAGACCGGCGCGGTCGAGAGCGCCACGATCTCCTGGCCCACCACCCCGACGCCCTTGCCGTCGAGCTCTTCCAGCAGACGGTCGGAGGCGGCGCGACGGATGCCGAGATCGAGGGGCCGGCGCCTGTCGTCCGCGTCGGCGGCGTGAGGAAAGGCGTCTGCGAGCGACAGCCGGTCGCGGTTGGCCGAGACATAGGCGCGCTCCTTCTCCTGCCCGCACCACCAGGTGGCGACGGTCGGCAGCAACAGCTCCTCGCCGATCAGCGCCCGCGCCAGCGCCGGCTGAAAGGCGAGCAGCGCCCGCGCCTCGAGGACACCGGAGCCGAGCGCGTTGACCATCTTGACCGCGCCGGCCCGCACCGCCCGCGCGAGGCCGGGAGTGCCGATGCGCGAGCCGGCGTGGAGTTCCAGCGGATCGGCGAAGTCCGAGTCGAGGCGCCGCCACAGCACGCTGATGGGCGTCGCGCCATCGACGGTGCGCACCACCACGTGGTCGCCCTGCACCGAGAGGTCGCCGCCTTCGAGCAACAGGAAGCCGAGATAGCGCGCGAGATAAGCGTGCTCGAAATAGGTCTCGTTGGCGGGGCCCGGCGACAGCAATCCGACGCGCAGCGCCTTGGCGTCGACTAGCGCGTTCATCGACTCGCGGAAGCGCCGGAAGAACCGCGCGAGACGCTGGATCTTCAGGTCGCGGATCAGGTCCGGAAAAGCGCGCGCGGTCGCGACACGGTTCTCGAGCGCGAAACCGGCGCCCGACGGCGCCTGCGTGCGGTCGCCCAGCACCCACCATCGCCCGTCGGGGCCGCGGCCGATGTCGACGGCGATGAAGCGCAGGAGCGGCTGTCCCGACTGTGCCTGATCGGCGAGCGGCCGCAGGAACTCCGGGTTCCGGCCGAGGATCGCGGCCGGAAGGATCCCGTCCTGAAGGAGCCGCCTCTCGCCATAGAGGTCCGCGATCAGCTTCTCGAGGAAGGTCGCGCGCTGGACGAGGCCGTCGACGAGGCTGCGCCACTCGGCCTGGCCGATGATGAGCGGCGGGGGGGGGGGGGGC
>NZ_RYFI01000006.1:71408-84620 GCF_004103825.1 Hansschlegelia zhihuaiae
AGGCGCTGGCGAAGCGGCGCACGCGCTCGGCATCGCTCATGGCCGCAAGCGCCGCGATCATCTCCCGGTAATGGGGCCGGACCGATCCGTCGGCCGCCAGCATCTCGTCATAGACGCCGTCGGCCCGGGCATAGCCGTCGAGGAGACCGTCCGCGGGCGGCGCCTCGTCGGTCTCCGCGAGGGTCAGTGCCTCAGCCACGAACCGTCGCACTCCCTCGAGCGCGCCGCCATCGCGTCAGTCGCTGTCCGCAACGCCGCGTCATTGGGGCATCCTCGCGGGCCGGCGGAGGTCAAGGGTGAAGGGGAAGGACGGATCGGCCGGCTCGTTGCCCGGGTCGAAGGCGCCCGGGGTGTGCCCGATGTCCTCGAACCGCGCGAGCCGCCGCGCCTCGGCCTCGTTGGAGTTGACCGGGAAGGTCTCGTAATTGCGGCCGCCCGGATGGGCGACGTGGTAGACGCAGCCGCCGATCGACCGGCGCGACCAGCGGTCGTAGATGTCGAAGGTCAGCGGCGCGTGCGGCGGAATGGTGGGGTGCAGGCCTGAGGCGGGCTGCCACGCCTTGAACCGGACGCCGCCGACATGGCCGCCGGCCGCCGGCGAAAGCGGAACCGTCCGGCCGTTGCAGGTCACGGCGTAGCGGCTCGGATCGGCGTTCGACAGCCTGACCTCCAGCCGCTCGACGGAGGAATCCACAAAGCGGACCGTGCCGCCGATCGCGCCAGTCTCGCCCATGACGTGCCACGGCTCGAGCGCCTGCCGGAGCTCGAGCCCGACGCCTTCGCGCTCGATCTTGCCGCAGAACGGGAAGCGGAACTCTCGCTGCGCCTCGAACCATTCTGCGCGCACTGGATAGCCCGCGCGTTCGAGGTCGGCGAGCACGTCGAGGAAGTCCTGCCACACGAAGCTCGGCAGCATGAAGCGGTCGTGGAGCTGCGTCCCCCAGCGCACGAAGCCGCCGGTCGCCGGCTCTTTCCAGAACCGGGCGATCAGCGCCCGGATCAGCAGCTGCTGGGCGAGGCTCATGCGCGCGTCCGGCGGCATCTCGAAGCCGCGGAACTCGATCAGCCCGAGACGGCCCGTGGGGCCGTCGGGCGAGTAGAGCTTGTCGATGCAGATCTCGGAGCGGTGGGTGTTGCCGGTCACGTCGATCAGCAGGTTGCGGAACAGCCGGTCGACGAGCCAGGGGGACGGGGGAGGGGCGCCGTCGCCGGGCGAGGGCACATTCGCCATCGCGATTTCCAGCTCGTAGAGCTGGTCATGGCGCGCCTCGTCCACGCGCGGCGCCTGGCTGGTCGGGCCGATGAACAGCCCGGAGAACAGATAGGACAGCGCCGGATGGCGCTGCCAGTGCAGGATCAGCGACTTCAAGAGGTCGGGCCGGCGCAGGAAGGGGCTGTCGAGCGGCGTCGCGCCGCCCACCACCACATGATTGCCGCCGCCGGTGCCGACATGCTTGCCGTCGACCATGAACTTGTCAGCGCCGAGCCGCGACTGGCGCGCGTCCTCGTAGACGCCGGTCGTGATCTCTACGGCCTCGCGCCACGAACCCGCGGGGTGGACGTTGACCTCGATCACGCCGGGATCGGGCGCGACGCGGATGACGTTGATGCGCGGGTCGTGCGGGGGCGCATAACCCTCGATCTGGATCCGGGCGCCAAGCTTCTCGGCCGCGCCTTCGATCGCGGCCAGCAGGTCGAGATAGGCCTCGATCGACTCCATCGGCGGGATGAACACCGCGAGCTTGCCGTCGCGCGGCTCGACCGAGATCGCGGTGCGCACGAAGCCCGCGATCTCGACACCGAGCGCCGCGGCGTCGCCGGCAGCAGTCGCTCCGGGCGACGTCGGAGCGTTTTGAGCCGAGATGCTGCGCTGCTGATGCCCAAGCGAGATCGCCTCCGCGCTCGGCAGCGGCTCGTATTCGCGCACCGGGTCGGCGGGCGAGAAGAACGGGAACTGGGACGACGTCAGGTGAGGCAGCGACCCGAGCGGGAGCCGGTAGCCCAGCGCGCTGTCGCCTGGCGTCAGGAACAGTTTGCCGCGCCGTGTCGACCAGCGCTCGGAGAGCCAGCGCACGCCCTGCGCCTGCCAGGCCTGGACGGGCAGCACGTAGCCCGTCGGCTTGTTGAGCCCGCGGTCGAACACGCGGGCGAGGCGCGCGCGCTCCTCGGCGTCGGCGAGCTTCGGATTGGTTGGGTCGACATTCTCGGGAAGCTGCGCCTCGCGGGCGAGCCAGTAGGACGGGTCCTCGAAGGCGGCGGACGCGTTCTCGGCCGGCACGCCGAGCCTCACCGCAATGTCGCGGGTCAGCGCCTCCGCGGCCTCGACGCCTGACACCTCCGAGGCTTTCTCGCGCGCGATCAGGTCGGCGTTGCGCCAGATCGGCTGGCCGTCCTTGCGCCAATAGAGCGAGAAGGTCCAGCGCGGCAGCGTCTCGCCCGGATACCACTTGCCCTGGCCGTAATGCAGGAAGCCGCCGGGCGCGAAGCGGTCGCGCAACCGTCGGATCAGGTCGTCGGCCAGGGCGCGTTTCTGCGGGCCGGTGGCGTCGGCGTTCCATTCCGGCGACTGGAAGTCGTCGATCGACACGAAGGTCGGTTCGCCGCCCATGGTCAGGCGCACGTCGTTGCGGACGAGCTCGGCGTCGACCTGCCGGCCGAGCGTGTCGAGCGCGGTCCAGCTTTCCTCAGAAAACGGGTAAGAGACCCGCGGCCGTTCCGCCACGCGGCTGACCTTCATGTCGAACGCGAAATCGACCTCGGCGAAGCTCGCCATGCCGGAGATCGGCGCGGCCGACCGGAAATGCGGCGTCGCGGCAAGCGGGATGTGGCTCTCGCCTGTGAGCAGGCCCGAGGTCGGGTCGAGGCCAATCCAGCCGGCGCCCGGCAGATAGACCTCGGCCCAGGCGTGGAGGTCGGTGAAATCGTGGTCGGTGCCGGCCGGACCGTCGAGCGCGACGAGGTCGGGCTTCAACTGGATCAGGTAACCGGAGACGAAGCGGGCCGCGAAGCCGAGCCGCCGCAGCGTCTGCACCAGCAGCCAGGAGGAGTCGCGGCACGAGCCGGAGGCGCGGAACAGCGTCTCGTCCGGCGTCTGCACGCCCGGCTCCATGCGGATCAAATAGCTGATCCGCTGCGAGACCACGCGGTTGAGCCCCACCAGGAAGTCGACGGTGCCCTTCTCGCTGCGGTCGAGGTCGCGCACGAAGGCGTCGACGCCGTCCCCAGGCTCGATCTCGAGATAGGGCTTCAGATCGACCTTGAGCGTCTCCTCATAGGCGAAGGGCCATTCGGTCGCCTCTTCCTCCACGAAGAAGTCGAAGGGGTTGTAGACCGTCATGTCGGCCAGCAGGTCGACCTCGATCCTGAACTCGCGCGTCGGCTCCGGGAACACGAAGCGGGCGAGGTAATTGCCGAACGGATCCTGCTGCCAGTTGATGAAATGCTCGGCCGGCGAGACCTTCAGCGCGTAGGACGGCACGCGGGTGCGCGAATGCGGCGCGGGCCGCAGCCGCACGACCTGCGGGCCGAGCGTGACCGGGCGGTCGTATTTGTAATGCGTGACGTGATGCAGCGCGGCGAGAATGGACATGGGCTAATGCGGAACTCTTCCGGAAAGGGCTGACGAACCATAACCGGCTCCCGCAACGCAGCAAGCATCTCGCATCCATGCGGCCGCCATTCGCCGCCTCAGCGGAACCGGCGCAGGGGCCAGGGCATTGATCGGGGCAAGCAGAAACGCGCGATCGAAGCGCCGCGGGGGTTCCGATGAGATTGTTCGCCTGTCCGTCATGCAGCCAGGTGGTGTTCTTCGAGAACGTCGTCTGCGAACGCTGCAACCACGCGCTCGGCTACGAGCCGAAATCGAACCGCATGCTGGCTCTGGAGCAGAGCGGCGACGGGCTCTGGACCTCGGTCGGCGACAAGAGCGACGGGTCGAAGTGGCTCTATTGCGCGAACTACGCGCATGGCGTCTGCAACTGGCTGGTCGCGGCGGACGGGTCGGAGGAGTTCTGCCAGTGCTGCCGGCACAATCTCGTGGTGCCGAACACCGCCGACGCCAACAATGTCGAGCTCTGGCGGAAGATGGAGGTGGCGAAGCGCCGGCTGTTCTACACCATCCTGAAGCTCGACCTGCCGCGCCAGACGCGCGACGAGCACCCCGAGGGACTCGGCTTTCAGTTCCTGAGCGACGACCCGAACGCCGAAGAGCAGGTGATGACCGGCCACGACGACGGGCTGATCACGATCGCGCTCGTCGAGGCCGACGACGCCGAGCGCGAGAAGCGCCGAACGGCGATGGGCGAGCCCTACCGCACGCTGCTCGGCCATTTCCGCCACGAGGTCGGCCACTGGTACTGGGACCGCATGGTCCGCGACGCCGGCCTGCTCGACCAGTGCCGCGCCGTGTTCGGCGACGACACGATGGATTACGAGGAATCGCTCAAGACGCACTACGCCAACGGCCCTAAGCCGGGCTGGCAGAACGAATACGTGTCGAGCTACGCGGCGGTCCACCACTGGGAGGACTTCGCCGAGACCTGGGCGCACTACTTCCACATCGCCGACACGCTCGACACCGCGAGCGCGCTCGGCTTCGTGGTCGACCCGCGCGTCGACAAGGAGGACGTGCTGACCGCCCGGGTGAACTTCGACGTCTATGCCGGTTCGACCTCGATCGACGCGATCGCCGAGACCTGGATCGCGCTCGCCGCGGCGCTCAACCTGATGAACCGCTCGATGGGGCAGGCGGATCCCTATCCGTTCGTTCTGGCCCCGCGGGTGATCGAGAAGCTCGGCTTCATCCACGACCTGGTGCATCGCCGGGTCCAGGCGCGGAAAGCCGCTTAAGGGCCGCAAGGGCCGACGCCCCTCGCGAGAGGCGATACGGAACCGGCTGGCGGAAGGGGTGTCCCACGTTCCGCCGTTTTTAACGTCCATAACGTAACCATACGCCTTGCAGTTGCTACAGAAATCTCTATGGACAAAATAGCGGTTATGGCAACGGTCGACGGCAGTGTGGCGGAAGCTAGCGGATTCCAACCTCCGAAAGTTGGACAAGCCGGGCGTCTATAGCGACGGCGGCGGCCTCTACCTTCGGGTCCGCGACGGCGGCTCCAAGCAGTGGATCTTCATCTACCGGCGCGGCGCCGTCCGCCGGGAGCTGGGCCTGGGCGGCTACGGGCAGGGAACGGCGCCGGTCTCGCTGAAGCTCGCGCGGGAGAAGGCCGACGCCATCCGCGACAAGCTCGCGCGGGGCCTGGACCCGACCGTCGAAAGCAAGAAACTGCGGGTCGTCACCTTCAAGCACTGCATGGAGGAGCTGCTCGCAGCGAAGCAGGGCGAGTGGAAAAACGACAAGCATCGCCAGCAGTACGAAATGACGCTGCGGGAGTACGCGGCGTCCCTGCACGACTTGCCCGTCGCCGAGATCGCCATGGGCGACGTCAAGGCCTGTCTTCTCCCGCACTGGACCGAGCGCCCCGAGACGGCGTCCCGCACGCGCCAGCGGATCGAGGCGGTCATTGACTACGGCATCGCGCATGGCTGGCGCAGGGACGCTAACCCGGCCCGCTGGAAGGGCTTGCTCGACAAGGTCTTGCCGAAGCGCCGCAAGCTGACGCGCGGGCACCATGCCGCGCTCGCCTACGGGCAGGCGCCGGCCATGATGGCGAAACTGCGAGAGTCCTCCGGCGTCGCCGCCCGCGCCGTCGAGTTTTTGACGCTGACCGCCGCGCGCTCCGGCGAGGTGCGCGGCGCCACCTTCGACGAGATCGACGTCGCTGCGCGGACATGGACGGTTCCGCCCGAGCGCATGAAAGCGGGCCGCGAGCACGTCGTGCCGCTCTGCGACCGGGCGCTGCAGATAGTCGAGGCCATGCGCCAACGGGCCGTCGACGGCTATCTGTTCCCTGGCGGCGTCGAGGGGCGGCCGGTCTCCGAGACGGCGATGACGAAGGCGCTGCGGCTCGCCTCGCCCGATGACTCGGCAACGCTCCACGGCATGCGAAGCGCCTTCCGCGACTGGGCCGGCGACGAGACGGAGCATGAGCGCGAGATCGCGGAGATGGCGCTCGCGCATGCTGTCGGCGACGAGGTCGAACTGGCCTATCGGCGCGGGACCGCGCTGGAGAAGCGGCGGCGGCTGATGGAGGACTGGTCCGCGTTCTGTGCTGGGGCGAGGACCTAACCGATGCCGGCCCCGTTCAAATACTCCGACGCCCACAGGGAGTATATTCGCGCGACCCTTGCTAAGGTGAGGATAGAACAACACCTTAAATGGTTCCTAAAAGAGTTAGAGCATCAGGCAAATCTTTATCTATCGATGGTGGATTGGAGCAATATCCAACCTGACCGCAAGCATCTTGAGGAACGTCACCAACAAGATTTGACGGCGATGCGTCGCGTTCAAGCTCTCATCGCGGTCCAATGCCCAGATATGGCTGATAGTCGTATAATTCCAAAACCGCTTCCCGAAGAAGAAGGAGATGAAGAAGAAATATTTCTGAACGAAATTCGCGCCGTTATCGGGCGATTTGAGAATGATAAAATTTCCGGCCAACAGATGTTAAATGTTCTGGCAATCAGGGCGCTCGACCTATTTATTCAAGATGAGGAGGAATTCGGCTCCATTGATGCAAGGTTGCGCGACGGACGCGAGAAAAAGCATCGCACAGGCTTCATTAGTTGGATAGCGACTCATTGGGCTCTCATGCAGGATAAAAAGATAGAAAACTGCACGATTTCCGCGGCAGATGGCAGTCCAATGCTCGAGTTTGTCAAAGCTTGTCTTGAGCCCGTCACGGCTATTACTGGCGAGAATGCTGGAAATGAGACAATCAAGAATATTGTCAACGCATACCGGCAGGAGCGGCGGAGCGTCGAAGGTGACCTTCAATAGGTAACGAACGGCGGGTTTTTCTGAGTTTCGTTTTCTAGCGATCCCGTTCGTTGTGAGGAAATTAGACGACCATTCCAACCCCAAACGGAATGGTTGTCATGAATTCACCTCCCGAACTCATCTCGGTCAATGAAGCGGCGCGGCTGGTCAGTTGCAGCCGCTCGATGCTCTTCCGCCTGCGGACCGAGGGCGGCTTCCCGAAGCCGGTCCCGATCGGCGCCCGCCGCCTCGCCTTCGTCCGCAGCGAAGTCACCGCCTGGATCACGAACCGCATCGCTGAGCGTGACCGCCCGAACGGTGGCGCCTGATGGACCCGCTCGAAAAGCTGCGCGCCATGCGCGAGGGGCTGGGCGGCGTCGCCGAGTTGCTGCTGGCCCTGCTCGACGACCTCGACGGCGACGAGGCGTTGGAGGACGGCGACCCGGCCGGCGGCGACGTCTGCGACGAGCCGCACGACGAGCGCGACGAAGGCGACCTAGAGCCAAGCCTCTGCGGCATCGGCGTTTCGTTCGGCAACGCCTACGAGTGCGAGGGAGACACGGCCGACGACGAGCCTTCGCTTGGCTGGACCGCGACCGGGCACCTGGGCGGCGACCGTGACCTCGAACTGCAGTGTGAGGACGAAGGTTCGGAGGAGGGAGTATGAAACCGCCGCCCTTCGAGTTCAACAACATCCGCGACTGGCTCGACGCCAAGGCCGCCGGGTACTTCGTCGTCGAGCCCTGGGGCACGGGCTGGGCCATCATCATCCACCGTGCCGGCCGGCCGATGGAGACCCGGCTCGTCGAGACGCCCGCTGAAGCGAACCGAGTCCGCCAGTCACTGAGCGACGAGGGCCTCTGCGGATATGTGGCGGAGGGCGCCTGATGTCGCTCTCGCCGCAGCTGCGCTGGAACCGCGCGCACCCGGAAGCGATCCGGGCGCACGGCGCCGTCCGCCGCGCAATTCGCGCCGGCGACCTTGCCCCGCAGCCCTGCCGCATCTGCGGCGGGGCGGCCGAGGCGCATCATGGGGACTACTTCAAGCCGCTGCTTGTGTTGTGGCTTTGTCGCTATCACCATCAACGGCTGCATTCCCGAGGTCCGGGCGACTTGATCGCCGGGCTCGGCATCAACGAGGGCGCCGATTGAGCAACATCGTCCAATTTCCCGTCGAGAAGAGCCGGGGCGATTTCTTCGCAGTCGACGCCAAGATCTGGGACAAGCTCTGTCGAGAGGGCGGCCTGAATATGCCGATCGCCTACCTGGTGATGGCGAGAGGCACCGGCCACGACAACCGCACGACGTCGTGGTCTACGAACGCCATCGAGCAGCGCACCGGCATCAGCCGGCCGCAGGCGAAACTTGCCGTTCAGAAACTGGTCGGCGGTGGATATGTCCGCGTCGATCAGGCGGGGACGCGCCCGCGCTATACCCTTCTGCCGCCGAAGGGGAAGGCCTCCGAACCGGACTTCATCTGGCTTCCGAACACTCTGATAGACGGCGCCGACGGCGAGGTCCCGCCCGTCGAGTTGCTGAGGCAGTCCGCGTCCCTTCCGGGACTGCAGCTATTCGTCGAACTCTACCACGCACAAAGTCTTGCCTATGTCGGCGGGGTCCATTGGCGCCTAATCCGGAGTGCCTACGATCGACACCGCGTCGGCCAGCGCGGCCAGTATGTTGTTTGGGGCTTCCAGCATAAGACCGACGAGGTTTGGCACAAGGCCGCGCCGTTCGTCGTCGGGAAGCCTGTCGGACAATTCAGGGGCGACGGCGACGATAAGCGCTTGGTCCTTTGGGACGCCTTGCATGTTCTCAAGGCGACCGGGCTCGCCGAATATGTCGGGCACGTCATCGACGCCGACACCGATGATGCGTCGGTCGTGCATCCGTACGCCCTCGGCGAGACGGGCGAACTGGAAGAGCGGGTCATATCGCTGGAAGCGCATCGCGCTGGCCAGGCGCTGTTGACGGACGGGCAACGCGCCTGGGTCGAGGAACACGGCCTTAGGCTTCTCCCCGCAGAACAGCACCGGACGAACATTCAACTCGTCGGGCTGCTGCGCCTGAAATACCGCGCCCGAACGGCGGCCACGGCGACGTGGTACGACACGGAAAAATGGAAGGAATGGGCCGCCACCTATCAGCGCCTTCAGCACGAGGAGACAGACACCTACGCCGCGCTCTGAGCGCCATTGCAATATCAAGGGGAAATCAAGGGGAGTTCAAAGGGGCATCAACGTTCCCTAGATGCCAGTACTATCACATGCCGCTCGCTTCGCTCGCGGACGTCATCCGACGTCGAAAATCACGACATGAAGCTGGACGACGCAACACGGCGGAAGCCGACCAAGGGGCATTCCAGACAACGCTGAGGACAGGGCAGGGCTCTAACTGGACCAGTCTAAGCGAATGTGATGTTATAACGTCACAATTCGGAAATCGCCCATGGCCCTCGCGCGCATCCCGGCTGCAGCAACGGACCCCTTCACGCTCGACGCGCTGAAGCAGCACGCCCGCGTCGACTTCGAAGACGACGACGCCAGCCTCACCATCATGGGCCGGGCGGCGGCGGCCGAGATCGAGGCGCATGCCGAGGTCGCGCTGCTTCGGCAGCAAATCCTCTGGACCATCGAAGCGGCCGGGACGTCAGTCGTCCTGCCCATCGCCCCGCTCGCGCCCGGCGCCGTCGTCACCGTCAACGGTGAGACCGTCGAGCCCGAAGCTGTCACGCCCGGCAAGCATCCTGTCCTGCGCCTGCCCGATGGCCTGACCGGGCAGGTGACGATCATCTATGAGGCCGGCTTCGGCGACGAGCCGGAGGACGTGCCGGGCGACCTGCAACTCGCGATCGCCGATCAGGCCGGCCGCCTCTATGACCTGCGTGGGAGTCAGGACGGCAAGCAGGGCCTGAGCGTCGCCGCCGCCCGGATCGCCGCACGCTACCGGCGAGTCGCGGCATGACGAGCAAGGCGAGCAAGACGCCGAAGCAGAGGCCGCCGGCGACCACGCGCAAGGCTGGTCCCAATGCCCGGAAACCCTCGAAGGGCCGGGACCGGCGGCGGGACTGTTCCGCTCACGCTCACAATGCTTCCGAGATCGCGATCGCGTTTCTGGAGACCCTGAGAATTCCGGAGGGACCCCTGGCTGGGCAGCCGCTGCGGCTCGCCGACTACCAGAAGCAATTCGTCCGGGGCGCTTTGGCTGACGACGTCATGGTCGGCGCGCTCTCGATCGGGCGCGGCAACGCGAAGACGGCGCTCGCGGCGGGGCTCGCGCTCGGCAGCGCCATGGGGAAATGGGATACCCAGCCGAAGCGCGAGATCATTCTCGCGGCCCGCAATCGAGATCAGGCCCGCACGGCCTTCAACTTCGTGGCGGGCTTTCTTCAGGGGCTGCCGGACGATGATCAGGAGCGGTTCGCGGTCCGGTTCGGCTATAAGTTGGAGGTCGAATTCCTCGACAACGGCGGCGGGCTGATCCGCGTCGTGCCGGCGGACGGCAAGTCCATTCTCGGCGGCGCGCCGACGCTCGCGATCATGGACGAGCGCGCCGCCTGGGAGCGAGAGAAGGGCGACAATCTAGAGAACGCGATCCTGTCCGGTCTCGGCAAGCGGGGCGGGCGGGCGCTTATCATCTCGACGAGCGCGCCCGACGACGCGAACACCTTCAGCCGATGGCTCGATGATCCGCCGCCCGGCACCTACGTGCAGGAGCATCGGCCGCCGCCCGGTCTGCCGGCTGACGATCTCGAAAGCCTGTTGCTCGCCAATCCCGGCGCCGTCGAGGGCATCGGCGCATCGCCGGAATGGCTCGTCGGGCAGGCGAGACGCGCCATCGCGCGCGGCGGGTCGGCGCTCTCCAGCTTCCGAAACCTCAATCGAAACGAGCGTGTCTCGACGGAGGACCGCTCGATGCTCGTCACGGTCGACGAGTGGATGGCGGCCGAGGTCGCGCCCGACGCTCTGCCGGCGCGCGCCGGGCCATGCATTCTAGGTGTCGATCTCGGCGGCTCCCGCTCAATGTCGGCGGCGGCGTTCTATTGGCCGGAGACCGGCCGACTGGAGGCGATGGGCACCTTTCCGGCGGTTCCCTCGCTTGCCGATCGTGGCGCGTCGGACGGCGTCTCCGGGCGCTATCTGGAAATGCAGGAACGCGGCGAGTTGTCCGTCATGGGCGACAACACCGTGCCGCCCGGCCCGTGGCTGGCCCAGATCGTCCGCCATCTCGACGGCGCCACCGTCGCGGCCATCGTCGGCGACCGGTTCCGCTACGCTGAATTTGTCGAGGCGATCGACAAGGCGGGACTGTCCCGCGTCCCGTTCATTCAACGCGGTTTCGGCTGGAAGGACGGCTCGGAGGACGTCGAGCGCTTCCGCCGGGCGCTGTTCGACGGCGAGATCAAGGTCGCGCCGTCCCTGCTGCTGCGGTCCGCCTTCGCCGACGCGATCGTGCTGGTCGACCCGGCCCAAAACTGCAAGCTCGCCAAGGGCAGGTCGCTGGGCCGGATAGACGCCGCCGCCGCGACCGTCCTGGCCGTCGCCGAAGGCATGAGACGCAAGGCCGCGCCGGCGCGGAAGGCGAGGGCGGCATGGGTTTGAGAGACCAATTTCGCCGCTTCTCCCGGCCTGTCCTGAAGACCAAGCGCTGGCAGGTGCTGCGCCATCAGGTTCTGGAGCGCGACGGCTGGGCCTGCCGGTCCTGCGGATCCCGGCGCCGGCTTGAGGTCGACCACGTCCGCCCGGTCCGCAACGCGCCGGAGCGGGCCTTCGACGCGGGCAATCTCCAGACGCTCTGCGCTCAATGTCACACCCGAAAAACCCGCATCGAGTGCGGGCACCCAGAACCATCGCCCGAACGCCGGGCGTGGTCCCGAGCCGTCGCCGATCTGGCGGCGGACCCAGCAACCCCGGCAGGAAGGAAAACCCCATGCTGGAATCTGTGAAGATCGCCCGGCGGCAATCTGAAATCCGCCAGAACCTCGCGGCCGTCGTCGGCAAGGGCAAGCCGACCGACGAAGAGACGCGCCAGATGGAAAATCTGGACGCGGAGTACCGCACGAACGAGACCCGCTATCGCGCGGCGCTGGTCGCAGAAGACGAGGAACGCCGCGAGGCCGGCGCCGACCTCGAAACCCGCTCGGATCGCGAATATGCCGAGCTGGTCCGCAAGTTCGATCTGCGGCAGGTCGCCATCGCTCTCGACGAAGGCAGGGCGCTGGACGGCCCGACCAAGGAGATCGTCGAGGAGATGCGCGCCAAGGGCGGCTATCGGGGCATCCCGGTCCCGCTGGAGGCTCTGGAGACCCGCGCGGGCGAGACCATCGCGGAGGATCAGATCAGTCCGAAGGCGATCCGGCCGATCATTGACCGCATCTTCCCCAACTCCATCGCGGCCAAGCTCGGGATCGAGCGGATCAACATCACCTCCGGCTCGCTGGCCTTCCCGGTCGCGACGGCGGGCGCGACTTTCGGCTGGCAGACGACTGAGTTGGCCAATGTCGGCGCGGCGTCGCCTTACGAGACGACCGAGCGCTCGCTGACGCCGGATCACACCGGCGGGGCGCAGATGGTGATCTCTCGCAAGGCGCTGAAACAGGCCGGCGACGGCTTGGAGGCGGCGATCCGGCGCGATCTCAACGCCGTGATCGGGGCCGAACTGGACCGCGTGACCATCAACGGCAGCGGCGCGGCCGGCCAGCCGCTCGGCGTCATTCCCGGCGCCGCGACCTACGGCATCGCCTCGACGCCGGTCGGGGCGGCGGCCACATGGGCTGCGTTCCGGGCCGAGGTCGTCGCCTTCATGGAGGCGAACGCGATCACCAGCCCGAGCCAGGTCAATCTCGCCTTCGATCCGGCCATCTGGGCGGACCTCGACGACGCCTTGATCGACGGGACCGCTGTTTCGGAATGGGATCGCCTGACGAAGCAGGTCGGAACGCCCTCGATCAGCAACGTCATTCCCGACGAGACGGCGATCATGACCGCGACCGTGCAGGGCGTCGCGCCGGGCTATCTCGGCATCTATGGCGGGGTCGACCTGATCCGCGATCCCTATACCAAGGCGCAGTCGGGCGCGCTGGTGCTGACCGGCTTGGTGACAGCGGACTTCACGGTCCCGCGCGGACTGCAGACGCGCATCCTGACGGGCGTCGTGGCGCCGTAATGAGAATGCTCTGGGGAACGTCCGCCGGCGCGCTGGAGCTGCGCTCGGACGGCGGGGCGACCCGCCTCCGGGCGACGTTCCCCTACGGCGTCGAAACCGAGCTGGCGACGGGCAGGCGGGAAGTCATCGCCTCCCGCGCCTTCGCCAGCCGAATCGAGGCGGGGGGGGGCC
>NZ_RYFI01000006.1:84649-94207 GCF_004103825.1 Hansschlegelia zhihuaiae
ATTCACCTGCTGTTCGGCCACGACTTCAGCAAGCCACTCGCCTCGAGGGCGGCGGGCGCCCTGCGGCTCACTGACAGCGACAACGAGTTGACCGTCGAGGCCACCATCGGCGGCGGCACGAGCTGGGCGCGGGACTTCCTCGCTGCGCATGCGGAGGGTCTGATCCGGGGCCTGTCGCCGGGCTTCCGCGTCGCTGACGGTGGCGAGCGCGTCGAACGGCGCGGCGACGGCGTGCTGCGCACCGTGACGGCGGCGGCCTTGTTCGAGCTGTCGGCGGTCACCCGGCCGGCCTATCCGGCGGCGCAGATCGAAGCGCGGGCCTGGGAGGCGGCGACCGCACCCTCCGGCGGGGCGCGCCATCCGCTCAACCGCTGGAGGCTTTGATGGGCATGCTCGACATCTTCAGGCGCAAGGCCGAGCCCGTCGAAACCCGCGCGGTCCCGGTCGGCTATACCGCCGCCCTGATGGCGGCGCGCGAGGGCTGGATCAGCGGCGCGACCGGGCTCGCCGAGCTGACCGCCGCCGTGCAGATGTCGGTCGGCTTGTGGGAGTCCGGCCTGTCGCTCGCGGACGTGACCGGCGCCGACATGCTCGACCGCCGGACGATGGCCCTGACGGCGCGCTCGCTCGCGCTCCGGGGCGAGGCGGTCTTCCTGATCCGCGACCGGCTTGTGCCGGCGACCGACTGGGACATGGCGACCCGCTACGGCGAGCCGCGCGCCTATCGGCTAGGTCTACCCGAGATCGGCGGCGGCCGGACCGAGACCGTGCTGGCCGGCGAAGTCCTTCACTTCCGCATCGGCTCCGATCCGGCGGCGCCGTGGTCCGGACAGGCGCCGCTGCGGCGGGCGCGGCTGTCGGCGGAGTTGCTGGAGGAAGTCGAGACCGCGCTGCGCGACGTGTTCCGCGACGCGCCGCTCGGCTCCCAGATCGTCCCTGTTCCCGAGGGCTCGGCGGATGACATGGCGACGCTGCGCGCCGGCTTCCGGGGGCGGCGGGGCGCCGCGCTCGTCATCGAGGGCGTGGCGCAGGCGGTCGGGGCCGGCATGCATCCGCAGCTTGGAAAATCGCCCGATCAGCTATCGCCCGATCTGGAGCGGACGCTGGCCGACAAGCTGCTGAGCATCGCCAAGGGCGAGATCTACGCTGTGTTCGGCGTCTTGCCCGGGCTTCTCAACCCCGCGACGACGGGGCCGCTGGTCCGCGAGGCGCAGCGGCATCTGGCGCAGTGGGTTTTGCAGCCGATCGCTCAACTGATGGCCGAGGAAGCGACGATAAAGCTCGGAGCCAACGTCCTAATCGACGTGGTGCGCCCGGCGCAGGCTTTCGACCATGGCGGCAAGGCGCGGGCGCTCGGCGCCATGCTGCAGGCGATGGCGACCGCCAAGGAGGCGGGTCTGTCGCCCGAGACCGTGAAGGACGCACTGGGATTCATCGATTGGGCGGAGTGATCGATGCTATCCCGGCTCTCATGGACGCCCGCGCCGGTCACCGTCAGAAAGCCGATCAAGCGTCGGCTTAACGCTGATCGTCGCCAGCATCTCGTCGTCATCGTGGTCGCTATCATGAAGGCTGGCGATCCGACGCCGTTCGCCTTCGAGGCGACCTGTCGGCATGCGATCCGGTCCAGCCTGTGCCTCAAGGGCTGGCTCTGGCCGGAGGCCGACGCCGTCGCGCTCGACATCGTCGGAACGGCGCTGCGGCTGATCGGCGCCAAGCGTCCGCCATGGGCCGAGGGACAGCCAGATTGGGCGCAGAACGGGGCCGGCGCGATGATCGAGCGCACCCGCTGCGTCCGCTGTCACGCGCCGCTTCCGGAAGGGCACACGAAGTTCTGCTCCGACCTATGCGCGCATTCCCACCATCTCGCACTGTCATACCTTCGCAAGGCCGACGAGGAAAACGCCTATGCGCTTGCGTCCGGTCAATGATGATTGGAACGCGCCCGAGGCCGACGACCCGTGTCCCCACTGCGGCGGGCCAATGCCCGACCGCGGCCGATGGTGGCAGGTGATATATTGCGGCCCCGAGTGTCAGATCGAAGCCAACAAGGCGCGGCGTCGCGCTGGGACGGCAGACGCCCGCTCCAAGCTCCGCTGCGAGGAATGCGGCGGGCCTATCATAGGCAAGCAGGCTGCAAGGTTCTGCTGTCGTCCATGCCGTCGCAAGGCCGAGAACCGACGTCTCTACGGAACCATCAACTGTGCGCGCTGCGGCAAGGCGCACGCGCCGACCGGCCGCGACGTCCGCTTTTGCTCCCCTCGCTGCGGCGCCATGGGGAACCGGAACAGGCGGGGGCGCTAGCGGGCGGGGCCACAGGCGTCGCGCATGGGGCGGCGAGGCGGCGGGCTGAGCGGACGGCGGGTTAGTTCACTTAAGCCAAGGCTTCATCTCTTCTCGGGAGATTGCATCGCTCGCTATGCTGTCAATGTGGCCACGTATCGCGCTTAGATGATGCTCGCAATCGAGGATATACTGTCGCGACATCGAAAGCATTTCGAATGCGTCTTTCAGTGTCCTGGGAACCTGATGCTCATGCTCTTGAACCTTCACAAGCACTTCGTTCTTGAACGGCTCGATTCGGCCTTGCAGACGCGTGACATCGCCCCTCAGCCGCACCGTTTCTTTTAGCAGCTTGTCGGCAGTCTCAGCTATCTGGGCGATACGCCGCCTATCTTCGTCCGCCAGCATTGGCTTGCCCGTCATGCTCCGGCCCCGTGAACAGCTCGCGAACATTTGCTACGCAACTGCGTGGTACGAAACAATACCGCGCTTGACAGGCGGCGAGCCCAACCCGGACAGCCGGCGGGCTGATGGGGAAATCCCGAACTTTTCGGTTATGGCAAGACGTATGTCGAGGCCAAAAATCTCTTCTAAGTTATTGAAATCATTTCGTGTGTGGCGGAAGGGGTGGGATTCGAACCCACGGTGGAGTCGCCCCCACGGCGGTTTTCAAGACCGCTGCCTTAAACCACTCGGCCACCCTTCCGCGCCGGCGGATGTTTGCGCCATCGCCCGCCCGGCCGCAACCGCGCGCGCCGGGAAGAACAGAACCGGATCGTTAAAACTTTATTGTCACGCCCCATTGCCGCCGTAATTTGACCGCTGATTTGTCTCTTGACCGTCTCTGTTCGGAGACGGGTCCAAGCGACGAGTAACGGGGGGTTGGCCGGACGCGGCGTCAACGCGTGCGGCGGGCGGGCGGGCCATGTGGTCCGACCCGTTGATTCCTCGCCCATCGGAGGGCGGCAGGGGCATGGCCGAACGTGGCGCGCGATCCGAGAGCGATCGTTTCGACGCCTCCGGGAAAGGCCAGCGCGCGCCTTCCTTAGAGCAGCCTCGCGCGCCGCTTCCGAGATTTGCGGGCGCAGTGGTCGCCTGCGCGGCGCTCGCCGGGTGCAACGCGCATGAACGCGGTCCGACCGCGAGCGTCACGTCGGACGCGGCGCCGGTCGTCGTGGCCGAAGGTCAAACCGCGCCGGCCGCCGGAACGACGCCGGGCGCCCAGCCCGCGGCGACCCAGACCGCCTCAGTTGTCGCTGTCCCCGCCTTTCCGACCCCCCGCCCGGCTCCCGCGGCTGCTGCGCCGTCGACGGCCTCGGCCGCAAGCCCGCCGGCGGCCGTGGCCAAGGCGCCCGTGAAGGTCGATCCGGCCCGCAGGGTGGGGCGTTCGGGCGGCGGCCTCGCCTCCTGGTACGGCGACCGGTTCCACGGCCGGCCCACCGCCAATGGCGAGCGTTTCGACATGGGCGGCTTCACGGCCGCGCACCGCACGCTGCCACTGCCGTCCTATGTGCGCGTCACCAACGTCACGAACGGACGCTCGATCGTCGTGCGGGTCAACGACCGCGGGCCGTTCCATTCCAGCCGGGTGATCGACGTCTCCCGCCGCACCGCCGACGTGCTTGGCTTCCGCTCGACCGGCGTCGGCGCCGTCAAGCTGGACTATGTGGGACCCGCGCCGGACTCCGGCAGCGACGACCGCAGGCTTCTCGCCTCCTATCAGGAGTTCGGCCGCCCGACCGTGCCGCATGGCGTGCAGATGGCGGCGATCAAACCGGTGAGCGACGGCGAACTCGCCGCGGAGGCGGGCGGCGGCGGAACCTTCGCGGTGGCGAGCGCCGCGGTCGCAACCTCGATCTCGGCGGTCAAGTCCTCCGCCTCGGCGGTCGCCTCCACGGCCAAGGCCGCGGTCAAGACCATCCTTCCGGGCTCGCCGGCGGCGCCGGAGCCCGAGCGTCCCACGGCGACCGTGATGGCCTCCGCTCAGCCGGCGCCGATCTCGGCGGCCGCCTATTCGGCGCCGCAGCCTTTGATCGCGGCGCCCGCCGCGATCGTGGCGCCTAAGCCGGCCGCGAAGCGCGTCATCCAGCCATCGGCCGAGCCCGTCCTCGCGAGCTCGACGCCTGGGCTGAGATCGACCATCGGCGGCTCGGTCCCGGCTCCGGCGGCGCAGCCCTTCGGGATCGACGTCTCGTCGCGCATCGCCGCGAGTTTCGACAGCTTTTCGAGCTTCTCGACGACGGTGCGGAGCGGCGGCTCCGTGACCGCGGACGCGGTGCGATAACGCTATCGCGATCAAAGATTTGAGTCACGACCGCCGCGCATTGCGCGGTTTCGCGCCCAGGCCTATTCTTCCCAGAATGGGTCGGCATCGAGGCGTGGCGTTGCGATGGTCAGCATGGTTCACGCAGGCCGGTTCCGGCTGATCGCCGCTTTAGCGGCGGCGTTGCTCGCGATGGCGGCGCAGGCCAAGGAGCCGGCGAAGCCCGCGGCCCCCACCGACGCGCCGATCGCCTATCTCTACGATGTCACCAACGGCGCGACGCTCTACGCCAAGCAGGCCGACCTGCCGTCTGCGCCCGCCAGCATGGCGACGCTCATGACGATCGAGTTGGTCTTCAAGGCGATCGCCGAGGACCGCCTCAAGCGCGACCAGACCTTCCGCATCTCCGAGGACGCCTGGCGCCGCGGCGGCGCGCCGTCGCGCTCCTCCACCATGTTCGCCAAGCTCAATTCGGACGTCCAGGTCTCGGACCTGCTGCGCGGCGTCATCGTCCAGTCCGGCAACGACGCAGCCATCACGCTCGCGGTCGGACTCGCCGGCTCCGAACAGGCCTTCGCGGGCCAGATGAACCAGCGGGCGCGCGAGCTCGGGATGACGCGCTCGACCTTCCGCAACGCCACCGGCCAGCCGGATCCGGAGCAGAAGATGACGGCGCGCGACATCGCGCGGCTGTCCGCCCATCTGATCGAGGCCTATCCGGACCAGTACAAGATCTTCGCCGAGCCGGAATTCACCTGGAGCAAGATCACCCAGCGCAACCGCAACCCGTTGCTCGCCGATTATCAGGGCGCGGACGGGCTCAAGACCGGCTTCACGGAGGATTCGGGCTATGGGCTTGCGGGCTCGGTGTTGCGGGACGGACGCCGGCTGATCGTCGTGCTGAACGGCCTCGAAACGGCGAAGGATCGCGCCGAGCAGGCGCGCAAGCTGCTCGACTGGGGGTTTACGGCCTTCGAGCAGCGTCGTCTGTTCGAGGAGAAGGACGTCGTCGCCGAGGCCCGCGTATTCGGCGGCGCTTCGCTGCATGTGCCGTTGATGGCCGAACGGCCCGTCGATCTCCTGACGCCGAAGGGCGACGACGCCAGGGTGGTGGCGCGGGTGAGCTATGAAGGGCCTGTCTCCGCGCCCGTCGCGAAGGGCGCGCGCATCGGGGTGCTGCGCGTCTGGCGGGGCGAGACCCTGACCATCGAGACCCCGCTGGTCGCCGCCGCCGACGTGGCCGTCGGCGACCTGCCGCGCCGCGCGCTCGACGGCGCGCTCGAACTCGTCAGCGGCGCCGTCGGAAAGGTCGCCGACCGGCTGTGACGGCTGGCCGTTTCGTCACATTCGAGGGCGGGGAGGGGGTCGGCAAATCGACCCAGCTCCGCCGCCTTGCGGCTTGGCTCAAACAGCTCGGCCACGAGGTCGTGACGACCCGCGAGCCCGGAGGCTCGCCGCGCGCCGAGACCTTGCGGAATGTGCTGCTATCGGGCGCCGCCAAGCGGTTCGGGCCGGTGGCCGAGACCGTGCTGATCGCCTCGGCGCGGGCCGACCATGTCGACCACGTCATCCGGCCGGCTATCGAGCGCGGCGCGATCGTGCTGTGCGATCGCTTCACGGATTCCACCCGCGCCTATCAGGGCGCGCTGGGCGGAGTGTCGGCCGAGCTGCTAAGAACGCTGGAGCAGGTCGCGGCGCCGGGCGTCGCGCCGGACCTCACCATCATGCTCGACGCGCCGGCGGAGCGCGGCCTCGCCCGGGCGCGGCGGCGGAGCGGGGAGGGGGCAGTGGCGGACCGTTTCGAGGCCGAGGACGCCGCCTTCCACGAAAGGCTGCGCGACGCCTTCGTGGCGATCGCCCGCGCGGAGCCGGAGCGCTGCATCCTCGTCGACGCCGAAGGTGCGGAGGAGGACGTGGCCGAGCGGGTCTGGCGTGCCGCCCGCGAAAAGCTCGGCCTCGCCATGAAGGAGACAGGCGCGTGAGCGAGGGAGACGGCCCGCCCGAAGCCGACCGGCGGGATCCCTGCCCGCATCCGCGCGAGACCACGACGCTCGTCGGCCATCATGCGGCCGAGCAGGCGCTGCTGTCGGCCTATCGCGCCGCGCGCATGCACCACGCCTGGCTCGTGACCGGTCCCGAAGGGATCGGCAAGGCGACGCTCGCCTACCGGCTGGCCCGCTTCGTCCTGGCGCATCCCGATCCCATCGCAGAGGAGGTTCGGCGCGCGACGGACTTGTCGGTCTCGCCCGACCATCCGGCGGCGCGCAGGATCGCAAGCCGCGCCCATCCGGACCTGCTTGTGCTCCGCCGCGGCTGGAACGCCGACCGCAAGGCCCACTACGCCGAGATCCGGGTCGACGACGTGCGCCGGACGACGAGCTTCTTCGGCTCGACCGCCGGCGAGGGCGGCTGGCGGATCGCGATCGTCGACGCCGCCGACGATTTGAACGGCGCCGCGGCCAACGCGCTGCTCAAGGTGCTGGAGGAGCCGCCGCCGCGCGCGATCTTCCTGTTGCTGTCCGCGACGCCACGGCTGCTGCCGGCTCCCGTCCGCTCGCGCTCCCGGACGCTCGCCTTGAAGCCGCTCGCGACGGCCGAGACCCGCGACGTGCTGATCTCGATTCCCGAGATCGTCGAGGAGCACGACGACGAGGCGCTCGACGCCGCGGCCGCGCATGCGGAGGGCAGCGTCGCGCGGGCGCTTTCGCTGCTCGCGAGCGACGGCGCCTCGCTCCGATCAGCGGTCGCGGGGCTGCTCGACCGGCTGCCGGCCGTCGAGGCCAAGGCCGCGCACGCGCTCGCCGAGGACCTTGCGCGACGAGGCGCGGAGGAGAGGTTCGCGCTGTTCGTCGATCTCGTGGGCGACTGGCTGCACGATCGCGTCAAAGCGGGGGCCGCGATCGGCGAGCCGCGTCTTGCGCGTTTCGCGGAGACATGGGAGAAAACCGCCCGCGCCGCCCGCGAGGTCGAGATCTTCAATCTCGACCGCCGGCCTTTCGTCCTCGAGACGCTGACCGAGCTCTCCGGCCTCGCGCGCCGCTGACGCGGGCGCACCGACCGAGACCGACGACGCGATGCCGGACAAACGCCCCTACTACGTCACGACCGCGATCGCCTACCCGAACGGCGCGCCACATATCGGCCATGTCTATGAGGCGATCGCGACCGACGCGATTGCGCGGTTCCACGCGCTCGACGGCCGCGACGTCCGTTTCCTCACCGGCACCGACGAGCATGGGCTGAAGATGGCCCAGACGGCGGCGCGCGAAGGCGTGAAGCCATTCGATTGGGCGACGAAAAACGCGGCGCGCTTCAAGGAGATGGACGAGCTCTACGAGATCTCCTTCGACCGCTTCATCCGCACGACCGACAAAGACCATTACGCCGCGAGCCAGGAGCTCTGGCGGCGGATGAAGGCGGCCGGCGACATCTATCTCGGCAAGTACGAAGGCTGGTACTCGGTCCGCGACGAGGCCTATTTCGACGAGAGCGAGACGGTTCTCGGCGAGGACGGAACGCGCAAGGCGCCGTCCGGCGCGCCGGTCGAATGGGTCGTGGAGGAGAGTTACTTCTTCCGCCTGACGGACTATCAGGACCGGCTGCTGAAGCTCTACGCCGACAATCCCGGCTTCATCGGACCCGACGCGCGCCGCAACGAGGTGCTGGCCTTCGTCAAGCGCGGCCTGCAGGACCTCTCGATCAGCCGCACGACCTTCGACTGGGGCGTGCCGGTGCCCGACGACCCGAAGCACGTCATGTATGTCTGGGTCGACGCGCTGACCAACTACATCACCGGCGCGGGCTTTCCGGACGAAGGCTCGGAGCTGTGGCGCTACTGGCCCGCCGACCTCCACGTCATCGGCAAGGACATCATCCGCTTCCACACCGTGTTCTGGCCGGCTTTCCTGATGTCGGCCGGCGTTGAGCTGCCGAAGCGCGTCTTCGCGCACGGCTTCCTCTACAATCGCGGGGAGAAGATGTCGAAGTCGGTCGGCAACGTGGTCGACCCCTTCGCGCTGGCGGATGGCTACGGCGTCGACGCGGTGCGCTACTTCCTGCTCCGCGAGGTGCCGTTCGGCCAGGACGGCTCCTACAGCCACGACGCGATCGTGGGCCGGCTCAACTCCGATCTCGCCAACGACCTCGGCAATCTCGCGCAGCGCTCGCTGTCGATGATCGCGCGCAACTGCGAGGGCAGGGCGCCTCGGCCCGGACCGTTCTCCGAGGCCGACGCCGCCATGCTGGCATCCGTCGACGGCCTGCTGGCGAAGGCGCGCAAGGCGTTTGAGGACCTGGCGCTCCACGTCGCGCTGTCGTCGATCTGGGCGGTCGTGGCCGAAGCCAACCGCTATTTCGCCGGACAAGAGCCCTGGGCGCTGAAGAAGACGGACCCGGAGCGCATGGCGACTGTCCTCTATGTCACCGCCGAGACGGTGCGACAGGTCGCGATCCTGGCGCAGCCCTTCATGCCGACGTCCTCCTCGAAGCTGCTCGACCTGCTCGCTATTCCGACCGAGGCGCGCGACTTCGCGGCGCTCGCGGACGGCGGACGGCTCACGCCCGGCGTCGCGTTTCCAGCTCCGCAGCCGGTGTTTCCGCGCTTCGTCGAACCGGCGGCCGGGACGGCGGCGCAATGAGCGCGATCGTCGACAGCCATTGCCACCTCGACTTCGACGACTTCGCGCCCGAGCGCGACCAGATCGTCGAGCGGGCGAACAAGGCCGGCGTCGGGTTGATGGTGACGATCTCGACGCGGGTCAGGCGCTTCGAGCGCATCCTGTCGCTCGTCGAGCGCTATGACAGCGTCTTCGGCACCGTCGGCACCCATCCGCACCACGCCCATGAGGAGCTCGACGTCACGGTTGAGGAGCTGATTCGGCTGGCCGAGCACCCGAAGATCGTGGGCTTCGGGGAGGCCGGGCTCGACTATCATTACGAGGGCGACTACGCGGCCCAGGAGCGCGGCTTCCGCACCCATATCGCGGCCGCGCGCGACACTGGCCTGCCCCCCG
>NZ_RYFI01000006.1:94258-126488 GCF_004103825.1 Hansschlegelia zhihuaiae
ACGAGCGGATGATCGAGGTGCTGGAGGAGGAGACGGGCAGGGGGCCGTTCCCCGCCGTCCTGCACTGCTTCTCGTCCGGCGCGGAGCTCGCCCGCCGCGGCGTGGCGCTCGGCCTCTACGTGTCGTTCTCCGGCATCCTGACCTTCAGGCGCTCCGAGGAGCTGCGCGTGATCGCGGCCGAGGTTCCGGCCGACCGCCTGCTGGTCGAGACCGACGCGCCCTATCTCGCTCCGGAGCCGTTCCGCGGCAAGCGCAACGAACCGGCCTATACGGCGCGCACCGCCGCCGTGCTCGCGAGCGTCAGGGGCTGGAGCGAAGACCAGACAGCGCGGGTGACGACCGAAAATTTCTTTCGACTTTTCAAAAAGGTGGACAAGAACGCTCTAACTCTCCGTAAGGACGTCGACGCCGCATGACTCTGCGCGTCACGATTCTCGGCTGCGGATCGTCGGGCGGCGTGCCGCGCGTCGCGGTCGGTTGGGGCAAGTGCGATCCGGCCGAGCCGAGGAACCGCCGCCGCCGCTGTTCCATTCTCGTTGAACGCAGTTCCCCAAATGGCGGCCTGACGCGGGTGCTCGTCGACACCGGTCCGGACTTGCGCGACCAGCTCATCGGCGCCGACGTCGTCCACCTCGACGGCGTGCTCTACACCCATGAGCATGCCGACCACACGCATGGCATCGACGATCTCCGGCCGCTCGCCATCCATGCGCGGGCGCGGCTCGACATCTGGTGCGACGCGCGCATGTCGGGCTTTCTCAACGACCGGTTCGGCTACGTCTTCTCGACCCCACCCGGAAGCGACTACCCGCCGATTCTCAACGAAAACCGGCTCACGCCCGGAAAGCCGACGACGATCGAAGGGGCAGGGGGCCCGGTCACGGCCCTGCCCTTCGACCTCATGCACGGCCGCGAGCGCGCGCTCGGCTTCCGGTTCGGCCGCCTCGCCTATACGCCTGACGTCAGCGACATTCCGGAAGCGTCGCAGGACCTGCTTCGCGACCTCGACGTCTGGATCATCGACGCGCTGCGCGACGCGCCGCATCCGACGCATTTCTCGGTCGACGACGCGCTTGATTGGATCGAACTTCTCAAGCCGCGCCGCGCCATCCTGACCAACCTCCATACCGACCTCGACTACGCGACTCTCACGGCCCGCCTGCCGCCCGGCGTCGATGTCGCCTATGACGGCCTCGTGGTCGAGGCGCCGGAGTGAGGTCTTGGCCCCGTTCCTGATCTACGGCGCGAACGGCTATACGGGCGGGCTCTGCGCGGAGCATGCCGTATCGCGCGGCCTGCGGCCGATCCTGGCGGGCCGCGACACGGAGAAGGTGAGGGCGGTCGCGAGCCCCCTCGCCCTCGACTGGCGCGCCTTTCCGCTCGACGACGCGGCGAAGCTTCGGGACGGCCTCGCGGGCGTCCGCGCCGTGCTCCACGTCGCCGGTCCGTTCTCCGCGACCGCGCGGCCGATGGCCGAGGCCTGCCTCGCGGCGGGCGTCCATTATGTCGACGTCACCGGTGAGATCGACGTGTTCGAGGCGCTCGCCGGGATGGACGCACGGGCGAAGGCCGCTTGCGTCACGCTGCTGCCGGGCGCGGGCTTCGACGTCGTGCCGAGCGACTGCCTGGCGGCTCATGTGGTCGGACGGCTGCCGGGTGCCGTCCGGCTGAAGCTCTCGATCGGCGGCTTCGGCGGCCTGTCGGGCGTCAGCCGCGGCACGGCCAAGACCATGCTCGAGGCGATCGGGAGCGGCGTCCGCGTCCGCCGCGGCGGACTCCTGATCGAGCTGCCCGCAGCGCCGCGCGGCGCCGCGGATTTCGGCTACGGCCCACGCCCGACGGTCGGGGTGAGCTGGGGCGATGTCTCGACCGCCTGGCGGTCCACCGGCGTTCCGGACATCGAGGTCGCCTTCGAGGCCACGTCGCCGATGCGCCGCGCGGCGGCCATGCCGCGGCCGCTGAGGTCGCTGCTCGGCTGGGCGCCGGTCCAGGGCGGACTGAGGCGGCTCATCGAGACGCGACTGCCTCCGGGTCCGACGCCCGAGCAGCGCGCAGGCGCCCGCAGCCTGTTCCTCGCGGAGGCCTGGGATGCCTCCGGGCGCGTGGCCGCGAGCCGCCTCGAGACCGTCGAAGGCTACACCCTGACCGCGATGACCGCCGTCGAGATCGTTCGTCGCGCCGCCATCGGCGAGACGCCAGCCGGTTGCCAGACGCCGGCCACCGCGTTCGGAGCCGACTTCATCCTTTCCTTCGAAGGCTCTGTCCGAACGGATGTTTGTTGAGAAGGCCGCGACGCGCCGAAGGCGCTTCTCACGCAGGAGCCTTATTCAATTCCGTTCCATAATATATCTTATGCGACTCATCGATGGAGCTTTCCGGCAACTTGGGGATCGCGGCGCGCACGCCAGAATCGACCGCTGTGATCCGCCCCACTTGACCCCGTCGGCGCAGGCTGGCCACCTCGGCTCACATGCCCCGAAATGAGCCAGCGCCCATGACGCCGTCCCGCGACATCTCCCGGCTGATCGAAATCATGGCGGCGCTGCGCACGCCGGTGACCGGGTGTCCCTGGGACCTCGAGCAGTCCTTCGAGACGATCGCGCCGTTCACGATCGAGGAGGCCTATGAGGTCGCGGACGCGATCGCGCGCGGCGACCTGGTCGACCTGCGCGACGAGCTCGGCGACCTGCTGCTGCAGGTCGTCTATCACGCGCGCCTCGCCGAGGAGCGCGACGCCTTCCGCTTCGAGGACGTCGTCGAGGCGATCATCGCCAAGCTGATCCGCCGCCACCCCCACGTGTTCGGCGATGCCTGCGACCTGCCGCCCGATGAGGTGAAGGCTCTGTGGGAGACAATCAAAACGCAGGAGAAGGCCGAGCGCGCCGCCGCGCGGGGCGGGCCGGCCGAGGCGGCGAGCATTCTGGACGGCGCCCCGGCCGCCCTGCCCGGCCTGACCCGCGCCGTGAAGCTCCAGCAGAAGGCCGCGCGCGTCGGCTTCGACTGGGACGACGTCGCGCTGGTGGTCGGCAAGGTGCGCGAGGAGGCCGACGAGGTCGCGGAGGCCGTGGCCTCCGGCGACAAGGACGCGATCGAGGACGAGATCGGCGACCTGCTCTGCGCCGTCGCGAATCTCGCGCGGCACGCCGGCGTCGACCCGGAGGCCGCGATCCGCCGGTCCAACGCCAAGTTCGAGCGCCGCTTCCGCGCCATTGAGGCGTCGCTCGCGGCGCAGGGCCGGACGCCCGCCGACAGCGACCTCGCCGAGATGGACGCGCTCTGGAACGAGGCGAAGGCGGCCGAGCGCCGGGCCGCGGAGTAGGGCCGCCCCTGCCCCGTCAGGCCGCCTCAGACGCCAGCAGCAGCGGCGCCTCGCGCTCGAGATAGTCGGACAGCAGCGCCCCGGAGGTCGCGACGATCGCGCCATATTCGGCGCGCCGCTCCGGCGACAGGCGGAGTTCCGGATCGTCCAGCATCTGATGGAAGCCGAGGATGGTGGTCAGGTGGGTTCTCACCTCGCCGACGAACTCGCGCACATTGGCTTCCCTCATGGCCTCCCCTCCAGCGACAGCCGCGCGGACGCATAGAGGCCGCGCGCCAAATCAGGCGCGCGCCGCCAACCGCTTCAAATCGCGTGATTTTCCCCAAACAGAGCGCGAGTCTCTCACGCCGGATTCCGGCAGGTCAAACCCTTTGCGCAGATGATCGACCGACCATCGGCTGGAACCGCCGACGCCGACTCGGAATCGACTCAGAACAGCCCGGATGGCGCCGGAGCGCGTGAGTCAAAATGCCGCGTTTAAAGGTCAGGCGGCGACGTCCGGGCGTTCGGCCGCCCGCCCGAGTTCGGTCCGCAGGAAGGCGCAGATTCGCGCCAGCGCCGCCTTGCCCTCCGGCAGGAAGCCGGCGAAGGCCTGCCAGACATGCGGCATGCGCGGCCACACTTCGAGCTCTGAGTGGACGCCCGCCGCCGCCAGCGCCGCCTGCATCCGCACGGCGTCGTCGAGCAGGATCTCGTCGCCGCCACACTGGATCAAGCAGGGCGGCAATCCCGCGAGGTCGCCGAACAGCGGCGACAGCAGCGGATCCACCGGATCGAGGCCCGGCGCATAGGCTCCGACCACGTCCGGCAGGCGCACCGCGTCCAGGAACGGATCGAGCGCGGCGTTGCGCTCCATGCTGGCGCCGCTGCCGGTCATGTCCACGAAGGGCGAAAGGCCGACGATGGCGGCCGGCAGCGGCGCGCCCTCGCCTTTCAGCCGCAGCAGCAGCGCGAAGGCCAGATTGCCGCCGGCGGAATCTCCAGACACTGCGATCCGGGCGGGCTCCGTCCCGTCGTCGAGCAAGGCGCGATAGACCGCCACGACGTCGTCGAGGGCGCAGGGATAAGGATGCTCGGGCGCGAGCCGGTAGTTCAGCGTGATCACCCGCGCCGCAGCGCCCCGCGCGAGGCGCCCGGAGATGCCCCGATGCGTGCGCGCCGAACCCATCACGAAGCCGCCGCCGTGCAGATAGAGGATCACGCCGTTGACGGGCCCTCTCCGCGGCCGGTGCTCCTCGGCCGTCAGCCCGCCGATCGTGATCCGGCGGCGCGCCCCGCCGCGCGGCGCGTCGGGCGCGAACACCGCGATCGCGTCGCCGTTCGCGCGCAGGCGCAGCAAATCCTGCTCGCCGTTGATGCGATGCTTCACCACATGGCGTAGGAACGCGCGCAGCATGCGGGCCTGCGCGCTGACAGATCCCTGCATTCCCAGTTCCGCACCTGTTGCGCCCGGGCGCAAGCGCCGGGCCGCCAAGCATGGCATTCTTGGACACGCTCACGCGCGCCGCGAATCGCCGACGAACACGGGACCCGATATGGCGAAGACCGATGACCTTTTTGCGGGCGCTCCCTCGCCGGACCCGCGGCGCGGCGCCGCACGGCCGCAGCCGAAGCTGAAGCCGGCGCCCCTGCCCTCCGGCGCGACCGCCGGCGCGGCCGGCTACACGGCCGCCCATATCGAGGTTCTCGAGGGACTGGAGCCGGTCCGCCGCCGGCCCGGAATGTATATCGGCGGCACCGACGAGAAGGCGCTGCACCACCTCTTCGCCGAGGTGATCGACAACGCCATGGACGAGGCGGTGGCGGGCCACGCGACCTTCATCGCCGTCGATGCGCTCGCCGACGGCTCGGTCTCGGTCACCGACAACGGCCGCGGCATCCCGGTCGACCCCCATCCGAAGTTTCCGGACAAGTCCGCGCTCGAGGTCGTCATGACCACGCTGCATTCGGGCGGGAAGTTCGACAGCAAGGTCTACGAGACTTCCGGCGGCCTGCATGGCGTGGGCGTGTCGGTGGTCAACGCGCTGTCCGAGAGCCTCGACGTCGAGGTCGCGGTCAACCAGCGACTTTATCGCCAGTCTTTTTCGCGCGGCTTGCCGCTTGGTCCCCTCGAAGAGGTCGGGCCCGTCCATAACAGGCGCGGCACGAAGGTGCGCTTCCTGCCCGACCCGCAGATCTTCGGCGAGGGCGCGCGGCTCCAGCCGGGCCGGCTCTACCGGATGGCGCGCTCCAAGGCCTACCTGTTCTCCGGCGTCGAGATCCGCTGGACCTGCGCGGCCGAACTGCTCGACGGCGCGGACGCCGCGCCCGAACGCGCCACCCTTCATTTCCCGGGCGGCCTCAAGGAGTTTCTGGCGACGGCGCTGACCGAACGGAGCCTCTCGGCCGAGATTTTCGCAGGCGTCCACAACAAGGCGGGGGGCCATGGCGGCGTCGAATGGGCGATCGCCTGGACGGACGACGGCGACGACGGCTTCTGCCGCTCCTATTGCAACACGATCCCGACGCCCGAAGGCGGCACGCACGAGCTCGGCCTCAGGGGCGCCCTGCTCCGCGCCCTGAAGGGCTACGCCGAGCTCACCAATTTCAAGCGCGCCTCGATCCTCACCGCCGAGGACGTGATGGCGGGCGCCTGCGCGATGCTGTCGGCCTTCATCCGGGAGCCGGAGTTCCAGGGCCAGACCAAGGAGCGGCTCGCCAGCCCCGAGGCCGCGCGCATCGTCGAGGCGGCGGTGAAGGACGCCTTCGACCACTGGCTCGCCGCCTCCCCACAGCAGGCGAACCGCCTGCTCGAGGCCGTCGTTCAGCGCGGCGAGGACCGCCTGCGGCGCCGGCAGGAGAAGGAGGTCGCGCGCAAGACCGCGACCCGCAAGCTTCGTCTTCCGGGCAAGCTCGCGGATTGCAGCCAGGCGGGCTCGAAGGGCTCGGAGCTGTTCATCGTCGAGGGCGACTCGGCCGGCGGCTCCGCCAAGCAGGCGCGCGACCGCGCGACCCAGGCGGTGCTCCCCCTGCGGGGCAAGATCCTGAACGTCGCGAGCGCCGGCGCCGACAAGCTCGCCCAGAACCAGCAGCTCGCCGACCTGCTGCTCGCGCTCGGCTGTGGCACGCGCAGCCGCTATTCCGACGCCGACCTCAGATATGATCGTGTGGTCGTCATGACCGACGCGGACGTCGACGGGGCGCACATCGCCTCGCTGCTGATGACGTTCTTCTATCGCGAACTGCCGGAGCTGATCCGGCACGGCCACCTGTTCCTCGCCGTGCCCCCGCTCTATCGCCTCAGTCATGGCGGCGAAACGCTCTACGCCCGCGACGACGCGCACAAGGACGAACTGATTGAGAAGCGCTTCAAGGGCAAGAAGGTCGAGATCGGCCGCTTCAAGGGTCTTGGCGAGATGCTTCCCGCGCAGCTTCGCGACACCACAATGGCGCCCGCGAAGCGCACGCTGCTCCGCGTCGCGATCGACGAGGAGGACGGCGAAGGAACCCGCGACGCCGTCGACCGGCTGATGGGCACGAAGCCGGAGGCGCGCTTCCGCTTCATCCAGGAGCGCGCGGCCTTCGCGGGCGACCTCATCGATATTTGAGGTCGGCGTCGCGCGCCGTCCGGGCTTCTGCGCTAGCATTGGTCGGTCGGGCGAGCAGGGCTCGCTGCGTTTCCGCGTTGAAGCGACATGTCGGGAGGACGCCGCATGATGGCACGTCTCGCGCGGTTCGCCCTGTCGGCCGCGCTCTTGGCCGCGGCCCCTGCCCTCGCACAGGCGCCATCGCCCATGACGCCACCCGACAAGGTCGCGCCCGATCCGATCCAGACGCCCCCTGGCCCCGCCGAGCAGCCCGCGAACCCTGCCGCCATGGACGCGATCGGCGTGCCGGCCAAGGTCTGGGCGGTCAGAATCGCGGGCGGCTGGGAGGCCGACGGCAAACGCGGCTTCTCGCGGGTGATCGGCACCTTCGAGGGCGACGCCCAGCGCCTGACGGTCCAGTGGCTCGCGGAGCCGGACGGCCGCGTGGTCGGCTCCAAGGTCCTGGAGGACGAGGAAGCCGCCAAGCTCACCTTCGGCGACATGCGGGCCGAGCCCGAGGACCGCGGCGGCGTGACGGTTTTCCTCGACACGCTGCCCGACGCGGACGGCATCCGCGACACCTGGGTGCTGATCATCGGCGGTCCTGGCGAGGCGCGGTTCGGGCCGGCGATGAACTGATCCGGCTCCGACCGGCGATCACCGCGCCCGGTTGCGGCCAGGTTCCGGCGATTTAAGGCCGCCCGCATTGACAATCGGGCCCAAAAGCCTCATTTCCCAGCGTGATCGCAGGTTCGAAGCGCGCCCTCAAGCGCGCCGGACCTTCGGCGCGCATGACTGCGCCCCTCACGATCGCAAGCTTAAGGACGACATGACCTTTTCCGAACTCGGTCTCAGCCCGAAGGTGCTCGCCGCCGTCGAGGCTTCGGGCTACACGCAACCGACGCCTATCCAGGCGAACGCGATCCCTCACGTCTTGGCGCGCCGCGACGTGCTCGGCATCGCCCAGACGGGCACGGGCAAGACCGCGTCCTTCACGCTGCCGATGCTCACGCTGCTGGAAAGCGGCCGCGCGCGGGCGCGCATGCCGCGCACGCTGATCCTCGAGCCGACGCGCGAGCTCGCGGCCCAGGTCGAGGAGAGCTTCGCGCGCTACGGCCAGAACCATAAGCTCTCGATGGCGCTGCTGATCGGAGGAGTCTCGTTCGGCGACCAGGACGCCAAGCTCACCCGCGGCGTCGACGTGCTGATCGCGACGCCGGGCCGGCTGCTCGATCATTTCGAGCGCGGCCGCCTGCTGCTGACCGGCATCGAGATCCTCGTGATCGACGAGGCCGACCGCATGCTTGACATGGGCTTCATCCCGGACATCGAGCGCATCTGCAAGCTGATCCCCCCTGCCCGTCAGACGCTGTTCTTCTCGGCCACCATGCCGCCGGAGATCACCCGGCTGACCGAGCAGTTCCTGCGCGACCCCGAGCGGGTCGAGGTCGCCCGGCCGGCGACCGCCGCCGCGACCGTGACCCAGCTCCTCGTCGCCGCGAGCGACGACCCGACGGAAAAGCGCGACGTGCTGCGCCACGTCGTGCGCGACGGCGACAACTTCAAGAACGCCATCGTGTTCTGCAACAGGAAGCGCGACGTCGCGGTCGTGTACAACTCGCTGAAGAAGCATGGCTTCAAGGTTGCGGCGCTGCATGGCGACCTCGATCAGCGGGCCCGCATGGCGGCGCTCGACAGCTTCAAGACCGGCGAGGTCGATCTGCTGGTGGCGAGCGACGTCGCGGCCCGCGGGCTCGACATTCCGGACGTCAGTCACGTCATCAACTACGACGTGCCGATCCATGCCGAAGATTACATCCACCGGATCGGCCGCACGGGCCGCGCAGGACGCTCCGGCGTCGCCATCACTCTTGTGGCCCCTTCGGACGGCAAGAATCTCGGCGCGATCGAGCAGCTCACCAAAATGCCATTCAACTGGCAGGGCGAACCGATCGACGCCGAAGATCTCGCGGCCGCCGGCCGCCGGTCGCGCGGCCGGTCGCAGTCCCCCAAGGCTGCGGCGCCGTCGCGCGGCGGCCGCGGCAAGCCGACAACGGCGAGGCAGCCCACGGAAGATCGTCGCGAGACATCCCCGAAAGAGCGCGCACGGCCCGAGCGGGCCGCGCCGGCCGAGCCCAGCCGAGCCGTCCCGGCGGAGCCGGGTCGCGGACAGGCCAGCCGCCCCGCGCGCGCTCCCGCCCCGCGTCCGTCGCGGGAGGTCGCCCGGCCGGCGGAGACAGGCGGAGAGCGGGTCGTAGGTCTCGGCGACCATGTTCCGGCGTTTTTGCTGCGCCCCGTGCGGCTGAAGCGCGCGTGACCGGAAGGTCCGCGGCATTTAACTTCGCTTTTACGCTATTTGCTCGAAATTGACTTTGAGGCGGTCGATCCGTCTCGCGTGCCGACTTTTGCCGGCTCGCCGTCGGGGGACGAAAAGCGATGCCGGGCCTCAGCGATTTTGACCGCACGATCGTCTTCAGCGACGCGGCGATTCAACGGATTCGCGCCCACCGTCACCCGGCCTATCCCCGCAATTACGAGCTCTGGTATACTTACGCCACGGGCTATAACGCCGCTCTTAATCGAGCGATCAACGAGGCGCTGGAGCGCGCCTCGTCGATCTCCGAAGCAGAACTTGATTTGCTTTACGAGAGCTACCTGTCGCCGCTCAGGCTCTCCGAGCGCGTCGACAGCGTCGGAACCCGCATCCTGGCGGAGATCTCGGAGGTCGCCGGCATCCTGAAGGACGCGCGGCAGGCGAATGACGACTACGCCCGCACGCTGGAGGGCCTCGCCGACAAGACCGAGGACATCGGCCCTATGGGGACGCTCTTAAGCGAGATCGCGAAGGGCATGCTGCACGCGACGAACGAGATGGTGGCGCGGACGCGGGAGCTCGAAGCTCAGCTTGCGAGCTCGCAGGACGAGATGCAGGAGCTGCACAACACGCTCGAGGTGATACGGGCGGAATCGCTGACCGACCCCCTCACCGGCCTGGCGAACCGCAAGTTCCTCCAGGGCACGCTCGACCGGTCGATCCTGGACGCCGACAAGGGCCAGCGGTTCTCGCTGCTCGTGATCGACATCGACCACTTCAAGACCTTCAACGACAATTACGGCCACCTGACCGGCGATCAGGTGCTCCGCCTCGTCGCGCTGTCGCTCAAGCAGAACGTCAAGGGCCAGGACCTCGCCGCCCGCTTCGGCGGCGAGGAATTCGCGATCGTGCTTCCCGACACCGCCCTCTCCGGCGCCGCGGCCGTCGCAGAGCGGATCCGGCGCACGGTGATGACCAAGGATCTGGTCAAGCGCTCGACGGGCGAGCACCTGGGCCGCATCACGGTGTCGATCGGCGTCGCGACCTGGCGGCGCGGCGACAGCGGGCAGACCATCATCGATCGCGCCGACCGCTGCATGTATGTGGCGAAGCGATCGGGCCGAAACCTCGTGGTCAGCGAGGACGACCCGCGGACGGCCCAGGAGCTGCCGGAGCGGGTCGCCTGAGAATGGCGGCTGATCAGGCCGCTACGGCCTCCCCGCGGGTCGGATAGTCCGTGTAACCTTTCTCGCCGCCGCCATAGAACGTCGCCTTGTCCGGCTCGGCCAGCGGCGCGCCCTCGCGGATGCGTTCGACGAGGTCGGGATTGGCGATGAACGGGCGGCCGAACGCCACCAGGTCGACCTCGCCGTCCGCGACGCGCTTCGCCGCAAGCTCCGCGTCATAGCCATTGTTGCCGATATAGCCGCCCTTGAAGGCCTGCCTCAGCTTGGAGAGATCGAAGCCGCCCTCCGGCGCGCGGGCGCCTTGGGTCTCGCCTTCGATCAGATGGATGTAGGCGATTCCGAGATCCGAAAGGCTCTTGACCGCGTGGGTGAAGAGCGGCTCGGGATTGGAGTCCGAGATGTCGTTGAACGGGCTGAGCGGCGACAGCCGAACGCCGACCCGGTCCGCGCCGATCGCCTTCGCAGCCGCCTCGACCGCCTCGAGCAGGAAGCGGGACCGGTTCTCGATGGAGCCGCCATAGGCGTCGGTCCGCTTGTTGGTCCCGTCGCGCAGGAACTGATCAAGCAGGTAGCCGTTCGCGCCGTGGACCTCGACGCCGTCGAAACCGGCCGCCCTGGCGTTCTCCGCGGCCTTGCCATACTGCGCGACGATCCCGGGAATCTCTTCCAGCTCCAGCGCGCGCGGCGTCTCCAGCGGCTTGAAACCGTCATTGGTAAAAGCCTGCCCCTCGGGCTTCACGGCCGACGGCGCGACCGGCAGCTGGCCGCCCGGCTGCAGGTCGCGATGCGAGATCCGGCCGACATGCCAGAGCTGCAGCACGATCCGCCCGCCCTTGGCGTGGACCGCGTCGGTCACGAGGCGCCAGCCGGCGATCTGCTCGTCGGAATAGATGCCGGGCGTCCAGGCGTAGCCCTGCCCCTCGGGCATGATCTGCGTGGCCTCCGAGATGATCAGTCCGGCCGACGCGCGCTGCGCGTAGTACTCGGCGTTCAGCTGACGAGGCGCGAGCGTCCCCGCGTCGGCGCGCGAGCGGGTCAGGGGCGCCATGACGATGCGGTTCGGAAGCGAGAGCGCTCCCAGCTGGAACGCCTGGAATAGGGGGTCGACGGAGGACGTCATCGATATCTCCAGATTGCAAATGGAATGCGGCGCGAGGCCGTTCTTCGCATGTGCAAATAGGAAGGTCATGACAGCTTTGCGCCCCCGACGACGGGCGACAAACGCAAGGCAGGCTTGCGCCAGAGAGGTCAGCTGCGGCGGGCGGGGCGCTTGCGTTTGGGCTTGCCGTCTTTCGCAGCGCGGGCGACGGCCAGGGCGCGCCTCGCAAACTCGGCGAGAGCGTCGGGATCGTCGAACAGCCGGTCGGGCATCCGCCAATAGGACATGATGGTCCGGCGGCCGTCCCGCGTCTCGTAGGAGAACGCCTCGCAGCCTTCGGCTTCGAAAAACTGGTCGGTCGACCGGTCGCTCTTGAGATAGAGCACGCCGCCGGCCTCAAGCGCGAACATCAATTCGCCTGCGTAAACCCCTGTTCCGCCGAACATGTTTCGACACCTGACCGGGCCAAGCGCATGAAAAAGCTCGGCTGCGTAGTCCGGGTCGAACGACATCAGGCGACCGGCTGGTAGCTCCCGGGAAGCGCGGGCGTGATCGACACCGATTCGCCGCAGCCGCAGGCCGAAACCTGGTTCGGGTTGTTGAACACGAAGCGCTGGGTGAGCTTCTCGGTCACGAAGTCCATCTCGGTGCCGAGCAGATAGAGCACCGCCTTCGGGTCGATCAGCACGGTGACGCCCTTGTCCTCCACCACCTCGTCCGTGGGACCCGCGGCGGCGGCGTAGTCGAGCGTGTATTCCATGCCCGCGCAGCCTCCCGTCTTCACGCCGATCCGGAGGCCCGCGATCGGCGTCTCGGACCGCTCAATAATCGAGCGCACGCGGTTCGCCGCCCGGTCGGTCAGGGTCAGGACTTTGGGTCTCGCACGCGTCATGACATCAGCTCCTCGAAGCGCTCTCGGGCGCTCCGCATCGAAAAGATAAGCGCTTTTCGCCGCGCTTGCGAGGGTTTGGGGCTCAATAGGTCGGCCACACCTTCGGCGTCACGAGTTCGAGCAAATGGCCGTCTGGGTCCCGGAAATAGACGCTCGTCCCGCCGAGCGGCCAGCTCATCCGGCTCTCGACCGCGATCCCGAGCTGGTCGAGCCGCTTCTCCCATACGGGCAGGTCGTCCGCGGCGATCGCGAAGGCCGCGTGCAGCTTGCCCTCCCCGTCATGCGCCGGGATGACGCCGCCCGGCATCTCCTGCGCCTTCGCCGACCCGCCCCGCCGGAACAGAAGAAGGACGCCCGCGCCGGCGACGTCGAGCGCGATCAGGGCGTCGTTCCCGAACAGATGGGGAAAGTCGAAGACGCGGTCGTAGAACGCCGCCGAGCGGGCCAGATTCTCGACGTATAGCGCGCTTTCGAGGATCCCGCGGACCTTCGGAGCGCCCTGCCCGGAGCCGTTCAGCGCCGCCTCACCACATGTCGAGCGCGACGCGGGCCTCGTCGGACATCCGGCTCTGATCCCACGGCGGATCGAACACCATCTTCACGATCACCGCGCCAACGCCCGGAACCGCGCCGACGGCGTTCTCGACCCAGCCCGGCATCTCGCCCGCGACGGGACAGCCGGGCGCGGTCAGGGTCATGTCGATCGCGATGTCGCGGTTGTCCGAGATGTCGATTCGGTAGACCAGGCCGAGCTCATAGATGTCGACCGGAATCTCTGGATCGTACACGGTCTTCAGAGCCGCGACGATGTCGTCGGTGAGCCGGTCGAGCTCCTCGGGCGGAATCGCGGAGGCCTCGTCGGTTCGGGGCTTCTCCGCCGTCGCTGCGTCGGTCATCGGATCGAAGCCTTTCTCAATTCTCACGCAAACAGATCGCGCGCCTTCGCGATCGCCTCGGCCAAACGATCGACCTCATCGACCGTGTTGTAAAGCGCGAAGGACGCCCGGCAGGTCGAGGTGACGCCGAGGCGCTTGAGTAGCGGCTGGGCGCAATGCGTGCCCGCGCGGACCGCGACCCCCGACCGATCGAGCACCGTCGCGACGTCGTGGGCGTGCGCGCCCTCGAGGTTGAAGGCGACGATCGCCCCCTTCCCCGGCGCCCGGCCGAAGATCTTGACGGAGTTGATGGCGCCGAGCCGCTCATGGGCGTAGGCCGCGAGCGAGGCCTCGTGGGCCGCGATCGCCTCGAGCCCGACGGAGCGCATGTAGTCGAGCGCCGCTCCCAGCCCGATCGCCTGCACGATCGGCGGCGTGCCGGCCTCGAAGCGGTGCGGCGGGTCGCCATAGGTGACGTCCTCTTCGGTGACGTCGCGGATCATCTCGCCGCCGCCGTTGAAGGGCGGCAGCGCCTCGAGCCGCGCCTTCTTCCCGTAGAGCACGCCGATCCCGGTCGGGCCGTACACCTTGTGGCCGGTGAAGACGTAGTAGTCGCAATCGATGTCCGGTACGTCCGGCGCGAGATGGACCGCGCCCTGGCTGCCGTCGACGAGGACCGGAACGCCGCGCTCATGGGCGATCCGGCAGACCTCCTTCACGGGCACGACCGTGCCGAGCACGTTCGACATATGGGTGATCGCGACGAACTTCGTGCGCGGGCTCAGGGCCGCCTCGAAGGCATCGAGGTCGAAGGACCCGTCGTCGCGGACCTGAACCCATTTGAGAACCGCCCCGCGGCGCTCCCTCAGGAAGTGCCAAGGCACCACGTTCGAGTGGTGCTCCATGATGGTGAGGACGATCTCGTCGCCCTCTCCGATCCCGGACAGGCCGACGCCGTTCGCCACCAGATTGATCGACTCGGTCGCGGAGCGGGTGAAGATGATCTCGTCGATCGACGCCGCGTTTAGAAAGCGTCGGACGCTTTCCCTCGCGTTTTCAAAGCCTTCCGTCGCGGCGTTCGCAAGATAGTGCAGGCCGCGATGGACGTTGGAATATTCGCTCTCATAGGCCCGCCGCATGCGGTCCAGCACCTGCACGGGCTTCTGGGCCGACGCGCCATTGTCGAGATAGACGAGCGGCTTGCCATGCACGGTCAGCGATAGCGCCGGGAAGTCGGCGCGCAGGCGCTCGACGTCATAGGCCGCGGCGGCAGGCGCGATGGGTTCGGCGAGGGACATGACGCTGATCTAAAGGCTGGGGAGAAGAACACAAGGGCGCAGCAGACGAAGCGTCATCCCGGACGGTCGAAGACCGATCCGGGATCGTTAGACGATCATCGCCTTGTCCTGCGGCCGATCCCGGCTCTCGCTGCGCTCGGCAGGGATGACGGCGGGCCTCAGCTCCGCTCCGCCAGCCAGCGATCGGCCCTCGCCGTCAGGGCCTCGCGGAGGCTCTCGTTCTCGATGCCCTCCAGCACCTCGCCCACGAAGGCCTGGACCAGCAGCGACTCGGCCTCCGCCTGCGGGATGCCCCGCGCTTTGAGGTAGAACAGCAGGTCCTCGTCGAGCGCTCCGACGGTCGCGCCATGGCCGCAGACCACGTCGTCGGCGAAGATCTCGAGCTCCGGCTTGGCGTTCGCCTCGGCGGTCTCGGACAAGAGCAGCGCCTGCGCCATCATCTTGCCGTCGGTCTTCTGGGCGCCGGGACGCACCACGATCTTGCCCTGGAACACCGAGCGCGCCTCGCCGTCGAGCGCGGACTTGAACAGCTCCCGGCTCGCGCAGTTCAACGTCGTGTGGTCGACCACCAGCGTCGTATCGAGGTGCCGGCGCCCCCCGGCGAGGGTGACGCCCGTTACGTCGGCGGTCGCCTTGTCGCCGCAGAAATCGAGGAAGATCTGCTGGCGCGCCGCCACGCCGCCGACCGCCAACGCCACGGTTCGCAGGCGCGCCTTGGCGCCGAGCCGGGCGCCGAGCGTGGCGAGATGCAGCGAGCCCAGCCCCTCGTCCTGCAGCTTGACGAGTGTCGCCTCCGCTCCGTCGGCCAGATCGAGCCCGACCAGCGTGTTGGTCTGGTGCGGGCTCGCGTCGCCGACATGGCTCTCGACGAGCGTGACGGAAGCCTCCTTGCCGACCGAGACCAGCACGCGGCCATAGGAGGCGTGCGCATCGCCGGTCTGCACATTGGCGACATGGATGGGACGGCCGGGCTTCGCGCCGTCCGTGACCGCCACCACGAGGCCGTCGGCGACGAAGGCGGTGTTCAGCGCCACCGCGGCGTTGTCGTTGGGCACGCCCTTGAGCGCGAGCGCCGAGGCCGCGTCGCTCGCGAGCGCGACCGCGAGCGGGGCGATCGAGACGCCGTCCTCCGGCCCTGCGACGTCCGACAGGTCGGCGGCGAGCCGGCCGTTGACGAAGACGATGCGCTGCGCGTCGAAGCCTGCGAGCGGCAGCATCGCCCTCGCGGCGGCCATTTCCTCGGCGGTCGGCGCGTCGGCGAGCGGCCGCGCCTCACGCATCAGCGCGCGGAGATCGGTGTATTTCCAGTCCTCGACGCGCTTGTTGGGCAGGCCGCGGGAGGCGACCGCGGCGAAGGCGTCGTCGCGCACGCGGCGCGCGGCCTCGCCGCCGGGGGCGTCCTCCCGCGCTGAGGCGAAGAGTTCGGCGAGCGCGCTTTCCGCGGCCGTGCGGATCGGGCGGACTTCAGCGTTCATGCCGTCCTCTGTCCTCACGCGGCCGCGTCGGCCACATAGGCCGCGTAGCCCTGCGCCTCGAGCTCATGGGCGAGCTCCGGGCCGCCGGTGCGCACGATGCGGCCCTGAGCCATGACGTGCACGACGTCGGGCGTGATGTGGTCGAGCAGGCGCTGATAATGCGTGATCACGATGAAGCCGCGGTTCTTGGCCCGGAGCGCATTGACGCCCTCGGAGACGACCTTCAGCGCGTCGATGTCGAGGCCGGAATCGGTCTCGTCCAGCACGCAGAGCTTCGGCTCGAGCAGCGCCATCTGCAGGATTTCGTTGCGCTTCTTCTCGCCGCCGGAGAATCCGACATTCAGGCCGCGCTTGAGCATCTCGGTCGAAATGCCGAGGCTGTCAGCCTTTTCGCGAACGAGCTTCATGAAGGCGGGAGTCGGGAGCTCCGCCTCGCCGCGCGCGCGGAGCTGGGCGTTGAGAGCCGTCTTCAGGAACGTCATCGTGGCGACGCCCGGGATCTCCAGCGGGTACTGGAACGCCAGGAACAGGCCCTTGGCCGCCCGCTCGTCGGGCTCGAGCGCGAGCAGATCCTCGCCCTCGAGCGTGACCGAGCCCTCGGTGACCTCATAGTCGTCCTTGCCGGCGAGCACGTAGGACAGAGTGGACTTGCCCGAGCCGTTGGGGCCCATGATGGCGTGGACCTCGCCCGCCTTCACCTCGAGGTCGAGCCCCTTCAGGATCGGCTTGTCCTCGACGGAGGCGTGGAGGTTCTTGATCGTCAGCATTTAAGAGCCTGCATCATTTTCTTCGCGCCATTTCTGGCTGATCTGTTCGTCCGTCAATCCCGCCGCGGACCAGAACGCCCGATGAGCGCGCCATTCGCGATAGACCGCGATCAATCCGCCAATGACGCATGCCGCTCCAAAGCCAAGAGCGGCGAACGTCAGGGCCGCATTCTCAAGACCGGCGCCAAAGCCGAGGAGGACAAGGCTCCCAAGAAAGCCTAGCGCCGAAACTCCGACCCGACGCTTCGCCTTCGCGATGGCGGCGTGCGAGGCCTCGAGCGAATTCACCCCACGCTGCCTTCGAGGCTGATCGAAATCAGCTTCTGAGCCTCGACCGCGAACTCCATCGGCAGCTGCTGCAGCACGTCCTTGACGAAGCCGTTGACGATGAGCGCCACCGCCTCCTCCTCCGACAGCCCGCGCTGCTGGCAATAGAACATCTGATCCTCGGAGATCTTCGAGGTCGTGGCCTCGTGCTCGAACACCGCCGTCGAGGTCTTGGCCTCGAGATACGGCACCGTATGGGCCCCGCAGTGATTTCCGATCAGCAGCGAGTCGCAATTGGTGAAATTGCGCGCGTTGCTGGCTCGGCGGTGCGCCGAGACCAGCCCGCGATAGGTGTTGTTCGAATAGCCCGCCGAGATGCCCTTCGAGATGATCTTGGACGTCGTGTTCTTCCCGAGATGGATCATCTTGGTCCCGGAATCGACCTGCTGCCGGCCGTTCGAGATCGCGATCGAGTAGAACTCGCCGCGCGAGTTGTCGCCGCGCAGGATGCAGCTCGGATATTTCCAGGTGATGGCCGAGCCGGTCTCGACCTGGGTCCAGGAGATCTTGGAGTTCCGGCCCCGGCAGTCGCCGCGCTTGGTGACGAAATTGTAGATGCCGCCGCGGCCTTCGCTGTCGCCCGGATACCAGTTCTGAACGGTCGAATATTTGATCTCGGCGTCGTCGAGCGCGACCAGCTCGACCACGGCCGCGTGCAGCTGGTTCTCGTCGCGCATCGGCGCGGTGCAGCCCTCGAGGTAGCTCACATAGGAGCCCTCGTCGGCGATGATCAGCGTGCGCTCGAACTGGCCGGTGTTCTTCTCGTTGATGCGGAAATAGGTCGACAGCTCCATCGGGCAGCGCACGCCCTTCGGCACGTAGACGAAGGATCCATCGGAGAACACCGCCGAATTCAGCGTCGCGAAGAAGTTGTCGGAGGTCGGGACCACCGAGCCAAGATATTTCCGCACGAGTTCCGGATGCTCCCGGATCGCCTCGGAGATCGGGCAGAAGATGACGCCCGCCTTGGCGAGCTCCTCCTTGAAGGTGGTTGCGACGGAGACCGAGTCGAACACCGCGTCGACGGCCACGCGGCGCTGCTCGACGCCCGCCAGAATCTCCTGCTCCTGGAGCGGGATGCCGAGCTTCTCATAAGTGCGCAGGAGCTCCGGATCGACGTCGGCGAGCGTCTGCGGGCCAGACTTCGTGCCCTTGGGCGCGGAGTAGTAATAGAGGTCGTCGTAATCGATCGCCGGATAGTCGACGCGCGCCCAGGTCGGCTCCGTCATGGTGCGCCAGCGGCGATAGGCCTCGAGCCGCCAGTCGAGCATCCAGTCGGGCTCGCCCTTCTTCATGGAGATGAAACGGACCGTGTCCTCCGACAGGCCCTTCTCGGCCCGGTCGGATTCGATCTCGGTCACGAAGCCGTACTTGTACTGGTCGACGTCGATCGCGCGAACGCGGGCGACTGTCTCCTGAACTGCCGGCATCTCTCAACTCCTTGGGCGTCGCGGAGAGACCGCGGCGCTTGTCTGGAAACTCTCTAACAGGGCTTTGACGCGGGCGGAACGGTCGTCGTCACGCCGCCGTCACGATCGGTTGACCCCGGCTTCCGCCGACGATCTTCGTCCACGCCGCCAGAAACGCCTCGCCGTCGGCCGGATCGGACGACCAGCCGAAGCTCACGCGCAGCATCCCGATTGACAGATCGTGTGCCACCCCCATGGCGTCAAGCACCGGAGAGGCTTTCGGTTTCCCGGAGGAACAGGCCGAACCGGCCGAGACCGCGATCCCGGCGAGGTCGAGCGCGATCATCGCGCGCGCCGACTCGACGCCGGGCGCCGCGAAACAGCTGGTGTTGGGCAGGCGCCGCGCGCCCTCGCCGAACACCACCACCTCGCCGAGCCGCCGCAGGCCCGCCTCCAGCGCATCCCTGGCCTGCGCGAGCGCCGCGAAATCATCGAGGCCGGCGAGGGCTTCGCGCGCCGCGACGCCCATTCCGACGATCCCCGCGACATTCTCGGTGCCGGCGCGCCAGCCGCGCTCCTGGCCGCCGCCCTTCACCACCGGCTCCGCGACAAACAGCGCCTCGTCGCTCCGAACCAGCGCTCCGACGCCTGCCGGCCCGCCGAACTTATGGGCCGCGAGCGCCAGGAAATCGCAGCCGAGCGCCGCCATGTCGACCGCGATCTTGCCCGCCGCCTGCACGGCGTCGACATGAACGAGCCCGCCGAAGCGCTTCGCGATCCGCACGGCTTCCGCCACCGGCTGGATGACGCCGGTCTCGTTGTTGGCGGCCATCAGCGCGAGGATCATGCGTTCGTCCGGACGCTCCACCGCATGCCGCGCGAAGGCGGCCTCGACGGCGGAGAGATCGATGACCCCCTTGCCGTCGACCGGGATCGACTCGACCGCGCCCTTCGAAAAGCGCGCGCCCGCCGTCACCGCGGGGTGCTCGACGGCCGAGACGGCCAGCCGGGTCACGGGCCGCGGGTCGCGCGCATCGCGGATCGAAGGGCTGAGCGCGAGATTCGAGGCCTCGGTCCCGCCGCTCGTGAAGGTGACGCAAGAAGCCTGCGCGCCGACCAGCGCCGCAATGGACCGGCGGGCCTCCTCTACCAGAGCCCGCTTGGCGCGGCCCTCGGCGTGGATCGAAGACGGATTTCCGGTCGCGGCGAGGGTCTCGGCCATGGCGGCGATCACGGCTGGCCGGGTCGCGGTGGTGGCGTTGTGGTCGAGATAGACGCGCGTCCCGCTCATCCTGGGCCTCTCGCTCGAACGGCCGATCGGACGCGGGCTAGGCTCACGCGATCCTTGCAAGTCGACCGATCATCCGTGCTAGAGACACCCGACCCGCCGCGCAAGACGGCTCGGCCCAAGAGCCGCGCGCGAGAGCATTAAGGATTTGTCATGCCCGAGGTGATCTTCAGCGGCCCCGCCGGCCGTCTCGAGGGCCGTTACCACCCCGCCAAGAAGCGCCGCGCGCCGATCGCGCTCATCCTGCACCCCCACCCGCAGTTCGGGGGCACGATGAACAACCAGATCGTCTACAACCTCTATTACGCGTTCCTGAACCGCGGCTTCTCGGTGCTGCGCTTCAATTTCCGCGGCGTGGGCCGCAGCCAGGGGTCGTTCGACCACGGTTCGGGGGAACTCTCGGACGCCGCCTCCGCGCTCGACTGGGCGCAGGCGCTCAACCCCGACGCGCGCGCCTGCTGGATCGCCGGCGTGTCGTTCGGCGCCTGGATCGGCATGCAGCTTCTGATGCGCCGGCCCGAGGTCGAGGGCTTCATCTCGGTCGCGCCGCCCGCCAACCGTTTCGACTTCTCGTTTCTGGCTCCCTGCCCGTCCTCCGGCCTGTTCGTGCATGGCGACCAGGATCGCGTCGCGCCGATGAAGGACGTCCAGACGCTGATCGAGAAGCTCAAGACGCAGCGTGGCATCGTGATCGACCAGTCGATCATCCCGGGCGCCAACCACTTCTTCGAGAACCGCGTCGACGAGCTGCTCGTCGAGGTCAACGCCTATCTGGACAAGCGCCTTGGCCCGACCGGCGAGCCTCTTACGGAAAGCGACGAGAGCGCGGCGTAACGCACAGCGGCCATGTCCCGGCCTTGAGCCGGGACCCATTGAGCTCCCACGCTGCCTGGCGCGATCCGATGTCCGCCGTCTCTTTCCGGCTCTGTTCCAGCCGAATGGGTCCCGGCTCAAGGCCGGGACATGGCCGTGGCGCTCACGGCCGCGCCAAGACCCCGCCCGTCATCGGGCGCGGGGCGCCGGTCGTGCCCGGATAGGTCAGCGGCAGGCCCCGCAGGCTTCTCACCGCAAGCACGGCGAAGGCCTGCGCCTCGAGCGCGTCGGCGGACAGGCCGACGGCGTCCGCGGTCGTCACCTCAGCATTCAGCCGCCCGCGCAGCATCCCGAGCAGCGTTGGGTTGCGCGCCCCTCCGCCCGCCACCACCCAAAGCGCGGGCTTGCGCGGCAGAAGCTCCGCGCCGCGCGCGACGGACCGGGCCGTGAAGGCCGCGAGCGTCGCGAGCGCGTCGGCGAGCGGAAGCGCCTCGGTCGGCGACGCGTCGAATCCGTTGCGGTCGAGCGACTTCGGCGGACGCTGCACGAAATAGGGGTGCGCCATCAGCCGTTCGACCACGGCCTCGTCCACCCTGCCCGAGGCCGCGATGGCGCCGCCTTCGTCGAAGGGCCGCCCGGTCTCGCGCGAAATCCTGTCGTCCATCAGCGCGTTGGCGGGCCCGGTGTCGAACGCGATCAGTTCGCCGTCCTCGCCGATGAACGTGACATTGCCGACGCCGCCGAGATTGAGCACCGCGAGCGGCCTCGGCAAATCGAGGTCGCGCACCAGCACCGGATGGATGGTGGGCGCGAGCGGCGCGCCCTGCCCGCCCGCCGCGACGTCGGCTGCGCGGAAATCATAGACCACCGGCCGTCCGAGGGTTCTGGCGAGCGCCGCGCCGTCGCCGATCTGAATGGTGAGACCGGCCTCAGGCCGGTGCAGCACCGTCTGGCCGTGGAAGCCGATGACGTCGATGTCGGACTTGGCGATGTCGTTCGCGGCCAGAAACCCCTCGACCGCCATGCGATGCGCACCATTGACGATCGCCTCCGCGACCGCAAGCGAGCCTGGGCGGGCGTTGCGGTCAGTGAGCGAAGCCGCCTCGCCGATCGCGCGGGCGAGCACGGCCCGTTCGGCGGCGTCATAGGGGTGGTACCGGCTCGGCCCGAATTTTTCGATCCGCTCGCCGTCGGTCTCGACCAGCGCCACGTCGACGCCGTCGAAGGAGGTGCCGCTCATCAGCCCGATCGCGCGCATCGCCGCCCCCCTCGCCTGCCCTCGCCAACCTACACGTGACATCGCCATCGAAACGTGAAATTCGGACGCCCCTCCGATGAACGACGTCGCCGATCGATCTAGCCCATGACCGCCTACAAGTCCGACCTCCTGCGCCTGCTCGACGAGCGCGGGCAGATCCACCAGGTCTCCGAACCGGAGGCGCTCGACGCGCTCGCGCTCGAAGGACCGGTCACGGCCTATATCGGCTACGACCTGACGGCGCCGAGCCTCCATGTCGGGCACATGGCCAACATCATGATGCTGCGGCGGCTCCAGCAGGCCGGCCACAAGCCGATCGTGCTGATGGGCGGCGGCACCACCAAGGTCGGCGACCCGTCCTTCCGCAACGAGCAGCGCCCACTGCTCGACGACGCGCAGATCGCCGCCAACAAGGCGTCGATCAAGTCGATTTTCTCGCAGTTCATGGCGTTCGGCGAGGGCGCGACCGGCGCGATCATGGTCGACAACGCCGAATGGCTCGACCGGCTCGAATATGTGCCGTTCCTGCGGGAGATCGGCCGGCACTTCTCGGTCAATAGGATGCTGTCCTTCGACAGCGTGAAGAGCCGGCTCGACCAGGAGCAGCCGTTCTCCTTCCTCGAATTCAACTACATGATCCTGCAGGCCTACGACTTCCTGGAGCTGAACCGCCGCTATGGCTGCCGGCTGCAGATGGGCGGTTCGGACCAGTGGGGCAACATCGTCAACGGCATCGAGCTCGGTCGCCGGGTCGACGGCGCGCAGCTCTTCGCGCTCACCTGCCCGCTGATCACCACGGCGTCCGGCGCCAAGATGGGCAAGACGGCGTCCGGCGCGGTCTGGCTCAACGCCGACATGACCGGCCCGTTCGACTTCTGGCAGTACTGGCGCAATGTCGACGACGCCGATGTCGAGCGCTTCCTCAAGCTGTTCACCGACCTGTCCCTCGACGAGATCGCGCGGCTCTCGGCGCTGAAGGACGCCGAGATCAACGAGGCGAAGAAGACGCTCGCGACGGAGGCCACCGCGATCGTCCACGGCCGCGCGGCGGCCGAGGAGGCGGCGGCGACGGCCCGCAAGACCTTCGAGGAGGGCGCGCTCGCCGAGACGCTGCCGACCGTCGAGGTCGACGGCCCCGCGCTCTCGGCCGGGCTCGGCGTGCTGCACCTGTTCTCGGAGGTCGCGGGTCTCGTCGCGTCGAACGGCGAGGCGCGGCGGCTGGTGAAGGGCGGCGGCCTCAGGGTCAACGACAAGCCCGTGATCGACGATCGCGCGGTGCTGACCGGGCGAGACCTCACGCCCGAAGGCGTCATCAAGCTCTCGCTAGGCAAGAAGAAGCACGTGCTGCTGCGCCCACGGGGCTGAGCCGCCTCGCGGCTTATTGCGCCGTCGCGTTCGGCGCGGTCGAGCCGGTCGGCGCCTCCGGGACCGGCTGCCCTTGCCGGAACTCGAAGATCTTGCGGAAGAAACCGGGCGCGACCGCGGACATCGGGTTGATGGAGATGGTCGGCGCGGTGGTCGCGCCCTTGACCTGAAACGTCACGCCCACGAGCCCGCCATTCTTGCCGCCGCCGAGCAGCGCCCCGATGATCGGCACGCGGCTCACCAGGTTGTTGAGCGCGTAGATCGGCACGAAGGTGCCGACGAGGTCCACGCGATCCACGGCGTAGTTCACGTCGCCTGACAGCGTCGCGCCGAGCTGCGGGCCATAGACCGTCGCCTCGTCGACGCGGATGCGGCCGGTCGACTGCACGAACTTGACCTGAAGCCTGTCGAACCGCGTCGCGCCGCGCGCCGGTGGGGCCGCCGCTCCCTCGTCGGCGCCGGTCGTGCGGCGCACCCGATCGAGCGCGGTCTCGTTGCGGACCGCGAAATCGCGGATGCGCAGCAGGCCCGGCCCGCCGGAGAGAGAGGCGTCGAGGTCGAAGGCTCCGCCGTCGATGCGGCCGTAGAGATCGGCGAAGCGGAAGAAGGCGCCGGCGTCGCCGCCCTTGACCGCCAGACGGCCGTCGCCGCCGGTGGCCAGCGTGATGGGCGCGTCGCCGATCCGGCCGGAGCCGTCGGCCTCCCGCACCTTGCCGTCCCGCACCACGAGCTTTATGTCGAGGCCCGCGACCGCCTCGTCGCCATAGCCAAGGCCGGTGCCGAGCTTGGCCGTCACGTCGAGATTCTTGGGCGCGTTGTCGGCGTCCGCTTTTTGCGGACCGGCGCCGGATGCGGACGGCTTTCCGCGCGCCTTGTCGAGCAGCGGCTTCAGATCGAGCGCCGCGCCCTGCACCGCGACCCTCGTCACCCCGCCCCTCGCCTTGTCGATCTCGACCTTGGCGTCGTCGCCGGGACCAGGGCGATAGATCGGCAGGGTGGCGGACAACAGCTCGCCCTTGGGTCCGAACTCGATTGCGCCCCGCACGCTCCGGTCGCCGCTTTCAAGCGCGAAGTCCCTGATGACGGTCTTGTCGGGGTTGCGGTCGACCATGAAGCTAACACGCCCCGGCCTGCCGGCGGGCTTCTTGAATCCAGGCAGCAGCCCGTCGATCCCGACATTGGAGAGGTCCGCGGACACGCTCATCGGCGCCTTCGGGTCGTCGAGCGAGAGCTCGGCGGACAGCGGAACTTCACCCTTCAGGGAGCCGGGCACGTCGAGGCCGAGCCGCTGCAGGTCGGCCGCGTCCGCGGTCAGCATGACGGCGAGCTTGCGGCGTACGACGCCCTCTCCGCCCGCCGGCGCGTCCGTCATCGATACGGTCGCGGGCGCGCCGCCCACCACGCCCTTGCCGCTCAGCGTCGTGGGGGCGTCGCCGGCCTTAAGTTGCAGTGTCCCCTTCTCGAAATTGCGGCCCGCGAACACGCCGGCGATCCTGACGTCGCGCATCTCGGCCGCCACCTTGATCGCGGGCTTCGGCGCATCCTTCGCATGGTCGAGCTCCAGATCGACCGTCACGTCGGCGGCGATGCGGCCGGTCACCTTGGCGACGTCGAGCTGGGAGGGCAAAGGGTTGGGGCCGAAGGCCCCCGATCCGACCAGCGTCAACGCGCGCTTGAGCGACCCGTCGGCCTTCAACGTCACCCGCGCCTTCGGATGGCGGGGCGCAAGGTCCGGCACCGTGAACAGCACGTCATTCACGGCGAGCGCGCCGTCGGCCTCCGAATTCGAGATGAAGGCTTTCTCGATGCTGACGTCGACCTTGCGCGAGGTCGCGAGCACGCGCCCCTTCGCCGCCTCGATCCAGGGAAGGCCCGGCTTGCCGCGCAGCACGCCGTCCGAGAAACCGATGTCGAGCGCCATCGAGCCAGGCGGCAGCGGATCATGGGGCCGAAGCTTGGCGAGTTCACCCGACGGCACGTCAATCGTAAGCGAAAGACTGTCGACGGTGCCTGCGCCGACATTCTCCACCACCCAGCCGCGGATCGAGGAGACGAGGAAGAACGGCCAAAGGCGCTTGACCGCCGAGGCCGGCATGGGGTCGGCGACGACGCCGAGCCGAACCGCGGGACTCGCCCCCTCGAAACGCACGAGGCCCGTGAGGCTCGCCCGCGCCGTCGGGCCCAGAAACTGCGCCTTCCCGATTTCGAGCACGCCGGCCGTCGGATCGAAGGTCGCGGCGACGTCGACGCGGTCGAGCCTTAGCGGCGGATCTCCGGCCGCCTCGCCTGACAGCAGAACGTCCCGTCCGTCGATCGACGCCGTCCAGGGCGCTCCGGGCTCGGGCGGCGCGACGAGCGTCCCGGTGAAGGCCATCTGGCCGCCCCGGCCGCGGATCTGCGACGGCTCTATGGTCACGGCCCGCTTCGCCGGGTCCCAGCTCAAGGCGAGCTGGGCGCGATCGACGGCCATCACCTCCGGCGGCGCGCCCGGCTCCCTCGCCCCCGGCATCGTCACCTCGAGCCCGCGCCCCTCGATGCGACCGACGCCCGCGAGCAGCTTTCCTTCCGCGCCGATGCGCGCGCTCAGATGGCCCGAAATGCGTCCCTTCACCGGCGGAGCCCCGGCCTTCTCGGCGAAGGGAGCCGAATAGGGCGCGAGATCAATGTTCTCGAGGCCGAGATCGATCGATCGCGCGGCGTCCGCCGTCGGCGCCGAAACCGTGACGGCGCTGGTCCAGCGATCCTCGGGACGCGAGGACGACGCCGCAAGCGCGATCGCGCCGCCCTCCCCGCGCGACAGCCTCAGATTGACGCCGTCGAGCGACAGCGGCGCGCGCGCCCTGGGCGCGACGAGGACGGTGGCGCCCGTGACCACGACCTCCTCGAGCGAGCCTGCCGCGCCGTCCGCGCCGAGCAGACGGTCGAGATCGCCGATCGCGGCCAGCACTCGGTCCGGCAAGTCGGACTGCTTCGACGCGGCGTCCATCGTCGTGTCGAAGCGCATGTCAAGCTTCGGATTCGTGACGTGGACGGTGCGGATCTTCACTTCGCCCCGCAGCAGGCTCATGCCGTCGAGCCGAAGCTCGGCTCTCGGAACGCTCGCCACGACCGGGCCGCCGGCCGTGGCGACAGCCAGATCGACCAGCCGAAGCTCCACGCCGCCGCCGCTGCGGTGCAACTCGGCGTCGTCGATCGAAACCGAATAGTCCGGCCCCAATCGCTCCTGCAGCGCTGCCGTGACGCGTGGGACGACCTGGGAGGCCGGCAGCGGCATATAGAGGATGGCGAGCCAGACGCCCGCGATCACGAGGCCGAGGCCGAACGCTCCCGCCGCCATGAGGCGCAGGATGCGCTGCACGGTGGGCTTCGGCGAAGCCGGCAGTCCGTCCGCGCGCCGCCGCCTCCGTCTTCGGCGGTCAATCCAGGGTAGCGCGACCGCGCGTAGGCGCGGCGACCGGCCGGTCTTTGGCCCCTCCGCCATTCGGCTTTCGCGTCTCCTCGGGTCGCGGCGCGGCCGTCGTGGGCTGCGCCGAAGCGATGGACCTGTTTCACGGACCGTGGTTCATCGGCCTGCGGGCGGCAAGCCTTTCGGGCAGCATGCAGGCGTTTTCGTGAACATGGAGAGAATGACGATGTCCAAGGCGTTGAACGTCGGCGCGGCCGCGCCGGACTTCGAGCTTCCGGCCTCGGGCGGCGGCTCGGTCAGCCTGAGCGGCCTCAAGGGCAAGGCGGTCGTCCTCTACTTCTATCCGAAGGACGATACCTCGGGCTGCACCAAGGAGGCGATCGACTTCAACCGGCTCAAGGGCGAGTTCGCGAAGGCCGGCGCCGTGGTCATCGGCGTGTCGCCCGACAGCGTCGACAGCCACGACAGGTTCAAGGCCAAGCACGGCCTCGACTTCCCGCTCGCGGCCGACGAGCGGAAGACGGCGCTGGAAGCCTATGGCGTCTGGACCGAGAAGAGCATGTATGGCCGCAAATATATGGGCGTCGAACGCACCACGGTGCTGATCGACCGCGAGGGCCGCGTCGCGCACGTCTGGGAGAAGGTGAAGGTCAACGGCCACGCCGACGAGGTGCTGGCGGCTGCGAAGTCGCTCTGAGGCTGTCGACCGCAGCCGGTCTTATCCGAAGATTAACCCTAACGATCCATGATCGCCCCATCGGAGCTGGGGGTCGGCATGGCGGTGGTTGGGGTCTCGGGCGGACGGATCGCGACGGATCGGATCACCTTCGACAGAGGTTCAAAACGGACCGCCGTCTCCTTGCCGCGTCACGGAATTCTCGCGGCTACGATCTCTCTCGCGCTGCTCGGCGGATGGAGCCTCGCGGCGGCCGCCTACATGATCTTCCACGACACCGTCGTGGCCGAGCTCCGCCATGGGGCGAAGGCGGCGGCCAAGGGCTACGAGGCGCAGATCGCTGCGCTGCGCGACGAGCTGGAGCGCTCGCGCACCCGCCGCATCGTCGAGAAGGCCGGCGTCGACGAGCGAATCGCCGAGCTCGGCGCGCGCCAAGCCCTTCTCGAGCAGCGCCACAACCGGCTGTCGGAGCTCGCCGACGCCGGCGCGACCGATGGAGCCGCGAGGCGCGATCCGGCCTTCGTCTATTCGGTCAAGCCGACGCCGCTCGACCAGCCCGCCGCCGCCCTTGACGGGGCCGAGCCTTCGCTCTCCGGCGAGCCGCGCCGGGAATCCGCGATCACGACCGCAGAGAAGGTCGCTGCCGCGCTCGACGCGGTCGAGAGCCGCCAGACGCAGGCGCTCGAGGAGATCGCCACCAGGGCTGACGCGCGTCGCCGCACGCTCGAAAGGGTCTATGACGCCGCCCGCCTGCCGCGGCCGGACGCCCAGACCGGCGGCCGCGGCGGCCCGTTCGAGCCCCTCCCCGCCCGCGCGCTGAGCTTCGATAGGCGCGCCGACGAGGTCGCGGCGGAACGCGCCGCGGTTGCGATGTTCGAACGCGGGCTGAACCGCGTCCCGCTCCGCACGCCCGCGCCCGGATCCTCGATCACAAGCGGCTTCGGCGCGCGCGTCGACCCGTTTCTCGGCCGGATGGCGTTCCATGCCGGGCTCGATTTCGAAGGCGATCTCGGCGAGGCCGTGAAGGCGACGGCCGCCGGCCGCGTCGCCTCGGCGGGCTGGAGCGGCGGCTATGGGAACATGGTCGAGATCGACCATGGCGGCGGACTTTCGACCCGCTTCGGCCACCTGTCCGCGATCGCGGTGCGCGAGGGCGACGAGGTCAGGATCGGCTCCGTGCTCGGCCGGGTCGGCTCGACCGGACGCTCCACCGGGCCGCACATCCACTACGAGACGCGGGTCAATGGCGAGGCCGTCGACCCGCTGCGATTCCTCAACGCCGGCCGGATTCTCGCCAGAGCAAGGTGAAACCCGCGGTCGAATCCGCGCCGAAGCTGATCACTTCGCCACAGGCGGCGGAGCGCCGAGCGTATAGAAGCCCGGCTCCCTGGCGTTGGGCGCAGGCCGCGCCACCTCATTGATGTGAACGCACCATTTGCCGGGCGCCACGAAGCCGTCCACGGCGGGGCAGGCCAGCACATTCGGATCGAAGTTCCGGCCGGCGGAGGGTGCGAAGGCCGGCCAGATCGCCGTCTGCGGCAACCGGACGCCCGGATCCGAGGCTTTCTGGACGACGAAGCGGTATTTCCGGTTCTCGCTGTCCTGCAGCGTGATCGGGCACGGGTTGTTCTTGCCGATCTTGATCAGCGCGGGATCGACGCCCAACACCCAGCCGCTCTTGCTCTCGGTCGGGAAGGTCGTGTCCGCGATCGCGCTGCACATCCCGTATTTCGTCCAGAACGGCGCGCCCGGCGCCGGCTCGCCGAGACCGATGGAGAAGTCATACCACTTGTAGAACGCCGGCACAGGCGGCGCGTGCGGCTTGCCGTTCTTAAGCCCGCCGGGACCGCCGACGGCGAAGATCAGCCCGCCGGGCGTCGAGCCGCCGCTGTTGCTCAGGAAGCTGGCGTGATCGTCGATCGAGAACGCATAGGCGCTCGCCGAAAGCCCGCCGGCCGCGACGTCATCGTGGATCAGTTGCGTGTAGGGGTTGAACCTCTGGGATTTCTTGAGCCCGGCCTCATCGTAATTGTACTGCATCTGGAAATAATCGATGACCGACCTGCTGTCGGGCGGCAGGTCGTCGACCACGGGAAGCTCGTCGTTCGGACAGGCGACATTGAACGGCACCCAGCCATAGATGAAGGTGAGATAGGCCGTGAGCTTTGGCTTCGGCGGATTGTTGCTGACCGGCTTCAAGAAAGCTGGGATACGATTGCAGGTGTCAACATATTTCTTGTAGTTCTTCAGAAACACTGCGTCTACGGACTTGTAATGGTCCGATTGAGCGACCGCGCACACCTTGGGATCCTTCACGGTGCAATCGCTCCACTGGTCCATCATGTCCTTGATAAGCTTGGGCGGGTCCTTGGGAACGATGGTCGGCGTCTTTCCGTCCGGAAAGACGAACGGATTCATGTAGAACGCCAGAGCGGACTGGGCCGACGGCACGCGGACGCCCGCATCCGGATAGGCTTTCCTGCCGTTGACCACGGGGTTGTTGTAGACCGGCCAGACCAGTTTGCCGGTGTTGTCGGTCTCGGTGAAATCCTCAAGCAGCTTACGGAATTTCCCGACCGCCATCGTGGCGCCCATATAGCCGACGTCGGCCGGCTCGCGGACGGGCTCGATCGCCAGCGGCAGATAGACCTGATCGACGTTGGACACATTGTAGTTCTGGTTGAAGTCGATGAACTCGCCGCCCTTCTTGCCGTTGTCGGTCACCTTTGAGACATCGGCGAAGGTGAACTCGTTCAGCTGAAACGGCAGATGCGGGTCGATCTCCGCGTCCTGAGTGACTTCGAATATCCTGACGTTGTTGCAGAAATTGCCCTTCATGGCGTCGTTGCAGTCGGGCCGCGGGGACCCGGCGGCGAACGCCACTTCCGCATTGCCGCTTAGCTTCTTGTAGACCTCGTTCAACGCCGTCCTGTCGTCGAAGATGATGACGCGGCCGCCGCGCCACCAGTCGATGTACAGGTCCGTGGCGCCTTTCGTGCGCTTCGACCACCAGGGAAGCTTGACCGATACATATCCGTCCTTGGGGATGCCGCCGCCTGAATTGATGAAGATGTAGTAGTTCTTGTCGACGCGGAAACAGCTGTCGGACCTGCCGAGCGCGGCCTGAAGCCAGGCGTCTCCGCCGCCCTTGTCCGCAACGGTGCAGTTCAACGCGTCCGTCAATTGCCGGCTACCCTGGATTACGACCCAGATGTCGCCCGGCGTGTTGTTGTGGATTCTCAGTTCTTTGACGCAGGCCTTTGGGAAGCCGCCCCCGTCATCGGCGCATACGCCGTCCGCGGCTTCCGCGCTGTTGGGGATGACGCTGCAACAACCGACAATTGCAAGTAAGAGTAAACTGATCCGGAACAGCTGACGAAAATTTGTAGAAAACATGCTTATATCCCCGGAGATTTCGACCATCTTTTACGGGCCAAGGATAATAATCAAGCTCCAATTGATTTTGCCGCTGGCGGCCTCCGGAGAACTACGCGAGTAGTCCCGCCTGGGTTTTCATCGACGAGGCTAGCTTCGCCCAGTCACGCGCATCGCGGCGCCGGTGGATCGGCGCCGCGACATGCTTCCGGCCAGCCGCGCCGCCGCACGAGGCGGCGACATGCCAGCGTCTCAGCGAAACAGGCTCAGTCGACGTCCTCGACGTCGGCCGGGGCGCCGCCATAGGCGCGCTGCGCGAGCGTCGCCTCCATGAAACCGTCTAGGTCACCGTCAAGCACGTCCTGCGGCGACGTCGAGGTGTGGCCGGTCCGCAGATCCTTCACGAGCTGATAGGGCTGCAGCACGTAGGAGCGGATCTGGTGGCCCCAGCCGATGTCGGTCTTGGCCGCCTGGTCGGCGGCGGCCTCCGCCTCGCGCTTCTTGAGCTCGGCCTCATAGAGCTTGGCGCGGAGCATGTCCCACGCCGTGGCGCGGTTCTTGTGCTGTGAGCGGTCGCCCTGGGACACGACCATGATGCCGGTCGGGTTGTGGACCAGGCGGACGGCCGATTCCGTCTTGTTGACGTGCTGGCCGCCGGCGCCGCCCGACCGCATCGTGTCGACGCGGACGTCAGACTCGTTGATCTCGATTTTGATCGTGTCGTCGATCACCGGGTACACGTCGATCGACGCGAAGCTGGTCTGCCGGCGCGCGTTCGAATCGAACGGGGAGATGCGCACGAGGCGGTGGACGCCCGCCTCGGTCTTCAGCCAGCCATAGGCGTTGTGGCCCTTGATCTGCAGGGTCGCGGACTTGATGCCGGCCTGCTCGCCCGCCTGATGGTCGACGACCTCGATCTTGAAGCCCCGCCGCTCCGCCCAGCGAGTGTACATGCGCAGCAGCATCTCGGCCCAGTCCTGGCTCTCGGTGCCGCCCGCGCCGGGATGAACCTCGAGGAAGGTGTCGAACCCGTCGGCTTCGCCCGAGATCAGCGATTCGAGCTGGCGGCGGCCGGCCTCGTCCTTGAGCGCCTTGAGCGCCTTCTCGGCGTCGGCCACGACGCCCTCGTCGCCCTCCATCTCGCCGAGCTCGATGAGCTCGACATTGTCCTTCAGCTCCTGCTCGATCCGCACCACGCCCGACATGGCGTCGTCGAGCTGGGTGCGCTCCTGCATGATCTTCTGAGCGCGCGCCGGATCGTCCCAGAGCGTCGGGTCTTCGGCGATGTGGTTCAACTCTTCGAGGCGCGCCTGGGACTGATCCCAGTCAAAGATGCCTCCTCAGCAGCCCGACTGACTGCTCGATGTCCTGAACGAGGGTTTCGATTTCGGCGCGCATGGCCTGTGGCGGGTTCCGGCTGGGGTGCGAAGGGGGCCGCGACTGTTAGCCCGCGGCGAGCATGGCTGTAAACCGACGACGCGCCGTCCGAGCCGCCCTATGTGGCGGCTCGCGCGGCCCAAA
>NZ_RYFI01000006.1:126555-134274 GCF_004103825.1 Hansschlegelia zhihuaiae
CACCAAGCTCGTCGTCATGTACCCGAAGCCCGCGGACCCCGCGAAGTTCGATTCCTACTTCCGGAACACGCATATGCCGCTCGTCAAGAAGATGCCGGGCCTGAAGGCCCACAGCTTCGGTCCGTCGACCGGGCCGGACGGCGGCGAAGGCCCTTATTTCTGGATCTTCGTCGGGACCTGGGACAGCAAGGACGCGCTCGGCGCGGCTCTCGGTTCGCCCGAGGGGCAGGAAGCGGTCGCCGACATCCCGAACTACTCGCCCGACGCCCCGACCATCGCGGTGATCGACGCGACCGACGGCTGACGTCTCAGGCGGCCGCCCTCGCCTCCTCGCGGGCGGCCTGCCACACCTCGCGCGCGGCGTCGGCGTTCATCGCCGCGATCGCGAGCCCGACGATCAGGTCGGGCCAGGCGCTCAGCGTCAGCGCCGTCGCGAGGCCCGTCCCGATGATCGCGACATTGGCGATCGCGTCGTTGCGGGCCGACAGGAAGGCGGCCTTGGTCAGGCTGCCGCCCGCGCTTCGGAAGCGGGCGAGGATCAAGGCGCAGGTCACGTTCACCGCGAGCGCGCCGGCCCCAGCGAGCGACAACGCGACGGGCGCCGGCGCGACCGGCGTCCAGAACTTCGCCCAGGCCATCCAGAGCGTCGCGAGACCCGGAATGAGGATGATCGCGGCGAGCGCCATGCCGGCCCTCGCCTGAGCCCGGGGCGTGAATCCGAGCGCGAGTAGGATCAGCAGGTTGATCGAGGCGTCCTCGAGGAAGTCGACGCTGTCGGCGATGAGCGAGACCGACCCAATCTCAAGCGCGACCGCGAACTCCACACCGAAATAGCCGAGGTTCAGCGCCGCGACGATCGTGACGGCGCGGCGCAGCGCGCGGTCGGCCGCGACCTCGCTCCCCCCTGGTCCGGTCAGTAGAGCCCGCCCGTGCCCGAGCGGACCGCGCGATCGGCCTCCGGCGTCACCGTCTCGCTGCGCGGCGCGGCGGCCTGGCCGATGATCGAATAGCTGTCGGGCGGCGCGGTGCCGGGCTTGAACGCCTCGAGGATCGCCTTGCCGTCGCCGCCGGCGGTGCGCATGCCCGAGGACGGGTTGATGCGGATCAGCTTGATGCCCGGCGGCACGCGGAACGGCGTCGCGGGCTTGTCCTTGAGCGCCTCCTTCATGAAGTCGCCGAACACCGGGGCCGCGACCTCGCCGCCAGTCTCGCCCTCGCCCATCGACCGCGGCTTGTCATAGCCGAGATAGACCCCGACCACGAGGTCGGACGAGAAGCCGACGAACCAGGCGTCCTTGTAGTCGTTGGTGGTGCCGGTCTTGCCGGCGATCGGGCGGCCGACCGACTTCAGCTTGGTCGCGGTGCCGCGCAGCACCACGCCTTCCAGCATCGACGTGACCTGATACGCGGTCATCGGATCGAGCACCTGCTCGCGGGCGTCGACGAGCTTCGGCTCGTCCTGACCGGCCCAGGCGGTCGCCATGCAGCCGACGCACTGCCGGTCGTCGTAGCGGAAGATCGTCTTGCCAGTGCGGTCCTGGATGCGGTCGATCACGGTCGGCGTGACGCGCTTGCCGCCATTGGCGAACATCGAATAGGCGGCGGTCATCTTCAGCACGGTGGTCTCGCCCGCGCCGAGCGACATGGAGAGCAGCCTCGGCAGGTCGTCCATCACCCCGAAGCGCCTGGCGTATTCGGAGATGATCGGCATGCCCATGTCCTGGGCGAGCCGGACCGTCATGACGTTGCGCGACTTCTCGATGCCGAACCGCAGCGTCTGCGGGCCATAGAACTTCTTGGCGTAGTTCTCCGGCCGCCAGATGCCCACGCCCGGCCCCTGGTCGACCTCGATCGCGGCGTCGAGCACGACCGAGGACGGCGTGTAGCCATTGTCCAGCGCCGCCGCGTAGATGAACGGCTTGAACGACGACCCCGGCTGGCGGAGCGCCTGGGTCGCACGGTTGAACTGGCTCTCGTCGTAGGAGAACCCACCGGCGAGCGCGAGCACGCGGCCGGTGAACGGGTCCATCGCGACCAGCCCGCCGGAGATTTCAGGCACCTGGCGGAGCTTGTAGGTCGAGGCGCCGTCGGCGGTCGCCTCGACATAGACGACGTCGCCGGGCTTCAGCACTTGCGAGACCGTCTTCACTGCGCGGCCGCGGTCGGGCCCCTTGGCCCATTTCGCCCAGCGCACGCCCTCCAGCGGCACCTTGGCGGTCACGCGGTCGCGGGTCACCTGCCCGGTCTTCTCCCGCCCGGGCTGGAGACCGATGGTCGCGTCGTTGGTCCCGGAGTCGAGCACGACGGCGAGCTTCCACGGAATGTCGCCATAGGCCGGCACGTCGGCGAGCGCCACGCCCCAGTCGCCCCGCGGGTCGATCTCGCGCTCGGGGCCCCGCCAGCCGCGCTGCTCGTCGAAACGCACGAGACCAGCCGACAGGGTCCTGCGCGCAAGGTCCTGAAGTTGCGGATCGAGCGTGGTGCGGACCGACAGCCCGCCCTCATAGAGGCCCTTTTCGCCATAGCGCTCGTAGAGCACCCGGCGGACCTCCTCGTTGAAATATTCGCTGGCGGCGAGCTGCGTGCCGGTCGGCCGCGGCTTGACGTCGAGCGGCTCCTTCTTGGCCGCGTCGCCTTCTTCCCGCGTGGCGGCGCCGTTCTCGACCATGCGGTCAATCACCCAGTTGCGCCGCTCGATCGCGCGCTCGGGATAGCGGAACGGATGATAGTTGTTCGGCGCCTTGGGCAGCGCCGCCAGATAGGCGGACTCCGCGAGCGTCAGTTCGTTCACCGCCTTGTCGAAATAGACCAGCGACGCCGCGCCGACGCCATAGGCGCCCATCCCGAAATAGATCTCGTTCAGATACAGCTCGAGGATGCGGTCCTTCGAATAGGTCTGCTCGATCCTGAGGGAGAGCAGCGCCTCCTTGATCTTGCGCTCGTAGTTCTGCTGGTTGGTGAGCAGGAAGTTCTTGGCGACCTGCTGGGTGATCGTGGAGGCGCCCTGCGGCCGGCGGTCGGCGTTCTGGAAGTTCGAGATCGCGGCGCGGGCGATGCCAACGAAGTCGAGCCCGCCATGCTCGTAGAACGACTTGTCCTCAGCCGACAGGAAGGCGTTGACGGCGCGCTTCGGCACCGCCTGGATCGGCAGGAACAGCCGCCGTTCCTTGGCGTATTCGGCGATCAGCCGCCCGTCATTGGCGTGCAGCCGCGTCATGATCGGCGGCTCGTACTTGGACAGCTGCTCGTAGTCCGGCAGATCGCGCGAGTATTTCAGGGCGAAGAAGCCGACGACCGCAGCGCCCGCGAGCCCCAGCAGAGCGCCGGTCGCGAACAGGAAGCCGATGGCACGGACGAGTAGGCGCAACCCCGACCCCTCATAGGCGCTGGACGGCGCTGGGCGCGGCCGTCACCCCCGATCCGCGACGCGACGGCTCAGCCGCTCGTGCGATCCTTCTATGCGCACGGCATCGTGCCGCTTTGTGGAGAATGTACGGCGCCGGCCGCGCCGCCTCAATTCGCGCGGCCAGGCGTGCCCTGCGCGACACGGGTGGCGAAGTACCGGTCGACAGCCTCGGCGACCGCCTGCGTCGCCTGCTCCCGCCACGCCTCGGACATCATGAGCTTCGCGTCGTCCTTGCTGGACAGATAGCCGAGCTCCAGCAGCACGGAGGGCACGTCGGGCGCGCGCAGCACCCTGAAGCCCGCGGAACGCAGCGGGTTCTTGTTGAGCTTCGCGGCCTCCTTGAGCTCGCGCACCAGGCCCTTGGCGAACTGCTCGGTGAAGGCGGACGTCTCGCGCCGCGTCAGTTCGAACAGGATGCCGGCGACCTCCTCGGGCTCGTCGGTGAGGTCGAGGCCGGCGATCAGGTCAGCGCGGTTCTCCTTCTCGGCGAGGCGCTCCGCCTCGCGGTCCGAGGCCCGGTCCGAAAGCGTGTAGATCGTCGCGCCGCGCACGCCGAACGGATCGGCGAGCGCGTCGGCGTGGATCGAGATCATCAGGGCGGCGGCGTTGTCGCGCGCGATCTTCACCCGACCCGGGAGCGAGACGAAAGTGTCGTCGTCGCGGGTCAGCACGACACGCCGCTCACCGTCGGCCTCGATCTTATCCTTCAGCCGCTTGGCGAAGGCGAGGACGATATCCTTCTCGCTCGCGCCGTCGGGGCCCGCGGCCCCGGGGTCGACGCCGCCATGGCCGGGATCGATCACGACGACGGGCTTTTCGGCGTCGGCGGGCGCCGCCGCGGCCGCGGGCTTGTCGATCGAGCCGGTGGGATCACGTTCCGCGGCGGAGACGGACTGCAGAAAGGACTTCCGGTCGCTCGGCGTCAGGTCGAGCACCAGCCGCGCGGGCTGGCCGTCCACCGGGTCGAGCACGAAGGCCTTGTCGATCGCGACGGGCTTCTTGACGTCGACCACGATGCGCGACCGACCGGGCGCCAGTACGCCGAAGCGGAAAGCGCTGATCAGCCCCCTGCCCTCGCGGCCCGCGGTCTCGGGCAGCCTGAACGCCACGTCCGGAAGGTCGATGACGACGCGGTAGGGATCGGCGAGCGTGAAGGCGCGGATCGCCGCGACCGCGGTGAGGTCCACGACCAGGCGCGTGCGCTGGTCGTCGCCAGCGAGCCGCGCCTCGGTCGCGACCGCGACGGGGCCCGCCCATGCGGAAGCGATCCCGGCGGCGAGCAGGGACGAGACCAGAGCGGCGATGGCGGCAAGGCTGCGAATCATCGCGGGGAGACGCGCCTCCTGAAATCGCCCCTGCATTAACGGCCCAGAACGATTGGTTACGAGCGTAGGGTTAACGCTTGATGATGACGCTCGCTCGGTTCGTCGGGCGCTGTGGCCTCCGACGCACAAAAAACCTTGGACGATCGCGGCGCTCGGATGCTCCGGCGGCTTGCGACGCTTGTCAGATAGGACCTCTGTCGGCTAGAAAAATTACGCTTACGTCGAAGCGAAACGAGTCTCTGCGATTTGAGAGACGGGTTTTCGCGGCTTTGACGGCGATGTCCGAAGCGTCCGCGCGCGCCCCGTGACCTTGAGGTCACCCGGCGGCTGGCTGGGTTGACCGGCCGATGTGGCGTTCCTGTTTCGGCGTAGCCGCGCCTTTCGACGGCGAGCCGCCTGCGACGCAGTCATGGGCGACGTTCCGATGGCGGGCGCCGCCGATCACCGATCGGCCGCCCAGATGATTTGTGAGGTGCTTCCGGGAATGCGCACGGCGACGCACGCCGCTTTCGCTTCGTCCGGGACATCGATCCGCCGGCGCCGCCGGCGTTCGTTCTTCGCCGCCACGGGCTTCGCGCCCTTCCGCGGCCAGCATTTCCCGCTTCCAAACCCCGCCGGGCGTCGGTCGCGCTTCATGAGCGCCCCGCCCTCGTCGTCGCTTGCGACGGCGGACGGCCCGCCCGGCCGCACACAAGAGTTCCGTAAATGGCCAACAAAATGCTCATCGACGCCACCCACGCGGAGGAGACGCGCGTCGTCGTCGTCCGCGGCTCCAAGGTGGAGGAGTTCGATTTCGAGAGCGCGAACCGCAAGCAGCTCCGCGGGAACATCTATCTTGCGAAGGTGACGCGAGTCGAACCGTCGCTCCAGGCGGCGTTCGTCGAATATGGCGGCAACCGCCACGGCTTCCTGGCCTTCAGCGAGATCCATCCCGACTACTATCAGATCCCGGTGGCCGACCGTCAGGCGCTGATCGCCGAAGACGAGAAGGCGCGCGCGGAAGAGGACGAGGAACCCGCGGACAAGCCCGTGAGCGCCGGGCGGCGGCGGCGCGGCCGCGCCCGCCCGAAGGCTTCTCCCACCGACGAAGCCTTGGCGAGCGAAGGCGAGGACGACGGCGAGACGGCCGCCGCGGCGCCGGCTGACGAGGGGGAAGCCGCCGAGGCCGACGCGGCGGTGGCCGAGCACGTCGCCGAACAGGCTGAGAAGGTCGAGAAGCTCGAGGAACAGGACGACGGCGAGGCCGACCCGGACGAGGACGAGCATCCGGTGGAATCGATTGGCGCGGGCGACGCGCTCGAGGAGCTGCCCGAGCGCGCGCCGCGGCGCCTGCGCTCCTACAAGATCCAGGAGGTCATCAAGCGCCGCCAGATCCTGCTCGTGCAGGTCGTCAAGGAAGAGCGCGGCACCAAGGGCGCGGCGCTGACCACCTATCTTTCGCTCGCCGGGCGCTACTCCGTACTGATGCCGAATACGGCCCGCGGAGGCGGCATCTCGCGCAAGATCACCTCTGCGCAGGACCGCAAGCGCCTGAAGGAGGTCGCGAGCGACCTCGACGTGCCGGAGGGGATGGGCGTCATCCTGCGCACGGCCGGCGCGAGCCGCACTAAGCCCGAGATCAAGCGTGACTTCGAATATCTGATGCGCCTCTGGGAGACGGTCCGCGATCTGACGCTTAAGTCGACCGCGCCGGCGCTCGTCTATGAGGAAGGCTCGCTGATCAAGCGCTCGATCCGCGATCTCTACAACAAGGAGATCGACGAGGTCCTGGTCGCGGGCGAGGACGGCTACCGCGAGGCCAAGGACTTCATGCGGATGCTCATGCCGAGCAACGCCAAGATCGTCCAGCCCTACCGCGACAGCCAGCCGCTCTACTCCAAGATGGGCGTCGAGACCCAGCTCGACGCGATGTTCTCCAACATCGTGACGTTGAAGTCCGGCGGCTACATTGTGATCAACCAGGCCGAGGCGCTGGTCGCGATCGACGTGAACTCGGGCCGCTCGACGCGCGAGCACAACATCGAGGACACGGCGCTCCGCACCAATCTCGAGGCCGCCGAGGAAGTGGCGCGGCAGCTCCGGCTGCGAGACCTCGCGGGGCTGATCGTCATCGACTTCATCGACATGGAGGAGTCGCGGAACAACCGCGCGGTCGAGAAGAAGCTCAAGGACTGCCTGAAGAACGACCGCGCGCGCATTCAGCTCGGCCGCATTTCGCATTTCGGCCTGATGGAGATGTCGCGCCAGCGCATCCGCACCGGCGTGCTCGAGAGCTCGAGCGAGGTCTGTCCGACCTGCAGCGGCGTCGGCATCGTGCGCGCCGTCCCCTCGGTCGCGCTGCACGTGCTGCGCATGGTCGAGGACGGGCTCCGCAAGGACGCCTCGCGGAACCTGCTGGTCAAGACGCGCCCCGAGGTCGCGCTCTATCTGCTCAACCAGAAGCGCGGCCACATCCGCGAGATCGAGACGCGCTTCGGCGTGTCGATCCAGTTCGGGGCCGAGAGCCACTTGCCGGCCGGGCAGCACCTCCTGGTCGAGCGCACCGATCCCGCGAGCGGCGAGATGCGCGCGCCGGTGACCCAGGTGAGGGTCGACTCGATCGAGCCCGACGAGGTCGAGGTCGAGGCCGAGGCGCCGGTCGAAGAAGAAGAGGCAGTGGCGGCCGCCCCGCAGCCGCAAGGCGGCGACGACGAGAAGGGCGAGAACGACCGCAGCGGCGGCAGCCGGCGCCGGCGCCGGCGGCGCCGGCGCGGAGGCCGCGGGAACGGCGCCGAGGCGCAGGCGGACGCCTCCGAGAATGGCGATGAGGACGACGCCGACTCCGAGGCCGGCGCCGGCGCGGCGGCGACCCCGGAGGCTCAACCGGTCGCCGAGATCGCTGCAGCCGCCACCGAGACCGAGGGCGAACCGGCGATCGCCGAGAGCGCGGCCGAGACCGCCGAAGGCGGAGAGGACGACGGGACGTCGAAACCCCGCCGGCGCGGAGGG
>NZ_RYFI01000006.1:134335-134695 GCF_004103825.1 Hansschlegelia zhihuaiae
CTCCGCCCCGCGGCCGTCCGACGAGGACCCCAGCGAGGTTTCCGAGTCCGATAGTGTGCCCTCCGACGGCGAAGCCGCCGCGCTGACGGGCGCCGCGCCGCTCGCGCCGGAGGCCGTCGCGCCCGTGGCCGAAGAGGAAGCAGAACCCGGCCCCGCCCAGGCCGCGACCGTCGAGGAAGCGCCCGCGGAGGAGATCGTCGCGACCCACGAGGCCGAGCCGACGGAGGCCGCCGACGCCGGCGCGGACGTCGTTGAGGCGATAGAGGAAAAGGCCGCCGAGCCGGCCCCGTCCTCGCCGCCCCTGGCGGAAGCGCCCGAGGATCCGGCCCGCCCCCGCCGCACCGGCTGGGGGGGGCGGCG
>NZ_RYFI01000006.1:134742-199143 GCF_004103825.1 Hansschlegelia zhihuaiae
TCACGCCCCAGTGGATAGACAAAGAAAAGGCCCGGATCGCTCCGGGCCTTTTCTGCTTTCTGGATGCCGGCTTCGTCCGGCGGCTTATGGTCCGCCGGGCGTCGCGCGCGGGCCGGGCGTGACGTCTGTGGCCGTCGGCCGGTCGCTGCCTTCCGGGGCCTGCGGCTGCGCCGGAGCAAGCTTGGGCTCCTCGCCGCCATCGGTCGCGTCCTTGGGATCCGAGACCTGCGGCGCGACGGGCGCGGCGTCCTTCGACATCGGAGCGGTCTGGGCGTCCGGCGCCTGACGGTCGCCGCCCTGCGGCGGGCTGTTGACGTCGCCCTGCGGCGGCGCGCCGGCGTCGACGGCCGGCTGCGCGCCGCCCATCGGCGGCTGCGGAGCCGCTCCGGCCGGTGCCTGCGCGGCCGCCGGCGTCGGCTGCGGCGGGGGCTCGAAGCCCTGCCCCTGCTGCTGGCCGCTAGGCTTCAGCTGATCCAGAATGCCGCCCTGCCCGGTGCCGAGCGGCGCCATCGGGCCGCCCGGCGCTGCGGCCGGCTGCGGCGCCGAGGCGCTCGGCTGAAGCCGGTCGAACACCGAGCCGCCGCCATAGCCGGCGATGATGGTCAGCGCCATGCTGGTCGAGAAGAAGCCGGCTGCGAGGTAGGCGGTCAGCCGCGACAGCGGATTGGACGCGCTGCGGCCAGCCATGAAGCCGCCGCCGCCGCCGATGCCGAGCGCGCCGCCCTCGGACTTCTGGAGCAGCACGACCACAACCAGCGCGAGCACGATCATGAGGTGAATGACGATCAGGACGTTCTGCATGACGCTCGGTTCGCCGATTGAACTGGAATATGGATGTAGGGCGAGGGGGCGCTTATTACACCCGCACGGCCCGCTCCGCCACAGGGCATGCGAAAGCCCTCACCGAATGGCGGCCTTGGCGATCGCCAGGAAATCGTCCGCCTTGAGGCTCGCCCCGCCGACCAGCGCGCCGTCGACGTCGGCCGCCGCCAGCAGCTCCTTGGCGTTGTCGGGCTTCACCGAGCCGCCATAGAGCACGCGGATCGCGGCGCCGTCCGGGCCGAAGCGGTTCGACAGCTCGCCGCGGATGAAGCCGTGCATCTCGGCGACCTCGTCGACCGTGGGCGTGAGCCCGGTGCCGATCGCCCAGACCGGTTCGTAGGCGACCACCACATGGTCCGCGTCCGCGTTGTCCGGCAGGGAGCCGGCGAGCTGCCCGCCCACCACCTTCCGGGCGTCGCCTGCCTCCCGCTGCTCGCGCGTCTCGCCGACGCAAACCACCGCGACGAGCCCCGCGCGGCGCGCGGCCTCAGCCTTGGCGCACACGTCGGCGTCGGTCTCGCCATGGTCGGCGCGGCGCTCCGAATGGCCGACGATGACCGCCTGGCCGCCCGCGTCCGCGATCATCTCGGCCGAGACGTCGCCGGTATGGGCGCCGGAGGCCTTGGCGTGGCAGTCCTGCGCGCCGACACCGACCCCCGCGCCGCGGGTCGCGGTCGCGAAGCTCGTGAGCAGGGTGAAGGGCGGGAACACCATCAGGTCGACGCCGGACTTCATGGCGCCCTGATAGGCGCCGACGATCCGCACGAATTCCGGCGCCGAGGCCGCGAGACCGTTCATCTTCCAGTTGCCCGCGACCAGCTTCTTCCTCGCGTCCGGCATGCTCGACCTCTCGTGGCTCAAGGTCCGAGGCGTGCGTCCCCGGCGCCGGCCACCTATCAGATGCCGCCGCCCTTGCACAATCAGCCCTTCGGGAGCTTGCAAATTGCTCCCTTCCTTGCGATTTGGCCCTGCCGCGCGCCGCCCGCTAATGTCGTACCCTTGTTCTTGGGGACGATCGCAAATCGTTCCCGCGCAGAAAGCCGTGTGACCTTCGATGCTCCAGATGCTCCGCAGCAGCGCCGCCGGATGGGTGGCCAAGATTTTCCTGGGGCTGCTGGTCCTGAGCTTCGCCGTGTGGGGGATCGAGGACATCTTCCGCATCGGCCGCAGCTCCGAAAACGCTGCCGTGGTCGGCGAGCGCAAGATCACGGTCGAGGAGTTCCGCACCGCCTACACCAACGAGCTCCGGCGGATCTCGAATCAGGCCAAGCGCATGATCACGCCGGAGCAGGCGCGGATGGCCGGCATCGGCCAGAAGGTCCTCGGCGACCTCGTCAACGAGGCCGCGATGAACGCCAAGATCGGCGAGCTCGGCCTCGCGATCTCCGACGAGGAGGTCGCCCGCGAGATCCAGCAGGACGAGATGTTCCGCGGCGCGAACGGCCGGTTCGACCGCGCCGCCTTCCAGGACATCCTGCGGCAGAACAACCTCAACGAGGCCGGCTATATCGAGCTGCAGCGGTCGTTCTCGCTCCGCAAGCAGCTTACCGACGCGCTGATGGCGAACGTCGCCGCGCCGGACGCCTTCCGCCGGGCGATCCACGCTTACAATTCCGACAGCCGGTCGATCTCCTATGTCGCCCTCAGCCCGGAGGCGCCGGCCGCCGTTCCGGCGCCGAGCGCGGACCAGCTGAAAGCGTTCTATACGGAGCGCAAGGCGAGCTTCGCCGCGCCCGAATTCCGCAAGGTCGCCGTGCTTGCGCTCGATCCCAAATCGGTCGCGGCGTCGATCGACATCCCGGAGGCGGAGCTCAGGGCCTATTTCGATCAGAACAAGCCGAGCTATTCCGAGCTCGAGAAGCGGTCGATCGAGCAGATCCCCTTCCCGACCATCGAGGAGGCCCGCGAGGCGTCCGCGAAGATCAAGAGCGGGACGCTGTTCGAGCAGATCATGATCCAGCGCAAGATGAAGCCGGAGGACGCCTTCCTCGGCAATCTCGCCAAGTCGCAGATTTTCGACCAGAAGATCGCGGACGCCGCCTTCGCGTTGAATCAGGGCGAGGTGAGCGAGCCCATCCAGGGGACCTATTCGAACGTGATCCTTCGGGTCACGGGGGTCCAGCAGGAGACGGCCAAGAGCTTCGAGGACGTCAAGGACGAGATCCGCGCTGTCATGGCCGAGGAGCGCGCCAAGCAGAACGTGCTGTCGATCCACGACAAGATCGACGAGGCGCGGCTCGGCGGCGCGACGCTTGACGAGGTCGCAAAGACCAACGGCCTTCAGGTCCGCGAAATCGCGGCGATCGACCAGACCGGAAAGACGCCTGACGGCCAGGAGATCGCCGATCTGCCTCTGTCGTCGAAGCTGCTCGAGGCCGCGTTCCGCACCGAACCGGGCGCCGACGGCGAGACGCTGAACGAGGGTGACGCCTATGTCTGGTACGAGGTCCGCGGCGTGACGCCGCCGCGCGAGCGCAGCTTCGAAGAGGCCCGCGCGGCCGTCGAGGCGCGCTGGCGCGCCGAGGAGGCGGAGAAGCGGCTCGACGCGCGCGCGGAGACTGCGCTCGCCGAGTTGCAGAGCGGAAAGACCTTCGAACAGGTCGCCACGGTCCAGAAGACCTCTGTCGAACAGGCCGAGACGACGCGGATGGGCGGCGCCCCCTCGATCACGCCGGCGCAGGCCAAGGCGATCTTCGAGACCCCGGCCGACGGCTTCGGCCAGACGCCACCGGACGAGAAGGGCGGACGGCTGGTCTACAAGGTCACGGCCGTCAACGACCGTCCGTTCGATCCCGCGATGCCCGATGACAGCGGCCAGGTCGAGCGGATCTCGCAGAGCATGGGGTCCGACGTGGTCTCGGCGCTCGTCCGTCAGCTCCGCGCGAAGCTCGGCACCACTTTCGATCCCGCGGCGATCGCCCAGGTGACGGGCGGCGGCGCGGGGTGAGCCTCCTGCCCGCGCCCCTCGAAGCCTCGCCATCCAGAACGCCGCCGCCATGCTGATCGCGCCCGCGCTCGAAGATTTCGCGCCCGCCTATGAGAACGGGCGGCCGCAGCTCGTCTGGACCACGCTGGTCGGCGACCTCGAGACCCCGGTTTCGGCCTATCTGAAGCTCGCCGAGGGCCAGGCCAACGCCTTCCTCTTCGAGTCCGTCGAGGGCGGCGCGGTCCGCGGCCGCTATTCGATCATCGGCCTGAAGCCCGACCTTCTGTGGCGCTCTCAAGGCGGCCGCGCAGAGATCAACCGGTCGGCGGCGCGCGACCGCGACGCCTTCGAGTCGGCGGACGGACGCCCGCTCGAGACGCTGCGCGCTTTGCTCTCCGAATCGCGCATCGAGGTCCCGGAGGCGCTGCCGCCGATGGCGGCCGGGGTGTTCGGCTATCTCGGCTACGACATGGTGCGCGAGATGGAGGAGCTCGGGCCCCCTAACCCCGATGCGCTCGGCGTGCCGGACGCCATCATGATGCGGCCGACCGTCATCGTGGTGTTCGACTCCGTGAAGGACGAGATCACCGTGGTGACGCCGGCCCGGCCGGAGCCGGGCGTGACGGCCGCGCAGGCTCATGCGCGCGCGGTCGACCGCCTGACCGAGATCGTCGAGGGCCTCGACCGCGCCGTCCCGAAGGAGGCCGCGTCGGAGGTCCGCGGGCTCGACGGCTACGACATGACGTCGAACACCGCCCCCGCCGAATATGAGGCGATGGTGCTGCGTGCCAAGGAGTACGTCGCCGCCGGCGACATCTTCCAGGTGGTGCTGTCGCAGCGCTTCGAGGCGCCGTTCGACCTGCCGGCCTTCGCGCTCTACCGGGCGCTGCGGCGGACGAACCCGGCGCCCTTCCTGATCCATCTCGACTTCGGCTCGTTCCAGATCGTCGGGTCGAGCCCCGAGATCCTGGTCCGCTCGCGCGACGGCAAGGTCACGATCCGGCCGATCGCCGGCACCAGGCCGCGGGGCGCGACGCCGGCCGAGGACAAGGCGCTCGCGGCCGAACTGCTCGCCGACCCGAAGGAGCGCGCCGAGCACCTGATGCTGCTCGACCTCGGCCGCAACGACGTCGGCCGCGTCTCCGAGATCGGCTCCGGGGCCGTGACCGACCAGTTCTTCCTCGAGCGCTACAGCCACGTGATGCACATCGTGTCGAACGTCGAGGGCGCGCTCGCGCCCGAGCACGACGCGCTCGACGCGCTGGCGGCCGGCTTCCCGGCCGGCACGGTGTCGGGCGCGCCGAAGGTCCGGGCGATGGAGATCATCGACGAGCTCGAGCGCGACAAGCGCGGCGTCTACGCCGGCTGCGTCGGCTATTTCGGCGCGAATGGCGAGATGGACACCTGCATCGTGCTCCGCACCGCGGTGGTGAAGGACGGGCGCATCTTCGTGCAGGCCGGCGCCGGCATCGTCGCGGATTCCTCGCCGGCTTCCGAGCAGGCGGAATGCGTCAACAAGGCCAAGGCCCTGTTCCGCGCCGCCGAGGAAGCCCGGCGCTTCGCGAGCGGCGGCCGACGCGGCCAATAAAGAAGGCGGACGCCCCTGGAGGCGCCCGCCCGTCATTCCTTCGGAAACGAGCGCCGCGTCAGTCGCAGGGGACGCGGACTTCCTCGCCGTAGCGGTTCTCGGCGTAGCAGCGCGGGCCGCGGCGGCGCGGACGGCTCTCGGAGCCGATGATCGCGCCCGTGCCGGCGCCGAGCGCGCCGCCGATCAGCGCGCCGCTCGCCTTGCCCGTGGCCGCGCCGCCGATCGCCGCTCCCACGCCGGTGCCGATCAGCGCGCCGCTCAGCGTGCGTTCGTTGCGGGTCTCGCCGCAGGCCGCGAGACCCAGCGCAATCGCCGAGACCGCGATGAGAGAGCCGATCTTCTTCATGGGCGTTCATGCTCCGATTTTCTGACGTAGCTGGAACTGGGACTGCGCCGCCGCTCGACCAGACTCTTCCGACGGACTCGTTACCCGATTGCAAAGATTGCGGGTTTTACGTCACCCGCTGATTCGGCCGAAATCGCGGCGGGCTCGCGCCAGCATCTCCATCAGGGCGAAAAGCACGACCGCGTTGAGGACGTGCCACACCAGATGCGTGCCCGTGGGGAGCCCCGAGCAGACCCAGCGGTCCATGGTCCGGAAGACGAGCGAGACGGCGAACAATCCGGCGATGGCGAGCAGCGCGCGCCCCGTCCGGGAGGCCGCGCCCTCGCGGACGAGCAGCGCCAGCCCGACGCCCACCAGCCCGAACAGCCCGCCGAGATATCCGGAGAGGCCGCGCCAAGGCTCGCCGGCGGGCGCCAGATCGGCGAGAAGCCGCGGCGCGAAAGCGGCCGCCGCCATGAAGGCGAGCGTGGCGAGCGCCGCCGCAAGCGCGCCGAGGCCGAACAGCCGGCGCATCGCGAAGAAGAAATAGGCGGCGATGAAGGCCTGGATGGGCGCGACGTCGGCGATCATCGCGGCGCGGGTCGCGAGCGTGTGGAACAGGAAGCTGCCAATTCCGATCGTGATCGCGAGGACGCCGAGCAGCGCGACCGAGCGGTCGCCTCCGTGACGGCGGAGCGCGACTGCGCCCGCGATCAGAAAGCCCGCATTGCTGATCGCGTTGAGCGGCTCGGCCCAGAGGGCCGGATCGGTCCCACGCTCGCAATAGACGCCAAGGACCTGCGCCGAGAAGCTCACGAGCGGCGCGTCAGGCGGAGGCGTGGCGGAGCGGGCCGACATAGCGCCCGCCCGCCCTCTGGTCCCGCCCCTCGCCTTTGCGGGCCGGGACCATCGCCTCGACCAGGGCGCGGAACGACGACGCCGGCAAGGGCGGCGCGAACACGTAGCCCTGCGCCATCCGGACGCCCTTGCCCCTGAGATATTCGACCTGCTCGATTGTCTCGACGCCCTCGGCGATCAGGTCGAGGTTCATGTCCTCGGCGAGCTTGACCAGGCTGTCGACGATCGCGACCGAGTAGCGGTCGGTGCCGATCGCGTCGACGAACATCTTGTCCATCTTCATGACGTCCACGCCGAGCTTGAGCAGGTAGCTCAGGCCGCCATGGCCGGTGCCGACGTCGTCGAGAGCGACCCGCGCCCCGAGCGCCTGAAGCTTCGCGATGACGAGTCGGGCCCCCGGAATGTTGGGCAGCGGCTGACGCTCGGTCACCTCGAACATCAATTGCGTCATCCGGATCGACGAAGCCGCGAAAATGCGTTCGACATCCTCCACGATCGACACGTCGTCGAAATGACCGGCGAACAGGTTGAAGCCGAGCTTCAGGTTCGGGCGCTCGGCGTAGAGCGGGCCGAGGTCGTCGCGCGCAGCTTCCATCAGGGCGATGGTCATCGGGAAGATCTGTCCGCTCGCCTCCGCGAGCGTGATGAACCGTCCCGGCGGCAGGACGCTGCCGTCGGGCTTCGTCCAGCGAACGAGGACCTCGCAGCCCGCGAGCCGCCCGGACATGATGTCGATCACGGGCTGGTAATAGGGCGTGAACTGGCCGTTCCTGATCGCGTCGGCGATCTCGCGCACCGGGCCGCCGGACCGCCGACTCACCAGCACGGCGATCGACAGGGCGATCAGCGCCAGCGCGAGTCCGCTGACGTTGGCGTAGAGGAACAGGCTGGCGTTCGCGGCCGCAAGCGCCGAGCCGGGCGTCGAGATCTCGACCCGGATCGGATAGCGCTGCGAGGCGGCGGCCGCCTCGACGGTCGGCAGCGCGGAGGGGGCGTCGTCCTCGAGCGACGGGTCGACCAGCTTCCGCGCGATCACCGCGCCGTCGATCGTGACGGCGCGAGCCGCGAAGCCTGCGGTCAGGCGGCTTTTGAGAAAGAAGGGAAACAGGCTCTCGCCGGGCATCAGGACGCGCAGCCCGACGCCGTCCTGGTATCGCCATTGCAGGCGGATCAATTGGAGCGAGGTCGATTCGCCGACCCCGACCAGCGACATCTGGACGTCGGGGCTGAGCGTGCCGTGCTCGGGCGAGATCCTGCGCACGACGCGCGGATCGCCGAAGGCCGCGCACTGCCCCGCCCCCGCGGCGTCCACCACGGCGATCTCCGACACGAACTGCGCCCTCTGGCCCGCGACCCTCATCGCGTCCAGGTCGTTGGCCGAGCACTCCCTGACGTCGTTCAGGCCGAGCGAGATCAAGGAGGTGGCGGCGGCGTCGAGCCTCGCTTCGGCGAGCGCAAGCGTCTCGGCCGCGAGGCCGTCGACCTCCTCCTGGGCCGTCGTGACGATGTTGAGCGCGAGCAGCGCGTTCAGGCCGACGATCGGACCCGCCACGATGACGACCCCAACGAGCAGGGCTCGCCTCCAGGAATGTCCGCCGTACCGCGTCAACTGCGCCCGCTCCGGGTCTCCGGACGGCGTTCGCGCCGCTCCGGCGGCGGATGTTGCAAGAGCCGGCTTAATGGCGGCCTAAGCCGCCGACCCAGGCCCTGCGACCTGCGACTCCACGACCGCGACGGCCGTCATGTTCACCACCCCGCGCGCGGTCACCGAGGGCGTCAGGATGTGGGCGGGCTTCGCGGCGCCGACGAGGATCGGGCCGACGGGCAGCGCGTCGGCCAGCGCCTTGATGAGCTGCGTCGCGATGTTGGCGGCGTCGAGGTTCGGAAAGACCAGCAGGTTCGCCACCCCCGACAATGTCGAATTCGGCAGCAGCCGATCGCGCAAGATGGGCGTCACCGCCACGTCGCCCATCATCTCGCCGTCGACCTCAAGTCCCGGCGCCGTGCGACGGAGGATGGCGAGCGCCTCCCGCATCTTCTCCGCCGACGGCGTGTCGTCGGAGCCGAAATTCGAATGCGACAGCAGCGCGATCTTGGGCGTCAGCCCGAAGCGTTCGACGCTGCGGGCGCAGAGAATCGCGCAGTCCGCGATGCTCTGAGCGGTGGGGTCGGGGGTCACGTAGGTGTCGGTCAGGAAATAGGCGCCGCGGCCGCTGATCAGCAGCGACAGAGTGGAATAGTCGGGCGCCTCCGGGCCGAGCCCGATCACCTGGTCGATATATCTGAGATGATTGCGGAAGCGGCCTTCGAGGCCGCAGATCATCGCGTCGGCGTCGCCGCGCTGAAGCGCGAGAGCGGCGATCACGGTGGTGTTGGTGCGCACGACGGTGCGGGCCCGGTCCGGGTTCACGCCCCGGCGCCCCGCGCGCTCGAGATAGAGCGCGACGTAGTCGCGGTAGCGCTTGTCGTCCTCGGGATTGATGATCTCGACGTCGACGCCGGGCTTGAACGTCAGGCCGTATCGGCGCGCCCGGACGTCGATGACGTGCGGTCGGCCGATCAGGACTGGAACCGCTATGCCCTCCTCGATCGCGACCTGGGCCGCGCGCAGCGCCCGCTCGTCCTCGCCGTCGGCGTAGATCACCCGCTTCGGCGCCGCGCGCGCCGCCGTGAAGACCGGCTTCATGACGAAGCCGGACCGGAACACGAAGCGGTTCAGCTGGTCCTCATAGGCGCGGAGATCTTCGATCGGCCGCTTGGCGACCCCGCTCTCCATCGCGGCGCGCGCCACCGCCGGCGCGATCCGGAGGATGAGGCGCGGGTCGAACGGGCTCGGAATCAGCGAGTCCGGGCCGAACAGGCGGGTCTCGCCGCCATAGGCGCGCGACACGACGTCAGACGACGGTTCGCGGGCGAGCGCCGCGATCGCCCGCACGGCGGCGGCCTTCATCTCCTCGTTGATCTCGCTCGCGGCGACATCGAGCGCCCCGCGGAAGATGTAAGGGAAGCACAGGACGTTGTTGACCTGGTTCGGGAAATCCGAACGGCCGGTGCAGATCATCGCGCCCGGGCTCGCCTTGCGGGCCTCGTCCGGCATGATCTCGGGCGTTGGGTTGGCGAGCGCGAGGATCATCGGCTTGTCGGCCATGGACGCCACCATGGCGGGCTTCAGGACGCCGCCGGCCGAGAGCCCGAGAAAGACGTCGGCGCCGGGAATCACCTCGGCGAGCGTCCGCGCGTCGGTCTTCTGGGCGTAGACGCTTTTCCAGCGGTCCATGAGCGACTCGCGGCCTTCGAACACCACGCCTTCGATGTCAGTGACCCAGATGTTCTCGCGCTTCGCGCCGAGCGTGACGAGCAGGTTCAGGCAGGCGAGCGCCGCCGCGCCGGCCCCCGACGTCACGATCTTAACGCTCGGGAGCGCCTTGCCGGCGAGTTCGAGGCCGTTGACGATCGCGGCCGTGACGATGATCGCGGTGCCGTGCTGGTCGTCGTGGAAAACCGGGATGCCCATGCGGGCGCGGCAGGCCTCCTCGACCTCGAAGCACTCCGGCGCCTTGATGTCCTCGAGATTGATGCCCCCGAAGGTCGGCTCGAGCGCGCACACCACCTCGATCAGCCGCTTGGCGTCGGTCTCCGCCACCTCGATGTCGAACACGTCGATGCCGGCGAACTTCTTGAACAGGACGGCTTTGCCCTCCATCACGGGCTTGCCGGCCAGCGGCCCGATATTGCCGAGGCCGAGCACCGCGGTGCCGTTCGTCAGGACCGCGACGAGGTTCTGGCGTATGGTGAGTTCCGCCGCCTGGGCGGGGTCGTCGTAGATCGCCTCGCAGGCGGCGGCGACGCCCGGCGAATAGGCGAGCGCCAGATCTCGCTGGTTGCCGAGCGGCTTGGTGGCCTGGATCTCCAGCTTGCCGGGCCGCGCCCGCGCGCCCGTCGCCGTCGCGCCGCGGTGGTAGACCAGCGCGCCGGTCCTGAGTTCGTCCGACATATTGCTGGCCATCGCGTTCTCCTCAGGCCGGATCTCCGGCTCATTTTTCTGCGTTGATGAGATAGGCAATGGCGCGCCGTCGGCGCGACCGTCAAGACAGGCGGCCACGCGCAGGGGACGATCGACGGGCGCGTGTCGACTTTGAGGAAAGCCCGCCGCCCAGCGCGCAGGGGAGGAACTGCCGAGCATGCTGCGGATCATTGCGATCGCGACGGCGGCCGCCCTGTTGATCGGGGCGGCGGCAACGGTCGCCACGCCCTCTCTGGTGCGGGTCTACGCCGAGTCCAAGGTCGACGCCGCCTTGAAGCGCATCCGCCGCCAGACGACGTCGGTGGTGAACCGCGGAGAAGTATCGGTCGAACTCTCCAAAAGGAGAATCAGGGTCCGCGATCTTTCGATCGAGGGCGGCAATCGTCAGTCCCGCACCCATGTCGGCGAGTTGATCATCGAGCGGCCGACCACGAACGCCGAAAAGCTGATCGCGCGCCGGGTGACGTTCCTGGACATCACAATCCGCTCCGCCGGCGAGACGATCACGATTCCGCGCTTCGAGCTCGACAATTATTCCGGCCCCGAGCGGGGGCTGACCGCGACGCCCGGCGTCGGCCGAAACGCCCGCAGCCAGGCCGACCTGATCGGTCAGGTGTCGATGGACCGCGCCGTGGCGCCGCTCATCGTTTTCATGGGCGACGAGACCGGCGTCCGCCGCACGGTGCGGAACGCGACGATCGTCAAGGCCGTCAATGGCGTGATCGGAGAAGCCTCGATCAGCACGGTCGCGATTGAGGCGCCTTATCTTCCGCCGGACCAGGCGCCGACGACGTCGTCGATCGCGATCAGCGCCGGGCCGATCGTCTATCAAGGGCTGGACCTGCCGACGCTCTGGCGATTCTACGCGGGCGACGGCTATGGCGACCGCGACGAATTCCTGAAATCCGCGAAACTCTCCAATTTCGCGGCGGCGCTGACGCTGAGGCCCGGCGGCCGCGCCGAGGCGACCGCCAAGACCGTGCAGGTCGAGAAGGTTGCGCTGAGACCCCTGAAGTTTCCCGTCACGACCTTCGACCCGATCGCGACGAAGCTGCGCCTCGGTGGACCCCTGACGCCCGCCGAGATCCGCGACCAGCTTCTATTCGGCGTCGATCTCCTGAGAGCAGTTTCGTTCGAGCGGATCGCCGTGGCGGGCGTGCAAGCCGACATCGCCGTCGAAGGCGAACCGCGCCGCAGCGCCCGGCTGGCTTCGGCCGAGATCGGACCTTACGCCGACGGCCGGATCGAACTCTTCACGGCGTCTGAGCTCAACTATCAGCAGGATGATGGCCGCAGGGCGGCGATCGACCTTGCCGAGGCGACGGCGTTCGACGCGCGCGGGTTCCTCGACCATGCGGATCGCATCGGGCGAGACGAAGCGCTGCTCACGACGTCGCCCACGGCCGAAGAGGTCGTGAGGTCCGCGCCTCGGATCGGAAGCGTCGAGCTGCGCGGGCTCGACGCCGCGGGCCAAGCTGGTGAGATCAGAATCGCGGGAACGAAGATCGACCTCAACGCACCGCTCGACGCTGTTCCGCAGCGCGTCGCATTCCAGCTCGACGGGCTAGACATGACGCCCTCGGAGCGAAGTCCGTTGAAAAATTGGTTCGAGGCGGCGCAGCTCGACGCGTTGCGGGGTTCGACGGCGTTCAGCCTGACTCTCGATCCCGAACGCTGGACGCTGAGGTTGGACAATCTTATCTACCGCGTCGAACAGTTTGGCTCGCTCACGGCGCGCGGCGATCTGATGTCGGTGGACCCACTGCTCGCCATTGCGACCGGCGCCGACCTCGTCGACAAGTTCTCGGCGATCGAGCTCGGCGAATTGCAGTCCTCGTTCAAGGACGACGGCCTGGTCGACCTGCTGATCCGCCGCGCGGCCACCGAGGCGGGAACGCCGGCCGAAGTCTATCGCGAGCAGATCGCGCGCGAGGCGCAGGCCCAGATCTTCCGGCTGTTCGGGCCGCCCGCCGAAAACTCCGCCGCATCCGCGGCGCGGTTCATCCGCAATCCCCGGTCGGTCGAGGTCACGGTCACGCCGAGGGGCCCGGACCAGCGGCTGATCGATCTGATCCGGGCGTTCGACCTTGGCCCCGCCGGGCTCGCTCAGGTCGTCGACGTCTCGATCCTCGGCCGGTTCTGACCGGCCGGCCGGTCAGGCCTTCGCGGGACCGGGCTGCGGCAGAGCGGGACGGATATGGAGCTCGCGGAGCTGCTTCGGCCCGACCTCGGACGGCGCGCCCATCAGCAGGTCCTCGGCGCGCTGGTTCATCGGGAAGGCCACGACCTCGCGCAAATTCTCCTCGCGGCAGAGCAGCATCACGATGCGGTCGACGCCCGGCGCGATGCCGCCATGCGGCGGCGCGCCGTACTGCAGCGCTTTCAGCATACCGCCGAACTTTTCCTCAAGCACGTCCTGCCCATAGCCCGCGATCTCGAACGCCTTGCGCATGATGTCCGGCCGATGGTTCCGGATCGCGCCGGATGACAGCTCCACGCCGTTGCAGACGATGTCGTACTGATAGGCGTTGATCCTGAGCGGGTCCTGGGTCTCGAGCGCCTCGAGGCCGCCCTGCGGCATCGAGAACGGGTTGTGGGAGAAGTCGACGCGCTTCTCGTCCTCGTTCCACTCGAACATCGGGAAGTCGACGATCCAGCAGAACTCGAAGCCCGAGGTGCGGGACAGGCCGAGCTGCGTCCCGATCTGGGTCCTGGCCTTGCCCGCAAGCGCGGCGGCCTTGTCGGGCGCATCGCAGGCGAAGAACACGCTGTCGCCGGCCTGAAGCTTCAGCTTGAAGGCGATCTTGCGCTGGATCTCGACCGGCACGAACTTCGCGATCGGTCCCTTGCCCTCGAGCAGCTTCGCGCCCGAGGGCGGCAGATGCTCGCCGCCGAAGGTCTGGGGCAGCGAGCCGCCCTCCTCGAAGGTGATGTAGCCGAGGCCCGGCGCCCCCTCACCGCGCGCCCAGTCGTTGAGCTTGTCGAAGAACGAGCGCGGCTGGCGGCCGGCATGCGGCGCCGGGATCGCCCGCACCACGCCGCCCGCCTCGATCACCCGCTTGAAGGCGTTGAAGGTGACGGACGGGTCCGAGAATTCGGCGGTGACGTCGGCGATCTCGATCGGGTTCCGGAGATCCGGCTTGTCCGTGCCGTATTTCAGCATCGCGTCCTTGTAGGCGATGCGCGGGAACACCTGCGTCACCGGCTCGCCGTCCGCGAACTCCTCGAAGACGCCGCGCATCACGGGCTCGACCGCCTGGAAGACGTCCTCCTGCTCGACGAAGCTCATCTCGATGTCGAGCTGGTAGAACTCGCCGGGCGAGCGGTCGGCGCGCGGGTCTTCGTCGCGGAAGCAGGGCGCGATCTGGAAGTAGCGGTCAAAGCCCGACATCATCAGCAGTTGCTTGAACTGCTGGGGCGCCTGCGGCAGCGCGTAGAACTTGCCCGGATGGAGCCGCGACGGCACCAAGAAGTCGCGCGCGCCTTCGGGCGAGGACGCGGTCAGGATCGGGGTCTGGAACTCGAAGAAGCCCTGGTCGCGCATCCGCCGGCGCAGGCTGTCGATGATGGCGCCGCGCTTCATGATGTTGCGGTGGATGCGCTCGCGCCGGAGGTCGAGGAAGCGGTAGCGCAGCCGCGTGTCCTCCGGATAGTCCTGGTCGCCGAACACTGGCAGCGGCAGCTCAGCCGCGGGCCCGAGAGTTTCGACCTCGGTCGCGAACACCTCGATCTTGCCGGTCGGCAGCTCGGAATTCTCGGTGCCCTCTGGGCGCGTGCGGACCAGCCCGTCGATCCGGACCACCCATTCCGCGCGCGCCTTCTCGATCGCCGCGAAGGCGGGCGAGTCCGGGTCGGCCACCACCTGGGTCACGCCGTAGTGGTCACGCAGGTCCACGAACAGCACGCCGCCATGGTCGCGCACCCGATGCACCCAGCCCGAGAGCCGGACGGTCTGGCCGACATGCTCCGGACGGAGCGCGGCGCAGGTGTGGGAGCGGTAGCGATGCATGGCGGCAGTCCTGGCTTCGGGGCGCGGGGCGCTGAGGCTCCGGCGGCGCGCGGAAAACCGCATGGCGTCGCCTCCATTGTCAAGGAGCGTGCTGCTCACGCCCCGCGCCGCATTCTGGTCTCTGCGGGCCTGATATCCTCCTCGCGCGCAAGACACTGCCGCCGTCCTCGGCTATAGCGCTCCTGATGATCACGACCACCGAAGCCCTCGCGAAAGCCTGCGCGCGCCTGAGGCAGGCGCCTTACGTCACCGTCGACACCGAGTTCCTGCGCGAGACGACCTTCTGGCCGAAGCTCTGCGTGGTGCAGCTCGCCGACGCCGAAGGTCCCGAAGTGGTCGACGCGCTCGCGCCGGAGCTCGACCTCGCGCCGCTGTTCGAGCTCATGGCCGACGAGGCGGTGCTCAAGGTGTTCCATTCGGGACGCCAGGACATCGAGATCTTCCATCATCTGGCGGGCAAGGTGCCGCATCCGGTGTTCGACACCCAGGTCGCCGCCATGGTGCTCGGCTTCGGCGACTCGATCTCCTACGACCAGCTCGTTCAGCGCACCGCCGGCGTCGCGCTCGACAAGTCGTCGCGCTTCACCGACTGGAGCCGGCGTCCGCTGTCCCAGGAACAGGTCGATTACGCGATCGCCGACGTCACCCATCTCAGGACCGTCTTCGAGAAGCTGTCGGCCGACCTCGACCGCCGCGGCCGCTCCGGCTGGGTGAGCGAGGAGATGGAGGTGCTGACCTCGCCCGCGACCTACGAGTCGCATCCTGAGCAGGCGTGGCAGCGCTTCCGTTCGCGGCTGAGGAAGCCGCGCGACCTTGCGGTGATGATCGAGGTCGCGGCGTGGCGCGAGCGCGAGGCGCAGACGCGCGACGTGCCGCGCTCGCGCGTGCTGAAGGACGACGCGCTGGTCGAGGTCGCAACGCGTGCGCCGAAGACCGTCGACGCGCTTGGGTCGCTGCGCGCTTTCCCGCGAGGCTATGAGCGCTCGCGGGCCGGACAGGAAATCCTCGACGCCGTCACCCGTGGGCTCGACCGCGATCCGGCGAACCTCCCGGCGCTCGACCGGGAGCGGGCGGGCGGCGGCAATCCGGCGACGGTCGAGCTTCTCAAGGTGCTGCTGCGGATGATCGCCGAGCGCCACGCCGTCGCGGCCAAGGTGATCGCCAATGTCGACGACCTCGAGCGGATCGCTGCCGAAGACGAGGCCGAGGTCGCGGCCCTCAGCGGCTGGCGCCGCGAGCTATTCGGCGAGATCGCGCTGAAGCTGAAGGCCGGCACGCTCGCGCTCGCAGTCGAGCGGGGCCGCGTCGTCACGCTCGACCGCGAGCCGGGCGAGGACGGCCCGCTGCCCGCTCCCCGGCCGCGGCGCAGGCGGAACGGACGCGACCGCGGCTCGGGCGAAGGCGCTCCGGTCTCCGACTGATCCTCATATCCGAGGCTCACACGACCTCGAACGCGAAGCCTCCCGCGAGAATGACGAGGCTGAGGAGCCCCGCCAGGAAGAACGCGTCCGCGACGCGCTCCAATCGCCGGGCGAGGCTCGGCCGGACCTTCGCCAAACGGATCGCGACGTAGGACAGCGCCGCGCTCGCGAGGAACGCCACCGCGACCAGCGCGCCATATTCGTCGACCTGCGTCTGGTCGCGGATGCTCTCGTTGATCTTCACGAGGCCGATCAGCGTCGTGCAGATGCCGATCATCGTGCCGGAAATCGGCAGGATGCTGCGCGCGATCTCGGTGGTCACGCCGTCGGCGGGCGTCGGCGCCGTCCGCAGCAGGTCGCCTTCCCTCGGCTCCTCGGACCCTTGCTCCATCGCGCCAGTCTACACGAGCTCGATCTGGGTCGGCCGGGCGAGCAACCGCCCGAGCCTGTTCAGCCTGTTCTTCAGCCGGTCGCTCGCAAGGTCGCCGAGCTCGGCCGGAAGCTTCAGCGTGAGCACATCGCGCTTCAGCGTCAACGGCGTCCTCGGCAGCGTTCCCGCCACCGCGGCCGACACCAGATAGGCGATGCGCATCGCGCCGCCGAGCGTGCGGGCGCGGTCGAGGATTCGGGTCGAGGCGAGCTCACGGATGCGCGGCGACGCCTCGTCGTCCAGCAGGCCCATATGGCGGTAGAAGATCGCGAGCGCCATGAAGGCGCGGCCCGGATGGTCGACGCCCATGAAGGCCGCATGGGCGATCACGTCGAGGGCCTGCTCGCCGCGATAGTCCGGATGGGCGCGCCAGGCGAGGTCGGCAAGGTGGCAGGCCGCGTGGCGCCAGCGGCGCTCCTCGGCGGTTTCGTCGATGTCGACGCTGCGGAACAGCCGGTCGGTCCATTCGATCAGGTCGTCGCCATGGCGAGGCGCCCGCGCGCGCAGCCAGCCGAGATCGCGGGCCGAGACCAGTAGCGCGTCCTCGCGCCGCGCCTCCTCGTCGAGCAGCTCGTAGAGCAGGCCTTCGCGCACGCCGAGCCCCGACATCACGATCTCGGTCGGCTTGCCGATGCGGATGATGTGCTCGAGCACCAGCGCCCCATAGGCGAGCAGCGGGCGGCGGTCGGACGACACGATGCCGACCGAGGGCAGCGTGTCGGGATCGACGCGCCGCACCAGCCGACAGAACTCGAGCGCCTCCTTGACCGGGATCGTGTAGCCGTGGAGGACGTGCAGCGGATAGTTCTTCTGCACCATGTGGAGATGGGCGAGCGCCCGCCACGTCCCCCCGACGGCGTAGAAGGCGCGGCCCTTCAGCTTGGCGAGCGAGGCCGCGCCCTCGAGCGCGTCGCGGACGATACGGTCGGCCTTCTTGATGGACCGCTCCGAGACGTCCTGAAGGCGGATGCCGCCGAGCGGGAAGGTCACGCCGGCGCCGACCCGCTTTTTCGCGACGTCGACCAGTTCGAGGCTGCCGCCGCCGAGATCGCCGACGACGCCGTCAGGCCGGAAGAAGCCCGACAGGACGCCGAGCGCCGACAGATGCGCTTCGCGCTTGCCCGAGAGCAGTTCGACGGGCGAGCCGCAGATCGACTCGGCGTCGCGGATGAAGTCGGGCCCGTTCGCGGCGTCGCGCGCGGCCGCGGTCGCAAGCACGTGCATGCTGCCGACCTTCATGACGTCGGCGAGCTTGCGGAACCGCTTGAGCGCCGACAGAGCTCTCGCGACCGAATCGTCCGACAGGCGGCCCGTCACGGCCACCGACCGGCCGAGCGCGCACAGCTCCTTCTCGTTGAACATCGCGGCCGGCGCGCGCGAGAGCCCCTCGTAGACCACGATGCGCACGGAGTTCGAGCCGATGTCCACGATCGCGACCGGGGCGCCGTAAGGCAGGCGGCCCGGCGGTAGCTCCCTCCTGCCCTCCAACCGGGCCGGAGGCGGCGCGGGTTGTCGTTTAGCCACGCTTCGCGAGCCGCCGCGGCGAGCTGGTCTTCACGGACTTGCCGCGCCCCGAGAGACTCGGATTCGTCATGAAATACTGGTGGGCGTTGAACGGCTCCTCGCCCTCGGCCGGCGCGATGCGCCGCGAGTCGCCGTTCGGCAACAGCGTCCAGCTCTGCTGGTTGTCTTTCAGGTTGGCCACCATGATCTGGTCGAGCACCTGTTCATGCACGGTCGGATTGAGGATCGGCAGCAGCGCCTCGACGCGGCGGTCGAGATTGCGCTGCATGAGGTCGGCGGACGAGATGTAGACGTGGGCCTGCGGCGAAGGAAGCCCGTGCCCGTTGCCGAAGGCGTAGATCCGGCTGTGCTCGAGGAAGCGACCGACGATCGACTTCACCCGGATGTTCTCCGACAGCCCGGGCACGCCCGGCCTCAGCGAGCACATGCCGCGCACCACGAAGTCGATCTGCACGCCCGCCTGCGAGGCCTCGTAGAGCGCGTCGATCGATTGCGGGTCGATCAGGCTGTTGCACTTGCCCCAGATCGCAGCCGGACGCCCCGCCTTGGCGTGCGCGATCTCCTCGCGGACATGCTGCAGGAAGCGCTTGCGCAGCGTATGCGGCGAGGCCGCCATCACCTCGAGCTCGTCCGGCTCGGCGTAGCCGGTGATGAAGTTGAACAGGCGGCCGACGTCCCGGCCGATGACGGGATCGGCGGTGAAGAAGGACAGGTCCGTGTAGATGCGCGCCGTGACCGGATGATAATTGCCGGTGCCGACATGGCAGTAGGTGGTGAGCCCCGCCCCCTCGCGGCGCACAACGAGCGAGAGCTTCGAATGCGTCTTCAGCTCGATGAAGCCGAACACGACCTGCGCGCCGGCCCGCTCGAGGTCGCGCGACCAGCGGATGTTGGCCTCCTCGTCGAAGCGGGCCTTGAGCTCGACAAGGGCAGTCACCGACTTGCCGGCCTCGGCGGCCTCGGCCAGCGCCCGCACGATCGGGCTGTCGGACGAGGTCCGATAGAGCGTCTGCTTGATCGCCACCACGTTGGGGTCACGCGCGGCCTGGTACAGGAACTGAACGACCGCGTCGAAGCTTTCATACGGGTGATGGACGATGAAGTCCTTCTCCCGAATCGCCGCGAAGACGTCGCCCGCATGTTCGCGGATGCGTTCCGGGAAACGCGGATTGTACGGCTTGAACTTGAGGTCGGGCCGGTCGATCGAGACGATCTGGCTGAGGTCGCCGAGCGCCAGCACGCCGTCGACCACGAAGACCTCGTCGTCCGCAACGTTCAACGCCGCGACCACGAAGGCGCGCAGCTCCGGCGACATGGTGTTCTCGATCTCGAGGCGGATCACCGAGCCACGGCGGCGGCGCTTGAGCGCGCTTTCGAAGGTGCGGACGAGGTCCTCGGCCTCCTCCTCCACCTCAAGGTCACTGTCCCGGATAACGCGGAACGCAGCCTGCGCGACGACAGCGTAGCCGGGAAACAATCGCCCGATGAAGAGGCCGATGATCTGCTCCAGGCTGATGAAGCGGGCGCCCCTGTCGCCGTCGGGCAGCCGCGTGAAGCGTTCGCTCTTGGCCGGCATGCGGATCAGCGCGTTCAGCGGCCGGCCGTCCGACTGACGGGCGAGCTGGAGCGCGATCGTGAAGCCGAGATTGGGGATGAAGGGAAAGGGATGCGCCGGGTCGACCGCGAGCGGCGTCAGCACCGGGAAGACATAGTTGAGGAAGTAGTCCTCGAGCCAGACCATCTCCGATTTGGTCAGCTGCGGTCCTTCGACCAGAAACACCTTGGCGTTGGCGAGCTGATCGCGGAGCTCGAGCCAGCGGATCTGTTGGTCGTGGGCGAGCGAGGAGACCAGTTCGCCGATGCGCGCCAGCTGTTCGGCCGGCGTCAGCCCGTCGGGGCTGAGCTCGGTGAGGCCGGTCCGGAGCTGACCGCGCAGGCCCGCGACGCGCACCATGAAGAATTCGTCGAGATTGTTGGCCGAAATCGACAGGAAGCGCAGCTGTTCGAGAACCGGATGGTTGAGGTTCGAAGCCTCCTCCAGCACCCGTCGGTTGAAGCCGATCCAAGAGGCTTCCCGGTTGACGAAGCGCGACGGATCCCCGGCCGGCAGCGTCGCCTCGGCCGAGGCGGGCGTCTCGAGCTGCGCCTCGGCGATCGCGGCGCGCGGCGGCACGCGGACGTTCTCGGTCATCTCATCGCTCCCGTGGTCGACAGGCGGCCGGACCGGGCGCCTGCGTCGTGGCGCGCGCTGGATACGACGGTCATATGACGGCTTCGCTACGTCGGTCTCAGTCACCCTCAGCCTCCATCCGCGCAAGAACGTCCGCCGCGAGCCCGCGCCCGACCGCTCTGCCCCGCGCCAGCGACTCTCGGTCAAGCTCGGCGACCAGCGACCGGATCGCGCCGAGCGAGCGCTCGGCGCGGCGCGCCAGGAACTCCACCACCCCGGTCTCGACGCGCAACTGCCTGTCGTCAAGCAGCTTCACGAGCACCGCCGTCACGGTCGCCTCATCGGGCGGATCGAGCCTCGCGACCGGCAAGGCGCGCAGGCGGGAGGCAAGGTCCGGAAGCCTGGGCCAGAGCAGCGTCGGCGTCGTCCGAGCGGCGAGCAGCAGAAAGCCGCGGCGCTCGCGCATGGCGTTCAGCAGGTGGAAGAGCGTCGTCTCATCGGCGCGGTCGCCATCGTCGAGGAAGACGAACGGCTCGTCCGAGCCCAGCGTCGCCGCAAGAGCGTCGTCGACGTCGCGCGCCCCATGCGCGCCGACCTGGCGCCGCCAGATCGCGCCGAGATGGCTCTTGCCCGACCCTTCCGGTCCGACCAGCAGGAGAATGCGGTCCGGCCAGTTCGGCCAGCCCGTCGTCAGGCGGTGGGCGCCCGCGTTGTGCAACGCCACGAGGAAGTCCTCGGCGCCGAAGCGCGTCTCGACCGGCAGGTCGAGCGGGAACTGGCGCGGCGCCTCCCGCGGCATGCTCAGACGCCCGGGCCAGACAGTTTCGCGGCGGGCGGAGCGATCTTCGGCTCCGAGGCGTCGCCGCGCAGCGGGGCCGCGCCCTCCGGGCCTCCGGGCAGCACCGGCGGCTCGTCCGTCTCCTCGCCGGTGTAAAGCGGGCTCTCGCGGTAGCGCTCGACCGCGAAGCGCGCCAGCACGCCGACCGCCGCCGCAACCGGCACGGCGACCAGCAGGCCCACGAAGCCGAACAGATAGCCGAACGCCACCAGCGCGAACATCAGCCAGACCGGATGCAGCCCGACCGAGCGCCCGACCAGCCGCGGCTGCAGGATGTTGCCTTCGACAAACTGCCCGCCGACGAAGATCGCGAGCACGACCGCGACCATCGTCCAGTCCGGCCAGAACTGGACGATCGCGACCCCGACGGAGACGAGCAGCCCGGTGATCGAGCCGACATAGGGGATGAAGCCGATGAGCCCGGCGCCAAGGCCGATGACGAGGCCGAAATTCAGCCCGACGATCGACAGCGCGATCGCATAGAAAGTCCCGAGGATCAGGCAGACCAGCGCCTGCCCGCGCACGAAGCCCGCGATGCTGAGGTCGATCTCATGGGCGAGACGGCGGATCGTCTGCTTGTGGCGGAGCGGCGCGCAGTCGTCGATCGCCGCGACCATCCGGTCCCAGTCGATCAGCATGTAGAACGCGACCACGGGCGCGAGCACCAGCAGGCTCAGCACCGAGGCGAGCGCCTGGCCGCCGGTCCAAACCGAGGCGAGGAAGCTGGTCAGCCAGCTCACGCCCTGGCTCACGACCTGCCCGAACGACGACTTGATCTGGCCCATGCCCTGGCCGAGCAGCCGTTCGACCCACTCCTTGTTCTGCGCGGCGACCAGTTCCTGGAGCTTCGCGACCGTCTCGGGCAGCCTTTCGATGAAGTTCGCGAGCTGGCCGCCGAGCACCGGGACGATCAGCACGATCAGCAGGACCATGATGAGGACCGAGGAGGCCAGGATCACGACCGTGGCCAGGACGCGGGACAGGCCGACGCGCTCCAGCCGGTCGGCGAGCGGATCGAGCAGATAGGCAAGCGCCAGCCCCGCCACGAAGGGCAGCAGAATGCCCGAGAACAGATAGAGGAAGTAACCGAGCGCCAGGAGGGCGCCGAGCCAGAACAGGGCCTGGCGTTGCAGCGTCATAGCCCGGGCTCCCTCGGTATCCCGCGCATTCGCCTTCAGGCCATGTGCCGGATGAAGGCTGCGAGATAGGCGCCCGCCGACGCGAGCGTCAAGGCGCCGACCAGATAGGCTCCGATCTCTTCGACAGTATGAAGATCGAGCGCGAAGCCGCTCGAGGCCAGCACCGCGCCCGCGAACAGGATCTGCGCCAAGGTGTTGAGTTTGCTGATCTTCAGCGGCTCGATCGGAACCGGCCTGTCGATCAGCCAGGTCAGGATCACCGCGCCGATAATGACGAGGTCGCGGGACACGACAGCGATCGCCAGCGCGCGTGGGATCTCCTCGTAGATCGCGAGCGTCACATAGATCGAGACCAGAAGCGCCTTGTCGGCGATCGGGTCGAGATAGGCGCCGAGTTCGGTGCGCTGGTCGAAGGCGCGGGCGAGCGCGCCGTCCAGCCCATCGGTCACGGCCGCGAGCGAGAACAGCCAGAAGGCCGCGAGATGCTCCCCGCTGGCGATCAGCCAGACGACGAGGGGAACGGCGAAGATCCGGCCGATGGTCAACAGGTTCGGCAGGTTCACGCTGGTCCTCCGGAGGCGCCGCCTTGCGTCGCCGGCTATGAGATAATCACCGGCCGGCGCCCTGGAAAGCGCGACCTCCGGGGGATTTCGCGCCGGTTGCGCGCGTTTCCGCGCCGGTCTAAGGGGGCGCGAGCTTTCCACACGAGGCGGACATGGCCGGAGACGATGTGACTGCAGCCGGCCTGACCTATGCCGATGCGGGCGTCGACATCGACGCCGGCAACGCGCTTGTCGAGCGCCTGAAGGCGCTGGTGCGCGCGACCCGCAGACCCGGCGCCGACGCCGAGATCGGCGGCTTCGGGGGCCTGTTCGACCTCAAGGCCGCGGGCTACGCCGACCCGATCCTCGTCGCCGCCAATGACGGCGTCGGCACCAAGCTCAAGATCGCGATCGAGACCGGCATCCACGACACGGTCGGCGTCGACCTCGTGGCGATGTCCGTCAACGACGTCGTCGTGCAGGGCGCCGAGCCCCTGCTGTTCCTTGACTATTTCGCCTGCGGCAAGCTCGCCGGCGACACCGCCTATGAGGTGGTGAAGGGCATCGCCACGGGCTGCATGGAGGCCGGTTGCGCGCTGGTCGGCGGCGAGACCGCCGAGATGCCGGGCATGTATCCGGACGGCGACTATGACCTTGCGGGCTTCGCGGTCGGCGCCGCCGAGCGCGGCCGCCTGTTGCCGCGCCGCGACGTGAAGGCCGGGGACGTGCTGCTGGCGCTCGCATCTTCGGGCGTCCACTCGAACGGCTTCTCGCTCGTGCGGCGGATCGTGGCTCGCTCGGGACTTAGGCTCGACGGCCCCTGCCCCTTCTCCGCCGACCAGACGCTCGGCCGCGCGCTGCTGCAGCCGACCAGAATTTATGTCCGCCCGCTGCTCGCGGCGCTGAAGGCCGGCCGCGACGTCAAGGCGCTCGCCCACATCACCGGCGGTGGTCTGCCCGACAACCTGCCGCGCGTCTTGCCGGACGGGCTCGGCGCCGCGATCGACCTGTCGGCCATCACGCCGCCCCCGGTCTTCGGCTGGCTGGCGCAGGCCGGCGGCGTCGAGGAGGCGGAGATGCTGCGCGCCTTCAACTGCGGGGTCGGGATGGTGGCGGTCGCAGGCGCAGCTGACGCCGACCGCGTCGCCGAAATGCTGAGCGGCGAAGGCGAGACGGTGACGCGCATCGGCGAGATCACGCCGATCTCCGCCGCCGACGACCCGGTGCGCTTCTCCGGGCGGCTCGCCTTCGCATGAGCCGGAGCCGCGTCGCGATCCTGGTCTCGGGCCGCGGCTCCAACATGGCGGCGCTGATCGACGCCGCCGCGGAGCCCAGCTTTCCGGCCGAGATCATCGGCGTCATTTCGAACCGGCCTTCTGCGGGCGCGCTCGCCATCGCGGAGCGTGCGGGCGTCGCGACTACGGTCGTCGACCACAAGGCCTTTCCGTCCCGCGAGGCGTTCGACGACGCCCTCCACGCCGAACTCGTGCGGCTCGCACCCGACGTCGTCTGCTTCGCGGGCTTCATGCGGCTGTTGACGGCAGGCTTCATCGAACGTTGGGAGGGCCGGATGCTGAACATCCACCCTGCTTTGCTGCCGAGCTTCAAGGGGCTCGACACGCACGCCCGCGCGCTCGAGGCGGGCGTCAAGCTCCATGGCTGCACGGTGCATCTCGTCACCGCCGAGATGGATGCGGGGCCGATCGTCGCCCAGGCGGCGGCGCCGGTGCTCGACGGCGACGACGAGCCGACGCTCGCCGCCCGCGTTCTCGCGCTGGAGCACAGGCTCTACCCGCGCGCCCTCGCGATGTGGGCGCGCGGCGAGGCGCGGCTTGCCGGCGGCCGGGTGCGGACCGATGGTCGGGACGGCGAGCCGCCGGCGGCGCTGATCTGGCCCTGACGCGGCCGGACGTCATGCCTCCGTCAGTTGCAAGGCTTCGGCGTGACGTGCTCGATCATGTTGCCGGAGGCGTCGAGCGTCGTGGTGACGGTCTCGCCGCAATTGACCGGCCCCCACTCGCGCGGCTTATCCCGGTCGGGGTTCGCGCCGAGCGGGACGGTGACGCCTAGGCCCTTGTCGAGTTCGCCGGGATTATCGCCGGCGTCGACGCCCGCCGGGTCGAGTCTGTCCCGCGCCACGGCGGGAAGAGCGGCAAGCGACGCGACCAGCGCGAGCAGAAGAACGCCGTTCCGAACAACCATGACAAATCCCCCGTAGCCGACGCAGCGTAAGGCGCGATCTTCGACGCGAAGGTGCCCCTCGAAGACGCCCTCCGTCGGGCGAAGCGCCGGCTCCCAGCCTATCACGACCGCGCAACGAAAAAGGGCGCGGCGTTCGCCGCGCCCTCCCGACCCTGTCGCGACGTCCTCACGACGCGTCGCGGATCGTGCCCTCGACGGTCGCGTGTTTCCGACGCTTCAGGACGAAGGCGATCGCGATCACGATCGCCGCGCCCAGCGCCGCCGCCGCGTAATGCAGCCAGCCGACAGCCGTGAACTGACCCTGGGTCTCCGGATCGGCCATCACATAGGCCGGGTCGAAGCTCTGCAACCAGCCGATGACGAGCACGTCGTCCACGATCATCTCGCCGGCGATCCAGCCGAGCAGCGCAGCGCCGAGCCAGATCAGGAACGGATATTTCTGCAGAATCGCCGACAGCAGCGTGGAGCCGGCGATGATCAGGGGAATGGTCAGCAGCAGGCCGAAGATGAAGAGCTCCGGATGGCCCTTCGCGGCGGCCGCGATGGCCACGACATTGTCGAGGCTCATCACCGCGTCGGCGATCGCGATGGTGCGGACCGCGCCCCAGAGGTTCTCGCTGGCCGCGACGTCCTCGTGCTCTTCTTGCTCGTCGGTGGCGAGCTTGACCGCGATCCAGAACAGCAGGAGGCCGCCGGCGATCTTCAGGAACGGCACGCCGAGCAGGAAGGTGATGAAGAAGGCGAAGATGATGCGCAGGCCGACCGCGGCGCCGGCGCCGAGCAGGATGCCCACCTTGCGCTGGTCCTGCGGCAGCTTGCGGCAGGCCAGCGCGATGACGACGGCGTTGTCGCCCGACAGCAGCAGATCGATCCAGATGATCTGCATCAGCGAAACCCAGAAGGCCGGCTGATCGAAAGCGAAGCTGAATTCCATGCCGTCCTCCGAAGCGCCGGCGCGTCGTCGCGGCGCGTCAACGATCTAGGGCGATGTCTCTGACGGACGAACTCAGCCCGCCGGATGCTCCACCTTGTCCCGGACCCGCATTCGTCGCATCAGCCAGCCGATGAGCACCACGGCGACCGCAAGCGTGATCGCGGCTGTGGTCTCCCAGCTGTGGACGTACTCGCCGCCGAAGCGGTCCTCGAGCGCCCGATCGGACACCAGCATCTCGCCGGCCACATAGCCGAGCAGCGCCGCGCCGGCCCAGATGATGAGCGGGAACCTGTCCATTATGGCGAGAATCACGGCGCTGCCCGCGACGATCATCGGAACCGAGATCACAAGTCCGAGAATGAGCAACCCGAAGTGGTCGCCCGCGACGCCCGCGATCGCGATCACATTGTCGAGGCTCATCACCACGTCGGCGATCGCGATGGTCATGATGGCCCGCCAGAGGCTCTCATGGCTCTTCACGCCGTGCTCGTCCTCGGCGCCCTGAGGGCCCACGAGGTCGACGGCGATGTAGAGCAGCGCGAGAGCGCCCAGAATCTTCAAGTATGGCACGCCCAGAAGGCGCACGATGATCAGCGTGAAGAGCACGCGCAGCCCGATGGCGACGCCCGCCCCCGCCACCATGCCGACCGTGCGCTGGCGCGCCGGCAGCGACCGGCAGGCCATCGCGATGACGACCGCGTTGTCGCCGGACAGCAGCGCGTTGATCCAGATGATTTCACCGAGCGCAAGCCACTCGGCCGACCCAAAGCCCATGGCTCGCGCCTCCCGCTTCCCCCTCCGAGGAGCGACGCTTGGCTCCCGTCGGGAAGCGCGCGTCGTCAATTTTCTGGAGCGCGCGGCCCTCGGTTCAACCGCGCGCATGAGACGGAGCGGAGGCGCCGCATCGGCACCGCCCGCCAGCCATGTCGCCACGGCCGGCGCTTGGTATCATGTATACCGGATGTCACAAAGCAATTTGAGCGGCGACGCCCAGGGTGATCAGCCGACGATCTCTTCCTCTTTGAAGAAATAGGCGATCTCTTGCTTGGCGGTCTCCGGAGCGTCCGAACCATGCACCGAATTCGCCTCGATCGATTCGGCGAAATCCTTGCGGATCGTGCCGGCGGCGGCGTTGGCCGGGTTGGTCGCGCCCATCACCTCGCGGTTCTTGGCGATCGCGTCCTCGCCTTCCAGCACCTGCACCACGACCGGGCCGGAGGTCATGAAGGTCACGAGGTCGGAGAAGAACGGCCGTTCCTTGTGGACGGCGTAGAACCCCTCGGCCTGCTCCTTGGTCATGTGGATGCGCTTCTGCGCGATCACCCGGAGACCGGCGGCCTCGAGATAGGACAGCACCTTGCCCGTAATGTTGCGGCGGGTCGCGTCCGGCTTGATGATGGAGAAGGTGCGCTCGATGGCCATGGGATGGCGGATCCTGTGGTTTTGCGCGGGCGCTCGATCGACGCCGGCACGCTCTGGAATTGCGGAAAGCGGGCGGCTTATAGCGCGGCCCCGAGGACCGGGAAAGGTCGCCCCTCGCGACGCCGTCGCGTCCCGGGCGATCGGCTGGCCGTCAGCGAGGAGGAGGCGCCTGTGCCAGGCCGATGGACGACGTTCGCGGGCTACAACGCCTGGGCCAACGCCCGCCTCTACGCCGCGGCTCGCGCGCTGCCGCCGGAGCGTCTCCACGAGGACGCCGGCGCTTTCTTCGGCTCGCTCCTCGCGACGCTGAACCATCTCCTGGTCGCCGACCGGATCTGGATGAGACGCTTCACCGGCGGAGGCGACGCCCCTGCACGGCTCGACGCGATCCTCCATGACGACCTCCACACGCTCTCCGCGGCGCGCATCGCCGAGGACAGGCGGATTTCGGACTGGGTCGCGTCGCTGTCGGACGACGATCTGGCAGGCGTCCTGCGCTACCGGCGGATCACTGCGCCGGACGACATCGGGCAGCCCCTCGTCGAGGCGCTCGCGCATTTCTTCAACCACCAGACCCATCACCGCGGCCAGGCGCATGCGCTGGTCACGCGGTTTGGCGGACGGAAGGCCGGACCGGTCCTCGACCTGCTCGTCTTTCAGAAGGAGGCGGTCGCGGCGCGATGAGCGCCGCGGCCGGTCCGGATCACGCGGTCACTTCGCGTGCGGTGATCGAGTAGCGGAAGTTGTCGGGGTCGAGGCAGTCGAGCAGCCCCGCCACCGTCTCGGCCTGCGGATACATGAAGAAGCCGAGCGGGGCCGCCTGCGAGCCCGGCAGCTTCACGTCGTGGGCGTCGTTATAGGCGAGCCAGTTGGTCTCCCACGAGCCGAACAGCGCCTTGCGGGCGGCCGTGACCTTGGGGTCGTCCATCGCGAGCTTGGTCGGGGGCTCCTCGAGCGCGACCTTGCGGACGTCCGCAGGGTCGACCGGCAGCCAGCCGATCCCGTCGAGCCAGACCTCGGCGCGGCAGTGCTGGGCCTTGGTGATGGTCTCGCTGTTCGCCCCGAGGCTCTTGTAGCCGAACTGCGAGGGCGCGACCCGGATGCCGTAGACGTCGCGGGCGGGAAGCCCCGCGGCGCGGGCGAGCCCGACATAGAGCGCGTTGATGTCGGCGCATTTGCCGCCGAGATTGCCGCTCTCGAGCATCGTGGCGATGTCGCCGAGGCCGCAGCCGCGCACCTTGGCGTCGCGGAAGGTGTTCTCCACCACCCATTCGTAGATCGCCTTCGCCTTGGCGCGGTCGTCGGTCGCCGACTTGACGATCTCGTCGGCGCGGACCTTCACGATGCCGTCGGTCGGGATGAGCTTGCTCGGCGCGAGGTATTTGGCGCGCTCGTCGGCCGATAGGGTCGCGGACCCGCCCTCGAGCGGGACGGCGCGGTCGCGGGTCGAGACCCGGCTCACCACCTCGAGCTTCGGCGCATCCGAGCCCTTCCACTCGGCCATCACCATGCCGGCGGGCAGCGCCACCAGCTCGGCCGTCGCGGCGTTGCCCTCGAAGCGGGTGTCGCCGGGCTTCGTCCAGTCGTCGGCCGAAAAGCTCGGGACCGGCACCCAGGCGCGCGCCTCGCCCTTGGCGGCGGCGAGCTCGATCTTCGTGCGGATCTCGAAGCTGCGCCACGCGCCGGGCTTCGGCGCGAAGCCGGTTTCGGCCTGCGCGCTTCCCGCGCGGCCCATCGCGGCGACGGCGACGGCCGCGCCGGCGCCCTTCAGTATCGTGCGTCGATGAAACATCTTTTTCTCCCTAGTCTTCTCACTGTTTCTTCAAGCGATTGATCGCATCGCCCACCGCGGGCGAAGTCCAGTCCAGGGGTCCCGCCGCGGCGAGCGCCGCTCCGCCGCCGGGCGCCAGAACGACGGTCGCGGGCAGGCCGCGTCGCAGGAAGGCGGCCGCGATGTTCTTGTCTTCATCGAGCGCGACAGGCGCCGCGAATCCGAGCGTCCGGACGAAGGCGCGGGCGCGCGACGCCGGCTCGCCGACGTCGACGCCGATCAGCCGGACGGCGTCGCCCTGGCCCTTCATGAACGCCATCAGCCCCGGGAACTCCTCCCGGCAGGGCTCGCACCAGCTCGCGAAGAAATGCAGGATCACCGGACGGTCCGGGTCGGACCCGATCGGGAACGCGCGTCCCTCCAGGTCGCTCGCCTCGATCGTGGCGGACGGCGCGCCGGCGAACGGCGCGAGGGTCGCGGCTTCCAGCGCGGAGGCAGGCGCAGCTGCGAGCGCGGCCACGGCCGAAAGGACGGCGCGAAAGGGCAAGCTGGCCATGATCGCCGTCACGCGGCAGATCCTCGCAAACAGACACTGCCTCGAACGATGTCCCGCGCCGGGACGCCGGTCAAGCCGCCGACTTGCGGGGACGCGCGCCACGCACCAACTCTTGATGGCGGCCGCATCAGACGACCCGCGATCGACTTGGCCAGGAGCCGACGCAACGATGACGACCTCCGCCCCTCTCTATCCCGCGGCCCAGCCGCCCCGCGAGTTCATCGACCCGCTGGTCGAGCCGCGGCTCTATGACGGCGTGCTCGGCCGCCGCGTGCTCGCCTTCTGCGTGGATTTCTGCGTCGCCGTCACCCTGACCGCGATCGCGATCCCGATCGTCGGCGTGCTCGGGTTGCTGACGCTCGGCCTCGGCTGGCTGGTCTATCCGTTCCTGTTCCAGGCGATCGCGATTCTCTACACCGGCGCGACGCTCGGCGGCGACAGGGCCGCGACCTGGGGCATGCGGCTCACCGGGCTGACCTGCCGGATCTGGCACGGGGCGAAGCCCGGCTTCGTGATCGCCGCCGCCCATGTGGTGTTCCTCTACATGTCGGTGACGTTCCTCACCCCCTTCATCCTGCTGGTCGGCCTGTTCACGCGCCGCAAGCAGCTGTTGCACGACCTTGTGCTCGGCACGTTGTTCGTCGACCGGGGAACGCTCGAGGGCCGGCGCTAAGCTCGCTTGCCGCGCGACCGGCCGGTGCTATCCTGACGTTCAGGCGCCGCGACGGGACCGGGGCGCTCCGCCGGACGACGCCTTGACCGCGCACTCACGAGACACGCCGCAGTTCTACCTGACCGCGCCGTCGCCCTGCCCCTATCTCAAGGGACAGTTCGAGCGGAAGGTGTTCACCCACCTGGTCGGCGAGGACGCCGCGACCCTCAACGACCTTCTGACCCATGGCGGCTTCCGCCGCAGCCAGACCATCGCCTATCGGCCGGCCTGCGAGAGCTGCCGGGCGTGCGTATCGATCCGGGTCAGGGTCGGCGAGTTCGCCTGGACCAAGGCGTTCCGCCGCAACCGCGCGGTGAACGCCGATCTGGTCCGCGAGGCGATCGGCGCGACCCCGACCTCGGAGCAATATTCGCTGTTCCGCGCCTATCTCGACGCCCGCCACGCAGAGGGCGGCATGGTCGACATGACGGTGCTGGACTACGCGACGATGGTCGAGGACAGCCATGTCCGCACCGAGCTCGTGGAATACCGCCGCCGCGGACCGGACACGGCGATCAACCGCCGCGGGGACGGCCCCCTGCTCGCGGTCGCGCTCGTCGACCGGCTCTCCGACGGGCTCTCGCTCGTCTACAGCTTCTATGATCCGGAAGAGAGCGAGCGCGGCCTCGGCACCCATGTGATCCTCGACCATGTCGAGCGGGCGCGGGAGCTCGGCCTCCCCTACCTCTATCTCGGCTACTGGGTCGATGGCTCGCCAAAGATGGACTACAAGCGCAGGTTCAGACCGCAGGAATATTTGGCGCCGACCGGGTGGACATTGCGCGAGGGGGAGTAGCCGTCTGGCTGTCATCCCGGCCGAGCGAAGCGAGAGCCGGGATCGTTATCAGAATGAAGCTTCAGAACCGCCGTTGTCCTCCGGCTTGACCCGGAGGACCCATGGTCGGCGCGGAGCGCGACGACTGAGATGGATGGTCCGGTCAAGCCGGGACCATGACGGCCCTCAGTTCTGAAGACGATCCCGGCTCTCGCTTCGCTTCGGCCGGGATGACGCGCTTCATCCCCCGAACCTGTTCGACTTCGGGAACCCGTGCGGCGGCAGCCGTCCCGCCTCGGCCCTATTCCCCAACCAGTCGCGCAGCTCCTCGCCCAACACGCGCCGCGCGACGCCGCCATTGGTGGTGAAGCTCAATCCCTCCGCCAGCGCGAAGACCTTGACGTCCGAGACGCCGCCTTCCTTGTAGCGCTGCAGACGGACGCCCGAACCGCGCGCCATCTCGGCGACCTGCGAGATCGGGAACAGCAGCAGTTTTCGGTTCTGTCCGACGATCGCGACCGTGTCGCCGGCGGCCTCGGCGAACAGCAGCACTTGCGCGTCGTCGAGATTGACGACCTGCCGTCCCTTGCGGGTCGAAGACAGAAGCTGGTCCTCGCCAACCACAAAGCCGCGCGCCGCAGTCGTCACCACGAGGCGCCTCGCGCCCGCCTTGTGCGGGAAGGCGCCGACGATGTCCGCGCCGTCGTCGAAATCGACCATCAGCCGGATCGGCTCGCCCATGCCGCGGCCGCCCGGCAGCTTCGCGGCGTCGAGCGTGAAGGCCTTGCCGTTCGACGTCACCACGATGAGCTTCGCGGTCGTCTCTGTCGGGAAGGCGAATTTCAGCCGGTCGTCGGCCTTGAAGGCGAGGCCGGACACGTCCGCGACATGGCCCTTCAGCGCCCTGATCCAGCCCTTCTCCGACACCACGACGGTGATCGGCTCGCGCTCCACGAAGGCGTCGGCGACGTCCGCCGCGGCCGTCGCGGGCGGCGCCTCGAAGGTCGTGCGGCGCTTGCCGAGCGGCGTGTCCGGCCCGAAGGACTTGGCCAGCCCGTCGAGCTCCTTGCCGACGCGCTTCCACTGCTTCGCCTCGGAGGCCAGCAGCCCGCGGAGGTCCTCGCCCTCCCTGGTCAGCTTCTCGTGCTCGCGGCGGATCTCGATCTCCTCGAGCTTGGCGAGCGAGCGCAGCCGCATGTTGAGGATCGAGTCGGCCTGCAGCTCGGTCAGCGAGAACGCCGCCATCAGCTCGGCCTTCGGATCGTCGGCCTGCCGGACGATGCGGATCACCTCGTCGACATTGAGGAAGGCGATCAGCAGGCCGTCGAGGATCTCGAGCCGCCGGACGATCGCGGCGAGCCGGTGCTGCGCGCGGCGCTGGATGACCTCGCGGCGGTGATCCAGCCAATGCCGCAGCGCGTCCTTCAGCCCCATGACGATCGGGGTCGCGCCGCGCGCCAGCACGTTCATGTTGAGCGGGATGCGGGTCTCGAGCTCGGTGAGCTTGAACACCGACTCCATCATGACGACCGGGTCGACCTGCCGGGCGCGCGGCTCGATCACCAGCCGGATCTCGTCGGTCGACTCGTCGCGCACGTCCACGACCAGCGGCAGCTTGCGCTCGTTGATCAGCTCGGCGAGGCGCTCGACCAGTCGGCTCTTCGGCACGAGCCAGGGAATCTCGGTGACGACCGCGACCCATGTGCCGCGGCCGAGATCCTCGACCTGCCAGCGCGCCCGGGTGCGGAACGCGCCCCGGCCCGTGCGATAGCTCTCGGCGATGACCGAAGCAGAATCCACGATCACGCCGCCGGTCGGGAAGTCCGGCCCCTTCACATGGGCGAGCAGCTCGTCGGTCTCGGCCTGCGGGTTCGCGAGCAGCACGCGGGCGGCGTCGACGAGCTCCGCGACATTGTGCGGCGGGATCGCGGTCGCCATGCCGACCGCGATGCCCTGGCTGCCGTTGGCGAGCAGGTTCGGGAAGGCGCCGGGCAGCACGATCGGCTCTTCTTCCGAGCCGTCATAGGTCGGGCGGAAGTCGACCGCGTCCTCTTCGAGCCCGTCGAGCAGCAGGCGGGCGACCTCGGTGAGGCGCGCCTCGGTGTAACGCATGGCCGCGGCGTTATCGCCGTCGACATTGCCGAAATTGCCCTGCCCCTCGACCAGCGGCCAGCGCTGCGCGAAGTCCTGCGCGAGCCGCACCAGCGCGTCATAGACCGACTGGTCGCCATGCGGATGGTACTTGCCGATGACGTCGCCGACGACGCGGGCGCATTTCTTGAAGGCCGCGCCGGGGTCGAGCTTCAGCTCCCGCATCGCCCAGAGCACGCGGCGATGCACGGGCTTCAGCCCGTCGCGGACGTCCGGCAGCGCGCGCTGGGTAATGGTCGACAGCGCGTAGGCGAGATAGCGCTCCTCGAGCGCCGAGCGCAGGTCGACGGGGAGGACGCCGTCCTCGGGCGGGGGGACGAGTTCGCTCATGCCGTCTGGTTAGGCCGGGAGCCGATTCGGTTCAAGAAACGCTTGGGATGCGCCCACAGCCCTGCGCTCCGCGGGAGGCTCGTCTACGGCCGGGCGCCCTTGCAGAACGCGGGCGGCGCCCTGACCTTACGATCGACATCGAACTATCCGGAGGCCCCCGATGGCCGATCTTTCCGTCCTCGACCTCGCCTTCATCCCTGAAGGCGGCGACGCAGCCGAGGCGCTCCACCGCTCGCTCGAACTCGCGCGCCATGTCGAGGCGCTCGGCTATCGTCGTTTCTGGCTCGCCGAGCACCACAACATGGAGGGGATCGCGAGCGCGGCGACCGCGGTCGCGGTCGGGTATGTGGCGGGCGGGACGAAGACGATCCGCGTCGGCGCCGGCGGGATCATGCTGCCGAACCACGCGCCGATCGTGATCGCCGAGCAGTTCGGCACGCTGGAGACGCTCTATCCCGGCCGCATCGATCTCGGCCTCGGCCGGGCGCCCGGGACCGACCAGCAGACGCTCAGGGCGCTCCGCCGAGACGCCATGGCGGCCGACACGTTCCCGCAGGACGTGCTGGAGCTGCAGACCCTGCTCGGCCCGCTCGACGAGGGCCGCACGGTCCAGGCGGTGCCGGGGACAGACACCAACGTGCCGTTGTGGATCCTCGGTTCGAGCCTGTTCGGCGCGCAGCTCGCGGCGGCGCTCGGCCTGCCTTACGCCTTCGCGTCGCATTTCGCGCCGGACGCGCTCGACCAGGCGATCGCGGTCTACCGCGAGCGGTTCCAGCCGTCGGAGCAGCTGTCGCGGCCGCATGTCGCCGTCGGGGTCAACGTCTTCGCGGCCGAGACGGACGCGGCGGCGCGTCGGCTCTTCACCTCGGCCCAGCAGAAATTCGCGATGATGTTCCGCGGACAGCGCGGAAAGCTTCCCGTGCCGATCGACGACATCGAGACCTTCTGGACGCCGCGCGAAATGCTGCAGGCCTCAGCGATGCTCGCCTGCTCAGTCGTGGGTTCGCCAGCGACCGTTCGGCGCGGCCTCGACCACATCCTCGATCGGACGGCGGCCGACGAGCTGATCGTCGCGTCCGCGATCTGGGACCGGCAGGCGAGGCTCGACTCCTACGAGATCCTGGCCGAGGCGGCGCGGCCGGAGGTCAGCGCTCCGGTCGCGGCCTGCGGGTGAGCCGCGCCCAAGCGGGCGCGGCCCCTTGACCCGTCAGTTCTGGTTGGCGTTGCGCGAGCTGCTCGTGCCGTCGCCGACGCCCGGCGTACGCTCGCGCGCCTGGGTGTTGAGTTCGTAGCGCGGCGCGTAGGGGCTGCGCTCTTCGACCACCGCGCCGCGCTCCTCGACCACCGTTCCGGTGGTCGACGGCTCCACGACCGTCCGCTCGCTCGAGCCCGGCCGCACCACGACGGTGTCGGCGAGGGCAGGCGTCGCGATGACGGCCGCCGCGGCGGCCGCAAACAGAACGTTCTTCATCACAGGATCTCCTGTCTTTGTCCGAAGCCCGAAAGGTCAGTCCGACGTTCGGACCTTCGTCCGCGACTCGACCGCGACCCCCGAGCTTCCCCGCTCCTCGATCACCGTCGTGCGGGGCTCCGTCACGGTGGTGCGCTCGCGCTGCTCCAGCATCGTGGTGCCGGGCGACGGATTTTCGCGGGCCTGCGGGGTCGCGCCGGCGATGGGCGCGGACCGGACGCCGGATTCCTGGGTCGTGACGGCGCTCTGGGCGTGCGCCGCCGCGGCGAACGCCAGCGCGCCGGCGGCCAGCATCAGGGCTCTCATCGGTTGAATCCTCTTCGCATTTTGTCCGGCGGCGACGGGCGCCGCCATGCGCCTCTCGCCAGAACAAGGCCTCGGCGCGCCGGATCGTTCCCTCGGAAGGGTTTGCGGCGGCCGCTCGCGGGCCCCTCACCCGGCCAGCGCGAGGAGGCCCTTCAGGTAGGCGGCGCGGACGTCCGGAGGCTTCAGGCCGCGCGGCTCCCAGACCCGCGAGGCGAGGAAGAAGCCGGTCAGCGCGAAGCCCGCCAGCACGTCGTCTTCCGTCGGGGCGGCGTTCGGCCCATGCGCGATCAGGAAGGGCGGCAGCGCGAACAGCTTCTCGGCATAGGGAGCCCCGGCCTCCCGGCTGACCGCCCGCCCGGACTTCGGGGAGACATAGACGAGGTCCTCGGTCGCGCCCGTCGCCGCGCAGGAGCCGAGATCGAGCCCGAAGCCGAGCTCGGAGAGCACCGCGAGCTCGAGCCGCACCAGCAGGGCCGGGGCGCTGGCGGCGTCGTCGAGATGCTCGGCGACGATCTCCGCGGTCTCGTAGAGCGCCTCATGCGGGTCGCGCTCCGCCATCAGGCGGAGAAGGCCCGCGAGGTGCGCGACGCCGTGCAGCGCGTCGGCGCGCTCCATCAGCCGTCCGGCGCGCGAGGCCAGCGGCTCGACCGCATAGGCCCCGAGATGGTCGTCGAGCCGCGCCCGCCAGACGGCCCGCACCGTGTTGCCGGGCTGAAGCGTCGGCCGCAGCCTCTGCGACCGCCCTCCCCGCACCAGGCCGAGATGCCGGCCATGCGCGCGTGTGAAGAGCTCCAGCACCACCGAGGTCTCGCCATGCCGGCGGACGCCGAGGATCAGGCCGTCATCGGTCCATTGCATGGGGAGAAGATGGCGCCGAGAAAAAGGATCACACAAGCGCAGACGGTCGGAATCCACGCAAGCGCTGTTGCAGGGAATTGGAACCGAACTTACATTTACGCGCAACGCTCCGTTATTGGCTAGAATACGTAGACATGCGATGTCTAATAGATAACTCGGTTATAAGTTATGGACTTTTTGCACGTACAATCAGCGTGCCTATTTCTGGTTTCAGCAACCGACTTCTTTTAATAGAAGCGAAACCGGAGAAACGACAGAATGAGCAATGGCTGAAATCTCAGATTGAAGCATTGCCAACGATTGCCCGGCTCGCAAAGGACGAAATCATAAAACCATTTAGCTATAGCGAACTTACACATGAGGCAATGCGACGACCTGGAAGTTTTCCTCCAAGTTTATTTGGAGATGTATTTAGATCTACAAACATAATAGATATGCCTTCGGCAATAGAAAGGAGCAAGATTTTCTCTTTGGGTTATGAACAGCTGCGTGACAGTAGTGGCCTAAACAATTACGTAGGATTTTTAATTAACGGCGGTGCCTCGCGCTTATTAAGAAATGAGTATATCAAAAATCGACTTACCGAATTTGAAATTGAAAGCATAAATCAAATTAGCGATTTAAAAAATATATGCTCGGGGCTGTCGAAGATACAATATTCTGACGCATTCCATTTTTGGAGTGCAATACGAAATAAAATGGATTATTTCGTCCTAATAGACAAAAAGTTCGTTAATGCCGTCACCGCGAACGGCAGCGCGCGCTTTCCGTGCACGCTTATTTATCCATCGGATTTATTAAGTATCCTTGAGATTAGAGAGCGTGATCCACTCCCTTATCTTTATGGTCGCCGGTATCTTCTCAATGGACGTCTTTATGAGTAAGCTTTTTTAGTCGCTCACCCCAGCGCCTTCAGCGCCCCGCGTCCCGCATAGACCGCCTGCGGCCCGAGCGCCTGCTCGATCCTGAGCAGCTGGTTGTACTTCGCGATCCGGTCGGAGCGGGCGAGCGAGCCGGTCTTGATCTGCCCGCAATTGGTCGCAACCGCGAGATCCGCGATGGTCGCGTCCTCGGTTTCGCCGGAGCGGTGGGACATCACCGCCGTGTAGCCGGCGCGATGCGCCATGTCGACGGCCGCCAGCGTCTCGGTCAGCGAGCCGATCTGGTTGACCTTCACCAGGATCGAGTTGGCGACGCCCTTCTTGATGCCCTTCGAGAGCCGCTCGACATTGGTGACGAACAGGTCGTCGCCGACCAGCTGGCACTTGTCGCCGACGAGCTCGGTGACGGCCTTCCAGCCCTCCCAGTCGTCCTCGGCCATGCCGTCCTCGATCGAGGCGATCGGATAGTTCTTCACGAGCTTGGCGAGGTATTTGGCCTGCTTCTCGGGGTCGCGGGTCTCGCCCTCGCCCTCATAGACGTACTTGCCGTCCTTGAAGAACTCGGTCGCGGCGCAGTCGAGCGCGAGATAGACGTCCTTGCCGGGCTTGTAGCCGGCCTTCTCGATCGCCTTCATGACGAAGCCGAGCGCGTCCTCGGCGGATTTGAGGTTCGGCGCGAAGCCGCCCTCGTCGCCGACATTGGTGTTGTGGCCGGCGTCCTTCAGCTGCTTCTTGAGGACCTGAAAAATTTCAGCGCCGGTCCTCAGCGCCTCGGAGAAGCTCTCCGCGCCGACCGGCATGATCATGAATTCCTGGAAGTCGATCGGGTTGTCGGCATGCGCGCCGCCATTGACGATGTTCATCATCGGAACGGGGAGCACACGGGCCGAGGCGCCGCCGACATAGCGGTAGAGCGGCAGCATCGAGGACTGGGCGGCGGCCTTCGCCACCGCGAGCGAGACGCCGAGGATGGCGTTGGCGCCGAGCCGCGCCTTGTTGGGCGTGCCGTCGAGCGCGATCATGGTCTCGTCGATCTTCACCTGTTCCTCGGCGTCGAAGCCGCCGATCGCGTCGAAGATCTCGCCATTGACGGCGTCGACCGCCTTGGTGACGCCCTTGCCGCCATAGCGGGACTTGTCGCCGTCGCGCAGCTCGACCGCCTCATGGGCGCCCGTCGAGGCGCCCGACGGGACGGCGGCGCGGCCCTCCGAGCCGTCCTCCAGCACGATTTCGACCTCGACCGTCGGATTGCCGCGGCTGTCGAGGATCTCGCGGGCGACGATGTCGACGATGGCGGTCATGGGCTGGCTCCGGAGGATCGCTTCGGGGAGGCGCCGCACCTCTAGCGGAAGGCGCGCCCACGCGAAAGATCGCGCTTTCGCCGCGGCTGCGCTAAATCGCCCAAGGTTTTCAGGAGACCTCATGAGCGACCTTCAGCTCGGCAAGCCCGTCTCGCTTCCCGCCTCGCCGGACGAGGCCGAACTCGACCGCGTGCCGAACCCGCATCCGGACGTCGACTATGTCGCCCGCTTCACCGCGCCGGAGTTCACCTCGCTCTGCCCGGTGACCGGCCAGCCGGACTTCGCGCATCTGGTGATCGACTACGTCCCGGCCGAATGGCTGGTCGAGTCGAAGTCGCTGAAGCTCTATCTCGGCGCCTTCCGGAACCATGGCGCGTTCCACGAGGACTGCACGGTCGCGATCGCCAAGCGGCTGATCGCGGCGCTCGCGCCGAAATGGCTCAGGATCGGGGGCTACTGGTATCCGCGCGGGGGCATCCCGATCGACGTGTTCTTCCAGCAGGGCGAATTGCCCAAGGGCGTCTGGGCGCCGGACCAAGGCGTCGCGCCCTACCGGGGTAGGGGCTGAGCCGGCTTTCGACATGGCCCAAATGGGGCGGCGGCCGTCATGCGGGAGTCATGCGCGGGGCGGTCGCGAGTCCTCGCGCCGAGAGCCCGTAAGCCAAGGACTCGTGAGCGCGGTCCGCCCCGGAAACGCCCCACGCCCCGCTCACCTTCGTCGGCCTCGAATCGACGCATGACCGAGCAAGGCCGCCGCCATGAGCACCAAGAGCACGCCGGACCAACGACCCGACGATGTCCTCGTCATCACCAATGGCGACAGCGCGGTGGCGCGGCTCGAGGAGGCGGGCGTCGCGGGGCTGATCACGCCGTGGCGGGACGTGCTGCATGACGGGCCGGTGCCGGCTATGGCCGAGCTCGAAAGCCTGTCGGCGATCCGCGCCACCTTCATCGCCGCCGATCTCGGCCTTGGGGCCGAGGAGGTCGCGACCGAGTTCCGCAGCCGCGACGCCACGATCCGCCGGCACGCGAGCTTTCCGCGGGTCGAGATCTGGCTCGAGCACGATCTCTACGACCAGCTGCAACTTCTTCAGATCCTCGATTTCTTCAGGAGCGAGCAGCGGCTCGAAGGCCTCTATCTCGTGCAGGCCGACGACTATCTCGGTCATCAGCCGCCCGACGCCATGCGCCGCCTTGCGGACAGCGCCGCGCCGGTCACCGACGAGCAGCAGCGCCTGGCGAGCGACGTCTGGGCCGCGTTCACCAGCGCCACGCCGCACGCGCTCGCGAGGTTCGCGGCGGCCGACACCAGCGCGCTGCCGCATCTGGCGCCCGCGCTGAAACGCCTGCTGGCCGAGTTGCCGGACCCGGTGCGGGGCCTGACGCTGACGGAGGAACGTGCGCTCGCCCATCTCGCCCGCGAGGAGATCACCACGGGCGAGCTGTTCCGCCGCGTGACGGAGGAGGACCAGGCCCAGTTTCTCGGCGACGCCAGCTTCTTCCGGCGGCTCGACGGCCTCGCCTTCGCGGAGCGGCCGTTGATCGACGGGCTGCCGGCGCCCTCGAAGGAGTGCTGCGGCCTCGGCCGCGCGCCGGACCGGGGCTATGCGGAGTTCGCCCGCGCCCGCCTGCGCCTGACCAAGACCGGCCGCGACGTGCTTTCCGGGCGCCTCGACCACCGCGTCGTCAACCGCGCGGACCACTGGGTCGGCGGCGTCCACGTCTCGCCCGCGGCCCTGATCCGCTACGATCGGGCGGGCGGGCAGCTGGTCGCGCCGATGTGACGAGCGCCGCAGAGGAGAACGGGTCCCGGCACAAGGCTGGGACGCGACGCTTCAGCCGGCCTTCGCCAGCCTGTCGAACGCCATCAGGCGCTCAAGCAGCGCCGGCATGTCCTTCAGCGCCACCATGTTCGGCCCGTCGGAGGGCGCGTGGTCGGGGTCCGGATGGGCCTCGATGAACACGCCCGCGACGCCGACCGCGACCGCGGCGCGCGCCAGCACGGCGACGAACTCGCGCTGGCCGCCCGACGACGTCCCCTGCCCGCCCGGCTGCTGGACCGAATGGGTGGCGTCGAAAATCACCGGCGCGCCGGTCTTCGCCATCTCGGGCAGCGCGCGCATGTCGGAGACGAGCGTGTTGTAGCCGAACGAGGCGCCGCGCTCGGTCAGCAGCACGTTGGGGTTTCCGGCGCTGGTGAGCTTCGCCACCACGTTCTTCATGTCCCAGGGCGCGAGGAACTGGCCCTTCTTGACGTTGACCGCACGGCCTGTAGCGGCGGCCGCGAGCAGCAGATCCGTCTGACGGCACAGGAAGGCCGGGATCTGCAGCACGTCCACGGCTTCGGCGACCGGCGCGCACTGGGCTGCGTCATGGACGTCGGTCAGCGTCGGAAGCCCGAGGCTATCGCGGATCTCGGCGAAGACCGGCAGCGCCGCCTTCAGCCCCATGCCTCGCTGCGCGTTCGCGCTGGTGCGGTTCGCCTTGTCGAACGAGGTCTTGAACACGAGGCCGATCCCGAGGCCCGAGCAGAGCTCCTTGAGCGCCGACGCGACCTCGAGCGCGTGGTCGCGGCTCTCCATCTGGCAGGGGCCTGCGATCAGCGCGAGCGGCAGATCGTTGCCGAAACGGACGGAGCCGATCTCGACGACCGGGTTCGGGCGGTTCTGCAAGGGTGCGTTCATCGCGACGGGCTCTGTCGGGTTCGCTTCTTGCGCCTGCCTATCAGCCCGGGGCGGCGGCTTCCAGCAGAAGCGTCAGGCCGAAGAGGTCTTGGGCCGAAACGACGCGGCTCTCGGGAGCCGCGATCCGGATCGCCGAAAGCCTGAGCCCCCCGCCCCCCGGCGCCGAGACGCCCGCGCGCCGCGCGAAAGCGTCGGGCGTCAGCACGTCGATCGCGCCGCCCGCGAGCGGGATCGAGAGTCCGAGGGAGGTCGCGCGGAAGTCGCGGACGCCCGTGAAGGTCGAGAGGAAGGCCGCGTGGTCGGACGGGTTCTCGGCAGTCAGCACGGGGCCGAGCACGCCGGTCGCGCCGTTCGGATGGCGCTCCGCGGCCGCGCTCCAGAAGTTCTCCGGATGCTTGTGCTCGCAGGCGAAGAACGCCGTGTCGGGCGAGGCCGCGTCCTCGGCGAAGGCGAGTTCGAAGGCGACATGGACCTCCGATCCGTCCGGCCGGCGGCCGTGGCGTTCGAAGAAGAAGGGATCGAACTCGCCGATGCCTGCGCGGGCGTAGGCCGTGGCGTCCGCCTTGGCGTCGCGGCTCGCCAGCACGAGCGCGGAGCCGCCCTCGCCCGCCCGCGCGAGGCGGTCGCGATGGAAGGCGGCGAAGGAGAAGCTCTTCGGTCCATGCTCCGGGATCGGCGCGTGGTCGCCGACGGCGAGGAGCTCGATGAAGACTCCGGGGAACTGGACGATGCGGTTCCTGGTGCCGAAGGGGTGGCGGTTCTCGTCGCCGACCTGGAAACCGAGATGCTCGTAAGCCGCGCCCGCGGCGTCGAGGTCGCGGACGAGGTGGATCAGGTGGTCGATGCGGCGGGGCGTGGTCATGTCAGTAGGGGGCGAACTGCGTGCTTCGAGACGCCCGCTGACGCGGGCTCCTCAGCATGAGGACCGTTGGGGCTGCGCAAACTGTCCTCATGCTGAGGAGCGGCCGCACGGCCGCGTCTCGAAGCACGCAGTTCGTCACCGCATCGTCCTCACACCAGCCGGCTCTGGTCGAGCGCGGCGCCCACGAAGCTCGCGAACAGCGGGTGCGGCTCGAAGGGGCGCGACTTCAGCTCGGGATGAAACTGCACGCCGACGAACCACGGGTGGTCGGCGTATTCCACGATCTCCGGCAGCAGCCCGTCGGGCGACATGCCGGAGAAGATCAGGCCGCGCTGCTCGAGCCGGTCGCGATAGGCGGTGTTGACCTCGTAGCGGTGGCGGTGGCGCTCGGAGATCGCGGTCGCTCCGTAGATCTCGGCGACCTTCGAGCCGCGCTTCAACGTCGCGTCATAGGCGCCGAGCCGCATCGTGCCGCCGAGGTCGCCCTGCGCGAAGCGCTTCTCGAGCTCGTTGCCCTTCACCCATTCGGTCATCAGACCGACGATCGGCTCGGGCGTCGGGCCGAACTCGGTGGAGTTCGCCTCGGCCACGCCCGCGAGGTTCCGCGCGGCCTCGATCACCGCCATCTGCATGCCGAAGCAGATGCCGAAATACGGCACTTTGCGCTCGCGCGCGAAGGTCGCGGCCTTGATCTTGCCTTCGGCCCCGCGCTGGCCGAAGCCGCCGGGGACGAGGATGCCGTGGACGTGCTCGAGGAACGGCGCTGGGTCCTCGCGCTCGAAGATCTCGCTTTCGATCCAGTCGACATTGACCTTGGCGACGTTCGCGACCCCGCCGTGCACCAGCGCCTCATAGAGCGATTTATAGGCGTCCTTGAGCCCTGTGTATTTGCCCACGATCGCGATCGTGACCTCGCCCTCGGGGTTCTTGATGCGGTGGGTGACGTTGCGCCAGCGCGAAAGGTCGGGCGCCGCGCCCGGCTCCATGCCGAACGCCTTGAGCACCTCCACGTCGAGGCCCTCGCGGTGATAGGCCTCGGGCACCTCGTAGATCGTCTCGACGTCGCGCGCCTCGATCACCGCGCTTTCGCGAACGTTGCAGAACAGCCCCAGCTTGCGGCGCTCCTCGGGCGGGATCGGCCGGTCGCAGCGGCAGAGCAGGATGTCGGGCTGGATGCCGATCGAGCGCAGCTCCTTGACCGAGTGCTGGGTCGGCTTGGTCTTGAGCTCGCCCGCGGACGGTATCCAGGGCAGCAGGGTCAGGTGGATATAGATGCAGTCGCCGCGCGGAAGATCGTTGCCGAGCTGGCGGATCGCCTCGAAGAACGGCAGGCCCTCGATGTCGCCGACCGTGCCGCCGATCTCGACCAGCACGAAGTCGAAGCCTTCATTGCCCTCGCGCACGAAATTTTTGATGGCGTCGGTGACATGCGGGATCACCTGCACGGTCGCGCCGAGATAGTCGCCGCGCCGCTCCTTGGCGATGATGTCGCGATAGATGCGGCCCGTCGTGATGTTGTCGTTGATCGAGGCCGGCTGGCCGGTGAAGCGCTCGTAATGGCCGAGGTCGAGGTCGGTCTCGGCGCCGTCGTCGGTGACGAACACCTCGCCATGCTGGGTCGGGCTCATCGTGCCCGGGTCGACGTTGAGATAGGGGTCGAGCTTCCTGAGGCGCACCGAATAGCCGCGCGCCTGCAGGAGCGCGCCGAGCGCCGCGGAGGCCAGGCCCTTGCCGAGCGAGGAGACCACGCCGCCGGTGATGAAGACGTAGCGCGCCATCCGTTCTCTCATTCCTCGCGAAGCTCGCGCCGCGACGGCACGACTCTTCAGCCTTAAACGCCGGAGGCGCGATTCGACGAGCCGCGGCGAGGCCTTGTCCACATATGGCCGCCTCGACCACGCCCGCGGCCGGCGCAAGCGGACTTGCGTCGGTTTCGGGAGCGCCGTCGATGTGGGCCGTCGCCCCTCTTAGCGCGCCGCGACGCCCGCGCATAGGGCGCGGGCGCTCGCGCCCGCTTGCGTTGACCCAGAGACGGGCCGCCCCGTACTGTCCGCCGCGTCTTTGGAACGGCGGCCAGAGCGGCATGAGCTTCATCGCGACCACGAGATCGATCCTGCGCGGCGGCGTGCGGCGGGCCACGGCCTTGCTCGCCGCCGCCGCGATCGCCGTGGCGGGCGCGACGCCTCCGGCCGGCGCGCAGTCGACCCGCGGACTCCCGGTCATCCGCGACGCCGAGATCGAGGGGCTGCTGCGCGATTACATGACGCCGATCTTCCGCGCCGCGGGGATCAACGAGGGCGTCGTCGAGATCACGCTGATCAATTCGCGCGAGTTCAACGCCTTCGTGGCCGACGGGCGGCGCATCTTCGTCAATATCGGCACGCTGATGGACGCCAAGACGCCGAACGAGGTGATCGGCGTGCTGGCGCACGAGACCGGGCACATCGTCGGCGGCCATCTCGCGCGCCTGCGCCTGCGGCTCGAACAGGCCCAGACCATGTCGATCGTCGCCATGCTGCTCGGCATCGGCGGCGCGGCCGCCGCGATCTCGAGCGGCGGCCAGCACGACGGCGGCGCGGTGATGGGCGCGGCCATGGCCCCGCAGGAGGCGATCCGGCGCTCGCTGCTCTCCTATCAGCGCGGCGAGGAGGAGGCGGCCGACCGTGCGGCGGTCGGCTATCTCAGCAAGTCCGGCCAGTCGGCCAAGGGCATGCTGACCACCTTCAAGCGCTTCGAGGACCAGATCGCGTTCTCCAAGCGCTTCATCGACCCTTACGCCCAGAGCCACCCGATGCCGGCCGACCGCATCGCCAATCTCGAGGCGATCGCGAAGAAGAGCCCGTTCTTCGACAAGCTCGACCCGCCGGCGCTGCAGGCGCGCCACGACCTGATGCGCGCCAAGCTGTTCGGCTTCGTGGACACGGCCCAGGGCGTCGGCCGGCGCTATCCGCCCGGCGACAACAGCCTGCCGGCCCGCTACGCCCGGGCGATCGCCTCCTATCGCTCCTCCTCGCTCGACGGCGCGATCGCGCAGATCGACGGGCTGATCAGGGAGCAGCCCAACAATCCGTGGTTCAACGAGCTCAAGGGCCAGGCCTATCTCGAGAACGGTAAGCCGCAGCAGGCGATCCCGCCGCTGAAGCGCGCGCTGGCGCTCGCGCCCAACGCGCAGCTGGTCCGCACCATGCTCGGCCAGGCGCTCAACGCGGGCGGCGGCAAGACGGGCGGCGACGCCGTCGCGGAGCTCACCCGCGCGACGGCGCGCGACCCGAAGAACGCCGACGGCTTCCGCGAGCTCGCCATCGCGCTCGCCAAGAAGGGACGCATCCCCGAGGCCGACCTCGCCACCGCGCAGGCGGCCTTCGCGTCCGGCGACTACGGCACCGCGCGGCAGATCGCGAACCGCGCCAAGGCGGGCCTGAAGCCCGGCACGCCGAACTGGCTGAAGGCCGACGACATCGCGACCTACACGCCGCCGAAACGGGACTGAGTTCCTCGCCGCGATTTCGACACCGATCGCCACGACAAGAGACGCCGGGATTCGCAGGCGGCTCGCCGCGGCCCGAAGGGAGACGACCCGGAATGACCCTCTTGCCCCGCATCGCGCTCGCCGGCGCCCTCTTCGCCGCCGCGTCCGCGCCGGCCCTCGCTTTCGACGAGGCCCAGAAGAATGAGATCCGAGGCGTCGTCCGGGAATATCTCATCCAAAACCCCGACGTGCTCTACGAGGCGCAGCAGGAGTGGAACCGCCGCCAGCAGGCCAAGCTCGCCGAGAAGCGCGACGCGACGCTCAAGAACTATGTGGCGAAGCTCGACCAGTCGAAGCTTCACGCCGTGCTCGGCAACCCGAAGGGCGACGTCACGCTACTCGAGTTCTTCGACTACAATTGCGGCTTCTGCCGCCGCGCCATCAAGGACATCGACAAGCTCGTCGACAGCGATCCGAAGCTCCGGGTCGTGGTGATGGAGCTGCCGGTGATCCGCGAGGAGTCGGTGGGCGCCGCGCAGGTTTCGATCGCGGTGAACCGCATCGCGCCGGAGAAATTCCGCGCGTTCCATGACAAGCTGCTCGGCCAGCAGGCGCTCGCCACCCGCGACAAGGCGATGGCGGTGGCGAAGGAGCTCGGCGTCGACCCGGCGAAGCTCACCGCGGCCATGACCGCCCCGGAGGTCGAGGCGACGCTGATGGAGTCGAAGGAGCTCGCCGACGATCTCGGCGTCGAGGCGACTCCGACCTATGTGATCGGCGACGCCGTCGTGCCGAACACGACGCGCGTCGTCGACGACCTCACCGGCCGCATCGCGGCGCTGCGCAAATGCGGCAAGGCGATGTGCTGAAGCACGCCGCGTCGGATGTTCGTGGATCGCTCCGGAGACAGGCGGTCCGGAATCGCTTGGGGTTTCGGCCCGGCTTTCCTATAAGGGCCGCCCGTCGGCCGGCGTTTGTACGGCCTCATCCCGTTTCCCCGAGCGAGCCGCTCCTTGAATCCCGTCGTCTTCATCCTCAACGGTCCGAACCTCAATCTCCTCGGCGTGCGCGAGCCCTCCGTCTACGGCTCCGCGACGCTGTCCGACGTCGAGGCTCGGACCCGCACGGTCGGAGAGAGCCTCGGGCTCGCGGTCGATTTCCGCCAGACCAATCATGAGGGCGTGCTGGTCGACTGGATCCAGGAGGCGCGCACCGCGGCGAAGGGGATCATCCTGAACGCCGGCGGCCTGTCGCACACCTCCGTCTCGATCCAGGACGCGATCCGCTCGGCGGGCGTCAGGACCATCGAGGTTCATGTCTCGAACATCCACGCCCGCGAGAGCTTCCGCCACCATTCCTATGTCTCGGCGGTCGCCGACGGCGTCATCGTGGGCCTCGGCGTCGAGGGCTACGAGTTCGCCTTGCACGCGCTTGCGCGCCGCATCGGCCGCGAGGCCCCATCCGACACGATCGCGATCTGAACGCGACGCCCTGCGCACCGGAGAACGAGCCGATCCCATGAGCAAGTCCCCCGTCCGCGTGAATGACGACCACGCGTTGGTCCGCGACCTCGCCGAACTTCTCGAGGAGAAGGGCCTGAGCGAGATCGAGATCGAGCGCGGCGACTTCCGGGTGCGCGTCGCGCGCCAGCTGGTGGCGGCCGCCGCTCCGTCGGTCCACGCGGCGCCGCCGCCGGCGGCCGTGGTGGTCGGCGCCACGCCGGCGGCGGGCGCCGATCCCGCCAGCCATCCGGGCGTCGTCACCTCGCCGATGGTCGGCACCGCCTATCTCGCGCCGGAGCCCGGCGCGCGCGCCTTCGTCGAGATCGGCGCCACGGTCCGGCAAGGCCAGACGGTGCTGATCGTCGAGGCCATGAAGACCATGAACGCGATCCCCGCCCCGCGCGCCGGCACGGTGCGCGAAATCCTCGTCGCGGACGGGCAACCCGTCGAGTTCGGCGAACCGCTCCTGATCGTCGACTGACCCCTGACATGGCCGGCTTCGACAAGGTCCTGATCGCCAATCGCGGCGAGATCGCGCTCCGCATCCTTCGCGCCTGCAAGGAGCTCGGCATCGCGACCGTCGCGGTGCACTCCACCGCCGACGCCGACGCCATGCATGTCCGCCTCGCCGACGAGAGCGTGTGCATCGGCCCGCCGCCGGCGCGCGACAGCTATCTCAACATCCCGGCGCTGCTCGCGGCCTGCGAGATCACCGGCGCGGACGCGGTCCATCCGGGCTACGGCTTCCTCTCCGAGAACGCCCGCTTCGCCGAAATCCTCGAGGAGCACGACCTCGTCTTCATCGGGCCGAAGCCCGAGCACATCCGCGTCATGGGCGACAAGATCGCCGCGAAGCAGACCGCTAAGCGCCTCGGCATTCCGGTGGTTCCGGGCTCCGAGGGCGGGATCACGGACGACGTCGAGGCGATGCTGGTCGCCAGGGAGATCGGCTTCCCGGTCCTCGTGAAGGCCGCGGCCGGCGGCGGCGGGCGCGGCATGAAGGTCGCGCGGACCGAGGACGATCTCGTCGAGGCGCTGCAGACCGCCCGGTCGGAAGCCAAGGCCGCGTTCGGCGACGACGCGGTCTATCTGGAGAAATATCTCGGCCGCCCGCGCCACATCGAGGTGCAGGTGCTGGGCGACGGCGAAGGGGCGGCGATCCATCTCGGCGAGCGCGACTGCTCCCTTCAGCGCCGCCACCAGAAGGTCTGGGAGGAGGCGCCGTCGCCCGCGCTGAACGCCGAGGAGCGCGAGCAGATCGGCGAGACCGTCGCTGCCGCGATGCGCGAGCTGAAATATCGCGGCGTCGGCACGATCGAGTTCCTCTATGAGGACGGGCGGTTCTACTTCATCGAGATGAACACCCGCATCCAGGTCGAGCATCCGGTGACCGAGATGGTCACGGGAATCGACCTCGTGAACGAGCAGATCCGCATCGCGGGCGGCGCGCGGCTCGCGATCGCGCAGGAAGACGTGATCTTCCGCGGCCACTCGATCGAATGCCGGGTCAACGCCGAGCACCCAGAGACCTTCCGACCGTCGCCCGGACGGATCGCCTATTACCATGTGCCCGGCGGCCTCGGCGTGCGCGTCGATTCGGCGGCCTATCAGGGCTATTCGATCCCGCCGAACTACGACAGCCTGATCGGCAAGCTCATCGTCCACGGCCGCAACCGCACCGAATGCCTGATGCGGCTCAGGCGCGCGCTCGACGAGTTCGTGGTCGACGGCGTCGAGACCACGCTGCCGCTGTTCCGCCGCCTGGTGCGCAACCCTGCGATCCAGGACGGCGACTACGACATCCACTGGCTGGAGAAGATGCTGGCCGAAACGCCGGTCGAGGCTTGAGGAAAGATCGTCATGGTCCAGCTTGACCGGACCATCCATGTCGAAGGCGGAGCTCAACGCCTCCGATGGGTCCTCCGGTCAAGCCGGAGGACGACGTCGCGCCTGGGTCGTCTTCCGAGCTTCTCCTTGCCGCGCGCGCGCCGTAACGTGTTCCCATGACGCGCATCAACGACGTGCTGGTCGAGATCACGCCGGAGGTCCTGCTCAAGGCCTACGCCTGCGGGATCTTTCCGATGGCCGAAAGCGCCAACGATCCGGGCCTCTACTGGATCGAGCCGGAGCTGCGCGGCGTGCTGCCGCTCGACGGCTTCCGCATCTCCGACCGGCTCGCCCGCACGGTGCGCTCCGACCGTTTCGAGGTGCGCATCGACACGGCGTTCGACGCGGTGATCGACGGCTGCGCGGCCCCTGCGCCGGGGCGGCCCAAGACCTGGATCAACACCCGCATCCGCCGGCTCTATCGCGAGCTCCACCAGATCGGCCGTTGCCACAGCGTCGAGGTCTGGCGCGACGACCGGCTTGTGGGCGGTCTCTACGGCGTCCGGCTCGGCGGCGCGTTCTTCGGCGAGAGCATGTTCCACCTGGAGCGGGACGCCTCGAAAGTCGCGCTGACCCACCTCGTCGCGCGCCTCAAGGCGGGCGGGTTCCTGCTGCTCGACACCCAGTTCGTGACAGACCATCTGAAGCGCTTCGGAGCCGTCGAGACCTCGCGGCGCGACTACCACCAGCTGCTCGAACGGGCGCTCGAGGCGCGGCCCGATTTCTTCCCTTGGCCGAAGGACAAGATCGTCTCCGGAAACGATGTCCTGCAGGCGCTCGGACGGGCTCCGGTAACCGTTCGGTAAGCAAGACGATGGTTACTGAAAGGTAGCAACCCTTCGAGGGTCTACCGATGACCGAAGCCCTTCCGCAGCCCTCCGACTCCGAACCGTCCTTCGCCCGCGCCCTCACCCTCTGGCGCGACCATCAGCGCCGCGAGGCGCCCTTCCCCGAGGCCGGCGAGCGGCCCTATTCGCCGGGCTCCGAGCGGACCCTTTCGAGCTACGCGCCCTACGCCGTCGCGCTGGCGCTCGCGCTCGGCGCCGGCGCCGCCTTCGCGTCGCTCGCCACGGCCCCGGCGCTGGACGATTCGATCGACACCGTCGCCGCCCTCGACGCCCGCACCATGGGCCTCGCCCGAAACCTCGATTCGAGCGGCCAGCAGACCAAGGCCGCGACCCTCAACCGCGACGTCAGCACCATGAAGTCCGAGATCGCCCGGCTGCAGCGGGCGCTCGACCAGGCGCGCTCGAACCAGGCGGCCCAGTCCAAGGCGGTCGCCGGACAGGCCGCCTCGAACCAGGAAGAAGTGAGATCTCTCAAGGCCGAGATCGCAAATCTTCAGAGGACGCTCGAGACGGCCCGCGACGGCGCCTCCGCCAGAATCGAGCAGCTTTCGACGAAGCTCGATCAGTCGAAGGAGGACGCCGCCCGCGTCGCCGAACTGCGCGAGCGTCTCGACCGGATGGAGAAGCAGGCGTCGGCCCAGAATGCCCCCGCCCCCGCGGAAAGCCGCCGCGACGTCGGGCCCGAGATCACCGGCAGCCTGAGCCAAGCTCCCCGCGGAGAAGAGCCGCGCTCGCTCGACGCGCGCGCGCAGGAGCTCGACGGGCGGAACCTGGCCGCCCGCGAACCGGCTCAGCCCGAGGTCGCCAGCCGGGACGCCGGCGGCCAGATCATCCGCAACTGGACGGTTCGAGAGGTCTATCGCGGCGTCGCCTTGCTCGAAGGCCGCCGCGGAATGATCGAAGTGGTGCGCGGAGCGCGCGCCCCCGGCATCGGCCGCGTCCGCTCGATCGAGCGCCGCGACGGACAGTGGGTCGTCGTGACCGATCGGGGCCTCGTGCTGGAGCGGCAGGAGCTCTGAGAAGCCGGCGAGCGGCAAGGGGACCCTCAACAACGGCTTAAGCCCGGCTTAAGCACGCTCGTGCGAGGCTTCGCGGCGTGACGCCCAAGCCGAGAGCGCCGGCGCGACCTGTCCCTTCCCGTCCCCGTCCGGACCCACGCCTATGCGCCAGGTCGTTGAACGCCTCCGCGACGCGCCCGTCGCAGACGCCCCCTCGCCCCTCAAGGTCGCGGTCCTGCTGCCCTGCTTCAATGAAGAGGCGGCGATCGCGGAAGTGGTGCGGGGCTTCCGCGCGGCGCTGCCGGCGGCCGACATCTATGTCTACGACAACAACTCCACGGACGAGACCGTCGAGCGCGCGCGAGAAGCGGGCGCGATCGTCCGGACCGAGCGGCGCCAGGGAAAGGGCGCGGTGGTGCGCCGGATGCTCGCCGACGTCGAGGCCGACGTCTATCTGATGGCCGACGGCGACCTCACCTACGATCCGCTCGCGGCCCCCCTGCTAATCGACCGCCTTGTCTCCCGGCAGCTCGACATGGTGGTGGCGACGCGCGAGGGCGACGGCATGCTGGCCCGCAAGGGCCACGCCGCCGGCAACCGGATGTTCAACCGGATCATTGCGCGGCTGTTCGGGGCGGGCTTCACCGACATACTGTCGGGCTACCGCGCCTGCTCGCGCCGTTTCGCCAAGTCCTTCCCGACGGCCTCAGATGGCTTCGAGATCGAGACGGAGCTGTCGATCCATGCGCTCGACCTGCGCCTCGCGGTCGATGAGTTGCCGGTTCGCTACGGCCGGCGGCCCGACAATTCGGCTTCGAAGCTGTCCACGGTCCGCGACGGCCTCCGCATCCTCTGGACCATCGCGATGATGTACCGGGCCGTGAAACCGTTCCGCTTCTTCGGCGCGATCGGCCTCGGTCTCGCCGCCCTGTCGGTCGCGCTTGGCGCGCCGGTCGTCGTCGAGTTCGTGGAGACCGGGCTCGTGCCGCGGCTGCCGACCGCCGTGCTCGCCGCGAGCGTCATGCAGCTCGCGGTGCTGAGCGTCGTCTGCGGCGTGATCGTCGAGGCCGTGGCCGAAGCCCGGCGCGAGGCCAAGCGGCTGCGCTATCTCGAGCTCAGGCGCGCCTGAACGCGTCGTCGGCCGCGCGTCCCACGACCGCTCCTTCCCGATCGACCGCCAGCACCTCGATCGAGACCTCCGAACCGTGCAGCGCCTCGATCGCGGTCGCGCGCGCCTGCGCCGCGACAGCGTCCGCGAGGCCGATCTCATGTCCGAGCCTGAGCGCCGCGAGCCCGGTCGGGGCCGCTGCGATGCGCGCCACAAGCTCCTCGCTTGCGCCGCGCTCCGCCGCGAGCGCGGAAAGAAAGCCGGCGTCGACCTGGCTGCGCCCCGAATGCAGGTCGAGACGGCCCGCCGCAAGCTTCGAGATCTTGGCGAAGCCGCCCGCGATGGTCAGCCGAGGCAGCGGATGCGCCCGCAGATACTTGAGCAACCCGCCCACGAAATCGCCCATGTCGATCAGCGCCGTCTCGGGCAGGCCGTAGAGGCGCTGCAGCGCGGCCTCCGAGGTCGCGCCGACCGCGGCGCCGACATGCGGGTAGCCGGCGGCCCGCGCGACGTCGACGCCGCGATGGATCGAGTGGATCCAGGCCGAGCAGCTATATGGCACCACGACCCCGGTCGTGCCGAGCACGGAGAGGCCGCCGACGATCCCGAGGCGCGGATTCCAGGTCTTCTGGGCGAGCGCCGCGCCGTCGCGGATCGAGACCTCGATCTCGACGTCGCCGGCTGCGCCCTCCTCTGCCGCGACCTCGGCGATCGCGGCGCGCATCATCTCGCGCGGCTTCGGGTTGATGGCGGGCTCGCCCGGCGCGAGCGGCAGCCCGGGAAGCGTCACGGTTCCAACGCCCTCGCCGGCCCGGAACGAGACCCCCGAACCGGGAGCGGCGAGCCGCACGCAGGACATCACCAGCGCGCCATGCGTGACGTCCGGGTCGTCGCCGGCGTCCTTGACGATCCCGGCGCGCGCGAAGCCTTCGCCCCGCTCCTCGAGCGCAAGCGCGAAGGACGGGCGCTCGCCCTTCGGCAGCACGATCTCGACCGGGTCCGGGAAAGCGCCGGTGAGCAGCGCCCGGTAGGCGGCCTTGGCGGCCGCGGTCGCGCAGGCGCCGGTGGTCCAGCCGCGCCTCAGCGGCCGGCCGGGCTCGGGCGGCGCGTCGGGTCCCTCGTCCATCGGGCGAAACTAGCCGATGTCCTCGGTCAGCGCTTCGGTTTCGAGCTCGTAGACGCGCGGCGTGTACATCCATTGCCGGCCGTCCGCGCGCGCGAAAACGCGGCTGCGCGACGAGCCGACGATGATGAGAGTGCGCATGTCCACCACCGCGGGGTCGATCTCGCCGAGCGTGGTCAAGGTCACGGATTCGCCCTTGCGGCCAACATTGCGGGCGAGCGCGACCGGGGTCGCGTCCGAGCGGTGGCGACGGATCACCTCCAGGGCGTCGACGAGCTGCCGGCGCCGGCGCAGCGACGCCGGGTTGTAGAGCGCGAGCGCGAAATCCGCGCCAGCGGCCGCTTCGAGCCGCGCCGCGATGACCGCCCACGGCTTCAGCTGGTCGGAGAGCGAGATGGTCGCGAAGTCGTGCCCAAGCGGCGCCCCGAGCCGGGCGGCGGCGGCCTGCATGGCGGAGACGCCCGGCGTCACCTCGATCGTGACGCTCGGCCAGCGGACGGGCTCGGCGGCTACGGCCTCCATTACGGCCGCCGCCATGCCGAATACGCCGCTGTCGCCCGACGAGACGACCGCCACTTCGCGGCCTTGTCCCGCGAGCGCGAGCGCGGCGCGGGCCCGCTCGATCTCGACGCGATTGTCGGAGCCGTGCCGGCGCTGGCCGGGGCGCTCCGGCACCATGGCGAGATAGCCCTCATAGCCGACGAGGTCGTCCGCGCGGTCGAGCGCGGCCGCGGCCTCCGGCGTGAGCCAGCCCTTGGCGCCCGGGCCAAGGCCGACGACCGTCACTCGGCCGGGCGCGCGGCCGAGCTCCAGCGGATCCTGCGGCTCGGCGTAGCGGTGGAGCCGCAGGCCGGGCTCGCCATGGACCAACTCCCCGCCCTCGACGCGATGCTCGACGAGCCGGAGCGGGACGCCCTTCGCCGCGAGGCCGCCCGTGAACAGGTGGTGGATAGGCGCCCCCTCGGGCGCCGTCGAAAAGGCGATCGCGGACTGCGACAGGCCAAGCGTGTCGACCGCCTGCGTCATGCGCTCCAGCATCGCGGCGTCGGGCCGATCGAACTCGGCGACCAGGATCTTGGGATGGTAGAGAAGCCCGCCCTCCGGCGGCGCGCCGGCTTCCGCCGAGATTCTCAGAACCACCTCGCCATCGGGGGCGAGCGGGAGGTTCGAGTTTTCGAGCCATGCGGCGGACCCTTCCAGCCGCGCCTCCGCCCCGGACAGGAGCGCGGCGGTCACGGTCTTGGCGTCGTCGGGGTTGTCGAGCGCGTAGCCGGGCGGCGGCGCCTCCAGGATGACGCCGAACCGGCGCGCGCCGGCGCCGGTGAGCGCCGGCGTCCCGCCAAGCGCCGCAGCGAGCCGGCGGGCAAGCGGATCGGCTCCCGTCAGGCCTCCGAGCAGCGGCACGACAGTCGCGCCGTCGTCGCTCACCGCAAGCACCGGCGGCTCGGCGCGCTTGTCCTTGAGAAGCGGCGCGAGCAGGCGGATCAGGATGCCCGAAGCGCAGATGCCGATGATGGGACGCCCGGCGCGGAACAGGTCGCGGGTCTGCGCAGCGGCGTCCTCGAAAGCGCTGTCGAGACCGTCGGCGCGGCCCGCTAGGCCATAGGAGTCCCCGCCGATCGCGTCGACGATTCGGCGCGCGAGCTCCACGCCCGCGAGGTTGAAGGCGAGCACGGCGGGCCGGGCCGCGCACGGCCTGTCGGCGGCAGGGCGGCTCATGGGACCTCCCGGCTCGGAACCACGATGATCGAGAAATACGGCGCCGACTCCGGCGCGACTTCGGCGGCCCGCATCACGCGCTCTCCCGGCTGGCTCGCCCGCTCGACATAGAAGGCGCGGTCGAGCGCGCCCGCGGTCTCGAGCGCGGCCCGGACCTTCCCGAAGGTCCGGCCGAGCTTCATCACGACCGCGGCGTCGGCGGCGGCGATCCGTAGGACCAGCTCGTCCTCCGGCAAGGTGCCGGGGATGACCGTGACCGTGTCCTTGCGCAGGCAAAGCGGACGTCCGAGCGCCGCGGGGCCCGCCATGATCGACGACACGCCGGGCGCGACGGTCGTGTCGTAGCGATCCTTCAGCCGCGCGTGCCAGTAGATGAACGAGCCGTAGAAGAACGGGTCGCCCTCGCACAGCACGCAGACGTTCTGGCCGCGGTCGAGCCGTGCAGCGATCTGGGCCGCGGTCTCGTCGTAGAAGGCGCGCATCACGGACGGGTAGGACGGCAGGTCCGCCTCCGGGCTAGCCGTCACCGGATAGACCAGCGGCAAGAGCTCCTGGCCGTCGCGCAGATGCGGCCGCGCGGCCGACAGCGCGACGCCGGAGCCCGCCTTGGCGGCCGGGTAGGCGACGACGTCGGCCTCCCCAATCAGCCGCACGGCCTTCAGCGTGAGAAGCTCGGGGTCGCCCGGCCCGACGCCGACGCCGGAGAAGCGGCCAGCGGTCATTCCCGCGCGTCCGCGACGGCGTTGAGGGCCGCGACCGCCATGGCGCTGCCGCCCCGGCGGCCGAGCAGCGTCAGGAACGGCGTCCCGCGCGGATTGCGGGAAAGCTCCTCCTTGGACTCGGCCGCGCCGATGAAGCCGACCGGAAGCCCAAGGATCGCGGCCGGCCTCGGCCAGCCGTCGTCGAGCCGGTCGAGCAGATGGAACAGCGTGGTGGGCGCATTGCCTATCGCGACCACCGCGCCATCGAGGCGGTCGCGCCAGAGCTCGACGGCAGCGGCCGAGCGCGTCGTTGAAAGGTTTCGGGCGAGGTCCGCGACCTCCGGCTGGTCGAGGAAGCACAGCACCTCGTTGGCGGCAGGCAGCCGCGACCGGGTGACGCCCGACGCGACCATCTTGGCGTCGCAGATGATCGGGGCGCCGTCCTGCAGGGCGGCGCGCGCGGCGGCGACGACGTCAGCCGAATAGCGTGTCTCGGCGGGAAGGTCGGTCATGCCGCAGGCGTGGATCATGCGGACCATGACGCCGGCCACGTCCTCTGGCAGGGCCGACAGGTCCGCCTCCGCGCGGATCGTCGCGAAGGAGCGACGATAGATCTCCGCGCCGTCCTTGATGTAGCGCATGCCTGCCTTTCAAAGCCCGAGAAGGCCACCCGTCCGTCGTGCGTCAGCCTTGTGACGGCGGCGGGGGCGCAAGGCAAGGCGTAGTTTCCTTCCATGCGGTCAACGGGTTGTCGCAAGCAGCGCGAGCGCCTCGGCCGCGCCTGGCGCTTCGAGCCGGCCGAGTTCTTGGCCCGGCCTCCGGGGGGCCGCGTCGCGATGCGCCGACCAGCCCGCGCGTTCGCTCGATCCGAGCAGGAGAAGGTCGGCCGGAACCGCGCCGCCGCAACCCTTCGGACAGCCGGAGAGATGCAGGCTCGCCCTGCGCTCCGGCAACCGGGCGGGGTCGGAAGCCGCGAGCGCCAGAATCTCGCGGCCGAGCGCCTTGGCGGGCTCGTGCGCCCGCTCGCACGCCGGCGCGCCGGCGCAGGCGACGACGGCGAGCCGCTCCGCGACGGCGAGCGGGGGGAAGCCGACAGCGACGGATGGCGCCAGCAGCGCGGCGGCGCGGCTCTCGGCGAGGCCGGGAATCACGACGGCGGACCATGGCGTAAGGACCAGCCGACCTTCGCCGTCGCGCTCGGCTATGTTGGCCAGGAAGTCCAGCATCGCCTGGTCGAGCCGGCCAACCGGAACCGGGAGACTGAGCGCCACACCGCCGGCGCGCATCGCCACAAGGCCCAAGCGAGGCTCGACCGCATTGGCCCGCGGTGGGGGAGTGGCGAGGACGGCGCCGCCGCTCGACGTCAGGGCTTTCCGGATCATGGGCTCAGACAGGCCGCCGGCCCGCATGTCGCCGCCCTCGGCTGCGGCGGCCGCGGCGATCGATAGCAGCGCATCGACGGCGCCGTCCTCCGACCCGAAGGCGGCCGAGACTTGGCCGGCGGTGACGACCAGGCCGTCACGCGCCGCGACGACCGCCACGTCGGACGGCGTCGCGCCAATCCCGATGGGCCCGCCGCCATCCAGCACGAACGAGAATTTCGGCGAGAGGCTCTCGATCCAAGGCGCGGAAGAGAGCGCCTGGTCCAGCGCGGCGCCGAGACTTCTGAGATCGCGCCTCTCGCCCGGATCGATCCCCGAGAACGGATCGAGCAGGATGTTCCTTCGGCGCTCCGCCCGGCCAAATCGGAAGCCGGCCGCCTCCAGGCGCGAGGCGAGTTCCGGCCCGGCGTCGGGCGCGAGCCCGCGGATCTGGAGATTCGCCCGGTTGGTGAGGTCGACGACGCCGGAGCCGAGGCGTTCGGCCGCCTCGCCCACAGCCCGCGCCTGCGCCCCGGTCAGCGCGCCGCCGAGCGTGCGAATCCGCGCAAGGCCGCCATCGGCCATCGCGGCGAGGTGCAGCACGCCCGGACAATCCGCCATTGGGCTTCCTCGCGCCGAACGCGACCGAAGGCAAGCTGCGCCGCGGGCAGGCGACGTCAAACCCTCGCGGTGTTATAGGAACCGGCCGCCCGGCGGCACGTTGTACTTCGGACGGCGGTGATCCGCCGAATCTTCCTTGTCGAAAAGGTATTTTGTTATGGTGGATAGGAGAGCGAGCGGGCTCGCCAGCGACGCAAGCGCCCAGTTGGCGGAGCTGAAGGACACCATCGCGGACCTCGGCGAGCGGGTCGCGGAGATCGCCTCCCAGCGGGCTCGCGAGGCCCGCAAGCAGGCGCGCTCCGCCGCGAAGTCGATGCGCGGAACGGGCAGCAGCCTTTATGACGACGGCGCCGAGGCGCTTGGCGCGGCCGGGGACACGGCGCTCTATTACGGCCGGCGCGCGGGCCGCGTGGTGCGGGAAAATCCCGGCCTGTCATTGCTCGGCATTGCGGTCGGCGTCGGCGTCATCGCCGCGATCGTCTACGCCTCTCAGGAGGACGACCGCCGCTGGTATGAGCGCCGCCGCGGCGGGTGGTTCTGACGGCACGTCAGACGACGAAAAAGGGCGGCGCTTGCGCCGCCCTTTTTGCAGGAGCTTAGCGAACCCGTCAGTCGATCTGGGCGCCCGAGTCCTTCACGATCGGGGTCCACTTCTCGATCTCCTTCTTCGTGAACTCGCCGAGCTCCTCGGGCGTCGAGCCCACGATCACCGCGGTCGCGTCGGTGAGTTTCTTTTTCACCGTCTCGTCCTTGAGCGCCTCGACGCCGGCGTCGTGCAGCGCCTTGACGATCTCCGGCGGCGTGCCCGCGGGCGCGAACAGCGCGTTCCACGAATAGGTCTCGTAGCCCGGCAGCGTCTCGGCGATCGCCGGCACGTCCGGAAGGTTCGGCACGCGCTGGGCCGTCGTCACGCCGAGCGCGACCAGCCGGCCGCCCTTGATGTGCTCGATCGAGGACGGGAGGTTGTCGACCTGCAGCGGAACCTGGCCGGCCAGCACGTCGACGAGCGCGGGCCCCGAGCCCTTGTAGGGGATGTGGACGAGGTCGACGCCCGCCATCTTCTTGAAAAGCTCGCCGGACAGATGCAGCGGCGAGCCGTTGCCCGAGGAGGCGTAGGCGTATTTGGCCGGCTCCTTCTTGGCGAGCTCGATCAGCTCCTTGACCGACTTCGCCGGGAATTTCGGGTTGGCGGTCAGGACGTTCGGCACGTTCACCAGCAGGGTGATGGGCGCGAAGTCCTTCACCGGGTCGTATTGCAGCTTCTTGTAGAGCGCAGGGTTCAGCGCGTGGGTCGCGACCGTCGCCATCAGGATCGTGTAGCCGTCGGGCGCGGCCTTCGCGACCGCGGTCGCCCCGAGGCTGCCGCCCGCGCCGCCGCGGTTCTCCACCACCACGGTCTGCTTCAGGAGCTCGGTCATCTTGGCCGCGACGATGCGCGCCACGAGGTCCGTCGAGCCGCCCGGAGCGAAGGGCACGATCAGCGTGATGGGCCGGTCAGGATAGGCCGCGGCCGGCGCGGACAAGGCCGCAAGCGCGATCGCCGCGGCTCCGAAGGCGCGCGCGGCGCGTGAGAAGGCTTTCAGCATCGAGCGTCTCCCGGACGTCTTTTTGCGGTCGCCCGGCGCGGACGGCCGTGTCACCCGGCGCCAGCCGGCTGGCGCGACTTTGGCATGCCGCATCCGCGCCGTCGACAATGTTTCGGAGACGTCACGCGAGCGTCAGCGGCCTATCTGCTTGACGTCGCTCGGGTCGGGGAAACAGGTCGGCCGGCGGCCCTGCTTCGCCTCCCAGCGGCCGACCGCAACGCGCGTGCGGAACCCCACAAGTCCGTCTGCCGTGCCGACGTCGTGGCCCGTCGCCTCGAGCCGCCGCTGCATCGCGGCGATGTCGGCGCGCGCCACGCCCTTTGGGGTCGTCCACTTGCCCTGGATCGGGCCGCCGCCCTTCAACCGGTCGGCGAGGTGGCCGACGAAAAGGGCGTAGAGGTCGGACTCGTTGTATTCCTTGATGGCGTAGAAATTGTTTGTGACCAGAAAGGTCGGCCCGGTGCGGCCGGCCGGCGCCATCAGGTTCATGGCGGCGTCGAGCCGCGGCAGCGCGTCGCCGCCGATCCGCCTGACGCCCTGGCGCGACCAGTCCGCCGCGGGCTTCTGCTGGTCCGGTCCTTCGATTGTGCAGGCGATCTCAGCCGGCAGTTCGATCTCGACGCCCCAGGGCCGGCCGGGCGTCCAGCCGTGCTTCCTCATGTAGTTGGCGATCGAGCCCAGAACGTCCGGAACCGAGCCCCAGATGTCCCGCTTGCCGTCGCCGTCCATGTCGACGGCGTTCTCGAGATATTTAGACGGCAGGAACTGCGGCTGGCCCATCGCGCCGGCCCACGAGCTCTTCATCTCGGCGAGCGGGACATGGTCGCCTTCGAGAATCCTGAGCGCGGCGACGAGCTCCGGAAAGAACCTCTCCTTGCGCGCGCCGATATAGGCCTCGGTGGCGAGCGCCCGGATCGCGACATGGGGAATCTTCGCGCGGCCATAGCGCGACTCACGCCCCCAGATCGCCACCACGATCTCGCGCGGCACGCCGAAGCGCCGCTCCACGGCGTCGAGCGTCCTGGCGTGGGCCTTGAGCTCCGCCTGCCCTTCTTTGGTCAACGCCGCGAAATTCTGCTCGGCCACGTAGCGGCCGGGATCGGCGAACTCCGCCTGCCGCTGGGGTCCCTCCAGCGGCGGAGCGCCGGGCGGCGCGAGGTCGGGCAGCGTCCAGTCGAGCTCGATGCCGGCCATGGCCCCGTCGAAGGTCTCGGCAGAGACGCCCGCCTTCCGGGCGGCCGGCCTGACTTCGGTCTCGAGCCATATCCTGAAACCCGCCTCGACGCGCGGCCGGTCGACTGCAGCCTGCGCGGCGCCGGTCCAGACCAGGGCCGCAAGCCCCAGCACGGCAATGATTGAGCGTTCGATCATTCGACTTTTCCACGCATTCAGGAAGGCCAGCGTCATCCCGGCGTTACGGTCGAAAAACATTCTTGCGACCCGGAACCAACGCCCTGAGTCGCGCGTCTCCGGTCCGCCGGGGCCTTTCGCCGGCGGCTAGCGTTAACCATCGGCTAAGACAATCGGCACACGATTTCTTAATCGGTAGGACCCTCGGGAATTCCAGCCAATGCCCCTCGTCTCCGCCATCGCTCCGGTCCCCGCCAAGCAGGCGGGCGTATTGGCGACGTCCCAGGCCCGCGCGATCGCCGACATGCGCGCCTTCCTGGCGCGGCGGGCGCCGCTGAGCGCCTCCGAATCGCTTCGTCTGCTCCGCTCGGCCTTTCCGGACGCGCCGCTCAGCCTGCGAGTCGCCGCCTGCGGCGCCTGACGACTTAAGACGCCGGTTCGCTGGTCTGGGCCTGCGCCGCCGCGTCGCGCGCGGTCAGCCGGCGGTGGTGCATGAAGGCTAGCGGCATCAGCCCGAGATAAACCAGCACGACGGCGGTCAGCACGAACCACGGATAGCTGACGAGCAGCGCCACGAAGAGCGCCGCGCCGATCAGCGCCGGCGCCACATAGGCGCGGCTGACCCGCGCGCCGAGCTGCTTGCCGGACCATGTCGGGAGCGGGCTCACCATCAGCAGAGCTACGCCGATCACATAGGCCAGCACCAGCGGCGTTCCGATCGGGGTGCGGGGGAAGCCCAGAAATTCGAGATAGATCGGCAGCAGCGCGCCGATCGCGCCGGCGGGCGCCGGCACCCCCGTGAAGAACGCCGAGGACCAGGCCGGCTTGTTCGGGTCGTCCAGCGCGACGTTGAAGCGCGCGAGCCGCAGAGCGCAGGCGATCGCGAGGATCAGAGCGCCGATCCAGCCGACATGGCCGAGCCCGTTCAGGCCCCACATGTAGAGGATGAGGGCCGGGGCCACGCCGAAATTGACGAAGTCCGTCAGGCTGTCGAGCTCTGCGCCGAAGCGCGAGGCGCCCTTCAGGAGCCGCGCGAGCCGGCCGTCGACGCCGTCGAGCGCGGCCGCCAGCACCACAAGATAGACGGCCATTTCAAGCCGCCCCTCGATCGCCATGCGCACGCCCGTCAGCCCGACGCAGAGCGCGAGCAGCGTGACGAGGTTCGGCAGCAGCAAGCGGAACGGCACGCGCCGCAGCCGCTTGCGCTTCTGGATCGGCTCGCCGATCGACTCGGCGTCGCGCTCGTGCAGCGGATCGATCATGAGCGCGTCACCCTTTCCGGAAGCCGCGGGTCTCTCCAGGATGCGAAAGGTCGGCGATCACGGTCTCGCCCGCGACCGTCCGCTGTCCGACGCCGACCAGCGGGACGGTCCCGGTCGGCAGGTAATGGTCGACCCGGCTGCCGAACCTGATCAGGCCGAAGCGCTGGCCGGGCGCGAGCTGCTCCTGCTCGCGGACGAAGCAGACGATGCGGCGCGCGATCAGCCCGGCGATCTGCACGACCCCGACAGTCCCATACGGGCTTTCGACCAAGAGCGCATTGCGTTCGTTGTCCTCGCTCGCCTTGTCGAGATCAGCGTTGAGGAACTTGCCCGGCGTGTAGGCGATCCGCGCGATCCGCCCGCCGACGGGCGCGCGGTTCACGTGGACGTCGAAGACGTTCATGAACACCGCGACCCTCGGCAGCGGCGCGCTCCCAAGTCCGAGCTCCGGCGGCGGAATGGCTGACTTCACGTCGCACACCACGCCGTCCGCGCCGCTGACCACGAGGCCGTCGGCGAGCGGCGTGACGCGGTCCGGATCGCGAAAGAACAGCGCGCACCAGACGGTCGCGGCGGCGCCGATCCAGCCGAGAGGCTGCCAGATCAAGAACAGGATGAAAGCGACGATCGCAAAGGCCGCGATGAAGATCCGACCCTCGGGGTGGATCGGAACCATCGCGTTGCGGATCGAGGTCGTGACGTCGTCGAGGGCCATGGAGCGGGTCTTTACGCGATCGGAAGGTCATAACCAAGCGAGGCCGACCTCACGTTCGCGTCCCACCGTGCATGTCCCGGCCTTGAGCCGGGACCCGTTCGGCGCTTCAGGGGGTGGATGGAGCGGGCCTGAGCGCATTTGCGCAGCGGCTGAGGAGAATGGGTCCCGGCTGAAGGCCGGGACATGGGTCGAGCTTCACTGCGCAGCGTCGCGCGGCTCCTCGTCGTCCTCGAAGCGCTCGAGCTCGGGGTCGCGCAACAGATCGTCCTCGCCCATCCTCGCCAGCGTCTCGCGCGCTTCGTCGGCCTCGCGCTGGCGGTTCCAGAGGCTGGCGTAGAGCCCGCCGCGCGCGAGCAGCTCGCCATGGGTCCCGTGTTCGATGATGCGGCCCGCCTCCACGACCAGGATGTCGTCCGCGGCCACGATGGTGGAGAGCCGGTGCGCGATCACGATCGTGGTGCGGCCGCGCGAGACGCGGTCGAGGGCGTCCTGGATCTCCTTTTCGGTGGCGCTGTCGAGCGCCGAAGTGGCCTCGTCGAGGATCAACAGCGGCGGCCCTTTCAGGATCGTGCGGGCGATTGCGACGCGCTGCTTCTCGCCGCCCGAGAGTTTCAGGCCGCGTTCGCCGACCTCGGTCTCGTAGCCCTTTGGCATCTGGCGGATAAAGCCGTCGATCTGAGCGAGCCGCGCGGCTTCTTCGACCTCTTGGTCGGTCGCGTCCCACCGGCCGTAGCGGATGTTGTAGCGGACCGTATCGTTGAACAGCACGGTGTCCTGCGGGACCATGCCGATCGCCTCGCGCAGCGAATCCTGCGTCACGCCCCGGATGTCCTGGCCGTCGATCGTGATGCGGCCGGACTGGATGTCGTAGAAGCGGTAGAGCAGCCGCGACACCGTCGACTTGCCCGCGCCCGACGGCCCCACGATCGCGACCGTCTTGCCGGCCGGAACCTCAAAGCTGACGTTCTTGAGGATCGGCCGGTCGGGATCATAGGCGAAGGACACGTTCTCGAACCGGATCGCGCCGCCCGACACTTCGAGCGCCTTAGCGCCTGGCCGGTCCTCGATCTCCGGGTCCTCGGCGAGCAGGCGGAACATCGCCTCGAGGTCGGCCACCGCCTGCTTGATCTCGCGATAGACGAAACCCATGAAGTTCAGCGGAACGTAGAGCTGGATCATCATGGCGTTGATCAGCACGAAGTCGCCGACCGTGTTGCGGCCGGCCCGGACGTCCTCCACCACCATCGCCATGCAGGCCGTGAGCCCCGCGGTGAAGATCACGGCCTGGCCGAAGTTCAGCCAGGCGAGCGAGGTGTAGGTGCGGATCGCGGCCTTCTCGTAGCCCGCCATCGAGCGGTCATAGCGGTCGGCCTCGCGGGCCTCGTTGCCGAAATACTTCACCGTCTCGTAGTTCAGCAGGCTGTCGATCGCCTTGGAGCTCGCCTCCGTGTCGTTCTCGTTGAGCGCGCGGCGATGGGCGATGCGCCGTTCGGTCGCGAGATAGGTGAAGGTCAGGTAGAGCCCGACCATGACGGCCACGACCGCCGAATAGCGCCAGTCGAACTGCCAGCCGAGCACGCCGATCACCAGCGCGAATTCAAGAATGGTGGGGACGACGGTCAGCAGCGCGGTGCGCGTCAGGGTCTCGATCGCGAGCCGCCCGCGGTCGACAGTGCGGCTGACGGCGCCGGTGCGCCGCCCCAGGTGGAAGCGCAGGCTCAGCCGGTGCATGTGCCGGAACACCATGAGCGAGAGGCGCCGCACGGCGTGCATCACGACCGGCGCCGTGATGCCGTCGCGGGCCTGCGCGAACGCGACCATCAGGATGCGGCCGAACCCGTAGGCCAGCACCATCAGGATGGGCGCGCCGAGCGCGACGGCGCGCCAGTCGAGCTCGCCTCCCGCCGCGGGCGCCGCGTCGCCCTTGGCCACGATGGTGAGCGCGTCGGTCGCCCATTTGAAGCCGTAGGGGACCAGGACCGTGACGAGCTTGGTCAGCACCAGCAGGACGATCGCGACCGCGATGCGCCGCTTCAGGTCCGGACGGTCGCCCGGCCACATGAAGGACTGCAGCCGGCGCATGGTCGCGAAGAAGGCGAAGCCGCCCGCTGACATCTCCTGCTGCCCGGACTCGCCGCGCCGCCGCCTCACCATGGCGCGCGTCCTCGCGCGCCTGCGACGGAGGCGAGACTTTTCGGGAGAGCGGAGGAAGGGCTCATGCGCCCGAGGAGGTAAGGCTCGCGCGCCCTGCCCGCAAGGCAGATGGTCTAGGGTCTGTACCCAATAGATTTGCGGTGTGGACTGCGTGCTGATTCAAGG
>NZ_RYFI01000060.1 GCF_004103825.1 Hansschlegelia zhihuaiae
TATCTCGAGGAGCGCGTGACGCATGTGCGTCACTGGACCGACACGCTGTTCTCGTTCCGCACCACGCGGGACCCGTCGTTCCGCTTCCGCAACGGCGAGTTCACCATGATCGGCATCGAGGTCGAGGGCCGCCCGCTGGTGCGGGCCTACTCCGTCGTCTCGCCGAACTATGACGAGGAGCTGGAGTTCTTCTCGATCAAGGTCCCGGACGGCCCGCTCACCTCGCGCCTCCAGCACCTCAAGGTCGGCGACCCGATCCTCGTCGGCAAGAAGCCGACCGGCACCCTGGTGCTCGACAATCTGATGGACGGCCAGAACCTCTATCTGCTCGGCACCGGCACCGGGCTCGCGCCCTTCATGTCGATCATCCGCGACCCCGAGACCTATGAGCGCTTTGAGAAGGTCGTGCTGGTGCATGGCTGCCGGCAGGTCGACGAGCTCGCCTATGGCGAGACCATCACAGCCGAGCTGCCCAAGGACGAGCTGATCGGCGAGATGATCCGCGACGGGCTGATCTATTACCCGACCGTGACCCGCGAGCCGTTCAGGAACCGCGGCCGCATCACCGACCTGATGACATCCGGCAAGCTGTTCGACGACGTCGGCCTGCCCGCGATGTCGCCCGAACGCGACCGCTTCATGCTGTGCGGCTCGCCCGACATGATCCG
>NZ_RYFI01000061.1 GCF_004103825.1 Hansschlegelia zhihuaiae
GTAAGCGTCGTCTTCAGGCCACGTCCTTGAGTGCGGCGGGCGCGTAGGCCCATGGCAGCAGCTCACCGATGCGGCTTTGCGGATGTCCGTTGACGATGCGGGTCATGACGTCGGTGAGGTAGGCGTGCGGCTCGACGCTGTTGAGCTTTGCAGTTTCGATCAGCGAGGCGATGGCGGCCCAATGTCCGGCGCCGCCGTCGGAGCCGGCGAAGAGCGCGTTCTTGCGATTGAGCGCGATCGGGCGGATGGAGCGCTCGACGAAGTTGCTGTCGATCTCGACGCGCCCGTCGTCGAGGAAGCAGGTCAGGCCCTCCCAGCGTGACAGCGCATAGCGGATGGCCTCGGCGAAGCGGCTTTTCTGGCTGATCTCTGCAAGCCTGGCGCGGAACCAAGTGTCCAGCGCCTCGACCAGCGGGCGGCTGCGGGCTTGACGTTCGGCGCGCCGTTCGTCGGCGGATCGACCGTGGATGCCGCCCTCGATCCGGTAGAGCTCGGCGATGCGTGCGAGCGCCTC
>NZ_RYFI01000007.1:0-34164 GCF_004103825.1 Hansschlegelia zhihuaiae
GGCGGCGCGGGCGCTTTGCTGGCCAGCGGTCCTCTAAACGCCGACCATGTGCTGGCGCTTTGCCCGCAATATTCGGTGCTCGATCCGGAGCTGCCGGTGGCGGCCGCCTGGCGGTCCGCCATGAAGGGGACGCCAGAACTCTTCGCCCTGCCTGATCTGCTCAGTCGGACGGCCCGGGTGTTCGTGGTGGTGGACCCGAGCTATGGGACGGACATGGCGCACTATCGCGCCGTCGAAAGGACGCGTCCCGTCACCATGATCGCAACGCCGTTCGCGAAGCACGACGCGCCAAAATTCCTGCAGGAGGCCGGCCTCCTAGCCCGCCTCGTCCTCGGCGTAGCGGCCGGGCAGGACGGGCGTCGTCTGGTGGCGACCGGCCGCAGAGCCCGCCGCCGCGGCGTCGCGCGCTATTGGCAGGGCCTGGGGTCGGCAACCCGCGGCCGGTGGCCTGCGGCGCGGGCTCGTGCGGTCCAGATGGCGGGCGAGCTCGCGATCGACGCCGTTCGAAACGGCCGGTCGGTGCGCGAAGGATTTTCCGCCATCTCCATGCATGTCGGCGCCCTCGCCGCGGCGGGCCGCGGAGCCGAGGCCGAGAGCATCGCGGCGGAGATGGTCCGGCTGTGTCCGGACGAGCCGAGCGCCTTCGCCCTGGTGGGCGGCCTGGCGTTTCAGGCGGGCCGGCTCGAGGAGGCCGAACGGGCGTTCACGGCCGCCATCCGGATCGACAAGTCGGCGAACGAAATCCGGATGAGTCTCGTGCGGACCTTGATCCGCCTCGGCCGCCAGGACGACGCGGCCAAGCATCTGGCGCGCTGCGCCTTGGCGCGCGGCAGCTGGAAGACGTGGCAGGGCGTCGTCACCGAACTGGCCAAAGCAGGCGTGACAGGCGCCATGGTCGAGTTGGCGACCAGGAAAGTGAATGAACTCAAGTCGCCCGCGCCGGTATGACCGAGCGCCGGCGTCCAGGCGGCGCTGAACACGGTCAGAACGGCCCGCCCGCTCGTCCTCCATGCGTTCTACGGGCGATGACGGAGCCATGACGCCGCTCGCCGCCTCGCCTCGCGCCGTCTCGCGCAGGTCGCTCGCCGTCGCGGCGTTCTCGACAATCGTCGAGTGGTACGACTTCACGCTCTACCTCTATCTCGCGACGGTGCTCTCGCGGGTGTTCCTCGGCGGCGGCGAGGCTTCGCTCGCCGCGACGCTGGCGGGCTTTGCGGCCGCCTATCTCCTGCGCCCGCTCGGCGCGATCGTGTTCGGCCATGTCGGCGACCGGTTCGGGCGCCGGCGCGCGATGCTGCTCTCGGTCGCCGTCATGACGGCCGCCATGCTCGCCACCGCGTGCCTTCCCAGCTACGCCGAGATCGGGGCATGGGCTGGATGGGGGCTCCTGCTTCTGCGCTGCGTGACGAGCTTCGCGGTCGGGGGCGAGTATGTCGGCGTGGTCGCCTATCTGTTCGAGGGCGCCCGCACCGAGCGGCGCGGGCTGATCGTCTCCTCGGCGGCCGCGGCGAGCGAGGTGGGGGCGCTTGCGGCCGTCGGCCTGTCCGCTCTGACCGTCCATTCGCTGAGCCCCGCGGCGCTCGACGCCTGGGGCTGGCGCATCCCGTTCCTCGCCGGCGCGGCGCTCGCCGCGGTCGTCTGGGTCGCGCGCTACGCCATGGAGGAATCTCCGGACTTCGAGCGGCAGCGCGCCGCCGGCACGGCGCCCGACCACCCGCTGCGCTTCGCGCTGGCCAACCACCGGGCGGGCATCGCGCGCGGCTTCGCCATTTCGGCGCTCGGCTCGATCACCTATTACGTCGGCATCACCTATGCGCCGGCCTTTCTCAGCTCGACCGGGGCGTTCGGAGAAGGCGACGCGCTCGTCCTGTCCACGGCCGCCGCGGCGGCCGTCATCCTCGCGACCCCGGTCGCGGGCGCGCTGTCGGACCGGTTCGGCCGCAAGCCGACGCTCGCGCTGCTCGGCCTGCTGAGCGCGGTGCTGCCGGTCCCGATGTTCTCGCTGATGGTCGGCGGCTCGACCCCTGGCGCGCTGTTCGGGGCGGTCGTGCTGGCCTGCGTCGCGGGGGGCGTTAGCGCGGTCGGCGCGGTCGCCACCGCCGAGCAACTGCCTGGCGAAGGCCGCCTGACCGGCCTCGCTTTGGGGGCGACGGCCGCAACCGCGGTGTTCGGCGGCGTCGCGCCCTATGTCGCCCACGAGCTCATGGAGCGCACAGGATCGCCGCTGGCGCCCGGCGCGATGATCGCGGCGGTGGCGCTCGTCGTTCTGCCGGTCTTGCTGCGGCTGCCCGAGCGTCCGCCAGACCCGCAGACCCTCACGGACGCCTGAAGCCCTGCGGCTGGCGACGCCGCGGAATCGCGCGGCGCCCGCTCCTGCAAGATCCGCCGGCGCCTCCCTTTTCGCCATGCCTCGAAATGCCCACGGACTCGATTTCGCGCGTCCGCGCCCCACGTTGCATCGCACAACATCCCAGCGAGGCGACGGCGAAATGTGCGGCATCTGCGGCGAAGCGACCTTTCTCGGCCAGCCGGCCTCGGTCCAGGCCGTCGCGGCGATGTCGGGCTGCATGACGGCGCGCGGCCCCGACGGCGACGGCATCGTGTCGCGCGGCCGCGTCGCGTTCGGCCACCGTCGGCTGAAGATCATCGACCTCTCGGAAAAGGCCGAGCAGCCGATGGTCGACCCGACGCTCGGCCTGACCGTCGTCTTCAACGGCTGCATCTACAACCACAGGGAGCTCCGCGCCGAGCTCGAGGCCAAGGGCTTCACCTTCTTCTCCGACGGCGACACCGAGGTGATCGTCAAGGGCTGGAAGGCCTGGGGGACGGAGCTGCCGAATAAGCTGTTCGGCATGTTCGCGATCGCGATCCATGAGCGCGACAGCGGCCGCGTGATCCTCATCCGCGACCGGCTCGGCATCAAGCCGCTCTATGTGTCGGAAGGAAACGGCCGGCTGCGCTTCGCATCCTCGCTGCCGTCGCTGCTCGCGGCCGGCGGGGTCGACACGTCGATCGATCCGGCGGCGCTCAACGCCTATATGACGTTCCATTCCGTGGTGCCGGCCCCGCGCACCATCCTCTCCGGGGTCCGGAAGCTGCCGCCCGCGACCCTCAAGATCTGGGAGCCGGACGGCCGCACCAAGGAGATGGTCTACTGGTCCGTCTCCTACGAGCGCTCGGCCGCCGACGTCGGGCGGTCTTTCGACGAGTGGCGCGAGGAGGTGCACGCCAGCCTCCGCACCGCCGTGAAGCGCCGCATGGTGGCGGACGTCCCCGTCGGGGTGCTGCTCTCGGGCGGCGTCGACTCGAGCGTGGTGGTGGCGCTGCTCTCCGAGCTCGGCCACGAGAGGATCGAGACCTTCTCGATCGGCTTCGAGGCGCGCGGCGGCGAGGAAGGCGACGAGTTCAAATATTCCGACATCATCGTCGACCGCTTCAAGACCTCGCACCACAAGATCATGATCGAGGAGCGCCGGATGCTCGACGCGTTGCCGGGCGCGATCCAGGCGATGTCGGAGCCGATGGTGAGCCACGACTGCGTGGCCTTCTATCTACTCTCCGAAGAGGTCCGGAAATACGTCACCGTGGTGCAGTCGGGACAAGGCGCCGACGAGATCTTCGCGGGCTATCACTGGTACCCGAAGGTCGCGGACTCCAACGATCCGGTCGCGGCCTACGCCGAGGCCTTCTTCGACCGCGACAACGACCGCTTCAACGCCCATGTGACGAATGAATATGGCGGCGCCGACCACGCCCGGGCGTTTGTCGAGGAGCATTTCGCGACGCCGGGCGCGGACGACGCCGTCGACAAGGCGCTCCGCCTCGACTCGACCGTGATGCTGGTCGATGACCCGGTGAAGCGGGTCGACAACATGACCATGGCGCATTCGCTCGAGGCGCGCGTGCCGTTCCTCGACCACGAGCTGGTCGAGCTCGCCGCCCGCATCCCGGGCCAGCACAAGCTGGCGGACGGCGGCAAGGGCGTCCTGAAGGACCTCGCCCGGCACATCGTGCCGAAGGAAGTGGTGGACCGGCCCAAGGGCTACTTCCCGGTTCCCGGCCTCAAATATCTCGAGGGCAAGACCCTCGAGATGGTGCGCGACGCGCTCGGGAGCCGGGCGGCGCGCGAGCGCGGCCTGTTCCGCCAAGACTATCTCGACGCGCTGTTCGAGGATCCGACGGCGCACATAACCCCGCTCAAGGGGTCCGAGCTCTGGCAATGCGCCCTGCTCGAGGTGTGGCTGCAGACGCACGGCGTCTGACGAAGGCGGTCTTCGGTCGCCCGCGAACTGAACTGATCGAAAGGCGTTTGACCCGATGGCTCCAGCAGTCGCCGCCCGCGAAACCGACCTGCGCGATGACGAGGCCGCAGCGATGCAGGGACAGCGAAAGGACGCGATCGTCGACTGCGGCTGGGGTCGCCTGCTGTTTGGCCAGACCTTCGCGGACCCGCGCGCGCTCGCAGACGCGCTTCGCGAGGAGGGCCCCGATCGGCGCGACATTGCGGTCTATGTCGACGACCCCCACGTCCTGCTGGCCCAGGCGCCGCTCGAGCTATTCCTCGATCCGAGCCACATGTACCGGCTCGACCTCGAGACCTACCAGCCCTCGAAGCGCGGCCAGCGCGCCTTCCACGTCCGCGCGCTCGAAAGTGCGCACGACATAGAGGCGGTGAATCGCATCTACGCCGCGCGCCAGATGGTCTCGGCCCGGCCGGACTTCTACGAACGCATGCGCGGGGACCGGACGCTCGTCCACCTCGTCGCCGAGGACGTCCGGACCCGCGAGATCATCGGGACGGTGACGGGTGTCGACCATGTCGCAGCCTTCGGCGACGAGGATCGCGGATCGTCGCTGTGGTGCCTCGCGGTCGATCCGCAGTCGCGGCATCCGGGCGTCGGAGAGACGCTCGCGCGGCGCCTTGCGGAGCTGTTCAAGGCGCGAGGGGCGCGCTTCATGGACCTCTCCGTGATGCACGACAACGACCTCGCCATCGGGCTCTACGAGAAGCTTGGCTTCGTCCGGGTGCCGACCTTCTCGGTCAAGCGCCGCAACTACATCAATGAGCGCCTGTTCGTGGGCGAGCCGGGCGTCGAGGGACTTAACCCTTACGCCAAGATCATCGTCGACGAAGCCAGACGGCGCGGCATCGGGGTCGACGTCGTCGACGCCGAGGGCGGCTTCTTCCGCCTGACCCATGGCGGCCGCTCGATCCTGTGCCGGGAGTCGCTCTCCGAGCTCACGACCGGCGTCGCGATGTCGATCTGCGACGACAAGGCTGTGACGCGCCGCGCCGTCGAGAAGGCCGGCGTCGTCGTTCCGAAGCAGATCGAGGCGGCCGGCGACGTCGAGGCGCTTAAGGCGTTTTTGGAGGAGCACGGCCAGGTCGTGGTGAAGCCCGCCCGTGGCGAGCAGGGCCGAGGCATCTCGGTCGGGCTGGAGACGATGGACGACCTTGAGGCCGCGATCGACCACGCTCGCGCTTTCTGCGACCGCGTGATCGTCGAGCAGATGGTCGAGGGCGAGGACCTGCGCCTCATCGTCATCGACTTCAAGCTGGTGGCGGCGGCGATCCGCCGGCCCGCCAGGGTGATCGGCGACGGCAAGTCGACGATCCGCACGCTAATCGAAGCGCAGAGCAAGCGCCGGCAGGCGGCGACCGGCGGCGAGAGCTCGATCCCGATCGATGGGCAGACCGAGCGCTGCGTCCGCAAGGCCGGCCATTCGCTCGACGACGTCGCGCCCGAGCACGAGATCGTCGCGGTGCGCAAGACCGCGAACCTCCACACCGGCGGAACGATCCACGACGTCACCGGCGAGGTGCATCCCGCGCTGGTCGAGGCTGCGGTGAAATGCGCGCGGGCGATCGACATCCCGGTCTGCGGCATCGACTTCATGGTGAAGTCGCCGCGCGGGCCGGACTACGCGTTCATCGAGTGCAACGAGCGCCCCGGCCTCGCCAATCACGAGCCGCAGCCGACCGCGGAACGCTTCATCGACCTCCTGTTCCCATTGTCGATGCCGGCGGCGATCCGCAGGGTGGGCATGGGCTGAGGCGAAGGCGGGACCGGCAAAATCCCGCCCGGGGGTTCGTGACGGCGGAACCGTGGTAAGGGAGGTCTCCCTCCGAATCGCCCCTCAGCGCCATCTGACCCCGGGGATCCATGCCGCGTCTCGACGTCGACATCGACTACCTCTCCGAACAGCTTCGTGGGCTGCTCAAGATCCCGAGCCCCACGGGCTTCACCGATTCCATCACCCACGCGGTGGTGGACGAACTGGTGCGGCTCGGCGTCGAGCCCGAGGTCACGCGGCGCGGCGCGATCCGCGCCAAGCTCAAGGGACGCGCCAAGGATCCGTCGCGGGCGCTGATCGCGCATCTCGATACGCTGGGCGCGCAGGTGAAGCTCTTGAAGCCGAACGGGCGGCTCGAGATCGTGCCGATCGGCAACTGGTCGGCGCGCTTCGCCGAAGGCGCCCGCGTCACGATCTTCACCGAGCAGGGCGCCTATCGGGGCTCGATCCTGCCGCTCAAGGCCTCGGGCCACACCTTCGCAGACGAGGTCGACGATCAGCCGACAGGTTGGCAGTACGTCGAGGTCCGGGTCGACGCGCTGGTGCGGGACGTCGCCGACCTTCAGCGGCTCGGCTTCCATGTCGGTGACGTGGTGGCGATCGACACCCAGTCCGAGTTTCTCGAGAACGGCTTCATCGTCTCGCGCCATCTCGACGACAAGGCCGGCGTCGCGATCCTGCTCACGACGCTCAAGGCCATCGTGGAATCCGGCAAGAAGCCGCCGGTCGACACCTGGTTCGTGCTGTCGATCGCGGAGGAGGTGGGAGTCGGGGCCGCCGCCGTGCTGCCGCATGACGTCGCCGCCATGGTCACGATCGACAACGGCACCACTGCGCCCGGCCAGGCGAGCGACGAATTCGGCGTGACGATAGCGATGGCGGACCAGACGGGGCCCTTCGACTATCACCTCACCCACGAGCTCATCCGGCTCGCGCGCGAGTACGACATCCGCCACCAGCGGGACGTGTTCCGCTACTACCGCTCCGACTCGGCCTCCGCGATCGAGGCCGGCGCGGACGTGCGAACCGCGCTCGCGACCTTCGGGGTCGACGCCAGCCACGGCTATGAGCGCATCCACATGCACGCGCTGCGCTCGCTCGCGGAGCTGATGACCGCCTGGGCGACGAGCGAGGTCGAGATCAAGCGCGACGCCAAGCCGCTGGGCTCGATCGAGGGCTTCCCGCACCAGCCGACCGCGCCGGCCGAGCCCGACATCGAGCCCAGCGAGACGCTGCCCGCGAGGGAGTGAAGGACGGACGTCGTCCCGGCCGCAGCCGAAGGCGGAGAGCCGGGATCGTCTTCAAGGTCGAGCGCTCGATCCGGGTGACGATCCCGGATCGGCGCGAGCGCCGTCCGGGATAACGCGGAACGCCGGAGCCGACCTCACTTCACGGCCATGACCGTGATGTAGGCCGGCCCGAGGATCACCACGAAGATCACCGGCAGGAAGAACAGGATCATCGGCACCGTGAGCTTCGGCGGCAGCCCCGCAGCCTTCTTCTCGGCCTCGGACATGCGCGTGTCGCGGCTGTCCTGCGCGAGCACGCGCAGCGCCTGGCTGACGGGCGTGCCGTATTTGTCCGCCTGGATGAGAGCGGTGCCGACCGACTTCACCGAGTCGAGCCCGGTGCGCGCGCCGAAATTCTCATAGGCCGTGCGCCTGTCCTGCAAATAGGACATCTCGGCCATGGTCAGCGTCAGCTCCTCGGCGAGCGCGACCGACTGCGAGCCGATCTCGTCCGCCACCTTGCGGAACGCCGCTTCGACCGACATCCCGGATTCGACGCAGATCAGCATGAGGTCGAGCGCGTCCGGAAAGGCGCGCCGCATCTGGGTCTGCCGCTTCTGGGTCTGGTTCTTCAGGAACAGCTCCGGCGCCTTGACGCCAAGATAGGTGGCGAAGACCACCGCTCCGACGCGCACAAGGGCCGACTGGCCGAAATCCTCGATCAGGAACAGATAGAACAGCGAGACGACCAGGAAGCCGATGGGGACGACCATCCGGAAGAACAGGAAGGCGGTCATCGCGCCGGGGCCGCGATAACCGGCGAGCTGCAGCCGCTCCTTGGCGTCCTCGGTGCCGAGATGCTTGGCCAGGTTGAACTGGCTCACGACGTTCTGCATGTAGGCCTTGGGCTCGCGCTTGAGGCCTTTGCGCTCGCCCCTCGCCAGACGCTCGCGTTCGCGCGCCCGGATCTTCGATCGCTCGGTCGCGACCGCCTTCATGCGCTTCTCCAGCGGGTCGTTAGCGAGCAGCGGCATGCCGAGGGTGAGGACCGTGGCGACGGCCGCGATCGCGGCGAAGATCCCGGCCAGCTGGCGCGGATCGTTCACGGCATGGAAGATGAGTTCGATCACGCGCGGACGTCCCTGATGCGGCTTCGGCCCGGCCGTCTTCGGCCGCGGCGTCAGAAGTCGAAATTGATCATCTTTTTCATCACGAGCACGCCCGTGATCATCCACGCCGCCGACATCACCAGCATGAAGCGGCCCATATTGGTCGTGAACATGTCCTTCATGTAGTCCGGCGTCGTCACCGAGATGACGCAGATCGTCAGGATCGGCAGCGATCCGATGATCGCCGCGGAGGCCTTCGCCTCCATGCTGAGCGCCTGGATCTTCTGCTTCATCTTCTTGCGGTCGCGCAGCACCTTGGAAAGGTTGCCGAGCGCGTCGGACAGGCTGCCGCCGGCCTTGGCCTGGATCGCGATGACGATGCCGAAGAAGTTGGCCTCCGGCACCGGCATACGCTCGTAGAGCTTGCTGACCGCCTCGGAGAGCGGGATGCCGACCGCCTGCTCCTCGACGATCTTGCGAAACTCGGACTTCACCGGCTCCTGCGCCTCGTTGGCGACGATCCGGATGCAGTCGCCGAGCGGCAGTCCGGCCTTCAGGCCGCGCAGGATGACTTCGACGCCGTCGGGCAAGGCCGTCAGGAACCGGTTGATGCGGCGCTTGCGCAGGAAGGAGAGCGCCCAGCGCGGCAGGCCGAAGCCGCCCACGAAGGCCGCGAGCGCGCCGACCCGCCAGTCGCCGGACACGACCATCAGCGTCGCGCCCAACAGCACGGCGACGACGCCGCTCGCGACGTAGAAGCGCTGGACCGACCAGTCGAGGCCGGCCTGCGCGATCCTCATCGCCAGGCTCGGGCGGTTGATGCGCTTCTGGCGCTCGTCGAGCGCCTTGAGGCTGTCCGCCACCTGGCCGCGTCGCAGGCTCTCGACGGCCGCGAGCGTCGCGGCCTGGCGGCGGTCGAGCCCGATCATCTTCTGGCGCGCCTCGACCCTGAGCGCGCCCGACAGATAGGGGTAGATCAGCGCATAGGCCGCCCCGCCCGCGGCGACCGCCGCAAGCAGGACGATGGGAAGCTTTCCGCCTAGGTCGATCATCGGTGCGCCTCAGTCTCCGTCACGGCGTCACGCGACCCGTGAGGGCGAGTCGACGTCCATCGCGTCGATCGCGGCCGCGAGCCGATTCTCTTCGCCGAAATACCGGGCGCGCTCCCAGAAGCGCGGACGGCCGATGCCGGTCGAGCGGTGGCGGCCTATCAGCCGCTTGTTCTGGTCTTCGCCCAGGATGTCGTAGAGCAGGATGTCCTGCGTGATGATCACGTCCCCTTCCATGCCCATCACCTCGGTGACGTGGGTGATGCGGCGCGAGCCGTCGCGCAGGCGGGACGCCTGGATGATGACGTCCACCGAGGTGCACACCATCTCGCGGATGGTCTTGGACGGCAGCGAGTAGCCGCCCATCGTAATCATCGACTCGAGACGGGACAGAGCCTCGCGCGGCGAGTTGGCGTGGAGCGTGCCCATCGAGCCGTCATGGCCGGTGTTCATGGCCTGCAGCAGGTCGAACGCTTCCGGTCCGCGCACCTCGCCCACGATGATCCGCTCGGGACGCATGCGCAGGCAGTTCTTGACGAGGTCGCGCATGGTGACCTGGCCCTCGCCCTCGAGGTTCGGCGGCCGGGTCTCGAGGCGGACGGTGTGCGGCTGCTGGAGCTGGAGCTCGGCCGCGTCCTCGCAGGTGATGATGCGCTCGTCCTCGTCGATGTAGCGCGTGAGGCAATTGAGCAGCGTCGTCTTGCCCGAGCCCGTGCCGCCCGAGATCAGGACGTTGCAGCGCACGCGGCCGATGATCTTCAGGATCTCGGCGCCCTCGGGGCTGATCGAGCCGAAGCGCACCAGCTGGTCGAGGGTGAGCTTGTCCTTCTTGAATTTTCGGATGGTGAGGGTCGGCCCGTCGAGCGCGAGCGGCCCGACGATGACGTTGACGCGCGAGCCGTCCGGCAGGCGCGCGTCGCAGATCGGCGAGCTCTCGTCGACGCGCCGGCCGACCTGGCTCACGATCCGCTGGCAGATGTTGAGCAGCTGGGCGTTGTCGCGGAACCGGACATGCGTGTTCTGCACCTTGCCCTGGACTTCGATGTAGGTCCGCTCGGCGCCGTTCACCATGATGTCGGCGATGTCGTCGCGGGCGAGCAGCGGCTCGAGCGGCCCGTAGCCGAGCACGTCGTTGCAGATGTCCTCGAGCAGCTCCTCCTGCTCGGCGATCGACATCACGACGTTTCGGATCGCGATGATCTCGTTGACGATGTCGCGGATTTCCTCGCGCGCGCTCTCGACGTCGAGACGGGCGAGCTGGGCAAGGTCGATGGCCTCGATCAGCGCGCCGAAGATGCGGCTCTTCGTCTGGAAGTAGTCCTCGCCGCGCTTGACGTCGATCGGCGGGGGCGGCGGCGCGGTCGGCGACCTGAGATCGGGCGACGGCGCGAGCTGCGGCGCCGGCTGCGTCGGGACGGCGAGCAACGGAGCGCCGAACTCGCTATTGGTCGTGGCGCTCCGGCCGAGGCCGGCGCCCGCCGGCGCGATCGTCGATCCGCGTTTTCCGAACATAGGTCGCGTCCTTACCCGGCCGAGGTCAGCCGGCCTTCTTCCAGGGAATGCGGGCCATCAGCGGGTCGAGCAGATTGCGCTTCGACCGCTTCGCCTCGATCTTGCCGGTGAGCCGCTTCGCGAGATCGAGGAAGGTGTCGTTGACCTTGTGCGACGGCGAGGTCTCGGCGAGCATCTGGCCATTGTTGGCCGCGGTCCCGAAAAGCTGCGGATCGAATCCTATGATCGCCGACGGTTCGACGTCGAGCGCCTTGGCGAACTCCGTGGCCTTGATCTCGGCGCGCTTCGGCATCGAGACCTGATTGAGGACAAGCTTGGCCGGGGCGTCGTTGGGCCGCGCCGTCTTCAGCAGGTCGATCAGGTTCTTGGCGTTGCGCAGGTTCGCGAGATCCGGGCTCGCGACCAGCACGACCTCGTCGGCCGCGATCAGCGCGCGCTTCGACCAGGCGGTCCAGAGATGCGGCACGTCGAGCACCGCGCAGGGCACGTTCGACCTCAGAATGTCGAGCAGCGGGTCGAACACGTCCTCGTGGAAGTCGTAGACGCGGTCGAGCGTCGCCGGGGCGGCGAGCAGGCTGAGCTGTTCGGTGCATTTCGACAGCAGGCGGTCGACCAGCGCGGCGTCGAGCCGGTCGGGCGCGAACACCACCTCGGCCACGCCCTGTGGGGGGTCCTGGTTGAAGTTGAGGCCCGCCGTGCCGAAGGCGAGGTCGAGATCCACCACAACCGTGTCGAGCTTGAGCTGCCGCGCCATCGCCCAGGCGGCGTTGTGGGCGACGGTGGACGCGCCGACGCCGCCCTTGGCGCCCACGAAGGCGATCGTGCGGCCGACCGGATCCGCGCCCGGCGCCCGGAAGATTTCGGAGAGCGAGCGCACCAGGTCGACCACCCCGAGCGGCGGCACGAGATAGTCGCTGACCCCGAGACGCATCAACTCGCGATAGAGCAGGACGTCGTTGACCTGGCCGATCACCACCACCTTGGTGTCGCTGTCGCAGACGTCGGAGAGCCGATCGAGCGTCTCGAGCAGGCGCTCGCGGTGGGCGTCGCCTTCGATGACGATGACGTTCGGCGTGGGCGCGTTCCTGTAGGCCTCGGAAGCCGCGAGCCCGCCGCCCATCTGCACCTTGACGTGCGCCTTCTCCATGCGGCGGTCGCCCGTCGCCTGCTCGATCAGCCGGGCGATCTCGGGCGTCTCGCAAAAGGCCTGGATCGAGACCCGCGGCAGCGGCGCGATGACGTCGGCGGGCGTTCCGTGGGTCTCGGCCGAACCGGCGAAGTTGCCGAATTGGTCGTGCGGGCTCATCACTGCGTTGCGACGTCGCTCACGACGGCGTCCTCCTGGCGGTAATTAGTTGTTGTGTCTTCGCCGGCGCGGTGCTTCTCGATCACCGTCTGGCGCCGCGCCGCGTAGATCGGGGTCTCGGCGCGCGGACGGGCGAGATCCTCGGGATCGGCGACCTGCGCCGCGAGGTTCGCCTGAGTGGCGCAACCAAAGTTCCAGTATTCGCGATTCTCGCTTGCGCCGTACATGTCCGCGCCGCCGTAGCCCAGGTCCTCTGGCCAATAACCGCATTTGTGCGGCACCTTGGCCTTGAGCTTGACGTAACCGAGCTTGACGAGCGCGACCTCGTCGCCATCGGCAGGATAACGACGGCTGACGATCTGCGTAGACGGCACGCCGGCGGCGGCGAGCGTGGCGCGGATTGCGGGCAGGGCGTGGGCCCCCTCGCCGCCTGTTGGAGTCATCACGCCAATCGGCCCACGTCCGTCCGTGCGCCAAGCGGCCGCGAAGGCCCGAAGGTCGGCCCGTTGGCGAGGCGTAAGACCCGGCGCGCCCGCACCGATTGGCAGGTCCAGGCGCTCCGATCCTTCCGCGAGCACTATCGGATGGCGCTGCGAGACGGTCGTGGGATAGGGGTCGTTGACGATTCGGTTGTTGAAGTTGCAGCCGCCGAGCGCAAGAGCGCCGGCAACTCCAAGCGCCACCAGACTGCAGCGCGGCAAGTGTGGATGAGAAAAGAACATCCTCGGGATCTCCGGTCGGCGCCTATGTCAGTCGACGATATATCCGACGCGCTGGCGCCCGACGGTGGCGGGATCGATTTTGCCAGGGACGCCATAGAGGCGATTCAATCGTCCTAGCAGCAGCGCGGAAGGGTCGGAGGGCTCGGCGAAGCCGTCGTCCGGGCTTTGAAGCTTGTCGGCGGCGACCGCCTTCGCCAGGTAGGGGGTGATGAAAATCGCGAGTTCGGTCTCGTTCTTGAGGTAGTCTGTCGAACGGAACAACGCCCCGAGGACCGGCAGCCTCATCAGACCCGGCCAACCTGCGACGGCGCGCTTGGTCTGCTGCTGGATCAGCCCGCCCATCACGATGGATCCGCCCGAAGACACCTCGACCGTCGAATTCGCACGCCGAACCTGCAGACCCGGAATGACGAGGCCCCGATCGGTGATGCCGTTCGCAGGGTCGAGTTCGCTGACCTCGGTCGCGATCTTCAGGCTAATACGGCCGCCCGAAAGCACCACCGGGGTGAAATTCAGACCGACGCCAAAATCCTTGAACTCGACAGAGCGCGTGCACCCGCCGTTGCCGCTGTCTTCGCAAGGGCCGGGAAAGGGATACTGCCCGCCGGCAAGAAACTTGGCGCTCTCTCCCGAGATCGCGGTGAGGTTCGGTTCGGCGAGCGTCTTGATGACTCCAGCGCGCTCCATCGCCTGCAGTCGGGCCGAGTACAGGCTCGAGCCTCGTCTGATGCCGGCGGTGATGTTGCCTGACGGCTGGGCGTTGTTGGCGCCGAAGGGGAACGACGAGGCGAGTTGCTGGCCGACCGACGAGGCGCCGTCCGACCCGATCAGCCATCCGCCGCCGAGCTTCGCCGGGATGAGAAAGCCGGTCTCCGGGTCGATATGGCCGAACCCGTAGTCGACGCCGAGTTGCTTGATCACCTCGCGCTTCATCTCGACGACCTTGACCTTGAGCAGGACCTGGTCCTGGCCCTCGATCTTGAGCGCGTTCACCACCTTCTTCGGGTCGGCCATGTAGCCACTCGCGATATCGATCGCGGTCTGGGCCTCCTGGGCCGACTTGACCGAACCCGTCACCACCACGCCGTCGCCGACGCCCTCGACCCTCACCTTGCCGCCGTCGATCGACCGCGCGATCGAAGACCGGATCGAGCCGACGTCGCGCGACACCGAGACCTCGTAGGATGAGATCTCCTTGCCCTCCGAATCGAGGAACTTGACGTCGGTCTGGCCCGGACCGGTGCCATACAGATAGGCCTTGCGGGCGGAGCGCACCGCAGCGTTGGCGACCCCGGGGTCGGCCACGAACACTTCCTTGGCGTCGCGCGGCAGGGTGACCGCGTAGGTCTTGCCGATGCCGAGCTCGATCTTCGAGCCGTCGGCGTAGCCCGCATCCGAAAGATAGCCGGGATCGGCCGCCAACGCGGCGTGCGGGACGGCGAGCGCGAAGGCGCTGACCCCGACGATGGCGAGCCGCGCCAAGCGCGCGAGGCGGCGGCCGACGCCGCGGCGATCAGGCTGGGTCATCGCTCTCTTTGCCTCAGGCGTCTCGGCGCAGATCATGTCGGGCGTCCGGGTGAAAGGGTGCGGAAGAGAAAGACGGCCACGGATCATCGTCCGCCGTCCTGGGTCGGGATTCCGAAGCGCACGATCGTCACGGCGTTGTTGCGGCGGGCCGCGGGGTCGGAGGGATCGGCCGCCGTCGGACCCGAGTCGACCAGCGAGCGCAGCGCGAGCGAGATCGTGCCGAGCTGGCGGCTGAGCGCGACCTGCTCGGCCTGGGCCGGCGAAAGCTCGAGCGTCGCGGTGCGTCCGACCACGACCTTCTGGCCGTCCTTGTCCTCGACGGTCTGGTCGATCGCGAGCACGCGGATGTTCTGGCCGATCGTCTCGCTGAAGGATTCGTCGCGGCCCGAACGGCCCGTCACCTTGCGGGTCAGCAGGATGTCCACCCGGTCGTTCGGCAGGATGAAGCCGCCCGCTCCGGTCTCGGCCGAGATCTCGATCGAGATCGCCCGCATGCCCGCCGGCAGGATCGCGGCCATGTAGCCGGAGCCCGTGCCCTTGATCAGCTTCTCCGGCCGGATCGGCTCGCCGGCCACGAAGGGCGAGCGAGCGATCGAGCCGGCCGTGTCCTCCAGAGCGTGCGGGGCGCTGGCGCGCTGCAGGAATGCGGCGTTCGCGGCTTCGGCGGGCCAAGCCTGCCAGCGGACGTCGGAGGCGGCAACCGCCGCGCCCATGCCGATGTCCTTCGCCGCGACCAGCACTTCGACGGTCCGGATCGGCTTGTCGGCGACCTGAGCGGGCTGGTCGTTTCCGCCGCTGGCGAGAAACAACGCCGCCAGGCCGGCCGCCGCGGCGATGCCAAGAACCACGAGCCGAGCGGCTTTCATATCGTTCCCCCGCACCAAAGACCCCCGTCGGCACGGGGGCCCTGAATCATCAGGACTTAGGGGAACATCGAAACGTCAATTCATGGTTAACAAGCCGTCGCCAAGTTGTAGGAGCGGCTAAGCGGTGTTTAACTATTGACAACTTGCTGCTAAGTTCGGGCGATCATCCGAGATGGGCGAACCACGCGGTCTGCGGCCACAGCGCGAGCGTGCCGGCCGCGAGCGCAATTCCGTAGGGCACGCCCGTCTTGGGATGATGCAGCCGGGCGATCCAGTCGACGCCCGCGAACCGCACCGGCAGAGCGGAGCGACGATAGAAAAGCGTCGCGAAGGTCAGAGCGCCCCCGAGAATCGCGAAGGCCACGAACCAGGCGAGCAGCGGCTCGAAGCCGAGCCAGAGCGCAAGCGCGGCCGCAAGCTTGGCGTCGCCGCCCCCGATCCACCCCGGCGCGAACAGCACGAAGCCGACTGCGAGAACAAGAAGGCCCGCGAGGGCGTGCCACCCGACCTCCGCCGGAGAGAAACCCGCGAGATAAGCGGCCGGAAAGAACGCGACCGTGAGCGCGAGCACCAGACGGTTGGGGATCGTCATGGTCATAAGATCCGACACCGCCGCCACCACGACGAGGGCGGGAACGATCGCGACTACGAAGATCTCGAGCATCGGTGCGGTCGGCCCTGAAGTCGTCTCGACTGCGCCGCCGCGATGTCGGCGACGCGGCATCCTGCCCAGGCGTCGCCTAACAAAAGGCGAAGCGCCGGAAACGGCGAAACCGCCTTCCCGAGGGTCGGCGGTCCCGGTCGCGCCCTGTCGGAGCCGCCCGACGAGCGGACGGCTCCTGACCGGGGCAGCCTCTCAGCGAGGCTATGGCCTCAGCCGTCGAGGTTGTCCTTGACGCTCTCGAAAGTGGTGATCAGAGACCCGCCAACGGCCTTCACGGTCATAATGATGGCGATCGCGATGCCGACCGCGATCAGGCCGTACTCGATGGCGGTGGCGCCGGACTCGTTCTTGGCGAAAGCCTTGAGCATGCTCATGATGAAACTCCTGGTTCACGGAGATTGCGACAACTTCCGTCCCGTGTCCTTCCGTCGTCGGTGCGCCGGGAACGTCGTGAACCTAACGCGCGGCGCGTTGCTATTCTGTTAATGGAGAAACAGAGTTTTATGTGATTCAAAATCTTCCTTTCCAAAGTTAAAGTATCGTTTTACAGTCCAATATAATTAATTCCATTTAATTTTCGTAATTAAGTTTCAAAGTTTAGCTTTATACTGATACATGACGCGAGATGGTCGGACGGCATCGAGGATGACGGCGGGCCGGCGCGGTCATGCCAGCTAAGGACGCGCGAGGCGAAAGACGGCCCGTTAGGACTTCGTTCACCCAATTCCGCTTGACTGGCGGGACCGAATAATGGGGACGAGACCATGGCCACCTCTTTTGCGGCCCATCTGCGCGCTCTGGGCGTCTCATCCGTACTAATACTTACCGGTCCTGCTGTCGCCGTGGAGGCGACGATCAATGTGGCGGTCGACCATGCGAGCGTCGTGCGCGCGCCGGACAACGTCGCGACGGTCATCGTGGGCAATCCGATGATCGCCGACGCGACGACCCAGAAGAACGGCGTCGTGGTGATCACAGGCAAGACCTTCGGGTCGACCAACGTCATGCTGCTCGACGGCGCCGGCGCGGTGCTGAGCGAGACCATCGTGAACGTGCGCCGCGCCCCCGAGACCACCCTGGTGGTCCAGCGCGGCAATACGCGCGAGAGCTTCTCCTGCACGCCGCGATGCGATCCGCTACTGACGATCGGCGACGAGAAGGAGATCTTCAAGGACACCGCGAACCAGATCGCGCAGCGCGGCGGCCTTTCGACCGGCAAGGGCGTCGAGTGATCCGCGGCCTGACCATCGCCGCAGCCGGCGCTCCGGTCACCATTCGTTAAGACTTGCGACGCAGCCTCGGAGGCTGGATGGGGGGCGTCGGGAAGCCGCTCCGTCGGAGCCCAAGCCGCCATGCCGCCCAGCCTGCCCCGCCGCCGGTCCTGGAGTCCCGCTCCGATCGCCGCCGTGACCGTGCTTCCCCTGCTGGCGCTGACCTTTGCGTGCCTCGAGAGCGCCACCCTGGTCGCGGCCGGGCAGTTCATCGCCTCGGTCAGCTTGCGCTGATCCAGCCCGCGGCCTCGGGCTGAACCGGGCCCCAAGACCTCATACCTTCGTCGCGAAGACGGCCCAGCGCGCGGCCCGGCGGTTGCCGCCGTTGCGCCGACGGGCCAAAACGGCGCCCCCAGCGCCTCTGGCGCCCCAAGCACAATCCGCCGGAGGCCCGCCTTGCCGACCGACATCGAGATCGCTCGCGCCGCCGAGCTGAAGCCGATCCAGCAGATCGCCGCCAAGATAGGCATCCCCGAGGACGCCCTGCACCTGCACGGCAAGCACATCGCCAAGATCGACGATCGCTTCATCGCGGGCCTGCCCAAGAAGCAGGGCGGCAAGCTGGTGCTGGTGACGGCGATCAGCCCGACGCCGGCCGGCGAGGGCAAGACCACCACCACGGTCGGGCTCGGCGACGCGCTGAACCATATCGGCGAGAAGGCGGTGATGTGCCTGCGCGAGCCGTCGCTCGGCCCGGTGTTCGGCGTGAAGGGGGGCGCCGCCGGCGGCGGCCGAGCCCAGGTCATCCCGATGGAGCAGATCAACCTGCACTTCACCGGCGACTTCCACGCCATCACGTCCGCCAACAACCTGCTGGCGGCGCTGGTCGACAACTCGCTCTACTGGGGCAACCCGCTCAACATCGACCCGCGCCGCATCGTGTTCCGCCGCGTCCTCGACATGAACGACCGGACGCTGCGCTCCATCGTCTCGGGCTGCGGCGCGCCCACCAACGGCTACACCCGCGAGGCTGGCTTCGACATCACGGTCGCGTCCGAGATCATGGCGATCTTCTGCCTCGCCAACGACCTCAAGGACCTCGAGGAGCGGATCGGTCGCATCGTGGTGGCCTACACGCCGGACCGCAAGCCAATCACCGCCCGCGACGTCGACGCGCAGGGCTCGCTCGGCGTGCTGCTGCGCGACGCGCTGAGGCCGAACCTCGTGCAGTCGATCGACGGCTCGCCCGTGCTGATCCATGGCGGCCCCTTCGCCAACATCGCGCATGGCTGCAACTCGGTGATCGCGACCACGACCGGCATGAAGCTCGCCGACTGGACGGTCACCGAGGCTGGCTTTGGCGCCGATCTCGGCGCCGAGAAATTCATGGACATCAAGTGCCGCTCCTCGGGCCTCTCGCCCGATGTCGTGGTGATCGTCGCGACCGTCCGCGCGCTCAAGATGCATGGCGGCATGGCGAAGAGCGACCTCAAGACCGAGAACGTCGAGGCGCTCAAGGCCGGCCTCGCCAATCTCGGACGCCACATCGAGAACGTGAAGAAGTTCGGCGTCCCCGTGGTGGTCGGCATCAACCATTTCGTCGCCGACACCGACGCCGAGATCGAGGCGCTGCAGTCGGCGGTCAGGAACGAGTTCGGCGTCGAGGCGGTGGTGTGCCGGCATTGGGCGGACGGCGCCCGCGGCGCCGAGGACCTGGCGCGCGCCGTCGTCAAGATCGCGGGCGAGGAGAAGGCCGATTTCCGATGCCTCTACCCGGAGGACATGCCGCTGCTGCAGAAGGTCGAGACCATCGCCAAGGAGATCTACCGCGCCGACAAGGTGACGGCTTCGGCGGCGATCAAAAAGCAGCTCAAGGATTGGGAGGAGGCGGGCTACGCCAAGTTCCCGGTCTGCATCGCCAAGACCCAGAACTCGTTCTCGGCCGACCCGACCGCCTTCGGAGCGCCGACCGGCCATACGCTGCCGATCCGCGAGGTGCGGCTTTCGGCGGGCGCAGGCTTCGTCGTGGTGGTCTGTGGCGAGATCATGACCATGCCGGGCCTGCCCAAGGTTCCGGCCTCGGCCAACATCAGGCTGCTCGAGGACGGCACGATCGACGGCATCGCCTGAGTCTCGCTCGGTCCGGAAGCCTCGATCACGAGCGCTCCCGGACCGGGCGCCCTTGCCTCCCTCACTCTTGCGCCTCTGGGGCGCGCGACGTGCGGCGCCGGTAGGTATTTGTCCGGATTACGCGCTCCGAGCGCCGATGAAAGGCTCTCCTCCGCCTCGACATGGATGGCGCGCGGGAGGGTTCGCATGCGGTGGAGCATGGCTCATCTCGGAGCGGCCGTCGCGACGCTGCTCTCCGCGGCGCCTGCGTCGGCGCTGCTCGTGTGGCAGGGCGACGCCAGGATCGTATCCGTCACGCCCGCCTGCAAAGGCGCCGCGTCGGAGCGCCGCAAGATCGGCGAGGGCACCGTCCTGCGGTCGATCCTGCGCCCGAGGAACCTCTCCGACAACGGCCCCGACACGCGGGTGTCGTTCCTGCACGACGGGCAGGCGAACTTCGTGCTCTTCCTGCCGGGCGGCGCCCCGACGGGCACGGCGGCCGGCTGGGGCTCCGGCCACGACGCGATCATCGTGGCGAACAAGGGCGTGCCGTATGGCGGGTTCCGGCTGCAGCCCGCATCGCCGTCCGCCGGCACGGACTTCATCGAACTGACCGGCGAGATCGAGGACTTCATGTTCATCCCCGGCTGCACGGTGCGGTTCAGCGCCGGCTACACGCAGCGGTTCTAGGCGGGCGAGGGGCTATGAGAACGCTCGCAGCCTTGACCGGAGCCGCGGCGCTGTCGGTCGCGGCCGTCGCTCCGGCGGCGGCCGAGACGCTGTTCGTGGGATCCGCCATGGTCACGGCCCGGACGGCGAAATGCGGCGACGCCATCGCGGCCGGCGATTTCGGCCGCATGACATATCGGCCCGTGGGCGTCCGGCTCGGCAATGACGGCTCGAGCTACCTGCTGTTCGTCACGTCGCGCGCGAGCTACGGGATGAGCGTGCCGAACAACCAGTTCCAGCTCAACGTCAATTACGGCGGCCAGTCGATCAATTCGCAGCTGTCCGTGACGCCGAGGACGGGCGGCGTGACCCAGTGGGTTCAGGCGCCCCGGACCATCGGGCCGGCGACGCCTGGCCTCGAGATCACCGGCTCGATCGCGAACTTCTTCGCGATCAAAGGCTGCACGGTCACCTTCCAGGCGAACCTGCTGAACGACAATTGAGCCTCACCGACCGGGCTCGCGCCGTCAAAGGATGAGGTCTGCTTCCGACAGCGCCCCGACATTGAGCAGCGTCACCTCGAAATCGGCCTCGCCGTCGCCGTCGCGGTCGGCCTGGAGCCTGCCGGATTTGCACCGGACTTCGATCGGGCCGGCCTCGCCCGAAAACGCCGAAGTTCCAATGAACTCGACCGTTCCGAACCGGGAAAGGTCGAGCTTGTCCTCGCCGCGATCGAAGCCCGAGATGGTGTCGCCGCCCTCGTTCAGACCGGCGTAAGAGATAATGTCCCCGCCGCCCCCGCCCGTAAGGCTGTCCTTGCCGGCGCCGCCATAGAGGCGGTCGTCGTCCTGTCCGCCGACGAGCGTGTCCGCGCCGGCGCCGCCGATCAGGACGTCGTTCCCGTCATTGCCATTCACCAGATCGTCGGCGGCGTCTCCCGCGATGTCGTCGTCGCCCTCGTCGCCATGCAGCGTGTCGGCACCGTCCCCGCCGTCCAGCGAGTCGCCGCCGGCGCCGCCCCGCAGTGAATCTTCCTCAGCGCCGCCCGAGAGCTTGTCGAAGCCGGTGTCGCCGAGCAGTTCGTCGTCGCCGTCTCCGCCTCTCAGATCGTCGGCGTTCGCGCCGCCCCGGATGACGTCCTTGTCGGCGTCTCCGTCGATCGTGTCCGATCCGTCGCCGCCGTTCATCCTGTCCTGGCCGCCCTCGCCGAACAGCCGGTCATGGTCCTCCCCGCCGTCGAGCGCGTCCCCGCCCTCGCCACCGTTGATCGTGTCGTTTCCCGCGCCGCCGTCGAGGCTGTCATTGCCGCCGGCGGCGTCGAGCGGCTCCTCGGCGAGCAGGTCGGCGTCGGCACCTCCCTCGACCGTGTCGTCACCGGCGCCTCCCCTCAGCGTGTCCTTGCCGGCCCCTCCCTGCAGGATGTCCCGGCCACCCGGGATCAACGCGTCGAAGATGTCCGCCTCCAGGAGGTCGTCGCCGGTCCCACCGTCGAGCGTGTCGTCGCCTTCGCGGCCGTGAAGAGTGTCGTCGTCCGCGCCGCCGGCGATCCGGTCGTCGCCCTCATAGCCGAACAGGGAGTCGCCATTCGCGCCGCCATTGAGGACGTCGTCGCCCGAAAACCCTTCCAGGGTGTCGGCGCCGTCATCGCCCGCCAGGGTGTCGGCCTCGCCGCCGCCCGCGATCCTGTCGTCGCCGTCGCCGCCCGCGACGAGGTCCCGGCCGGCGACCGCCACGATGTCCGGGAAGTTGACGCCGCCGAACAGCGTGTCGTCGCCCGATCCGCCGTCGATCGTATCGTCGCCTTCGCCTCCCGTGACCTCGTCGCCGTCCGCGCCGCCCGAGAGGTTGTCGGCGCCGGCTGCACCCGAGACGTTGTCGGCGTCCGCGCCTCCTTCCACGGAGTCGTCGCCGTCGTCGCCGTTGAGGGCGTCGGCGCCTGAGCCGCCAACCAGCTGGTCGTCGTCGGCCCGTCCGCTGATGAAGTCGGCGCCGCGGCCGCCGTCGATCGTGTCGTCGCCTTCGTCGCCAACGAGGACGTCCAGCGCGCCGCCGAGACCGCGGATCAGGTCGTTCCCGGCCAGGCCCGAGATGGTGTCGGAGCCTGTCGTGCCCCTGAGCGTGTCAGGTCCGGCCGTCGGATCCGCCATGAGCGCGCTCCCTCAAGAGCCGAGCCGTCGCCATGGTCCGCCTGGCGACAATCCGAACATAGTCGATCAGAGGTTTCGTAGCCCGAGAACCTAGGGCGTACGTAGTCGCACGTACGCCGCGCGGCTTGCTCTCGGGGAGGGCGGCGGACTAACCTGCGGTCGCCGGGGTCGGGGGGCCTCCGGCGCTTTCTTTTGAAGGGCGTCGCCGCAAGGCGGCGCCCTTCTCCTTTTCAGGGCTCCGGGCCGGGCTCCGTCCTGCGCGGCGATCGCGCCGCCGCGAACACGCCGACCAGCACCAGCACGAAGCCCACCGCGTGAAACGGCTGCGGGTGTTCGCCGAGGAACAGGATGGCGAGCGCCGCCCCGAATAGCGGCATGAGGTGGAAGAACGGTCCGGCGCGGTTCGCGCCGATCAACTCGACGCCGCGGATGAAGAACAGATAGGCGAGCGTGGACGGGAAGATCACCGCATAGGCGAGCGTCGCGAACGTCACGGCGTCGGGCTTCAACACACGGCCCTGGCTGATCTCCCACAGGAAGACCGGCGTGAGCATGGCGATTCCGATCGCGATCGTGACCGTCAGGAACGACAGCCAGTGAAGCGCGGGCTTGAAGCGCAGCAGCGCCGAATAGAGCGCGTAGATCACCATCGCGCCCAGCACCCAGACGTCGCCGACGTTGAAGCGGATGTGGACCAGGGCCGCCAGGTCGCCGCGCGTCAGAATGACGGCGACTCCGGCGAGCGAAACCAGCACGCCTACGAACTGGGCCCATGTCAGCAGGTCGCGGAACAGGACCAGCGACCAGACGGCGATCAGCAGCGGGCCGGTGGACTGGATCAGCAGCGCGTTGAGCGCCTCGGTGTACTGCAGCCCCCAATAGGCGAGGGTGTTGTAGGACGCGACGCCGGTCAGCGCGAGCACGGCGAGCCGGCCGGGATGGGCGCGGATCGTCGGCCAGTCGCGCTTGATGTGCGGCCAGGCGAAACCGATGAGGATCACGAAGGCGCCGACCCAGCGCATCCAGGCGAGGCCGACGGGCGGCACCTTGCCGGCGACGAAGCGCCCGAGCACGATGTTCCCCGCCCAGAAGAGCGACGTCAGAGACAGCAGGACATAGGGCCGGTCGAAGAGCCGCCGACCCAGGCGGACGAGGATCGTCGACATGGCCGCCCGTTGGTCGGGCTTCGGGGTCGCGGCCTATTGCAGGCTGACCGGCTCGGGTCAACGCCCGCTGGCGCAAGTCCGCACGGCTTCTTTCGCACGGCTCAAGCGGTAGCCTGAAACGTTGGGGACAAACGGATGGCGCATGCGCGCATCCGACCAATGGCATGCGGCGCCGGTCCGTGACGATGCTATGAGGGCGGCTGGACGCGCTCGGGGGGCGCGCGTCCGACTCATGCGTCATCTCCCCGGCGCTCGACCCTGCGGATCGGCCGCGCCGCCTGCCAGCGACCCGCGAACCGTCCCGCCAAACGGAGCCGAACGATCCATAATGCACGAGCCCTTCGAATTTTTGGAACTCTGGAGGCGCCAGGCGGCGCTCGCGGGCGGCTTCGCGGCGCTGGCGCCGGCCGCCGGCTTCGTGGTCGCGACGCGCCTCGCGCGGATGGCCGTGGAGGGCGGACAGCCGAGCGCGAAGGGCGCGAGCGAGGCGCAGCGCATGCTGTCGGAGAAGGTCGCGGCGGCGTTTGAAGGCGGCGTCGCGGCGAGCCGGGTGATGGCCGGCCTCGCGGTCGCGGCGGGGCCCGTCGCGGCGGCGCGCGTGATGGTCCAGGCGGGCGAGGCGGCGCTTCGGCCGTCCGCCCGACGGCTCAAGGCGAACGCCCGACGCCTGGCGCGCTGACGCCGCCGAGCGGTCTCCGAAAAATCGCTGAAACAGAACGAAACAGAGGCGGCGCGCGGCCCCTTTGACGCCGTCACGGATCGGTCGCACCGTGTCCCGGGCGCGCTTGACACGCTATCCCAAAGTACTGATAGACGGACCGAGCCCCCACGCAACGTCGTCCCGCCCGGGCCAGCCGGGCGCACGTCCCGGAGTCCGGGTGCATGATCAGTATTGGACCGGCGACCTCTCGTCGTCCTCGTTCATCGAGGCGCGCTTCTGTCCGCCCTGACGTCACGTCCGGGCGGCGGGTGAGCTCATGACGAAATCGACGGGCATTGCGATCGTCGGGCGGTCGTGCCGGCTGCCGGGCGCGAACGACGTCGACGCGTTCTGGCGCATGCTGGTGGACGGCCGTTGCGCCGTCACCGAGATCGGCGAAGACCGTTGGTCACACGCGCGTTATCTGCATCCGCGTAAGGGCGAACCGGGCAAGAGCTACACCTTCGCGGCCGGCGTCCTGGACGACGTCTGGGCCTTCGATCCGGCCGCTTTCGGGGTCTCGCCGCGCGAGGCCGAGCAGATGGATCCGCAGCAGCGGCTCGCGCTCAAGCTGGTCTGGGAGGCGCTTGAGGACGCCGGGATTCCGCCTTCGTCGATCGCCGGAAGCGAGACCGGCGTCTATGTCGGCGCGTCGGCGCTCGATTACGGCAACCGCATCATTTTCGACCCGAGCTCGGCCGACGCCTATTTCGCGACCGGAAACACGCTCTCGATCGTATCAAATCGCATTTCGTATATTTACGATCTGCACGGTCCGAGCTTCACGGTCGACACCGCCTGCTCGTCCTCGCTGGTCGCCCTGAACGAGGCCGTCGCGGCGCTGAAGGCGGGCCGCATCGAGCGCGCGGTCGTGCTCGGCGTCTCGATCCTTGCGAGCCCGTTCCCCTTCATCTCCTTTGCGCAGGCCACGATGCTGTCGCCGCGCGGGCGCTGCCACGCCTTTGACGCCTCCGGCGACGGCTATGTGCGCGCCGAGGGCGGCGTCGCTGTGGTGCTGGAGCGCGCCGACGTGGCGCGCGCGGCGCGCCGGCCGATGCGCGCCATGATCGCGGGCTCAGCGGTCAATTCCGACGGCCGCACCGTCGGCATGTCGCTGCCTTCCTCGGACGCCCAGCTCTCGCTGCTCGAGCGCGTCTACGCCGAGGCCGGCGTCGACCCCGACAGCCTGGCGTTCATCGAGGCGCACGGCACCGGCACGCGCGTCGGCGACCCCGCGGAGGCGAACGCGATCGGCGCGGCCGTGAAGCGCCGCACCGTCGGCCCCCTGCCGATCGGCTCGGTCAAGACCAATGTCGGCCATCTGGAGCCGGCCTCGGGTCTCGTCGGCCTGCTGAAGGCGGACCTGTCGCTGGAGCACGACCTGTTCCCGGCGAGCCTGCACGTCACCGAGCTCAATCCCGACATCCCGTTCGACGATCTGAAGCTCAAGGTCGCGACCCAGGCCGCGCCGCTCGCCCGCGGCGCGGGCCCGCGCTATGCCGGAGTGAACTCCTTCGGCTTCGGCGGCACCAACGCCCATGTGATCATCTGCGACCCGAGCCCCGAGGACCGGGCCGGCCGCGCGGCGCCGCGCGTCGTCGAGGCCGAGGGCCGCACCCCGGTGCTCGCGCTCTCCGCCCGCTCGCGAGAGGCGCTGTCGGCGCTCGCCGGCGTCTATGCGAAGACGCTCGAAGGCCGCGACGCCGCCTCGGCGCGCCACGTCGCCTCAAGCGTCGCGGCCACGCGCGACCTGCTGCCGCGCCGGCTCGTCCTCGAGAGCGACGATCCGACCAGTTGGGGCGCGACGCTTTCGGCGATCGCCGAAAGCGGCGAAGCTCCGGGCGCCGCGATCGAGCAGGCCGTCGGCCGCGAGGCGCCGGTCGCCTTCGCGTTCTCGGGCAACGGCTCGCAATGGGCCGGCATGGGCCGCAAGCTCTACGAGACCAATCCGACGTTCCGCGACAAGGTCGATGAAATCGACCGTCACTTCAAGAAGATCGCCACCTTCTCGATCGTCGAGGCGATGTTCGCCGAGGACGTCGCAGACCGGCTGCGCCGCGCCGAAACCGCCCAGCCGCTGCTGTTCGCCGTTCAGGTCGGCATGACGGCGGCGCTCGCGGCGGCGGGCGTCACGCCCGACATGGTGCTGGGTCATTCCGTCGGCGAAGTCGCGGCCGCCCACGCCTCGGGCGCGCTGACGCTCGCCCAGGCCGTCGAGGTCATCCATTCGCGCAGCGTCCACCAGGAGATCGCCTGGAAGGCCGGCGGCATGGCGGCCGTGCTGACGCCCGCCGAGGACGTCGCGGCGCTGCTGCGCGACGGCGGCTTCACGGGCGTCGAGATCGCCGCGATCAACAGCGAGCGCTCCATCACTGTCTCGGGGCCGACGGCGGAGATCAAGGAGCTCGCGAAGTTCGCACGCACGCGGCGCGTGCCGGTGCGCGTGCTCGACATCGACTATCCGTTCCACACCGGCCTGATCGACGGCGTGCACGAGCCGCTGCTGAAGGACCTCAAGAACCTCAAGCCGCGCGTCGCGGAGCGGCCTTTCCTGTCCAGCGTCTACGGCGCGGCGACCGACGGCGCCGAGCTCGACGCCGACTACTGGTGGGCCAACGTCCGCCAGCCGGTGCGCTTCTCCGACGCCGTCGCGGCGGCGCTCGCCGCCGGCGCGCGGGTGTTCGTCGAGATCGGACCGCGGCCGGTGCTGCAGACCTATGTGGCCGACGGGCTCGCGAGCGCCGAGATCACGGGCGGCGTGCTGGCCTGCGACGACCATGGCGCGGCCGAGCACGATCCCATCCGCCGCACGCTCGCGCGCGTGGTCGCGAAGGGCGGCCGGGTCGACCGCGACGCCGCCTTTGGGCGGCTGGCGGGTCCCGCTGTGCGCCTGCCGACCTATCCCTGGCAGGAGAGCCAGTTCGCCGTCGGCGTCACGGCCGAGGCGCAGTCCTTCTACCGCGGCTACGATGTCCACCCGCTGATCGGCTCGCGGCTGAGGCCCGACAGCGACGTCTGGACCATCCATCTCGACCCGGCGCTGTCGCCGCTGATCGCCGACCACAAGGTCGGCGGACGCGTGGTAATGCCGGGCGCGGCGCTCGCCGAGATGGCGCTCGCGGCCGGACGCGCCTGGCTGAAGCAGGACCAGATCGAGCTCGCGGATTTCGAGATCCCGCACGCGCTGACGCTGGACAACGACGCCGTCACCGAGATCAAGACCCGCGTCTCGGCCGAAAGCCGGACCGTCGAGATCCTGTCGCGGCCGCGGCTGCGTGACGAAGGCTGGGTGGTGCACGCGCTCGGCCGGGTCTCCCCGGCGCCGACGCTCGACGTCGTCATGCCGGCCCCCGGCCGCGGCGAGCCGGATGTCTTCGAAAGCGCCGCGCTCTACGCGCAGGCGCTCGATCACGGGCTCGACTTCGGCCCCGCCTTCCGAGTGGTCCAGAGCGTCAAGCGCTTCGGCCAGGATCGCCTGTCGGTGCGGCTGAAGCCCGACGCCGAGCGGCCCGGCCAGCGCGACGAGCGCTTCGGCCTGCACCCCGCGCATTTCGACGCCTGCTTCCACTCGCTGCTGACGCTGTTCGGCGCGCATGGCGACCGGCCGGACGTCACCTACCTGCCGATGCGCTTCGGGCAGCTCAGGCTCTACAAGCCCGGTGCGACGCTCGCCGGCGCGGAGGTCGTGATCCGGCGCCTCAGCCCGCGCTCGATCGACGCCGTCTTCACCTTCCTCGACGAGGCGGGCGAGATCGTCGCGGAGCTCGCCGACGCGCGCTTCCGCGCGGTGACGCTCGCGCGCCGCACGCCGCTCGACCGGCTCGCCTATCACGTCGCTCCCGCGCTGATCGCGCCTCCGATCGCCGCCGAGGCGGCCGAGACCAAGACGCTTGCGGACCGCGCCGAGGCGCTCGGCCTCGTGGGCGCGGAAGAGGACGAGCGGCCCGACGACGACCTTCTGCTCGAAGCCTACGCCATCGCGGCGTCGCATGAGGCGCTGGCCAAGCTCTTCGGCCGGAAGCGTCAGGGCTCGGTCGCGGAGCTCGTCAAGCGCGGCAAGCTCGCCGAAGGCTCGGTCGCGCTCGCGAACCGCCTCCTCGGCCTGCTCGAGGAGCGCGGCCACGCCACCCGCGACGGCGAGGCCTGGACGCTCGCCGCGCAGACCGGCCTGCCGTCGTCCGTCGAGATCGTCCGCACCGTGATCGCCGACCATCCGGAACGCGGCGCGGAATCGGTGCTCGCGACGCGCGCCGCGGCGCTGCTGCCCGTTATCCTGAAGGACGGCCCCCGCGAGAAGCCCTTCGGCGCCTCGACCATCGCCCATGCGGGCGGCGGCGCGCCGCTGGTGTCGCAAGGCGCGAAGGCGCTCGCCGCGCTCGCGGCCGATCATGTCGCGACCGCGCCGGCCGACCGGCCGATCCGCATCCTCGAGATCGCGGCCGGCTCCGGCGGCCTGACGCGCGCGCTGTCCGCGCTCGCCGAGGACCGCCGCGTGACGCTCACCGTCACCGACCCGGACGCTACCGTGGCCGAGCGGCTGCGCTTCGCCTTCGCGGGGCTGCCCAACGTCACGGTCGAGCAGTTCGACCCGGCGAGCGAAGCCGCGGGCGAGCCCTGCGACCTGATCGTCGGCGCGCTCGCCTGGGGCGCCTCGACCGCGAGTCCCGAGGCCGTGCGTCGGCTCGCCGCGCGGCTCGCCGACGGCGGGCGCCTCGCGCTCGCGGCGCTCGAGCCGACGCCGTTCCTCGACGTCGTGTTCGGTCTTCAGACCGGCTGGTTCTCGCGCTCGGCGTCGGAAGACTTCCCGATCGGCGACGCCCGCTCGGCCGAGGACTGGCGCGCCGACCTCGCCGATGCGAGGCTGGTCGACGCCGCCGTCGTCCCGCTCGCCGGCGCCCGCTCGCCCACCAACCTCGTCCTGGCCGCCAAGCGCCGCGCGGCCGCGACCGCCACGTTCGAGCATGCGAGGGACGCGCGTCCGGCCGTGCTGGTGAGCGAGACCGGAACCTCCGGCCCGCTTGCGCTCGCCATCGCCCGCGCGCTCGAAGGCGCCGGCCGCACCGTCTCGCTCAAGCCCGAAAAGCCGCATGGGACGAACGGCCAAGCAGCGAACGGCAAGGCGGCGAACGGCAAGGCGAACGGTCACGCCAACGGCCATGCGGCGCCCGCCGGCTGGGGCGACGCGATCGACCTCGGCCTTGCGCCCGCGCCGAAGAACGCCAGCGAACCGGTCGCCGACATCGTCGCCGTGCTGGACGCCGACGAGCAGCCGGGCTCCGCTCCGGTCGCGACGCGCGCCGGCCATCTGCTCGCGCTGACCCGCGCCGCGCAGGCCGCCGGAGCCCGCCTCTGGGTGGTGGCCGAAGGCGGCCTTGCGGGCGCGCTGGGCGAAGCCCGCGACCGTCTCGACCATGCGGCGCTCGCCGGCTATCTCCGCGTCGTCCGCAACGAGTTCCGCGGGACGGACATCCGCCTGGTGGACGTCGCGCTCGATCCGAAGACGGCCGGCTGCGCGGTGGCGGCCGAGATCACGCACCCGCGGGCCGACCTCGAGATTGCGATCGGTCCCGAGGGCGTGCAGGCGCCGCGGCTGCGGCCCGGCCTGCCCCACATGCCCACCACGGCGGAGGCCGCGCATCGGGTGGCCGCGCTCGAGACCGGCCGCGAAGGCGGGCTCGACGACCTCGGCTGGCGCGGAGCGCCCGAGAAGGCGCCGGGCGCCGGCGAGGTCGCGGTTCAGGTTTCGGCCACCGGTCTCAACTTCCGCGACGTCATGTGGGCGCTCGGGCTGCTGCCCGAGGAGGCGCTCGAGGACGGCTTCTCGGGTCCCGGCCTCGGCATCGAATGCGCAGGCGTGGTCACCGCCGTCGGCGAGGGCGTGAAGCGGCTGAAGGTCGGCGACCGCGTGACCGCCTTCGCTTCCGGCTCGTTTGCGTCCCGCGTTGTGACCTCGGAACTCGCCGTCGCGCAGCTTCCCGACTCGATCAGTTTCGAGGAAGGCGCGACCATCCCGGTCTGCTTCCTGACTTCCTATTACGCGCTGATCGAGCTCGCGCGCATCAAGCGCGGCGAGTGGGTGCTGATCCATGGCGGCGCCGGCGGCGTCGGGTTGGCGGCGCTGCAGATCGCGCTCTGGAAGGGCGCCAAGGTCATCGCGACCGCGGGCTCGGATGAGAAGCGCGACCTGCTGCGCGCGCTCGGCGCGACCCATGTTCTGTCGAGCCGCAGCCTCGACTTCGTCGACGAGGCCAAGCGGCTCACCGGCGGCCAGGGCGTCGACGTGGTGCTGAACTCGCTGTTCGGCGAGGCGATGGAGCGCTCGCTCCAGACGTTGAAGCCGTTCGGCCGCTTCCTTGAGCTCGGCAAGCGCGACTATTACGCGAACTCGCGGCTGGGCCTTCGACCGTTCCGCCGCAACATCTCCTATTTCGGCATCGACGCCGACCAGCTGTTCATCCATCGCCGCGACCTCGGCGAGAAGCTGTTCGGCGACGTGCTGAAGCTGTTCGCCAAGGGCGTGTTCGCGCCGCTGCCCTACCGGGTGTTCGAGGCGGAGGAGATCCGCGACGCGTTCCGGCTGATGCAGCAGTCCGGCCATGTCGGAAAGATCGTGGTGCGGCCGCTCGACCCGGCGAAACTCGCGGACGCCGAGCCCAGGGCCTGGACCCCGGCCGAAGGCGCGCATGTCATGGTCGGCGGCCTCGGCGGATTCGGCCTCGCGACGGCGGAGTGGCTCGTCGCCCGCGGAGCGAAGAAGCTCGCGCTGATCGGACGTTCGGGCGACAAGGCGCAGGCCGCCAAGGACGGCGTCGCGCGGCTTCGCGCTGCGGGCGCCGAGGTCAAGGTGTTCGCCTGCGACGCGGCCGACGAGGCGGCGCTCAAGAAGGCGCTCGACGAGACCCGCAAGGATTTCGGGCCGATCGGCGGCGCCTGGCACGTCGCCATGGTGCTGAACGACGCGCTGCTCGCCAATCTCGACGAGGCTGGCTTCATCATGGCGCTCCGCCCGAAGATCGACGGCGCGGCGGCGCTCGAGAAGCTGACGCGGAACGACCCCGTTGGCGACTTCGTGGTCTACTCTTCGGCCACCACCGTCATCGGCAATCCGGGGCAGGCGAACTACGTCGCGGCCAATTCCTGGCTCGAGGCGCTCGTGCGCAAGCGTCGGGCGTCGGGCAAGTCGGCGCTCGCGATCGCCTGGGGGGCGCTCGGCGACGTCGGCTATCTGGCCCGCACGGGCGAGGTGAAGGAGAAGATCCAGAAGCGGCTCGGCTACGCCACGCTTTCGGGCTCCGAGGCGCTCGAAGGCCTCGGCCGCGTGCTCTCCCAGCGCGACATGCGGCTCGAGACCGGCGTCGTCACCATCGCGCCGATCGACTGGGGCCAGGCGCGCCGCGACCTCGCTTATCTTGCCTCGCCGGCCTTCGCGCAGGTGCTGGCGCATGCCGAGATGGGCCCGCAGGATTCCGGCGAGCAGATCGATCTCGCGGCCCTCATCCGCGGCAAGGACGGCCGCGAGGCGCGCGACGTCGTGGCCGAGGTTCTGACCGGCGAGGTGGCGCGCATCCTGAAGCTGCCCGCCAAGGAGATCTCGCCGCAGCGTCCGCTTGCCGAGCTCGGCATGGACAGCCTGATGGGCCTCGAGCTCCGGATGTCGGTCGAGCGCCGCTTCGACATCGACCTGCCGCTGGTCGCGATCGGCGACTCGACGACGTTGCTCACCATCGCGCAGTCGATCGTGAGCCGCATCCATGAGCCGGAGGCCGGCGCGGAGTCGAACGCGGTGAACGCGGACCTCGCGCAGCGCCACATCGGCGACGAGCTCGGCCAGGAGGAGCTGCTCGAATTCGGCGAGGCGGTCGAGGCGCGGCGGCTCGCCATGGGACGCGCGAACGCATGACGCAGAGGCGTGGCATCGGGGCGCTCTCGCGTTCCGCCAAGGACGGCATACTGGGCGCGATCCGCGCGACGCCGAGGCCGGAGGCGAAGCCCGCCGGCCCGACGCCGACAGTCGTGACCCGCAAGGCCAAGCGCGGCGACCGCTTCGCGGACTTGTCGGAGCTGAAGGACGTCAAGACCCAGCAGGCGGTCGCTGATCTTCTGGGTGTCCAGAACCCGTTCTTCCGAATGCATGACGGCTGCGCCGGTGCCACCACGCATATCGACGGCGAGACGCACATCAATTTCGCGTCCTACAACTATCTCGGCCTGAACGGCCACCCGGAGGTCGCGGCCGCCGCCAAGGCCGCGATCGACCACTACGGCGTCTCCTGCTCGGCGAGCCGGCTGGTCGCGGGCGAGCGCCCGATCCATCGCGAGCTGGAGCACCGAATCGCCGAATTCTACGGCGTCGACGACGCGGTCGCCTTCGTCTCGGGCCACGCCACCAATGTGGCGGCGATCGGCCATCTGATGCGCAATGGCGACCTGGTTGTCTACGACTCGCTCGCCCACAACTCGATCGTCGTCGGCGCGACGCTGTCGGGCGCGACGCGCCGCATGTTCGCCCACAACGACCTCGACGCGCTGGAAGAGATCCTCATCCAGCAGGCCCACGCCCATGAGCGGGTGCTGGTCGCGGTCGAGGGGCTCTATTCGATGGACGGCGACTTCCCCGACCTCGCCCGCCTCGTGAACATGCGCGACCGCTACGGCTTCTGGCTAATGGTCGACGAGGCGCATTCGCTCGGCGTGCTGGGCGAGACCGGCGGCGGGATCGCCGAGGAATGCGGCGTCGACCCGAAGGACGTCGACATCTGGATGGGCACGCTGTCCAAGACCCTGTCGGGCTGCGGCGGCTATATCGCGGGCTCGCACTCTTTGGTTGAGTACCTCAAGTTTTCCGCACCCGGCTTCGTCTATTCGGTCGGGATGCCGCCGGCGGTCGCGGCCTCGGCGATCGCCTGCTTCGACCTCCTGAAACGCGAGCCCGAGCGGGTCGCGAAGCTCAGGGCCAATGGCGCGCGCTTCGTCGAGCAGGCCAAGGCCGCGGGCCTCGACGTCGGAACCGCGACCGGCACCGCGATCGTGCCGGTGATGGTGGGCGACAGCCTGCGCGCCGTCCATCTTGCGAACCGGCTGCTGACGCGCGGCGTCAACGCGCTGCCGATCGTCCACCCCGCGGTGCCGGAACGCTCGGCGCGGCTGCGATTCTTCCTCACCAGCGACCACTCGTTCCAGCAGATCGACCACACCGTCGCGGTGGTCGCGGAGGAGCATCACGGTCTCGCCAAGGCCGGTTTCGGCATCAAGATGGCGGCCGCGCTGGCCAAGGCGACCCGGCCGAGCTGAGATCTTGTCCCTCCCGCCGAGCCATGCCGACGGACCGATCACGGTCCGCCCCGTCGAGGCGAAGGGGGACCTCAGGCCGTTCTGGCAGGCCGGCCTGGAGGCTCAGGGGAGCGACCCCGCCTACACGCCGCCGCTGCTCAAGGAAATCGTCGAAGTCCTGACGCCGCGCGCGACGCCCTACGCGAAGGCCAATGACGGGCAGGCTTGGACGGCGTTCCGCGACGGGCGGCCGGTCGGTCGCATCTATGCGGTCAAGGATCACGCTCATCTCGAAAAGCACCGCGACGAGGCCGGGCATTTCGGCTTTCTCGAAGGGGTCGACGACGACGCCGTGTGGAACGCGCTGTTCGAGACGGCGGCGGCGTTTCTGCGCGAGCGCGGCCTAACGCGGATCGCGGGGCCGTTCAGCGCGTCCGTCAATCACGAATGCGGCCTGCTGGTCGAAGGCTACGACGCGCGCTCCACCACCCACACAAACTATGCGCCGCGCCATTATGCCGCCCAGCTCGAGCGTCTTGGATTCAAGGGCCTGAAGGACATCGTCGGTTATGAGGGCCGGCTGGCCGATAGCCGGCTTCCGGAACGCGTCAGCGCGGCCAGGGCGAGGTGGCGGGACGACCGCAATCTCGTGATCCGTCCCGCCCAGGGACCGGACGCCGTGGCCGCGATCAACTCGGTTTACAACGACGCCTGGGCGGACAATTGGGGCTCGGTGCCGATCTCGCTCGAGGAGACGCGCTTCCTCGCCGAGCTCGCCCAGTCGATCCTGCCGAAGGACTGGACGACCCTCGCTTACTGGCTCCGCGGGGCGA
>NZ_RYFI01000007.1:34220-38268 GCF_004103825.1 Hansschlegelia zhihuaiae
GAGGCGATCCGCGACCTCGGCGGCCGGCTCGCGCCCTTCGGCTGGGCGAAGCTGCTGTGGCGACTGAAGGCGTCGGGCGTCTCCCGCGCCCGGGTGCCGATCATCGGCGTGCGCCGGGGCTATCGCGGCACGCGGGTCGGCGCCATGGCGGCTGCGGCGCTGCTCGCCGACGCCATCGCCAAGGCTCGGAAGGCGAATGTCGAGACGATCGAGATCAGCTGGATGCTCGAGGAGAACCGCCCGGTCATCAACCTCGTGCGCAGCATGCCGGCGAAGCGCACCAAGGTCTGGCGGATCTACGGCAAGGATCTCTGAGGGCGGTCGGGGCGGCCTGGAGTTTGTCCCCACCCCCCTCCACCGCTTCGCGGTCCCCCGCCTTCGGCGGGGGAGGAGAAGAAGCGGCGGCGCCCTTGATCGTCCCCTGCGTCAGGGGGGACCATGCGGAGCATGGTGGAGGGGCGTGGCGCGAACGCGGTCTTCGGAAGGGCCGCGCTGCGCCTACTCCGCCGCGCGGAGCCGCTCGACGGGGGCGGGCAGCGGCAGCATCGGCTCGTCGGGCTCGTCCTTGGGGCCGACGAAGCGGCCGAAGATCCACGAGAAGATCCGGCGGACGTCGTCGAGGATCGTGAACGCGGCCGGCACGAAGACGAGGCTCAGCACCGTCGAGGCGATCAGCCCGCCGATCACAGCGATCGCCATCGGCGCGCGGAACTGGCCGCCCTCCCCGAAGGCGAGCGCGGACGGAACCATGCCGGCCGTCATCGCGACCGTGGTCATGACGATCGGCTGGGCGCGCTTGCGGCCGGCCTCGATCAGCGCCGTGGTGCGGTCGACGCCTCGCGCGATCTCCTCGATGGCGAAGTCGACCAGCAGGATCGCGTTCTTGGTGACGATCCCCATCAGCATCAGGAAGCCGATGACGACCGGCATCGACACGCTCTCATTGGCGAACCAGAGCGCGACCAGCGCGCCGCCGATCGACAGCGGCAGCGAGAGCAGAATGGTGACGGGCTGCGCGACGTCATGGAACAGCAGCACCAGGACCGCGAGCACGAGCAGCACGCCCGCCGCCATCGCCATCGCGAAGCCCTCGAACACCTCGCGCATGATCTCGACGTCGCCGAACTCCTTCAGCGTGACGCCGGGCGGCAGGTCCCTGGCCTCGGGCAGCGCCTTGACGGCCTCGAGCGCGGCGCCGAGCGGCACGCCCGGCGCGAGGTCGCCCTCGATCGCGACGCGGCGGTCGCGGTCGTAGCGGTCGAGCGCCGTCGGCCCCTGGCCGAAATCAACGTCGGCGACCGCGGTCAGCGGCACGCTGTCGCCGGCGGCGCGGCGCACCTTGAGCGTCTCGAAGGTCGAGAGGTCGGCGCGCGCCGTCTCGTCGAGCTGGACGCGGATGTCGACCTGACGATCGCCGGCCGAGAACTTGGCGAGGTTCTGCGTGACGTCGCCGATGGTCGCGATTCTGACCGTCTCGGCGATGTCGGCGACCGAGACGCCGAGCTCCGCCGCCTCGTCGAGCTTCGGCACGATGCGGATCTCGGGTCGATCGATCGCCGCCGTCGAGATCACGTTGAGCAGGGCCGGGACCTTCGCCCTCACCGCCTGCTCGACCTTGACGGCAGTCCGCTCGACGGCCTCGCCGTCGGCGCCCGAGACGATCATGGTGAACTCGCGCTGGCCGCCCTCATTGCCGAAATTGGTCCGCAAATCGGGGATCGTCGCGAATTCGCGGCGCATCTCGGCCTCGAACTGCTTCTGGGTCAGCGTGCGCTCGGAGCGCGGCTTGAGATTGATGATGACGACGCCTTTGCGGACCTCGGTCGCGGCCGTCTGCATGCCGCCCTGCATGTCCGAGCCGACGGTTGCGTAGACCGTGTCGACCTCGGGCCGGCGTTTGAGCATCGCGGTGATGCGGTTCGCGACCGCGTCGGCCTGTTCGAGCTTGGCGCCCGGCGGCAGCTCGATCTTGAGGATCGAGCGCGACGTGTCGCTCTCGGGCAGGAAGCCGGAGGGCAGATAGCCCGACAGCACGATCGATCCCGCAAAGATCGCGAAGCCCGCCGCGACCGTGACGAAGCGCCAGCGCACGCACCAGGCGAGGACCTTGGCATAGGCGCGCATGACCAGGCCGTCGCGGACGTCGCGATGGCCGTGATCGCGCAGGAAATAGGCGGCGAGCAGCGGCGTGACGAGCCGCGCGACCAGCAGCGAGAACGCCACAGCGATCGCGACCGTGATGCCGAACTGCTTGAAATACTGGCCGGCGATGCCCCCCATGAAGGACACCGGCATGAACACCGCGACGATCGTGGCCGTCGTCGCCACCACCGCAAGGCCGATCTCGTCGGCGGCCTCGATCGCGGCGCGGTAGGGCGATTTCCCCATCCGCATGTGGCGGACGATGTTCTCGATCTCGACGATCGCGTCGTCGACCAGGATGCCGGTCACCAGCGTGATGGCGAGCAGGCTCACGGCATTGAGCGAGAAGCCGAGGGCGCTCATCGCCCAGAAGGTCGGCAGGATCGACAGCGGAATGGCGAGCGCCGTGATCAGCGTCGCCCGCATGTCGCGCAGGAACAGGAACACGACGACGACCGCGAGCGCCGCGCCCTCGAGCAGCGTGTGCATCGCGGAGCGGTAGTCGGCCTCGGTGAAGCGCACCGTCGTGTCGATCCGCGACAGCGTGACGTCAGGCCGCGTGGCCTCGAGCTCCTTGAGCTTCTCCTCGACCGCCTTCGCCACCACGACGTCCGAGAATCCCTTGGCGCGGTAGACCCCGAAGGCGACGATCGGCTTGCCGTCGAGCTTCGCCGAGATGCGCGGCTCCGCCGAGCCGTCGCGCACCGTCCCGAGCTCTGAGAGCGGCGCCTGCCGGCCGCCGGACAGCACGATGCGGGTCTCGGCGAGCTGGGCCACCGTGAGCGCACCCGCGAGCGTCCGGATGGACTGCTCCTGCGTGCCGACCTCGCCGCGCCCGCCCGCGAGATCGACATTGGTGGCGCGGAGCTGCCGGTTGACCTCGGCGGCCGTGATGCCGAGCGCCTGCAGCCGCGCCGGGTCGAGCGACACCCGGATCTCGCGGTCGACGCCGCCCTCGCGCTTGACCTGCGCGACGCCCCTGACCGCCTGCAGCGCGCGGATGATGCGGTCGTCGATGAACCAGGAGAGCTCCTCGGGCGTCATCGAGGGCGCCGAGGCCGCATAGGTCGCGATCGGCATGCCCTCGACGTCGATGCGCTGGATCAGCGGCTCCTCGATCGACTGCGGCAGCTCGGTGCGGATCTTGGTCACGGCGTCGCGGACGTCGTTGACCGCGCGGTCGACCTGGGTCTCGAGCTGGAACTCGATCATCGTGACCGAGACGCCGTCGCCGACATTCGATGTGATGTGCTTGACGCCCGAAAGCCCGGCGACCGCGGTCTCGACGCGCTTCGTCACCTGGAGCTCGAGCTCGCTCGGCGCGGCGCCGTCCTGGCGGATGGTGACCGAGACCAGTGGCAGGTCGATGTTCGGCATGCGGGTGACGGGCAGCGCCATGAAGGACGCCGCTCCGATCGCGACCAGCACCACGAACATGACGAGGGAGGGGATCGGCTTGCGGATCGCCCAGGCCGAGACGTTGAGAGCCATCAGCCGCGCTCCGGCCGGGCGGCTGCGGCGGTCGGCCGTTCGCCGGCCCTGACGGGCGTGACGCGGTCGCCGTCGCGCAGGAATCCGCCGGCGCGCTCGACCACGTCCTCGCCAGCCGCGACGCCCTCGAGAACCTCGACTCCGTCCCTGTCGGAGAGCCCAGTCCTGACGCGCCGCTCGCTCACCACGCCCTCCTTGACCACCTGGACCCGCACGCCGTCGGCGTTGAACAGCAGCGCCGACTGCGGGACCACGACGCCCTCGCGCCGCGCCGTCTCGATCGCGCCGCGCGCGAACAGGCCGGGCCTCAGCCCCTTCTCGGCCGGCAGCTCGATCTTGACCTTGCCGAGCCGGCTCGCCTGGTCGACGGTCGGCGCGACCAGCCGCACGCGGCCCTCGACCGGCTCCGGCCCGC
>NZ_RYFI01000007.1:38315-38455 GCF_004103825.1 Hansschlegelia zhihuaiae
TCGACCCGCGCGCGCTGGCCGACCTCGACCGAATGGAGCCGCGTCTCGGTCGCCTCGGCCTCGAGCTCGACCGCGCCGTCGCGCACCAGCCGGAACAGCGGCTCGCCCGCCATGCCGACGATCTGGCCGACCTGCGCGGG
>NZ_RYFI01000007.1:38553-56466 GCF_004103825.1 Hansschlegelia zhihuaiae
CGCGATCTCGCGTCCCTGCGCGTCGGCGAGCGCCTTGTCGGAGCGCGCGACCTTGAGGTTCTGCTTCTGGGCCTCGACCCTCGCGCGCGAGATGCGAGCGGCGGCTTCGCGGGCCACCAGCGTCTCCTCGGTGGCGTTGCCGGTCTTCTTCAGCGTCTCGGTGCGCTTCAGCGCGGCCTCGGCCTCGACGACGGTCGCCTCGGCCTCGGTGATCGCGGCCTCGACCTGCGCGATCGCGGCCTCGGCGCGGGCGACCTGCGAGGCGTTCTGCAGCGCCTGCGTCTCCAGCATGTCGCGGTCGAGCCGCGCCAGCGTCTGGCCCTTTTCGACCCAGTCGCCGATCTCGACGAGGTAGCTTTCGAGCCGAAGCCCGTCAATCTGCGGGCCGACCAGGATCTCGTCGCGGGCGACCAGCGTGCCCGTGGTCGCGAGCGTCTGCGCGATCTCGCGCCGGACGGCCGCCGCGACCGTGATGGCGGGCGGCTTCGGCGGCTCGCTGGTGACCGCGGCCTCGGCCTCCCCGGCCTTGGTCACGCCGACCGCGCCCGTGATCTCATTCTGGAACAGATAGCCGAGGCCGGCCGCGAGCGTCAGCGCCGCCACCGCATAGGGCCAGCGCTGGACGCGGCGCTTTGGGGCCGCCTTCCGGCCGTCTATCGCGGGCGGTTTCGGCGCCGCCGCGTCGCCCGCCGCAGCGGCGCGCCGCGACGCCTCTTCGGTCCCCATCGGCGCGCTCATTCCGCGGCCTCCCGCGACGCCGGAGGCGGCGCCAGGAACAGCCGCAGCGACCGTTCATACATCGGCATCAGGCCCTCGAGCTCGGTCGCCGGTTCGAGCAGCAGGCGCATCAGCACGCCGTCGGTCAGCGCCATCAGGAAGCGCGTCGCCTCGCGCGCGTCGAGCGCGGCGTCGATCTGGCCGAGCGCCTTGCCGCGCTCCAGCACCCGCACGATGATGTCGCCGACCTCCTCGTCGCAGCGCATGGTGATCTCGCGGACCGCCGGGTTGCGGATCGCCTCGGCGTAGAGCTCCGGGAACATCGGCAGGCTCTCGGGCTTTAGATTGCCGACCAGGAACTGCCGCGCGCATTCGATCAGCGCGCCGATCACGTCGTCCGCCCCGAGCAGCGGCGTGAGCTGCTTCGGGATGTCGGCGCGGTCGCGTTCGACGATCGCCTCGATGATGGCGTCCTTGGAGGGAAAATAGCGGTAGAGCGCGCCCGGGCTCATGCCGGCCTCGGCGCACACCGCCTGCATGCCGGTGGCGTGGAAGCCGCCGCGGGCGAAGCAGGCGATCGCCGCGTCGAGGATGCGCTTGCGCTGATCCTCCTGGCGCCGCAGGCGCGGATCACGAAGCGGCGACATGTCGTTCATAGCGGGACGCCAGATTACGAGAGCGAACGTTCGTTCGCATAATATCCGACGCTTCGCTGCAACGCAACGGCCACGCTTCGTCGATCGTCCCGGCGAAGGCCATGGACGCGCGGGCGACTTGTCTTGCGCCGTCAGGGTCCTTGTGGCAGGTTCCGCGCGCTTTCAGGGACCCGCGCTTCGCGGCCGCCCCCGGCTTCGCTGCGGTAGCTCAGTGGTAGAGCACTCCCTTGGTAAGGGAGAGGTCGAGAGTTCAATCCTCTCTCGCAGCACCAGATTTTTCCGAAGAAGCGCGTGAAGCCTTGGCCCTCCCACGGAGACCGAGCAGACTCGCTTACGAAGTGGGTTACAAAACAGGTCGGACGACGGCGCGCCGGGAGCGTTAGACGCCGGGATCTCGAATGGGCCGCCTCGGCGCGCGCGTTGGCATGGATGACGACTATGCGCCCTCGCCGCCGGAGGCGAAGGCGGGCGCCGCGTCCCACGAGCAGATCGAAACCACGATCGGCGACATCCTCGCCGCCTCTGGCCTGGCCATCGGCTCGCGGACGGCTACTCGCGCATAAAGACCTGAACCTCCTCGGGCGTCACTTTGCCATCCTTGTTGGCGTCCACCTTGTCGAAGATCCGTTTGTGGATCGCTGTGATCTCTTCGAAGGAGAGCGCGCCATCGCCATTCGTGTCGGCGATGGCGAACATGATCTTCATCATGTGCCCGCGCATCTGCATCATCCGGGCAGCGCCCATCATGCCGGGCTGCATCATGTCGCCCATCATGCCTCCGCCCATGCCCTTGCCCATCATTCCCTGGCCCATCATTCCAGGAGGCGTCATGCGGGGCTGAGCGGCTTGTGCGCCCTGGTCTTGTCCGGCCATATCCCCAGGCTGGGGGGCCGGCGCGGCCTGGGCGACTGTCGTATCGGGATGGTGCGGATCGGTTGCGGTCGTTTGCGCGGCGGCTGAAGTCGTCACGCCTGAGGCGACGATGGCGGCGAGCCCAGCCATGCGCATCAGTGTGGTGAAACTCATAATGTCCTCCAGTGTTCATCGGCGGCCGAATTGTCGGTCTTTGCCGAATACATCCTAGGACAGGGGCGCCGGGGCCAATTTGCGCCAGATCAAATGATCCAGCTCCCCGCGCCGAGAAGTCTCGGCGCGGCGCATCGGATGATGCCGGACCAACGGCCCGCCGCTGCTCAAGGGGCGCGGGAGGAGTGCGGACCACGCGCCATTCAGGGCCTACAAGCCATCGTCGCAAGAACAAATTCCGCCTGCTTGTGAGGCATCATGTGAGGCGGCACTTTCTCGCCTCCTCACCATCTCCATCGTGGCGTTCGCTTCATCGCATTCTGTTTGGCGCTCGTCCCGGGCGCCAAAGAGAGCGTAGTTCCGCCACAGACCGAACTGATCCGCCGCCACGTAACCCGCCGCGCCTATGACGGCGACGCCGGCGACCGCGAGCAGCCATTTCAGCCATCTGTCCATCTGCGGGTTCTCCATGGCGCGGGCGAGGGCCGCGGCCAAAGGCGCGGCTGAATCCCGAAGTAGCACGCCCGCCGCACGGGCGCCCGTCACGCCGCAAGGGCCGCATCGACCTCGGCCGCGCGTCCGACCGCGCGCATATAGGCCTCGGTGCCGGGCCGCTCCCTGAGCTGCTTCGCGTGCAGGCGCCGCACCGCCTCGCTCAGCCTGCCGTCCCGTCCGAGCAGCCGATCGGCCATCGCGATCATCCGGGCGTTCGGCCAGGCCTGCCGCCGCAGCTCGTGAAGCCGCGCCACGATCTCGCGCTCGTCGGCGTCCCTTTGCGCCTGCGCGAGCAGCATCGCCATCGCGGCGGTCGAGCGCGAGATGCCCATGTGGCAGTGGATCAGCAGATGGCCGCCGGCCTCGACGCCCTCGCCGAAACGGAGGATCTCGACGACGTGCTCCTCGCTCGGTGCCACCAGTCCGGGCCGGGGCTCGATGATGTCGTGGAACTGCAACGTGACGCGGCGATGGCCGCCATAGCCCGAAAACGCCTCGGGCTCGGGCGTTCCGGGATCGAGCAGCGACAGGACGTGCGCTACGCTCCGATCGGAGTGGCCGCCGAGCTCCTCGATGCCGCAGACGGTGTGGAGCGAAACGGGCTCGGGTTTCATGTTCCCTCCGGGCAGGTCCAGAGTTCGATCTTCTCGCGGCGAGAGATTCTCACGAATACATCACGAGATCGGGCCTCGCGAGGCTTTGGCGCGAACGCCGGGGCCGCGCGGAGTCCGTGAACGTTCCTGAAACATCCATGCCGGCCCCTCCGATCCGTGCTATGATTGAGCAATGACAAAGCATCGTTTCAAGATCGGCGATCGCGTCCGCATGCCGAGCGGAGCGGACCACAGAGGCGCGACCTCGGTCCTCATTGTCCGGCATTTGCCTGCGGATCACGAGAACCTTCCCCTGCGGTACAGGATCAAGGTTCCGTCGGAGGCTCATGAGCGGATGGTCACCGAGGATCAGTTGAGCGCCATCCCGTGAACCTGCCCCGAGGATCCTCGCTACGGCCGCACGACAGCAGAACGAGGTCCAGATGAACACCGCGAACCTGCAGCTCGAAGGCCTGTACGCCGCCGTGGCCGCTCTGACCTCCGCCTTGCGCGACAAAGGTCTTCTGTCGGAAGGCGAGATCGAAGAGGCGCTCAAGCGGGCGGAGCAACAGATCGGCTCCGACCCGCGCAGGACGACGGCGCTGTCGAACGCGCATTTGGACGCGATCAGATTTCCGCTCCGCTTCCTCCGCCACGCGAACGAGACCTCCGCCCAAGGACACGCCTTCTCCTTCGCAGAGCTCGCCACGAAGGTCGGTCGGGTCAAGGAGCAGGTCTGAGAAACTGTGCCGGCGGGCGGCGCGCTTCCCACTCGGCGGCGCTCGATGCGGAATCCGCGGATTCAGGCGGTCGAACCTCAGGCTTGAGAAAGCCTCACGACATTCGCCTGCACGATCGCGCGATAGTCGTCGACCATCTTCTCGAGCGAGCCGCCGGCCATGAACGCCGGTCCATAGCGCATCGCGGCTTCGGTCTTTTCCGACATCATCAACGCGGCCTCTTCGCCGGCCGCGACGCCGCCCATCGCGGCCTTCATCATGCGCATGCCAATGACTTGCTGACACTCGACCGTGAGCATCGCCATTTTGTAGATCGTGTCGAACATCGTGGCAGTCCCCCGCAGCCTGGCCATTCGCATGCTGCATTGCGCAAACGGTATTGAGTGACGGATGTTCCCGCCAGCGCCGCGCATGGCTGGCGCGCAGAAATGCACGATGAAAAAACGCCCGGACCGTGAGGTCCGGGCGCGTGAACTCAACTCAACGCGAAGGAACTGGCCGTCAACGCGCGGACTGGGCGCTCCGGACGGCCTTGCTTCCAAGATCCTGGAACGGTTTGGAGCCTTCGGCCAGGGCCTTCTGGGCGATGGCCGAGAGTTCCTGCACCTGACCGCCCATGACGTCGAACTGCTGGCGCGCATAGGACGCCTGAAGCTCGACCGCCTGATTGACCGACTTCGCCTTGAACAGCGCGTCCAGGAAATCGAAATGCGTGTTGAGGTTCGCCCTGGCGATCTCGACGGATTTCAGGCCGAGGTCGCGGTAACCCTTCGCGCTCTTGGCGGCCGCATCCTGCATGTGGCTCGCCGCGTTCGCGGCCGCGTCGCGCATCTGCGTCGCGCTCTGTTGCGCCTGGTCGACGCCCTTCTGGGCGAAGCCGCGGAGGGTCTCGACCGTGTCTTCGGTCTTGGCGGCGTCTTTTGCGTTCGTCATGATATTTCCTTCCTGGCGGTTTCTCGGCGGCGCGACAGGGACAGACCGCCCTTGCCATCGCCGCCTCTCGTTGTGTGCACTGCAACATAAGTGACGCTGCGCTGCATTCAACCGTTCCGCCAAATGTTTTTCCGCGTCTCGCCGCCCCAAGGGCCGTCAGGGCCGCTTGTGGATCGGGTCGACCCAATAGACCTCCTCGGGCGCCTCGACCGGGTCGACGTCGGCGATGTTGACCACGACGGCTTCGTTATCGGAGCGCACCAGCACGCATTCGAGCGGCTCGTCGGGGTTCGCGTTGATTTCCTGATGGGGCACGTAAGGCGGCACGAAGATGAAGTCGCCGGGCTCGGCCTCGGCGACATATTCGAGCCGCTCGCCCCAGCGCATCCGGGCGCGGCCGCGCACCACATAGATCACGCTCTCGAGCGCGCCGTGATGGTGGACGCCGGTCTTGGCGTTGGGCTCGATCGAGACCGTGCCGGCCCAGATCTTCTGCGCGCCGACGCGGGCGTGGTTGATCGCCGCCTGCCGGAACATGCCGGGCGTCTGGGCGGTGTTCGGGTCGAGCCGGTCGCCCTTGATGACGCGGACGCCGTCATGCCTCCAGCGCTCCGACGCGCCTTCGGCGTGCTCATGGGCGTGGTGGTCGTGCTCGTGATCCGTCATCGGCGCCTCCCGCAAGGCGATGTCGCACGCCGCGGCGTCCGGTCAAGGTCTCGGCGGCGACGGCTCCCCGAACGGGACGATTGCGTGAGGCGCGCCGCCCGGCCGGCCTGAGGGCGAGCCGAAACCGGATCGGCGCCCTAGAACCGGCGCAGTCGCCGCCCAATCGCCCCGCGACCCCGCCCGGCCTGTTCTTTCCGAAAGCGCCCATGCGACTGCGCCCCGACACGCTCGCTCTGACCGCCGTGCTCGCTCTGCTCACGGCGGTCGGGCCGCTCGCGATCGACATGTATCTGCCGTCGCTGCCGCATCTCACCACGGCGCTCGGCGCGAGCCCGCCCGAGGGGCAGCTGACGCTTTCGGCCTTCCTGGTCGGCTTCGCGGCCGGCCAGGTGATCTACGGGCCGCTGTCGGACGCGCGGGGCCGCCGGCCGGTGCTGCTCACGAGCCTCGCGGTCTTCACCTTCGGCTCGGCGCTCTGCGCCGTCGCGCCGACGATCGAGACCCTGATCGTCGCGCGCTTCGTGCAGGCGCTTGGCGGCGCAGGACCCGTGGTGCTCGCCCGCTCGATCGTGCGCGACCTCTATTCCGGCGCGCGGGCCGCCCGCGAGCTCGCGCGGATGGCCACGATCCTCGGCCTGATCCCCGCGGTCGCGCCGCTGATCGGCGGCGTGCTCGAAAGCGCCTTCAACTGGCGCGCCACCTTCGTGACGCTGACCCTCGTGCTCGGCCTGGAAATGCTGATCGTCGCGGCCTTCCTGCCGGAGACGATCCGCATCCGGATGGCGGGAGCGATCAGCCCGCGCTCGGTCGTCGAGAGCTACCGCGTGCTGCTGCGCCACCGCGGCTTCCTTGCCTATCTCGGCCTGACCGCGATCGCGTTCGCGGGGCTGTTCGCCTACATCTCGACCTCGTCCTTCATCCTGCAGTCGATCTACGGGCTGAGCGAGATCGCCTATGGGGCGGCCTTCGCGATCGGCGTGATCGGCTATATCGGCGGCACGCTCGCGGCGGGGCCGCTGGTCAAGCTCCGCGGCCTCGACGGCGCGATCGGGGTCGGGGCGGCGGCGGTCGCGGTCGGCGGCCTGCTGATGCTCGGCCTCGTGGCTCTCGGCCCGAAGACGCCGGCCGCGGTCGTGGTCCCGATGATGATCTACCTGTTCGGAGTGGGCCTGGTGATGCCGCAGGCCATGGCCTCCGCGCTCCAGCCCTTCCCGGAACGCGCCGGCGCGGCCTCCTCGCTGGTCGGCTTCGCGCAGATGACCTTCGGGGCGATCGTCGGCGTCGCGCTCGGCCGCACGCTCGGCCAGGAGAGCATGCTGGCGCTGCCGGTCGCGGTCGCGAGCTTCGGGACCGCGACCCTCGCCCTGTTCCTGGCGACCCGCCGGGCGCGCAAGGGCGACGCGATTTAGCGCTGCGCTCATGTCCCGGCCTTGAGCCGGAACCCATCCGGCGCTGCGGCCTCCGGATCGGACGCCGACCGCAGCGCATCTTCTTTCACCGACCGAGCCAAATGGGTCCCGGCTCAAGGCCGGGACATCGGCGCCGCGGCCCACCTCTCCCCGGCGGGGAGAGCTCGCGAGGCGAAGCCGAGCGGGTGAGGGGGATGAGGGCTCTCCGGAAGTGGCGACGCCCCCTCACCCGGCCCTGCGGGCCGACCTCTCCCCGCCGGGGAGAGATGAAGACCCGCGCCGGACCTGAACGCGCTGCGCGCGGCACGCCTGGGCGCGGCGCTCGCTCCGGGCGGAGCTTGAACTGCGCTCTTACGCCTTACTGCGGCGGGGTCTTGGTCGCGCCCCCTGCGGCTCCTGCGCCCGGATCGGCCGGCGCCTCCTCGGGGGCGGCGGGCTTGCCGGCCTCGGTGCGCTCCACCTTGGCGTCGTTGCGGAGCTTCATCACGAACTCCTGCTGCGCCGTGCGCACCACGTAGTTCTCGATCTGCGGCCGGACCTGCTCGAAGGGCGGCACGGGCCGGGTGCGCTTCTCCTCGAGCTTGATGACGTGGAAGCCGAACTGCGACTTCACCGGCGCCGAGACCTTGCCGGGCTCGAGCTTGAACGCCGCCTCCTCGAAGGCCGGCACCATCTGGCCGCGGCCGAAGAAGCCGAGATCGCCGCCCTGCTTGCCGGAGCCCGGGTCGATCGAGACTTCGCCCGCGATCTTGGCGAAGTCCTCGCCCTTGGCGAGCCGCTCCTCGACCTTCTTGGCCTCGTCCTCGGTCTTGACCAGGATGTGGCGGGCGCGCACCTCATCCTCGGGCTTCAAGTTCTTGGCGGTCTCGTCATAGAGCTTGCGCAGCCGGTCCTCGGTGACCGCGGCCTTGGCCTCGCGCTGCAGCAGTTCCTCGAACAGCGCACGGTCCTTGAGATAGCCGAGCCGCTTCTGGAAGGCCTCGCCCTCGCCGAGCTTCTGCTTCTCGGCCTCCTTGGCCGCGAGCTTGAGGTCGATCAGATAGTTGAGCGCGTAGTCGCGGCGCTGCGGCTCGGTCATCGAGGACATCGACTGCTCGAGGTCCTCGGTCGCGACCTCGACGTCGCCGGCGGTGATCGCCTCGCCGTCGATCTTGGCGAGCACGGTCGAGGGCTCGAGCTTCGGAGCAGGCTGCGCGGGGGCCGCGGCGGGCGGCGGGGTCTGGGCCGCGGCGGGCGCCGCAAGACCGAGAGCGGCCGCGAAAGCGGCGCCGAGGGCGGCTCCGCGCGGGCGGGTGAGGGCTGGAAATATCATGAAAACCATCCGTCTTGCGCGCCTCGCGGCCCGAGAGGCGCGGGAGAGTGTCGGAAAGGCTTTGCATTGACAACCCTGGAGCCCCCTCTTATCTCAGCCGCTGGTTTGCGCTGCGCTTGAAGCGCCTCAAAAACGAGCGGATTTCGGGGTTTCTGCGCGCCCGGCGGTGCCTCCGGCCGGCTGGACGCGCCCTCTCTCGGACCCGATCTCACCGAAAGGTCAGCCATATGTTCGGCGGTCTCGCCCGACGTCTCTTCGGCTCATCCAACGAGCGCATGGTGAAGGCCATGCGCCCGCGCGTCGCCGCCATCAACGCGCTCGAGCCGGAGCTCGCGGCGATGACCGACGAGCAGCTCAGGGCGCGGACGCTCGAGTTCCGCGACCAGCTCGCCGCCGGCAAGACGCTCGACGACATTCTGGTGCCGGCCTTCGCGACGGTGCGCGAGGCGGCCAAGCGCACCCTCGGCCAGCGCCACTTCGACGTCCAGATGATGGGCGGCATCACGCTGCACGAGGGCCGCATCGCCGAGATGAAGACCGGCGAGGGCAAGACGCTGGTCTCGACGCTGCCGACCTATCTCAACGCGCTCGCCGGCCAGGGCGTCCACGTCGTCACCGTCAACGACTATCTGGCCCAGCGCGACAGCGGGTGGATGGGCCGGGTGCACGGCTTCCTCGGCCTGTCGGTCGGCGTCATCGTCCACGGCATGGACGACGACGAGCGGCGCGAGGCCTATGCCTGCGACATCACCTATGCGACCAACAACGAGCTCGGCTTCGACTACCTGCGCGACAACATGAAATACGACGTCCGCGCCATGGTGCAGCGCGGGCACGCCTATGCGATCGTCGACGAGGTCGACTCGATCCTGGTCGACGAGGCGCGCACCCCGCTGATCATCTCGGGTCCGATGGAGGACCGGTCCGAGCTCTACATGCAGGTCGACGACTTCATTCCGCGCCTCCAGGAGGGCGACTACGAGGTCGACGAGAAGCAGCGCACCACCACGCTGACCGAAGAGGGCAACGAGCGCATCGAGCGGATGCTCGAAGAGGCCGGCCTGCTCAAGGGCGACAACCTCTACGACGTCGAGAACGTCACCGTCGTCCATCACGTCACGCAGGCGCTGCGCGCCCACAAGCTGTTCCAGAAGGACAAGGACTACATCGTCCGCGGCGACGAGGTGGTGATCATCGACGAGTTCACCGGCCGCATGATGCCGGGACGGCGCTATTCGGAAGGCCTGCACCAGGCGCTCGAGGCCAAGGAGCGGGCGAAGATCCAGCCCGAGAACCAGACGCTCGCCTCGATCACCTTCCAGAACTATTTCCGCATGTATCACAAGCTCGCCGGCATGACGGGCACGGCCATGACCGAGGCCGACGAGCTTCTGGACATCTACGGCCTCGAGGTCGTGGAGATTCCCACCAACCTTCCCGTGGCGCGCGCCGACGACGACGACGAGGTCTACCGGACCGCGGCCGAGAAGGAGAAGGCGATCATCGAGCTGATCCGCGACTGCCGCGAGCGCCAGCAGCCGATCCTGGTCGGCACCACCTCGATCGAGAAGTCCGAGCAGCTCTCCGAGGCGCTGAACCGCGCCAAGATCCCGCATCAGGTGCTGAACGCCCGCTATCACGAGCAGGAGGCGCACATCGTGGCCGACGCGGGCGTCCCGAGCGCGGTGACGATCGCGACCAACATGGCGGGCCGCGGCACCGACATCCAGCTCGGCGGCAACCTCGAAATGCGCATCGAGCGCGAGCTCGGCGACATGGAGGCCGGCCCCGAGCGCGACGCGCGGGTCGAGCAGATCAAGGCCGAGATCGCGGCCAAGAAGGAGATCGCGCTCAAGGCCGGCGGCCTGTTCGTGGTCGGCACCGAGCGCCACGAAAGCCGCCGCATCGACAACCAGCTGCGCGGCCGCTCCGGCCGCCAGGGCGACCCTGGCCGCAGCCACTTCTTCCTGTCGCTTCAGGACGATCTGATGCGGATCTTCGGCTCCGAGCGCATCGACGGCATGCTGCAGAAGCTCGGCATCCAGGAGGGCGAGGCGATCGTCCACCCGTGGGTGAACAAGGCGCTCGAGAAGGCCCAGAAGAAGGTCGAGGCGCGCAATTTCGACATCCGCAAGAACCTCTTGAAATACGACAACGTCATGAACGACCAGCGCAAGGCGGTGTTCGAGCAGCGGCTCGAATTCCTCCAGGCGGAGTCGATCTCCGGCGCGATCGCGGAGATGCGCCATGACACGGTCGACGACATCGTCACCCGCCACATCCCCGAGAACGCCTATCCGGAGCAGTGGGACTCCGCGGGCCTCGAGGACGAGGTGCGCGACATCCTGAACCTCGATTTGCCCGTCGCCCAGTGGGCGGCCGAGGAGGGGATCGCCGACGAGGAGATCCGCGAGCGCCTGAACAAGGCCGCGGACGAGGCGGCGGCCGAGCGGGCCGAGCGCTTCGGCCCGGACATCACCAACCAGATCGAGAAGGCGGTCCTGCTCCAGACGCTCGACCATTTGTGGCGCGAGCATCTCGCGACGCTCGATCACCTGCGGCAGGTGATCGGCCTCAGAGGCTACGCCCAGCGCGACCCGCTGAACGAGTACAAGTCCGAGGCCTTCGAGCTGTTCCAGGCGATGCTGGCGCGGCTGCGCGAGACCGTCACGGCGCAGTTGATGCGCGTCGAGCTGGTCCAGTCGCCGCCGCCGCTCGCCGACGAGGACCTGCCCGAGATGCAGGCGATCCACCAGGATCCGACGACTGGCGAAAACGAGATGGCCTTCGCCGAGGCGGTCGCGGCCTTCGAGGCGGCCGCCGCAGCCGGCGGAACGGCTGCGGCGGCCGGCGTGGACCCGAACGACCCCGCGACCTGGACCCGCACGCCGCGCAACGCCGAATGCCCCTGCGGCTCGGGCAAGAAATACAAGCACTGCCACGGCAGGCTGGCCTGAGCCGGGACGGCCGGCCTCCACTTGGCGACCAGAATGAAAAGGCCGGGCTCGCGCCCGGCCTTTTCATTCTGGTCCGAACCGCGTTCACTCCGCCGGAGCGTAGGACGAGGTCACGTTGCGGTCGGTCTTGGGCTTCGGCGCGAACTGATCGGGCAGGCTCGCGGACCGGTTCCGCTTCGGCTGGGCCGCCGCCGGTGCCGGTCCGGAGACCGGGATCGCGGCCGGCGCGGGCTCCTCGGCCTTCTGGCCGCCGAACAGGCCGCCCATCCAGCCCTTGAGCTTGGCGACCGCGCCCTCGGACGGGGCCGGCGAGACCGCATTGGCCATCACGGGCGCCTCGGCGGTCGAGACCTCGCGGGCGGCGCCGGGCTTGGCGGGCGGCACAGGAGCGGGCTTCGCGGCGGCGACCTGCGCGGGCTGCTGCGCGGGGGCCGGGATCGGCGTCTCGGCTGCAGGCTCCTCGCTGCGGAACAGGCGGGCGAACAGCCCGGCCTCGGCCTTGGTGGAGGGCGCGGGCGCAGAGCCGTCGGTCGCGACCGGCGTCGACAGCGCGACCTGCGCCGGCTGGCCGGACTTCGCTTCGGACGGCTTCGCCGCGACGGAGGGCTTGGCGCCCGGGGCAGGCGTCGCGGCGGCGACCGCGACGACGCTGCCGGTCGCGGACGGCTGGGCCCCAAGGGGCGCCCCGGCGGCCTCAGGCGCGACGGCCGCCACCATCACGACCGGATCGGTGAGCTTGCGCCGCAGCCGGCCGTTCTGTGCGACATATTCGGCCGCGACCGGCTCGGACTTCGACAGCTGCGCGATCAGGATGTTGTCGGTCTTCTCCTTGGCCGCGACCGCCTTGGCGATCTGCGGATCGACCGAATAGCTCGGGCAGGCCGCGTTCGGGTCGATCGACGAGAGCGGCCCGGTCTGGGCGTTGAACACGTATTTCTTGCCGCAGGCGTCGACCTTGGGCTCGAGCTTCGTCACCTCGAAGGCGTCGGAGCCCTGCTTCAGGTTCTTCCAGAACTTCATATTCTTGTCGTCGCGGCGGCGCGCGATGTTCTGCGCCGTCATGCGGAACGGCAGCGCCTGGAACTGGAACGCCTTCTGGCCGCCGCGGAAGCTTTCGCGGGCCATGGCGTAGATCTCGCCCATCTGGTCGTCGGTCATGGCGTAACAGCCGGCCGACAGACAGTCGCCATGCATCATCACGTGCCGGCCGGAGCGGCCGAGGGCGCGATCATAGGCGTTCGGGAAGCCGATGTTGAAGGAGAGATAGTAGGACGATTTCGGGTTCATCTGGGCCGGCGTGACCGAATAGAACCCCTCGGGCGCCTGCTTGTCGCCTTCCTTGATCTTCGGGCCGAGCTTCCCTGAGAACCGGCAGATGTCGTAGCTCTTGAGCAGCGCGTAGCGGCCGTCGGCCTTGCGCTTCTTCCAGACCTCGGCCTTCGACTCCTCCTTGAAGACGCGGACCAGGATCGGGTCCTGCGGCGACATGCCCTTCTCGGTCATCAGCGAGACGAGTTCGGGCTTCAGCGGCTGAATGCTGCGGGCAGTCGACGCCATGGTGGATTCGCGGTCGGCGTTGCAGCCGGCGAGCGCCACCGCGGCGGCGAACGCAGACCCTGCGAGCGCGGCGCGTGCGACGGTCATGGAGAAACTCCCCCGGACATACTGGGTCGATCATTAACGATCGGACCAGCTAAGATCGATACCCTTACCCGACCGTTACCGCAAGCCGAAGGAGGCCGCACGACACCCTCCAGGAGCGCTGTTTATCGGTCTCCGAGCGCCAATTTGCGGAACCGGGCCATAGTGTGCCGTGGACGCCACGTCCTGGCTCGGAGACCAAGATGCGCTTGACGGGGCTTTCCGCCTTCCCGATCACGCCGTCGGACGCGGCGGGCCGCGTCGACGTCGTCGGCTTGCGCAAGCTCGTCGGCGCGCTCCGCGAGGCGAAGGTCGATCCCGTCGCCCCGATCCTACACGCCGCTCGCCTCGAAGAGCAAAGGATCGCTGCAGCCCGACCCCGCAGCCTCCAGCGCCTCCCGCCGAGAACCGACCGGCATCAATCATCGCCGCGTCGACAATAGCTTGGCCTAGTGAGTGGGAATGGATCCCGGCGCTCCGGCCGGGGGACGACGGGCGGCGTTTCCCTGACCCGATCCAGAAGCGCCCCGCTAGAGCCCCCGGCCGATGGCCAAAAACTTGCGCCGCCGCTCGTCGCGGATCTGCTCCGGAGACATGTTGGAGAACCGCGCCAGCGCCCGGGAGATCGCCTCGCCGGCGGCGGCGATGGCCGCCTCGGGCGCGCGATGGGCGCCGCCGAGGGGCTCGGGCACCACCCCGTCGATCACGCCCAGGCGCATCAGGTCGGCGGAGGTGATCTTCATGTTGGTGGCGGCGTCCTGCGCCTTGGCGGCGTCGCGCCACAGGATCGAGGCCGCGCCCTCGGGCGAGATCACGCTATAGATCGCATGCTCGAGCATCAGCACGGCGTTCGCGGTCGCGATCGCGATCGCGCCGCCGGAGCCGCCCTCGCCGATGATCACCGCGACGTTCGGGACACAGAGGTTGAGGCAGGCCTCGGTCGAGCGCGCGATCGCCTCGGCCTGGCCGCGCTCCTCGGCCTCGATGCCCGGGAAGGCGCCGGCGGTGTCGACCAGCGCGATCACCGGCAGGCCGAAGCGGTCGGCGGTCTCCATCAGGCGGATCGCCTTGCGGTAGCCCTCGGGCCGCGCCATGCCGAAATTGTGCTTCAGCCGGGTCTCGGTGTCCGCGCCCTTCTCGTGGCCGATCACCATCACGGGCTCGCCGTCGAAGCGGCCGAGGCCGCCCATGATCGCCTGGTCCTCGCCGAACAGCCGGTCGCCCGCGAGCGGCGTGAAGTCCTGGATCAGCCGGCCGACATAGTCGACGAAATGCGGCCGCTCCGGATGGCGGGCGACCTGCGTCTTCTGCCAGGGCGTGAGGCTGGCGTAGAGCTCCTTCAGCGCCGCCTGAGACTTCGCCTCGAGCCGCTGGACCTCCTCGTCGATGGTCACGGCGTCGCCGTCCTCGCCGAGCGTCCGGAGCTCCGCGATCTTGGCCTGAAGCTCGGCGACCGGCTTTTCGAAGTCGAGATAGCTTTTCATGAGGCGGCGCTCCGCGCCGTTCGGCGCCCAAGGGGAGAGGCGGTGGTCCTGCGGAGCGCGCGGAGACATGTTCGTCAAAGGTTGAAAAGTCAACCTCGCGGGGCCGTCGTCCTCTGCGTTCGCTCCGGGGATCGCCTGCGCCGGCGCGAATGATTTGAACCCCGCCCGCCCCGGCTATATGCGTCACGCGACCTGTCGCCCGGAGCTGCCCCGCCCCATGCTCGTCCTCGGCATCGAGACCACATGCGACGAGACCGCCGCAGCGGTCGTGCGCCGCAAGGGCGACGGCCCGGGCGAGATCCTGTCCAGCGTGGTGCGGGCGCAGGTCGAAGAGCATGCGGCTTACGGCGGCGTCGTTCCCGAGATCGCGGCGCGCGCCCATGTCGAGGCGCTGGACGGCGTGCTCGAGCGGGCGCTGAAGGATGCGGGCGTCGGTCTCGACGGCCTCGACGGCGTCGCGGCGGCGGCCGGACCGGGGCTCGTCGGCGGCGTCATCGTCGGCCTCACCGCCGCCAAGGCGCTCGCGCTGGTCGCCCAGAAGCCGTTCGCGGCCGTCAACCATCTCGAGGCGCATGCGCTGACGGCCCGGCTGACCGACGGCGTCGCCTTCCCCTATCTCCTGCTGCTCGCCTCGGGCGGCCATACGCAGCTGCTCGCGGTGCTGGGCGTCGGCCGCTACGTCCGGCTCGGCTCGACCGTCGACGACGCGCTGGGCGAGGCCTTCGACAAGGTCGCGAAGATGCTTGGCCTCGGCTATCCGGGCGGCCCGCAGGTGGAGAAGCGAGCGGCGGCCGGCGATCCGTCGCGCTTCGCCTTTCCGCGCCCCATGTTCGGCCGCGCCGAGCCGAATTTCTCGCTCTCCGGCCTGAAGACCGCCGTGCGCCTCGAGGCCGAGCGGATCGCGCCCCTGTCCGAGACCGACGTCGACGACCTCTGCGCGGGCTTTCAGGCGGCGGTGACGGATGTGGTCGCGAACAGGACCCGCGCGGCTCACCGCGTCTTCGCGGAGCGCTTCGGCCGGCCGAACGCGCTGGTCGCGGCCGGCGGCGTCGCGGCCAACGGCCCGATCCGGCGCGCGCTCACGCGGCTCGCGGGCGAGGCCGGGACGCGCCTCGTCGCGCCGCCGCTCGCCCTCTGCGGCGACAATGGCGCGATGATCGCTTGGGCGGGAGCGGAGCGCCTGGCTTTGGGCCTCGCCGACGGCCTCGACTTCGCGCCGCGGCCGCGCTGGCCGCTCGACATGGCGGCCGCAGCCGCGGGAGCAAAGGCGTGAGCGCCCCCGCCACGACGGTCGCGGTGGTCGGCGCGGGCGCCTGGGGCACCGCGCTCGCCAACGTCGCCGCGGAGGCGACCGGCGCGACCGTCCCCCTGATCGGCCGTGACGCGGGGCGGATGGCCGAGGTCGAGCGGACGCGCGTCAACGCCGCGCGGCTGCCGCATGCGCCGCTTCAGCCGGGCGTGCGGGCGACCGCCGAGATGGCGTCGCTCTCCGACGCCGAGATCGTGCTGCTGGTCGTGCCGACCCAGACCTTGCGGGGAGTGGCGGCCGAGATCGGCCCGCATCTCGCCGAGGGCGCGGTGCTGGTCGCCTGCTGCAAGGGCGTCGAGCGCGGCGCGCTGGCGCTGCCGCACGCCGTGCTCGGCGAGACGCTTCCGGGACGCGCCGTCGCGCTGCTCTCGGGCCCGAGCTTCGCCGACGACGTCGCGCGCGGCCTGCCGACCGCGGTGACGCTCGCCTGCGCCCATGAGGCGGTGGCCGAACGGGTCGCCGAGGCGCTCGCGACGCGCTCGTTCCGGCCCTACCGGTCGACCGACGTGGTCGGCGTGGCGCTGGGTGGCGCGGCCAAGAACGTGCTCGCCATCGCGGCCGGAGTCGTCGAGGGCCGTGGGCTCGGCGCGAGCGCGGTCGCGGCGCTCATCGCGCGCGGCTTCGCGGAGCTCGCCCGGCTCGGCGCCGCGCTCGGCGCGCGCCCGGAGACGCTGTCCGGCCTCTCCGGCCTCGGCGACCTCGTGCTGACCGCGACCTCGCCGAAATCGCGCAACTTCTCGCTCGGCCTCGCGCTCGGGCGCGGCGAGCCGCCGCCCCAGAAACTCGCCGAGGGCGCGGCCACGGCGGCGGCGCTGGTCTCGCTCGCCAGCGCCCACGACGTCGAGATGCCGATCTCCTCCGCCGTCGCCGAGGTCGTGGCGGACCGGCTGACCGTGTCCGACGCGATCGAGCGCCTGCTCGCCCGCCCCTTGAGAGCCGAGGGCTGACCCGCCCAGGCGCGCGCCGTTCGATGGAGACCCCGATGGCCTATTGGCTGTTCAAGTCCGAGCCCGATTCCTGGTCCTGGGACCAGCAGAAGAAGGCCGGCGAGGCCGGCACGGAATGGACCGGCGTGCGCAACTATCAGGCGCGCAACAACATGCGCGCCATGCAGCTCGGCGACCGCGGCTTCTTCTACCATTCGAACGAAGGCAAGGAGATCGTCGGGATCGTCGAGGTCTCGAAGCTCGCCCATCCGGATTCGAGCTCCGACAACCCGACCTGGGAATGCGTCGACCTCCGCGCCGTCGAGGACATGCCGAAGCCGGTGACGCTCGTCGACGCCAAGGCCAACCCGAAGCTCGCCAAGATGGCGCTGGTCGCGAACTCCCGGCTCTCGGTGCAGCCGGTGACCGACGAGGAATGGGCCGAGGTCCGCCGCATGGGCGGGCTGAAGAGCTGACGATCCGCGACCCGGAAGCCTTCATCCGCGCCGAGACCCGGGTCCGGCCCGTGCCGCTCGCGCCGGAAATCTCGCTCCAGGTCGCGGACGAGGCGGTGCCGCTCTGGTCGCGGACCGAGGAGGAGCTCGAGCGCGCCGGACTGCCGCCGCCGTTCTGGGCCTTCGCCTGGGCCGGCGGCCAGGCGCTCGCCCGCCATCTGCTCGATGATCCGGAGACCGTGCGGGCCAGGCGCGTGCTGGACGTCGGATCGGGATCGGGGCTGGTCGCCATCGCGGCGATGAAGGCGGGGGCGGCTTCCGTCCTCGCCGTCGACGTCGACCCGTTCGCGGTCGCGGCCATCGGCGTCAACGCGGCCGCGAACGGCGTCGCGGTCTCCGTCCTGGGCGACGACCTGATCGGCGGCCCGCGGCTTCCCGTCGATCTCGTGACCGTCGGCGACCTGTTCTACGAGCGCGACGTCGCGGCCCGCCTGCTCGCCTGGCTCGACTTCTATCTCGCCGACGGCGTCCCCGTGCTGGTCGGCGATCCCGGCCGCACCTACCTCCCGAAGGACCGGCTCCCGCCGCCCCCCG
>NZ_RYFI01000007.1:56502-78276 GCF_004103825.1 Hansschlegelia zhihuaiae
TGCCTGTGACGCGCGAGCTCGAGGACGCCGAGATCAAGAACGTGACGGTGTTCAGGCTGATCGCATAGCCCAAGAGCGTATGCGGGTTTCGCAGGGACGCTGACAGGCCAGCCGTCATTCCGGGCTTATCCCGGAATCTATTATCGCCGTGTGCGCAATGGCGTGGCGCGCTCGGAGGCAATGGATCCCAGCGCTTCGGCCGGGATGACGGTTGCGTTTGTGGCGGCCGACATCGCGCAGTCCGCTTCAGAACAGAAAATCCGCGCTGTCGAGGTCGCCGCGCGAGACGTCGAACAGCTTCAGCGCGCCGTCCTTACCGAAGTCGATCGTGACCGTGCCGCCGCCGCTGAACGACACGCTCTTCTGGAAGTCCCGGAAGTCCTCGAAGCCGAAGGCCCTGAGGTCGATCTGGTCCTGGCCGCCCTTGGGCGCTGCGTCGAAATCGTTGAGCGTGTCGGTCCCGAAATCCTTGGCGAACACGAAGCGGTCCCCGCCGTCGCCGCCGATCAGGGTGTCGTCGCCCGCGCCGCCCTCGATCGTGTCGTCGCCGACGCCGCCCTGCAGGATGTCCTTGCCGCCCGCGCCCGACAGGACGTCGTTTCCTTCGTCTCCGAAGAAGGTCTCGGCGTCCCCCGCGCCGGTGATGGTGTCGTTCCCCGCGTCGCCCTCGGCGATGAAGTCGCCGCCGCCGCCGGTCGTGATCAGGTCGTTTCCTTCGCCGCCATAGATCTCGTCATTGCCGTCGCCGCCGGAGAGCGTGTCGTTCCCGTCCTCGCCGTCGATCCGGTCGTCGCCGTCGTCACCCGTGATCTTGTCGTCGCCGGTCCCGCCGGACAGCCCGTCATCGTCTCCGCCGCCGAAGAGCTCGTCGTCGCCGCCGTAGCCGGTGAGCCGGTCGTCGCCGTCGTCGCCGCGCATCGTGTCGGCGCCGACGCCGCCGTCGACCGAGTCGCCGCCGTCCCGGCCCCTGAAGTCGACGCGCGTGAAACCTTCCGCGTTCGAGCCGGCGAAATCGCTGAAGAGGCTCATCTTCGTCGGGTCGACGACGGCGAGGAAGAAGCCGTCATTGTCGAAGTCGAGGTCGATGCGCAGCACGTCGTTCTGCGACTTCTGGCCCAGCGAGACGCCGTCCGCGCTGACGTCGCCGCCGAACGCCTGGAAGGCGCCCTCGCCCGTCACGACCACCGTGTCTGTGCCCTTGCCGCCGACCAGCATGGCGTCGGCGCCGCCGCCCTGTATGGTGTCGTCGCCGCCGCCGGCGAAGATGTCGATCTCCGGCGCGCCCCGGATCTCGATGAAATCCTTGCCCCCGCCGAAAACGAAGCCTTCGACGCCCCTGAGATCATCGTCCTTCGCGCCGATGAAGCCGGTGACGTTCCACGCGCCGTCCTCGGCCGGGCCGACGCGCTGGATCCTGACGCTGACGCCCTTGGCCGCGGTGTAGCCCGCGTAGTCGATGCCAGCGCCGCCGTCGATGTCGTCCTGGCCGTCGCCGCCCGTCAGCGTGTCGTCGCCGTCGCCGCCGGAGAGCGTGTCGTTGCCGGCGCCGCCGTCGAGCTTGTTCCAGGCGATGTTTCCACTGAGCTTGTCGTTCCCGCTGCCCGTGTAGGCGTTCTCGATCAGCGAGCGGGTGTCGTCCTGGTACAGCAGCGCGTTGAAGACGTTGGCGCGTGACTCCTGGGTGACCTTGCCGCTCTTCACCTCGAGCTGGGCGGTCTGCGTCCCGAAGTCGACCCAACCGCCGGGCGCCAGGTCGACCGTCATGTCGGACCTGTAGTTCGACAGGTCGTAGGTGTCGTTGCCGTTGCCGTCCCAGATCGTCATGAAGACGACGTCGTCGAACGGCGTCCATTGCTGCTTGCCGTCGATGAAATAGGCGCCGGTCTTCTCGTTCCAGCTGTAGACGGTGTTCTTCTTCTCGGTCGAGAAGTCGGCGCCGTATTGCGACTGCAGCGCCGCGATGTCGAGCATCATCAGCGTCTGGGCGTAGTGCCCCTCGGGGTTGGTGTAGCCGTCGGAGGCATCGAGATCCTGACCGATGAAGGACCGGTAGGTCATCACCGTGAACTCCATGCTGTCCCATTCCTTGGGCAGCGCGGCGCGCACGAAGCCGTCCTCGAACTCTTCGCTCTCGTGACCGTGCTTCAGCCCCATGGCGTGGCCGGTCTCGTGCAGGATCGTGTGATAGGCGAAGGTGCCGACCTGCGGGTTCTCGTTCTGGAACTTGGCCTTGTCGAAGAAGATGTCGCCCGAGACCCAGTTCCGCTGGTCGGTGATGCCGGTCTCCTCGTCGGGCGTGTAGGCGTAGGCCGGATTGTCCTTTGCGTCGTCGGGCGCGTTCTTCCAGTCGGCGATGCCGTAGCGGATGCGCGCGCCGTTCTGGGCGCCCTGATCGTTGTCGAAATTGAAGGTGACGATCTTCTCGAACTCTTCCGCGGCCTTGAGGATGCCGTCGACCATCGCCTGCGGCATCTTCGAGATGCCCTCGTGGATGTCGTCCGGATAGTCGTCGATCAGGCCGTCGCGGGTGTCCTCATAGTTCTCGTCGCTGGTCGTGATCGCGAACCGCATGACCTTCTGCGCGTAGGCCGACCAGCGGAAGGCGTCGAGCAGACCGTCGATCTTCGGGTCGAAGGTCCCGATCGTGTCGTCGATGTCCTTGTCGCCGATGCTGCTCATGGCCGACCCCCGGGGTTTGGAGAGGGGCAGAGTAGCGGCGCCGCGATCGGCCAGGACATACGTGCTACTCCGTACTCGGTCGGAGTCCGCTCTCGAGCTCTCTCGGTCGCGCGAACCTTCTGGCGGCCAGGGCGCGCCCGCGAGCCTTCAAACGCTCTTATGGCGTACTACCAAATCTATATGGCTCATATCCTTTGCTTGATTGCGGGTCAGAATTAATCTCGTATAGTGATAATCTTCAACTCTATCATTTTCGCCGACGCTGTTACTGCAATGAAAATGGAGCTGTATATGCTTCAGGATATTGATTTTATTCATCACGCCTTGAGTGCTGCGGGCGCAGAAACGAGTGGAAACGTCGCCCGCCCTCCATCAAAAACCTGCTATCGCAGTTGAGATCACCAATGCGCATCGTTTCCGATGCGTCGCCGCCGAGTGGCGCCGGTTGGTCCAGCGCTGCGCTGATCCTAACGTGTTCATGGAGCCCGCGGTCGCTGAGGCGACGTCCGCGACGACCGCTACCCCGCTGCACGTGCTCCTCGCCTGGTCGCGCGAGGCCGACGGGCCCGCGGATCTGGTCGGCGTGTGGCTGCTCGTCACCACGCGACCATCTTCGGGTTTGCGGTTTTCAGTTTCGCCTGCCCGCTCAATTCTTTGACCTTCCTCGGCGCTCCGGTGCTCCATCGAGACCGCCCGGTCGAGGCGCTCTCTGCGATGCTGGACGCTATGGCCGCCCACCCCACTCTGCCGAAGCTGCTCTGCGCGAACGACATCGCGACGGATGGAGCCGTCCTTCCGGCTCTCGTCGAGGCCCTCGCCCGGCGCGGCGTTCGGGCGGTCGAGATCGACAGGCGGATGCGCGCCAAGCTCGAAGCGCCAGGCGACGGGCAGGCATATCTGAACCGCTCGCTCTCATCCAAGCGGCGCGCCGAGCTGCGGCGACAGCGCAAAAAGCTCGGCGAGCATGGCAGGCTGACCCATGTCAGCCATCGGACGCCGGCGGAGGTCGTCCCAGCCTTCCAGGAATTTCTTGAACTCGAGGCGGCCGGATGGAAGGGCCGGAGGCGCAAGGGAGGTCGCGCCATTCAGAACTCGCGATCACTTGCGAATTTCGCCCGGACGATGATCGCCGGGTTGGCGCAGGACAGTTGCGCGGGCATCGACGCATTGCGCCTAGACGGGCGACCCGTCGCAATGAATGTCTGGCTCAGATCCGGGCGCGGCGCGTTCGGCTGGAAGATGACATACGACGAAGTCTACGCGAAATGGTCCCCCGGAACGCTGCTGATCGAGGACATGACAAATAGCTTTCTATCGGACGGCTGCATCAGCTTCATAGATTCCTGCAATCGGCGCGATGCAACTGCTTTGGCGCAGATCTGGACCGAGCGTCGCGGCATCGTCGATCTCGTTATCGACGCACGCCGCGGCGGCTCTGCGAGCGGCAGGCTCGCGGCCGCCACGGAGTACCTGTATCGAAGGGCCAGAGGGATGATGCGGCGCACATATCTGACCGCTCGGTCGCGCTGGCGCCGATGAGGCGCAGGCTGCCTTTTGAAGCAAGGCGCGACGCTCGCATGTTCGGCAGGCTCAAGAACTGGCGGCGCATCGCCACGCCTACGACAGGCTCGCTGCGGGGCGGTCAGAAATCGCTGGCGATCCCCTTGGTCTCCCAGTCGCCGTAGCGAACCGGGTCCTTGCCCTTGCGGCCGTCGATCTCGCGGTCGCGGGCGAGCTCGGTCTCGCGCCGCTCCTGCTCGGCGCGGCGCGCCTTCGCCTCGGCGAGCGCGCGGGCGGCGGCGGCGCTCATCGGTCTTTCGGGTCTTGCTGCGTCGTCCGTCATCGCAGGGTCCGGCTGATCAGAACGTGAACTCTGGCGGGCGCTGGCGGCGCGCCTGCGCGATCCACATATAGGAGCGCGCAGTCCGCGCGGCGTCTTGAGGAGAGAGAAGAGCTCTATGAACTATTTTCGCACGGCGATCCTGCTTGCGGGCCTCACCGCGCTGTTCATGGGCGTCGGATTCCTGGTCGCGGGCAAGAGCGGCATGATCGTGGCCTTCGTGGTCGCGCTCGCCATGAACGCCTTCAGCTACTGGAACTCCGACAAGATGGTCCTGTCGATGCACGGAGCCGAGGAGGTGGACGAGCGCTCGGCGCCCGAGTTCTACGGCATGATCCGCGACCTCTCGCAGCGCGCCGGCCTGCCGATGCCCAAGGTCTACGTCATGCACGAGGATCAGCCGAACGCCTTCGCGACCGGCCGCAACCCCGAAAACGCCGCGGTCGCCGCCACCACCGGCCTGCTCGACAGCCTGCCGCGGGAAGAGGTCGCGGGCGTGATGGCGCATGAGCTCGCCCACATCAAGAATCACGACACGCTGATCATGACGATCACCGCGACCATCGCGGGCGCGATCTCGATGATCGCGAATTTCGGCTTCTTCTTCTCCGGCAATCGCGAGAACAACGGCTCGCCTTTCGGGATCGTCGGCTCGATCGCCATGATGATCCTTGCCCCGATCGCGGCCATGATCGTGCAGATGGCGATCAGCCGCGCGCGTGAATACGAGGCCGACAAGCTCGGCGCCGAGATCTGCGGGCGGCCCGAATGGCTCGCCTCGTCGCTGCAGAGGATCGAGAGCATCGCGCACCGCACCGAAAACTATACGGCCGAGCGCAACCCCGCGACCGCGCACATGTTCATCATCAACCCGCTGTCGGGCGCGCGGATGGACAATCTGTTCTCGACCCACCCGGCGACCGAGAACCGCGTCGCCGCGCTGATGGAGCTCGCACGCACGATGGGCGGCCAGGGGTGGTCGCCGACCGCCGTGACCGCCGCTCCCGCCCCGCGCCGCTATCGGCCGGTCGATCCGTCCGGGCCGTGGGACGGCGCTTCGCAGCCTGGCGGGCCTTCGGCGGGGCCCTGGGGCCGCAGCGACCGCCCCGATGACGATCGCGACCGCGACCCCTGGGGTCGCGGGGAGCGCCGGAACGACGGTCCCTGGGCTTGAGCCGCGGCCCCGACGGCCGCCCGGCGGGCGCGCGCCGCGCGCCCGGCATCTCGCAGCGCAATCAGCCGGAGCCGCCGGGGCTCGCCGCGCGGCGGGTCGCCGCGCGTCTCGTGGACGGCGTCCTGACCCGCACCCGCGCGCTCGACGCCGCGCTCGAGGCCGATCACGACCCATCGGGCTTCCGCGCGCTCAACCTCCGCGACCGCGCGCTCGCCCGCGCCATCGCAGGCGTGGCCTTGCGGCGCTTCGGAACGCTCCGCACGCTGATCGCAGCCCGCCTTGACCGCGGCCTGCCGAAGAAATGCGGGCAGCTCGAGGCCATCCTCGCGACCGCCGCGGCCCAGGCGCTCTATCTCGACGTGCCGGCCCACACCGCCGTCGACCTCGGCGTCGCGACGACGCGCGCCGATCCGGAGGCGCGCCACTTCGCCGGCCTCGCCAACGCCGTGCTGCGCGGCATCGCGGCCGACGGCCCGCCCGAACCCGATCCGGGCGGAAACCTGCCGCCCTGGCTGTTCGAACGCTGGCGCAGCGCCTATGGCGACGAGACCGCGGCGGGGCTCGCCGCGAACCTCGTCCACGAGGCCCCGCTCGACCTGACGGTCAAGGCCGACGCCGCCGGCTGGGCCGAGAGGCTCGGCGGCGTCCTGCTGCCGACCGGAAGCGTCCGCCTGGCGAGCCACGGCCCGGTGCCTGACCTTCCGGGCTTCGCCGAGGGCGCCTGGTGGGTGCAGGACGCGGCCGCCGCCATCCCCGCGCGGCTGTTCGGCGACCTCCAGGGCAAGCGCGTCATCGACCTCTGCGCCGCGCCCGGCGGCAAGACCGCCCAACTCGCCGCCGCGGGCGCCGAGGTCATAGCGGTCGACAAATCGGCCGAGCGCCTGACCCGGCTCAACCAGAACCTCGCGCGCCTCAGGCTTTCGGCCGCCGCGCGCGTGGGCGACGCCGCGACCATGCCGCTCGAGCCCGCCGACGCCGTGCTGCTCGACGCGCCCTGCAGCGCCACCGGCACGATCCGGCGCCACCCCGACGTCGCCTGGATGAAGCGCGAGCACGAAATCGCCTCGCTCGCCAGGCTTCAGGCGACGCTGCTCGACGCCGCCGTCCGCCTGGTCAGGCCGGGCGGCCTGCTGGTCTACGGCGTCTGCTCGCTCGAGCCCGAGGAGGGCGAGCGCCAGATCGCCGCGCTGCTCGCGCGCGACCCGCGCGTCGCGATCGCGCCGGTTTCGCCGGCCGAACTGCCGGGGCTGGAGGACGCGATCGACGCCTCCGGCTGCGTGCGAACCCTGCCCACCCACCTGCCGAACGACGACCCGCGCCTCGCCGGCCTCGACGGCTTCTTCGCCGCGCGCCTCAGGGTGGGGTGAGGGCTTTCGCGAATCGCGACAGGCGCGCGTGACTGTGCGAAGACGGTTTCGAGAAGGTCTCGGGGCGATCTCCGGTCTGGCGATGAAGAAGGGACTGAGCGGCCTCGGCGACAACGTCCGTCTCGCCGCGCTCGTCCTGAAGCACGGCGCGCGGGCGGGCGGACGCCGGATCGGCGGGCGCGCGGGGGCCTCGATCCTCGGACCGGCGCGCGCCTCCGAGAAGCTGGTGATCGCGCCGCGGGATCTTCGGATCAGCGACCCGACGCGCGCCGCCGAGATCTACGCCGGGACCTTCGCCTTCGCGGGCAAGACCGTGGACGTCGGCGGCGAGTCGCCGTTTCTGGCGGCCGCGCCGTCGCGCGACTGGGCGCGCGCGCTGCACGGCTTCGGCTGGCTCCGGCATCTGCGCGCCGCCGACACGACGCTCGCCCGCGCCAACGCCCGGGCGCTGGTCGACGAGTGGATCTCCCAGAGCGGCGGTCCGGATCGCGCCGCCCGCTCGCACGCGGTGGTGGCGCGCCGCCTGATCTCCTGGCTCTGCCATTCGCCGCTGATCCTCGACGGCGCCGACCAGGCGTTCTACCGGCGCTTCCTGAAGAGCCTCGCACGCCAGACCCGCGCGCTCGGCCGCGCCGCGACCTCGGCCGAGGACGGCGCGCCCCGGCTGCTCGCCGCCATCGCGCTCGCCTATGCGGGGCTGTGCCTGTCGGGCGAGACGCGGCTGATGAAATCCGCGGCCCAGCGGCTCGCGGACGAGATCGACCGCCAGATCCTGGCGGATGGCGGCCATGTCAGCCGCAACCCCGCGATGCTGGTCGAGCTGCTGCTCGACCTGCTGCCGCTGCGCGAGGCGTTCACAGCGCGCAACGTCCAGCCGCCGCAGGCGCTGCTCGGCGCGGTCGACCGCATGACTCCGATGCTGCGCTTCTTCCGCCACGGCGACGGCGAGTTCGCGCAGTTCAACGGCGCCGGCCCGACCTCGGGGGCGCTGGTCGCCACCATCCTCGCGCATGACGACGCCCGAGGCCGACCCATCGAGGACGCGCCGCATTCCGGCTATCAGCGGCTCGCCGCGGGCGACGCGCTTGTGATCCTCGACGCCGGCCCGCCGCCGCCCTTCGCGCTGTCATCCGAGGCCCATGCCGGCTGCCTGTCGTTCGAGTTCTCGAGCGGGCAGGACCGCATCGTGGTGAATTGCGGCGCGCCGCGCTTCGGCCGGGCGGACTGGGAGGACGCGGCGCGGGCGACCGCCGCGCACTCGACCGCGACGCTCGGCGACGTCTCGTCCTGCCGCTTCGCCGCGGGGAGGCTCAGGCGCCTCGTCGGCGCGCGCGTGACCGCGGGTCCCCGTCAGGTCCCGGTGACGCGCGCCAGGACCGCCGACGGCGTCTCGGTCACGGCGAGCCATGACGGCTACGTCGCCTTGTTCGGCCTGATCCATGAGCGGTCGCTGACGCTGTCGGCCGACGGCGCGCGGCTTTCGGGCTCGGACGCCTTCCGCGTCTCGGCGGTCCAGGCCTCCGGCCGTCGCGGCCGGGAGCCGAGGGTGGCGCTCCGCTTCCACCTCCATCCTGCCGTCAAGGCGAGCGTCCGGCAGGATGGCCACGGCGTCGTGCTCGCGGCGCCGGGCGGCGGCGGTTGGACCTTCGCCGCTCCCGGCTTCCCCGTCACGCTGGAGGAGAGCGTCTATCTCGCGAGCGAGCACGAGCCGCGGCGGACCGAGCAGATCGTCATCTACGCCACGGCGCGGAGCGCGCCCGAGATCGCCTGGTCGTTCGAGCGCCTGCCGTCCGAGCCCGCGCCCCGCAGGCGGCTGCCCGCCGCCGCGACGCTTGATCCCCTGCCGCTGTGAGGCGGGGCAGCGCACATCAAGCGATCTCGAACGGTCACCGGGAGTGAGAGATCAGGACATAAACATATCTTTATGTCGCGCTTGACGATGGCTCGTTCGTGCCATAGCGTAACCGGCGATCGAGGGTTACCGGCTCCGGCCAGAGCAGGAGGGACGCCGGTAAGCTGCATGGCGGCTCTATCCATACGATCAGCGAATGGCCGAATAATACCGCGAAGATCATGAGAAGCCCGATGAAGTTTTCAATTGACGCTTATTTGCGCGCCTACATCGACTACGGCAGCTCTGCCGTGTGGACGCTCGTTAGCGCTGCCTGCGTGACCGATGCTGAACGCCGGAAAGAAGTCGACGCGATCGAGAAAGCTGGATGGTTCGTGCTTCGCCACTTCAGCAGTCACAGCGCTGACAGAGAATTGGATGGCGCCGCGTTCCAGCCTGGCGGCTGATCGGCGGTCGCCGGCGCCTGTCTCGCTGCTCCGGCTGTCCGAGGCGGGCGTCTTGGACCCGCAAGCGGTCTCCGCCGGCGAAAGGGGGAGGGATGCGCTTGTCGGGCTTCTGTCCCGCGCGGCGAAATGCTACCGGCAGCCCCTCGCGCCGCCGGAGCCCGCATCATGATCGAACGCCCCATCACCCGCGCGCTGATCTCGGTCTCGGACAAGACCGGGCTGATCGACTTCGCGCGCGCGCTCTCGACGCGCGGCGTCGCGCTGGTCTCGACCGGCGGCACGGCGCGGGCGCTTGGCGAGGCCGGGCTTCCCGTTCAGGACGTCTCGGCGCTCACGGGCTTTCCCGAGATGATGGACGGCCGGGTCAAGACGCTGCACCCGAAGGTCCATGGCGGGCTGCTGGCGATCCGCGGCGACGCCGAGCACGCGGCCGCGATGGAGAGCCACGACATCGCGCCGATCGACCTGCTGGTCGTCAATCTCTACCCGTTCGAGGCGGCGTTGGCGCGCAACGCCTCGTTCGACGACATGGTCGAGAACATCGACGTCGGCGGCCCGGCGATGATCCGCGGCGCCTCCAAGAACCACGCCTTCGTCACCGTGGTGGTGGAGCCCGCGGACTATGGCGCGGTGCTGGTCGAGATGGACCAGAATGGCGGCGCGACGACCCCGGCGCTGCGCCGGCGGCTCGCGGCGAAGGCGTTTTCGCGCACCGCCGCCTATGACGCGGCGATCGGGACCTGGCTGTCGGCCGAGGCCGGCGAGGCGACGCCGGCCTTCCGGACGCTCGGCGGCGGCCTCGCGCAGAGCCTGCGCTATGGCGAGAACCCGCACCAGTCGGCCGCCTTCTACCGCACGGCGGAGAGCCGCGCCGGCGTCGCGACCGCGGTCCAGCTCCAGGGCAAGGAACTGTCCTACAACAACATCAACGACACCGACGCGGCCTATGAGCTCGCGGCCGAGTTCGACGCAGGCCGCGCCGCCGCCTGCGTGATCGTCAAGCACGCCAACCCGTGCGGCGTCGCGGAAGCGCCGAGCCTCGCGGAGGCTTACGAGAAAGCCCTCGCCTGCGACCCGGTCTCGGCCTTCGGCGGGATCGTGGCGCTCAACCGGACGCTCGACGCCGAGGCGGCGCGAAAAATCGTGGAGATCTTCACCGAGGTGATCATCGCGCCCGAGGCCGACGAGGAGGCGCGCGCGATCGTCGCCGCCAAGAAGAACCTCCGCCTGCTGGTCGCCGGCGCCCTGCCGGACCCGCGCGCCCCGGGCCTTGCGATCCGCACCGTCGCGGGCGGCTTCCTGGTGCAGTCGCGCGACGCTTCGGTCGCCGACGATCTCAAGCTCAAGGTGGTGACCAGGCGCGCGCCGTCGGAGCGCGAGCTCGCCGACATGCGCTTCGCCTTCCGGGTGGCGAAGCACGTCAAGTCGAACGCCATCGTCTACGCCAGGAACCTCGCGACGGTCGGGATCGGAGCCGGCCAGATGAGCCGCGTCGACAGCGCCCGGATCGCCGCGCGCAAGGCCGAGGACGCCGCCCGCGCCGCCGGCCTCGCCGAGCCGCTGACCCGCGGCTCGGCAGTGGCGTCCGACGCGTTCTTCCCCTTCGCGGACGGGCTCGACGCCGCGATCGAGGCCGGGGCGACCGCGGTCATCCAGCCGGGCGGCTCGATGCGCGACGCCGAGGTCATCGCCCGCGCCGACCAGGCCGGCCTCGCCATGGCGTTCACGGGCGTCCGCCACTTCCGGCACTGAAAGCCCAATAGTGATCGCCTGATCATACGCAGTCTTACGGACCTGACTCCGCCGCATTCGCCATGCTATTAGGCATGCCAGGGGATGGGGGATCCTTGCTTCTCGTTTGAGGCGTCAGCCTTTTTCGTCAGCTCTGGTCAGGGTGCTCGCCTCATGGCGTCTTTTGTGTCCGTGGTCCGTTCCAGCGCCGCCGTCGTTCTTCTCGCCCTCGCATCTTCATCCACCGTCCTCGCCGACTCGCTGACCGAACCCTGCCGGGTGGCGGACGAGTATCTCGGCCTCGCGGGTAAGCTCGACCGCGCGGCCGCCAGGCTCAAGGACCGCGATCCGTTCCGGATCCTCGTGGTCGGCTCGTCCTCGACGGCGGGCGTCGGCGCGACCTCGCCGGCCAAGGCCTACACCGAGCGGCTGGAGGAAGAGCTCGAGCATCGGCTTGCGGGCGTCGAGGTCGACGTCGTCGCGCGCGGCGTCGGCGGCGAGACCGCGATCGGCGCCGAGGCGCGGCTCGCCAAGGAGCTCGGCGCGACGAAGCCCGACCTCGTGATCTGGCAGATCGGCACCAACGACGTCTATCGCAAGGTCGACCTCTCGACCTTCCGGGCGACCGCCGAGCGCGGCCTCAGGGACATCGCGGCCGCGGGCGTCGACGCCGCGCTTCTCGATCCGCAATATGTGCCGCAGGACGAGGCGCTCTATGCGCCTTATGTCGGCGCGCTGGAGCAGCTGTCCGTCGCGACCGGCGTGCCGCTCGCCCGCCGCTTCGCGGCGATGCGGGCCGTCGCCAAGGCGGGGGGGGGGGGGGTGATCTCGCGCGACCGGCTGCACATGAACGACACCGGCCACGCCTGCGTCGGCGCTTTCCTCGCGGAGGCCCTCGACCGCAAGCTCGCCCCGACCCCGCCGGCGATCGCCGAGGCGCACCGCCCGACCTGAGGTCGCAGCGCATCGCCTGCAGTCGCCGACGGCAGGCGCCCGGTTTGAAAAATGCGCTTGGGGAACTGCTCTGCGTGCTTCGAGACGCATGCCTTCGGCATGCTCCTCAGCATGAGGGGCGTGAGAGGACGCCAAGAGCCGACCTCCTCATGCTGAGGAGCCGTCCGCAGGACGGCGTCTTGAAGCACGCAGCACGTCGGTGCAAGGAAGCGTACGCGCCCGCTCAGGCCGACCGGTTCACCCCGGCGGCCGCCGGCGCGGGCTTCGGGCCGCCGCGCGCGACGCCCACCATCGCGGGACGCAGGATGCGGTCGCCGATCAGATAGCCTTCCTGCATCACCTGCACCACGGTGCCGGAGGGCACGGACGCGTCCGGCGCCTCGAACACCGCCTCGTGGCGGTGCGGGTCGAACAGCTGACCCCTGGGGTCGATCTTGGTCACGCCGTTCTTCTCGAGCGCCTTGAGGAGTTCGCGCTCGGTCAGCTCGACGCCCTCCAGCAGCGCGGCGAAGGCCGGGTCGTCGGCGTCCTCGGCCTCATCTTCCGCGGTGTTGGTCGAGGCCGCCTCGATCGCGCGGCGCAGATTGTCGGCGACGCCGAGCAGGTCGCGGGCGAAGCCCGCATTGGCGTAGCGGCGCGCGTCCTGCGTCTCGCGCTCGGTGCGCCGGCGCAGATTCTCCATCTCGGCATGGGCGCGGAGCAGTTTGTCGCGCATCTCGACGAGCGCGGCCTCGAGCTCGGCGGTGCGGTCGAGATGCGCGGCGGGGCGCGGCTCGGTCACCTCGGGCTCGACGGAAGCGTCGGCGCGCTGCTCGTCGGTCTCGCGCGCTCCGGCATGGTCCCGCGCGTCGTTCGCGGGCTCGGTCCCGTCTTTGCGGGCGGCGGCGTCAGTCGACATCGGGTCCGACATGAGCGGGCCTCTTGTCCTTTCAACACTCGTGAAGGGTCGCGCCGGATATCTGACGGCGGGCGCCAAAAATCAAGGCGTCGGCGGTCGGGCCTCATTCCACACGCACATTCGCGGAAGCCGTGCGGCCCGCGGCGTCGGTGACCGTGACGCGCGCGAAGCCGGGGCCGGCGGCGGTCCAGAGCGTCTCGCGCCGCCGTTCCGGCGGCAGCGGACGTCCGTCGACCAGCCAGCGAAAGGGCGGCGAGCCCCCCGCGGCCTTGAGCGCGAGCGCCGCGCCCTGGCCGAGCTCGACGCGTGCGCCGTCGGGCGGGAAGGCGACGGTGAGCGGGACCGCCTCCTGCGCCCCCGAAATGGCCGGGGGACCGCCGGCCTGACGGAAGCGCTTCAACGGAGCCGGCAGCTCCGCGAGCGAAAGCGCCGCCGCGTCCGGCGCGGGCGGCAGCGGCGCGAGTCCGTCGTCGAGCCGCGCGAAGGCGTCGAACAGGATCGGGGCCGCTGCGTCGCGCCCGACCAGGCCCGCGCTCGAGGCGCCGTCGGGCCGCCCGGCCCAGACCGCGACCACGCGCCGCCCGTCGAAGCCGACCGCCCAGGCGTCGCGATAGCCGTAGGAGGTGCCGGTCTTGAAGGCGAGCCGGCCGCCCAGCGCCGCCTCGGGCGGCGGGCTTTTCAGCAACGCCGCCGCGACCGCGGCCGCCGCCAGCGGATCGCACAGCCGCCGGCCGGTGGCTTCTGCGTCAGAGACCATGGCGGGATCGTCTGTGAGCGGGACGGTCGCGCCGCCGCGCGCGAGCCCGGCATAGAGCGTCGCGAGGTCGACCAGCCGGATCCCGACGCCGCCGAGCGCCACCGCAAGCCCCGGGGTCTCGCCGGCCGGCAGCGCGAGGCCGCCGCCGGCCGATCTCAGGCGCGCGACGAAGCGCGCCGGGCCGACCGCCTCGAGCAGCGCGACCGCCGGAATGTTGAGCGACAAAGCGAGCGCCTGCGCGGCCGAGACCGTGCCGTGGAACCCTTCGTCGAAATTGCGCGGCGCGTAGTCGCCGAAGCGCGAGGGTCGATCCTCGATCAGGGTCGCGGGGGCCGCGATCCCGTTCTCGAAGGCGAGCGCGTAGATGAACGGCTTCAGGGCCGAGCCCGGAGAGCGGATGGCGCGGGTCTGGTCGAGCGAGCCCGCGCGGGCGGCGTCGAAATAGTCCGCCGAACCGACCGAGGCCTCGATCGCCCCGGTGGCGTGGTCCGCGGCGACGATCGCGACCGAAAGCCCGGGGCCCAGCGCCCTCGCCCGCTCGCGCGCGAGCTCCTCGAGCGCGCGCTGGGCGTCGCGGCGGATCGTCAGGCGGATGGTCCCGCCGACACCGGCGCGCCGCGCCGCGGCTTCCGCCGCATGGGCCGCGAGGTTCGGGAAGGCGCGGCGGCCGTCCGGCACCGGCTCGTCGCGGGCGTGCTCGGCCTCCGCGGCCGAGATCGCGCCCGCGCTTGCGAGCCTGTCCAGCACCCGATCGCGTGCGGCGCGGGCGGCTTTGGGATCGCGGTCCGGCCGGCGGGTCTCGGGCGCTTGCGGGATCGCGACCAGCAGGGCGGCCTCGGCGGTCGAGAGCCGCGCCGGCTCCTTGCCGAAGAAAGCGAGGCTCGCGGCCCTCACCCCCTCCAGATTGCCGCCATAGGGCGCGAGCCGGAGATAGAGGTCGAGCACGCCCTGCTTCCCGACGCGGCGTTCGAGCGCGAGCGCCGCGCCGGCCTCGCGCCATTTCCGGGCGAAGCTCCGCGAGCGGTCGGGGGAGAGCAACCGCACGACCTGCATGGTGAGGGTCGAGCCGCCCGACACGACGCCGCCATGCCGGACCGCCTGCCAGCCGGCGCGCAGCGCCGCGAGCGGGTCGACGCCAGGGTGGGCGAAGAAGCGCTTGTCCTCATAGGCCGTCAGCAGCCGGAGGAAACGCGCGTCGACCTCCGACCGCGCGACCGGCAGCCGCCACGCCCCGTCGGCCGCCGCGAACGGGCGCAGCAGGCGGCCGTCGCGGTCGTCGACCAAGGTAGAGAGGAGATTGGCGCGGCCGGGTTCGGGCGCGGGGTATTGCGCGAGCGAGAGCGCGACCGCGGAGCCGCCGACGAGAGCGAGGAGCGCGGCGACCCCCGCAAGGCGTTTCAGGCGGCGCATCGGGCTGGCAGCCTGTGGACGAAGTTATCGATTTCGGCGGTGTCGCCTGGGCCCCCTCCACCGCTTCGCGGTCCCCCTCCCCCGCTGACGCAGGGGAGGAGCGCTGACGGCGCAGCCTGAGATCCTCCTCCGCTTGCGGAGGAGGGGGACCATGCGGAGCATGGTGGAGGAGGCGCGTGGCGCGATCGCCGACTCATCTCCCCGCCGTCACCTCGACGACGCCCGCGCCGGTCCGCGCAAAGCGGTCGGCGCGATACATGTCCTCCACCGTCGCGGCGGGTTGGGCGGAGCGGCCCGGGGCGACGGCGCGCACCACATAGGCCGCCGAATAGACCGCCGGCCCGTCGGCCTCGCGGTCGAACGCCGCAACGAAGCGGTCGTCGCGGAACTCCGAATGCGCGGCCTGCGGCTCGTCGCCGAGCATTCCGAGCGCAGGGAGCTTGGCGCTGGTCACGAGCTCCGGATTGTCGATCTCGAAGCCTGCGGCCAAGCGGTCGACGACCAGCACGCGGCCCGGCCGGGGCTCGGGCTCGGTGACGGTCAGCACCACGACGAGCCGCGCATTCTGAGCGACCTTCGAGGCGTCGACCTCGACGCCGGCCGTCGTGTAGTAGCGCCGCTCCAGCCGGAAGCCGCTTTCGGCCGGTGGCTCGGGCGTCAGCGGAGAGCCCGTGACGGCGACCACCGCCTCGAGCGGCGTCTGGCCGGCGTTCGCGATCGTGGCGGGTCCGGCCGCGAGGCGCTCGGGCGGGAAGGTGCGATCCAGCGGGCCCGCATGGGGCTGTCCCTCGACGGTGAGCGACAGGTCGGCGCTCGCGGCCTTCAGCCCGCGCGCCGCGAGCAGCAGCCAGGCGTTCTCCTGCGTCGTGAGGTAGGAGCGGTCGCGCCGCGCAGAACCGACGCGCCGGAGCGCCGCGGGGGTGAGGGCCGCGCCGGCCCGGCTCTCCGAGGCGAGCGCCACGATTGCGGCCTGGTCGCGCAGCACGGAGCCGAAATCGGTGCGCGCCGCGTCGTCGGGCGGCGCGATCTCGGCCGCCGCGAAGGCCCGCGAGGCGCGCGCGAAGTCGCCGGTCTGGGCGAGCGCCGCGGCGATCTCGGCGCGCGCCAGCGGGCTAGCGAACTCCTCGATCTTGACGTCGGCGAGATAGCGCAGATCGCCGATCAGCGCCCGGCCGTTCTTGGCCAGCACGTAGTGGGCGTAGGCCACATCGCTCTCGGTCGCGTCGTTCCTGAGGCCCAGCGTGTTGCGCAGATTGTCGAGCGCGAGCGCGAAGGCGCGGTCGGGCACCTCGAAGCCCGCCGCGCGGGCGCGGCCGAACACGTCTGTCACGAAGGCGTCGAGCCAGAGGTCGCCTCCTTCAGCATTCCACAGCCCGAACGAGCCGTTCGAATCCTGCCGCGACAGGATGCGGGCGATCATGTCGCGCGCCGTCGCGCGGACGTCGTCGGCGCTCTTGTCTGCGACCTGGCTCGACAGGCCGGCCTCGTCGCCATGGATCAGCGCGATCAGCCGGCTCGAGAGTTGCTCGGAGCAGGCGTAGGGGTAGCCGTCGAGCGCGAGCTTGAAGCTCGCGGCGTCGAGCTGGCCCGGCTTGCCGACCGACAGCGCGACCGAGCCGGCGCCGGGCACGAGGTCCAGCAGCATGTCGTTCGAGACGGTCAGGCTCGCGCCCTTGGCGAGCGCCACCACGTTGCGGCGGATGATCGGCGAGGTCTGGGGCTTTGCGGGGAGCGCCAGCGCCTGGGCGAGGGTCTTGCCGTCCGGTCCGGTCAGCCGAACGTCGACGCGTCCCTGGCCGACGCCGGTCGCGGAGATCGGGAGCTCGACCGCGGCGCGCGCCTTGGCGGCGAGCTTCACCGTCCTGGCCCCGTCGGCGAGTTGCAGCGGCCCGGAGGCCGCGGCCTCGATCCGGTAGTCGCCCGCGGGACCCGTGACGTTGTCGAGGTCGAGCCTCAGCCGCGAACGGTCGCCATTCGCGAGGAAGCGCGGCAGGGCGGCGGTCACGACCACGGGGTCGGCCACCGTCACGTCCTTCGCGGCGTGGCCGAGCTTGCCGCCGGACCAGGCGACCGCCATCAGCTTCACGGTCCCGTTGAAGGCCGGGATCTCGAACGGGACCGAGACGAGTCCGTCCGGCCCGACCTTGACGAGGCCGGAGAACAGCGCGAGCGGCGCCTGGGTCGGCGCGTCCTGCAGGCCGCCCGCCCCCGCGCCGTCGCCGCCGGACCGCAGCTTGCCGCGCGCGGCCGTCATGCCGTCGATCAGCTGGCCGTAGAGGTCGCGGATCTCGGCCGAGAGCTTGCGCTGGCCGAACACGGCCTGGTCCGGGGCCGGCGGCCTGTAGCCCGTGAGGTTGAGGATGCCGACGTCGACGGCCGCGAGCGTCACATAGGCCTGCTCGCCCGCGGCGAGGTTGGTGAGCTTCAGCCCGACGTCGAGCGTGCGGCGCGGCTCCATCTTCTCGGGCGCGTCGATCGCGACCCCGATGGTGCGGTCGGCGGCGTCGATCTGGGCGTGCGCCACCCCGACCGCGCGGCCGGGCATACGGCTCGCCTTGGCGTCGAGCGGCCGGTGCACGAAGGCGACCACATAGGCGCCGGGCCGCCAGGCTTCGGTCACCGGGAAGCTCAGCCGCGTCCCCTCGCCCGAGACGTCGAGCGTCTTCTGGTCCACGACCCCGCCCGCGACCGCGAGCACGGTCGCGCGGCCCGCGAAGCGCGAGCCGAGCGTGACGGTCGCGGTCTCGCCCGGCCGATAGGCCGGCTTGTCGAGCGCAACGTCGAGCGTGTCGGGCGTATCGGCCGAGGCGGCCGCGAAATAGCCGGCGTCGAACGCGACGCTGGTCGCCGGCCCCTGCGGATCGGCGCTCGCGACCTCGAGCCGGTAGCGGCCATACTCGACCTTGGCCTCGACCTTGCCCGGCGCGTCGGCCGAAATGTCGAGCTTGCCGTCCGCCACGCGGCGGGCGCGCGTCACGGTCTCGAAATTCCAGCGCCCGTTGGTCGCGTACCACTGATAGCTGGTCTCGAGCTTCATCAGCTGCCAGCCGAGGCCGGCCTGCGCCACCCCCCTGCCGTCCGGCCCGACGCCGCGGACCTCGAAGCGCGCGGTCTCGCCGTCGCCCACCCGGTCCGCGAAGAGCGGCTTGACGCCGATCCGGACTCCGGTCGCGGCGACCGGCAAAGTGATCTTGCGTTCGAGGGTGCGGCCGGAGGGCTCGGCGAGCCTCAGGGTCACCTCGGCTTCGAGCGGCCGCGTGGTCTCGGGAAGAGGCGGCTCGGCTATGCGGATATTGGCATGCCCCTTGGAATCCGTCCGGCCGAGCCCGTCGAGCGGCGTGCGGACCGGCGCGACGGTCTCGTCCGACAGGCCGAAGCGGTAGCCCTCGAAGCCCTTGAGCCAGCCCGCGCGGGCCTGCACCGTCACCTCGCCCTCGAGCGCGAGGTCGGCGGCGGGCGCGCCGTAGAGCCAGCGGCCGTCGACGGTCGCGGTCGCGCCGGCGGCGCCAAGCTCGGTCGCGGCCGAGGCGACCCTCATGTCGAGTTTTTCCGGCACGTAGTCGGCGACCAGAAAGCTCGCCTCGCCGATCGGCTCGCCCTTGGCGTCGGCCAGCGCCTCGACCCGCCACGTGCCGCCCATCGCCTGGTCGACCAGCGGGATGTCGTAGGTCCGGCCGCCGGCGCCCGCGTCCTGGCTCACCACGCGGCGGTCCTCGACGCCGTCGGGCCGCTTCACCACCAGCGTGATCGGCAGGCCCGTGACGCCCGCGCCCTTGTCGTCGCGGAGCAGCGCGGTGACGTGGACGGTCTCGTTCGGCCGGTAGACGCCGCGCTCGGCGAACACCACCGCGTCGAGCGGGCCCGGCGCCGCGCGGCCGCCGACGCCGCGGTCCGACAGGTCGAAGCCCGGTCGGGTGAGGTCGAGGAAGCCGTAGTCTCCGCCCGTCGAGGCGACCAGCACCGCGGGCGCCTGCCCGCCGGTCCCGCGCACAAGGCCGGGCTCGAACGTCGCAAAGCCCTGATCGTCGGTCCTGCGGGTCGCCAGCACCTCGTTGTCGCGGGCGAGCAGCCGGAGTTCGACGTCCTTGAGCGGGCCGGCGTTGGCGAGCGAGCGCGCGAAGGCCTTGACGCCGTCGGCTCCCGAGACCGCGGTGAGGCCGAGGTCAGAGACCACGAACCACTGGGTGGCGCGGGCGTCCCACGGCTCGGGCTCGGTCGCGTTCTTGGGTCGCGCGGCCATGACATAGACGCCGGGCGCAAGGTTTGGGATCGCCTCCGAGACCGGGAAAGCGGTCGTCACGTCGGCGTTCTGGCGGCGCTCCACCACGAGCTCGCCCGAATAGACGGTCGCAGCCGTGTCGCTCTTGAGCTTGTCGAGCGCCTCGCCGTCGAGCTGCTTCTGGAAGTCGCCCGAGGTCACGGCCTGGGCGAGGCTGCGGTCGCCGATCCGGAAGATTTCGACCGTCACCGCGTCGACATTGACGGTGACGACCGGCACGCCCTGCTGGCCGACCGAGGGCAGCACGTAGTTGCGGCCTGTGAAGCGCGCCGATGGCGCTCGGTCGCGGACATAGATGCGGAAGTCCTTCGAGGCGAGCAGCGGCTCGTCGACATTGGAGGGGAGGCCTTCGCGGATCGTGAGCTCGTAGGTTTCCCCATGCTTCAGCCCGTCGACGCAGATCTGCTGCGCCTCGGCGGTCACGGCCGGCTGCTCGACGCCCTTGAGCTTCACGTAAGGCGAGAAGTCGACCCGCCCCTTGGCGAGGTCCTCGGAGAACTGCACGCAGGCGCGTGGCGAGGCCGCGTCGCTGTCGACCGAATAGTCGAGCGCGCGGAAGCCGTGCTCGGCGCGCATCGAATTGTAGGTGTTGCGGGCGTCGGGATTGTCGGCGAGCGCGAGGCTCGCCTTCAGCGCGTCGAGCGCCGGCCGCCAGTTCTCGCGGGTCGCGAGCGCGTTCGCCAGCACCGCGAGCGCCCGCGCCTTGGTCTTGGCGTCGGGCGAGACCTCATAGGCCCGCCAGGCGGCGCCGACCGACTGCTCGCGCAGGCTGTCCTTCTCGGACCAGTCGTCTGTCTCGACGCGGCTGAGCGCGACCGAGAGATTGCGCCAGGCCTGCTCGTTCTGCGGGTCCTTGCCGGCCGCGACCGCGAAGGTCACCGAGGCCTCGCGCCAGCTCGAGGCGCGGATCTGGGCGACGCCCTGCTTGATGAGCTCGGCGACCGGCCGCGCGTCCGAGGCGGCCTCGCGCTTCAGCCTCGCCTCGAGCTTGAGGCCGCTCTCGGAGGCCTCGCGGTTCTGGAAGCCGCCGGCCGGGGTCTGGGCCACGGCGGCGAGGGAAAGACCAGCCGCCAGCGCCGCAGCGCCGAGGCCATGAGCGAAACCGCGCCAACCGAACGCCATCCTGCCGTCCCCCCATGCCGCCCGCCTGGGCGGACAGGGCACGATAGTCCTCCCCGCCCGCGAACGGAACGGCGTTGATTCACACGTTCTCAAGACGTGAGCGGCGATCCTGCGGGACCGATCCTTCACCGACGAGACGACCGCCATGGCGATGGCGCGACCGACGGCCGAGCCCGCCTCCCTCGACGCCCTCGCCGCGGCGGCGCTCGGCCGCTCCGGCTGGCCGGCCGTCTTTTGCGTCTGGGCGGCGTTCGCGCTCTGGCAGGCCGCGGCGCATTTCTCCGGCGCGATCTCCGCGATGTCGACCGACGACGCGATGCGGCTCGCCGAGGTCCGCGACCTGATGGCCGGCCAGCCATGGTTCGACCTGACCCAGCACAGGCTCGACCCGGCTCAAGGCATGCTGATGCACTGGTCGCGGCTGATCGACCTGCCGATCGCGGCGCTGCTCGGCCTGCTTGAACGGCTGACCGACGCCGATGCGGCGCTGAAGCTCACTCTGACGCTGTGGCCGGCGGCGCTGCTGCTTGCCGCCATGCTGGCCTGCGCCTCGGCGGCCGCTTCAGTCGCCGGCCCCTCGGCCGGGGCGCTGTCCGCAGTGCTGTTCGTCGCCTCGCCGGCCGTCACCGCGCATTTCGACGTCGGGGCGATCGACCATCACGGGGCGCAGATCGCGCTCACCCTCGCGATGATCGCCTGCGCGGCGAGGCTCGACCGCTCCGCCGCGGCGATCGGCGCGGGCCTCGCAGCCGCCGCCACGATTGCGATCGGCATGGAGACCGCGCCGCTCGTCGCCGCCTGCGCGGCCGCGATCGCCTTGCGCTGGGCCGCAGTCGGCGAACCCATGGCGCGCGGCGCCCGCTCGTTCGGCCTCTCCTTCGCGGGCGGCATGGTCGCGCTCGCGGCCGCGACGCTGCCGCCCGACGCCTGGCTCGCGCCGACCTGCGACGCCATGGGCGTCGGCCATCTCGCGGTCGCGATCGTGGGCGGGCTCGGCCTCGCGGCCGCGACGGCCTTCACGACGGGCGGACGTCTGGCGCGGCTCGCCGCGCTCGCGCAGGTCGCCTTCGCGGCGCTGGCGGCGCTTGCGATCGTCGCGCCGAACTGCCTCGCCTCGCCCTATGCGACGCTTCCCGAGCGGCTCAAGACCGACTGGCTCGCGCATGTCCGCGAGGCCCATGGCTTCCTGTCCTTCGCGGCAGACAAGCCCGCGGCCGCGCTCGCGATCGGCTTCGCGCTCTCGGTCGTGGCGGCCGCCTGCGCCT
>NZ_RYFI01000007.1:78352-104397 GCF_004103825.1 Hansschlegelia zhihuaiae
ATGGACCGTCGCCGCGGTCTTCGCCGTCGCCTGCGCCATGACGCTCTGGCAGGTGCGCTGCGCGAGCCTCGCCTTTACGGTCGGAGCCGTGCTGCTGCCCGCTGCGGCGCTCGCCATCGCGCGGAACGGCGGGGCGCTCCGGCTCTGCCTCGCGACGGCGGGGCTTTCGCCGGCGCTGCTCGCGCTCGCCGGACTCGGCCTCGCGCAGACCGCAGGGCTTCGAACCACCGTCACCGAGCCCCCCGCGGGCCGGCTCTGCCCGGTCGCGGACTACCGGGCGCTCGCCGCCGCGGCGCCGGCCGGACGCGCGCTGAACACGATCGATTCCGGACCGTTCCTGCTCGCTCACACGCCCCTCGAGGCGATCGCCGGGCCGTATCACCGGAATGTCGGGGGGATCACGGCGGCGCTCGACGCCTTCGGCGGCAGCCTGGAGACGGCGCGGGCGGTCGCGGTCTCGCGCGGCGCCGACCTCGTGGTGTTCTGCCCGACCGACGGCGGCGCGCTCCGGGCCGCCAAGGCCGACCCGGACGGCTTCGCGGCGGCGCTGCTCTCCGGCCCCACGCCAGACTGGCTCGCGCCGATCGATCTCGGGCCGCAGTCAAAGCTCAAGGCCTGGCGGGTCGCGCCCGGACGGTGACGCCCCCTTTCGCGCCGCCGCCGCCCGCCATACCCTTGCGCTCATGACCGCCGACGGCCGCTCTCCCCAAAAGCCCGCGCCGCGCCGCTCGGCAGAGGCCGAGGCTCGCGAGGAGGAGCGTCGAAAGCGGCTCGCCGCCGCGCTCCGCGAGAATCTGCGCCGCCGCAAGACGCCCGCGCCGGGCTCCGGCCCCGGCCCCGCGGGGAGCGGAGAGCAGGACTGACGCGACCCGTCGTTGTGCGCAGGCGGCGCTTGGGCTAGACCGCGACGCTTCGCGCTCCCGTCACATTGGCGACGCGCCGCCCCCGAGGAGGCCCCATGGACCGCATCCGCATCGTCGGCGGCGCCGAGCTCAACGGCCGCATCCCGATCTCCGGCGCCAAGAACGCCGCGCTGCCGCTGATGATCGCGAGCCTGCTGACGCCCGAGACCCTGACGCTCGACAACGTGCCGCGGCTCGCCGACGTGACGCTGCTGAAGCGCATCCTCGGCAATCACGGCGTCGAGGTGACGGTTGCGGGCAAGCGCGCGACCCAGGACGAGTTCGAGGGCGACACCGTCAAGCTGACCGCCGGCGAGATCGTCGACACGACGGCCCCCTACGACCTCGTCTCCCGGATGCGGGCGAGCTTCTGGGTGATCGGCCCGCTGCTGGCCCGCATGGGCGAGGCCAAGGTCTCGCTGCCCGGCGGCTGCGCGATCGGCACGCGGCCGGTCGACTTCTTCCTGACGGGCCTCAAGACGCTCGGCGCCTCGATCGACATCGAGGGCGGCTACGCGCTCGCCAGGGCGCCGTCCGGCGGCCTCACGGGCGGCCGCGTCACATTCCCGAAGGTCTCGGTCGGCGCGACCCATGTGATCCTGATGGCGGCCTCGCTCGCCAGGGGCGAGACCGTGATCGAGAACGCCGCCCGAGAGCCCGAGATACGGGACCTCGCCGACTGCCTCGTGAAGATGGGCGCGCGGATCGAGGGCGCGGGCGCGTCGACGATCCATGTCCAGGGCGTTCCGGCGCTGCACGGCGCCGAGCATTCCGTGCTCCCCGACCGGATCGAGACCGGCACCTATGCGATGGCGGTCGCGATGACGGGCGGCGACATCCTGCTCGAGGGCGCGCGGCGCGGCCTCTTGGACGCGGCCTTCGACGTGCTGGCCGAGGCCGGCGCGACGGTGACGGAGACCAATGAGGGCGTGCGCGTCGCCCGCAACGGCGCCGGCATCTCGCCCGTGACGGTGACGACCGCGCCCTATCCGGGATTCCCGACCGACCTGCAGGCCCAGCTGATGGCGCTCGCCTCGCGTGGCGCCGGGCGCTCGTCCATCACCGAGACGATCTTCGAGAACCGCTTCATGCATGTCGCCGAACTCGCCCGGTTCGGCGCCCGGATCTCGCTCGACGGCGACACCGCGACCATCGAGGGCGTCGACCGGCTGAACGGCGCGCCCGTGATGGCGACCGATTTGCGCGCCTCGGTCTCGCTGGTGATCGCAGGCCTCGCGGCTGAGGGCGAAACCATCGTCAACCGCGTCTACCATCTCGACCGCGGCTTCGAGCGGCTGGAGGCCAAGCTCTCCCGCTGCGGCGCGACCATCGAGCGCCTGACGGGGTGAAAGCCGTCGGGTCGACAAAGCAGCGATTGGCCGGGTCATCATGGTCGAATTCGCAAAGGACGATACTGGTTATCTGAACTGGGTGTTGGATCACCCGGACGGATTTGTTCTCAACGCCCGTCGCAGGCGTGATCCGACATACCTCGTCCTTCATCGCGCTTCCTGCCGGTCAATCTCAGACCTCGGTCGCGAGGCAGGCGCATATACGGAGCGCGGGTATCGGAAAATCTGCGCGGAAAATCTTGGTGAGCTTCGAGACGCCGCTAGGCGTGAAGGCCGCTCCGATGGATCATTCTCTCGTTCTTGCGGCATCTGCCGACCGACTGGCGAGTTGCCGTAAGGCCCTCGTATCGCTACCTGTGCTCGGCTCCCACCGACACCTTCGCGCCAGCCGATGCCCGATCTCGCCTCCGACGCCCCGCTGAGACTCGTCGCCCTCGACCCCGAGGATCTCGAGATCCTGTCGGCGCATCTCCAGGATTTCGTCGCGCGCGTGGGCGACCTCGCCTGGCTGCCGCGCGAAAAGCGCTTCGCCTTCGTGGGCAACCGGATCGACCGACGTGTCGACGGCGAGGTCAGGCGGCGTCGGACGGCCGGACATTTCGACCGCGTGACTAAGGTGAGCGCCCGAGGCGTCGACCGCTCCCAGGCCGACACGGTGCTGAACCTGCTCGCCGTGACCTTTTCGCCCGCCGAGGAGCCGTCCGGCGCGGTCGAGCTGCACTTTTCCGGCGGCGCGAGCCTCAGGCTCGATGTCGAATGCATCGAGGCCCAGGTCGTCGATCTCGGCCCGGTCTGGGCCGCCAAGGCCGCGCCCGCCCACGATCTCGACGAGGCTTGAATTCAACATGGCGATCCGGCTGTCCGCCAGGGATTCCGATTTCGAGGCGCGCTTCGCGGCGCTGCTCGCCCAGAAGCGTGAGGTCTCGGAGGATGTCGACCAGGCGGTCGCCTCGATCCTCGCGGATGTGCGCGCGCGCGGCGACGCGGCGGTGATCGAGTATTCGAAGCGGTTCGACCGCATCGACCTCGACGCCGTCGGCATGAAGGTGAGCGCCGGGGAGATCGCCGCCGCCAGGGCGCAATGCGACGCCGAGACGCTCGGCGCCCTCGCTCTGGCCCGCGACCGCATCGAGGCGCATCACAGCAGGCAGCTTCCGACCGACGAGAGCTATGTCGACCCGATCGGCGTCGAGCTCGGCCACCGCTGGACGCCGCTCGACTCGGTCGGGCTCTACGTGCCGGGCGGCACCGCGGCCTATCCGTCCTCGGTTCTCATGAACGCCGTGCCGGCCAAGGTCGCGGGCGTCCAGCGCCTCGCCATGGTCGTGCCCGCGCCGGACGGCCGGCTCGCGCCGCTGGTGCTGGCGGCCGCCGAGCTCGCCGGCGTCGACGAGATTTTTCGCATCGGCGGCGCGCAAGCCGTCGGCGCGCTCGCCTATGGCACCGAGACGATCGCGCCGGTCGCCAAGATCGTCGGCCCCGGCAACGCCTATGTGGCGGCGGCCAAGCGCCGGGTGTTCGGCACGGTCGGGATCGACATGATCGCCGGCCCCTCCGAGGTGCTGATCGTGGCCGACGGGACCGCGAACCCCGACTGGATCGCGGCCGACCTGCTGGCGCAAGCCGAGCACGACGCCTCGGCGCAATCGATCCTGATCACCGACGACGACGAGCTCGCCTCCGCGGTCGAGGCCGCGGTCGAGCGCCAGCTTGGCGTCCTGCCGCGCAAGGACATCGCCGGCGCGAGCTGGCGGGACCATGGCGCGGTCATCGTGGTGCGGGCGATCGCGGACGCTGCGCCGCTCGCCGACCGGATTGCGGCGGAACATCTCGAGATCATCGCCGAGGACGGCGACGCGCTGTCTAAGGCGATCCGCCACGCCGGCGCGATCTTCCTTGGCGGGCACACGCCGGAGGCGATCGGCGACTATGTGGGCGGCTCGAACCACGTGCTGCCGACCGCCCGCACCGCGCGCTTCGCCTCGGGGCTCGGGGTGCTGGACTTCCTCAAGCGAACCTCGATCCTGCGCTGCGGGCCGGAGCAGCTGCGCGCCATCGGGCCCGCCGCGATCGCGCTCGGCGAGGCCGAGGGGCTGCAGGCCCACGCCCGCTCGGTCGCGATCCGCATGAATCCCGGCGGCTGACAGGGCGAAGCGGCGATGGCGGAGGGCGGCGCGAACTCCACCGACCGGCTTGTCGCCGTCACGCTCGACCAGGACTCGATCGGCTACGCCGCCCCCGATGTCGAGCACGAGCGGCGGGTCGCGATCTACGACCTCGTCGAGGAGAACCGCTTCGCGCCCGAGGGCGGCCATGAGGGCCCGTTCGCGCTGAGAATCTCGCTCGTCGACCAGAAGCTCGCGCTGCAGATCATGAGGGAGGGAGGCGACGAGGTGATGACCCACCTGCTGTCGCTTTCGCCCTTCCGGAAGATCCTGAAGGACTACTTCCTGATTTGCGAGAGCTACCGCAACGCCATCAAGACCTCGAGCCCGAGCCAGATCGAGGCGATCGACATGGGCCGGCGAGGCCTGCACGACGAAGGCGCCGAGGTGCTGCTGGAGCGCCTCAAGGGCAAGATCGCGATCGACCACCCGACCTCGCGCCGCCTGTTCACGCTGATCTGCGCGCTGAGCTGGAAGGGCTGAGGCGCGCATGGCCGAGGGCGGCGCCCCGGAGGCCTCCCGGCCCCATTCGGTGCTCTTCATGTGCGGGCAGAACGTCATCCGCTCGGTCGTGGCCGAGGCGCTGGCCCGGCATTATTTCGGCCGCTCGCTCTATGTCGCCTCCGCGGGCGTGAGGCCCGGCGAGAACGACCCCTTCGTGGCCGCGGTGCTCGACGAGATCGGCCTGTCGGCCGGCAAGCACCGGCCGCACACGATCGACGATCTCGAGGACCTCAACTTCGACCTGATCGTGACGCTCGCGCCGGAAGCCCACCACGCGGCGCTCGACCTCACGGCCCGCTACCCCGTGGAGGTCGAATACTGGCCGGTCATGGACCCGACCATGTTCGAGGGCGGCTCGCGCGAGCAAACCATGGAGGCCTATCGCGCGATGCGCGACACGCTCGACGACCGCATCCGCGACCGCTTCCGCTTCGCCTCCAAGGCGAGGGTGTGAGGGCGCCACGCTTCAGCTCCCTCTCCCGCTTGCGGGAGAGGGAGGCTTCGACGGGCCGCCAGACCTCTCGTCAGGCGCCGCCGCGCCGGTCTTCTGCGACAGGACGCAAGCTGCTGCGCTTGGCGCCGCCGCGCATCGCGCCTATCTTTGGGTTTCTTGGGGCATCCCGAACGGCTCGACCGCCGCGCACCGGCCGGCGTCGCGGGCGGCGTTGTTGTTTACGCGGGCGCTTTCGGCTATCAGGCCCCGACTTCTTGAATGACCCGCGGATGACGCGCCTTGCGGCCGCCGGCCCGCGCCGAACGACATCGAGACCACATGTCCAAAGAAGAACTGCTCGAATTTCCGGGCACGGTGATCGAACTCCTGCCGAACGCGACCTTCCGCGTGAAGCTCGAGAACGACCACGAGATCATCGCCCACACGGCCGGCCGCATGCGCAAGAACCGCATCCGCGTGCTCGCCGGCGACAAGATCCTGGTCGAGATGACGCCCTACGACCTGACCAAGGGCCGCATCACGTACCGGTTCAAGTGAGTCGCCGCGCTTTCGTCCAGCCGGGCGGCCTATGATCCGCGTCCGATGACCAAGGAACGCCCCAAGCTCATCCTCGCCTCGGCGAGCCCGCGGCGCCTCGCGCTGCTGGAGCAGATCGGCGTCCAGCCCGACCTCCTTCTGCCCGCCTCGATCGACGAGACCCCGCGCCGCAACGAGCGGCCGCGCACGCTTGCGCTCAGGCTCGCCGAGGAGAAGGCGCGCGCCGCCCAGCGGCTTGCGAGCCACGACGCGGCGCTCGCCGGCGCGCGGATCTTCGCCGCCGACACCGTTGTCGCGGTCGGCCGCCGCATCCTGCCCAAGGCGGAATCGGCCGAGGAGGCGGCGGGCTGCCTTCAGTTGCTCTCCGGTCGCGCCCACCGGGTCTCCACCGCAATCTGCCTGACCACCGCGAGGGGCGCGTTCCGCAGCCGCGTGGTCGAGACGCGGGTGCGGTTCAAGCGGCTCTCCGACTCCGAGATCGACGGCTATCTCGCCGCCGGCGAATGGCGCGGCAAGGCGGGCGGCTACGCGATCCAGGGCCTCGCCGGCTGCTTCGTGGCGAAGCTCACCGGCTCCTACGGCGCCGTGGTCGGCCTGCCGCTCTACGAGACCGCGAATCTGCTGGTCGGCGAGGGCTTCCCCATCCATCGCGACTGGCTGGACCGGGCCTGACGCCATGACGGACGCGCCCGCCCGCCGCGAGCGGCCGCCGCGGCCCTGCCCGATCTGCAAGAAGATGTCGCTGCCGCAATATCACCCGTTCTGCTCGCGGCGCTGCGCCGACGTCGACCTGTCGCGCTGGTTCAGCGAGGTCTACGCGGCTCCGGCCGAAGAAAAAGAAACTGACGACGAAGCGCCGCCGCCCGCCCCGCGGGACGAGCCGGACGCCTGATCGCCTTGCGCCGAGGGCGAGGGGTCCCATGATCGTCTGCGAACGGCGGAAGCTGGTCTTCCTGCACATTCCGAAGACCGCCGGCACGAGCCTCGGGGAGGCGCTGGGTTTTGGCGCGCAGATCCCCCATCGCCACGCCGTCAACGTCTCGACCGCGCGCCGCTACCCGGACTTCCTTCGCTTCTGCTTCGTGCGCAACCCGTGGGACCGCGCGGTCTCGGCCTTCCTCTACTCCAGGCGCATGGCGGCGCGCGGCGTTTTCAACGGCGATCCGGCGCGGGACTTCCTCCGGGAACGCGGCGACGTCGATTTCCGGACCTTCGCCGCGGGCTTCCTGACGCGCGCAGCCGCCGCCCAGAGCCTGCATTTCCGCGAGCAGACGCACTGGATCCGCCGCGGCGAGCCGCAATTCATCGGCCGGGTCGAGCGGATGGCCGCCGACGTCGCGCTGCTCGCGAGGCTGATCGGCGAGCCGATCGAGATCCGCCGCTCCAACGAATCGTCGGCCGAGCGCCCCTATGCGGCGCATTACGACGCGCCGACGCGCGAGCTGGTCGGCCGGATCTACCGCAACGACGTCGCGCTGCTGGGCTATGACGGCGTCGGCGCCTCCGGCCAGCGCTGACTTGCTCGCCGGCTCGGGCGCCGTGGCGTAGGTCTTTCCCTCCCCTTTGAAAGGGGAGGGAGACCGCGCAGGTTTCTGAAACGCCGGGGCTGATCGGCCCTGCACAGTCCCCTGGCCATCCAAGCGCCTGCTGGACAGGGTTTTGGCGAGCCCCTATAAGGCGGCGCGCTTCGGGTCGAGCCTCGCTCGCCCAGACGCCCGGGTAGCTCAGTTGGTAGAGCAGCGGACTGAAAATCCGCGTGTCGGTGGTTCGAATCCGCCCCCGGGCACCATGTCGCCGATGGACCATCGTTAGGCTTTTCGGCGCTTCCCGCCTCGTGCGGCGGAGCGGCCGAGCCGGTCCAGCTCCCTATCGGGTTTTGGTCAGGCATGCCCGTCCTCGCGCGGCGCCAGTCCGAAGCTTGCCGCCACGCGAGGATCGTCTGCCTGCGCGACGGCGCGGCTCAGGCGCCCTGCTTCAGCCTCGTATTGCATTGCGAGTAATAGCCGCCGCCCTTCGCGATCCAGTTGGGCTGTTCGACGCCCTTTTCCTTGTTCGCCCGATACTGGTCGAGACAGGTGTGCATCCGCGCCTTTCCGGGCGTCTCGCTCGCATATTTGGGCGACACGTCGGACGGAAACGCGACCTTTCCCGACACAGTCGTCTTCGGCGCCGCAGTCTTTTCGGTCGTCGCCTTCGGCGAGGCCGACGGTTTCGGGCCGGCCTTTTCGGCCGCCTGCTCGGCGGCGGCGGCGTCCGCCTCGGAGGCGTCGTCGTCCGCGCATTCCGCCTTGCGGAATTCGTTCCACTTCATGCCCTTCAGCGCGCCGGCCTCTTTCGCGGCCTGATATTTCGCGCTGCATTCCTTCATGGTCAGCGCCTCGGCGGAGGCGGGCATGGCCAAGGCCGCCGCAAGCGCGGCGGCGGAGCAGAGGCTCAGATGTCGAAACATGGCGTGGGTCCCTCCCTGGGGCGGCCGGCGGCCGCTCAAGCGCCCCGGCGGGCGATGCGTTCCGCCGAAGCGTGACGTAGGCACGCGACAGGCGCGCCGTCCCTGCGCGCGTCCGGATGATCGGGGCCTCCCGTCACGCCGCGCAAGAAGGCGGCTGCAAGGGAGCCGTCGGGGCTCTGCCGGTCGACCGCGTCGGGCAGGTCGGAAGCCAATTGCTCGAGAAGGAGCGGCAATGGTGGGAAGAGCTGAAGGTCTTCGCTAGGAACAGACAACGAAAGCCGCCCTTCCCACTGTGAGCCTGGTCCTCCGCTGATCCCATCCAAGCGCTCCGCCCCCCGGCGCCATTTCACTCAGGCGCCCTTGGCCCTCCACGCGAATCGGCTCACGCGCGGTTGCCGAAGGCTTGCGCCCGGCGCAAGACCGGCGGGAACAATCCGGCGTCTGGCGATCCTTTCCGCGCTGACATGCCTACTGTCCGCCTGCGCCGCCCAGCGTCCGCCTGCCTCGGCGCCCGAGCCGCCCGCCGGACAGGTCGAGATCGCGTGCCCGCGCGACGGCGCGCCGCTGTCCTGCGCGGGCTCAGAGGAAGAGGCGGCCCGCTCCGCGCGGGCGGGCCTGCCCGCGCCTTGAGCCAAGCCGCGCGGCGCGCCACATGGCGGCGATGTCCCTGAGACCTCCGCGGCGCCCGGACGCCGGCTTCCCTCTGCGCGCAGGCGTCGATGAGCTCGCGGTCGAGATCATGGCCGAAAAGGCGAGCGCGCTGGAGCGCGCCGGCCGCAAGGCCGAGCAGTCGCTCGCGACGCTCGCCGCGGCCGCGCGCGAGGATCCGGCGAGGGCCCCGCTCGTGCGGACCGCCGCCGACGCGCTCTACGCCTATCTGATCCAGCGAGAGCTGATGGGGTTCCGCCGGCACGCCGACGTGTTCGAGCGCCTCAGGCCGCCGCCCGAGGTGGTCGCGAAGCTCGGCGCGCGCTGACTGCGGGCGGCAGGCCGAACCCGCCGCCCGCTATCCGTCAGACCAGGAAGTTGTCGCGCGACATGTCGTCGAGGTCGACGCCGATCAACGTCACCTTGACGGCCGTGTCGCCGCCGAGGACGAGCTCGACCACCACGTCGTCGCCCTTCTGCTCGGCAGCCGCGAACAGCTCGCCGGGCGTGTCGAACTTGTTTCCGAAGTTAAGGAACTGGAGCAGATCGCGCCCGGCTTGGAAGCCGAAGATCACATCCGAACCGTCGCCCTCGCGGAACACGAAGGTGTCGCGCTCGAGGCCGCCCGTCATGGTGTCGGCGCCGCCGCCGCCGTCGAAGGTGTTGCGTCCGTCGCCGCCCTCGATGGAGTCGGCGCCGGCGCCGCCGCTCATGAAGTCGTTGCCGGCGTCGCCGCGGATCGTGTCGAGACCGTCGCCGCCAATGAGCGAATCGTTGTCGTCGCCGCCGAACAGCGAATCGTTGCCTCCGCCGCCGTCGACCGTGTCCTTTTCGGTCCCGCCCGACAGCGTGTCGTCGCCGGCGTCGCCCGAAAGGCTGTCGCGGCCGAGGCTGCCGCCGAAGATCGAGTCGTTGCCGGCGCCGCCCGAGATCGTGTCCTTGAAGATCGATCCGCCGAAGCTGTCGTTCTGGCGGGTGCCCTCGCGGTCCAGCCATTCGTCGAGCGGCTTGCCGAGCGAGACGACGTCGCCGTTCTCGAACGTCATGCGCTCGACCAGGACGTTCTGGCCAGTGCCGTTGCTGTATTGGCCCGACACGGTGATCTGCGAGGAGCCCCGCACGATCACGAGGCTCGTGCCCTCGACCCTGACGTCGAGGTCGGCCGGGCGGATGCCCTCGCCGAACTGGATCGTGTCGCGGCCCTGGCCGAAGCTCTCGAAGATCGAGTCGATCCCAAAGCCCAGATCGAACACATAGGTGTCGTCGCCCGCGCCGCCGCCGAGCTGGTCTGCGCCGCCGCCGCCGGTGATCAGGTCGTTGGCGTCGCCCGAGAAGATCGAGTCGTTGCCGCCCGCGCCGTCGATCGTGTCCTTGAAGATCGAGCCGTCGAAGCGCTCGGCCGCGCTCTTGCCGATACGGGTGATCCAGTCCTTGTCGACCGACTTGATGTTGAGGTCGGGGTCGGCGTCGAACGCGATCGTCTCGAACAGCGCGTTCTGGCCCGTGCCGTTGGCGAACTGGCTGTTGAGCGTGATCCGGTTGTCGCCGCGGTCGATGATCAGCGACGAGCCTTGCACGAAGATCGACAGGTCCTCGCGGTCGACGCCTTCGAGGAACTCGATGACGTCGCGGCCGCCGTTGAAGCCCTCCGACACGCTGTCGACCCCGAAGCCGCCGGCGAAGAGATAGGTGTCGTTGCCGTTGCCGCCGGACAGGAAGTCGTTGTCCTTGCCGCCGGTCAGCGTGTCGTTGCCTTCGCCGCCGAACAGATTGTCGTTGCCGGCCTTGCCGTCGAGCGTGTCCTTGAAGATCGAGCCGGTCAGCGACTCGCCGAGATTGGTGCCGGAGCGGATCAGCCAGTCGGGATCGACCTTCGAGACGTCGATCGCCGGGCCGGTGTCGAAGCGCACCTCGCGGACCGGCGTCGAGGAGCCGGTCCCGAGCGCGTACTGGTTGTTGATGAAGATCGAATTGTCGCCCTGGGTGATGATCAGGTCGTCGTTCTCGATCCGGAACTTGACCCGGTCGCGGTCGACGGTGTCGAGGAACTCGATGACGTCGCGGCCCGTGACGGCCGACGGATTGACGAAATCCGCGCCCCAGTTGCGGCCGAACACATAGGTGTCCGTCCCCTCGCCGCCGGCCAGGTTGTCGTTTTCCGAGCCGCCGATCAGCGTGTCGTTGCCGTCGCCGCCATTCAGGTTGTCGGCCCCGGAGCCGCCGTCGATCAGGTCGTTGTCGGCGTCGCCATTGATGCCGTCATTGCCGCCGCCTCCGGAGAGCGTGTCGTCGCCCACGCCGCCGGCGATGAAGTCGCTGTCCTGCCCCGGACGCGCATTGGGCGGATCGCGGGTGACGCCGGCCGAGACCTGGTCCGGCGTGATGGTGTCGTCGCTGCCCGTTCCGGTGAAATTGGCCATGGCTCTGCGCCCTTTTTCTGCATGACCAGGCCAAGTGATCGACCTGTCATCTTCTTCTGTTGTCCGACGTTCCGGTCTTCGAGGACTCGCATCTCGCGACTGCGCAAATTGTACGCAAACAATTTTGTACTTGAAATTACAGCGCGCCGCGGACGATGTGATCAGATGATCAAACTATCCACGGCGTTCAATTATTCAAAAACCTTTGCACGACTATAGACTTGGCAAGCAAGCTGTCAACGCGCTTAGGTATCTGCCAACCAGCCTAGCGTCGTCATCGCTCATTTGAATGACGTCGCTCGACGATGCTGGCCGCCGGGCGAGCGAGCGGCGGCGGCGTCCGAGGCGTCAGCGGTCCGACGGCCTCGTGACCCGGCGGAGCGTGAGATTGACGCGTCCGCCGTCGGGCAGCAGCGTCGACGTGCCGGCGATGATCCGGTCGACGCCGTGGAAGGCGAGCCGGCTGTCGCCCATGAGCGCCATGCCGTCGCCGGAGGCGAGCCGGAACGACCGGGTCGGGTCGGAGCGCCTCGCGCCGCCGATGCGGAACAGCGCCGTGTCGCCGAGCGACAGCGACACCACGGGCGCGTCGAAATCCTGCTCGTCGCGGTCCTGGTGGAGCCCCATGCGGGTTCCGGGCGCATACCAGTTCACGAGGCACGCCTCGGGCGGGTGCGGATAGCAGCCGATGTCGCCCCACGCGCGGAGCAGGATGTCGGGCATCGCAGGCCAGGGCCGGCCGGTCGCGGGATGCGTCGCCTGATACCGGTAGCCGCCGTCGCGGTCCGAGACCCAGCCGAGCGGTCCGAGATTGCTCATCCTGACCGAAAAGGGTTTTCCCGTGCGCGGCATCGCAGGGACGAAGAGCGGCGCGGCGGAAAGCGCGGCGCGCAGCGCCTCGAGCAGCGCGGCCTGGTCTTGAGCCGAGAGATAGCCGGGCGCGAGCTTCATGAGAGGCGAACCGTGCTGCGTGGGGCGACGAACCTGTGGCCGGCGCGGCGTTTGTCGACCTAGACCGCGCCCGGACGCTCGAACCGCCTTTCCGGCGTGAGGGCCTCACGGCCGCGTCATCGTCCGCCTTGCGGCTCGAAAACCCCGTCCTTATATACCCGCCGACCCGCTGGGAAGGCGGGAAACTCAAGGGACCGAAGGGTTGCGGGCGTCATGATGGACGCTCGCGCTAGGCCGCTTCGGGGCCGTCCGGTCCGCTTAACGGGAAGATGAGGACGTAAACACATGGGCAAGGTCATCGGGATCGATCTCGGAACCACGAACTCCTGCGTCGCCGTGATGGACGGCTCGACGCCCAAGGTGATCGAGAACTCGGAAGGCGCCCGCACCACGCCCTCGATCGTGGCGTTCGCGGACGGCGGCGAGCGGCTCGTCGGCCAGCCGGCCAAGCGCCAGGCGGTCACCAATCCCGACAAGACCTTCTTCGCGGTCAAGCGCCTGATCGGCCGGCGCTTCTCCGATCCGACGGTCGAGAAGGACAAGAAGCTCGTCCCCTACAAGATCGTCGAGGGCGACAATGGCGACGCGTGGCTCGAGGCCGACGGCAAGAAATATTCGCCGTCGCAGATCTCGGCCTACACGCTGCAGAAGATGAAGGAGACCGCGGAGGCCCATCTCGGCCAGAAGGTCGACCAGGCGGTCATCACGGTCCCGGCCTACTTCAACGACAGCCAGCGCCAGGCCACCAAGGACGCCGGCAAGATCGCGGGCCTCGAGGTCCTGCGCATCATCAACGAGCCGACCGCGGCCGCGCTCGCCTACGGCCTCGACAAGAAGACCTCCGGCACGATCGCGGTCTACGACCTCGGCGGCGGCACCTTCGACATCTCGATCCTCGAGATCGGCGACGGCGTGTTCGAGGTGAAGTCGACCAATGGCGACACCTTCCTCGGCGGCGAGGACTTCGACATGCGCCTCGTCGGCTACCTCGCGGACGAGTTCAAGCGTGAGCAGGGCATCGACCTCAGGAACGACAAGCTCGCCCTCCAGCGCCTCAAGGAGGCGGCCGAGAAGGCCAAGATCGAGTTGTCCTCGGCGAGCCAGACCGACATCAACCTGCCCTACATCACGGCGGACGCGACCGGCCCGAAGCATCTCGCGCTGAAGCTCACAAGGGCGAAGTTCGAGAGCCTGGTGGACGACCTGATCCAGCGCACGATCGAGCCCTGCAAGGCGGCGCTCAAGGACGCCGGCGTCTCGGCCGGCCAGATCGACGAGGTCGTGCTGGTCGGCGGCATGACCCGCATGCCGAAGGTCCACGAGACCGTGAAGCAGTTCTTCGGCAAGGAGCCGCACAAGGGCGTCAACCCCGACGAGGTCGTGGCGATCGGCGCGGCGATCCAGGCCGGCGTGCTGCAGGGCGACGTCAAGGACGTGCTGCTGCTCGACGTCACTCCGCTGTCGCTCGGCATCGAGACGTTGGGCGGCGTGTTCACGCGTCTCATTGACCGCAACACCACGATCCCGACCAAGAAGAGCCAGGTGTTCTCGACGGCCGAGGACAGCCAGTCCGCCGTCACCATCCGGGTCTTCCAGGGCGAGCGCGAAATGGCGGCCGACAACAAGCTGCTCGGCCAGTTCGACCTGGTGGGGATTCCTGCTGCCCCCCGCGGAGTGCCTCAGATCGAGGTGACGTTCGACATCGACGCCAACGGCATCGTCAATGTCGGCGCCAAGGACAAGGCGACCAACAAGGAGCAGCAGATCCGCATCCAGGCGTCGGGCGGCCTCTCGGACGCCGATATCGACAAGATGGTCAAGGAGGCCGAGGCCAACGCCGCTGAGGACAAGAAGCGCCGCGCGCTCGTCGAGGCCAGGAACCACGGCGAGGCGCTGATCCACTCGAGCGAGAAGACGCTGGCCGAGCTCGGCGACAAGGCCCCGGCGGGCGACAAGTCGGCGATCGAGGCCGCGGTCGCGGATCTCAAGACCGCGCTCTCGGGCGACGACGTCGAGGCCATCCAGGCCAAGACCAACGCGCTCGCCCAGGCCTCGATGAAGCTCGGCGAGGCGATGTACGCCCAGGGCCAGGGCGGCGCGGCCGACGCCTCCGGCTCGGAGGCCTCCAGCGGGGCGTCGGAGCAGAAGGACGACGTCGTCGACGCCGACTTCGAAGAGGTCGACGACAAGAAGAAGTCGGCCTGACCGCCGACTGATCCGCATCCGGCCCCCGCCTCGCCGCGGGGGGCCGTTCCTTTCCAGAAAGGAGGCCGGCGGCGTCCGGCTCCCCCAGGAACCAGATCCCCGCCCCCGATGTCCCGCACCTGTTTCTACGAGACTCTCGAGGTCGAGCGCACGGCGGACGACGCCGAGCTCAAGGCGGCCTACCGCAAGGCCGCCATGCGATGGCACCCCGACCGCAATCCGGGCGACGAAGCCGCGGAGGCGCGGTTCAAGGAACTGAACGCCGCCTATGACTGCCTGAAGGACCCGCAGAAGCGCGCGGCCTATGACCGCTTCGGCCACGCGGCCTTCGAGAATGGCGGCTTCGGCGGCGCGGGGCCGCGCGGCGGCCCCGATATGTCGGACTTCATGTCCGACATCTTCGAGAGCTTCTTTGGCGACGGACGCGGACGCGGCGGACGCGCCTCAGGCGGCCGCGAGCGCGGCGCGGACCTCCGCTACAACATGGAGATCACGCTCGAGGACGCCTATGCGGGCAAGACCGCACAGATCCGCATCCCGACCAGCGTGACCTGCGAGGCCTGTTCGGGATCGGGCGCCAAGCCCGGCTCCAAGCCCCGCCAGTGCCCGACCTGCGGCGGCGCCGGCAAGGTGCGGTCGAGCCAGGGCTTCTTCCTGATGGAGCGCACCTGCCCCGGCTGTCATGGCCGCGGCCAGATCATCGACGACCCTTGCGCGGACTGCGCGGGCGCCGGCCGCGTCACCAAGGAGCGCACGCTTGAGGTCGCGATCCCGGCGGGCGTCGAGGACGGCACGCGCATCCGGCTCGGCGGCGAGGGCGAGGCCGGCCTGCGCGGCGGGCCGACCGGCGACCTCTACATCTTCCTGTCGATCGCGAGCCACGCGCTGTTCCAGCGCGACGGCGCCGATCTCTACTGCCGCGCCCCGATCCCGATGACGACCGCCGCCCTCGGCGGCTCCTTCGAGGCGCCGACCATCGACGGCGGCCGGACCCGAGTGAAGATCCCCGAGGGCACCCAGACGGGCATGCAGTTCCGCCTTAAGGGCAAGGGCATGCCGATCCTGCGCTCGAAGGAGTTCGGCGACATGTACATCCAGGCGACCGTCGAGATCCCCCAGCGCCTCACCGCCCGCCAGCGCGCTCTGCTCGAGGAGTTCGCCGCGGAGGCCTCCGAGGCGAACCATCCCGAGACCAGCGGGTTCTTCTCGCGGGTCAAGGAGTTCTTCGGCAGCGCCTGACCAAGAATCCGGTGCGATTGTTGCGGGCCGGCCATCGCCAATTCGTCGAACGCGCGCTAAATGTCCTACGCCGCGTCATCGGAGTTCTCCGGTCTCCATGCTCGAACCCGCAAGACGGACCTCGCGCCTCGCCGACGGCCGGGGCAAGCGCATCGATCTCGCGGACGAGGCGCGATTCCTCAGATCCTGGCTCGACAAGCCGCTGGTGACGGGCGCGGTCAGCCCGTCCGGCAAGGCGCTGGCGCGCATGATGGCGCGCTATGTCGACCCGACCCAGCCCGGCATGGTGCTGGAGATCGGCCCCGGCACCGGCCCGGTGACCGAGGCGCTGATCGAGCGCGGGGTGGCCCCCGAACGGCTGGTGCTGATCGAGTTCAACCCGGAATTCGTGCCGCTGCTCGAGCGCCGCTTTCCGGGCGTGACCGTGGTGCGCGGCGACGCCTATTCGGCGCGGCAGACGCTCGAAGGCCAGCTCGACAAGCCCCTGACCGCGACGGTGTCCAGCCTGCCTCTCCTCACCAAGCCGGTGCGCCAGCGCGTCCAGTTGCTCGACGACTGTTTCGACATGTCGCGGGTCGGCGCGCCCTTCATCCAGTTCACCTACGGACTGGTGCCGCCGATCCCGCGCGAGGCGATCGGCCTCACCACCGCGGCCGGCTCGCCGCGCGTCTGGCTGAACCTGCCGCCCGCCCGGGTGTGGATCTACCGCCGGCCGGCCTGAGCCTTTCCGGGCCCCGAAACGCCGCCGCCATGTCCCGGCCTCGAGCCGGGACCCATTCGGCGCGGCGCGCGCCGAAGCAGGCTCCGGGCGGCGTCGCGCTCCTGCCTGGACCGGCCGAGTCCGATGGGTCCCGGCTCAATGCCGGGACATGAAGGCCGCGCAGCGACTCGGGTATAGGATTATTTTCTTTACATCGGCCTCGTTCTGAGGCAGCATCGTGTCGCCTTCTCCCATCCATGGAGGCGTCGTCGGGCCGTCCGGCGGCGCGGGAGGAGGGCGGAGCCTGCGGCGGGAGGGACCGGCTCACCCGCCCCGGGACCAGAGTCAGGGGCGGACCGGAAACGGTCCGTCGGCAACACGTCATACCCCCGGCACTACGACCGGGGCGTGTCAAGAGCGTCTGACCTATCCGAAAACCGTGCCCGGGCGCCGCAGGCGCCGCCACACTACACACGCATCGAGGCTCCTGCGGCGACCCGCGCCTCCAAATGCACGCTGTTTGACATCGCCGGATTGACCGTAACTCCGAAGCCGAGAGCGCTCGGAGCGATCCGTCGCGCCGACAATGTTAGCCGAGACGCCACGCCGCCGTCATTCCGGGCTTGTCCCGGAATCCATTATCACCGCGTATCCAATAGCTTGGCAGGCTCAGAGGCAATGGATCCCGGGACAAGCCCGGGATGACGGTCGCGTTTCCGCAGATCGCCGGAACCGTCGAGCCCAATGGGTCCCGGCTCGAGGCCGGGACATGGGGGCGGTGCGGAGGTGACCGGCGGAGCGTCCGCCGGTCCCCGGTCAGGCGTGGGCTTCGATCGCCGCGACGTTCTTGCGGACCGCCGCCTGGACCTTCTCGAAGGCCCGGACCTCGATCTGCCGCACGCGCTCGCGGCTGACGTTGAACTCGCCCGACAGCTCCTCGAGCGTCAGCGGTTCGTCGGCGAGACGGCGCGCCTCGAAGATTCGGCGCTCGCGGTCGTTGAGGACCTGGAGCGCGCCGGCGAGCGCCTGCCGGCGATGGTCGAGCTCTTCCGTGTCGGCGAGCCGGGTCTCCTGGCTGTCGCTCTCGTCGACCAGCCAGTCCTGCCACTCGGACGAGCCCTCGTCCTCGCGCAGCGGCGAGTTCAGCGAGGCGTCGCCGCCGAGCCTGCGGTTCATGTCGACCACGTCGGTCTCGGTCACGCCAAGCCTTGTCGCGATCTGCTTGACCTGGTCGGGCCTGAGGTCGCCCTCGTCGAGCGCCGAGATCTGGCTCTTCGCCTTGCGCAGGTTGAAGAACAGCTTCTTCTGGTTCGCCGTGGTGCCCATCTTCACGAGCGACCAGGAGCGCAGGATGTATTCTTGGATCGAGGCGCGAATCCACCACATCGCGTAGGTCGCTAGCCGAAAACCCTTCTCGGGCTCGAAGCGCTTCACGGCCTGCATGAGGCCGACATTGCCCTCGCTCACGACCTCGCCGATCGGCAGGCCGTAGCCGCGATAGCCCATGGCGATCTTGGCCACGAGCCTCAGATGGCTGGTGACGAGCCGATGCGCGGCGTCGCGGTCGCCATGCTCCCGCCAGCGCTTGGCGAGCATGTACTCTTCCTGCGGCTCGAGCATCGGGAATTTGCGAATCTCGTCGAGATAGCGGCTGAGGCCGCCGTCTGAGACGAGGATCGGAAGTGCGGCTGACGCCATATGAGCGCCTCCTTGGAGACAGAGGCCCCCGCGGGACTGCGGCGGACCCGGGACGCGACCGCTCTCATGAGCCGATCGCTTCGATAGACTTATACCGCATTACGGCTTCCGTGCGATCATCGTTACGCGAGCAGCGGCCGTTGCGAATTTGCATGGGAAAGGGCGGAACGCTCCACCCCTCCATGCACGCGCGCTAAGCCATGTCCCTGCGCGAGTCTCGCAACGCCGCCAGAAGCCGTTCGAGCTCCGGCGGCGGAGCGCTCTCGAACAGCATGGCCTTGCCCGTCCTTGGGTGCGCGAAGCCAAGCGTCGCGGCGTGCAGCGCCTGCCGGCCGAGCGCCTTGAGCGCCGCCCCCGCCTCCTCCGACAACCGCGAAGCCTTGGTGCGGTGTCCCGGGCCATAAACGTCGTCGCCCACCAGAGGGCTCCCGAGCGAGGCGAGATGCACGCGGATTTGATGGGTCCGGCCGGTCTCCAGCCGGCAGGCGATGAGGCCGGCGTCGGCCGCGGGATAGCGCTCCAGCGTCTCCCAATGGGTGATCGCCTCGCGGCCGTCGGAGCGGATCGCGATCTTCTCGCGATTCCTCGCGCTCCGCCCGAGCGGAGCGTCGATCACGCCACGGGGGCGATCGGGCGGGCTCCAGACCAGCGCCAGATAGCGCCGCACCAGCGGCCCGGTGCGGCCGTGGTCGGCGAACTGGGCGCTGAGCGCGCGGTGCGCGGCGTCGGTCTTCGCCGCGACCATCAGGCCGCTGGTGTCCTTGTCGAGCCGGTGGACGATCCCGGGCCGCGCCACCCCGCCGACGCCTGACAGGCTCGCCCCGCAATGCGCGATCAGCGCGTTGACCAGCGTGCCGTCGGCGTGGCCGGCGGCGGGATGGACCACGAGGCCCGCCGGCTTGTCGATCACGATCAGGTCGCGGTCCTCATGCACCACGACGAGGGGGATGTCCTGCCCGATCGGGCCCGCGGGCTCCGGCGGCGGCAATTCGACGACGATCTCGCCCGGCCCCTCGCCTGCGTTGATTTTGGCCGAGGGGTCTTCTAGCGTCCGGCCCGCGGCCGAGACGCGGCCCGAGCGCATCAGCGCCTGGATGCGGGCGCGCGAAAGCTCGGGAAGCCGCGCGGCGAGCAGGCGGTCGATCCGCTCGCCGGAATCCTCGCGCCGGAGCGCGACGACGAGGCGCGCGGACGGCGCGGCGTCGTCTTCGAGGTCGGCGTCTTCAAACGGGACGGACATGGCGGCGCCTGGCGAAACGAGCTCGGCCTTCGGGCTGGCGGAGGACGACGACCCGAGGATCCGCCGCGTCTATCAGCGGCTGAAGGTCCTGACGATCGTCGCCGCGCTCACCATGGGCGTCGGTTTTCTGGCCGTGATGTCGGTGATCGCCTACCGGGTCGTCAAGGCGCCGCCGCGCGCCGCAGCCGCCGCGCCGAAGGTTTTGGCGCTGCCGGCCGGCGCAAAGGTCCTCTCGACGACGGCGGACGGCGGCCGGCTTCTGGTGACGATCGAGGCGGGCGGGCGCACCGTCGTCCATGTGTTCGACGCCGGCACGCTCGCCGAGACCGGCCGGCTCGACATCACGCCCGCCCCGGGCGCCCCGCCGCTCCGCTAGGCCGCGGCGCCTTTCCCGCCGGATCGGCCGCCGCGGCGCTTGAAGGCGGGCGGCGGGCCGTCTATAGACTGCGGCCTTCCGCTCGCGGCTCCCATCGTCTAGCGGTCTAGGACGTCGCCCTCTCACGGCGAAAACAGGGGTTCGAGTCCCCTTGGGAGCGCCAGGAATTTCAAGCACTTAGCTCATCGTCCAGCGCGAGCCGCTCAGCCCGCTCGAGGTGACGTCTGGCGCGCAGACGTGCCAGCGCACCAGCTTGACCCCGCACGAGGCGGCGGAGGGTCGAAGATCATGCCGACACACCGGGAGAGATCGATGCGCTCGTCGGATCTGCAACCGCCGCATTCGCAATCTGGCGAACTGGGTGCGGCGTTCGCGGATGCGGTACCACTTTGGAGGGGCTCACTGCTTCGAATGTGACACTTGTTGGCAGTTCTGCCGCTTGGTCGAATAGCTTCGACCAAGCGGCTAGGAGCGCCGTCATGAAGTGCGTGAGCACCAGAAAGGTCGACTATGTTGGGATCGTGGAGGTAAGTGACGAGAAATTCTACGTCTGGTTTCCGGACGTTCCCGGAGCTTTCACCGGCGTCAATCGAGTCAGCGAGATCCCGGCCAAGGCCACGAAGTCTCTCTATATGCGGCTAAAATGGCTCGAGCAGCACAACGAGCCCCTACCCTCCGCCCGGTCTCTGACAGAGGTCCTTGGGGACCCCGTCGTCACGCTGTCCATGGCGGACAGCGTGGATTTCACCGTCGCCATCAGCGTGTCGATAGTGACTGAGACGACAAGCGTCGTGGCGCCCCTCCCGGACTGGCAGATGGGCCACGGACGAGACCGGATGCCCAACTGACGTCTGAAGGCGCTCGGCGGACGTCATGGCCTTGCGCTCGCCAGATTGGGCTCCGCCGACGTGCTGGCGGCGCAGGACGGCTCGCTGCTCGTCTCCGACGACTACAACGGCGCAATCTACAATCAGCTGCGCCCGCTGAGCCAAGCGCCGGGGGCGGCATGCGTCGCGCGTCCCCGCCGCCACGTCCCCGCTAGGTCCGGGCGAGAAGACAACAGGATGGCGGGGCGGCGGCTCCTGCCAGCGGCACGGGCGTCCGTGGGCTCTCGCCCGACCTCGCAAGGACCTCCGCCGCACGACGCGACTGCCAGTGTCTCCCGGAGGAATTGGGAAGATCTTCCATTGATTTAGCTTCGCCAGTAGGCGTCCGATACGATGCCGCCAAAAACCGGCGGCGGGACCGTCGCCCGCAATGGAGACGTCCGACAAACGACGTATTGGGGAGAAGACGCAATGACCAAGACCTTGGTCGCTTTCGCTTCAGTTCTGCTGCTTTCGGGAACGGCCGCCATCGCAGCCGAGTGGCCCGCCTTCAACAAGCTCGACACCGACGGCAACGGGCAGATCGACCGCATCGAGTATCAGAAGAACGTTGGAGCGCTGAAGATCGAGTATGCGCCGAACTTCGCGGCGATGGACGACGACAACAACAATGGGGTCGATGAGGACGAATGGGTCTCGGCGGAAAAATTGACGAAGAGCTACACCGCGCGATGCAGAGAAGCCTCGGCTTCGTGGTGTAAGGACGCCAAGTAAGTCTCTTCTTGGGGGCCGAGACCTCGCTCGAAACCCGGCGGGCGACTTCCGGGTTTCGGGCGACGCGGCTCCAGGGAAATCATCCGGTGAGCCGGATTGACGCCCTCTGCGCTGCTGGCGGCGGTCCGGAGGCTGGTCTCCGTCTATTGATTTTCATTACTCGCCGATTTTATTGACCAGATCACAGGACAAATCTTCCTCCTCGCCGGTTACACTTTTCCTGTGCAAAGAAAGTCATAATAAACAAATTCAATGTCGAAAATCCTGAGCATAAATTTGCGGAAGTACGACTGGCCGGAGGCGCGGCTCCGGCCATATGGGCGGCCATGATCGGGGCAGGCTCCAGACGCGTCGCGCTCGTCGCCTTGGTCGGTGCGCTGGGGGCGGCCGCGGCGGGGCTGGCCCTCTGCGCCCGAGGCGCGCCGCCGGCAGAGCCCGGCCCGCCCGCCGCTGACAGCGGCCCGCGCCAGACCGCGCTCTATTGCCAATTCTATGTCTTCGTCGAGAGCCGGCCCTTCGTGGCCTTCCTGCTCGAACAGGCGCCCGACGACCCGGCGCTTTACCGCCAGGTCTATGTCGCCAAGGCCGACGGCGACCGCACCGACTACAACGCGCTTGCGGGACGGCGGCCCGAATGGCGGCTCGACCAGACGGCCGATCCGCCGCGCCTGGACGCCCGGGTCTCCGTGCCGGATTCGAGCCAGGCCGGCCTCGGCGAGCAGGAGATCGCGATCGAGCTGCGCGGCTTCGACGCCGCCCGCGCGGGCGACGCCTGGACCGAGGCGAGCCTGAAGAGCGTCTACTACCAGAACCTGCCCGGGAAATGCCGGCGCGCCGCGCCGCCGGCCCCCGATCAGCGGTCCGAACGCGGCGCGTCGAGAGCGGCCACGATCTTGCCGACCGAAGCGTCGCGCAGCTTCACGGCGTCGGCCTCGGACTTGGTCAGGATCTGAACCGACATCATGCCGGACCGATCCGCGTCGAAGATCGTCGTCATCGCGGCGGCAGTCCCCTGCGGACAGCTGCCGAGGCTCTCATACTGGATGCGGCGCTCGCCGAGCCGGCGCACGTCGAAGGACTTGAACGTGCAGCCGGTCGGCCTCATCGATTCCTCGGTCGCGTAGCGGTAGCTCTTCATCGTCTTGTCGGGGTCGGCCACGACCTCCTTGACGTAGTCGGGCGAGGGCCTGGCCTGGCCGATGCCCACGACGCCGCGGCCGCCGCAGGCGTCGGTCTCGCAGACGAAGGTCACGCCTTCCTCGCCGACCTGCTTCTTGACCCAGCCGGGCCCGATCTCACCCACCGCGACGGTCACGTCGATCGGCGCGAGATCTGCGGCGCGCTGGGCCGAGGCCGCAGTCGCGAGAGGCAGGCCGAGGACCGCAAGGGCGATCATTGGGGCGAGGCGCATGGCTGTTCTCCAGTCTTGTGTCTTGTCGGCGCCGGACCTCCGGGCCGAAGCGCTTGGGGTGTCACTGCGTCACGACCACGAGATTGCGGGGGCCGCCCTCCGCCGGGAGGGTCCCGGTCACGCGGGCGGCGTCGAGGTCGACGAGCGAGACCGTGTCGTCCATCCAGTTGGCGACGGCCGCAGTCCTGCCGTCGGGGGCGATCGAGACGCCTTCCGGATAGCTCCCGACCTTCACCCGGGCGGTCGCCTCCAGCATCTCGGCGTCGACGATCGCGAGCGCCGAGTCGTGCTGCAGCGTCACTGCGATCTTGCGCCCGTCCGGCGTGACCGCGACCCCGTAGGGCATCCGGCCGACCGCGACGCGCTTGATCTCGCGGCCTCCCGCGACGTCGATCACCGAGAGGTCGCCGCTCTGGACGTTGGCCACATAGAGGCGCGCGCCATCAGGCGACAGCGCGAGCGCGAACGGCGCCTTGCCGACCTTGATCTTCTGGGGCTCCCCCGCTGACCCCAGATCGAGGACGCCGACCGCGTCCTCCTCGCGGACCGCCACGAAAGCGCGGCCGCCGGACTTGTCGAGGATGATGGCCGCGGGCGATTTGCCGACCTTGGTTTCCCCGACCGTCGCGCCGGTCAGCACGTCGAGCTTGATGACGACGCCGCGCGTCCAGTCGGTGAGATAGAGGAATTCGTCGGTCGCCGCAGCCCCGAAGGGCTGGCCCTTCACCGGAAAGCGCGCCGTGATCTGACGCGTGACCGCGTCGAGCACGGTGACGCGGCCGTGGTCCGGGTCTGTGACGTAGAGCGTGCGCCCGTCCGGCCCGATGGCGACGCCGGCCGGAAGGTCGCCGACATCGACGTAGGCGGCTGTCCCGCCCCCGACGGGCAGGAGGCGCACCACGCCTCCCGTCTGTCCCACGACCGCGACCAGGGTCTCGTCGGCGGACACGGCCGGCGCGGCGAGCAGCGTCGCGGCGCAGAGGAGGGCGCGAAGCCTCACCCCTGGCCCTCCGCCTTCTTCTTGAGCCCCTCGAGGCCCGCCTTGAAGAAGTCCGACAGGATCTTGACCGCGGCTGCGTCGTCCTTGCCCTCCGGCGGCTCGTTTGAGGTGTCGAGCCGGTAGCCGCGGCCCTGCCAGACGACCTCCGAGCCGCCGCCTCCCGCCGTCACCTTTATGGTCGCCGAATAGGAGCTGACCGGGAACGCGTCGCCGCCTTCGTTTGAAAGCCGGTAGCCGAGCGTCATGGAGCCGTCGTCGCTTTCGTCCTGGCTCTCGACGAGCTCCGCGCCGCCCTTCACCTTCAGCGTGCGTTCGCCGTCCTTGACCTCGGCCGACTCCACCATCGGATGCCAAGCCTTGATCCCCCCGAAATCCTTGACCAACGCCCAGACCTTGGCGGGCTCGGCCTTGATCTCGATCTTCTCCTCGACCTTCTGAGGCGTCGGCCCATGGGCGAAGGCGAGAGCAGGCGCGGCGAGCGAGAGAACGGCGGCGAGGGCGAGACGACGCATCAGGCGACTCCTTGGAAAGCGGCGCGCCGTCGGCGAAAGCCTGCCGCGAGCGGGGCGCCATAGAGGACAGCGAGCGCCACGAGCGCCGCTGCGGCTGGGATGAAGGACAGGTCGACCGCAACCTCGATCGGTCGCGGCTTCGCATTGGACTCGATCGCCTCCGCCAGGGCCTCCGGATCGCCGAGCCGGGCGTAGCCGAGGCCGGTAAGCCCCGCGATCTGGCGCAGATGGTCGTCCTTGACGGAGGTCAAGTGCTCGTCGCCCTCCGGCATCTCGCCGAAGGGGGCGTTGCGGGGGTTGTAGCCGGGCAGGTTCTCGGCCCCCTCGGGCGGGGGACCCAGACGCGAGGCCTGCGGCACGTCGGACATCGAGAAGAAGCCGGACTCGCGTCCGAAATCGTCATATTTGGGGATCGGCACGGGCTGCGTTCCGCCGACGCCCACGATCAGCCCCTTCACGCGGTCCTTCTCGACGTCGAAGCGCTGCTCCATGTCGGTGCGGACCGGCGGGGCCTCGTGGCCGTCGGTCACGAACATGACGTCGGCGCCGATCGGCTTCGTCATGTCGATCGCGCGCTGGAGGCCGTCGGCCACGCGACTGTCGCCCTCCCAGGCCATGCGCCAGTCGAGGCCGCGGATCGCGCCCTCGATCGCCGCGAAGTCGCGGCAGACGTCCATCGGCTCGAACAGCAGGAAGACGCGTCGCTCGCTGAACACGCCGAGCCCGAAGCGCGAGCCGCAGGGCAGGCGGCCGATCGCGGCCGGCAGGCGTTCCTTGACGGCGTCGAGCCGGCTCTGCGGCGCGCCGTTCGCCTCGTAGTCACGTGCGTTCATCGAGCCGGTGATGTCGACGAAGCCCACGACGTCATAGGTCGACCGCTCGGCGCGGATCTCCGGCTGCAGCGCTGCGCCCGCGCTCAATGCGAGTGCGGCGCCGATCGCGAGCGTGCGCCAGTCGGGCCGCCTCACGGCAGCCCCCGCGGACGGCCGGGAAGGTCCGTCCAGAGCTTCTTGGGCTGCGCCTTGGTCTCTTCCTCCCCGCCCTCGAATTCGGGAAAGTCGCGGACCAGGCGCATCACGACGTCGAGATTGTAGCGGGCGTCCCAGAAGTCGGGATCGGCCCTGAGCGCCGAGCGGAACGCGTCCTTGGCGAGCCGGACCTCGGGAATCGCCTTGTCGATCTGGCTCGACTCGATCGCCCCGACGGCCCGGCGCGCCCGCGCGTTGCCGACGTCGTAGTAGAACCGCGCCGCAATCTTCGGCCCGCCGCGCTCGACCAGAGGGCCGACCAGCGACTGCGCCTCGTCGATCCGGTCGCGTGCGAGCAGGAAATGCGCGCGGGCGAACAGCAGCTCGCCGCTCGCGTCGTCGGGGGGCGCGACGTCGCGGCGCGAGGCGAGCGCGTCGAACACCGCCCGCTCGGCGCGCTCGCCCTGCAGCGTCCACAGCGCCGAGCCGAACCAGCCGAGCGCCGCGAGGAGCAGCACGACGGGGACGATGCCCTTCAGGAGCCCGAGCCTCATGACGCGGCGCTCCCCAGAGATCGCCGCGGCTCTTCACCTCTCCCCACTAAGGAGAGGTCGCGAGGGGAAGCCGAGCGGGTGAGAGGGCTCAGAGCTGTCCGGAAAGGGCGACGCCCCCTCACCCGGCCCTGCGGGCCGACCTCTCCCCGCCGGGGAGAG
>NZ_RYFI01000007.1:104434-114094 GCF_004103825.1 Hansschlegelia zhihuaiae
CGCCTCCCAGACTCTCGCCCTCCTCCAGCCGCCGTTCCATCAGCTTGGCGGCGAGCAGCAGTGCGGAGGCGAGCGCCGCGAGCAGGTAGCACAGCCAGTCGAGGTCCTGGCGCGGGATCGTCTCCTTGAAGGTCGTCGGCCGCTGCTCGAGCTGGTCGATTTCGCGGATCGCCGCCGAGACGTCGGACGCGCCCCGCGCCTCGAAGGCGCGGTAGGGCAGTCCGAGGCTCTTCAGGAAGATGTCGAGATGGCGCTCGGGATAGACCTGCGGAATGTCGGGCTCGCCGGGCGGCGGCTTGTCGGAGATGCCTTTCGACCCCTGCGTCCTGAGAAAAAGCCAATAGAGCCGCACCGGGTCCCGCCTCGCCGCGTCGCGCAGCGCGTCCTGCACCCGCCGGTCGATCACGGCAGCGCCGTCCGAGACCAGGACGAGGGCGCGCGAGGTCTCGCTCGAAGCGTCGTCGAACATCGAGAAGGCGAGCGCGAGGCCGCGGCCGACGTCGGTGTGCGCGAGCCCCGGACGGTCGATCGCCGCGATCGCCGCGCGGACCGCCTCGTGGTGGTCGGTCATCGGCACGATCGGCATCGGCGCGGTGGAGAAGGCCGCGACCGCGATGCGGTCGGCCGGGCGCCGGGCGGCGAAGTCCGTCAGCAGGCGGCGAGCCGCGACCGACTTCGATTCCTCGCGTCCCTCGGGCGAGCGGTTGGCGAAGGTCGAGTCCATGCTCGACGAGCGGTCGAGAAGCAGCACAATGTTGGCGCCCACGCCGCGCCGCTCGATGACCTGGTCGCGGCGGTGCAGCCCGGACAGGCCGAGCACGAGCCCGGCGATCGCCAGCGCCCCAAGGACCGACAGGCCGACGCCGATCGCGGTCGAGAGCGGATCGTCGGGCACGACCTCGTCCGAGGGCATCGAAGAGAGCCGCAGCGGCGAGGCCAGGAAGGGCAGCGCCGCGAGCGCGAGCAGGACGAGCAGCCACGGGTGATCGAAGCCGAGCGCGCTCACGAGGTGCGCTCCGCCGCCGCGAGGCTGCGCGACAGCGCGAGGAGCTCGTCGGCCGGCATGCGGGAAACCGCCGGCGCGGCGCCGAAGAACGCCTGCCGGGACGCTTCGAAGAACTGCCGGATGCGCGGCTCCAGCCGCAGGAACGAGGGTCGGCCGGCGAGGAAGGCTGAAAGATCCTCGCCGAGCAGCCGCCTGCCCGCGGCGGCGTCGAAGGCGCGGTGCAGCGAGAGCGCCGCGTTCCGCCAGCCCTCGTCGCCGGCTTTCGCCTGCCGCGCCACGGCGCGCGCGGCGCTCGCGAACGGTCGCGACGGCCGGCGGTGGAAGGGCGGCCAGGCGCGGCTCCAGGCAAGCAGCGCGAGCGCCAGCAGCGTCGCGCCGCCGGCGGCCCCGGCGGCGATCTCGGCGTCACGCAGCGATTTCCGGATCGGCAGGGCGTCGGGACGCAGCCCGTAGGCCGAGGCGGCGCCCGCCGTCGCGGCGATCGGCCTGAGCGGCGAGGTGATGAAGCTCCAGCTCGCGCCGTCCGCCTCGGCGCGCCCGCCCTTGCCGTCGGTCACGACGAGCTTGAGCGACGGGACAGTCTGCTCGATCGCCTCGAGCGGCGCATAGAACGTCTGGTATTCGGCCGCGATCTCGTAGCGCGTCGCGCCGCCTGGGGTCGTGCTTTCACGGATCGTGATCGATCGGAGGTCAAGCCAGTAGGTGACGGGTCCGGGCTTCGGCAGCGCGGAGGCGTCGAGCTTGAAGGGCGCCGCGACGTCGACGCGGGTGCGTAGCGTGAAGACGTCGCCGAGCAGCAGGCCGAACGGATGCGGCGCCGACATCGAGCGGTCGAGGATCTGGGCGGCGGCCGGAGCGGCGGAGGCGAGCAACACGACAGCCGCCGCCAAATAGCGGGCCAAGGAAGGTCGGCTTCGCGGAGCGAAGGCCCGTGTCATCACCCGCCTCCCGACAGCAGATGATCCACGAAGGCGTCCGGGTCGAAACGATCCACGAGGTCGAAGGCCGGCCGGCCGTAGCGGCGGAAGACGCGGTCGAGCGCAGCGCGACGTTCGCGGGCGTGGACGAGCCAGGCCTCGCGCAGCGACCGGCGCATTAGGATGACCCGGCGACGTCCAGTCTCGAGATCCCGCGTCTCCACCAGCCCGAAGCGCGGCAGCCGCGTCTCGACGGCGCTCGACCGCACCACGATCGGGGCGACGTCGTGCCGCCAGAGGCGGCTCAGCAGTTCCTCGACGTCCGCAATGGGCATCAGGAAATCCGAGACGACGAAGACCAGCGCGCGCCGTTGAGGAAGTTCGTCCAGCATCTCGATGAGGCCGGCGACGCCACGGCCGTCGCCGATCTCGCCCGAGGTGCGCCGCCAGATCTCGTCCGGCAGCCCCGCGCGACGGGTTGCGCGCATCGCGAGATCCTGCCGCGGCTTCGGACCGGCGGCGAGCATCCCGAAGCGGTCCTGGCTCCGGATCGCGGCATGCGCGATCGCGGAGCAGAGGTCCGCGATCGGGTCGCGGTCGCCCCCCGCGCGGCCGAACGCCATTGAGCCGGACAAATCGAGGACGACGAAGACGTCGATCCGCGCGCGGTTCTCGAAACGGCGGACCTTCAGCCCCCCAAACGGGTCGGTGATCGAGGCGCGGACGTCGATGCGCCGCGCGTCCGGGACCTCCAGGATGGAGCCGTGACGCAGGAAGGCGCCGTTGAGCCCTGTTCCGACGGCTCGATGCAGCCCGGGCGCGACGCCCCTGGCCCGTCCGAAGAGGCGATAAGGAAGATCGATCCGCTGCGGGCCGCTTCCGGCCGCCGCCTCGGTCACGGAGCCGGCACCTTGTCGAACACCTGTCCGCAGAGCGCGCGTACGATCCGCTCGCGGCGCGGCTCGTAGATCGGGTCGAGGAAGATGCGGTGCGCCATCACGGGGGCGAACACCGCCCGCACATCCTCGGGCAGCACCATATCACGGCCCTCGAGCCAGGCCCGGACCCGGGCCGAGCGCACCAGAGCGCCGACGCCGCGAGGGCTGCCGCCGCCGAGGATCAGCCGGTCCATGTCGACGCCCTCGATCGAGACGCCGACGCTCGCGGGCGCGCGCAGCGCGTCCCAGAGACCGAGCACGTAGCGTTCGAGCGTCAGGCTGGTCGTGACCGAGGACTGGATCGCGCGCCCGACTTCGTTCAGACCGCGATGGTCGATGACGCCTTCGCGCAAATCGCCGATCAGGCGGTCGACGTCGTGGAAGCGCGGATCGAAGACGAGTTCGCGACGGACCTCCGCGTCGTGCGGAGTCTCGACGCCGATCTCCATGATGAAGCGGTCGCGGGCCGCGGCCGGCAGCTCGAAGGTTTCTTCCTTCTCCACCCGGTTGCGGTCGGCGAACACCACGAGATGGGGGAACGACCAGTCCTTGCCGAAGGCCGAGACGGTCCGCTCGGCCATCAGCCTGAGCAGCAACGAATGCACCTGCGGCCGGGCGCGGTTGATCTCGTTGAAGAAGAACACGGCGAGGTCTTCGCCGTGGCGCAGCGCCGGGCCGGGGTCGACCCGCGGCTTGCCGGCGTCGTCGATATAGGCCGCATAGAGCATGTCGGTCGGCATCAGATCGACTGTGCCCTCGACGCGCTCGAACGGGCCGCCGAGCGCCCGGGTGACCGCCCGCAGGATCGTGGTCTTGCCGACGCCGACGTCGCCCTCGAGCAGGACATGGCCGCGCGCGAACAGCGCGATGGTCAGCAGCCGCAGCACATGCGGCTGGCCGACCACGGCGCGCCCGATCTCCGCCTCGAAGGCGAGCGCCTGGCTGCGCCATGCGTCGAGCGACAGGTTGGACGACGTGTCGGCGGCGCCCTCGCCATGGGGACGCCGTCCAGCGATCGAGGTTGTCGCCATCAGATCTCGCCTTGCTCGCGAACCTAAAAGGCGGCCGCCGCGCCCGGACGTTCGGCTTGGGAACAGTCCGAACGCTGGCGGCCGTCAGGTGCGCGTCGTCATCCCGTGGGGCGGCCGGAAGATGCCCGTCCCGACGACGAGAGGGAGCGGCCCAACTGAATGCGCGGACCGCCAGGGGATAGTGAACGGCCGCCGGTCGCCCCCGGCGGCCGGGACCGGTTCAGTCCGAGATCTTCGAGACGTCGTACTGGAACCTGCCGGTCTTGGAGAAATTGTCGGCGCGTTTCTTGTTGCGCTCCTCCATCTGCTTGATGGAGTCAGACTGCTTGCTGACCTGCTTCGGGTCGTGCTTCGGGTCGTACTTGGAGCCGGCGATCTTCGACTTTTCGGGATAGCCGGGCTTCGCCTCCCAGCACACCCCCGGCTCCTTGCAGTTGGTGCCGTCATAGGCGAGCGCGGGAGCGGACGCGAAGGCGGCCGTCAGGGCGGCTGCGGCGGCGACGCCGGCGATGCGAGACGTGATGTTCATTTTGCGTTCCCTCGTTCTCGAGTCTTCTCTTCGTCCTGCAGTCGTCTGGACGCGGGCATGCCGCGCCAGTCCCGCGCCGGCGCTCCGGCGCAGATCTCAGCCGCCCATCTTGCATTCCTGCGGGGCGTCTGCGCCGGGCTTGGGAGCCGGCGTGTTGTCGTATTTCTTCAGCGTCTTGCGGGCATCCGCCTCGAGCCATTCGGCCTTTTCAGGATCGCCGATGTAGAGATGGCGGACCCACGCCATCGCCAGCAGCATCTCCTGGACGTTCACCGAGTTGTACATCGGCCCCATCTGGCCGCTCGCGCCGCCGAAGATGGTCTCGAACATGCCCTTGTCGGTCGCGTTCTGCGGATAGGTCCAGTAATCGTCGTTGAGGCCGGGGCCGATCTTGCCTTCGGCGAGATGACCGTGGCAGCCCGAACACGCGCCGTTGAACAGTTCCTCGCCTTTCGCGAAGCAGTCCTGCTTGCCGACATAGGGGTTCTTGCCCGACTGCATGAACTCCTTGAACGCAGCCGAATCCTTGCCCTCCGGCGGAGCGTCGTCGAGATTGAGCGGCTCCCCCGACACCGTGTTGTTGAGCGCGATGTCGGCCATCGCGGGCGGCGACATGACAAGCGCGACGGAGAGGCAGGCCAGAGCGGCGGTCAGGCGTAAGCTATTGGGCATCAGAACTCGCTTCGATTGCATGGACGGGAGAGACGGCCGCGGCGCCGTCAGGCGTTCGGCGGCAGCGTCGGCACCCCCTCGTCGGCGAGCGCGCGATCGATCTCGGGCTTCGCCTTCTCGATCGCTTCGTCGAGCGCCTTCGCAAGCGCCTCGTCGTCCTTGCGGACGCCGATCGCCTGGTCGAAATGCAGCGGAATTTTCGCGCTCGAGCCGGGCTGGAAGTCGTCGTCGATCATCGACATCCTGAGCGGCGTCGAGGACGCCTTGACGTAGCGGGCGACGTCCGACGCGAAGGCGATCGCGGCGTCGGCGTCGCCATTCGCGACCTCGCTCACCAAGCGGTCGGCCGCGACCTGGGTGTATTTGTTGCGCTTGTCCTCGAAATTCACGAGCGACAGGCCGTAGGAGACGTTCTCCTCGTATTTGCCGGCCGCCTTCAGGATCAGCTCGGCGGGCGTCTGGAAGCGCACGGCGAACCTGGTCGCGTCGGTGGCCTCGACGTCCCTCCAGCTGTGGCCGAGCTTCGGGCCGTCCTGCTTGGTCACGTAGACGTAGCCGGTGCGGAAATAGGGCCGCGTGGCGCGCACCCGCTCGTCGTCGGCGTCGACGCCGAACACGACGTCGCAGAGCTTCTTGTCGAGACCGTCGCGCACGAGATAGATCGCGGCCCGGTCGGACCAGACGAACTCGATCTCGCGGCCCATCGCCTTGGCGACGATCTCGGCGATCCGGTTCTCGAGGCCGTCGCCCTTCGCGGTCGAATAGGGCGCCTCGATTTTGGAGGCGCAGACACGGAGCTTCTCGGCTGCGGCGGCGCCGTCTGCGGCCGTCAGGCCGGCGGCCAGGGCGGCGGCTCCAAGCAGCGCTCGGCGCGCGGTCGAACTCATCTTCATGGGTTTCGTCTCCCGTGAGGCCGCGGCGGCTTCTCGTCCGGTCATGCGACCGGCGGGCCGTCCGTTCGGCGTCGAACCCGAAGTCGTTGTCTTGGAAGCGCTCCCGCCGGCCAGCGTCGGTCGGCGGGAGCCGTAGTCAGGGGTTCAGACGGTCGGGCGTCAGCCGCCCTTGCCGGTCCACTCGCCGACGTTCACGTCGTCGTAGGGGTTCTTGCCGTTGAGCGAGAACACCTGCACGCCGCCGCCCATCTGGGTGTAGTTGGCGAGGTTCTTGAACGCGCCGACCGCGCCGAGACCGGCCGTCGGGTCGTTGAGGTCGAACACCAGGCCGACGCCCGGCCAGCCGCCCACGCCGTAGTAGATCGCGACGTACTGCACGCCCTTGTGCGTGTAGGTCATCGGATGACCGATCACGCCGGACGGCAGGCGATACTTCCACAGCAGGTCGCCGGTGCGGGTGTCGCGGGCTTTGATGAAGCCGTCGAGCGTTCCGTAGAACACCAGGTTTCCGGCCGTGGCGAGCGTGCCGCCCCACACCGAGAACCGCTCCATCTTCTCCCAGTCGTACTTATTGTTGATCGCGTCATACGACTTGATCTGGCCGAGACCCTCGTAGTTCTGACGGTCGCCCTTCGGCCCGGGATACATCCACAGCGTCGCGCCGACGAAGAACTGACCGGCGCGGTAGGGGAGCATGAAAGGCTCCCAATCCATGCAGATGTGGTTGATGCCCATGTAGAAGCGCTGCTTCTCAGGGTCGTACGAGTCGTGGCCCTGGTTGTGGTAGCCCATCGCCGACGGGCAGATTTCCGTCGCCTTGTGGTCCATCCGGGTCGCGAATTCTGGGTCGCGGATCGGCACGCCGGTCTTCAGGTCGACCTGCTTCACCCAGTTGACGGTGTCGTCCAGCTTGTCGGCGGAGACGAGCGTGCCGTCGGTGCGGTCGAGCGTGTAGACGATGCCGTTGCGGTCCGGATGGGTCAGCAGCTTGCGCAGCTTGCCCTGCTTGTCCTTCTGCTCCGACAGCATCATCACGTTGACGCCGGCGTAGTCCCATTCGTCATGCGGCGTCTTCTGGTAGCCGAACTTGGCCTCACCGGTGTCGATGTCGCGGCCCCAGATCGTCATCGTCCACTTGTTGTCGCCCGGACGCATCGTCTCGTTCCACGGCGCCGGATTGCCCGAGCCGTAGTAGAAGAGGTTCGTGTCCGGGTCGAACGCGTACCAGCCCCAGTTGGTGCCGCCGCCGATCTTCCAGGCGTCGCCTTCCCAGGTCTTCGACGTGCCGAGGTTGAACTGGCCGTAGTGCTTGTTCGCCATGTTGAAGTCTTTGGCGAGCTTCAGCTCCTCGTCCGGGCCGGTGGCGTAGGCGCGCCACTTCTGGGCGCCGGTCTTGACGTCGTAGGCGGTGACGTAGCCGCGCACGCCGAGCTCCGCGCCCGACGAGCCGACCAGCACCGTGTCCTTGATGACGTAAGGCGCGATGGTGAGGGTGGAGCCGACCTTGATGTCGGAGTTCTCCATCTTCCAGAATTCCGCGCCCGTGTCGGCGTTGACCGCCACGATGTGGCCGTCGAGCTGGGTCTTGAGGATCAGCGACGGGGTCTTGCCGTCGCCCGGCCAGTAGGCGAGGCCGCGGTTGACGACGTCGCAGCACGCGACCGCGCGGGCGGTGGGCGCCTGCTTGGGCTTGTGCTGCCAGAGGATCTTGCCCGGCTCGTTGAGGTCGAGCGCGAAGGTCGGGTTCGGGAACGCCCCGTGCACGTACATCTTGTCGCCGATCACGAGCGGCGTGCCCTCGTGGCCGTGCAGCACGCCGGTCGAGAACGCCCAGGCCGGCTTGAGGGTCTTTACGTTTTCGGCGTTGATCTGCGTCGCCTTGGAGTAGTTCTGCGCCTTGTAGGTCTTGCCGGTCATCGGCCAGTTTTCTTCGCTGTTCGACAGCTCGACGAGCTTGTCGTTGGCGAAGGCGGGGAGAGCCGCTCCCGCCACGCCGATCGCCGCGGCGGCCGTCAGCGTGAACGCCGAGACGGACGTTCGAAGTTTTGTCATCTGAAACCCCTTGCGTTTCCCAGTCTTCTTCTGCGGCGCCGGTCCGATTGGGGCGGACCTCCGGGCGCTCTGCGACGCGCGATCCCGAGGCGTCAGGTCGCGAGGTTTTTCTTTGCGCCGTACGGGCTTATTGCGTTTCGCAGTGGCGGGACTGTTGACGATTGGGTCGATGCTGTCTTGATACAAAGTGGAAAAAAGGGTCGGGAACTTTTGGCATGGCGGCTGCCTGCCGACAGCAGTATAGTGTCGGCATCCTGCGATCTAAGAAAAACGTAACAAACTCAAAATGCTAACAGGATGTTGGCGATGCCGGGACCACATGGCAGTCCGCGCCGCCTGCTCCTGACGCGAGAAGGTGATGCAGGGGGATGGCGTAACTTGATAAATATAAAGTCGGTATCGGGGTCGAAGCGGGCTTCATTCTTTCAATATTCCCTTATTAAAAGGTCGGCGACCCTCGCGTTCTGCTTCCTCTTCCTGACGGCCTGCGACGAGCCCGCCCCGCAAGAGAAGCCCGCGGCGTCCGCGCCGGCGAAGTCCGAGGTCTTCACGGCCGCAGGGCGGAGCTGGATCGACATCAAGGACAACATCTCGCCGGCCGTGTGGCTCGCGAGCCGGGAGGCGGGCCATGACGTCGCCCCCAACGACCCCGCCGCCGTCTCGCTGCGCGCATTGCTCGACGACGCCGACGCCCGCTTCACCGAAAGTCCGCGGATGATCGCCAACCGCGCGGTCCAGGTGCAGGCCATGCTCGCGGAGCGCGGCGTCAAGGAGAGCGCGCGGGAGGTGATCGAAGGGCTGGTGTCGATCGGCCATGTCGGCGAACGCGCGGGCTTCGGCGAGACCTGCCAGCATTACGTCAACGCGCGCGCCGCCAGCGGCTCGCGCGTGGCTGCGCTCGAAGCGCTGCGCCGCCAACCCCTTCCGCCGCCATCCGGAAGCGAAGAACGGTGACCGCGATGACCGCACGCGGGCTGCGTCACCCATTCGAACGCGCGCGCGCCAGGACCGGGTCGGTGCGCGGCGGGTCGCTTCGGATGCGGATCCTGCTCCTGCTCGCGGCCGTCAATCTGGCCTGCGCGGGGGCCGCGGCGGTCGTGACCGTGCTGAACGCCCGCGAGGCGACCCGGGTCGAGATCGCATCCTCGCTCGACACGGCCGGGCGGCTCGTTCGGGAGACCGTCACGCGGCTCGAGCGCGACGTTGGACGGCTGCGCGCGATCGCGGACCTGCAGGCGACGCTGCCGGCGGTCCGCCATGCCCGGATCGTGGTCAAGAATCCGGAGGGCGTCGCGGTCGGCCTGCGCGAGGCCGGCGCCCGCCACGACGAGCAATCGCGCGAGGGCGTGCCGCGATGGTTCACGGCCCTCATCGAGCCGACCCCCTCGTCGGTCTCGATCCCGGTGACGATCAGGGGCGAGCCTGCGGGGTCGGTCGTGGTCTATGGCGACGCCTCCGACGAGATCGCCGAGGTCTGGGAGGACCTCGTTTCGCTCGCCATCCTGTTCGTCGTTCTCAACGGCCTGGCGCTCGGCGTCTTCGCCGTGCTGCTCGGCCGCGTGCTCGCCCCGCTCGCGAAACTCGCGGATGGCATGACCGACCTCAGGGTCGGCCGCCTCGAC
>NZ_RYFI01000007.1:114179-114914 GCF_004103825.1 Hansschlegelia zhihuaiae
GAGCGCTTCAACGCGCTCGGCCGGACTCTGGCGGCCGAGCGCGCCACGAACGGGCGCATGTCCTGGCGGATGGTGACGCTGCAGGACGACGAGCGCCGGCAGATCGCCAAGGAGCTGCACGACGAGCTCGGCCCCTGCCTGTTCGGCCTGCGCTCGAACCTCGCCTCGCTCGAGCGCGAGGTCGCCGGCGCTTCGGCGACCGTGACGGACGCCGCCAGAGAGCGGATCGCAGCCATGACCGACCTGTCCGAGCGCCTCTCGGACATGAACCGGCGGCTGCTCGGCCGGCTGCGCCCGATGGCGCTCGGCGCCGCTCCGCTCGCGGAGGTGCTGGCCGGGCTGATCGCCGACTTCACCCGCCACCATCCCGAACGCCGCTTTGAGCTCGTCGCGCGCGGCCTCAGGACGAGCTATGGCGAAGCGGTCGACCTCACGGTCTACCGCGCGGTCCAGGAGGGGGTGACCAACGCGATCCGCCACGCGGCCTGCGCGCGCGTCGCGGTCACGATCGAGCAGCGCCGCGACGACGACGGCGCCGACGTCGTGCTGATCCGCATCCTCGACGATGGCGGCGGCGTGACGGAGCCGGCTCCAGCCGGCTTCGGCCTCATCGGACTCGGCGAAAGGCTGCGCGCGCTCGGCGGCAGCTTCCACCTGCACAACGTTCCCGCCGGCGCCGCCCTCGACGTCATCGTGCCGCTCGCCCACGCGTCCGGCCAGCGGCTCCAGCCCCCA
>NZ_RYFI01000007.1:114986-157474 GCF_004103825.1 Hansschlegelia zhihuaiae
GATCGACGACCACCCGATCGTGCTCGAAGGCTGCCGCCGGGTTCTCCTCGACGCCGGTTTCGACGAGGTGCTCGAGGCCGCCGCGCCGCTCGAGGGATTCCGGCTCTACCGGAGGGCGAGGCCCAGCCTCGTGATCGTCGATCTCGCGATCCGCGGGTCGGGGCTCGCCGGTCTGTCGCTCATCCGGCGCCTACGCCTCAACGACGAGCGGACGCCGATCCTCGTCTTCTCGATGCACAGCGACCCGGTGATCGCCCGGCGCGCGCTGAAGGCCGGCGCCACCGGTTTTCTCGCCAAGGACACCGGGCCGAAGACGCTGCTTGAAGCTGTCGAGAAGGTCCGGCGGAACCAGCCCTACATCGCGCACGACATGGCGGTGCAGGTCGCGCTTCTCGGCTCGCGCGGCCGCGCCGAGCAGGCGGACCTGACCTCCCGCGAGCTGCAGACCCTCTCCCTGCTCGGCGAGGGCCGCTCCTATTCGCAGATCGCCGACGCGCTTGGCGTCAGTTACAAGACCGTCGCCAACACCTGCTCGAACCTCAAGGAGAAGCTGAACGCCGGCAGCCTACAGGATCTGGTGCGGCTCGCAGTGATCCATCAGGTCTCGCAGTGACGCAGATCTATACGGGATCGGAGCCGCATTGAATCTTATTATTAGATTTTTGCTGGGAATTGGATCTTCATTATTATTCTCTAACATTAGTATTGCATAAGAACGGGCCGTCGCGCAGGATCGCCCTAGTCTCCTCTTCGAAAGGAGCGTGAGGGCATGAGGCTGCCGCCGCGCCGCACGGTCATCGGTCTCGTCCTCGCGGCTGGTCTGGGATTGGTCGCCCTCGGCGGCCTTTTCGCGGGCCAGGCGCACGAGCCGGACCGATTCCGCGCGAGCCGCTTCTCGACCCCCGAGGCCGAACGCGCCGCGCAGTCGGCTTGCGCATCGACCGCGCCCTTCGTGGTGGTCGACACCTTCGCCTTGTTCAAGCCTGCGAATATCGACGACGTCCCGCAGGCGCCATCCGACAATCGCGAGCAGCCGCTTCTCCACGGCGACGTGGTGGCGGCGATCGCCGAGGCCTCCCATCCCGGCACGATCGCCTACCAGACGGACCCGATCTTCAACGTGCGCAGCCTCGCGGCGGATTTCCGGCGGCTCGCGCGCGACATCGAGAGCGGGCGCATCGCGAGGCCCGCCGCGGTGGTGTCCTCGATCGTGCTGCCGGTCGATCTGCGACAGATCAACGCCCGCTTCGACCGGGCGGAGCCCTTCGAGCAGTCCGGCGTCGCGGCGCGCAAACGCGAGCTGCTCGACCTGCTGAGCGAGGGTCACGACCCCCGCAATCCCTATTCCGAGATCGACGCCCAGCTGGCGCGGCTCAGAAAGGCGGGCGTCCCGGTCTTCGTCGCGGCGGGCAACACAGGGCCGGACCAAATTGTCAACGCGCTCGCGCTCAGCGAAGGCGTCTACGCGGTCGGCGCCCTCGATCGCGACGGCGGCGCGACGCCCTACACCAGCGCGCCCGGCCTCGTCTCGGTCTGGAGCCCGGGCTTCGTCGTGCTGACCGAGGCGCCGGGGGGCCTCAGCGTGAGCGGGGGAAGGGGCGTCGAGCTGAAGGGCGCCGACCTTCCCGAGCAGCGCGCCGTCATCGCCCGGTTCGGGGGCAAGCGCGCTGTCGACGTGGTGCTCGAGACGCCCGCTGAGCTGCGGTACCTCAACCTCCGCGGCCCCTCCCGCCAGCGCAACCGCTACCTCGCCAGGACCCTCGAGCACGGCCTCTACCGCACCGACGACCTGATGGCGGCCTATGGCTATTCCGAGAGCTCGGGCACGTTCGCGCGCGCCGTGGCCGACGGCCCCTATATGCATTTCCCGTCCGATACGATCTTTCGCGCGACGGTCGACGGAACGCTCGTCTTCGACCCGATCGGCGACCGCTCGGAGGGGCAGCTGCAGGTCGCCGACGCGACCTCCTTCGCCGCGCCCAACATCTGCGCCTCGCAGCTTTTCGCGAGCCGCGTGACCTCGCCGATCGGTCAAGGGCTGCGGCCCGACTGAGCCGGCGGGAGCTTGGCCGGCGGCCGAGGAGTCCGGCGCCTCCTCCAGCGGTCAAATCGTCCTCGAGCGGCCGGCCGGCGTCGATCTCGACGATCCGGATGTTGGCGCGCCGGGCATGGGGGTGGAGCGGGTCGTCGGGCCAGAACGAGCGCAAGCTCGCCACGGCGTCGGCGGACGCAGCCGCCTCGCGCATCGCCTCGGCGCCGCGGCCCGACAGGAAGGAGGCAAGTCGGGTCGCCGGCGGTTTCGCCGGTTGCACGGCCGCGACCTCGACCCCGGAGGCCGCAGCGCGGCTTCCCGGGGCGTGCGCTCACCTGCCGGTCGCGGAAGCGGCGGCTTCGCCGGCGTTCTGGCTGATCTGTCTGACCTGCCGGCCATAGCTGCGCCGGGTGGCTGGATCGACTATCGCGACGGGCGCCGTCGCCACGGCCGCCACCGTGGAGCCGACGGCCGCAGCGGCCCCCACCGTCGCTCCGGCGATCCGCTCGCCGAGCGTGAGATCGGCGTCGGACACCTGCTGGCCGGCGATCAGGCGCGAGCCGATCAGCTTCACGACCTCGGGGCTTTCGGCGAACTTGCCGTGGTTCAGACTATCGCCCGCCTCCACCTTGCTGAGGTCGATCGCCACGATCTCGGCGGCCGCGAGCTTCGATTTGTAGGGTTCGGCGTCGGGGTCAATCGACCCGAGCCGGTCGATCCCGCCGGCCACACGGCGCGAAATCGCCAAAGCGCGGTCGTCGCGGGACACCAGCACGGTGATCCGCGGCCGCGGCTCCGGAATCGCGAGGAAGTCGCTCCGGAACACGTCGACGTCGAGGTCGGGCGCCGCCATGATAACGTTTCGGATCTTCGGATAGATCGAGCCGCGGCGGATCGCCATCTGCCGGAGCGCCTCGATCAGCACCCAATTGCCCATCGAATGCGCCATCACCGTCACCTCGCCGACGTTCGGGTTGGTCGCGGCGTTGGTCATCAGCGTCTCGAGCGCGTCGCGCGACATCGTCCCGCTCTCGCGGTCATAGAGGTAGTCGAACACGCTCCCGCCCGAGGGCCAGGTGAACAGGATCGGGGCGGCGTCGGTCCCGGAGTCGTGGGCGATCTGCGCGAAGCGATAAGCGGCCGCCTCGAAGGTGTTGTTGAAGCCGTGGACGAAGATCAGCACGTTCCGCTTCGGGCCGGCGACCGTGCGGAACCACGTCATGACGCCGGCCTTGTCCATGTCCTTGGCCTTCAGCGTCACGAAATCGGTCGCGGGATCCGCGGGCAGGCTTTTCGGCCATTGCACCGTCCCGACCTTGCGGGCCTGCGCGGGAGGGATCGAGACCACGAGGTTGAAGAGGGAGCGGTCCATGGCCCGCGCGCCGCTGTAGATCTCGCCCGTCGGCGTCTCGGTGCGCTCGCGGGTCGTCACCACGAGCATGTCGATCTTGCTCGCGCCGGGCGGCGGCGCGCTCGACGGAGTCGGCACGAGGACGTTCTCCGCTCGCCCGCCGCATCCGCACAAAGCGAGGGCGAGCGTGCCCGCAAGCGCGATGCGAGCCGGTCCGTGAACTGTCATGACGTCCCCCGACGCCGGCCACCGCCGCGGGCATCTTAGGATCGGAGAGCGGCGCTCAGGAAGTCATAACCGTAACCGCGCGGAGAACGCAGCCGACCGTGTTCACCGCGCCACGGTGAGCGACCTCTCGACGATTCGGCGAGCCAGGCCGTCGATCATCTCCGCCGAAGGGTGACCCTCGTCGGCGTGGTCCGAAGACTCGGACCAGCCGACGCGTCGGTTCCGAAGGTCCGAGAGACGCCAGTCATAGCGTTTCACGCCCTCGAGCGCGTGCACGGTCACTTCGACGGCGTAGACCGAACGGGACGCCGCCAGAAGCGGCTTGAGCGCCTTTTCCGGAGTCTTTCGGTCGACGGGCGACATCAAAAAGACTTCGCATCCCGCCGCCGACAGACGCTGCAGGACCGCAGAAACCAGAAGCTCGCCTCGCGACGTCGCGCAGCGGTCCTTTCGATCGGAGTGATGGGTGATCACGAACGCAGGCAGGCTGGGACTGGCTCGCGCGTCGGAGGTCGACAGCGACGCGGCCTGTTCCGCGTCGGATAGGGGCGCGGCGCGCGCCCACTCGAATTTGGGGATGTAGCTGCCCGGCGGGATGGTGATCTGGACGACGTCTCCGACCCCCGAAGATCGGTAGTATGTCGCCAGAGCCATCCTTATCCGGGTCGCCTCGATGCGGACAATAGGATCGAGCGCCGGATCGAAGTCGTCGCCGCGCCCGAAGACGTCGACGCCAATCGGATAAGCCTTGATACGATCTTGTCTGCCTTCGAGGGTCTCGGTGACGACAAACGCAAGAAACCGGCGATTTCGCGCGGAGAGTTTAAATTCACTGTCTTGCAGCAATTTATCGAGCTCGCACCTGATCAAATCAGGCGGCGGTCCATTTGGCGCGAAGGTCGAGCCCCGCAGACCCATGGTTCGACCCTATATCAAAACGACACAGTATCCACGTAACGCTTGACCAACAATGCCTGCCGAAGGTATCCGCAGACTCGGATGCTTCTAAAGATATACCTTTTCATGCAAAACGGAACTCATACTTGCGTCGGTGAAGGCCGGTTGGGCAAGATTGCTGACCCGATCATCTCAAGCATCTTAAATTCGGTCGCGACAATCAAAGTCTTGTACCTCTTCGACAATGCCTTCGGCCGCCGGGCTGCGGGTCTTGGCCAAGTGGTCGACTCCTCTGAACGCGAGCTCGTAGGCCTCGCACAATTCGCGAAACTGCAGATCGCGGCCAAAATAGACGGCCCGGTAGTTCTTGCGCCTTGTTTTTTTCGGCTCAGAGGTCGCCTTACGTCCGCTATCGCGGAGCGACGGGCCCACGGCGGCTTCACGAGCCCGCGACGATCAGAACGCCGTCCCTGCCTTGGTCTTCGCAAAGATGGTCGTCTCGCGGGCGCAGACGCGCCGCCGGCCTCGCTGAAGCAGCGTTGCCGTTACTGCTCAGCACCCCGGGAACCGCTCATGCCAGCTCATGCGGAGCGCGACTGAAAGGGCGCGCGGATCTCGAGCAACTCATGAAGACCGCTGAACGCCAGCCAATAACGACAAGACGCTCAAGGCGCATCTCGACGGATTTGACCTGACGAGCTGCAATTCCGACGGCGACCAGCAGATGCTGGAATATGACGCCGGCGGCGACGGCCCGCGAATCGCGCTGATCGTCCATCACACGGATGCCGAGCCCGAATGGGCCTATGATCGCCAGTCCCATGTGGGCAAGCTCGACAAGGCGCTGGACGAGACGGCGAAGAGAGGCTGGATCGTGATCGACATGAAGGTGGACTGGAAGGCCGCCTTTCCGGACGGCAAATGGGAGTTTCGGGTATGACGGCGCTCGACGCAGAGCTGCCGACGGATACGACCGGCATGGTCCGCATCCCCGGCGGCGCGTTCCGGATGGGGTCCGACCGGCACTACCCCGAGGAGGCGCCGGCCCGCCGCGTCAAGGTCGACGGCTTCTGGATCGACGAGGCGCCGGTCACCAACCGCCAGTTCCGCGCCTTCGCGGAGGCGACCGGCCACGTCACCTTCGCCGAGATCCCTCCCGATCCGAAGGACTATCCCGGCGCGCTGCCGCATATGCTGCAGCCGGGCTCGCTGGTGTTCAGCCCCCCGGCGCGCGTGGCGAGTCTGCGGGACTGGTCGCAGTGGTGGACGTTCAAGTTCAAGGCGAACTGGCGCAGGCCTTACGGCCCCGGCAGCTCGATCAAGGGGCTCGACGACCACCCCGTCGTGCATGTCGCCTATTCGGACGCCGAGGCCTACGCGGCCTGGGTCGGCAAGGCGTTGGCGACCGAAGCCGAGTGGGAGTTCGCGGCCCGCGGCGGCCTGGACGATGCCGAATTCGCCTGGGGCGACGAGTTCACGCCGGCCGGCCGGCACATGGCGAACACCTGGCAGGGCGCGTTCCCGCAAGAGAACACCAAGGAGGACGGCTGGGCCCGCACCTCGCCGGTCGGCGCCTATCCGCCGAACGGCTACGGCCTCTACGACATGATCGGCAATGTCTGGGAGTGGACGGCCGACTTCTGGTCGACGCGCCACCCCGCCGACGCCCCGAAGGCCTGCTGCGTGCCGCAGAACCCGAGGGGCGGCCCCGAGGCCGCGAGCTACGATCCCGCGCAGCCGGCGATCCGCATCCCCCGCAAAGTCCTGAAAGGCGGATCGCATCTCTGCGCGCCGAACTATTGCCGCCGCTACCGCCCGGCGGCGCGGCACGCCGAACCGATCGACACATCGACCAGCCATGTCGGCTTCCGCTGCGTGTCGAGGGGCTGACGGCGAACGCGACTGGCTTTCAGACCGGGACACGATTTGGCGCGCTTTCTGAAGATCCTGCTCGGCGTCGGCGCGCTCTTCGCAATCATCGTCGCGACGGCGTGGGCGTCGTTGGCCCTCTGGCACAGGGCGCCGGAGACTTTCTGGCTCAATGGAGCGGCTTCCGCGGCGTTCGCGATCCTCGGCGTCGCCACCGCCGCGGCATGGTTCGGCGCCAAGCGCCGCGGCGCGCTACTCCTCTTCGGCCTGGGCTTCGCGGCCGTGTCGCTTTGGTGGGGCGCCATCCGCCCACCCGCCATCGCCGACTGGGCGCCGGACGTCGCGCGCCAGGTGACGGGATCGGTCGAGGGCGACATCCTCACGCTCGAGAGCGTGCGGAACTTCGACTGGCGGCGCGACGACGATTTCACCGAACGGTGGGAGACACGGAGCTACGACCTCAGCAAGCTGCGAACGCTCGACCTCTTCATGTCCTACTGGGCGGGCCCCGAAATGGCCCACACGATCGTCAGCTTCGGCTTCGAGGGCGGCGAGCGCCTCGCCTGGTCTGTCGAGGTGCGGCGCCGGCGGGGCGGCGCGTTCTCGCCCGTCGCCGATCTGTTCAAGAGCAACGCGCTCGTCATCGTCGCCGCGGACGAGCGGGATGTGGTGCGCGTGCGGTCGAACGTGCGGGGCGAGGATGTCCAGATTTACCGTCTCCGAACGCCGCCGGACCAGACGCGCGCCATCCTGCTGGAATATGTGTCGGACGCCAATGCGCTTGCGGCGCGACCCAAATTCTACAACTCGCTGACCACGAACTGCACGACCACCGTCGTGAAGATGGCGCGCGCCGCCGGCGGCGCGCTGCCCTTCGACTGGCGCCTGATCGTGAACGGCTACCTGCCGGACTATCTCTATGAGCAAGGGGCGCTGGACGTCCGGCTGCCGCTCGCGCGGGTGCGGGAGCTCGCGCATATCGCAGACCGCGCGCGGTCTGCGAACGCCTCTCCCGAATTCTCAGAGCTGATCCGCGTCGGGGCGCCGTCGCCGTGACATGATCGGCGATGTCCGGGAATGGATGGCCGACGTCTGGTCGACGCACTCCTACGACCCGAAGGCCTGCCGCGTACCGGGGACTGGGCGACCGCGACGCCTCGTCCGAGATCGGCAGGGGCGTCGAATTCTCTAAGATCGCCTAGAAATGAGGCACGCTGCATAAATCGGCGTTCTTGGCCGTTTGAAGGCGTCATTTGGCCGAAATAGTCGGAACAAGCCTGTTGCGCGTTGCCGCTTGTTGCAGTGCAATCATCTTGCTTTCGTCGAGGGGCACATAGTCCCGGCGAAGCAGAAGTGATCAGATAGCTAGATTATACGTCCATGCAGGCAAGTTGCCTCAACTCAGCCGGGCGGTCGCTTGGCGGAAGACGGAGACGCGCGCGTGTCGAAGAAGAACGTGACGATCATCACGGGATTTCTCGGAGCGGGCAAGACGACTTTGCTCAACAACATCCTCGAGCAGGGCGGGGACGAGAAGATCGCGGTCGTCATCAACGAGTATGGCGAAGTCGGGATCGACGGGCAGCTCGTCGTTGAGACAGCCGACACGATCGTCGAGCTCAACAATGGCTGCATCTGCTGCACCGTCCGCGGAGACCTGGTCGCGGCGATTGGCGAACTCGTCTCGAGCGGCCGTCCGATCGACCGACTGATCGTCGAGACGTCCGGCCTGGCCGACCCGGCTCCGGTCATCCAGTCCTTCGTCCTGGACGACGTGCTCAAGTCGCATGTGCGGCTCGACGCGATCGTCACCGTCGTGGACGCCCGGCATTTCCGCGGCCAGGTCGCCAAGGACGAGGCGCGCGAACAGGTCGCCTTCGCCGACGTGCTTCTGATCAACAAGACCGATCTCGAGGACGCCGCCTCCCTCGACGCGACCGAGCGCGAGATCCGCCGGCTGAACCCGCTCGCCGCGATCCACCGCATCCGCGACGGCGCAGCGTCGCGCGCCGCGGTGCTCGACATCGGCGCCTTCGACCTCAAGAACCTGCTCGCGATCGAGCCCGACCTGCTCGGGGACCATGCGCATGAGCATGCGGACGACATCGCCTGCGTCGCTCTCACGATCGCGGAGCCCCTGTCGCCCGACCTCTTCAACCGCTGGTTCGCGAGGTTCCAGCAGGCGCGCGGCCGCGACCTTCTGCGGATGAAGGGCGTCCTGAGCTTCGAGGGCGAGAACCGCCGATACGTCTTCCATGGCGTCCACATGACCGCCGACGGCCGACCGGGGCGCCCCTGGGGCGCGGGCGAAATCCGCGTGAGCCAGATCGTCTTCATCGGCCGACATCTCGACGCGGCGGAGATCGGGGACGGCGTCGCCGCCTGCCGGTCGCTCCCCGCCCAGGCGGCCTGACCCTCACCCCTTCCGGAGACCAGCCGATGTCGCCTCTCGTCGCCGCAATGATCAGCCTCGGTGTTCTGGGCGCGATCGACACCTACATCACCGCGACCATCCTGCCCGTGCCGGTCTGGGTGACCTTCATCGCCTGGGCGTCGTTCTTCGCCTGCGGCGGCGGGTCCGACGGCTTCGTCAAGTCGGTCGCGCGGAACTGGACCGGCGTCGCGATCGCCTCGCTGACCCTGCTCGTCATCGCGATCGGCCCGAGCCATCCGATCTTCGCCGCCATCTGCGTCGGGCTCGGCACCTCGGCGATGGTCGCGGCCTCGGCGATCCCGCTGCTCGCCTTCCCGCCCGCGATCGTCTTCGGCTTCGCCTCGACGGTCGGAACCAGCGCGGCGACTGGCAAGACGATCCTGACCGGAGACATCAGCCACCCGACGATCGTCGCCGCGGTCGCGATGCTGGTCGGCGCGGGCTTCGGCTACCTCTCCGAGATCGGCACCAACATGCTGACCGCCAAGAAGCCGGCCGCGGCCTGAGCCCACCTTTCGAACGGAGCGACCAGAGATGAAGCTTCAGCACACGCTCGGCGGGCTCGAGGGCCTCGGCCCCGTCTGGACCGAAACCCGCGTCTTCGTGGAGGAGTGGGAGAAGGGCATCTTCGGGATCCACACCGCCATGATGGCGCTGAGCCCGCAGCTGCCGCTGCCCGAGACCTCGAGCGTCTTCAAGACGGTCTGGACATGGGCGGACCTGCGCAAGGGCGCGGAGTCGATGAACCCCTTCGACTACTTCAAGTACCGCTACTACGAGAAATGGCTCGGCGGGATCTCAGGCTATTTCGTCGCCAACGGCTACATCACGGCGGACGAGCTCGAAGCCAAGACCGCCGAATACCTCACCGATCCGGATAAGCCGCTGCCGGAGGGCGGCGCGCCCGAGATCGACGCGCGAATCGTGCAGTATCTCGTCGACGGCGACTCGCCGAAGCGGGACGTCGATCCGAAGCCCGCATTCGCCGTCGGCGACACGGTGCTGATCAAGAACGTCCCGACCGTCGAGCACACCCGCCTGCCGGGCTTCCTGCGCAACAAGACGGGCGTCGTCACGGAAGTCTATCCTGGCGCCTATGTCTACCTCACGGACACCGGGGCGGACGGCATCGGCGACGCGATCGAGAAGGCGATGCCGGTCTATTGCGTGAAGTTCGACCCCGCCGACCTCTGGCCTGGCAACGCCGAGAGCAATTTTAGCCTCTACGCCGATCTCTACGCCGCTTATGTCGCCGAGCCGGTCCCGGCTGCGGCCGCCGCCTGACGGGGAGCGCAACCGATGTCCGACCGCTTTTTCTACGACGCCGACCGCGAGAAGAAGAACGCGGCGCGCGCCAAGGCGCTGCAGGCTCTGCTCATCGAGAAGGGCGTCATCACCTCGAAGACCGTCGACACGGTGCTCGGCTATTTCGAGACCAAAATGGGTCCGTTCAACGGCGCGAAGGCGGTGGCGAAGGCCTGGGTCGACCCGGCCTACAGGGAGCGTCTGGTCGCCGACACGCCGGCCGCGATCGCGGAGCTCGACTTCCCTGAGGGCATGGCGGGCGCCGAGGGCGAGCACATGAAGGCCGTCGCCAATGGCGACGGCGTCCACAACCTCATCATCTGCACGCTCTGCTCCTGCTATCCGTGGCCGGTGCTGGGCCTGCCGCCCTACTGGTACAAGGACCCGACCTTCCGGAGCCGCGCTGCGCGCGAGCCCCGCGCGGTGCTGAAGGAGTTCGGCCTCGACGTGCCCGCCGACGTCGAGATCAAGGTCTGGGACTCCTCCGCCCAGATCCGCTGGTTCGTCGTGCCCGAGCGCCCGGAGGGCACCGAGGGCATGAGCGAGGAGCAACTAGCCGCGCTCGTCACGCCCGAATCCATGATGGGCGTCGCGGTCGCGAAAGCCGCCTGAGCCGGATGATCCAGCATGCTCATCAATTACGAGCAGTTCGCCGTCACCTCGATGATGGGCGCGGGCGACTCTCCGCCCCGCGCCAATGGCGGGCTGTGCTTCTCCGAGGAGTGGGAGCGCACGGCGTTCGGGGTCGCGCTCGCCCTCGCCCGCGAGGGCCTCTTCGAGTGGGAGGATTTCCGCCAGCAGCTGATCGCCTCGATCGACGGCTGGGAGAAGTCTCACGCGCTCGATGACGCGAGCTGGTCCTATTACGAGCGCTGGCTCGCCGCGCTCGAGGAGGCCGTGATCGACAGCGGGCTTTCGACCCGCGAGGAAATCGAAGCCAGGGTCGCCGGAGAAGGTTCGGACACGAGCCCGGCGGCCACATCAACCCAAACAGGAGCCCCGCAATGACGGGAACCACCGGGACTTTCGGTCAGGCCGCGGGGCGCGTCGACCAGTCGGCCCTCCCCGCGGCCTTCGCGGCCTTCACGCTCGGCGCGCTGATCATCTTCGCGGTCGGCTTCGCCGGCCCGCAGATGATCCACAACGCCGCCCACGACACCCGTCACGCCACGGGCTTCCCCTGCCACTGAACCCGAGATCGCCATGTTGAACCGGATCCTCGCCTGCGGGCTCTCGGCCGGGCTGCTTGTCGGCCTCTTCGCGGCCGCGCTGCAGCTGACCTTCGTGAGCCCGCTGATCCTGAAGGCCGAGGTCTATGAGGAGGCGGCCTCCGCGGCCCACGCCTCGGCCCCGGCGCATGAGCACGCGGCCGGCGCCGTCGACCATGACCACGGCGAGGGCTGGGCGCCCGAAAACGGAGCCGAGCGGGCGGCCTTTACGACGCTCGCCACAGTCGCCTCGACGATCGGCTTCGCGCTGATGCTCGTCGCGGCCGCCGCTCTCTCGCCCGCGGGCCTCACGGTCCGGACCGGCGTGGCGTTCGGGCTCGCAGGCTTCGCCGCGACGGGGCTCGCGCCGAGCCTCGGCCTTGCGCCGGAGCTGCCCGGCTCGGCGGCGGGCGACCTCCTGCTGCGACAAGGCTGGTGGATCGCGACGGCCATCGCCACCGCCGCGGGGATCGCGCTGCTGGCCTATGGCCGCCCTGCCCTGAAGGCGCTCGGCGTCGCGCTCATGGCCGCGCCTCATCTGATCGGCGCGCCTGTGGCCGGCGCCCCGTCCAGCACCGCCCCGGCAGAGCTTTCGGCGGCTTTCGCCGCGCAGGCGATCGTCGTCCAGGCCATCGTCTGGACGACCCTTGGGGCGGCCTGCGGCTATGTCTGGTCACGGCAGGAGCGCTCGCGGACGGCGGCGCGCTCCAAGGCGCCGAAATCGGCGCTCGCCGCCTGACCCTTGTTGGCCGGAGTCTTGCGTCTCCGGCTGCGTCGGCCAACGGCCACCCCTCGAGTGTGAACCATGCGCATCGTGATTCTCGCGCCGCCCGGGGTTCAGTCGCTGGACGTCGTCGGTCCGGCGGAGGTCTTCTGGGAAGCCGCGCGCCGACTCGGACGGCCGGACGCCTATGAGGTGAAGGTCATGGGCGCGACCGATGCGCCGATCGCCGGCACCGGGAGCCTGCGTTTCCTTCCGGACTGCACGATCGACGACCCGGACGAGCCGATCGACACCCTGCTGGTCGGCGGCGATCCCTCCTTCCAGGACATCGACCCGAAGGTGGTCGCCTGGATCCGCCGCCGCGCGCCCACGATCCGCCGCTACGGTTCGGTCTGCACCGGCGTGTTCCTGCTCGCCGCGGCCGACCTGCTCGACGGACGGCGCGTCACCACCCATTGGGAATGCGCCGAGAAGCTGGCGCGCGACTACCCGAAGGTGATCGTCGACAGCGACCAGATCTTCATCCAGGACGGCGCGCTCTGCACCACGGCCGGCGTCACCGCCGGCATGGACCTCGCGCTTGCGCTCGTCGAGGAGGATTACGGCCGCGACCTCGCGCTGATCGTCGCGCGCTATATGGTGATGTTCCTGAAGCGTCCCGGCGGGCAGTCGCAGTTCTCGGCCCATCTCGCGGCCCAGATGTCGGGCAAGAGCCCGATCCAGCAGGCGCAGGAATATGCGCTCGCCCATCTCGGCTCGCCGCTTTCGGTGGAGGTTCTCGCGCATGAAGCCGGCATGAGCGTGCGCAACTTCGCGAGGGTGTTCCGCAAAGAGATGGAGATGACGCCGGCCGACTTCGTCGAGGCCGCTCGGCTCGACGAAGCGCGACGCATGCTTCAGGACACGCCGGCGCCGCTCCAGCGCATCGCCGACGCCTGCGGATTCGGCAATGTGGACGTCATGCGCCGCGCCTTCATCCGCAATATCGGCGTGAGCCCGCTCGATTATCGTCGACGGTTCCGGTCGGCCTGGCCAGACGGCCAAGGCGCGCGTAGGCCCGGCGCGAGAAAGCCCGCTGGCGAGGAGCTTCAAATTCCCGTCTGATGGGCGGCGGATGGCGCGAAGACTTGCCGCAGATCGAAGACTTTCCGCAGATCAATACGTCGTTCGGCGGCCGTCGAGCGTGAAGCGCTCGAGCTGCTCCGCCAGCAGGGCGTCGAGGCGGCGATCCATCGTCGGGCCAAGCGGCGAGCGGCCGAGCGGCGTGCCGTAGCATCGCTGCAGGAAGTCGAAATCGATCCTTAGATCGCCGTGAAGGATGACGGCGCCGCGAGGCGTCAGGACGATATCCCAGCAAATGATCGCCCAGCCGCCGAAGGCGGCATGGGCCCGCGCCGCGAGAGCGCAGATCTCCGGCCAGTGCTTCAGGCGCACCCCCCGGACCGCGACGCCGGTCACGGGGTGGTCGTCGCAGCGCTCCACGCTCGGCGCATCGCCGTAAAGGGCGCCCAGCGCGCCGGTCTCGAGATCGATCGCCGCGCCCCAGACCTGTTCGCGGGACCTGGCCCAATCAGCCGCCGCGCTCGACCGGACGCGCGCCAGCCCATGAGTCACGCGAGGCGCGCCCGTCGCGTCGTCGAGGCAGGTGACGGCGCGGAAGACGACCTGCGACTCGTCCGAGAGGAACGCGACGCTCTCGTGGTTCCTCAAACCGGGCTGGATCAACATGTCTCCGGGCGCCGAGGCGAGCCGCATGAGGATGTCATCGAAACCCAGCGTCTCGCCGAACGGGCCTCGATAGACGAAGGGTTCGATCCGCCTGAAGCGCCGGGCCGTCCGGGCGCCTCCGCGGCGATCCTGCACCACGAGGTCGCGGTCGAACGCCGCGTGATCGCGGGAAGAGGTCACGACGCCGCGCGCGACGGTCGCGTAGACCGGCGCTGCCGGCAACTCCGCGGCTTCGCAGAGCCGACCAAAGAGCAGCCTGTCGTTCAGCTCGTCGACGGGAAGAGGACATGAAGCCTGGCGACGGATTCCGGCCGCCAGGCCGCCATTCGTCTCGGCGTTCGTCATGAACTCATCGACGGCGGCCCGCCTGCTCACATGGAACAGGCCAAGGGCGTAATAGCTCTGCGGGCTGACTCCCTTTGCGCCGAGGCGCACGAGATCCACGACCTGCCTCAGGACGTTGGGTCCCCCGGACATCTGGACACTGGGAGCGAGGCTCAGGACCCGCCAGAACAGCATCGCGCCTCGCGCGATCCCACGGGTCAAGGCGCCCCTAAGCGGGGTCTGGGTCGGTCGCCGACCGGCTTGCAGAAGACCGAAATCGCGGATGACCGCCCGCGCCTTCCTGCCGATCGAGGCGGCGGGGAACTGGTAATTCTTGAGCGGACCGAATTCGGCGAGCAGCAGGGCGCAGATATAGGCGAGGACCGCGCTCAGCTCGCCCATGTCGTTCAGATATTCCAGCCATTCCGTGGATTGCGAGTAGTCCGGCCAGGCGACCGAAATCCAGCCGACCGTCTGGGCGGCCAGTTGGATTGCGAAGCCGATCCACAGGATCGCCACCACCGAGCGCCGCGGCGCGAAAACGCGCCCGCCGCGGAAGATCAAATAGGCCGCGAGCAGCCAGACGGCGATCGACAGGCCCATCTCGGCCGGGCCATGGGCCACATCGAGGAACGTCTCGCCGAGGCTCCCTTCGATCGCGAGCAGAGCCATTCCGACCGCACACGAGGCCCAGGCGCGCCGCAGCCGCGGAGTCGCCCGATAGGCCCGAAGCTGGATGATCGTCCAGGCCAGGCCCATCGTCGCCACAACGTTGCTGCTGAGCTCGATCGGCGCGAAGCTGCGATAGGCCGGGATGCCGCTTGACGTCTGGATCAGCCAGACGGCCATGAGGACGAACAGGCCGCCGATCATCAGCCGCTTCGGCGAGGAGAAGAGCGGGTGGAGCGCCTCTTGGGCCTTCGTCTGAGCCATCGCCGCCGGCCTCCATGTGCCGCGCCCCGCGGGGGAGCTTGGACAGGTCGTAGCGTTTTGTGGAGGCCGCAACAATGTGCGCGCGGTCGATCCCTGGGCCGGGTCAGTGGTCGTCCGCCGAGATCGTATAGCCGAAACCGCGCACGGTCCGGATCAGCGGGCGCTTCTCGCCGTCGTCGACCTTGCGGCGCAGGAAGCGGATATGGACCTCGAGCACCTTGGTGCCGGGGTCGAAGGACAGCTTCCAGACTTCCGAGAGCAGCTCTTCGCGGCCGACCACGGCGCCGGGCGATTTCATCAGATGCTCGAGCAGGGCGTATTCCCTGGGCGTGAGCGGAATGCGGCGCTTTCCCCTGATCGCCACCCTTGCGGACGGGTCGAGCCTGAGATCCCCGACCTGCAGCATGCCGTCCCCGCCGGGCCGCGGAACCGCGAGGGGGCGGCGCAGCAGCGCCTCGATCCGCGCCAGCGCCTCGCCCAGCGCGAAGGGCTTGGTGAGATAGTCATCGGCGCCGCCCTTCAGCCCGTCGATCTTGTCCTGGAGCGTGTCCCGCGCCGTCAGCATCAGCACGAGGCTCGCGCAGCCGCGGGCGCGCAGCTCCCTGCAGACCTCGACGCCGTCGAGGCCCGGCATCATGCGGTCGAGCACGATCAGCGCGAAGCTCCGCGCCCCTGCGATCTCGAGCGCCTGCGCGCCGTTGTTCGCGACCTCGACCTGATAGCCTTCAGCCTCGAGCCCTCTCTTCAGCACCGAGCGCAGCCGGTGGTCGTCCTCGACGACGAGCAGCCGCGCGCTCATGCGGCGAGGGGCAGCGACACCCGGACCTCGGTGCCCTGCCCCGGCGTGCTGGACAGCGTGATGTCGCCGTCATGCTTCTCGACGATCCAGCGCGCGATCGGCAGGCCGAGACCGTTGCCCACGACGCCCTCCATCGCGGTCGAGCCGCGATAGAAGCGGTCGAAGACAAAGGGGGCCTCGTCGACCGGTATGCCGGGCCCGCGGTCGCGGACCATGATCTCGACCCTGCCCGCCTCCACGGGCCGCACCTCGACCGTGATCTCGCTGCCCTCCTCGGCGTAGCGCGCCGAATTGTCGAGCATGACGAGCAAGGCCTGCTTCAGCCGGCGCGGGTCGGCGCGCACGACCGGAGCCGGCTTCGGACAGCGATAGACGATGCGGATGCTGCGGCTCTGGGACAGCACGGACGCGTCCTGCACCGCCTGGTCGACCGCCCCGTCAAGGCTGACGCTGCGGAACTCGAAGCGGATCTCGTCGGCGTCCGAACGGGCGAGGAACAGCAGGTCGTCGACGAGATCGCTCATCGACGCCGCATGCGCGACCACGCTCTCGAGCGCGGAGCGATAGACGCCTTCGGGCCGCGAGGGTCCCCTGAGCGCGAGCTCCGCCTCGGCCCGCAGCACGGTGAGCGGCGTCTTCAGCTCATGGCTGATGTCGCCGAAGAAGCGCACCCGCTGCCGGTCGAGCTCGGTCAGCTGCCGGTTCGCGCTCGCGATCTCCTGGGTCCGTTCCGCGACCTGCCGCTCGAGCGTGTCGCGGGTGGCCGTCAGGTCTCGGCGGTGGGCCTCCAGCCGCGTGGACATGGCGTTGAAGCGCTGGGCCAGCACGCCGAACTCGTCGGGCCTGTCATAGACGACCCGGTGCGCGAGGTCGCCCTGCTCCACGGCGCGGGTGCCCTCGACGAGCGCGTCCATCGGCTTGCGCAGCGAACGGGCGAACAGCACGCCGGCCGCGACGATGACGGCGAGCAGCGCCGTGAGCGCCGCAAGGAAGCCGTAGAGCAGCGTCCGCGAGACGCCCTGCGCCAGTGTGTCGGCCTCGACCACGTCCTCGCGCTCGTCCGCCACGGCGGCGTCGATCAGCGATTCGAGCTCCTTGTCGTAGCGGTTCTCGATCTCGGTGCGGAACAGCGAGATCGCCTCCTCACGGCGGCCCTGCTGATCGAGCAGAAGGATGCGTTCGACCGTGCGGTCGATCGCGCGGACGAGCTGGCGCATACGGTCGAGCCGTCCCGCCTCCTCCCGCTCCTCGGCTTCGTTCGCCGGGTCCCGGAAGAAGTCGTCTTCCTGCTCGATCGAGCGGCGCAGCGCGTCGAACTGCGCGAGCATCTTGCGCCGCGAATCCTCGAATTCGAGCCTCTCCGGCTCGCCCACCAGCAGCAGCTCGGCGATTTGCTCGGAGAAGCGGTTCGCCCTCAGCGCAAGCTCGGTCATGGCGTCGACCTGCCGGCGCGAGATCTGGACCCGCTCGATGTAGTGGTTCGCGCCGCGCAGGCTGACGATGGCGGTCGCGGCGATCGCGACCACGGCGATCACCAGGACGATCTGGAAGACGCGGATGCGTCCCATGATGCTCATCGTCGTTCGAAAGCCCCGTCGCCAACGGCCCTGCGGTCCGATCTATTCCATCGACCCGTGAGACGCCAACAGCGCCGAAAGCCCCGTCGTGCGACGGGGCTCTCCTGCTCATTCCGGGTCTGGCGCGATACGGGCGCGGCAGGTCAGAGCCTGCGGCACTGATCCTCCTTGTTGCCGCCCACGACATTGTTGCCGCCGGTCGGCGCCGGGCTGTTCTCCTTGCACTGGAGGTTGCCGTCGATCGTGTTGCGGCGGATCGTGATCTCGCCCGAATTCTTCACGACCTGGACGCTGCCCCCGACCTTGTTGCGAGCGATGTTGAGGACGCCGTCATTGTCGTCGTACTGGATGTCGGCCTCGACCCGGCTGTCGGCGACCGTCGCGCCGCCGCCCTGCTTGATCTGCACAGACCCGCCGACGCGGGAGCCGTCCCGCACTTTGACGCTCTTGTGGTTCTCGGCCTGAACGTTGCCGATCACCACGACGTCCTCGGCGACCAGCGTGGCGTTGGCCTCGACCTTCACCGTGCCCTTCACGCGCGTGCCGGTCAGCGTGCATTTCGCGTTCTGGGGCACGCGCACATTGTCGAGCGTGACCGCGCCGATCTCGCCGCGGCAGACCCGCTCCTCGGCGAAGGCCGACACGGGCAGGAGACATGCGACGCCGGCGGCTGCGAGCGTGAGCCGCGTGAATGACGACCGCTTCATCTGAGTAGTCCTTCCTGATGGCGGCCGGCTCGAAGCCCCAACGCCGACCGATGGCAGACGAATTATCTCGCCCGGGAGCCAATGATCAACGAACGCCCATCAGCAATATTCCCGATTTAACCTCTTTTTAAACTGCCAGTAAATTCCTGAACCGAGGCTGTTTTAAACTGAATTTAAACTTGGCTTTTGTTCACGTGACCGTGAATTTCTAGGGCTACATGTTCCCGGAATAGGTCCTGTTGCCTATCGTTTGTCGCACGGGGCTGATGGCGGCGAGACGATGCTTCGATCGGCTTCCCCGCCACGAACCACAAGCGAAAGGAACGCCAAGATGCGCGATCTCACCACCGAAGAACTCGGCCACGTCTATGGCGCTGGCGGCGACGGACGCCGTGGCGGCGGCAACAAGAAGCGCAACCGGAGCCGCTCGCGCTCCCGGCGCAGCCGTCGGTCCCGCCGCAGCCGGCGCAGCCGCACCCGCGACTAAGCCCCGCGGAAGCGAAGGGACGGATTAGGGCCCGGGCCCTGTCCGTCCCCTCGCGCGCCGTCGTCGCGCCGCGCCTCGCGCCCGGCGGGCGGCGGCGGTCTTTCCTCCGGCGATGCGAGACGCAGCATGAACGACGCTCCCGATCCGACCCTTTTCGCGCCGGCCCTCGGCGGGCTGGAATTGCGGGCGCGCCTGCTCGGCCAGCCGCATCTCGAGGACTACATCACATTCGTCCAGACCAGGACGGTCGGCGGCGAACGCGCCGACGTCAGGGCGCTCGCCGACGAGTGGCGCGAGGCGAACGACCATTATTACGAGCTCGAGCGGACCGAAGCCGGGATCGCCGACGACATCGAGCGGCTCGACGTCGAGCCCGAGCTTGCGCCGCTCATCGCGGAGCTCCAGGCCCAGCCTCGCTTCTCCCCGGCCCACGACCCGCTGCCGAGCCGGTTCGAGCTGGTCGAGGCCCACCGCCCCGTGGTGTCCCAGCAATCGGTCTCGCTGAACTTCGTCGAGACGCTGAAGAGCGGGCTCGGCCTCGCCCCGAGCCCCGAGCGGCTGTTCCGTTTCTGCCAGCCGATCGAGCCGCCCCAGGCGCCGGTCCGGGCGCAGCGTCTCGACGACAATCATTTCCTGTTCTCGTCCGACTCCTCAGACTTCCGCGCCCATGACGCGACGCTGCTGAGGCCCGCGCAGATTCTGGAGCTCGCGGCCGCCGATCCGATGAGCGCGATCGTCGCCGTGCCGGTCGGGTTCGGGTCGAACGTGCTGCACGCGATCGAGACCGACGACCGGCTGATCCTGCAGAACGGCTACCATCGCGCCTATGCGCTGCGCGACCTCGGGATCACCCACGCCTATTGCGCGGTCCAGACGGTGACGCGCCGCGACGAGCTAAAGCTGGTAGCGGGCGAGCCTGTCATCGAGGCGCCGGAGTTCTACTGCCGCGCCAAGCGCCCGCCGCTGCTCAAGGACTTCTTCGATCCGAAGATCCGCAAGGTGCTGAACGTCCGCCGCATGAGCCGGATGATCGAGGTCAAGCTCGAGGTCCGCGAATACCAGGTGGTGGAGTGACATGGACGCGGCCGTCGCCCGGCGGGCGGAGCGCGCGACGGACGAGCCTCCGGCTCCCGCACCCGCTCAGACGAGCCTGTTCCGCCACGAGGTGATGGAGGAGCAGCAGACCCAGTGGCTCGGCACGGTGCTGGTCGCGCCTAATCTCTCGGCGACGCTGTTCGCGCTGTTCGCCGCCGCCGCGGTCGCGAGCGTGCTCGCGCTCCTTGTCCTCGGCCAGTTCACCCAGAAGGCGCGCATCTCGGGCTGGCTCGTCCCCGAACTCGGCGCCATGCGGATCTTCGCGCCGCAGCCCGGCCGGGTCGCCAAGCTCCACGTCCGCGAGGGCGACCGCGTCGCCAAGGGCGCGCCGCTCGTGCGGATCTCGAGCGAGCTCGAGACGGAGGCCCTCGGCCGGACGCGCCACGCCGCCGTCCAGCAGCTCGCGCTGAGGCGCGACAGCCTCGCGGCGGAGCGCGAACGTCAGGGCCGCCTGTCCGCGCTGCAGGAGCGGGAATCCGCCGAGCGGATCGCGGCGCTCAAGGCCGAGCGCGAGAATCTCGCGCGCGAGATCGAGCTCCAGACGCAGCGCCTGAGGCTCGCCGAGCAGGCGAGCGAGCGGCAGCTCGGTCTCCGCGCCAAGGGGATCACGACCGAACGCAACCTGGAGGACGCCGAGGTCGAGCGGCTGCGCCAGTCGGCCGAGTTGCACGAGCTCGAACGCGACGCCCTGATCAACGAACGCGACCGGCTCGCGCTCGAGGCGAGGCTTCGCGAACTGCCGCTCCAGCGCGACGCCAAGCTCGGCGAGATCGACCGCAGCGTGGCGACGCTTTCGCAGGAGATCGCCGAGGCCGAGGCGCAGCGCGAGATCGTCGTCACCGCGCCGCAGGACGGCGTCGTGACGCATGTCCGCTCGTCGCTCGGCGGCGATGTCCGCGCCGACGCGCCGCTGCTTTCGATCATGCCGGAGGGCTCGAAGCTCACCGCCGAGCTCTTCACCTCGAGCCGCGCCATCGGCTTCGTGCGGTCGGGCCAGGAGGTGCTGCTGCGCTACCAAGCCTACCCGTACCAGAAGTTCGGCTCATACCGCGGGACCGTCGCCCAGATCTCGCGCTCGGCCGTGAGTCCGTCGGAGCTGTCGCCCCAGCTCGCGGGCCTCACCAGCCTGTTCGCCGCCGACGAGCCCGTCTACCGCATCGAGGTGACGCCCGAGCGCCAGTCCGCGACGGCCTACGGCGTCCCCGCGCCGCTGCAGGCCGGTATGCAGCTCGAGGCCGACATCCTGATCGAGCGCCGGCGGCTCTACGAGTGGATGCTCGACCCGCTGTTCACGCTGACCGGACGGCGGAGCGCGTGAACCCCGCCAAACGCCTCAATTTCGGTGTCCGCCGGCGGCTCCCGATGGAGCTGCAGACGGAAGCCGCGGAATGCGGCCTCGTCTCCATCGCCATGGTCGCGAGCTATTTCGGCCACCAGGTCGGCGCGACCGAGCTCCGGCGGCGCTTCGGCCTGTCGCTCACCGGCGCGAGCCTCAAGGAGCTGGTCCGCATCGCCGACGAGATCGGGCTCGCGTCGCGGCCGGTCCGGCTCGACATGCACGAGCTCGGCCTCCTCCGGACGCCCTGCATCCTGCATTGGGACCTCAACCATTTCGTCGTGCTGAAGAGCGTCGGCCGCAACGATGTGACGCTGCACGACCCGGCGGTCGGGCTCCGCCGCATGTCCCTGGCCGAGGCCTCGCGCCACTTCACCGGCGTCGCGCTGGAGCTGACGCCGACCGGCGGCTTCGAGACGGCAGCGCCGCCGCCGCGGGTGAAGATCCGCGCGCTGCTCGGCCGGCTGCAGGGCGTCGGGCGGTCGCTGACGCAGCTTCTGGCGCTCGCGCTCGCGCTCGAGGCGTTCGCGCTTCTCGCTCCCCTGTTCATGGTCTGGGTGATCGACGACGCGCTGGTGACGGCCGACCGCGACCTGCTCACCACCCTGGTGCTCGCCTTCGGGCTGCTGCTCGTCCTGCAGACCGCAGTCTCGGCGATGCGCGACTGGGTGATCCTGACGCTCGGCGCCTCGCTGAAGGTGCAGGCCAGGACCAACCTGTTCTCGCACCTCATCAATCTGCCGCCGAACTATTTCGAGACGCGCTATGTTGCCGACGTCATGTCGCGCTTCGGCTCGCAGGAGACCATCCTGCAGGCGATCACCACCGACCTCGTGGTCGGAGTGCTCGACGGGCTGATGTGCGCGGTGACCCTCGCTTTGATGTTCGTGTTCGCCCCGACGCTGACCCTCGTCGTGGTGGCGGGCGCGGCGCTCTACGTCGCGCTACGCTGGGCGCTCTACGGGCCGCTTAGGCAGGCGCAGTCCGAGGCGATCATCTGGGCCGCGCGCCGCGACGGCCACTTCCTTGAGACCCTGCGCGGCATCGGGGCCATAAAACTGTTCAACGGCTACGAGGACCGCCGCGCGCACTGGCTGAACCTTCTGGTCGAGACCATCAACCGGCAGCTCACCACCCAGAAGCTCGAACTGCTGTTCAAGACCGCGAACCTGTCCCTGCTCGGAGCGCTCGCGCTCGCCGTGGTCTGGCTCGGCGCGCTCAACGTGCTCGAAGGCGCTTTCACGGTCGGCATGCTGGTCGCGTTCATCGCCTACAAGGACATCTTCGTCCGACGGATCTCGGACCTCACCGACACCGTGGTCGAACTGAAGATGCTGCGGCTTCACGCCGAGCGCCTCGCCGACATCGCGCTCGCGAGGCCAGAAGCGCGCGACCGGCTGATCGGCGAGCCCGCGCCCGCCCGGCGCCCGCTCGTGATCGAGGCCAGGGGCGTCTCGTTCCGCTACAGCGTCAACGACCGCTGGGTGCTGAAGGATATCGGCTTCCGCGTCGAGGCCGGCGACTGGGTCGCGATCGCGGGGCCGTCCGGCTGCGGCAAGACCACCCTGCTCAAGATCCTCGCCGGCCTGCTGGAGCCGACCGACGGGACCATCCTGGTCGACGGCGAGCCCCTCAAGAGCCTGGGCCCCGACCGCTATCGCACGATGCTCGGCGTCGTCATGCAGGACGACCAGCTGTTCGCCGGCTCGATCGCCGACAACATCTCGTTCTTCGCGAGCCGGCCCGACTTCGGCCGCGTCCAGCGCTGCGCCAGGATGGCGGCGGTCCATGATGAGATCGCCGCGATGCCGATGGGCTACGGCACGCTGACCGGCGACATGGGCGCGGCGCTCTCGGGCGGCCAGAAGCAGCGCGTGCTGATCGCCCGCGCGCTCTATCGCGAGCCGAGCGTGCTGCTGATGGACGAGGCGACGAGCCATCTCGACGTCGAGCGGGAGCGGGCGGTCAACGCCGCCATGCGCGAGACCAAAGCGACCCGCATCGTGGTGGCGCACCGGCCCGAGACGATCGACGCCTCGGACCGCGTGATCACGCTGAGAGACGGCCGCGTCGTCTTGGATGAGCGCGAGCGGCGAGGCGGCAGACGGCCGGAGGGGATCAAGGCGCCCGCTTCCGCGTGATGTTCGAAGTGCAAGCCTTGAGGTGATTGGAAGGACGCTCGAAGCACGCAGTCACGTCGATGCAGCCTTACTTCCGGGCGCGCCAGCCGTCCTTGATCAGCGACGATTCTTCCTCGGGCGTCATGGCGCCGGAGCTGCCGAGGTCGGCGAGCGCGGCTTCGGCGATGCTCGCGCCCGAGGCCTTGGCGTAGCCGTCTCCCACGCCCGCGCGCGCCGCGAGCTCGGTCCGCCAGCCATCCGCCGTGCGGCAGCCGAGCGCGACCGCCTTGTCGTCCCGGCCCTCGATCGTGACCTCATATTCGCGGCAGACGCCGTCGTCGCCGATCCGGTGGCTGGACAGCACGGTGACCGCGCCCTTCAGCCCGGCGCCGCCGTCCGTCCACGCGACCGCTTCGCCGCTCGGCGCGCCCTGCAGCGCCCGGGACGTGGCCGCCATGGCGGCGGGCGCGTTCGCGATCGCGACCACGTTCCGGTCCTCTTCGCCTGGACCAATGGCCTGGCGTCCGAGTCCGTAGCCCAGCACGCCGCCGATCGCGAGCGCGAGACATGCGGCGAGCGCAGGCGTCGCCACGTGGAACCGGGCTCGGGGACGCGCGGGCTGCGCAGGCGCGGACGACCCGCCGCCCTCGACGACGCCGAAACGCCGCTTCGGCGTCGCGTCGTTCTCGGCGCCCAGCGCCCTGTCGGCCGCATGGATCGCGGCGGCGAGGCGCGCCAAGCCGGGATCGGTCTGTTCTTCCGCTGCCCCGTCCTCCGCCGCGAGCAGGGCGCGGGTCTCGACGAACAGCGCAAAGCGTTCCGCGAGGCTCGGATCGGCGGCGATCCGGGCGCGCAGCGCGCGCGCATCCGCGGCGTCGATCTCGCCATCCGCGAGCGCCATCAGGCGCTCGTCCGAGACGTCGGGCGTCGTCCCGTTGCTGGCGGCTGTCGTCATGGCGTGGTCACGTCCGAAGCTTCGAGTGGGCTTTCGCTCTCGGTCATTCCAAGGCCTTCGGCGAGCGCGCGGCGCGCGCGGCTCAGCCGGCTCATCACCGTGCCGATCGGCGTTCCGAGCACGTCGGCGGCCTCGCGGTAGCTCATGCCCTCGATGCAGACCATCGTCAGCACCCGCTTCTGGTCCTCGGGCAGCGCCGCGACGCCCTGCATCACCGCGGCCGCTGTGATCGAGGCGTGCGCCACCCTGCGGCCGTCCTCGCCCGCAAGGTCGAAGGTCTCGTCGACCGGCTGCGTCACGCCTTCGCTCCGCGTCTTGCGGATCCCATCGAGCCAGAGGTTCCGCAGGATGCGGAACGTCCAGCTGTCGAGCCGCGTCCCGGGCTCCCACCGGTCGCGCGCCTTCAGCGCGCGCTCGCAGGCACCCTGCACCAGATCGTCCGCAAGCGCCCGGTCGCCGCACAGCGACAGGGCGAAGCGTCTCAGTCGAGGCAGCAGAGCGACGAGCTCGTCGGCGAAGTGCGACGGCGACATTCAACGTTCTCGTTGCGCGAAAAACGAAGCGGTACGCCGATCTATTCCGAGTAAATCGCCGACGCGCTTCACGTCATTGCGATCCCGCCTTGATCGCCCGTCGGAATAGCCTCGCCCGAAGGGGCGTTGTGGGCTGCGATCGGAGGGACCATCGAGCCATGGCGACACGCAACCTTCTCGCTCTCGGGGGCCTCGCGGCGCTCGCGACGTTCGCGCTTGGCGGCCTCGACGCCGCCTTCGCGCCCGGCGGAACGCCGGGCATGCTGGCCGCGCCGGCGGCCGCCGACGACGATGACGACGGCGGCGGACGCGGCTGGCGTGGCGGCGGACGATTCTTCGACGACGATGACGACGACCGCCCGCGCCGCCGCGGGCCGCGCTTCTATGTCGAAGACGACGATGACGACGACGTCGAGGTCTATTACGAGCCTCGATGGCCCACGCCGCGCGCGCAACGGAGGCAGGCGCCGCCCCGCAGGGCGGCCGCCCCGCCGGAATTCGTGGCGGCCGGCGTCACGCAGGAGGCGCTCGGCCGGCTCCGCGCGGCGGGCTTCTCGATCATCGCCGAACGGCGGCTCGGCCTGCTGCCCGAGGCGACCGTGCGGGTCGCGGCGCCCCGGAACCTGCGCGCCGCCCGCGCCCGGACGCGGCTCACGGAGCTCGCGCCTGGCGCGGTGATCGGCGCCAACGTCTTCTATCGGCCGAACGCGCGCCCCGCCTGTCCCGAGCGGGCCTGCTTCCCCTATGAGCCGGAACACTGGAGCGTGCCGGTCTGCCCCGCGCGCGGGCCGGTCGGCATGATCGACACGCGCGTCGATCCTGGCCATCCGGCGCTCGCGAACCGCGCGATCGAAGCGGTTTCGACCCGCGGGGAGAAGCGCAAGCCCTCCGATCCCGCCCACGGCACCGAGGTCGCGATCCTGCTCGCGGGCGCGCGCGCCGAGCCCGACGACCTGAAGCTCGTCGCCGTCGACGCGTTCCACCGCGTGGGCTCGGACGATCGGGCGGACGTCTTCGACCTCGTGGCCGCGCTCGACCTTCTGTCGGAGCGCGGCGTCGGCGTCGTCAATCTGAGCCTGGCGGGTCCCGCCAACGAGGTGCTGGAGCGCGCCGGCCAGAAGGCTGCGGAGCGCGGCATGATCCTGGTCGCGGCCGTAGGCAATGAGGGCCCGAAGGCGAAGCCGCGTTATCCGGCCGCCTATCCTTGGGCGGTCGGGGTGACGGCCGTGGACGCCCGCGGCCTGCCCTACGCCAAGGCCGGGCGCGGCGAGCACGTCGCCTTCGCGGCGCCGGGCGTGCGGCTCGAACTGCCCGACGCCGCGCTGAAGCCCGGCCGCCAGCGCTCCGGCACGTCCTACGCCTCGCCGCTGGTCGCGGCCGCCCTGTCCTCGCTGAAGGCGCAGTCGAATGGCCGTCCGGCGACCGAGATCGTCGCCGCGCTCGCCGCCGGGGTCGAGGACAAGGGCGAGCCGGGTCGCGATCCGGTCTTCGGCTGGGGGACCCTGCCGCAGGACAAGGGCTGTCCGGCGGCCGTCAAGGGCGAGGCGCCGGCGCAGGCCTACTCGCGCGAATAACCGCATCGGCCTTGCGTTCTTCCTCCCGTGCCAGGCGGGAGGACAAGGATGTCGGCGGCCGCGGCGGCGCCGGCATGGCGCAGGCGCTCGGCGTCCGCCTGCTCGACGAGGCCGGCGACGAGATCGGCCGCGGCGGCGGCGCGCTCGGCCGGCTGGCCTGCATCGACATGACCCGCCGAGACCCGCGGTTCGCCCGCATCCGGATCGACGTCGCGGTCAATTGGCAGAACGCGCTGCTCGGGCCGCGCGGCGTCGCGCGGGTGTTCGGCCCGCAGAAGGGCGCGACGCCCGCACAGGTCGCCGAGCTCGAGCGGGGTCTCGAGACCTTCGCCTCGACGGTCCGGCGCGACCTCGGCGTCGAACTCGACGGCATGAAGGGCGCGGGCGCGTCGGGCGGGCTCGGCGCGGGACTGCACGCCTTCGAGGGCGCGACGCTCCATCCCCGCTACGAGGTGGTCTCCCGCTATGTCGACCTCGACGGGCTGCTGGCGCGAGCGGATCTCGTGATCACGGCGGAAGGGAGCCTCGACGGCCAGTCGGCCCATGGAAAGGCGCCGGCCGAGATCGGACGCCGGGCGAGGCGGCTCGGCGTGCCGATCGTCGCGCTCGCCGGAACCATCGGCCAAGGAGCGGCGAGCACGCTCTCGACGGGCGTGGGCGCCCATTTCAGCATCCTGAACCAGCCGTGCTCGCTCGAGGCGGCGATCGCCGACACCGAGCGCCTGCTGCGAGGGTCGACCGAGCAGGTCGTCCGGCTGTTCGCGCTCGGCCGCGGGCGTCGCGCCTTTCGCGGCGCGGCCGCTGCGTAAGGTTCAGCGCATGTCGGCGGCCGCAGCGCAGTCGCCGACTCGGCGGCCGCGCTGGACCTCCGACATAGTCATGTTCTTGCCGCCCATGGTCATGGCGATGACGCCCTGGAAGCTCTCCTCCGACGTCGAAAATTCGGCCGAGGCCCGCGCCGCCCCGCCGCCGGGACAGACGATGTCGAACGCGAAGCCGCCTTCGACCCGCCTGACGTTCCGGGCCGGGCATCCCGCGAGCGGGTTGTTGGGCGACAGCGCCGGCAGGGCCGCTGCGCCGCCCACGTCCCTGAGGCAGAGCGTGCGGACCTCCTCGCCGCGGCTTTCGAGATGCGGCAGCTCCAGCCGGTACGCGACCTCATAGGCGCCGTCGCGCAGCGCGCCGTCCTCCGCCAGGGCGACGACAGGCGCGGCCGCGGCGAGCGCCGCGAGCGCGCAAAACCACAATCTCATCCTTGAGGCCTCCGATCCCGGCGTCCGCGACGCGCGGGAAGGAGCATGCGTCCTGCGCCTCGCAGGACGCGCTCCGAAACTTGCTTCGGAACCCGCGTCAGCCGCCGCTACCGGAGTTCATGCGCGCGACGATCAGCATCTGCCGCGCGCGCTCCTCATACTCGCTCTTGACGTCCGGCTCCCTGGCGGTGGCGGGCGGCTTGGTCGGCTCCGCGGCCCGCTCGTCCGCCTCCCAGTCGAGGACGTCCGGATGCTCCTTGCGGAACAGCCAGCGCGCCATGACCTCGACGACTTCCGGCTTTGGCTCCCAGCTCATCGTGCGCCCACCATCGTGATCGCGCCGCTTGAGCCGAGACTACGCCCTCAGAACCATTCCAAGAAGCGCGACCTTACGCCAAGCGTGGATCAGAGCCGGGCGCCGGTCTCGGCGTCGAACATATGGAGGCTCTCGCGGCGCGCCCCGAGCCGGAGCGGCCCGTCGACGGGCGCCTCGACTACGCCAGTGATCCGCGCCGCTACGGGGAACGCGCCGACGCGGCCGTAGACGAGGGTCTCCGGTCCGGCGCGCTCGACCTCCTCGACCCGCACGGGCAGGATGGCGGCCGCTTGCGGCGCTCCTTCTCCGGCGACGAACAGGTCCTCGGGCCTGACGCCGAGCTGGGCGAACACCGCCGTGGTCATGACGCTCGTCCCCCCGAGATGCGTGCCGTCCTCGAGCGATAGCCCGGTCTGGTTGGCGCGCACCGGCAGGACGTTCATCGGCGGCGCGCCGAGGAGGCGCGCGACCTCGACGGTCGGCGGCCGGCCGTAGACCTCGTCCGGCGTCCCTGCCGCGACGAGGCGGCCCTGATCCATCACCGCCACGAGGTCGGCGAGCGCCAGCGCGTCGCCGAGATCGTGAGTCGCAATGACCGCCGTCGCGCCGCTGTCGCGCTGCAGGCGCTTCAAAGCGCGACGGAGCTCCAGCCGCCGGGCCGGGTCGAGGCCTGCGAAGGGCTCGTCGAACAGCAGCGCCCGCGGCTGGTGCGCGAAGGCGCGCCCGATCGCGGCCCGCGCGGCCTCGCCGGACGAGACCGAGCCGGGCTTGCGGGCGAGCAGCCCGCCGAGCGCCATGGCGTCGGCCGCCTTCAGCGTCGCGGCCTCGCGCTCCTTGCGCCCCAGGCCGCGGCTTTTCAGCCCCGCGACCATGTTGTCCCAGAGGTTGCGGTCCGGGTCGAGGGCGCGGGCGTCGACCAGCTCCACGACCTCGGATCGCCCGATCCGCCAGGACTGGCTCGCCGCGTCGCCGACCTCGACCAGTCCGCCGGTCGGCGCCTCGCGGCTCGCGATCAGGCGGAGCAGGGTCGACTTGCCCGCGCCCGTCGGCCCGACCAGCGCGCAGAAGGCGCCGGCGGGGATCTCGATCGAGACGTCGCGCACCGCCTCGGCGCCGCCGCGATAGATCTTCGTGACGTTGGCGAGGACGATGGGCGAACTCATGGACGCTTTCCGCTGGCCGCCTGCTTCGGCGGTACGGGCCATCGTCACCCGTAGACCAGCACCCCGGCAAGGCCCGCGGCGCCGACCACGATCCGCCACCAGGCGAAGGGCGCGAAGCCGTGGCGCGAGATGAAGTCGAGCACGAAGCGCACCACGATCAGCGCGGTCACGAAGGCGCATGCGAAGCCGACCGCGACCAGCGCCGCGTCGTCGAGGCTCAGGATCGAGCGGTTCTTGTAGAGGTCGTACGCGAAGGCTCCGGCCATGGTGGGCATTGCGAGGAAGAAGGAGAACTCCGCCGCGGCGCGCTTCGACGCGCCCATCAGCAGCGCGCCGACGATCGTCGAGCCCGAGCGCGAGACGCCGGGGATCAGCGCGAGGCACTGGCAGAAGCCGATCGCCAGGCACATGCCAAGCGGGAAGCGCATGGCGTCGTCGTGGCGGATGTCGCATTGCGGCCCGCCATCCGCGGCCGGCCGATGCCGCTCGTCGACCCAGAGCAGCACAAGCCCGCCCAGGATCAGCGCGACGCACACCACCAGGGGCGTCTCGAACAGCACCTGCTTGATGAAGCCGTGCAGCGCCGCGCCGATCACCGCGGCCGGCAGGAACGCGACCAGCACGCCGGCCACGAAGCGGCGGGCGGCCGGGTCGGAGGGCAGCCGGACCGCGACGCTGGTCAGGCGCGCGGCGTAGACCGCGACAATCGCGAGAATCGCGCCGAGCTGGATCAGCACCTCGAAGGTCTTGCCGGTCGATTCGAAGCCGAGGAAATGGCCGAGCAGCAGCAGGTGGCCGGTCGACGACACCGGCAGGAACTCGGTCAGGCCCTCGACGACGCCGAGCAGCGCCGCCTCGAAGAGGCTCACAATGTCCATCGCCGCGACTCCCCCGAGCGCCCGCAGCGATTCGGGAGTTGTCGCGCGGGCGAGGCGGTTCTATACGGGGCCTCCGCGCCGCGCCATCGACCGTCCGGCGTTCCGGCCCGGCCCGACGCGCGCCGGCCACACCGCACCCCGCCTTTCCGGTCTCAATGGCGATCCTCTACCACCACCCGCTCTGCCCGCATTCGCGCTTCGTGCGCCTCATGATGAGCGAGTACGGCCTCGACGCCGACCTCGTCGAGGAGCGCGTCTGGGAGCGCCGGGAGCCGTTCCTCTCGCTCAATCCGGCCGGCACGACCCCGGTGCTGGTCGAGGCCTCGATGCCGTCGGTGCCGGGCGCCGACGTGATCGCCGAATATCTCGACGAGACCCGCGGCCTCGCGCTCGGCGACCGCCGCCTGCTGCCGGAGTCGCCGCGCGAGCGCGTCGAGACCAGGCGGCTGATGGACTGGTTCAATCGCAAATTCTTCGACGAGGTCTCGAGCCATCTCGTCACCGAGAAGATCTACAAGCGCTTCATGCCCGCCCATCTCGGCGGCGGCGCGCCCGAGATGGCGGCGATCCGGGCCGGGCGGACCAATGTCCGCTACCACCTCAAATATGTCGGCTGGCTGATCCGCCAGCGGAACTGGCTGGCGGGCGACCGGCTGACCTATGCGGACCTCGCCGCGGCGGCGCATTTCTCCGTCGTCGACTATCTCGGCGACGTGCCCTGGGACGAGGACGAGACCGCGCGCGGCTGGTACGCCCGGGTGAAGTCGCGCCCCTCCTTCCGGCCGCTGCTCGGCGAGACGATCGCGGGCGCGCAGCCCGCGCCGCATTACGCCGACCTCGATTTCTGACCTCCGCGCCTGATGTCCCGGCCTTGAGCCGGGACCCATTTTGCGCCGCGCGACCCGGATGGACGTCGCCGGCGCCGGGCGTCCTGCGCCCGCCGAGCCCCGGCTCAAGGCCGGAACGCGAGGGCGTCGTCACGTCAGCGCTTCGTCCCGTCGCCCAAGTTTGCCTCCCCGGATCGATCGCGCTATCCGGAGCGCCCCAACGTCCGAGGCCTCATTCGACGTGAAAGCCATCATTCTGAGCGCCGGCCAGGGACGGCGGCTGCTGCCGCTGACCGCCGAGACGCCGAAATGCCTAATCCCCTTCTCGGGCCGCCCGCTGGTCGAATGGCAGGTGCGCGCGCTCGCGTCGGCCGGCGTCGACGACATTGTCGTGGTCACGGGCTTCGAGGCCGGCAAGGTCGACCACGCGCTCGAGGCGATCTCGCTGCCGGGCGTCAGCCTGAGGACCACCCACAACCCGTTCTTCGAGCTCGCCGACAATCTCGCGAGCTGCTGGATCGCGCGCCACGAGATGCGCCAGCCCTTCCTGATCCTGAACGGCGACACGCTGATCGAGCCCCGGATCGCGGCGAAGGTGCTGGAATATCCCGCCGTCGCCCCGATCACGGTGACGATCGACCGCAAGGACGAATACGACTCGGACGACATGAAGGTCCGCACGCAGGGCGACCGGCTGCTGGCGATCGGCAAGACCCTGCCCAACGACCTCGTCACCGGCGAGTCGATCGGCTGCCTGCGCTTCACCGACGAGGGCGCCAAGGCCTTCGTCGGAGAGATCGAGCGCCTGCTGCGCTCCGAGGAGGGGCTGAAGCGCTGGTACCTGTCGGCGATCGACGGCATCGCGCGCTACCAGAACATCGTCGGCGTGCGCTCGATCGAGGGGCTCGAATGGAGCGAGCTCGATTTCCCCGCCGACCTCGACCGCGGCGTGGCGATGACCGACGGCTGGGCCAGGCGGGGGCTTTGAGCGCCGCGCCGATGTCCCGGCCTTGAGCCGGGACCCATTCAGCGCAGGCGGAGTGAGCAAGACGCGGGCGGCGGCCCATTCTTCTTGACTATAGAACTGAGCCCAATGGGTCCCGGCTCAAGGCCGGGACATGGCCGTTGCGCCGAAATCCTCGACCCGAAACGCCCTGCCGAACGCCGCCGCGAGCGTCTCGGGCGTCAGCGGGTCGATCGGCGGCAGGCGGCCGAGCACGTTCGCGCCTGAAAAGGTCGCGATGGCGCGGATCGAGTCCGCGTGCTCCTCGCCCACGAAGGCCACGCCGACGAGCGGAATGTCCCGAGCTCTTAACGCTGCGAGCGACAGCAGCGTGTGGTTGATGGTGCCGAGCGCGGTGCGGGCGACCAGCACGACCGGCAGGCGCCAGCGCGCGAAGACGTCGATGGTCAGAACCTCGCGGGTCAGCGGCACGAACAGGCCGCCCGCGCCCTCGATCACCAGCGGGCCGTCGACATGCGGCGGAACGAGCGCGTCGGGGTCGATCGCGACGCCGTCGATCTCGGCGGCGAGATGCGGCGAGGCAGGGGTCCGGAGCCGCCACGCCTCCGGCAGCACCCGGCCGGCCGGCAGCCGCGCGAGCCGCGCGACCGCCTCGCTGTCCGTCTCCTCGTCGAGCCCGGCCTGCACGGGCTTCCAATAGAAGGCGCCGAGCGCCGCCACGAGGCCCGCGCAGAACACCGTCTTGCCGACGCCGGTGTCGGTGCCTGTCACCACGATCCTCGGATGGCTCACGCGGCCGCCTCGATCAGGCCCTCGCCGATCGCGTCGAACAGCGCCGCGACCTGAGCCTCGTCGACATTGAGGGTGAGCGAGACACGGAGCCGCGCCGTGCCCTCGGGGACGGTCGGCGGCCGGATGGCGCGGCAGTCGAAGCCCGCCGCCTTCAGGCGGCGCGCAAGGCCGAGCGCGCGGGCGTTGCGGCCGAGGACCACGGGCTGGATCTGCGACCCGCTGGTCGGCAGCCCGAGCGCCGCGAGCTTGCGTTTGGCGATGTCGACCCGCGCTCTGAGCGCTGCGCGGCGCTCCGGCTCCTCGTCGACGATCCTGAGCGCCTCGCGCACCGCCGCGGCGACCAGCGGCGAGGGCGCCGTGGCGTAGATGAAGGGCCGCGCGCGGTTGACGAGGAAATCGACGACCGCGGCCGGCCCGGTCACCAGCGCGCCCGAGCAGCCGAGCGCCTTGCCGCAGGTGTGGGTGGAAATGAGCGCCTCATGGCTCTCGAAGCCCTCCGAAAGGCCCCGGCCCCGCGCGCCCAGCACGCCGGTGGCGTGGGCTTCGTCGAGCAGCAGGAAGCCGTCATGGCGACCGGCGATCGCAATCAGCTCCGCGACCGGCGCATGGTCGCCGTCCATCGAATAGAGGCTTTCGGCCGCGATCCAGGGCGTTCCCCCCCCCCCGCGCGCACGCCAAGCCTTGATCGCGTCCTCGACGGCCGTGGCGTCGTTGTGCGGCGCAGCTATGGCTTCGGCGCGGGCGGCCCGCAGCCCGTCATGGACGCTGGCGTGGATCAGCTCGTCATGGACGATCAGGTCGCCGCGCTGCGGCAGCGTCCGGATCAGCGCGACATTGGCCGAAAAGCCCTGGCCGAAGAACAGCGCGCGCTCGGCGCCGAAGAATGACGCGGCCTCCGCCTCCAGCGCCTCGTGCTCCCGATGGTTGCCGCGCAGCAGGCGAGAGCCCGCCGCGCCTACGGGGACGCCATGCGCCGCCGCTTCCTGCACAGCCGCGGTGAGGCGCGGCGAGGCCGCCAGCCCGAGATAGTCGTTGGAGGCGAAGTCGAGCCCCTCGCGCGGCTCGAGCCGTCGGCGCCTGTCCTTGCGGGCGAGCCCCTCCAGCGCCGCCTCGAAGCGGGCCAGGCGGACGCTCACGGCAAGGCCCGCCATTTCGTTGCGGAGATCGCATACGTGCTTCGAGACGCCGTCCTTACGGACGGCTCCTCAGCATGAGGAACGTTTCTGCTTGGCATCCTCAACCGTCCTCATGCTGAGGAGCCCGCGGAACGCGGGCGTCTCGAAGCACGCAGGCCGCATCCCCAATCCGACGTCCGCGACCGTCACGCGCCGTCGCGCGGCTCCGGCTCGATCCCGAGGCGGCGGAACAGCGCGCCGTCATGGTCCTCGCCGGGATTGTCGGCGGTCAGCAGCGTCTCGCCGACGAAGATCGAGTTCGCGCCGGCGAGGAAGCACATCGCCTGCAGCTCGTCCGACATCTCGGTGCGGCCGGCGGAGAGCCGCACATGGCTCTCGGGCATCATGATCCGGGCGAGCGCGATCACGCGGACGAAATCCAGCGGGTCGATCGGCTCGGCGTTCTCGAGCTGCGTGCCCGGGATCGGGATCAGCATGTTGATCGGCACGCTCTCCGGCGCCTCGTCGAGATTGGCGAGCGTCACCAGCATGTCGACGCGGTCGTCCGCGGTCTCGCCCATCCCCAGAATGCCGCCGGCGCAGACCTTCATGCCGGCCGAGCGGACATTGTCGAGCGTCTCCAGCCGGTCCGCGAAGGTCCGCGTGGTGATGATCTCGGAATAGTAGCGTTCCGAGGTGTCGAGGTTGTGGTTGTAGTAGTCGAGCCCGGCGTCCTTGAGTCTGAGCGCCTGTTCGGGGCTCAGCATGCCGAGCGTCATGCAGGTCTCCATGCCGAGACCCTTCACGCCCTCGACCATCGCGACGACCATGTCCATGTCGCGGTCCTTCGGCGAACGCCAGGCCGCGCCCATGCAGTAGCGGGTGGCGCCGCCTTCCTTGGCCTTTCGGGCTTCCTCAATCACCCGCTCGACCTCCATCAGCTTGGAGGCCTTGAGCTTTTCGCCCGGCGTGCGGGCCGACTGGCTGCAATAGCCGCAGTCTTCCGGGCATCCGCCGGTCTTGATCGAGAGCAGACGGCTCATCTGCACCCGATTCGGGTCGAAATGCCGGCGGTGGACGGTCTGCGCCTCGAACATCAGGTCGGCGAAGGGCAGCTCGTAGAGCCGGCGCGCCATGGCGCGCGTCCAGTGCGTGCGCCTGCTCGCGCGCTCGACCATGGACGCAAGTTCCGCAAAGGCCATCTTTCGCCCGTTCCGTGGTGTCGGTCCGCCCCCGCATAGCGAAAAACGCCACGCGGGGAAACGGCGACCGAAGACGTAACGCCCCTCAGCCGCGCTGCGGCCTGAGCTTGACGATCCTGTCCCGAAACCAGTCCCGCACCAACTCCCTCTCATAGGGAAAGCTCGAAAGCGAGCTCCGGGCGCTCAGATTCCAGAGATAGTTCATATCGCTCAGCGTCTCCTCGCCGCGCGCGATGGCGCGGCCGCGCTCGGTCAAGGCGTAGCGCAGCTTGATCACGGGCGGCGTCACGTCGCGGAGGACCCTCACCTGGTCCGCGCCCGGCCGCCAGGGCTCGAACTGACCGGCCGGGCGGATGTCCAGAAGCTCGACCGAGAGCTTGCGGCTCGCCGGCAGGTCGCGCTCGCCGAGCCGCTTCAGCAGGCGGGCGACGTCGGCGAACAGCGCGTCGCGCTCGGAGACGCTGCGATAGACGAGGGGCGAGACCTCGCGGGCCGGCGCGTAGGACACGGCGACCTCGGCCGCGGCCGGCGACGCCAGAAGGACGAAGGTCAGGACGAAGACGAGACCGCGCATCGATCGGCTCCCGGAGCCAGATGAAGCGCGGTCAGCGGTTCGCGCCGCGCCCGGCCAGCACGTCGCCCACCTTGAGCGCGAGCTGCTCCACCGTAAATGGCTTCGGCAGGAAGGCGACGCCCTGGTCGAGCACGCCGTTGTGAACGACGGCGTTGCGCGTGTAGCCGGTGGTGAACAGCACCCTGAGGTCCGGCCGCATGACGAGCGCCTTGTCGGCGAGTTCGCGGCCGGTCATGTCCGGCATCACGATGTCGGTGAACAGGAGGTCGATCTTCGGCTGCAGCGAGAGCTGCTCGAGCGCCTGGTTGCCGCCATTCGCCTGCACCACGGCGTAGCCGAGCGCCCTCAGGGCGTCGACCGACATGTGGCGGACCTGCTCCTCGTCCTCGACCACCAGCACCGTCGCGCCGACCGGCGGCGCGAGGTCGGAGAGCGGCGTGGCGCCGGTCGGTTTCGACTGCGCGGTCTCGCCGTGATGCCGGGGCAGGTAGATCTTGACGGTCGAGCCGCGGGCGACCTCTGAATAGATCTTCACATGGCCGCCGGACTGCTTGACGAAGCCGTAGACCTGGCTGAGGCCAAGCCCGGTGCCATGGCCGACGCCCTTGGTCGTGTAAAACGGCTCGAAGGCCCGCTCGGCGACCTCCGGCGACATGCCGATGCCCTCGTCGGTCACGCTCACCATGACGTACTGGCCCGCCGTCACCTCGGAATGCGCGCGGGCGTAGCGGTCGTCGAGATCGGTGTTGGCGGTCTCGACCGTGAGCCGGCCTCCCGTGGGCATGGCGTCGCGCGCGTTGACCGCCAGGTTGACGATCGCGCTCTCGAGCTGAGCGGGATCCGCGAAGCACCGCCAGAGGCCGCCCGCGAGCACGGTCTCCACCCGGATGATCTCGCCGAGCGTCCGGCGCAGCATCTCGGACATGCCGCCCACCAGCTTGTTGGCGTCGACCGGCTGCGGCTCGAGCGCGAGCCGGCGAGAGAAGGCGAGCAGCCGCGCCGTCAGGCCGGCGGCCCGCTGGGCGCCCTCGAGCGCGTTGTCGATGCCGGCCGCGACCCGCGGGTTCTCGTCGCCGGTGAGCCTGCGCCGGGCGAGGTCGAGCGAGCCGATGACGATCGCCATCATGTTGTTGAAGTCGTGCGCGATGCCGCCGGTCAGCCGGCCGACCGTCTCCATCTTCTGCACCTGGCGGAGCTGCGCCTCGACCTCTTCTCTCTCGCGCATCTCGGTCTCGAGCGCCGCCGTGCGTTCGGCGACGCGCTGTTCGAGCACTTCGTTCAGCTCGCGCAGCTGCGCGCGGATGCGGAACATGCCCTCCATCGGGCCGATCACCAGCGAGGCGAGCAGCACGTAGAATCCCATCGCAATCCATCCGGCCGGCCAGGCCAGCGCGAAGGAGCCGATGGGTTCGATCAGGTAGTAATCCGCGAGCAGCCCGCCGAGCGCCGCAGCCAGCAAGCCGGGGCCAAGGCCGCCGACGAAGGCCGCGACCACGAAGGCCGGCACGAAAGTGAGGAACGGAAAGCCGACCAGCACGTCGCCGATCGCGAAGCGCAGGGCGAGAGCCGCGAGGGTGAGCAGGATGGCGACGGCGTAACCGACCAGCGGCCGAGAACGGACGGCGTCGGCGTAATCGACCAATCGCATCAAGCTGACGTCCGTTCTAAGCGGGCGCTAGATGAGTCGTCTTACGACATCGCGCCATTTCGGGACAGCCGCAGCCGGATACCTTCCTGAGCGGCCGACAAGTCAACCGAGGGTGGTGCGGGCGGTCGGGCTCGAACCGACACTCTGTCGCCAGAACCGGATTTTGAGTCCGGCGCGTCTACCAGTTCCGCCACGCCCGCGGCGGCTCCGCGGGCGCGAAGCGGCGGCACGATGTCTAGGCGGGGGCCGAGTGTCAATCGGCCCGATCCGGCAGACGGCTTGCGCTTTTCCGGCGCGGCGCTTATCGGCGGGCCTCCCGGCGCGCGGCCGCCGCCCTGAAAGTTCGCCATGCTGAGACGCCTTTACGATTGGACGCTCTCGCTCGCCGCGGGCCCGAGAGCGAACGCGGCGCTGTTCGGCGTGTCGTTCGCCGAAAGCTCGTTCTTTCCGCTGCCGCCCGACATCCTGCTCGTGCCGATGATCCTGGCGCGGCCGGAGCGCGCCTACCGGCTCGCCTTGTGGTGCGGCGTCGCCTCGACGCTCGGCGGGCTGCTCGGCTACGCGATCGGCGCCCTGCTCTACGACACTCTCGGCCTGTGGATCATCAATCTCTACGGCTACGGCGAGAAGATGGACGCGTTCCGGGACGCCTATGCGGCCTATGGCGCGTGGATCATCCTGCTGAAGGGCCTGACGCCCATCCCCTACAAGCTCGTCACCATCACGTCGGGCTTCGCAGGCTACGACTTCCTCCTGTTCTTCCTGCTGTCCCTGGTGTCCCGCACCCTGCGCTTTCTCGCGGTCGCCGCGCTTTTGAGGCGCTATGGCGAGCCGGTCCGAGAGTTCATCGAGAAACGCCTCGAGCTTTCCGCCCTGCTGCTGCTCGTTGTGGTGGTCGGCGGCTTCGTAATCGTCAAATATGTGATCTGATTGGCCATGAACGACGCGTCGGAGGCGCTGTTCCGCGCCGGATTTCTGATCTTCGCCGTCGCGGCGCTCGCCGTGGGCGGCGCGCTCGTGTTCGAGCACGGCTTCGGCTACCTGCCCTGCATGCTCTGCCTGTGGCAGCGCTGGCCCTATTATCTCGGCGCGCCGCTCGCGCTCGTCGCGGCGCTGCTCGCCTGGAGCGGGCATGACGGCGCGGCGCGCCTTCTCCTCGTGATCGTCGGGCTGATGTTCCTGGGCGGCGCGGGGCTGGGCGCCTATCACGCCGGCGTCGAATGGGGGTTCTGGCCGGGCCCGACGAGCTGCGCGGGCGCGAACGCCGCGCCGACCTCTGCGGGCGGCCTGCTCGACCAGATGCGGACGACCCGGATCGTGCCCTGCGACGCGGCGGCGTGGCGGCTCTTCGGGATCTCGCTCGCGGGCTACAACGCGCTGATCGCCGCGGGCCTTACGGCGGTGGCGTTCGCGGCCGTCAGGCGGCGCTGAGGACGAGGGTCGAGAACGGCTTTACGCCGCCGATCTTCGCCAAGAAAGTCCTGCGCAGACGTGCGGCGTGCTTCGAGACGCCGTCCTGACGGACGGCTCCTCGAGCCATGAGGGAGGTTGCGCTTTGGCGTCCTCCACGGTCCTCATGCTGAGGAGCATGCCGCAAGGCCTGCGTCTCGAAGCAGGTAGAGCCGTCGGTCCGAAGGCGCCTTACGGCTCGAGCTCGCTGTCCCAGTAGAGATAGTCGAGCCAGCTGTCGTGCAGGTAGTTGGGCGGGAACGCGCGGCCGTTGCGGTGCAGGTCATGCACGCTCGGCTGGAACGGCTCCTGGGCCGGGTGCATGCCGCAGTCCGCCGGCATCTGGCCGCCCTTCCTCAGATTGCAGGGCGAGCAGGCCGCGACGACGTTCTCCCACGTCGTCTGGCCGCCGCGCGAGCGCGGCACCACATGGTCGAAGGTCAGCTCCTCGCGGGTCCCGCAATACTGGCAGGAGAAGCGGTCGCGCAGGAACACGTTGAACCGCGTGAAGGCGGGATGCCGGGCCGGCTTCACATAGGCCTTGAGGCACACCACCGAAGGCAGCCTCATCTCGAAGCTCGGGGAATGCACCAGCCGGTCGTAATGCGACAGCACGTTCACCCGGTCGAGGAAGATCGCCTTGATGGCGTCCTGCCAGGACCACAGCGACAACGGGTAGTAGCTGAGCGGACGGTAGTCCGCATTAAGCACAAGGGCCGGGCACGCTTCGGGCGATACGGCGACCGTCACCACGCACTCCTCATCGGCGCGCAGGCGCATCGGCCTGCGCTTGGCCGATAATCTATATGTTGTGCGTCAAGCTTGTGAAGACGATCGAAGACTTGTCCTCCGCGGTTTGAGCGCGCTCGTCAGGAAGTGCCCGCCCTGTCTCAGACCCTCGCCGTCGATGCCGTGGCCGAGCCCCGGCGACAGATGCCATTCCACCGGAATTTCGGCGGCGCCAAGGCCGTCCATCGCGGCGAACAGCGCGTCGACCGGGATGACGTCGTCGCGCTCGCCATGGACGAGCAGGATGGGCGGCTTCGACTTCGCCTCGTCCTTCAGGGCCTCGGGGCTCACCAGCATGCCCGAGAAGCCGAGGATTGCCGCCGGCGCGACCGGCCGGCGCAGACCGACATGGAGCGCCATCATGGCGCCCTGGCTGAACCCGACCAGGACGAGCCGGTCGGCCGGAAGCTGATGGCGCGCGAGTTCGGCGTCAAGGAAGGCGTCGAGCGCGGGCCGCGCGGAGATCACGCCGCGGCGGCGCTCGTCGGGGTCGCGGAAGGTCAGCGGAAACCACTGCCGGCCCGAGGGCGAGGCGATGCAGCGTTCCGGCGCGTGCGGCGACACGAAGGCGACGTCGGGCATCGCCTTGCGCCATTCCGCGCCGATCGCGATCAGGTCGTTTCCGTCGGCCCCGTAGCCGTGCAGGAACACGCAGAGCGCCTTCGCCTGCCCGTTGAGGGCCGGGAGCCTCGGACCGTCGATCGCTGGCGTCATATGATCTCCTCGACCGCCGCAGGCCTGCTCGGCGTCGGGGCGGCGTCGCGGCCGCCTCGCTTGCGCAGGTAATAGGCCCAGAGAAGCTGCGCCGCCACTCCCCTTAAGGGTCGCCAGCCCTCGGCGAGCCGCTCGGCTTCGACGCGGTCGGGCCTGACCGGCAGGTCGAACGCCTCCTTGAGCGCCGCCTGAACGGCGACGTCGCCGCCCGGATAGGCGTCGGCGCGGCCATGCGCGAACAGCAGGAAGACGTCTGCGGTCCAAGGCCCGATGCCGGGGATCGCGACGAGCGTGGCGCGCGCCTCCGCCTCGTCGAGCCGTCCGAGCCCTTCGATGTCGAGCCCGTTCTCGACCGCGGCGCAGAGCGCCCGCACGGTCCTGAGCTTGCCGCGCGACATGCCGGCCGCCCGAAACACCTCGTCGGGCGCGGCCGACAGGCTCTCATGGTCGATGGCGCCGAGCGCCGCCTCGACCCTCGCGTGGATCGCGCGCGCGGCCGTGACGGAGATCAGCTGGGAGTTCACCAGCCAGACGAGCCCCGCGAGGTCGGGCGACAGGGTCCGCAGCGGCGGTTCGGCGGCCTCGCGGCGGAGCGCGGCCATCCGCGGGTCGAGCGCGCAGAGCGCGTCGAGGGCGGCGTCGAGCTGGGCCTTGGTGAGGATCCGGTCGTGCGGCACGGGCCGGACCCTAAGGACCCGCGCGCGCTCCGGCAATGAGGAGGCAGAAACCACCCCGCCGTGCGTCAGGGCCTCAGCCAGTTGCGCGAGACGGCCAGCATCGAGAGCATGCGGATGCTGTCCGGGTAATAGCCCTCGGGAGCCGTCGTCACCATCGCGTCCCAGAGCGCGTCGAGCCATTTCTGCGCGTCCGGATCCACGGTCGCGGCGACCGCGAAGGGCGCCACGAACGCCATGCTCTGATATTGGACGGTCGGCGAGCCATCGAGCTCGTAGCCGTCGCGCAGCTTCGCGGGCTTGTTGGACGCGGCGCGGCGCGCCCACCGGCTCATCTTGCGCGCGACCTTCGCCGAGGCCTCGTCGCCGTCGATCGCGGCGTCGACGCCGAACCGCCACGGGTCGCGGCAGGCGTTGTAGCCGTAGCGCCCGTCATTCGCGCCCTCGAGGAAGCCGCGAGGGGCGGGCTTGGCGGCCGTGTCGGTGTCGATCACGAAGTCCGGCAGCAGGCCGGTGGCCGGCGCATAGCCGGACTGTAGCTGGGCGGCGGTCCTCTGGCTCGCCTTCAGCACGCCTTTCCAATCGTCGTCTCGCTCGGCGAAGGCGCGGAAATGGCCGGGCATCCAGTCGGAGCTGCGCGTGGCGAAGCGGTATTTCGGCCCGCTGACCTTCACCCAGTCGCCGAGATTGGGGAGCTTGGTCCTCTTCGTGACGTTGCTGCGCATGAGCGCCTTCAGCACGCGCTCGGCGCCGGCGAGATAGTCGATCGCGCCCTTCGAGCCCCATTGCCGGTGGGCGAGCAGGAGAGCGTAGGCGGCGTCGAGGTCGCCGTCCGTCGCGCTCGACGGGCCGAGGATGTTCTTGCAGTCGGCGTCCTGCGCCCAGGCCATCAGGTCCGGGTCGACCTCGCTCGGATGATCGAGATAGTAGCGGTAGAGCCCGTCGAAGATCGCCCGCGCGTCCGGCTCCTCGCCGGCCATCATGGCGACGATCAGCATGCCGTAGCCCTGGCCCTCGGACACGACGGCCGCGCCGGAATCGGTGTCCGCCTTGACGTAATGCCGCCCGGCCCTGCATCCGGCGCGCAGATAGGCGGCCTTCCATTTGGCGTAGAACGCGGCCGTCTGCCTGTCGAGCTCGCCCTGTCCGCCGCCCGGTTTCAACACGCCTTCCGCATAGCGCTGCTTATGGCCGCCGAACGGCGCGGATTGCGCGTCGGCCGGGGTCGACCAGGCGAGGACCGCGACCGCCGCGAGGACCGCTGCGGCGACGCGAAGGCTTTTCAATAAGGTCGGGATGCGCTCAGTCATGGCGACGCCTTTCGTGCTCGGGCTGTCGGCGACCGGAAACGGGACCATCATGATCAAGACGACGCTCGATGCACCCGCTGCTTTTGGCCGATCGGCGAGGGGCCTGTGAGGCCGTTCCCGCCGGCGCGTTCCTATTACGCGGCGGTCAATCCCGAGGCGCCGCCGCGGCCACGGCTCGAAGGCGAGGCGCGCGCCGACGTCGCGATCGTCGGCGGCGGGCTGACGGGACTCTCCGCGGCGCTTCATCTCGCGGAAGCCGGCGCATCCGCCGTCGTGCTGGAGCAGGCGCGGATCGGCTGGGGCGCCTCGGGCCGCAATGGCGGGCAGATCCACAGCGGCCAGCGGCGCGGCCAGGACGAGCTCGAGCAGGCGGTCGGCCGTGACGACGCGCGAAAGCTCTGGGACATGGCGGAGGAGGCCAAGGCGCTGCTGCGCGGCCTGATCTCGTGCCATGCCGTCGACTGCGCCTATGAGGAGGGCGTGATCCACGCCGACCACAAGCCGGGCTTCGTGGCCAAGACCCGCGACTACGCCGAAAAGCTCGCGCGCGACTACGGCTACCCGCGTCTCGAGCCGCTCTCGCGCGAGCGGCTGCGCGCGCTCG
>NZ_RYFI01000007.1:157513-158898 GCF_004103825.1 Hansschlegelia zhihuaiae
GCGACGGCTATTTCGGCGGGGCGATCGACCACGGGGCGGGCCATCTCGACCCGCTCGCTTTGACCTTCGGCCTCGCGCAGGCGGCGGAGAACGCCGGGGCGCGGATCTTCGAGGGGTCGGGCGTGCGCCGGATCGCGCATGGATCGCCGCCTGCGCTGGAGACGGAGGCGGGGCGGGTCTCCGCCGATACGATCCTGATCTGCACCGACGGGCTGCTGGAAGGCGTGGACGCGACGGTCGAGTCCCACGTCATGCCGATCGCGAACCACATCGCCGTCACCGCGCCGCTGGGGGAGCGGCTCAAGGACGTCCTCACAAGCCGCGCCGCGGTGTCCGACAGCCGCTTCGTCGTGCGCTACTTCCGCCCGACGCCGGACGGGCGGCTGCTGTTCGGCGGCGGCGAGACCTATTCGACGAAATTGCCCGCCGACGTCGCGCCGATCGTGCGGCGGCACATGCTGGAGGTGTTTCCGCAGCTGAAGGACGCCGCGATCGAGCATGCCTGGGGCGGCGTGCTCGGCGTCACGCCGACCCGCCAGCCCTTCGTGCGCGCGGTCCGGCCGAATGTGCTGACGGCCGCCGGCTATTCGGGCCAGGGCGTGCTGCTCGCGCCGATGTTCGGCAAGATCCTGGCCGAAGCGGTGAAGGGCCGCCTCGACCGGTTCGACCTGCTGGCGCGGCTGCCCGTCCCGGCCTTCCCTGGCGGGACTTGGCTCCGCAAACCGATCCTCGTCGCCGCGATGAGCTATTTCGCGCTGAGGGACAGGTTGTAGCGCGCCCTCATGTCCCGGCCTTGAGCCGGGACCCATGCGGCTCCGCCATCGAACGACTTGGCCGCTGTCGCGACGAATAGGTCCCGGCTCAAGGCCGGGACATGGACGCGGCGGTTACGATCCCCTGAAGATCTCGCGCTTCCCCGCATGGTTCGCCGGGCCCACGATGCCTTCCTGCTCCATGCGCTCCATCAGCGAGGCGGCGCGGTTGTAGCCGACCTGGAGGCGGCGCTGGATGTAGGAGGTCGAGGCCTTGCGGTCGCGCATCACCACCGCGACCGCCTGATCGTAGATGTCGCCCGTCTCCTCGCCGAACTCGCCGGAGTCGAACACCGCGGCGTCGTCCCCTTCGCCCTCCTCGCCGGACATCTCGTCCTCGTCCGCCGTGACGGCGTCGAGATAGTCGGGGCGGCCCTGAAGCTTCAGATGGTCGACGACCTTCTCGACCTCCGCGTCGGACACGAACGGCCCGTGGACGCGGGCGATGCGGCCGCCGCCCTGCATGTGCAGCATGTCGCCCTGCCCCAGCAGCTGCTCGGCGCCCATCTCGCCGAGGATCGTCCGGCTGTCGATCTTGGAGGTGACCTGGAAGGAGATGCGGGTCGGGAAGTT
>NZ_RYFI01000007.1:158937-197181 GCF_004103825.1 Hansschlegelia zhihuaiae
CGCCTTGATGGTGCCCGTGATGACGTCGACCGACGGCCGCTGGGTCGCCATCACGATGTGGATGCCTGCGGCGCGCGCCATCTGGGCGAGCCGCTGGATCGCGCCTTCGATGTCTTTCCCTGCGACCATCATCAGGTCGGCCATCTCGTCGACGATGACCACGATGTAGGGAAGCGCGGTCAGGTCCATGACCTCGTCTTCATAGGTCGGCTGGCCGGTCTCCTTGTCGAATCCGGTCTGCACCGGCCGCACCACCGTCTCGCCGCGCGCCTTGGCTTCGGCCGCCCTTGCGTTGAAGCCGTCGATGTTGCGGACGCCGAGCTTCGACATCTTTCTGTAGCGGTCCTCCATCTCGCGGACCGCCCATTTCAATGCGATCACCGCCTTCTTCGGGTCGGTGACGACAGGGGTCAGAAGGTGCGGGATGCCCTCATAGACCGAGAGCTCCAGCATCTTGGGATCGACCATGATGAGCCGGCATTTTTCCGGCGAGTGCTGGTAGAGCAGGCTCAGGATCATGGTGTTGATCGCGACCGACTTGCCCGAACCCGTGGTGCCGGCGACCAGCAGATGCGGCATGCGGGCGAGGTCGGCGATGACCGGCTCGCCGCCGATCGTCTTGCCGAGGCAGACCGGCAGCTTGTGCTGGGTGCCGCTGAAGGCGGGGCTCTCCAGCAGCTCGCGCAGATAGACGGTCTCGCGCCGGGCGTTGGGCAGCTCGACGCCGATGACGTTGCGCCCTTCGACCACCGCGACGCGCGCCGACTTCGCGCTCATCGAACGCGCGATGTCGGAGGCGAGCGCGATGACCCGGCTCGACTTCACGCCGGGCGCGGGCTCGAGCTCGTAGAGCGTGACCACGGGCCCGGGATTGGCGTCGATGATCTCGCCACGGACGCCGAAATCCTGCAGCGTCTGCTGCAGCTTGACCGAGTTCTTCTCGAGCGCCTCCTCGGAATGCTCGGGCGACGGCTCAGAGTCCGTCGGCATGGTCAGGAGATCGAGCGAGGGCGGCTGGTAGGCGGCGCTGACGGGCGGACGGGCCGCGGCCGCGGCGTGGGGGCGCAGCGCGGGCTCGGCGCGGGGCCGGGCGAGAGGCTGGGAGGCAGGAGCCGGCGGAGGCGCAGGCTGGATGGCGGGCGCAGGCTTCGGGGCCTCGATCTCGCTCTGCTCCGACGTCGCGGCCGGACGCCGGCGGACCGGCGCGGGCGTAGCCGCCCGTTCGCCGCCCCAGTCGAAGGTCGCGCGATAGGTCACGGGCGCGAAGCTCGTGAAGGGCTGCCCGAGCGAGCCGGTCAGCACAGAGCCGACCACATCGGCCTCGCGGGCCTGCGGGGCGGCGTCGACCTCCGTCCGCGGGTCGTTGTCCTGCTCCACGGGCTGCGGCGCGACGTCGCCATCGCCGATCTGGATCGCCTCGGCGAGCCGTCGGATCGGCTCGGGCGCGATGCGCGGCCGCCGCACGCCCGGAAACGCCATGCCGGCGATCGCGTCGGCGGCCGTCTGCGGATCAATCGGCTGGGCCTCCTCTGCGCCCTCGGGCACGCGCTGGCGGCCGCGCAGAATGCTGTCGGGGGTGCGGGTGAAGCGGGTGTTCGGGCCGCTGGCGAAGGGCTGCAGCCAGCTCGGCGTCGCGTTCGGCTCGGGCCATTGGCGCGGCCGCGCGGCGACCGAATCGCCCATCGCTTCGGGCTCGGCGCCGGTGCGGGCGCGCCGCGCCTTCAGCACGCTGTCGGGCGTGCGGACCGAACGCACCGAAGGCCGCGTCCCGGCTGCGGCGGCCGCCCCTTGCGCGGTCTCGTCGGAAGCGGGCGGACGGCCTGAAAAACGCATGACTGACCTCAATTCCAGGCGGCCTCCAGCCGCCGATCACCGCCCTCAGTTAATGGAGATCAGCGTTAAGGAACGGTGCAGCAGGCGGCGGAGAGCGGCGCTCGCTCCCGATCGGGAGGCCCGAACCGCGGCCTTTCCACAGGTGATCGCAGGGCGCCCCGCCGCGGCGCGTTTCAGCGGTCGGAAGCCGATCGCGCGAAGGGCCTATCGGCATCGTGCGTCGCGCGAGACGAGCGGAGCGCCTATCATGCCGCCTATGACCGACATGACCCGACGCCTCCTGGAGCGCGCGCCATGACAGTCCGACCCGCCGACCGGGAGCTGTTCGAGGCCCAGATCGCGCTGAGCCGCTTCGGCCTCGGAGCCCGCCCGGGCGACGTGGCGCGGATCGCCAGCGACCCGCGCGGCGCCGCGAAGGCCGAGCTTCTGGCGCGCGACGCCGCGCTGCTGCGCGACCCCTATCTGGTCTCGACCGAGGAGAGCGCCCGCAACTTCATCGAGCGCAAGACCATCCGGGCGATGCGCAACGGCCGCGAGATCAAGGGCACGCGCCAGGTCGTGGCCGACATGATGCGGGCCGAGGGCCGGCTGCCGCCCGAGAAGAAGGACGCGAAGCCCGAGCCTGCCTCCGCGAAGCGCGGCTCGGACGACGACATGGACATGGGCGGCGGCATGGACCGCCGGAAGGCCGCCCGCGAGGACATGAAGGGCGGCTCGGAGGGCGAGAAGCGTCGCCGGCAGGCGGCCGCCGCCAACCTGCCCGACCCGCCGCGCTCGCCGCTCGGCGAGGAGGCGGCCGCCCGCTATGTCCATGCGCGCAAGGTCGATGTCGGCTTCGTGGAGCGGCTCGTCCAGTTCTGGGGCAACCACTTCACCGTGTCGTCGCGCGGCGGCGTCTATGTCGGCTGGATCGCCGGCGCCTTCGAGCGCGAGGCGATCAGGCCGCATGCGCTCGGCCGCTTCTCCGACATGCTGCTCGCCGCGACCCGGCATCCGGCGATGCTGATCTATCTCGACAACGACACCTCCTTCGGCCCGAAGAGCGAGGTTGGCGAGCGGCGCAACAAGGGGCTCAACGAGAACCACGCCCGCGAGCTGCTCGAGCTCCACACGGTCGGGGTCGACGGCGGCTACCGGCAGGAGGACGTGATCGCGCTCGCCAAGGCGCTGACCGGCTGGCGGCGCGTGCGCCGGCCGGACGCGAAGAACCACGGCGCCTTCGAGTTCGACGACCGGGCGCACGAGCCCGGCCCCCAGACCGTGATGGGCAAGGTCTACAAGCAGGACGGGGTCGAGCAGGGCGAGGCGATCCTCGCCGACCTCGCGCGCAAGCCTTCGACCGCGACCCATGTGGCCCGCCGGCTCGCCACCGCCTTCGTGGCCGACGATCCGCCGCCCGCTTTGGTCGACCGGCTCGCCCGGACCTTCCGCGAAACCGACGGCGACCTCAAGGAGGTGTCGCTCGCTCTGATCTCCTCCGACGAAGCTTGGGACGCCCCACGCATGAAGATGCGCTCGCCGCAGGAGTTCGTGTTCGCGAGCCTGCGCGCCTGCGGCGCGGGCGTCGAGCCGGAGTTGCTGACCAAGGGCCTGAAGACGCTGGGCCAGCCCTTCTGGGGCGCGACCTCGCCCAAGGGCTATTCGCTGCTCGGCCGCGACTGGATCGCGCCCGACGCGCAGACCAACCGGCTCGACCTCGCGGTCGACATCGCGCGCGAGCGCGCCGACGACGTCGACCCCAACGGGCTCGCCGAGGATCTGCTCGGCGGCGTCATGAGCGACGAGACCAGGACCGCGGTGAAGCGCGCGGGCTCAAGGGAGCAGGCGCTCGCTTTGCTGCTCATGAGCCCCGAGATGCAGCGGAGATGACCATGACCGACATCCGCGACCGGGATTCCCTCGTCTGCTGCGACCGCCGCCTCTTCCTGGCCGGCATGAGCTCGCTGACCGCGGCCCTGATGCTGCCGCGCATGGCTTCCGCGGCCGGGGCGCGCGATCCGCGCCTGGTCGTCGTGATCCTGCGCGGCGCGCTCGACGGGCTGTCGGCCGTGCCGCCGGTCGGCGACCCGTCCTATGAGGGTCTCAGGCCCGACATCGCGCTCAAGCTCGCGGGACCGAACGGCGCGCTCAAGCTCGACGACACATTCGCGCTCAATCCCGGCCTCTCGCGGCTCCACGCCATGGTGAAGCGCGGCGAGGCGCTGGTCGTCCACGCGGTCGCGACGGGCTATCGCGACCGCTCGCATTTCGACGGCCAGGACGCCCTCGAGAACGGCACCTCCTCGGCCAAGGCGCTCGACACAGGCTGGCTGAACCGCGCGGTCGCGGCGATGCCGGCGGCCGGGCGCGCTCAGCCGGTGAAGGGCCTTGGGATCGGCGCGAGCGTGCCGCTCATCCTTCGTGGACCTTCCCCAACCGTGTCCTGGGTTCCGCCGAGGCTCGACACCGCCAAGGCCGACACGATCGACCGGCTCGCCGCGCTCTACGCCGCGCGTGATCCGGAGCTCGCCAAGGCGCTCGAGGCCGGGATCGAGATCGACCGCATGGCGACTGTCGGGAACAAGGAGACGGGCGCGGCCCCCGGCCTGAGCCGGCTCCAGCAGAACTTCGTGCAGCTCGCCCAGGGCTGCGCCCGGCTGATGGCCGGCTCCGGCGGCCCGAGGGTGGCGGCGCTGAGCTATGACGGCTGGGACACCCACACCAAGGAGGGCGCGGGCGACGGCCGGCTCGCCCAGCTGCTCGGCGGCCTCGACCTCGCGCTCGACAGCCTGCGCACGGGCCTCGCCGACGCCTGGAAGGACACGGCCGTCGTGGTGATCACGGAGTTCGGCCGCACCGCCCGCGAGAACGGCGCGGACGGCACCGACCACGGCAACGGCACGGTCGCGTTCCTGCTCGGCGGGGCGGTCAAGGGCGGCCGCGTGATCGCCGACTGGCCGGGCCTGAAGGAGCGCGATCTCTTCGAGGGCCGCGACCTCGCGCCGACCACCGACCTGCGCGCGATCCTCAAGGGCGTGCTCGCCGACCACCTCGGCGTGCCGGCCGGCGTTCTGGCCGACAAGGTGTTCCCGGGCAGCGAACGAATCGCGCCGGCCAAGGGGCTGATGGTCTGAGCGCAGAGCAAGCCGCACGGCGTGGTCCTGCGTGCGTCGAGACGCCGCCCTTTACGCCTTCATCAGCGGCAGGAGGTGCATTCTTTGTGCGACCGCGGTTCCCGCGACAAGCAAAAAGCTGCTTCCAGCGATCACCAAATATTCGAACGTCCGAGGTGTCAGTGTGTACCGCGCTCGCATCGACTGACCAGTCCATGCTGTTTGGCATAGGCGGTTAAACGCTCTCCAAGCTGGTCGGGATCCTTATAGAATTCCTTGTCTAGGCGATCTAAGTGTGACTCTCTCCTATGTTGCTGTGACAGGTGAGGAGCTTTTGAACTCATGATCCGCCAACGATCCGCTTGATCGGCTGGAGGGCCGTCTCGGCCAAACAACGTATTTGCTGCCTCTCGGACGAGCTTGAGCGACTGCAACGCTCTAATCTCTCTTAACCCTTCAACGGCAATCCAATTGTAATCACTTGAGCTATTAAAGAAATACTGATCAAATCCACCATTATACACCTCTTTCTCCAGCAGATTTATTGCGAAATATACTCTCTCCTCCTTGGACAAAGACGCGAGGCCGCGGTCGTCAGAACTTCTCTTGACCAAGAACGTCCAGAGTTCTCGTGCTGGGTCATACGCCTTCAAGCTGTCATAGTAGGCTCGGGACGCCTCGAGGCTCTTCCTGATGCCTCGCTTGCACGCCATGCATACGCCGCCGGTGTCTTCGGCGGTCGTCGGCAGTATCAGCGCGCCACACTCTCGGCATGGAACCTTTTCCATAAGGACCCAAAGCTGGTAGCCCGCTTCACCAAACCAAAAACTCGGAAGAGCTCGCTCAGGCCACCCTATCGAGCGACTCGCCTACGCCAGGCGCGGTCAGCGCCTTCGAGGTTTCGACCGACTGGGCGACCATGTCGGCGATCATCTCGGTCTGCTGGTTGTTGATCTTGATCGCGGCGATCGCGAAACCGTCGCGGGTCTGGCCCGCGGACGAGGCGACCGCGGAGGCGGCGAGCGACGAGACGTCCATTTTCTGCCCTCCTGCGGCGGCGATCCGGCGCAGGATGGCGCTCAACCCCTCAATCGATCTTTAACGCCCGCGCGGAAACCCGCCCGGATCAGCGCGTGGGGACCGGGTGCTCGCCGCGATAGTCGTAGAAGCCGCGCTGGGTCTTCCGGCCGAGCCAGCCGGCCTCGACATATTTCACGAGCAGCGGGCAAGGCCGGTATTTCGGGTCGGCCAGCCCCTCATGCAGCACCTGCATGACCGAGAGGCAGGTGTCGAGGCCGATGAAGTCGGCGAGCTGGAGCGGCCCCATCGGGTGGTTGGCGCCGAGCCGCATCGCGGTGTCGATGGCGTCGACCGAACCCACGCCCTCGTAGAGCGTGTAGATCGCCTCGTTGATCATCGGCAGCAAGATGCGGTTGACCATGAACGCCGGGAAGTCCTCGGAGACCGCGACCGTCTTGCCGAGCCTGTCGATCAGCTGCCTGGCGCTGTCGAAGGTCTCGTCCTCGGTCGCGATGCCGCGGATCAGCTCGACGAGCTGCATCAGCGGCACCGGGTTCATGAAATGAATGCCGATGAAGCGCTCCGGCCGGTCGGTCGAGGCGGCGAGCCGGGTGATCGAGATCGACGAGGTGTTGGTCGCCACCATGGTCTCGGGCCTGATCAGCGGACAGAGCTCGGTGAAGATCTTCCGCTTGACCTGCTCGTCTTCGGTCGCGGCCTCGATGACGATGTCGCACTCGTCGAAGCCCTTCAGGCCCTCGACCGGCGTGATGCGCGCGAGCGCCGCCTTGCGGTCGGCGTCGGTGATCGCGCCCTTGCCGGTCTGGCGCTGCATGTTGCCGTCGATGGTGTGCAGGCCCGTCTCGGCGCGCTCGAGCGTGACGTCGCTCAGCACGATGTCGAGGCCCGCGAGCGAGCACACATGGGCGATGCCGTTTCCCATCTGGCCGGCGCCGATGACGCCGATCTTCTGAATGTTGCTCGGCATTGCTCCGATGGTCCTTATGCATGCCAACCGCGCGCGGCCGGGCGATCTTACGTGCCGCGCCGCACAACGCCAGCGCTGCGTCGGCTCACTCGACCAAAGTCGAGGCCCGGCGCCGGCGCCGCTCCGGGCTCACTTGCCCGCCTTGGCGAGCTCTTCCCTGAGTTCCGGCACGGCGGTGAACAGGTCGGCCACGAGGCCGTAGTCGGCGACCTGGAAGATCGGGGCCTCCTCGTCCTTGTTGATCGCGACGATGACCTTCGAGTCCTTCATGCCGGCGAGATGCTGGATCGCGCCCGAGATGCCGAGCGCGACATAGAGCTCCGGCGCCACCACCTTGCCGGTCTGGCCGACCTGCTGGTCGTTGGGGGCGTAGCCCGAGTCGACCGCGGCCCGCGAGGCCCCGATCGCGGCGCCGAGCTGGTCGGCGAGCGGCTCGATGACCTCCTTGAACTTCTCGGCCGAGCCCATGGCGCGGCCGCCCGAGACCACGATCTTGGCGGAGCCGAGCTCCGGCCGGTCGGATTTGGTGAGCTCCTCGCCCACGAAGCTCGACAGGCCGGGATCCTCGGCGGCCGAGATTTCCTCGACCGCGGCGGAGCCGCCCTCGCCCGTCGCTTGGAAGGCCGCGGTGCGCACCGTCACGATCTTCTTCGGCTCGGAGCACTTCACGATCTGGAGCGCGTTGCCGGCGTAGACCGGACGCTCGAAGGTGTCGGGCGCCTCGACCTTCGAGATGTCGGAGACCTGCATGACGTCGAGCTTGGCGGCCACGCGGGGGAGAATGTTTTTCCCTGTCGTCGAAGACGACGACACCAACGCGTCATAGCCGTCCATCAGGCCGATGATCAGCGCCGTGAAGGGCTCCGCGAGGCCGTGGGCGTAGTGGTCGCCGGACGCGACCAGAACCTTCTCGACGCCTTCGAGCTTCGCGGCCTGTTCGGCCGCGCCCTTCGGGCTCTTGCCGGCGACGAGGATGTGGACCGGGGTCCCGATCTGGACCGCGGCGGTCAGCGCCTTGGCGGTGGCGTCGCCGAGCGTGTCTTCGTGATGGTCCGCGAGCAGCAGGGTCGCCATGGTCAGAGCACTCCGGCTTCGTTCTTGAGCTTGCTGACGAGCTCGGCGGCCGAGCCGACCTTGGCGCCGGCCTGCCGCTTCGGCGGCTCGGAGGTCTTCAGGATCTCGAGCCTCGGAGCTGCGTCGACGCCGAGGTCGGACGCGGACCTCTCGTCGATCGGCTTCTTCTTGGCCTTCATGATGTTGGGAAGCGAGGCGTAGCGCGGCTCGTTGAGGCGCAGATCCGTGGTCACCACCGCTGGCAGCTTGAGCGAGACGGTCTGCAGGCCGCCGTCGACCTCGCGGGTGACCGAGACGCCATCGCCGTCGGGCGCGACCTTGGACGCGAAGGTGCCCTGCGGCCAGTCGAGCAGGGCTGCGAGCATCTGACCGGTCTGGTTGCAGTCGTCGTCGATCGCCTGCTTGCCCATGATCACGAGGCCGGGCTTCTCGTCCTCGACGATCTTCTTGAGGATCTTGGCGACGCCGAGCGGCTCCACCGGACCGTCGACCTTGACCAGGACGCCGCGGTCGGCGCCCATCGCGAGGCCGGTGCGGATCGTCTCGGCGGCCTGCGCCGGACCGACCGACACCACCACGACCTCCTCGGCCTTGCCGGCCTCCTTGAGCCGCAGCGCCTCCTCGACGGCGATCTCGTCGAAGGGGTTCATCGACATCTTGACGTTTGAAAGCTCGACGCCCGAGCCGTCGGATTTCACCCGGATCTTGACGTTGTAGTCGACAACTCGCTTGACCGGCACCAAGACCTTCATCGGGCGTCCACCTCGGGAAACTGCTTTTTGGTCCGCTCGGGGCCCACGCGAAACGCGGCGGGCGGCGGAGACGCGCCTGAGAACAGGCGGCCGAGAGCGGCGGACAGTAGGTGCCGCCACGGGGCCAAGTCAACGCCGAGTGTGCGCTGCGAAAAGGTCCGAAAGTCTAAGGATTCCGTGACCCGGCCGGCTGCGGTCGCTCCTTGAGCGAGCCTCCCGCCTGACCCTGCGGCGCCGCCCGCACCAGCCGCACCGGCTCGAACCCCGCCCGCTTCTTCCAGACCAGCAGACCGTCCCTGCCGTGCTCGAGCGCGCCGTAGAGCACAGCCCGGACGCCGCGGGCCATCGGCTCGTCGCCGTCGAGCAGCCAGCGCGTCAGCTCGAGGTGCAGCAGGACCATGACGTTCGCGCCGAGATGGTCCGCATGCCCCATGATGTCGGCGTAGTGGACCACGCCGCCGCGGCGGTTGACCTTCACATAGGCGACCAGCCGCTCATCCACCGCGACCGCCCCTTGAGCATGTCCCGGCTCCGGCAGGAAGACGCCCCACCATTGGGTCCAATGGTTGTCGCAGGACGGGCGCTTGAGCTTCGCGGGCCGGTCGGCGGGGGCTGCGATGTCGCCAGGCTTCAGGAACCAATAGTCCAGCACCGGGCCGCCCGCGCGGGTCTTCATCGAGGTCTTCACGGCGTGCACGTCGTAGACGTGTCCCGAAAGCGCGAAGCGCTTGACCGAGTACCCGGCCTCCCGCGCCTTGCGGGCCTTCGGCAGGGTTCGGGAGGACCGCTTCCTGACGAGCGCCTCATAGGCGGCGTAGTCCGGGAACCGGGTGAGATCGACCGCGGTCGGCGTGACGCGGAGCGCGCGCGCCAGACCCGTCTCGGGCGCGCCGCCGGGCGGCTCAAGATAATGGTCGACCGTGACGCTGCGGGCCTTGGGGTCGAACCGGCAGCCGGGCGAGCAGCTCGGGACGCGGCCGGGGTCGATCGCGACGATCGGCAGCGGGTCGGAGGGCGACACGCCGAAGGCGGCGAGGCGCGAGCGGCGCAGAGCAAGCGCGCGCACAGGCTCGGCGAAGCCGCGATAGAGTCTCAACGAGAGCGATCCGGCGGAGATCATGATGCGGACCGGCCGCCGGTCAGGCCGGACCTTCCACGGCCCGCTCCCCGCGGCGCTGGATGCGCGCCCTGAGGTCGCGGTCGAACAGGCGGACGTCGGGCCGCTTCAGCGCGACCACGAGGGCCGCGCCGGTGAGGAACCCGCCGACATGCGCCCACCAGGCGACCTGCGACGCGCCGCCGGCGATCAGCGCGTTGCCGGCCTGGAACACGATCCAGGCGCCGATGATCCAGAAGGCGCGGAGCCGGAGCGGCAGGCGGTAGAACAGCAGCACCCAGACCTTCACCTGCGGATGCAGCATCACATAGCCCGCGACCACGCCGGCCACGATGCCCGACGCCCCGACCAGCGGCGCGTCGGAGCTTGCGGCGCCGGCCGCATGGGCGAGCCCGGCGCCGACCCCGCACAGCAGCAGGAAGGCGAGGTAGCGCGCATGGCCGAGATCGTCCTCGACATTGTCGCCGAACACCCAGAGGAACAGCATGTTGCCGGCGAGATGCAGCGCGCCGCCATGCAGGAAGAGCGAGGTCACGAGCGTCGCCCAGGCCGGCACGATCGCATAGTCGGCCGGCAGCACCGCCTCGCCGAACAGCACGCTCGGGATCAGCCCGAACGACACCGCGGCGCCGGCGCGCTCCGGCGCGAGCCAGCCGGACTGGAAGACCACGAAGATGAGCGCGCAGGCCGCCATGAAGCCATAGGTGACCCATGGCCGCCGAATTCGGCGCACCGGCGCGTCGTCCAGGATGGGGACGAACATCGGCGTCAGATCTCGTTCGGCGGAACCGCCCTTTCGTCCGCCCTCTCGAATAAGTATGGCGAGCGTGCGACGGACCCGAAAGAACCTGATCGCGTCCGGGCGCAAATATCCCTGTCAGCGTGTCTTTCCGGGCGCCCACAGCACGTCGCCCTCGGCGAGGTTCGCGACCCGCGCGGCGACGAACAGGAGGTCCGAGAGCCGGTTGACGTAGCGCCGCGCGGGTTCGGACACCGGCTCGCGCTCGGCGAGCGCAGTGATGAGCCGTTCCGCCCGGCGCGCGATCGTGCGCGCGGCGTGCAAATGGGCGGCGAGCGGCGTTCCGGCCGGCAGCACGAAGGATTTGAGCGGTTCGAGCCGGGCGTTCAGGGCGTCGATGTCGCTTTCCAGCCGTTCGACCTGGGAGGCGACGATCCGCAGCGGCTCGTAGCCGAGGTCCTTGCCGTCGTCGGGCGTCGCAAGGTCGGCGCCGAGGTCGAACAGCTCGTTCTGGATGCGGGCGAGCAGCGCGTCGGTCTCGGGGTCGGCGTGGAGCCGGGCGAGGCCGATCGCGGCGTTGGTCTCGTCGACGACGCCGAACGCCTCGATCCGCAGATCGTGCTTCGCGCGCCGCGGGCCGGCCGCCAGCCCCGTCGTGCCGTCGTCGCCGGTGCGGGTGTAGATCTTGTTGAGCTTGACCATCAGGGTCGTTGGCCCATCACCCAGATGGTCGCCATGATCACCACGATCGCGACGAACTGCAGGATCACGCGCCAGCGCATCAGCTTCTGCGACGTGTTCATGTCGCCGCCGCGCATCATGTTGACGAGGCCGAGCACCAGCACGATGGCGACGGCGACGATCGCGATCGGCACGAGATAACCGGACATGGCGTCAGCCATCGGCGAAGCGCCTCGCTTGCAGGTTGGCGGCCGGGGCGTCAGCCGTTGAGCACCAGGATCGCGGCGTTCAGCACGCCCGCGAACGCCACCCAAGCCACATAAGGGTAGAGCAGCGCCGCCGCGACCCTGTCGATGGGACGAAACCGCGCGACCGTCCAAAGGATGCTCAGAAAGAACGGGACGATCTCGATCATCCCGAGCAGCGGCGATCGGGCGGCGAAGAACGCGAAGGACCACAGCGCGTTCAGCCCGAGCTGGACCGCGAAAGCCGTCAGCGCAGAGCGCCGCGCGGCCCCCTCGGACAGCATGACGACGCGCCACAGCGCGACAGCCATCAGGGCGAACAGGATCGACCACGCGATCGGGAACGCGACGTTGGGCGGGTTGAACCAGGGCTTTTCGAGACCCGCGTACCAGGGTGCGAGGTTCGGCTGAGTGGCGATCGAGCCCAGTTGAGCCGCGCCGAAGCAGATCGCGAGCGCCGCCGCCAGTGCTACAAGCGAGCGCGGCGACAGCCAGCGGGGACGGGGGTTTGCAAGCATGGTCATCGGCGGGAGCTAGGGCGGACCGCCTCGGCGCGAAGACCCCGCTCCCGGCGGCTCAGCCCTTGCCGGCCGCGCCCATCTTGCCGATCAGGTCGCGCATCTCCGCCATCTCGCGCCGCAGCTCCTCGAGCTCGCCCTGGGAGCGGGTCTCGCGAGGCGCCTCGGGCGCGGCCGCCGGCTCCTGCGTCTCGGCGCCCGGCTGGCCGGGAAACACCGAGAACATCCGGAAGGCGCGCTCCATCATGGCGACGTTGGCGCGCATCTGCTCCTCCATCGCGTTCTGGAAGGGCCCCGCCGCGCCAAGCGAGGACAGCGCCTCGCGCATCTTGCCCTGGTCGCGGGTCAGCGCGCCCATCGACAGCTCGAGATATTTGGGCACGAAGCTCTGGACCGAGTCGCCGTAGAACCGGATCAGCTGCCTAAGGAAATTGATCGGCAGCAGGTTCTGGCCCTTGTTCTCCTGTTCAAAGATGATCTGGGTCAGCACCTGGTGGGTGATGTCGTCGCCGGTCTTGGCGTCGACGACCTGGAAGTCGTCGCCCTTCTTGACCATCGCGGCAAGGTCTTCGAGCGTGACGTAGGTGCTCGTGCCGGTGTTGTAGAGCCGGCGGTTGGCGTACTTCTTGATCGTCGTCGGATCGTTGCTGCCCGCCATGCGCGGTGGTCTCCCCAAACGGGACGCCGTCGGCGGCGTCCCGCAGGCGCGGGATGCCCGAAGCGGCGGAACGATAGGGCGAATTCGCGCTGCAGGCCACTTTTTTGTGCAGTGCGGAGTTGAACCTTCGGCGGAGCGCGGAACGGCCATGCGCTTTCGCCCGAACGACGCCGTCTTGGTGACGTATCTACACGTCCCGCAAAACGTCTCGCATCTCGGCCGAAGCCTTCGAAATGCGGCCGGAAATCCGGGCGGCACATCGACTTAAGGTCGTCTTGACGCTCACCGGGCCGGCGCCCATTAACCGATCTCACCGCACGTCCTGCAGGCCGTCCCGCCCGCATCCTCCAAATCAGGAGTGTCCTTCATGTCCGAGACCGACGTCGTCATCGTTGGAGCCGCGCGCACGCCGGTCGGATCGTTCTCGGGCGGGCTGTCGAGCCTTCCGGCGCACGAACTCGGCAAGATCGCGATCAAGGCCGCTCTGGAGCGCGCCGGAGTCGATCCCAGGGAGGTTTCGGAGACGATCCTCGGCCAGGTGTTGACCGCCGCGCAGGGCCAGAACCCGGCGCGCCAGGCGTCGGTCGCGGCCGGCATCCCGATCGAGGCTGCAGCCTGGGGCGTCAATCAGGTGTGCGGCTCGGGCCTGCGCGCCGTCGCGCTCGCCGCGCAGGCGATCGCCCAGGGCGACAGCGACATCGTAGTCGCGGGCGGCCAGGAGAGCATGAGCCAGTCGACGCATGCGGCGCATATGCGCGCCGGCACCAAGATGGGCGACGTCAAGTTCATCGACACGATGATCAAGGACGGCCTGTGGGACGCCTTCAACGGCTACCACATGGGCACGACCGCCGAGAACGTCGCCCAGAAGTGGCAGATCACCCGCGAGCAGCAGGACGAGTTCGCGGTGGCTTCCCAGAACAAGGCCGAGGCCGCCCAGAAGGCCGGCAGGTTCAAGGACGAGATCACGCCCGTGACGATCTCGACCAAGAAGGGCGACATCGTCGTCGACGCCGACGAGTACATCCGTCATGGCGCGACCATCGACGCCATGACCAAGCTGCGTCCGGCGTTTTCGAAGGACGGCACGGTGACGGCCGGCAACGCCTCCGGCATCAATGACGGCGCGGCCGCGCTGGTGGTGACTTCGGCGTCGCGCGCGAACGCGAAGGGGCTGAAGCCGATCGCCCGCATCGTGAGCTGGGCCCAGGCTGGCGTCGACCCGTCGCTGATGGGCTCGGGCCCGATCCCGGCCTCGCGCAAGGCGCTCGAGAAGGCGGGCTGGTCGGTCGGCGACCTCGACCTAATCGAGGCCAACGAGGCCTTCGCGGCGCAGGCCTGCGCGGTCAACAAGGATCTCGGCTGGGACACGTCGAAGGTCAATGTCAATGGCGGCGCGATCGCGATCGGGCACCCGATCGGCGCCTCCGGGGCGCGCGTGCTGGTGACGTTGCTGCACGAGATGATCAAGCGCGACGCCAAGAAGGGGCTGACGACGCTGTGCATCGGCGGCGGCATGGGCATCGCCATGTGCGTCGAGCGCGACTGAGCAGGGCTTTCGACGCGCGGGTCCCGCAGGCCCGCACGTCCCGGAACGGGCGGCGACAAGCCCGTCGCTTCAGCGATTTCATGGGAGGACTGACATGGCGCGCGTGGCGCTCGTCTCCGGCGGAACCCGGGGCATCGGAGAGGCGATCTCGATCGCGCTCAAGAAGGCCGGCTACACGGTCGCCGCGAATTATGGCGGCAACGACGAGAAGGCGAACGCCTTCACGGCGGCGCATGGGATCGCCGTGTTCAAGTGGGACGTCGGCGACCCCAAGGCCTGCGAAGACGGGATCAAGAAGGTCGAGGCCGAGCTTGGCCCGGTCGACGTCCTGGTGAACAACGCCGGCATCACCCGCGACGGCATGTTCCACAAAGCGACCTTCGAGCAGTGGCGCGAGGTGATGTCGACCAATCTCGACTCGATGTTCACGATGACCAGGCCCGTCATCGACGGCATGCGCGAGCGCGGCTTTGGCCGCATCATCAACATCAGCTCGATCAACGGCCAGAAGGGCCAAATGGGACAGGCCAACTATTCGGCCGCCAAGGCCGGCGTGATCGGCTTCACCAAGGCGCTCGCGCAGGAGAACGCCAAGAAGGGGATCACCGTGAACGTGATCGCGCCGGGCTACATTGCGACCGAGATGGTGATGGCGGTGCCCGAGAAGGTCCGCGAGCAGATCATCGCGACGATCCCGGTGGGACGGCTCGGCCATGCCGAGGAGATCGCCGACGCCGTGGTCTATCTCGCGGGCGACGGCGCGGGCTTCATCACCGGTTCGACGCTGACCATCAATGGCGGTCAGTACATCGCCTGAGACGTCCTGACCGATTGCGCATGGGCGCGGCAGGCCTCGTAATCGTGGCATGCCGCGTCCTCTTCACGTCAGCTTCGCGTTCGGCCCGTCAGGCGAATGGCGCGTCGACGACGTCCGTCCCGTCATCGGCGAGGGCATTCCCAAGGCCGAGCGGATGTCCGTGACGGAAGGCGACTCGATGCTGCAGGCCGGCGCAGCCTTCACGCTGCGCGGCGCCACCAGCAACGCCCGCTACGCCGGCAGATCCGAACTCGACGCGCTCGCCGCCCGCCAGGAAGGGTTGTCGCGCCCCTCCGCGACCCGGGCGGCGCTGATCCCGATCCGCAAGACCGAAGCCTGGTGGGCGCTCGCGCAGGACGAGCGCCGCGCCATCATGGAGGAACGCTCGCGCCATATCGCGATCGGCCTCGACTATCTGCCGGGCGTCGCGAGACGCCTGCACCACAGCCGCGAGCTCGGCGAGCCCTTCGACTTCCTCACCTGGTTCGAGTATGCGCCCGAGCACGCCGAGGCCTTCGAAACGCTGGTGCGCCGGCTGCGCGAGACCGACGAGTGGGCCTATGTCGACCGCGAGGTCGACGTCAGGCTGAGCCGGGACGGCTGACGCGGGCGACGCGGCCCCGTATAGAAGCCGCGCCATGGCCTCCTCCCGCGCCACCATCGTCGGCCTCGTCGCCATCCTGCTCTGGTCGACGCTTGCGCTGCTGACCGCCTCGACCGGCGCGACGCCGCCCTTCCTGCTGACGGCCCTGACCTTCGCGATCGCCGGATCGGCCGGCCTTGCGGTCGCGGCGAACCGGCCCGCGGGCCTCGCGGCGCTGCGCCAGCCGCCGCTTGTGTGGCTGCACGGCGTGGGCGGATTGTTCGGCTTCCACTTCTTCTACTTCACGGCGCTGAAGCTCGCGCCGCCGGCCGAGGCGAGCCTCGTGGCCTATCTCTGGCCGCTGCTGATCGTGCTGTTCTCGGCCATGCTTCCCGGCGGCCGACTCGCGGGGCGCCACATCCTGGGCGCGGCGCTCGGGCTCGCCGGCACCGCCCTGCTGGTCGGGGGGCGCTCGGGCGGCTTCGGGTTCGAAACCGAGCATCTGGCGGGCTACGCGTCGGCCGCCGCCTGCGCGGTCGCCTGGGCGGCCTATTCGGTGACCGGGCGGCTGTTCTCGAAGGTCCCGACCGAGGCGGTGGCGGGTTTCTGCCTCGCGACCGCGGCGCTCGCAGCGGCCTGCCACCTCGCGCTGGAGCCGACCGTCTGGCCCGCGGGCGTGGGCGAATGGCTCGCCGTCCTCGGCCTCGGCCTCGGGCCGGTCGGGCTCGCCTTCTTCGCCTGGGACGTCGGGATGAAGCATGGCGACGTCGCGACGCTCGGGGTCGCGGCCTACGCCGCGCCGCTGGTCTCGACGCTGCTGCTGGTCGCCTTCGGCTACGCGCAGGCGAGCCTGTTGCTAGCCGGCGGCTGCGCGCTCATCGTCGGCGGGGCCCTGGTCGCGACGCTCTTCGGACGACGGCGCCCGCGGACCGCCGAGCCGGCGTCACCCGGCGCCTGAGGGGCGCGGCGTCGGCCGCCAGTCCGGCGGGGCCATCTCGAAGCCGGAGAACTCGAAGGCCGGAGCGACCGTGCAGCCGACCAGCGTCCAGGCGCCGAGCGACTCCGCCGCCTGCCACCAGTTCTCGGGCACCACGAGCTGCGGCCGCTCGCCCGCCGAAAGATTCAGGCCGAGGCGATGGGTTTCGGCGTCGTGGCCGTCGGCCGAGAGCGTCAGCGCGAGCGGCCCGCCGGCGTAGAAATGCCAGACCTCGACCGCGTCCACGCGGTGCCAGGCCGAGACCTCGCCGGCCGCCAGCAGGAAGTAGATCCCGGTCGAGCGCGAGCGGCCGTCGGCGTCGGTCGCGGGGTCCCGGAAGGTCTCGAGAAAATGGCCGCCCTCTGGGTGGGGCTGCAGGCCGAGCAGCGCGATGACGTCGGCGGCCGAAAGCGCCTCTATCGCGCTCATCCGCGGTTCTTCCGCTCACGCAGCTCCGCGAAGACGGCGGCCGGATCGTCGGCCGAAAGCCCGACGGCCGCCGCCACCTTGTCCTCGGCGGCGCGCAGGAAGACGTTGGTGGCCTTCTCGGCCCCGATCGTGGTCGGCACGGTCGGCTTCCGCTCGGCCCGCGCGGCCTCGACCTTGGCGAGCCGGGCGCCGATCGCGGAATCCTGCGGCAGCACCGAGGCGCAGAACTTGGCGTTGGACAGCGTGTATTCGTGTCCGCACCAGACCTGCGTCTCGTTCGGCAGCCGCGCGAGCTTCGACAGCGAGTCCCACATGGCGGCGGGAGTGTCCTCGAACAGCCGCCCGCAGCCCATGACGAACAGCGTGTCGCCTGCGAACAGCCATTTCTCCGTCGGCTCGAAGAACACGACATGGCCCTTGGTGTGGCCCGGCGTCGCGATCGTCTCGAACCTCCACGGCCCGATCTCGGCGGCGTCGCCCTCGTCGAGCGGCCGGTCGAGTCCGGGGATCGACGAGGCCTCGCCCTTCGGCCCGTAGACGGTCGCGCCGTATTCGCCCTTGAGTTCGGTCAGCCCGCCGATGTGGTCGGCGTGCTTGTGGGTGATCAGGATGTCGGTCAGCCGCCAGCCCTTGTCGTCGAGCGCCTTGCGGATCGGCGGCGCCTCCGGCGCGTCGACGAGGACGACCGAGTCGGACGCCGGGTCCTTGATCAGCACCGCGTAATTGTCGGACAGGCAGGGGACGAGGACGATGTCGGCAGGCATGGCGCTTTGTTTCAGTCCCGGCACGGCTGAATAGACATTCAGCGCTATGAGGATGAGGGCTACCGGAGTGAGCTTGGCGAGACGGCCCGGGCGAACCTCATGGCGATGGTCTGCGCCGCGCCGAAGAAGTTATTTCTCCGAAGCGATTCACCCTTAAGCTGGCGCGCCATGGCGCCATTCGCAACCACCTGGCCATGGATCGGCCTCGGCGCCGCCGGCATCCTGCTGATCCTGCTCGCCGCCGGGAACGGCCTTCAGACCGACCGCAGCGTTTCGCGCTGGCGGGACATGACATGGCTCGTCTGGCTCGGGGTCGCGGCCTATCTGCTGCACCAGTTCGAGGAGCACGGCGTCGACCTCCTCGGCGAGCCCTACGCCTTCCGCGGCGAGCTCTGCGCGACTTTGGGCTTCCGCGACGCGGCCTCCTGCCCCATCCCGTTCTCCTTCATCACCGCCGTGAATGTCGGCTCGGTCTGGGGCGCGGGACTGATCTCGGCGCTGCTCGCGCCGCGCCGGCCGCTCATCGGACTCGCCTTCTTCGCCATCCCGCTGGTCAACCTGTTCGCCCATGTCGGGCCGGCGGTCGTGGCCCGCCATTACAATCCCGGCCTGCTGACGGCCGTGGCGATCTTCCTGCCGCTCAGCCTCTGGACGCTTTTCGTCGCCGCGCGACGCTACGGGGCGGGACTCCGCGCGATCCTCGCGACGGCGTTGGCGGGCGTCGTCGTGCATGCGGTTCTGATGGGCTCGCTGATCGCCTATCTTCATTCCTGGTTCGGAGAGGCGACGCTCGCGACGATCCAGATCCTCAACGCATGCGTGCCGGCGGGACTGATGTGGCTGGCGACCCGGGGCGTCGCATCGCCCCCCGGCGCCCGACTTAGCCGGCTGTCGGAAACGGCATGATCACGCGGCTCTGCGTCTCCGGCTATCGCTCGCTTCGCGACGTCAGGCTGACGCTCGGGCGCCTCAACGTCGTGACCGGGCCGAACGGCAGCGGCAAGTCGAGCCTCTACCGGGCGCTCAGGCTGCTCGCCGACGTCGCGCAGGGGCGGATCATCCAGTCGCTCGCGACGGAAGGCGGCATCCAGTCGACGCTATGGGCCGGCCCCGAATCGTTCTCGCGCGGCATGAAGCGCGGCGAAACCGACATTACGGGCGTCGTGCGCAGCGGGTCGATCTCGCTCAAGCTTGGCTTCGCGGGCGAGGATTACGGCTATGCGATCGACCTCGGCTTTCCGCCCCAGAAGCCGCCGAGCCTGTTCAACCTAGATCCGCACATCAAGGCGGAGGCGCTCTGGACAGGCGAGTTCCTCGGCCGTTCGAACGCCTTCGCCCTGCGCAACGGGCCGGGAGTCCGGATCCGCGACGGGTCGGGTGGCTGGGGTCAGGCGATGACCAGCCTCGCCTCCTTCGACAGCATGATGACCCATTGCGCCGACCCCAAGGACGCCGTCGAGCTGCTTGTGCTGCGCGAGCGCATGCGGCAGTGGCGCTTCTACGATCATCTGCGCGCCGACCGTGACGCGCCCGCCCGCCGACCACAGGTCGGCACCTACACGCCGGTGCTCGACGGCGAGGGCGCCGATCTCGCGGCCGCCTTCGGCACGATCCAGGAAATCGGCGACGCAGAGGGACTTGCCGCGGCGGTGAACGACGCCTTTCCTGGTAGTCGGGTCGAGATCGTCTCCAACGGTGGCTGGTTCGACCTCGAGATGCGCCAGCACGGCCTGCTCCGGCCGCTCAAGACGGCCGAGCTGTCCGAGGGCACGCTGCGCTATCTGCTGCTGATCGCCGCGCTGATGTCGCCGCGTCCGCCGGCGCTCATGATCCTCAACGAACCGGAGACCAGCCTGCATCCCGACCTGCTTGCCGCCCTGGCGCGCCTGATCGCTCTCGCGTCGGAGCGGTCGCAGATCGTGGTCATCTCCCACGCGCTCCCGCTCGTCGAGGGGCTCGGCGCCTCGGGCGCGCGGCGGATCGAGCTGCGAAAAGAGCTCGGCGAGACGCTCGCGGACGACGGCGACGACCCGCCGCGCTGGTCCTGGCCCGCGCGATGACGGGGTCGTGACGTCGAAAGATTCACGTCGTCCCCTTAAAACAGTCCCATGGCCCTCGACGTCGTCGACCTCCGCGATTTCTACGCCCGCCCGCTCGGCGAGCTCGCCCGGCGCATCCTGCGGGCGAAGCTGCGCGCCCGATGGCCGGACGTGCGCGGGGCCCGCGTGCTCGGGGTCGGCTTCGCCACCCCCTATCTCGGCGTGTTCCGCGACGACGCCGAGCGGCTGCTCGCCTTCTGTCCGGCGCAGATGGGCGTCGCGGCCTGGCCCGCCGAGCGGCCCAACGCCGCCGCGCTGGTCGAGGACGGCATGTGGCCGCTGCCCGACGCCGCGCTCGACCGGATCGTCGCTGTGCATGCTTTCGAGACCAGCGACAACGCCGTGGAGCTGCTGCGCGAGGCCTGGCGATGCCTCGCGCCCGGCGGCCGGCTGATCGCGATCGCCCCGAACCGGCGCGGCGCCTGGGCGCAGTCCGATGCGACGCCGTTCGGCCACGGCCGGCCGTTCAGCCGCAGCCAGCTGACCGACCTTTTGCGCGAGGCGCTGTTCGCGCCCGAGGGCTGGGACGAGGCGCTGTTCATGCCGCCGATGGAGCGGCGGCTGATGCTGCGATCGGCGCTCGCCTTCGAGCGGATCGGCTCGAAGCTCTGGGGACCTTTCGCCGGGGTCCACATCGTCGAGGCGACGAAGCAGGCGATGCGCGCGATCCCCGCGCGCTCGGCCCGTCGCGTGAAGGTCGCGCCGGCGCTGAGGCCCGCGGCCGTCGGGGTGCCCGCTCCCGCCCCGCGCGGGCTCACGAGCGCCTGAGCAGAAACACCCCCTGCGCGCCGAACAGGTTCCAGAACCACCAGGGGGCGTTGACCCTGACCGGCCGCCCCGTGGCGTCGAGCGCGACCGCGCGCTCCATCTGCGCGCCCAGCAGGCCGACGAGGTCGACGAAGTCGCGGATCGTGCAGAGATGGATGTTGGGCGTCTCGTACCAGGCGTCGGGCAGGTTGGCGTTGGTCGGCATGCGGCCTTCGGCGAGGAACTGGAGGCGCGTCCGCCAATGGCCAAAATTCGGGAACGAGACCACCGCCCGCCGGCCGATCCTCAGAAGATCCTCGACCACCTGCTTCGGCCGCCGCGTCGCCTGCAGCGTCTGGGACAGGATGACGTAGTCGAAGGCGTCGTCGGGGTAATAGGTGAGGTCGGTGTCGGCGTCGCCCTGCACGACCGACAGGCCGTGCGCCACCGAGGCGTTCACGCCCGACTGCGACAGCTCGATGCCGCGGCCGTCGACGCCGCGCTCCTTGATCAGCAGGCGCAGCAGCGCGCCGTCGCCGCAACCGACGTCGAGCACGCGCGAACCCGGCTGCACCATCTCGGCGACCAGCAGATGATCGGGCCGCGGGGCGGCCGCGAGCGTCTCGGTCGACGGGATATGGTCGGGAGCGAGGCTGTGGGCCCCTGACGCCATGACGTCCATTTTACGTTCTCGCCACGCGGTTCCGGCTGGACGAAGGGCGCCGGCGGACTAAACCCGAGCCTGGATTAAGTCATTCCCCGCATTCCCGCAAAGACCGGCGAGACGGCGACGCCCGTCTTGAAGGAGCATCATGCCGACCCACCACGCCGCAAGGCTGCCGATCTCGAGCTGGGCCTTCCCGGTCGCGGGCCTCGGATTCTTCGCCGTGATCACGGCGCTCGGGCTCGGCAAGAGCTTTTCGGGCTCCGCCGCGGACGTCGCGGTCGCGGTGATCCTCATGCCGATCCTGTTCGGCGCGGTGTTCGCAGCCGTCCATCACGCCGAGGTGATCGCGCATCGCACGGGCGAGCCGATCGGCACGCTGGTGCTGACGATGGCCGTGACCGTCATGGAGGTCGCGGTGATCGGCTCGGCGCTGATCGGCGACGAGGGCAACCCGGCGCTCGCGCGCGACACTATCTTCGCCGTGGTGATGATCGTGGTGAACGGGCTGGTCGGCTTCTGCATCCTGACCGGCGGGCTGCGGCACCGCGAGCAGAACTTCAGGGTCACCGGCGCCAACGCCTATCTCGCGGTGCTGATCCCGCTCGCCGCGCTGTCGCTCGTGCTGCCGAACCACACCTCTGGCGCGCCCGGCGGGGCCTATTCGGTGAGCCAGCTCGCCTATGTGGCGGCCGCCACCCTCGCGATCTACGCCGCCTTTCTCTACACGCAGACCGTGCGGAACCGGGAGTATTTCTCGGTCGTGATCGAAGGCGACGAGGAAGCCGACCGCGCGCACGTGCCAAGCGAACGGGACACCGCCGTTTCGCTCGCCCTGCTCGTCCTGTCGCTCGCCGCCGTGATCCTGCTGTCCAAGGCTTTCACTGGCGCGGTCGAGTTCGGCCTGTCGCGCGCCGGGGCGCCCGACGCGGTCGCGGGCGTGATCGTCGCCATGCTGATCCTGCTGCCGGAGTTCACGGCCGCGATCCGCGCTGCGCGAGCCGACAAGATCCAGAAGAGCATCAACCTCTCGCTCGGCTCGGCCTGCGCCACGATCGGGCTCACCATACCGGCGGTCGCGGTCATCTCGATCCTGTTCGGCGCGAGGCTCGAGCTCGGGCTTCAGGCCAAGGACACGGTGCTGCTGCTGGTCACGGTCGCGGTCGCGCTGCTCACCTTCGGGACGGGGCGGACCAACATCCTTTATGGGTTGATCCACCTCGTCCTGTTCGCGACCTACGGCTTCCTGCTGTTCGCGCCCTGACGGGCGACGCGCCTGTCAGTACCCGGGCAGGTCGAAGGTCGCCGGCAGCGGGTAGCGCGCGAACGAGATGCTGTTCCGCTGCTGGAAGAACGGCTGATACTGGGCCGAGGTCGCGCGCGCGGCGGGGCTCGCCGAACCCGGATTGGGCGTCGTGCGGGTGTTGAGATAGCTCGGCGCCTTGCGGATCGTGACCGACACGCCATCATCTTGCGCGAATGCGGGCGCCGCGCCGACCGGGACCGCGACAGCCGTGGCGAGCGCCGCGGCGACAACCCATCTGCCAAGCTTCACGGACATCATCTGGCCCTCCTGGCGCCATATCGCCATATTTCGCGGAACGCCGGAAGGGCTGTTTTGGTTGCGGCGCGGAATGTCGGACACGGAACGTTGAAATCGCCCGCGTTTCACGTCATGGAACCGTCGCGGCCGTGAAGGGTCGTACTTAAGACGAAGGTCCGGCGTCCTCGCCGGGCCGATGGAGCTTCAAATGGGCTATCGGATCGCCGTCGTCGGCGCCACGGGCAATGTGGGCCGCGAAATGCTGAACATCCTCGACGAGCGGGAATTCCCGGTCGACGAGCTCGTCCCGCTCGCCTCGCGGCGGAGCCTCGGGACGGAGGTGTCGTTCGGCGACCGAACTTTGAAATGCCAGGCGCTCGAGCAGTTCGACTTCTCGAAGACCGACATCTGCCTGATGTCGGCCGGCGGCGCCGTGTCCAAGGAGTGGAGCCCGAAGATCGCCAAGGCCGGCGCCATCGTGATCGACAACTCCTCGGTCTGGCGCATGGACCCGGACGTGCCGCTCGTGGTGCCGGAGGTCAACGCCGACGCGGTCGCGGGCTATGCGAAGAAGGGCATCATCGCGAACCCGAACTGCTCGACCGCCCAGCTCGTCGTCGCGCTGAAGCCGCTGCACGACGCGGCCAAGATCACGCGCGTCGTGGTCTCGACCTACCAGTCGGTCTCAGGCGCCGGTAAGGACGCCATGGACGAGCTCTGGAACCAGACCAAGGGCATCTACGTGAACCAGTCGCCCGAGCACGAGGGCGGCAAGTTCCCGAAGCAGATCGCGTTCAACGTCATTCCTCACATCGACGTCTTCATGGAGGACGGCTTCACGAAGGAGGAATGGAAGATGGTGGCCGAGACCAAGAAGATCCTCGACCCGAAGATCAAGCTGACCGCCACCTGCGTGCGCGTGCCGGTGTTCGTCGGCCATTCGGAGGCCGTCAACATCGAGTTCGAGAACCCGCTCTCGGCCGACGAGGCCCGCGATATCCTGCGCGAGGCGCCGGGGATCCTGGTCGTCGACAAGCGGGAGCCCGGCGGATACGTGACGCCGGTCGAGTGCGTCGGCGACTTCGCGACCTACGTGTCCCGCATCCGCGAGGACCCGACCGTCGACAACGGGCTCGTGCTGTGGTGCGTGTCCGACAATCTCCGCAAGGGCGCAGCGCTGAACGCGGTCCAGATCGCCGAATGCCTCGCCAATCGCGGCCTGCTCAAGCAGGCGGCGTGACCGAAAGCCTCGGCGCTCGGGCGTCCATACGAAAGACTAGCCCGAGCGCCGCGTTTTTAAGTAAGCCGACGATCAATACCGAGAAGTTGATCGTCTGTTTCATGCTCTTCTTGCCAGACGACTTGGGCCGGCGCAGCATTCGCCCTTGGAAATGATCCAGGGGCATAAGCGATGCGCTTGGTTCTGTTCGCGGCGATCGCCGCCAGCCTGACGTTCGGCGCGGATTCAACCCCCGCGAAGGCGAAGGACGACGCCTACTGGCACGGCAAGCGCGGGCCGGTCTGGCAGGACGGCCCCAGGCGCGGCCTCGGCCTCAGCAACTGGTACACGAAGCCGCCCGGGAACGGCGGGCGGATGTCCAGGCCGCCGACCGACGTCGCGGCCTTCTCGGATCTGGCGAGCGAGCTCAAGGTCTGGGTCGACAAGCCCGACCCGGACCAGCCGAAAAACACATTCACCCGCGTCAACACCATCTACATGCTGGAGGACGCCCCGCAATACGAGTTCGAGATCCTGACCGACGCCCGCTTCGGCCTCGGCGGCCAGGGAACGCGTCAGGGGATGATCAACGCCAGCGAGCACGTGCCCACCGTACTGCTGAGGCCGAGATCGATCTTCGAAGTCACGGGAGAGGCGACGTTCAAGGCCCGGCAGGAGATCACCAGCGCGCGCATCTCCATCGACAACGCCGAGATGAGGTTCCGCGACCTCAGCGGCGGCGGAGACTCCACCGTCCAGGTGCTCGCCGGAAAGCTTAACTTTTCGGACGAGAGTTCGGCCGAGAACATGGAGATCACGGCCGGCGTGATCTTCAACCAGCGTTCCACCGTCGCATTTTCGAACCGGAGCGACGGCGGCCATGCCGACTTCGCCATCCTCAACAACGCGTCGCTCGACTTCTCGCAGACGCGCGGCCCGAACGGCGACGGCCGGATTTCCGCCGGATGGATCAATCTCTACGGCGAGCTGCATCTCGGGACGAACACGCTGACCGTCGACGTCGACTACGCCCATCCGCACAATGGCGGCTACGTCTATGTCGAGCTCAGGGGAAAGCGCATCGGCAACATCGTGGTCAAGGGCAAGGCCGACCAGCTCCGCGGAACCCTCGACGTGAAGCCCTTCCCTCTCGGCCAGCCCGCGGCGCGCGGCCGCTACCGGGTGTTCAAATTCGACGCCACGGCGCCGCCGGCGGGGTTCAGCCTGACAACGCCGATCCCGGGCGCGTTTCTGGACAACGACACGCCGGGCGAGCTCTGGCTCGTCGTCCCGTGAGGGCGACGCCTGCGGGGAGACCGCTCGCTCCTGCGGCCGCACACCGAAGCAGATCCGGGGATCGAGGAGCCCGATCGGCGATGGCGAGGCCCCTTTTCACGCTTCTCATGGCGCTGCTTCTCGGCGCCGTCGCCGCCGAGGCTTACGCCCGCGACGCCTATTGGCACGGCAAGCGCGGCCCGATCTGGACTCACGGACCGGACCGAAGCCGGGACCTGAGCAACTGGTACACGGCGTCGCCGAACCGCGGCGGCAAGATGGTCAGGCCGCCGGACGGGCTCGCGCTGTTCGCGGAGGGCGCGGAGCAGCGCGAGGTCTGGATCGTCGAGCGCCCTCCGGACGGTGACATCACGACGCGGATCGACACGGTGCTGATCCTGCGCAAGGCGCCGAAATACGAGTTCCTCATCAAGAGCCGCGGATTTTTCAACCTCGAAGGCCAGGGGCTGCTCACCCAGTCGGCCAACGCCCCCCGCTTCGTGCTGGAGCCCGGCGGTCACATGATCATGAGCGGCCCTGCGCGGCTGAACGCGTCGACCGATCAGACGAGCGCCGAGATCGAGGTCGGCCGGGGCGGATTTTTTCTGTTCGAGGACATCTCGCGCGGCGGGAACGCCAAGGTTTCGAACGCCGGCGAAATCCGGTTCACCGGCTCGTCCTCCGCCGAGACGATGGACGTCACGGTTCTCTCGTCGGTCGGAAGTCCGGCGCCCATCGTCAATTTCCAGGGGCGCAGCACGCCGGAGCGAGCGACGTTCCGGGTTCTCGCCGGCGGCATCCTCAATTTCCGTTCGACGTCGGGTCCGGACGGGTCCGAACGGATCACCTCGGGGACGATCACGAATTCCGGAAACGTCCTGACCGGGACCAACACGCTCACCGTCGCGGGGCACTACCGACATCCTGACCGCGCAGGCGCGCTGACCGTCGAGGCCCGCGGACGCCGCGTCGGAAACATCTTCGTGCGCGGCAAGGCCACGCTGGGCGGAGCCCTCTATGTCACCCTGCCGCGGCCCGGCCAGACACTCCCCGCCGGCGTCTATCGCATCGTCTATGCGCGGGACGGCGTCGAGGGTCGCTTCGAGACGCTGGGACCGTCCTTCTCGAACTGGCGGCTCGAATACGACGCCAACGAGGCGCGGCTGGTGGTCGACTGAACGAGGGCTGGATTTTCCGGCCGCCGCGATCTTAAACCGGAGTCGGACCGTCGGTCGGCGCGGCATGCCCGATCGCCATGACGTTTTGACCGGACCCGCGATGAAACTCTACCGCTTCCTCACAGGCCCCGACGACGCCGCCTTCTGCAAGCGCGTGTCGGACGCGATCAACAAGGGCTGGACGCTGCAGGGCGACCCGTCGCTGACCTATGATCCGGTCAAGGGCACGGTGATCTGCGGCCAGGCGATCACCAAGGAGATCCCGGGCGTCGACTGGTCGGACGAGATCAAGCTGTCCGACTGGTAACGAGCCGGAGGGACGGCCGGCGCGCCGGCGTGGTGTTGGCGTCGCCCTCGATCGCGACCAACGTCGGCCGCCGTTCGTGCCGGCCCGGCCCCAGCAGCACGGTCTCGGCCCGGAGCTCCAGCTCGCGCGCCTGCTGATCCGCGCCCGCGGCCTGGAGCGTCACCGCGAGCCTCAGGCAGCTTTGCGCGAGTTCGCCCGCGAGCGGGGCGAGCGACGGCGCGCACAGCGCGACGAGGTCGAACGCCGCGGTCGCGGCCACGCCCGCGGCCAGGATCTGGCGCTCGTCGCCGGTGACGAGCGCGGCCTTGCCGGCGTCGAGATCGTCGCGCGCCGCGCTTGTCCAGCCTTCGCCGAAAGCCCTCAGGATGCAGCGCTGCTCGCAGGCGCGGGCGATCAGCATCAGCCGCGCGACGTCGTCGACCCCATGCGCGAGGTCGATGGTCAGGATCGACATGCCGCGCAGCAGGGCGGCCTCGACCTCGGCGAGCGCGCCCTCCCCGCAGTCGGAGGTCCAGGAGAAGGCGTAGCGCAGATAGCTCGCGGCGAGCGGCGCGTTCCAGTCGCTGCGGGCGGGATTGAGGTCGCGCAGCCTCTCCCATTGCCGCCACGCTTCGCGGAAGCGGCCGGCGCGTTCATGCGCAAGCGCCAGGCGCGCCTCTTCGGCGATCCGAATGGCCTGGCCCCCATCCGCGGGCCGTCCAGCCGTTTCGACCAGCGTCATCAGGCTTGATCCTCGCATTTCGCGGCGCCGCCGCTCATCCCGATCACGAGGTTGGCATGCTGCGCTTGAAGGCGGCGTGAAGCGGAACGGCATAAATCGCCGTGCTCTCTTCACCTCCCGGAAAGGCCGTCGGCGACGAATGTCGATGTCGCCGTTCCCGCATGACCGTGCCACATACTGCGCCGCACAACGGCACGGACGGAGCGGCGCATGGCCGGAGCGGGACGGTTTTTCGAGGATTTCATCGTCGGCGACGTGATCCGGCACGCGACGCCCCGCACCGTGACGGAAGGCGACGTGGCGCTCTATCAGGCGCTCTACGGGTCCCGCTTCGTGGTCCAGTCCTCGGACGCCTTTGCACGCGCCGTCGGCTATCCGCGCAATCCGGTCGACGACCTGATCACCTTCCACGTCGTGTTCGGCAAGACGGTGCCGGACGTCTCGCTCAATGCCTTCGCCAATCTCGGCTACGCCTCCGGGCGCTTCCTGCGGCCGGTGTTTCCGGGCGACACGCTGGTCTCGACCTCCGAGGTTATCGGCGTCCGGCCGACCTCGAAAGGCGACGCCGGCGTGGTCTGGGTGCGGACGAGGGGCCTCCGCTCGGACGGCGCTCCCGTCCTCGACTATGTCCGCTGGGTGCTGGTGCGCATGCAGGGCGGCCGGCCGGTGCAGGACACGGTGGTCCCGGAGCTGCCCTCCGTCGTCGACCCGTCGGAGCTCGGCCAGGCCTGCCCGCGCATCGACCTCGAGAAATGGGACGACGCCGAGTCGGGCTCGGCCCGCCGCTTCGGCGACTATGCGGTCGGCGAGAAGATCGACCATGTCGACGGCATGACGGTCGAGGAGGCCGAGCACCAGCTCGCGACGAGACTCTGGCAGAACACCGCCCGTGTCCATTTCGACGGCTTCGCGCAGAAATCGAGCAAGATCGGCCGGCGGCTGGTCTATGGCGGCCACGTCATCAGCCTGGCGCGGAGCCTGAGCTACAACGGGCTCGAAAACGCCTTCCACGTCGCCGGGATCAATGGCGGCCGGCACGTCGCGCCGATCTTCGCGGGCGACACGCTCTACGCCTGGTCGGAAATCCTCGACAAGCAACCGCTGCCGGGCCGGGACGACGTCGGCGCGCTGAGGGTGAGGCTGACGGGCCTGAAGGACTGTCCGCCGACGGACTTCCCGCGCGAGGGCGAAGACGGCAAGGACCATGCGGCGGTCGTGCTCGACCTCGACCTCTGGCTGCTCATGCCGCGCTGAGCGCGACGGCAATCCCCTCTCCCCTTGTGGGAGAGGGTCAGGGTGAGGGGTGACGGCGGCGCCGCCTCCGAACACGGCGCCGCCGTCGCCCCTCATCCGGCCGCTTCGCGGCCACCTTCTCCCTCAAGGGGATAAGGCAAGAACGCCGACCTTCCGCCAAGACGAAAAATCCCGGCCCGCGGATCGGACGGGCCGGGATCGAAGTCGGTCGTCGCGACCTCAGGCCGTTCAGGCCGCGGCTTGCGCCTCGGTCGCCATGACCTCGGAGCGCGCGCCGGTCTCTTCGCCGGAATGCAGCCTGCGCAGAACCGCGCGCACGCCGGCGTCGTAGGTCTCGGCCACCTGCCGGATCTCGTCCGCGTCGTCGAGCCTGCGCGCGACATGCAGGATGTGCTCGCGAACGCGGATCATCAGCATGGCGTCGTGGAAGGCCAGCACCAGCGCGCGCTCCCCCTCGAGCAGCGGCTTCGCGGCGAGCGGCAGCAGCCCCTCCTCGCGCCGCCAGGCCTCGATCATCGCGGTCCAGAGCGGCCAGCACATGCTCGCGCTGCGGGAGATCGGTTTGGCGTAGGAGTCGAGGCCGGCCCGGAAGAACAGCCGCGTCGCGGTGCAGCTGATCCGCGAGAGCATCGCCTCGTAGACGTCGACCAGCCGATCGGCCATCGGCTTGTCGGCCCCGGCCTCGAAGCGCTCGACCGCGTCGTCGCTCCAGTTCCGCCGGAACACCTCGGCGAACACGGCGTCGATCAGATCCGTCTTGGAGTCGAAGTAGCGATAAAGCAGCGCCTGCGTCACGCCGATCGAGGCCGCCAGGTCGCGGGTCGGGCCGCTGAAGCCGTTGTCCGCGAAGAACTGGCACGCAGCTTCGATGATCTGCGCGCGCCGCATGTCGCCTGCAAGACGAGGGGCGCGGCGTCGCATCGTCGTCTCGCCGATCTTGATCACGGGTGTGACCGTCATGTCTGCCACCCTCATTGTTTCGCGGGCCTTCTGGCCGCGCGTTCTCTGCCGGTGAGAGTGGCTCGAAGTCGAAAGCCGAAAAAATCCGGGAAACCTCGTACGGACAACTTGTCGCAGCCATGCGACATTGTCCGACTTGAGGCCGGCCGAGGCGCGCGGCGCCGACCCCGGCGGGGGTCGACCAAAGAGAGCCCTGGCATGCGCGTCGCAGCGTTGCGCTGCGGCGCACCATCGGCTACTTCCACGACTCAAGCTTCGAACAGGTCCAGACAGGCAAAAAGGTCCAGCGCATATGGACTCGCCGAACGCCGCTCCCGGCCGGCCGCTGTCTCCGCATCTCCAGATCTACCGCCCGATGCTGTCGATGATGATGTCGATCGTGCATCGCATCACCGGCGGCGCGCTCTATGTCGGCACGGTGCTGGTCGTGATCTGGCTGGTGTCCGCGGCCGCGGGGCCTTCAGCCTTCGCGACCGCCCAGGCGGTCTACGGCTCGATCCTCGGGCAGCTGGTGCTGTTCTTCTACACCTGGGCGCTCGTCCATCATGCGCTCGGCGGCGTGAGGCATCTGATCTGGGACGTCGGCCACGGCTTCGAGCCTGGCCAGCGCGAGCTGCTCTACCGCGCGACGCTCGCAGGCTCGATCGGGCTGACGCTGCTGATCTGGATCGTCGGCTACGCGCTGAAGGGCGCGGCCGGCTGAAGATCGAAGGAGGTCGCTCGCATCATGCGCACGCCGCTCGGACAGGTCCGCGGCCTCGGCTCGGCGAAGTCCGGAACAGAGCATTTCTGGCTCCAGCGCCTCACCGCCGTCGCCAATCTGCCGCTGACGCTGGTCTTCATCGGCGTGGTGGCGACCCTCGCCGGATCGAGCCATGCGGGCGCGACCGCGACGCTCGGCAATCCCTGCGTCGCGATCCTGATGCTGCTGTTCGTGCTGTCCGCGACGGTCCATATGCGGATCGGCATGCAGGTGATCATCGAGGACTACGTCCATGACGACCTGCTGAAGCTGCTGGCGCTCATGGCCAACACCTTCTTCGCGATCGTGATCGGCCTTGCTGCGGCCTTCGCGCTGCTCAAGATCAGCTTCGGAGTCTAGGGCGATGGCCGCGAAGCCGAATGGAGCGAGCGGCCCGGCGGTCAACGGCCGGGCCTATCCGTTCACCGACCACAAGTTCGACGTCGTTGTGGTGGGCGCGGGCGGCGCTGGCCTGCGGGCGGTCGTCGGCTGCTCGGAAGCCGGGCTCAAGACGGCCTGCATCACGAAAGTGTTCCCGACGCGCTCGCACACGGTGGCGGCGCAGGGCGGCATCTCGGCCGCGCTCGGCAACATGGGCGAGGACGACTGGCGCTTCCACATGTACGACACCGTCAAGGGCTCCGACTGGCTCGGGGACCAGGACGCGATCGAGTACCTCGTGCGGAACGCGCCGGCCGCCGTCTACGAGCTCGAGCATTGGGGCGTGCCATTCTCGCGCACCGAGGAGGGCAAGATCTACCAGCGCCCGTTCGGCGGCATGACGACCCATTACGGCAAGGGCACCGCGCAGCGCACCTGCGCGGCCGCGGATCGCACCGGCCACGCCATCCTGCACACGCTCTACGGCGCCTCGCTCAAGGCCAAGGCGCAGTTCTTCATCGAGTATTTCGCCATCGACCTGATGATGGACGACGACGGCGCCTGCGTCGGCGTCGTGGCGCTGAAGATGGACGACGGCACGCTCCACCGCTTCCAGGCCAAGCGCACGATCCTCGCCACCGGAGGCTATGGCCGCGCCTATTTCTCCGCGACCTCGGCCCACACCTGCACGGGCGACGGGAACGCCATGGTGCTGCGGGCCGGCCTGCCGCTTCAGGACATGGAGTTCGTGCAGTTCCACCCGACCGGGATCTACGGCGCGGGCTGCCTGATCACCGAGGGCGCACGCGGCGAGGGCGGCTACCTCACCAATTCCGAGGGCGAGCGCTTCATGGAGCGCTACGCGCCGTCGGCCAAGGACCTCGCCTCACGCGACGTGGTCTCGCGCTCCATGACCGTCGAGATCCGCGAGGGCCGCGGCGTCGGCAAGAACGGCGACCACATCCACCTGCATCTCGACCATCTCGACCCGAAGGTGCTGCACGAGCGGCTGCCCGGCATCTCCGAGAGCGCCAAGATCTTCGCGGGCGTCGACCTGACCAAGGAGCCGATCCCGGTCCTCCCGACGGTGCACTACAATATGGGCGGCGTGCCGACGAATTTTCACGGCGAGGTGCTGACCAAGCTGAACGGCGACCCGGACGCCGTCGTGCGCGGCCTGATGGCGATCGGCGAGGCGGCCTGCGTCTCGGTCCACGGCGCGAACCGGCTCGGCTCCAACTCGCTGATAGACCTCGTGGTGTTCGGCCGCGCGACCGCCGACCGCTGCGCCGCGACAGTCGAGCAGAACGCCTCGCATGCTGAGCTGCCGAAGGGCGCGTCCGACATGGCGGTCGAACGCCTCGATCGCTTCCGCCACGCCTCCGGCGGCACGCCCACCGCGGACCTTCGGCTGAACATGCAGAAGGTCATGCAGTCGAACTGCGCCGTGTTCCGCACCGGCGAGGTGCTGGAGGAGGGCAAGGGCCTGATCCACGAGGTCTGGTCCGGCGCGGGCGACGTCAACGTCACCGACCGGTCGCTGGTCTGGAACTCGGACCTGATCGAGACCATGGAGTTCGACAACCTGATCTCCCAGGCGGTCGTCACCATGGAGAGCGCCGTCAACCGCAAGGAAAGCCGCGGCGCCCACGCCCGCGAGGATTTTCCGGACCGCGACGACAAGCAGTGGATGAAGCACACCCTCTCCTGGTGCGACGTCGACGCCAAGACGGTGAAGATCGACTACCGGCCGGTCCACACCTACACGATGACCAACGACATCCAGTACATCGAGCCGAAGGCGCGGGTGTATTGAGGGGCGGGCCGAATGGTCGACGAACCGGACTCTCTCGTTTTGCGGTTCCTTCGGCAGATCGACGCCAAAGTCGATCGCATCGGTGAGCGCCTGGACGACCTGACCGGTCGCGTCGCGTCGCTCGAAGAGCAGATGTCCGGACTGCGTTCGGACATCGTGCGGCTGGATCACCGGCTCGATCGGTTCGAGTCCCGTCTTCAGCGCATAGAGAAGCGCCTCGACCTTATCGAAGCCTGAGAAGAATATGGTCCAACTCACCCTCCCCAAGAACTCCCGCCTCGTCGAAGGCAAGGTCTGGCCGAAGCCTTCGGGGGCCAAGGAGACCACTGAGTTCAAGGTCTATCGCTGGAACCCGGACGACGGGATCAACCCGCGCGTCGACACCTTCTATGTCGACCGCCACGACTGCGGGCCGATGGTCCTGGACGGGCTGATCTGGATCAAGTCGAAGGTCGACTCGACGCTCACCTTCCGCCGCTCGTGCCGCGAGGGCATCTGCGGCTCCTGCGCGATGAACATCGACGGGACCAACACGCTCGCCTGCACCAAGGGCATGGACGAGTGCGCGGACGGCGGCACGGTGAAGATCTACCCGCTGCCCCACATGCCGGTGATCAAGGACCTGGTCCCGGACCTCACCCAGTTCTACGCCCAGCACGCCTCGGTCGAGCCCTGGCTCAAGACCGACACCCGCGCCCCTGGCGGCGAATGGCGGCAGTCGCGCGACGATCGGGAAAAACTCGACGGGCTCTATGAGTGCATCCTGTGCGCCTGCTGCACGACGTCCTGCCCGAGCTACTGGTGGAACGGCGACCGCTATCTCGGCCCGGCCGCGCTGCTGCAGGCCTATCGCTGGCTGGTCGACAGCCGCGACGAGCGCACCGGAGAACGCCTCGACGAGCTCGAGGATCCGTTCAAGCTCTACCGCTGCCACACCATCATGAACTGCGCCAAGGCCTGCCCCAAGGGGCTGAACCCCGCCAAGGCGATCGCCGAGATCAAGCACATGATGGTCTCGCGGAAGTTCTGAACCGCTTCCGGCATCCCCGCGCCTTTCGCCGTCATGCCCGCGCGAAGCGCGGGTATCCACGACTTGGGCGTCGAGTTCCGCGATCTCAGTAAGGCGTGGATGCCCGACTGCCGTCGGGCATGACGGTTGAGGTTGACGATTGGCCGGGATGGCGCTCCCCGTCATCTGCCGCCCTTTTAGGCATGCCTACTGCTCGACGCTGACTGCCGCCGCCCATACCTCCCATCGTCATATCGAAGGGAGGTCGAGATGGCCGAAGTTCAGGAAGACCGCGGCTGGACGGTCGAGAACGTCCAGCAGCTCAAGGAGCTGATCCGCGAGAAGGTCCCGGCGAGCGTGATCAGCCTGCGGCTCCGCCGGTCGCAGGAGGACGTCCACGCCAAGGCGTCCGAGCTCGGAATGACGCTGGTCGCCGAGTGAGGCTCAGTCCCAGGCGGGCGAAACGAAAATCGTGACCGCGCAGAGGAGAGCGAGCGTGAAAAAGCCGGATCGCAGCGTCGGCCGGTCGGCCGCATAGGCCCAGACATAGGCCAGCCGGAACGCGACCCAGAGCAAGGCGAGGAGATCGACCGCCCCGCGCGGGCCGCCATTGGTCGAGGCGACCAGAACCGCGGCGGCGAACAGCGGAAACGCCTCCCAGCCGTTTTGCTGGGCGGCGTTCATGCGCTTGCGCCAACCCTCTAGATTGGCGAGCCATTCCCGCGGCCGCGCATTGTCGAAGCCGCTCGCGCCGCTCTTGGCCGCGCCGGCGCACAGGATCGGCAGAAGCCCCGCGAACAGCACGCACCACAGGGCGATGCTCACTGGAGGCTCGCCTGTCCGGTCGCGGCCACGAGCGCCCGCTCATAGATGCGGGTCAGCGTCTCGAGGTCCGCCACGGCGACGCGCTCATCGATCTGATGCATGGTCTGGCCCACGAGGCCGAACTCCACCACCGGACAGTAGGACTTGATGAAGCGCGCGTCCGAGGTGCCGCCCGAGGTGGTCAGCGCCGGGCGTCGCCCGGTTTCGGCCTCCACGGCGTCCGCCACGAGGTCGCTGAGCGGCCCGGGCGGCGTCAGGAACGCGTCGCCGGTCCGGGGCTCGAAGACGAGCTGATAGGCGCCTTCGCCGACCGCACGGTCGAGCCGCTCGACGATCAAAGCCGAGAGAGTGTCGGCGTCGTGGCGGTCGTTGTAGCGGATGTTGAAGGCGAACCGCGCCTCGCTCGGGATGACGTTGAACGCCCCGGCGCCAGCCTCGACCGACACCACTTCCAGATTGGACGGCTGGAAAACGTCCGTGCCTTGGTCGAGCGGTTCGTCCATCAGCGCGGCGAGCGCCTTCTGGAGCTTCCTGACCGGATTGTCGGCCCGGTGCGGATAGGCGACATGGCCCTGCACCCCGCGGATCGTGACCGTGCCCGACAGGCTGCCGCGGCGGCCGACCTTGATCTCGTCGCCGAGCGCCTCCGGATTGGTCGGCTCGCCCAGCAGGCAGGCGGAGAAGCGCTCGCCGCGCGAGGCCGCCCATTCGAGCAGCTTGGCCGTACCGTTGACCGCCGGACCCTCCTCGTCGCCGGTGATCAGGAAGGCCACGGGCGCGGCCTCGGGGCGCCGCGCGACGGCGGCGACCATGCAGGCGACCGCGCCCTTCATGTCGACCGCTCCCCGGCCGTGGAGCTCGCCGTTCTCGATCGCGCCGGAGAACGGGCCGTGACGCCATCCGGCGGCGTCTCCGGTCGGAACGACATCGGTGTGGCCGGCGAAGACGAAGGCCGCGCCCTCGCCGCGCCGGGCATAGAGGTTCTCGACGTCGGGCGTGCCGGAGGCCGAGAAGACCGGCCGCTCGACCGAAAAGCCGAGCGGCGTCAGCAGCCTCTCGAGCAGCGCCAGCGCCCCGCCTTCGTCCGGCGTCACGCTCTCGCAGGCGATCAGCGCCTGCGCGACCGCGACGGGATCGCGCGGGTCCGGAGTCATCAGGCCCTCAGCAGCTCGTTGATGCCGGTCTTGGAGCGCGTCTTCTCGTCGACCCGCTTGACGATCACGGCGCAGGCGAGCGACGGGCCTGGCGTTCCGTCCGCAAGCGGCCTGCCCGGCAGCGCGCCCGGCACCACGACCGAATATTCCGGCACCTCGCCATAGAAGGTCTCGCCGGTCGCGCGGTCGACGATCTTGGTCGAGGCGCCGAGAAACACGCCCATCGACAGCACCGAACCTTTACGCACGATCACACCCTCGGCGACCTCGGAGCGGGCGCCGATGAAGCAGTTATCCTCGATGATCACCGGCCCGGCCTGCAGCGGCTCCAGCACGCCGCCGATGCCGACGCCGCCCGAGATGTGGCAGTCCTTGCCGATCTGCGCGCACGAGCCGATCGTGACCCAGGTGTCGACCATGGTGCCGGAATCCACATAGGCCCCGACATTCACGAAGGACGGCATCAGCACCACGCCCGGCGCGACATAGGCCGAGCGCCGCACGATCGAGCCCGGCACCGCGCGGAACCCCGCCTCCCGGAACTCGGGCTCGGTCCAGCCGTCGAACTTCGACGGCACCTTGTCCCACCAGGCGGCCTCGCCTGGGCCGCCCGGAATGCGGGCCATGTCGTTCAGCCGGAACGACAGCAGCACGGCCTTCTTGGCCCATTGATGGACCGTCCAGTCCCCGCCCTTCGGCTCGGCCACCCGGATCTCGCCCTTGTCGAGACCGGCCAGCGTGTGCTCGACCGCCTCGCGGGCTGGACCCGTGGTGGACGGCCCGATCTCGGCCCGCTTCTCCCACGCGTCGTCGATCGCGGCGGCGAGGTCGGCATGGGACATGGGGGAAGGCTCCAGCGGAAGGGGCTTTTTGGCGGCCCGACCTTTGGAGCGGCGGACCGCGCCATGTCAATCTGCGTCACCGTGGGTAGTGGGTCGGCTTAGATTTGGACTCAATTTTCCCAATCGATGGGTGCCCATGGCTGAGCGTCAACCCAAGCCTTTGCGTCGGAAATCGATTGAAACGGCTCCATAGATAGAGGCTCGCCGCCGTCAGCTCTTACATAGTAAAGAAAGCCATCAACATTCAATGAATAAGGTTTCCAGGTCCGTCTCCCGTCATGACCGGGCAACTCAAAGTAGTAATCATAATCGAAAGCGATAATTTCTACAGTTTTTTCAATCACTCCGTCATATAGCCAGCGCCCCATTGCAGCGCGCTTGCCCTCGTAATTCCTCACGCCCATCGCCAAAATCCAAATCGTTAGCTCTTACGCTTTTTGCGGCCTGCGCCTCGCCTCGCTCACTTGGTCCCGTAGAGCCGGTCGCCGGCGTCGCCGAGGCCCGGCACGATGTAGCCCTGCTCGTTGAGCCTCTCGTCGATCGCGGCGGTGAACACCGCGACGTCGGGATGCGCTTCGGCGAAGCGCGCGACGCCCTCCGGGGCGGCGAGGAGGCACAGGAAGCGCACGTCCCGCGCGCCGGCGTCCTTGAGCTCGGCCACCGCGTCGACCGCGGAATTTCCAGTGGCGAGCATCGGGTCGACGACAATGACCAGACGCTCGGTAAGGTCGGCCGGGGCCTTGAAGAAATAGCGCACCGGCTGAAGCGTCTCGTGATCGCGATAGAGCCCGACATGCGCGACGCGCGCCGAGGGCACGAGGTCCAGCATGCCGTCCACGAGCCCGTTGCCGGCCCTCAGGATGGAAGCGAAGACCAGCTTCTTGCCCGAGAGCTTCGGCGCCCGCATGGGGGCGACGGGGGTCTCGATGTCGACGAGCTCGACGGGCAGGTCGCGCGTGACCTCATAGGCGAGCAGCAGCGAGATCTCGCGCAGCAGCAGCCGGAAGTTCGCGGTCGAGCGCTCCTTCTCGCGCATCAGTGTCAGCTTGTGCTGGATCAGCGGGTGGTCGACGACGGTGACGGCGGCCACTTGATCAAACTCCCGGTTCGCTCGCCGACGACCGGTCGCGGTCGAGATTGTCCGGGCCGAAGCTTTCCGGAAGCAGTTCCCCAAGCGTGAAGCTGCGGCGCAGGCCCTCGGGGCCGGCAATCAGCACGGCGGCGTTCTCGTCGGCGAATTCGCGGATGCGCTGGCGGCAGGCGCCGCAGGGCGTGCAGAGCGCGTCGCCTGCGCCGAGCACGAGGATAGCGGCGATTCGCGTCCCGCCGCTCGCGACCATCGCCGAAATCGCGCCGGTCTCCGCGCAGGCGCCAGCCGGATAGGCGGCGTTCTCGACATTGCAGCCGGCATGGATCGCGCCCGCCTCGTCGAGCACGGCGGCGCCGACCGCAAAGCCTGAATAAGGCGCATAGGCGCGCCGCCTCGCGCGCTTGGCCGCGTCGAACATGGCTTCGATGCGCGCGTCGTTCGGCATGTCGAAGATCTTGAGCCTCCGGGCCGCTCGCTTGCGGCGTCGCCCACAGGATAACGCGCCGGCGCCGCCTTCACAGCCTCGCGGCCGCTAGGGTCCGGACTCAATTGCACCAGTAGGTGACGGTGGCCGCGATGATCG
>NZ_RYFI01000008.1:0-34282 GCF_004103825.1 Hansschlegelia zhihuaiae
GCGACAGGCGTGGCGGCGGTGCGAAGCGGCTGCCCCATCAGACGGAGAACTCCCAGGCGATCAAAAAACTGACTGCGGTCCGTCCACCGAGCCGCGATCCACTCTCTACCACTTCCGTTAAGAGCCCGCACCTCGGCAGGGCGAGGCGAAAAGCAGCGCAACATTTTGTTAACCATGCCGGTTTCATGGTCGTTAACCATGACGCCGCGTCCCGGGCGCGCGGCCTCGCGGTCGAAGGAAGACATGTCCCGCCGCCGCGCGATCCTCCAGGCCGTACTTGTCGCCTCTACGGTCCTGTCCGCGGCCGGCGCGCGCGCGCAGGACGCGCCCGGCGACGAGCCGTTGCGGCGGCTTGACGCGAACGCGCTCGCGGGCGGGGAGGGCGGTCTGGCGGGCGGCGACTACGGCGCCCAGCCGACCGAGCAGCAGCCGCTCGCCGGCGGCGACTACGGCATCGCGAGCCGGCCGGAGAGCAGCGCCGCGACCATCGCCCCGACGATCCTGTCCGACCCGCTCGGCGCAGCCCCGCGGGGGTTCCGGCCGGTCCGACTTCCGTCTCCCCGCGGGACGGCCGACGACCCTTACGCGCCGCTCGGCGTCGAGGCCGGTCCCTTCGTCCTGCGCCCCTCGCTGGAGGCCGCCGGCGGCTATGACGACAATCCCGACCGGCTGCCCGAGGGCGGCAAAGGCTCGAGGTTCCTGCGCCTGCGTGGCGAGATCGACGGCCGCACCGACTGGTCGCGTCACGAGGTCGGCATCCGCGCGAGCGGTCAGATCCGAAGATATCTGGACCTTCCCGACCCTGGGTTCGAGCCGGAGGTCAGCGCGGCCGCGACCGGCCGGCTCGACGTCACCGAGCGCACCCAGATCAATTCGGAGCTGCGCGCCTCGCTCGCCGCCTCGCGGCCGGGTGATCCAGAGACCCCCAACAGCGTCAAGGGCGACGAGCTCACCCGGTCGGCCGGCGCGACGCTCGGCGTGGCGCAACGCTTCAACCGCCTGAGCCTGCGGCTCGACGGGCTGGTGGACCGCTACACGGTCGACGACGCCAAGCTCACGGGCGGCGGGACGCTCGACAATTCCGACCGCGCCTACAACGCCTACGAGGCGCGGCTGCGCGCCTCCTACGAGGTGTCGCCGCGGCTCGAGCCCTTCGTCGAGGCGGGGTTCGTCACCCGCGACTACGACAGGAAATTCTCCAACAACGCGATCAACGACGACAATGAGATCGTCGAGGACCGCCGCCGCCTCGGCTCGGACGGCTATGCGCTTCGGACCGGCGCGCGCTTCGAGATGTCGCGGCTCGTCACCGGCGAGGCCGCGGTGGGCTATGGCCGGCAGACGCCGAAGGACAAGAGCTTCAAGCCGATCGAGGGCCTGCTGGTCGACGGCGAGATCGCCTGGGCGCCGTCCGCGCTCACAACCGTGAGGCTGTCGGCGAAGTCAGCCCTGCAAGAGACCACGCTGCAGAACTCGGCCGGCGTGCTGAGCCGCAATCTCGGTCTCTCGGTCGAGCATTTCCTCCGGCGGAACTGGAGCGTCACGGCGAAGGCGAGCTTCGACCGCGCCGACTACAAGGGTTCGGCCCGCATCGACGACGCCTTCACGCTCGGCCTCGAGACTGAATACCGCCTGACGCGCAGCCTCGCGCTGACCGGAAGCCTCGAGAAGCTCTGGCTCGACAGCTCAATCCCCAATGACGACTACGACGCGACGATCATCGAGATCGGCCTGCGGCTGAGGCGCTGAGGCGTCCCTCTTCCCTCGCGCGAGAGATTAGGGTGAGGGCGACGGCGTCGCCTTCTCCCCGGAACGCCGTCGCCCCTCGTCCGACCGGCTTCGCCGTCGGCCGCTTTCTCCCACAAGGGGAGAAAGGAACGCGCCCATCATCGCGACCCGCGCCTGTCGACCAAACCCGGCGCGTCGCGGGACGCATCCCCCTGGACATCCGTAGTCCATATTGTGTTATATTATAACATAACCTATCGGGGATCATCATGGCTCGCACAGGACAGGACGCCAGGGCGCGCCGCAATTGGCGCGTGGTTGGGGGAGCGGCGCTCGCGAGCGTCTTCTGCGCCGGCCCGGCGCCCGCCGAGACGGTCGAACTCGAGGAGATCTTCGTCACCTCGCCGAGCCCGATCGTCGACGAGCGCCGGACGGCGTCCGACGGGGCTTCGGCGCCCGGCGTGCTGCCCGTCATCGACCAGGCTTTTTCGGCCATGACCGTGACGCCGCGGTCCGAGATCGTCCGCGCGCAGCCGAAGACGTTGGCGGACGCGCTTTCGGACCGCCCGGGGATCGCCGGATCGGGCTTCGCGCCGGGCGCCGCCGACCGCCCGATCATCCGCGGCCTCGACGGCCCGCGCGTCCGCATCCTGGAGAACGGGCTCGGCGTCCATGACGTCTCGGCGCTCGGCGAGGATCACGCCGTGCCGATCAATCCGCTGGTCGACGACCGCGTCGAGGTCATCCGTGGGCCGGCGACGCTGCGCTTCGGCTCCGCCGCGATCGGCGGCGTCGTATCGGCCGAGAACCAGCGCGTTCCGGCCTTCGAGCCGCCGGGCGGCTTTTCCGCGGACGCTCTCGCGGGGCTGTCGTCGGTCGACGGAGGGCGGGACGCGGCCGTAAGGATGCAGGCGGGCGCCGACGGCGTCGTGATCCACGCCGACGGCTTCCGGTCGCGGAGCGGAGACTACGACACGCCCGACGGACGGCAGGACAACTCCGCGGCCCGGGCGACGGGCGGCTCGGTCGGCCTCTCGCGCGTCTACGACAGCGGGTTCTTCGGCGTCGCCTACAGCCGCTACGAGTCGCTCTATCACGTGCCGGGCGGGGAGGCGGCCGAGCTCAACACGCGGCTCGATCCCGAGCAGGACAAGCTCCAGGCGCGCGGCGAACATCGCTTCGACGGCGGTCCGTTCGAGGCGGTGCGGTTCTGGGTCAACGGGTCGAGATACCGCCACCGGGAACTCGGCCTCGAGCACGAGCATGAAGACGAGCATGGCCACGAGCATCACGACCATGACGGCCATGGGCACGAGCATGGCGAGGACGGCGTGCACGCGGTCTTCCGGAACCGCGAGACCGAGGGGCGGGTGGAGTTGCAGCATCGCCCGGCGGCATTGGCCTTCGGGATGGTTACGGGCGTGCTCGGCGTCCAGGCCGGCTACCGCGAACTGCGCACGTCGGGCGAGGCCGGATCGCTGATCGCGCCGACCGATTCGCGCAACGTCGCCGCCTATGTGTTCGAGGAGATCGATTTCGGCGGCGGGTTCCGGGTGCAGGGCGCCGGCCGCATCGAGCGGGCGAGCGTCGACGGCGCGGCGACGATCTTCCCCGGCCTCACGCCTGACGGATCGCCGCTCGAGACTGAGAAGCGCGACAGAAGCTTCTCGCCGGTCAGCGCAAGCCTCGCGGCGCTGCAGAGTCTGCCCCACGGGTTCGTGGCGAGCGTCAGCGGCCGCTACAGCGAACGCGCGCCGGCGGCGCTCGAGCTGTTCTCGCGGGGCTCGCACCACGCGCAGGGCCTGTTCGAGATCGGCGATTCCGACCTGGAGCTCGAGCGCGCGACCTCGCTCGAGGTCGGGCTGCGCCGCGCCGAAGGGCTGCTGCGGTTCGACGCCAGCGCCTATGTCACCCGCTTCGACGGCTTCATCTACCGCCGGCTGACCGGCGTGAAATGCGGCCACGACTTCGACAGCTGCGGCGTCGAGGACGAGTTCGACCAGTCCGTCTACTCACAGCGCGACGCGACCTTTCGAGGAGCGGAGATCGCCGCGCAGCTTGACGCGTTCCGCTTCAGCCGATCGACCCTCGGCTTCGACGCGTCCTACGACTTCGTCAGGGCGACCCTGTCGGGCGGCTCCAACGTCCCGCGCATCCCGCCGCATCGCCTCGGCGGCGGGGTCTACTGGCGTCACGACGAGGGGCTTTTCCTCAAGGTCGGGCTGACCCACGCCTTCGCCCAGAACCGGACGGCCGAGTTTGAGACCCGCACCCCCGGCTACGACCGGCTGAAGGCCGAAGCGAGCTGGACGCGCCGGTTCGACGAGCCCGGCGCGCGCCTGAAGGAGGTCACCCTCGGGATCGCGGGAGACAACCTGCTCGACGAGCGCATCCGGAACGCCGCGTCCTTCAAGAAGGACGAAATCCTGCTGCCTGGCGCAAATGTCCGGGCCTTCGTGGCTGCGCGGTTCTGACAGCAGCGAGCGGACTTCGTTTCTCGCTAGGCGACCATAGCGGTCGCGGACCAATCGAGCATCCCACGCGGTCGGCGGACCTGCATCGGTCAGCGCTCGAACGTGCGCGCCGACCGAAAGCCGAGCGCCGCAGGTCACCCCTTGAGCAGCCCCTCGATCTCCTGCCGGAGCTCGCCCGCGATCTCGTCGCGGGCGAGGCCGTAGGCGACGTTGGCGGCGAGGAAGCCGAGCTTCGAGCCCGTGTCGAACACCCGTCCCTTGAACGCGAAGCCCGAGAAGGTCTGGGATTTGGCGAGCGTCAGCATCGAATCGGTGATTTGGATCTCGCCGCCGGCGCCCGGCTTCTGCTTCTCGATCAGGCCGAAGATCTCGGGCTGCAGGATGTAGCGGCCGGAGATCGCGAGGTTCGACTGGGCCGTGCCCTTCTTCGGCTTCTCGACCATCGAGGTCATCCGGAAGCCTTTGCCGACGTCCTCGCCGCGGCCGACGATGCCGTATTGATGCGTCTGGTCGTCCGGCACCTCGTAGACCGAGACGACGTTGCCGCCGCCGGCCTCCTCGTAGACCTCGATCATCTCCGCGAGGCAGGAGCGCTTCGCCTGGTGCAGCATGTCGGGCAGGATCAGCGCGAACGGCTCGTCGCCCACGATGTCGCGCGCGCACCAGACCGCGTGGCCGAGCCCGAGCGGCTCCTGCTGGCGCGTGAAGCTGGTGGTCCCGGCCTTGGGCAGCTGGCCCTTCAGAATCTCCATCGCCTCCGCTTTGTTCCGGCGGGCGAGGGTGTCGTCAAGTTCGTACTGCTTGTCGAAGTGATCCTCGATCACCGCCTTGTTGCGCCCCGTCACGAAGACGAAATGCTCGATGCCGGCCTCGCGCGCCTCGTCGACCACATGCTGGATGACGGGCTTGTCCACCACCGTCAGCATCTCCTTCGGCACCGCCTTGGTGGCGGGCAGGAAGCGCGTGCCGAGGCCGGCGACGGGAAAGACAGCTTTGCGGATCGGGCGAGGCATCGGGTCTCCCTGAGAATCGGCGGCCGCAGATTGGCCGTCTTGGCTTGGTATTTCCGCGCCGTAATTGGGCATTGGACCGTCCCCGTAAAGCCCATGGACGGAAGAACCCTTCAATCACGGCGCCTTGATACCGCAGGGGCCATAGGGTTAACCGGATGCTAACTTCGCCGCGTATCCTGAAAGACACGCACGCAAACCAGAGGCGCGCCCCCGGCGGCGAGCCTGGACCAGCGGAGGGATCGTCATGAGCCGCATGCGCCGCTTCGGACTGATCGGACTGGCGTTCGCCGCGGCCGTCGTCGCCAGCCCCCCGGCTTTCGCCCAGGAGGCGCGCTTTCAGGCCTTCGTCGCGAGGCTGAAGCCCGACGCCATGAAGGCGGGCGTCAGCGAGGCGACCTTCGAGCGTGCGTTCCGCGGCCTGAAATACGACGCCGAGGCGATCGAGAAGTCGAAGGTCCAGCCCGAATTCCGGCAGACGATGGCGCAATATGTCGACACGCGTGTGTCCGACACGCGGATCGCCAAGGGCCGTGAGAACCTGCAGAAATACGGGGCGGTGCTGACGCGGCTCGAGCGCGCTACGGGCGTCGACCGCTTTGTGATCCTCTCGGTCTGGGGGCTCGAGACGAATTACGGCGACCAGATGGGCGGCCACAACGTCGTCGACGCGCTGGCGACGCTCGCCTGTTGCCAGAGCCGGCGGCCCGACTTCTTCCGGCGCGAGCTGATCGCGGCGCTGGTGATCCTCCAGCAGGGACATGTCGCGCCCGAGAACATGATCGGCTCCTGGGCCGGCGCGATGGGCCATACGCAGTTCATGCCGACGAGCTTCAAGTCCTATGCGGCCGACGGCGACGGCGACGGCAGGCGCGACATCTGGACCTCGGTGCCCGACGCGCTCGCCTCGACAGCCAATTACCTCAAGAAGCACGGCTGGCGGAACGGCGTGAGCTGGGGCTACGAGGTCTCGCCGGGCACGGCGCGCCGCGTCGACGGCGGCGCTCTGCCGGCCGCGGCCGCGAAGCGCTTCGCGCCTGCTGGCGCGAACGGCCCGACCTTCATGCTTTCGGGCAATTTCAGGGTCATCAAGCGCTACAACAACGCCGACACCTACGCGCTCGCCGTCGGCCACCTCGCCGACCGCATCCGCGGCGCGGGACCGATCGCGACCGATTGGCCGAACCACGACAAGCCGCTCGACGAGCAGGGCCGCATGGAGCTGCAGTCGCTGCTGGCCAGGCGCGGCTTCGACGTCGGCGCGCCGGACGGCAAGATCGGCCCGGCGACCCGCAACGCCATCATCTCGTTCCAGCAGACGCAGGGCGTCACGGCGGACGGCTACGCGAGCGTCTCGCTGCTGAGGCGGATGAAGACGGCCCGCTGACCGGCGGCCCTCGCGTTGGCCCTCGGGCCGTCGCGTGCTAGATTTGATCTGATGACTAGGCTCGCCATCATCGCGGCGGCGCTGGCCGCCGTCGCGTCGTTCCTCGTCATGGACGGCGACGCCCGCGCGCAGGGCTGGTTCGGACGGTCCTATGACGACAGTCCACCGCGCGGCGAGCGGGTCTATCGCGAGCGCCGCCGCGTCGACGACGACGACTATTTTGAGCGCAGGACGCGCTACTACAGCCGCGACGCCGTGGCGCGACGCAACGCCGAGCGGCGCGGGGGCGTCCGTCGTGAGGAGGCCGAGCCCCGTCGCCAGCCGGGTTTCTTCGAGCGCCTGTTCGGCGGCGGCCGCGACGAGGAGGAGGACTCGAGCTGGCGCGCCCGGGCCGATCCCGGCGCGGTCGAGGTGCGCCCAAAGGTCCGGCGTCCGCGCCGCCGTCCGCCGCCTCCGCCCGTCGAGGCAGCACGACCGCCGGCCCCCGCGGCGCCCGGCGCCCCAGCCGTGGCCGGGGTTCCGCCGGCCGGCGATCCGGCCGGGCAGGCGGCGGCTCCGCCTCCGGCGCCGGTCGAGCCCACGACCTTCGTGGCGGTGATCGGCGACAGCATCGCGGACGGGCTGGCGGCCGGCCTGCAGGAGGGCTTCGCCGATGCGCCCGAGCTTCAGGTGAAGCGCTTCACCAAGCCAAACGCAGGCCTTGTGCGCGCCGACTATCACGACTTCGTCGCTGAGGCCCGCAAGGCGATCGAGTCCGGGCCGATCACCTATGCGGTGTTCGACGTCGGCGTGAACGACCGCCAGCCCTTCCTCGACATCCGCCGCGAACCGCCGCTCTCCGACGAGTGGAAGAAGCGCTACGCCGAGCGGATCGACGCGATGCTGGCGCCCTTCAAGGAGCGCAAGATCCCGATCTACTGGGTGGGATTGGCGGCAAGCGGGAACCGCCGGGCGACCGCCGACCATATCGCCATCAACGCGATCGCTCGCGAGCGCGTCGAGGCCGCGGGCGGAACCTATGTCGACGTCTGGGAGGGCTTCGTCGACGAGGACGGCGTCTACGCCGAGGTCGGGCCCCAGCTCGACGGCCAGATCGGGCGGCTCCGGATGGACGACGGGGTGCATTACTCGAAGGCTGGCGCGCGCAAGCTCGCGCATTACGCCGAGCAGGAGATCCGCAAGGTCTTCCAGCCCAAGCCCGCGACGCCGGACCCGGCCGTCGCCGCGATCTCGCCGGAAGCCGGCCCGAACGCCGCGCAGCCGCCTGCGGCGGAGCAGCCGCGTCCGATCTCCAGCCCGGTGATGGTGCTGACCGCGCCGCGGCGATCGCAAGGCGGCGCGCTTGCTGCCGCGACCCCGCTGCCGGTCCCGGCGCGCGACGCCTCGGCCTCGGCGGCGCGCGTGCTGGTGAATGGCGAGGCCCCGGAGGCCGATCCCGGCCGGATGGACGATCACCGGTGGCCGGGGGCGGAGAGCCCGAAGCCGCAGCCGGCGTCGGTCGAGAGCAAGCCCGTCGCGCCGGCGACCGCTGAGGCGAAGCCAGAACCGGAGCAGCTGTCCGCGCCGCCCTCGATCACCGATCCCCGACCGATGGCGGAGCAGCCGCAGCATTGATTCCGGAGCGGCGGGTTTTCGGGACTTTGAAGGGGCGCCTCGGGCGCCCTTCCCGTGTCAGGATGGCGGCATGAGCGACTCTGCGCAGCATAAGGCGAACGTGATCGCCTTCTATAAGCTGATGTTCAACGACTGCCGGCCGCGCGAGGCGATTGAGCGTTACTCCGGCGCCGAGTACATCCAGCACAACCCGCATGTGGCGACCGGCAAGGACGGCTTCATCGCCTATTTCGAGCGCATGGCGCGCGAGTGGCCGGGCAAGCGGGTCGAGGTGAAGCGGGCGGTCGCCGAGGGCGATCTGGTCGTGCTGCATTGTCTTCAGCACTGGCCGGGGGACCATGACTATGCGGCCATGGACATCTTCCGGCTCGACGGCGCCGGCAAAATCGTCGAGCACTGGGACGTGCTGCAGGTCCTGCCCGAAAATTCCGCCAACCCGAACGGGATGTTCTGAGCGGCGGGGCTGTTCAAATCGAGGCGGAGAAACTCAGCCCGTCATCCCGGCCGGAGTGCCGGGATCCATTGCCGCTGTCGTTGCCAAGCTATTGAGAGCGCATCGTTTATGGATTCCGGGACAAGCCCGGAATGACGCTTCTGCCTGGGGCGTGCCACCTGACTGGAACGGTCTCAGCGTTACGTAGCGCCCTTCGCCGCCTCACCGCGGCAGCGCCGTCGAGCCCATCAGGAAGATGTCGATTGCGTGCGCGGCCTGACGGCCCTCGCGGATCGCCCAGACCACGAGCGACTGCCCGCGGCGCATGTCCCCGGCGGCGAACACTTTCGGATTTGAAGTCACGTAGCTCAGATCGTCGGCCAGCACGTTGCCGCGCTTGTCGAGCGCGACCCCGGACTCCTCGACGAGCCCCTGCATCATCGGCCCGCGGAAGCCGAGCGCAATGAAGACCAGGTCGGCCCTGATCGTGAACTCGGTGCCCTCGATCGGCTTGCGCTTGGCGTCGGCGCGGGCGCAGCGGATGCCCGTGACCTTGCCGTCGCGGCCTTCCATGCCGAGCGTGACCGCCGCGAATTCGCGCTCCGCGCCCTCTGCCTGCGAGGACGAGGTGCGGAACTTCATTGGCCAGTAGGGCCAGGTCATCAGCTTGTCTTCGATCTTCGGCGGCGTGGGCCGGATGTCGATCTGCGTGACCGTGATGGCGCCCTGCCGGAACGAGGTCCCGATACAGTCGCTCGCCGTGTCGCCGCCGCCGATCACCACGACATGCTTGCCGCCGGCGTCGACATGCTCCTCGGGAATGTCGTTCTCGAAACCGACGCGGCGGTTCTGCTGCACCAGGAACGGCATGGCGTAGTGCACGCCCTTGAGGTCCTGGCCGGGCAGGCCCGGATCGCGCGGGTCCTCGGCGCCGCCCGCGAACAGCACGGCGTCGTGCTCGTCGACGAGCTCGGAGACGGCCATGTCCTTCCCGACATTGACGCCGTAATGGAAGGCCACGCCCTCGGCCTCCATCTGCTCCACGCGAAAGTCGATGTGCCGCTTCTCCATCTTGAAGTCCGGGATGCCGTAGCGCATCAGGCCGCCGGCCTTCGGCTCGCGCTCATAGACGTGGACCTCGTGGCCGGCGCGGGCGAGTTGCTGGGCGGCCGCCATGCCGGCGGGGCCGGAGCCCACCACGGCGACGCGCTTGCCGGTCTTGTGCGCCGGCGGCTCCGGCGGCACCCAGCCATTGGCGATCGCCTTGTCGGCGATCGCCTGCTCGACCGTCTTGATCGCGACCGGGATGTTCTCGAGGTTCAGAGTGCAGGCTTCCTCGCACGGCGCGGGGCAGATGCGGCCGGTGAATTCGGGGAAGTTGTTGGTCGAGTGCAGGTTGCGCGCGGCCTCCTGCCAGTCGTCGGCGTAGACGAGGTCGTTCCAGTCCGGGATCTGGTTGTTGACCGGGCAGCCCTGCGGCCCATGGCAGAACGGGATGCCGCAATCCATGCAGCGCGCGGCCTGCTTGGCGACCTCCGCGTCCGAGAGCGGCAGCGTGAACTCGCGAAAATGCCGAATCCGGTCGGAGGCCGGCTGATACCGCGCCTCCTGCCGCTCGATCTCAAGAAAACCAGTGACCTTGCCCATTCGCGGTCTCCTCCGGGGAGGCCCTTTCTCTGCCGTTTCGTCATCTCGGCCGCGGGCGCGGGACGCGCCGCAGAGCCGGGATCGCGAGACGAATTAAACCAGTTCTGAAGACGATCCCGGATCGGCCTATAGGCCGTCCGGGATGACGAGGCTACCCTGCCCGTCGCCTCACTCCGCGGCCTGCGGCATGCGGCGTTTCTCGAGCTCCTGCAGCGCCCGGCGGTACTCGACCGGCATCACCTTGACGAACTTGTTCCGGTAGTTGGCCCAGTCGTCGAGGATCTGCTTGGCGCGGGCCGACTCGGTGTGGGTCATGTGCGCGGTGATGAGCTGCTTCAGCCGCTCCTCGTCGTGCCGCGTCATGTCCGGGTCGACCTGGATGCGGCCCTTGAATTCGAGGTCGCCGCCATGGTGGTGGAGCTCCTGCATGAGCTCCTCCTCCTCGGGCACCGGCTCGAGGTCGACCATGGACAGGTTGCAGCGCGCCGCGAAGTCGCCGGCCTCGTCCAGCACATAGGCCACGCCGCCCGACATGCCGGCCGCGAAATTGCGCCCGGTGCGGCCGAGCACCACGACCACGCCGCCGGTCATGTATTCGCAGCCATGGTCGCCGGCGCCTTCGACGACCGCGATCGCGCCGGAGTTGCGCACTGCGAAGCGCTCGCCCGCGACGCCGCGGAAGTAGCACTCGCCCTCGATCGCGCCGTAGAGCACGGTGTTGCCGACGATGATCGACTCTTCCGCGACGATGCCGGCGTTCTTCGCCGGCCGGATGATGATGCGCCCGCCCGACAGGCCCTTGCCGACATAGTCGTTGGCCTCGCCCGTGAGATCGATGGTGACGCCCGCCGCGAGGAACGCGCCGAAGCTCTGGCCGGCGGTGCCGGTCAGCTTCACGATCACCGTGTCGTCGGGCAGGCCCGCGCTGCCGTAGCGCCTGGCGATCTCGCCCGAAAGCATGGCGCCCGCCGATCGGTTGCGGCTGACGATCTTGCGCTCGATCACCACCGGCTCGCCGTTCTCGATCGCGGGCCGCGCGGCCTCGATCAGGTCGCGGTCGAGCACCTTTTCGAGGTGGTGGTCCTGCGCCTCGGCGTGGCGGATCGCGACGTCGGAGCCGACCACGGGCTTGGCGAACAGCCTCGAGAAGTCGAGGCCGCGCGCCTTCCAGTGGCCGATCGCCTCGCGCTTGTCCAAGAGGTCGGAGCGGCCGGTCACGTCGGCGAGCCTGGTGAAGCCCATCTCGGCGAGCAGGCCGCGCACCTCCTCGGCGACGAAGAACAGGTAGTCTATGACGTTCTCGGGCGTGCCCTTGAAGCGCTTCCGAAGCACCGGGTCCTGGGTCGCGATGCCGACCGGGCAGGTGTTGAGGTGGCACTTCCGCATCATCAAGCAGCCGGCCGCGATAAGCGGAGCCGTCGAGAAGCCGAACTCGTCGGCCCCAAGCAGCGCCCCGACCAGCACGTCGCGGCCGGTGCGCAGGCCGCCGTCGACCTGCAGCCGCACGCGGCCGCGCAGCCGGTTCATGACGAGCGTCTGCTGGGTCTCGGCGAGGCCGGTCTCCCACGGGCCGCCGGCGTGCTTCAGCGAGGTGAGGGGGCTCGCGCCGGTGCCGCCTTCGAAGCCCGAGATCGTGATGTGGTCGGCGCGCGCCTTGGCGACGCCGGCCGCGACCGTGCCGACGCCGACCTCGGAGACCAGCTTCACCGAGATGCCCGAGGACGGATTGACGTTCTTCAGGTCGTAGATGAGCTGCGCCAGATCCTCGATCGAGTAGATGTCGTGGTGCGGCGGCGGCGAGATCAGACCGACCCCTTGGGTCGAGCGGCGCACCTTGGCGATCGCGGCGTCGACCTTGTGGCCGGGCAGCTGGCCGCCTTCGCCGGGCTTCGCGCCCTGCGCCACCTTGATCTGGATCATGTCGGAATTGACCAGGTACTCGGCCGTCACGCCGAAGCGGCCCGACGCCACCTGCTTGATGGCCGAGCGCTTGGAATCGCCGTTGGCGAGCGGCCGGTAACGCTCCGGCTCCTCGCCGCCCTCGCCGGTGTTGGACTTGCCGCCGATGCGGTTCATCGCGATGGCGAGCGTCTCGTGCGCCTCGCGCGAGATCGAGCCGAACGACATCGCGCCGGTCGAGAACCGCTTGACGATCTCGGATGCGGGCTCGACGTCGTCGATCGAGACCGGCTCGCGGCCGCGCTCCTTGGCGTTCCGGATGCGGAACAGGCCGCGCAGCGTCAGCAGCCGCTCGGACTGCTCGTTCAGCTCGCGCGCGAACTCCTCATATTTTGCGTAGGAGCGCGTGCGCACGGCGTGCTGCAGGTCGGCCACCGAGGTCGGCGACCAGGCGTGGTCCTCGCCGCGGATGCGGTAGGCGTATTCGCCGCCGACGTCGAGCGCAGTGCGCAGGATCGGAACGTCCGAGAAGGCGAGCATGTGCCGGCGAACGGTTTCTTCCGCGACCTCGGCGAGGCCGACGCCGCCGACCGGGGTCGCGGTGCCGAAGAAGAACTTGTCGACGAACTCCTTCGAGAGGCCGATCGCGTCGAAGATCTGCGCGCCGCAATAGGACTGGTAGGTCGAGATGCCCATCTTGGACATGACCTTGAGCAGGCCCTTGCCGATCGATTTGATGTAGCGGGCGCGCACCTCGACCGCGTCGACGCGCTCGGGGAAGTCGAGCGCCTGGTGCATCTGCTCCAGCGTCTCGAAGGCGAGATAGGGATTGATGGCCTCGGCGCCGTAGCCCGCCAGCACCGCGAAATGGTGCACTTCGCGCGGCTCGCCGGATTCGATGACGAGCCCGACCGAGGTTCTGAGGCCCTTGCGGATCAAATGGTGATGCACCGCCGCGGTCGCGAGCAGCGCGGGGATCGCGATCCGCCCCGGCCCGACCAGCCGGTCCGACAGCACCACGATGTTGAAACCGCCATGCACAGCGGACCGCGCGCGTTCGCAGAGCCGCTCGATCGCGTCCTCCATGCCGGCCGCGCCCTTCTCGGCCGGGTAGGTGGTGTCGAGCGTGCGTGACTGGAACTGGCTCTCGGCGAGGTCGTCGATCGCACGGATCTTCTCCAGATCCTCATTGGTGAGGATCGGCTGGCGCACCTCAAGCCGCTTCTTCTTCGACGCGCCCTCAAGGTCGAAGAGGTTCGGGCGCGGACCGATGAACGACACGAGGCTCATCACGAGCTCCTCGCGGATCGGGTCGATCGGCGGGTTCGTGACCTGCGCGAAGTTCTGCTTGAAGTAGGAGTAGAGCAGCTTCGACTGGCGCGAGAGCGCCGACAGCGGCGTGTCGGTGCCCATCGAGCCGACGGCTTCCTGTCCCGTGGTCGCCATCGGCGACATCAGCAGCTTCACGTCCTCCTGAGTGTAGCCGAAGGCCTGCTGGCGATCGAGCAGGCTCGCCTGCTTGCGCGGCGCGGCGGGGGCCGCGTCCGGCAGGTCCTCGAGCACGAGCTGGGTGCGCTTCAGCCAGTCCCTGTAGGGACGCGCGGTGGTCAGGCTCGCCTTGATCTCCTCGTCGGAGACGATGCGGCCCTGCTCGAGGTCGATCAGCAGCATGCGGCCCGGCTGCAGCCGCCACTTGCGGATGATCTTCTCCTCCGGCACGGGCAGCACACCCATTTCGGAGGCCATCACCACGAGGTCGTCGTCGGTCTGGAACCAGCGCGCGGGCCGCAGGCCGTTGCGGTCGAGGGTCGCGCCGATCTGGCGGCCGTCCGTGAAGGCGATCGCGGCCGGCCCGTCCCACGGCTCCATGACGGCCGCATGGTACTCGTAGAAGGCGCGCCGGTCCTCGTCCATCAGCGGGTTGCCGGCCCAGGCCTCCGGCACCAGCACCATCATGGCGTGCACCAGGCTGTAGCCGCCGCGAACCAGGAATTCGAGCGCGTTGTCGAGGCAGGCGGTGTCGGACTGGCCCTCATAGCTGATGGGCCAGAGCTTCGAGATGTCGTTGCCGTAGAGTTCCGAATCGACCGAGGCCTGCCGCGCCGCCATCCAGTTGACGTTGCCGCGCAGCGTGTTGATCTCGCCATTGTGCGCGACCATCCGGTAGGGATGGGCGAGCGACCAGGCCGGGAAGGTGTTGGTCGAGAACCGCTGATGCACGAGCGCGAGCGCGCTCTCGAAGCGCTCGTCGCGCAGGTCCGGATAGTAGGACGCCAGCTGGTCGGCCAGGAACATGCCCTTGTAGACGATGGTCCGGCAGCTGAGCGACACCGGGTAATAGGCCGAGCCCGCGGGGCTCGCGCCATAGACCTCGTTCGAGACGATCTTGCGCAGGATGAACAGGCGGCGCTCGAACTCGTCCTCGTCCTCGATCGAGGGCGCGCGGCCGATGAACACCTGGAACTGCGTCGGCTCGGTCGGCTTCACGCTCTCGCCGAGCGAGGAGTTGTCGGTCGGGACCTCGCGCCAGCCGAGCAGCGTGTGCCCCTCGCTCGCGATGGCGCGCTCGAGCGCCGTGCGGATGGACTCGAGCGCCGCGGAATCGCGCGGGCCGAAGCCATGGCCGACCGCGTAGTGGCCAGGCTCCGGCAGCGAGAAACCGAGCCGCTCGGCCTCCGCCGCGAAAAATCTGTGCGGGATCTGCACCAGCATGCCGGCGCCGTCGCCGGCGCGCGGGTCGGCGCCCACGGCGCCGCGATGCTCGAGATTCTCGAGGATCTTGATGCCGTGCTCGATGATCGTGTGGCTCTTGCGCCCCTTCATGTCGGCCACGAAGCCCACGCCGCAGGAGTCCTTCTCCATGCGCGGATCGTAGAGGCCCTGGGCCTTGGGCATGCCGGGATCGATCACGGTCAGGCGACGCGTCGCCGCGTCCTCCGCGCGAGGCAGACTTCCGGTCTTGATCGTCTCAGACATGGCGATCCCCATGATCCGGTCTTGCAGGCAAAACGCCCATGCATGTTTTGCGCCGAAGGCGCGGCGCGGCCGGAGCCATGCCGGCGGATTGCTCCGACGTCTTCGCCCCGGCGAAACTGGTGACGAGCGGCCATCGCCGCAAATGGACAGCCTTGCTGTCCTATTCCGGCGTCTTTAATCAGAAAACGGTCGGCCGGTAAAGCGCCAGCGTCAAGGCGTCATTGGACGGACGAGGCGGTGTGTATAGATTGGGCGTCCGATACACATGGAGGCCGCGGTGCGGACCAACATCGACATCGACGAGGCGCTTCTCAAGGAAGCGATGGAGGCTTTGGGGCTCAAGACCAAGAAGGCGGCGGTGGAGGAGGCCCTTCGGCGCTTGATCGCCACCGCCCGCCGCCGTCGCGCCATCGAAGAGCTTCGCGGGCTCGGCTGGGAAGGCGACCTCGACCAGATGCGCCGTGAAGAGCCGGCCGAGCCGCTTTGATCGTCGTCGACAGCTCTGTCGTCATTGCGCTGGTCCGGGATCAGGCCGGCCCGAAGGTAGACCGGCTGAGGCGCGACATCGACGCCGACGACGTCATCGTCGGGGACGTCGTGCTTCTCGAAGTGCTGCGCGGCGCCCGCGACGAACGCCATGCTGAGCGTCTTGAACGACTCTTGGGAACATTCGTCTTCGAGCGCATGCTCGATCGATCCATCGCTGTGAAGACCGCGGCGAATTATCGGCGTCTGAGATCCGTAGGCGTTACGGTCGATAAGACGACGAATCTGATCATCGGGACGTTCTGCATCGAACGCGGCTATTCGCTTCTCCATCAGGATCGCGATTTCGACCCCATGGCCACGCATCTCGGCCTGCGGCTCGCATGACCGCCGCTTTGAGAAGCTGAGCCCTAAATTTCACGTCGAGCCAACCAGCCCATGAACCTCGTCAGCGACAACATCGCGCCCGCCCATCAGGCGGTCCTCGGGGCGCTCGCCCGAGCCAACAGCGGACCGGCGCGGCCTTACGGCCACGACGAGGTCAACGCCCGCGTCGAATCGATGCTGTCCGAGGTGTTCGAGCGCGAGGTCGCGGCCTTCCTGGTGACGACCGGCACGGCCGCGAACGCGCTCTCGCTCGCCCAGATGACGCCGCCCTGGGGCGCGGTGATCGGACACGAGGAAGCGCATGTCATGCACGATGAATGCGGCGCGCCGGAATTCTTCACCAACGGCGCCAAGGTGGTGGGCGCTCCGGGCCTCGATGGCAAGCTGACGCCTGAATCGCTCGGGTCGCTGCTCGGGCGCGACTTCTGGACGCCGCCGACCCATGTCGCGCCCAAGGCGCTGACGCTGAGCCAGGCGACGGAGGCCGGAACGGTCTATCGCGCCGGCGAGGTCGCGGCGCTCGCCGAGATCGCACGCGAGAAGGGACTGCGCGTCCACATGGACGGGGCGCGTTTCGCCAATGCGGTCGCAAGCTCGGGCCGCACCCCCGCGGAGCTCACCTGGAAGGCCGGCGTCGAGGCGTTGTCCTTCGGCTTCACCAAGAACGGGGCGATGGCGGCCGAAGCGATCGTCCTGTTCGCGCCGGACCTCGTCGAGAACCTCGCCGAGCGCCGCAAGCGCGGAGGGCACACCTGGTCCAAGGGCCGTTTCGTCGCGGCCCAGATCGAGGCGCTGCTCGAAGGCGGGCTCTGGCTCGATCTCGCCCGCCGCGCCAACGCCAGCGCCGCGAAGCTCGCGCTCGGCCTCGAGGCGCGGGGGCTGAAGCTCGCCTTTCCCGTCGAGGCCAACGAGGTCTTCGTTTGGCTGCCGCGGCCGCTGCACGAGGCGCTGCAGGCGCAGGGCGCGGCTTATTACGTCTGGACCAGCCGGTCGGTCGCGCCCGCGCGGGCGGGCCGCGACGGCGAGACCATGGCGCGGCTGATCGCCTCCTTCGCGACCGAAGACCGCGAGATCGACGCCTTTATTTCGGCGGTCGGGGCGGCGCCCGGACGCACAAAAAAGGCGTCCCGGTCGCCCGGGACGCCCCTGTTCTGAAGTTGGGACGAGAGACGGATCAGGCCGCCTGCTTGTCCTCGACCGCCCTGGTCTCGATCGTCGCGACCTTGGGCGCGCCGATCGGAATCGTGCGGGGCTTCTTGGCCTCCGGGACCTCGCGGACGAGCTCGATATGGAGCAGGCCGTTCTCGAGGCTCGCGCCGGTCACCTGCACGTGATCGGCGAGCTGGAAGCGGCGCTCGAAGGCGCGCGCGGCGATGCCCTGATGGAGCACCTCGCCCTTCTTCTCGTCGGCGAGCTTTTCGCCGCGAACGGTGAGAGAGCCTTCCTTGACCTCGATGTTCAGGTCGTTCTCGCCGAAGCCCGCCACCGCCACGGTGATGCGGTATTCGTTCTCGCCGACCCGCTCGATGTTGTAGGGCGGGTAGCCGGGAGACGTCTCCGCGCCGCCCGCGACATTGTCGAGCAGCGAAAACAGCCGGTCGAAGCCGACGGTCGAGCGGTAAAGCGGGGTGAGATCGTAGCTGCGCATTCTGGTATCCTCCTGAGCGAAGCGACACTGTGCCGGCCCGCCGGTCTGGCCGGGCCGTTTTCGTCAATGATCGCAGCCGTTTGGCCTGCGACGAAGAAGAGATGGTGAGGGCGATGGCGCCGTTCAAGAGCCTCGTCGCGCGGACAGGGCCGAACGCGCGGGCGGCCACGGAGCAGCGCCTCGCCGCCGCCTCGGAACGGGCGCGCCGGCTGGTCGATCTCGTCATGCGCAAGCCCGAGGCGGATCCGGCGCCGACCCGCACCTTCCGCCCGGCGCGCGAGGGTCTCGTCGCCGCCTCCGGCGTCCCGCTGCCGGACGGCGCGAGGACGCGCACGATCGTGACGCCGGACGGCGTCCATCTGCGCTGCGCCTTCTGGCGGCCGGAGGGCGCTGCGCGCGGCACGGTCTGCGTGTTCCAGGGCCGCGCGGAGTTCATCGAGAAATATGGCGAAGTCGCGGGCGACCTGCTGAAGCGCGGCTTCGCGGTCGCGGCCTTCGACTTCCGCGGGCAGGGCGGCTCCGCGCGGCTCACCCGCAACCCGCTGAAGAGCCATGTCGAGGATTTCGACGATTACCGCGCCGACGCCGAGGCGATGATGCGCCAGGTGGCCTTCGCGAGCTGCCCGCCGCCTTTCTATGCGCTGTCCCATTCGATGTCGGCGCCGGTGCTGGTGTCGCTCGCGCTCCGCCAGCCGCAATGGTTCGAGCGGATCGTGCTGGTCGCGCCGATGGTCGGCCTGCCGCTCGATCGCGTCGAGTTCTTCGCGCGCGGCCTCGCCACGGGGCTCGGGCGGCTCGGTTTTTCCGGCGCCTACATCCCGAGCGGCACCAACCGCGTCATGGCGCTGAGGCCCTTCGAGGTGAACCCCGTGACGTCGGATGCCGCCCGCTACGCGCAGTCCCGGGCGCTGATCGCCCAGGCGCCTGATCTTGCGCTCGGCTCGCCGACCATCGGCTGGGTGCACGCCGCCTTCCGCGCCATGACCGCGACCGCCCTGCCGGGCGTGCCGGAATCCTTTCGCGTCCCGACGCTCGTGCTGTCCGCCGCGCGTGACCGCATCGTCGACCCGCGCGCCAGCGACCGCTTCGCGGCCCGCATCCGCGGCGGCGGCCACCTGATGGTGCAGGGCTCGCGCCACGAGATCATGATGGAGCGCGACGACGTGCGCGAGCTGTTCTGGGCGGCGTTCGACGCCTTCGTGCCGGGGACGCGCGAGTTCGGCTGACCGGTCAGCCGCCCGCCGGATCGGCGCCATAGGCGTTGTCGCCCTTCGTGCCCCGGACGAAGCCGAGATAGACGAACAGCGCGAGGCCGACGACGCTTGCGAGCGTCATGGCCGGCAGGCCGACGCCGAGATACTGCCCGAGCGAGCCGATCGCCGCGCCCGCTGCGAGCGCGCCGAGGCCGGCCCAGCCGTTCCGTCCATGGTCATGGAAGCGCCGCACCACGAGCGACGCCGAGATCCATGCGCCGAGCCCGATCGCAAGCGCGGACAGGAGCACGAAGCCCGCCGGAGAGCTCGGACGCAGCCCGAGCGCGCAGAGCCCCAACAGGCCGACCACGAAGCCGGCGCTGGCCGAGCGCAGCCAGTAGGACTTCCGTCCGATCCGGCCCTTGAAGGAGAGATAGCCGCCTGCGAGCCGCCCGAGCATTGTCAACACTCTCTACGCGCGAGCCCGGCTGCGGGCCTCAGAGGCGCGACAGCCTTTCGAGCGCGGCCTCGTGAAGCCGCCGGTCCCCGGCCGCCACGATTCGCCCGCCGTCGGCGGCCGAACCGCCATCCCAGGTGGTGATCACGCCGCCCGCGCCCTCGACGATCGGGATCAGCGCCACGATGTCGAACGGCTTGAGGTCGGCCTCGACCACCAAATCGAGATGGCCTGCCGCGAGCATGGCGTAGGCGTAGCAGTCGCCGCCCCAGCGCGTCTGCCTGACATCGGCCGCGACCCTGTCGAACGCCGCCCGCTCGGCCTCGGCGAACATGCTGGGCGAGGTCGACATCAGCATCGCGTCGCCGAGGCGGGCGCAGGAGCGCGTCCTCAGCCGCCGCTCGCCGCCCGGCCCCCGATAGCGCGCCGAGGCGCCGTCGCCGGAGAACGTCTCGCCCACGAAAGGCTGGTGCATCAGGCCGAAGCACGGCCGCCCGCGGCGTGTGAGGCCGATCAGCGTGCCCCAGATCGGCAGACCGGTGATGAAGGAGCGGGTGCCGTCGATCGGATCGAGCACCCAGACATATTCGGCGTCTAGGCCGAAGTCGCCGTGCTCCTCGCCAATGATGCCGTGCTCCGGAAAGGTCTTTCGAATCAACGCCCGCATCACGCTTTCGCCGGCCTTGTCGGCAGCAGTGACGGGATCGAAGCCCGCGCCTTTCGCCTTGTCCTCGACGCCGAGCGAGGTTCGGAAGAACGGGAGGATTGCTTCTCCCGAGGCCGTCGCGAGCCTGTCCACGAAGGCGGCGAAATCGACGGCGGTCATGAAAAGCCTCGGGGTCGTTGGTGGGGCCTGGCCCACGCCGGACCCATTTCGCGCGACGTGTATATGGCCCAGGCGGTGCGGCCGAACCGGCCAAAAAAAATCGCCGGACATTGCGACAGGCGGTCGCAGCCGGCGATCAGATCGATTAGCCCTTGATTTTTGTGCGGCGCGGCCGCATCTTATTGCAGCGCGGCATTGCGATCTTCCGATCGTGCTGTCGCTGCCCTCCTTGGGCGTTTCCTCCCTAGACTTGGGCCGTTCGCCTCGTGCGGACGGCCCTTTTTTCTTGGTCTCGTCCAGGCGCGGGGACATTGGCCGCAACCGGGACGGATTGCAAGGATTTTTCCTATGAGACGATCGGCCTAGCCGACCGAGGCCCTATTCGGCCGCGGCGCGTAGCCCGCCGAGCGTGCCGAGGGGGGCCGTCGCGACCCGCCGGGCGACGATCGCGAGCTTCTGCCTGAGTTCCTCGAATCCGGCGTGTTTCTGGTGCGAGCGCTCATCCATATAGAGCGCGCGGTTGATCTCGATCTGCAGCGCGTGGAGGTCGCTCGCCGGCGCGCCATAATGCTCGGTGATGTAACCGCCGGCATAGGGGCGGTTGCGCACCGTCTCGAAGCCAAGCGCCCGGAACTCCTGCTCCACGAGGTCGATGATGGCGGGCGAGCAACTCGCGCCGTAGCGGTCGCCCAGCACGACGTCGGCGCGCGTGCGGTCGTCGCGCGAAACGCCGACCGACGGCATCGAATGACAATCGATCAGCAGCGCGACTCCAAACGTCCGATGCGCGCGAGCGACGAGCCGTCTGAGCGCCCGATGATAGGGCTTGTAGATGCACTCGATGCGGTCGAGCGCCTCGTCCACCGGCAGCCGCGTCCCGTAGATCTCCTGCTGCTCGCCGACGATCCGCGCGATCGTGCCGAGGCCGCCCGCGACCCTAAGCGAGCGCGTGTTTGCGAAGGGCGGCAGGCGGCCTTCGAACATCCGCGGATCGAGCTCATAGGGCTCGCGGTTCACGTCGAGGAAGGCGCGCGGGAAATGCGCGCGCATCAGCGGCGCGCCGAATGTCGGCGCGCAGGCGAACAGTTCGTCGACGAAGGCGTCTTCGGAGCGCCGCAGCGCCCGCGGGTCGAGCCGCGAGGAGGCGAGGAAGCTCGCCGGATAGCGTGCGCCGGAATGGGGCGAGTTGAACGTCGCGGGCGACGACCTGACGGCCGGTTCGACGATCTCGAACGCCGGCTCCAGATCGTCAAGATCGTCGCGGGCTGTCACGTCCGCTGCGCGCCTCTTAAGGTTTTTGTCCAAGAGAAGCATCACCCATTTGGACGACGGATGTCCATCTCCCCGATCGGCGAAACGATCTGTTTACCAAACAACCGCCTTATGGAATGAATCGCGCCGAGCCGCGACGCGCCCGCCTTCGCCTTGAGTCGAAAGTCCGTGAATCCAAGCTCCAAGATCCTGCTCGCCGAAGACGACGATGACATGCGCCGCTTCCTCGTGCGGGCGCTCGAGAACGCCGGCCATTCGGTCGTCGCCTTCGACAACGGCCTGTCGGCCTATCACCGTCTCCGCGAGGAGCCGTTCGAGTTGCTGCTCACCGACATCGTGATGCCGGAGATGGACGGGATCGAACTCGCGCGGCGCGCCACCCAGCTCGACCCCGACATCAAGGTGATGTTCATCACGGGCTTTGCGGCGGTCGCGCTCAACCCCGATTCGCAGACCCCGAAGGACGCCAAGATCCTGTCGAAGCCGTTTCACCTGCGCGAGCTGGTGACCGAGGTCGACAAGCTGCTGGCCGCCTGAGCCGGCCGCGTTCGTCGTGCAGGACTGGCTTCCGCCCGCGCTGATCATAGCCGCGCTCGGCGTCTGGGCGTCGGGCGCGCTGGACCGGCCGGGCTTCGAGGGAGCGGGCGAGGGCCTCGCGATCGGCGCCGCGATCTGCGCGCCGGTCTGGATTTTCCACATGTGGCGGCGGGCGCGGGAGCGGCGCGGCGACCGCGACTGAGAGCGGGTCGCGAACCATGCGGCGCGCTTGCCAGCCCCCGGACGATCCGATATAGCCGCGCACTCTGACGGCCCGCCTCCCGCGGCGGTCCGGAACGGTTTGGGCGTGTAGCTCAGCGGGAGAGCACTACCTTGACATGGTAGGGGTCACAGGTTCGATCCCTGTCACGCCCACCACTCGGCTTCATGGGGTCTCCGGAGTGTTCCGGAGGCCCCATTTTCGTTCCGGCGAGGGGAGCCGTCGCTTGCTCCTGCGCTGGTTTCTCGGATCACCTCGGTCGCAGAACGATCCCGCGACCTTGAGCGCGGAAATGCGCCCCGCCGGACGAAGCAGGGCGGGGCGCTACTCGTTCGAACTCTGGTCTGGCGAGGAAACTGTTTAGCGGGCGTCCGCCAGCTCTTGACCCGCGCTTTCAGGCTTCGCCTCGGACTTTCCAGTGACGCACTGGCCGGGGCCAGCGTCGCAGGTCGCTAGATAGCCATGGTAGCGTCCGTCGTCTCCGAGAAAATAGCCGGTGAACGACCCGTCTTCAGAAACGCCCGTCAGGGTGACTTCCGCGTATTTGGGCTGGACCTGGTAGTATTTTCCACCACGATACTGAAAGCCGTGGGTCTTGCCGGCCTTGTCGGTGTATTCTCCGAAGACGTCCTCGCCGAGGTGGCGGGTGACCTTCGTGTTCACAGCGCCGGGGTAGCGATACTTGGTGAACGTCTTGCCCCGGCGCACCCATCCGAAGAGCTTCCCGCCCTTGCCCTCGGCGTAGCCGCCATACTCGTAGTCGGGGCTGACGCCATTGTTGAGATAAGTCAGCGACGTATTGACGGAGCCGGGCGGATCGATCGTGTTGGTTGAGCTCGCGAGATAGCCATGCTGCTGGTCGGTGACGAAGACGCCGGCAGGCACTTCGAAGCCGTGAATCTGGTCCTGGGCAAACGCCATCGTCTTGGTGGCCGATGCGCCGGGCACGATCTGGACCGTCAATTGAGTGAAGCCCGCCTGGGTGTTGAACGCCCGGATCGTGCCGTCCGATACAGTAAAGTACCCGGCGACGTCCTCTTTCTCATTGTTGCTTACCGCCGTCGGCGTGATGTCGTGCTCGCCCTCGCTGTCAGGAAAAGCGAGGCCCTCCACGCCGTCGGCGAGGGGGCGCAGGATAAACGGAAGTAAGTTTCCGTCCGCGGTGTAAGTCCCCACCACCAACCCCGTCGGGCCAATGGCGGTCGGCACGATGTTTTCGTTCCGGTTTGGGCGTGGCGCATAGTACTTCCGGGTCGTTCCGTCCGCATAGCGGAATGTCCGCACTTTCCCATCCGAGTCGGTATAGGAACCGGCGACCTGGCGCGCCGCGTTCACGAACATGGCTTTGGTGTCCACGCTCCCTGGAACATTGATGGCGGTGTAGCGATAGCGCTCGGCATGCGCGGTCCCGCTACATAACACTACCGCGAGGACGAGCAGGGCGCCCTTGACGCCAGATCTGGCCATTTCTTTCTCCCATAAATCATTGATGCGCCATTCACAGGTCGCGCTTATTATTCTGCGCCATGGCGTCAGGGTCGACTTGCCCTGCATTGAAATCAGCGCACGGCAATTTGATCTCGTAAAGTAATCATAAAGTATAAATAACAGATATATTATAATAATAACGGGAACTACTTCCATGTTTCACTCTGGAACTTTTCCCAGCTTATTGGAACGTTGAAGGCCTCGGTTAGGGGCGACCTTTCGGCGCGTCGATCGCAGGGGCGCTCAGAGACGCGTTCGTGTCTCTGAGCCTCCGGCCCGCGCCGGGATGCCAAGCGCCGGCAAGGCCGGGCCGCTCTTATCGGGGAAGATGCGTTTCCAGCAGGCCGAGCCCGGCCTCGACGGTTTTTAGATTGCCGTTGGCGCAGCCCGCGCGAACCCGGCGAAACCCCTCGGTCACGTCGATCGCGCGGGCGACGCGGCTCCGGTCGAGCGCGACGCCGAGCTCGGACATCCGGACCAGATAGGCGTCGAGCAGCGCGTCCTTGTTCTTGAGCTCGAGCAGGAAGCGAAGGTCGGCGCCCGGCAGGCTGCGGGTCGCCTTCTCCCAGTCGAGCACATAGACCCGATCGTCGGGAGCGAACGCCACATTGCCGGGGCTGACGTCATTATGGGTGAACAGCCTCAGCCGGCCGCCGCGGATCGACGCTTTGATATCGTCGCGAGCCTGGTCGACGCGAGCGAGCCGCTGACGGACCGAGCGCCATGCCTCGGGCGACTTGCGCCCGTTCTCTGCGCACCGTTCCTCGAGCCAGTCCGGCGACACGCCGATCCAGCGCGTGCGATTCGGGACGTCGACCGAGCGCACGGCGTTAACGCCTGCGACGGCGCGCACCAGGCGGGTCCGAAGATCCGGCGAGAGGTTCCGAAACGGGATCCGCTCTCCGCCGACATGTTCCGACACCTCGACGGCGAGGTCTTGCGCGGCGAAGGAGCCGAAGCAGAACGGCGCGCAAAAATCTTCGCTGGCGACGTCGTTGAGCCCAGGCGGCGCAGGCGTCAGGCCTCTCCCGGTCTTTACGAAGACCCACAGCCGGTTGCCCGACATGGCGCGGCTCCAGCGGCCCGCGATCTGGCGGCGGACCTCCAGCAGATGCCGGGTGTGGACGCGACTCGCGGCCACGTAGCCGTTGATGTCCGTCCGCGGCGAAGGAACGAGCTCGCTCCGGAGATGCTTGACCGGCGCGCCGATCGAAGCGGCGACCAGGGATTCGACGCCCCGCTTGATCTCGGGTTCGCCGCGAAGCCGGTCGGCGATGCGCCCGAGCTCGAGGGCGGCTTCGCTCCGATCCGCATCCGCGACGAGGCGCGGTCGGCGATCGAGGGACGGTCCGGGCTGCGCGCCGCGCCAGCGCAGCGTCGCGTTCCGCAGGAATGCATGGATGCCAGGCAAGTCGGTCGGAACCCTCTCCGACCGACTGCCCCAGTGGCCGGGTGGGGCCACGATACCGGATCGCGCCGCCGCGCACGGTTATAGTTGCTTGATAATAATAAGAAGCCTTCGCGGGCGCTCGGGGCCGCGCCCTACACGGTCACGTCCCCTTGGCGGCGATCGCCTCGTGCCAGGAGACGGCGCGGCGCGCCATGCCGATGTGCTGGCGCTCATACATGCGGCCGTCGACCTTGATCGCGCCGCGCTTGGCGTTCTCGGGCAGGTCGAAGGCCTCGATCACCTTGCGGGCGCGCGCGACCTCCTCGCCGCTCGGCGCGAAGCAGGTGTTGGCCGGCTCGATCTGGCTCGGATGGATGAGGGTCTTACCGTCGAAGCCGAGGTCGCGCGACTGGCGGCATTCCTCGCGGCAGCCCTCGACGTCCTCGATGTCGTTGAACACGCCGTCGAGGATGGTGAGGCCGTTCGCGCGCGCGGCCGCCAGCGCGAACATGATCCACGGCATCATCGGCGCGCGGCCCTTCACGAGCTGCGCCCAGGTGTCCTTGGCGAGGTCATTGGTGCCGAGCACGAAACAGGTGAGCCGGCAGCCCGGCACAGTGCTGCCGGCCTTGGCGATGTGCTGGATGTTGAGGATCGCGGCCGGCGTCTCGATCATCGCCCAGACGTCGATGTCCTCGGGCGCGTCGAGCGCCTCGAGGCGATTGGCGATCGCCTCCAGCACCGCGGTCGACGACACCTTGGGCATCAGGATCGCGTCCGGCCGCGCCTCGATCGCGGCCTTCAGATCCTCCTCGCCCCAGGGCGTCTGGGGGGCGTTGACGCGGATCACGATCTCGCGGTCGCCATAGCCGCCGCCCTTCACGGCGGCGCACACCTGCTCGCGGGCGAGGTCCTTGGCTTCTGGCGCGACCGCGTCCTCAAGGTCGAGGATGAGGCTGTCGGCGGGAAGCGTCTTGGCCTTGTCGAGCGCCCGTTGGTTCGATCCCGGCATATAGAGGACGCTGCGGCGGAGGCGGAGGTCGGCCATGGCGAGGCTCCCGAGCGCTGAAACTTCGGACGGGAGGCTTCTAGCAGACAACGCCCGCTGCGGCGCAACAGGCATCCGGGCGATTAGCTCTGCAGCGCGCTCGTGAGTTCGCGGAGGTTGGAGCGCATCATGTCGAGATAGGTCGCGGCCGGGCCGCCCTTGCCCGAAAGCGCGTCGGAATAGAGCGCGCCGCCGATCTTGGCGCCGGTCTCCTTGGCGATTCGCTGGACGAGGCGCTTGTCCGTGACGTTCTCGATGAAGACGGCTGGAATCCGCTCAGCCTTCACCTGCCGGATGATCCGGGCGACGTCCTTGGCCGAGGCCTCCGCCTCGGTCGAGACGCCCTGCGGCGCGACGATCTGGAGCCCGTAGGCGTCCGCGTAATAGCCGAAGGCGTCGTGCGAGGTGATGATCCGCCGCCGCTCGGCCGGCACCTTGGCCCAGGCGGCCCGGATCTCGGCGTCGAGCGCGTCGAGCTTCGCCGCATAGGCGGCGGCGTTCGCCTCGTAGTCGGCCTTGCCTTCCGGATCCGCGGCGACGAGCGCGTCCTGGATGTTCGCGACATAGACCTTCACATTCGGCACGGACTGCCAGGCGTGCGGATCGATCGGGTGGGCGTGACCGCCTTCGTCGTCGTCGCGCCCGCCATGGCCGTGCCCGGCATCCTCCTTCATTTCCCGCGCTTTCACGCCGTTCGCCGCGACGATCACGGGCGCCCTGGAGCCCGCGGACTTCACCAGCCGCGACATCCAGCCTTCGAGCGCGAGGCCGTTCTCGAACACCACCTTGGCTTCGGCGATCTTCTTCGCGTCGGCGGGGGAGGGCGAGAACACATGGGCGTCGCCGTCGGGACCCACCAGCGTCTCGACCTTCACCCGATCGCCGCCGACCTGGGCGACCAGATCGCCGAGGATCGAGAAGCTCGCCGCCACCTTGAGGGGCTCGGCCGAGGCGGGGGAGGCGGCGAAGGCCGTCAGAGCGAGGGCGGCGACTGCGTGCCGGAGTGTCATGGGCGAAGTCCTTTCATGCGTACGCTTCACGCGGTCCGGTGCCTGCGGGCCGGGACGAGACGCCAGACGAGGCCTCCCGCCGGCCCGAAGGCGATCGAACCGAGATAGAGGATTCCGGCCGCCAGAATGATGGCGGGGCCGGTCGGCACGCCGGAGTGGTAGGAGCCGAGCAGGCCGGCGATGCTCGAGATCATGCCGACCGCGACCGCGGCGGCGAACATGCCCTCGAGCCGGCGCGACCAGAAGGCGGCGCTCGCGGCCGGCAGCATCATCACGCCGACCGAGAGCAGCGTGCCGAGCGCCTGGAAACCCGCCACGAGGTTCAGCACCACGAGCCCCAGGAAGACGAGATGGACTGGGCCGCCGGCCCGGCTGACCGAGCCGAGGAAGCCCGGATCGACGCATTCGAGCACCAGCGGCCGGTAGAGCGCGGCGAGCGTCACGAGGGTGAGACTCGAAACGCCGGCGAGCAGATAGAGCGCGTCGTCGTCGAGCGCGAGCACCGAGCCGAACAGCACGTGCAGCAGGTCGACGTTCGAGCCCTTGAGCGAGACCAGCGTGACGCCGAGCGCGAGCGACAGCAAATAGAAGGCCGCGAGCGCCGCGTCCTCCTTGAGCGCGGTCGCGCGCGTCACGAGCCCGGCCGCGACCGCGACCGCGACGCCTGCGATCAGCCCTCCGATCGTCATGGCGGGCAGCGACAAACCCGCGACCAGGAAGCCCGCGGCCGCGCCGGGCAGGATCGCGTGCGCCATCGCGTCGCCCGCAAGGCTCATGCGCCGCAGCATCAGGAAGACCCCGACGGGAGCGGCCCCGAGCGAGAGCGCCAGCGAGCCGATCAGCGCGCGCCGCATGAAGTCGAACTCGACGAATGGGCCGAGGATGGCGTCGTAGAGGGTCACGAAAGACGTCCGGATTGCAGGACCGTCCTGCGTGCTTCGAGACGCGCGCCTTCGGCGCGCTCCTCAGCATGAGGAAGGACCGCGCTTTGGCTCCGGGACGATTTCTCGCTGTGGCGACAGATCAGGTCCGGCATCCTCAAACCTTCCTCATCCTGAGGAGGCGCGAAGCGCCGTCCCGAAGGACGCAGTCCAATTCCCCGACCGGCCTCATCACGCCGCGTGGGTCGCGCAGAGGGGGGCGTGGTCGTCGAACGCCTCCTGCATGCCGCGCGCCTCCAGCAGGCGCTCGGGCCTGAGCGCCTCCGAGGTCGGACCCCAGGCGACCTTGCGGCGCGCGAGCAGCAGCGTCTCGGGGAAGGAGCGGCGCACCAATTCGAGGTCGTGCAGCACCGCGACCACGGTGCGGCGCTCGGCGCGCCAGCGGCCGATGAGCTCGAGCAGGTCGGAGACTGTCCGGGCGTCGATCGCCGCGAAAGGTTCGTCGAGCAGGATCACGGGCGCGTCCTGCAGCGCGAGCCGCGCGAATAGAGCGCGCTGCAGCTGGCCGCCCGAAAGGGTCGCGATCGGGCGACCTTCGAAACCCGCGAGCCCGACGCCGGCGATCGCCTCCGCGGCGCGTTCCCGGCCCGCGCGGCCGACGCCGCCGAACAGGCCGGCGCGGCTCCAGAGCCCGGTCGCGACGAGGTCGAAGACGTCGATCGGAAAGCTCCGGTCGAGCGCGGAGGCCTGCGGGAGATAGGCGATGTCGCGGAGTCGCAGCGCGCCGCGGTCGATCCGTCCGCCGAGCGGCGCGAGCGTCCCGACGAGGCCCTTCAGCAGCGTCGACTTGCCGGCGCCGTTCGGACCGACCACCGCGAGCAGCGCGCCGGGGGCGATCTCGCCGGAGAGATGATGGACCGCCGGGTGACGGTCGTAGCCGAGCGTCACGTCGTCGAGGCGGATGGCCGGCGCCGCGCTCATGACAGCGCCCACAAGACGCCGCCCCAGATCGCGGCGAGCACGCCAGCGGCGAGCGCTAGGCGGGACGCTGCCGAAGCCCGCAGCAAGGAGGGGCCGCCGCCATGGCGATGGCGAGCGTGGTCGTGCGCCGGATGGTCGTGATGGCCATGAGGATGGCGCGCGGAGGTGTGGTTCATCGCGTTCGGCCCGCAGGGTCTGTCTCGAACGTTATAATGTAACAAAACCGGCGCACAAGCCGGCGCCGCTGCGGCGAAGGCGCGCGACCGCCAAGCGGGACTGTCGGCCGGACGCGCGCCCGAACGTCCTCCGTTCGGGCGAAGACAGGACGCGCCCGAGGCCCGAAACACAAGCGGGCCTGTGGAACAGGCGGCCCATAGACCATCGCCCGCCAGCACGAGCGAGGAGGCCCGGTGATGACGGAACGGCGACAGACGATCGATAGCGCGGCCATGTCGCTTTATGACGACCGCGGGCCGCGAACGGCGGAACGGCGCGGCGAACGCCGGACCGCACGGCGCGACGCCGATCCCGAGCCGTCCGCGGCCGGCTCGCCGGATCCCGCGGAGCGCGCCAAGGCGTGGCGCGCGGTGCTGCTCGGCGATCTGCTCGGGTTCTTGCTGGTGTCGAGCGCGGCGATATGGAGCGCCGCGCCCCTCATGCTCTAGCCGCGGCTCGGATCGTTCTTTCGGGCGACCCGCACGAAGGCCACGACCGCCCAGAGGCCGAGCGCGAGGCCGACCGCCTCGAGCCCATAGGCCACGTAGTCGCCGAGGCCGAGGAAGCCCGCGATCGCCCAGCCGCCGGCGACCGCGGCCGTGATGGTCTGGGCCGCGATCAGGATGGTGGCTGAGACCAGCGTGACGGTCCTGGCGAGCGGGCTCTGGACGGTCGGGGCGGGCGCGTCGGTCACGAAGAAACTCCCAGGCGAATGCGCCGCCCTTTTAGCACGGCTGAACGATGCGTCGAGCCATGCCGGCTTGCCCCGGCGGGACGGCCCCTGTAACCCCTTGCCGCCTGCTTCGACCTGCCGGGGGACTGATGTCCGAAACCGCCGTATCGACGCGTGGCGTCGCCTCCGCGCCGCACGCGGCCGCCGCCGAGACAGGGCGGGCCATCCTGGCCGAGGGCGGCAACGCGCTCGAGGCCATGGTGGGCATGGCCGCGACGATTGCGGTCGTCTATCCGCACATGAACTCGATCGGCGGCGACGGGTTCTGGCTCGTCCGCGAGCCGTCCGGCGAGGTCCGCTACATCGAGGCCTGCTGCGTCGCCGGCTCGCGCGCCACCATCGCGTTCTACCGAGACCGCGGCCATGACGCGATTCCCGCGCGCGGAGCGCTCTCCGCGCTGTCGGCGCCCTGCGCCGTCGACGGCTGGCGGGTCGCGCTCGAGCTGGCGAAGGCGGGGGGAGGGCGGCTGCCGCCGCAGGTGCTGCTGTCGGACGCCGTGCGCTTCGCCCGCGAAGGCTTCGCGGTGTCGCCCTGCCAGGGCCGCACCCTGCCGAAATCCTATGACGACGCCGTCCGGGCCCCTGGCTTCGCCGAGACCTTCATGCGCGAGGGGCGGATGCTCGAGGCGGGCGAGACGCTTGTCCAGGCGAGGCTCGCCGACACGCTCGAGCATCTGTCGCGCGCGGGCTTTCGCGACTTCTTCGACGGCGACGTCGGGCGCGAGATCGCCGCCGACCTCGACCGCATCGGCGCCCCCGTCTCCCGCGAGGATCTTTCGGCGCGCCGCGCGCGGCTGAGGCCGCCGCTTGAGATCCGCCTCAAGGACGCGACCGTCTACAATTCCCAGCCGCCGACCCAGGGCCTCTGCTCGCTGGTGATCCTCGGCCTGCTGGAGCGGCTCGGGCTGCGCTCGGACGAGGGCGCGGCCTTCGTGCATGCCTGCGCGGAGGCGACCAAGCGGGCCTTCCGCGTCCGCGACCGGATGTGCGTCGATTTCGACCGCGTGCCGGGCGACCCGCTGGACTTCCTCACTCCGCAGGCGATCGAGGCCGAACTGGACGCGATCGATCTTGCCCGCGCGGCCCCCTATCCGGAGGCGCGAAGCGTCGAGGGCGACACCATCTGGATGGGCGCGATCGACGGCGAGGGCAGGGCGGTCAGCTACATCCAGAGCATCTACTGGGAATATGGCTCTGCTTGCGTGCTGCCCGCGACCGGCGTGCTGATGCAGAACCGCGGCGCGGCCTTCTCGCTCGACCCCGAGCACCCGAACGCGCTCGCGCCCGGCCGCCAACCCTTCCACACGCTCAACCCGCCGCTCGCGGTCTTCGACGACGGCCGCACGATGGTCTACGGGACCATGGGCGGCGAAGGGCAGCCGCAGACCCAGGCGCAGATCTTCGCCCGCCACGCCTGGCTCGGACGTTCGATCGAGCAGACGCTCGCCGCGCCGCGCGTCCGGCTCGGCCGCTCCTGGGGCGAGGAGGAGACCTCGCTCAAATACGAGCCCCGCTTCGACGGCGAGGAGATCGACCGGCTGGCGCGCATGGGCCACGAGGTCGCGCCCTTCGACGAGGCCTTCAGCGACGAGGCCGGACATGCGGGCATGATCGTCCGCCACGCGGACGGGCGCATCGAGGGCGGCCACGACCCGCGCGCCGATGGCGGCGCCTTGGGCGTTTGAGCATCATGGAAACGATTCTCACGAACGCCCGCCTCGTCCTCGAGGACGGCGTGATCGCCGGCACGCTTGTCCATCAGGACGGCGTGATCCGCGAGGTCGCCGAGGGACGGTCGTCCGCGCCGGGCGCTTTGGATCTGGAGGGCGACCTGCTCGCGCCCGGCCTGATCGAGCTCCACACCGACAATCTCGAGAAGCATTTCGTGCCCCGCGCAGGCGTGCTCTGGCCGAACGCGCTCGCGGCCGCGATCGCCCACGACGCGCAGATGGCGGCGGCCGGGATCACGACGGTTCATGACGCGGTCTTCGTCGGCGGCTACGAGGTCGAGAACGACGCGCGGCGCGGGCTCCTGCCGAAGATGGTCGAGGCAATCGAGACCGGCGTCGCCCAGGGCCTGTTCCGGGCCGACCACCGGCTTCATCTGCGCTGCGAACTGACCGATCCGGAGCTGATCGAGCACCTGTCGCCCTTCGCCGGCCGGCCGCTGGTCGCGCTCGCCTCGCTGATGGACCACACGCCGGGTCAGCGGCAGTGGCGTGACCTCGCCGTGCTCAAGCGCTTCATGATCCGCGAGGGGCTCGCGGCCGCGGACGCCGATGCGCTGATCGAGCGCCGCATGACGGACGGCGCCAAGGCCGCCGCCGCGAACTGGCCGCGGGCCGTCGCGCTGTTCCGCGAACAGGGGATCGCGGTCGCGAGCCATGACGACACGACCGAGGCGCATGTCGCCGCGGCCGTCGCTGCAGGCTGCGCGATCTCCGAGTTCCCGACGACGTTGGAGGCGGCGCGCGGCGCGCATGCCGCGGGGCTGGCGACGGTCGGAGGGGCGCCAAACATTGTCCGCGGGGGCTCGCATTCCGGCGGCGTCTCGGCCGAGGAACTCGCCCGCGAAGGCGCGCTCGACGCGCTGTCCTCCGACTACGTCCCTGCGAGTCTGCTCCAGGCGGTCGAGCGGCTGACGCGCGAGCCGGGACTGCCGCTCCACGAGGCCTTCGCGCTCGCGACCTCGAAGCCGGCCGAGACGCTCGGGCTCAACGACCGGGGCCGGCTTGCGCCGGGCCTGCGCGCCGACCTCATCCGCGTGCGGATGCATGGCGAGACGCCGGTGGTGCGATCCGTCACGGTCGCCGGACGGAGCGTGATGTGAGCGCGCCGCGCTACGCGATCTATTACGCGCCGGCCCCGGAGAGTCCGCTCTGGACCTTCGGCTGCGCGGTGCTGGGCTACGATGCCGCGACCGGCGAGCCGCGCGCCCCGCTCGCGCCCGACGGCGTGTCGCCCGTCGACTGGGCGCGGATCACCGAGCAGCCGCGGCGTTACGGTTTCCACGCGACGCTTAAGGCGCCGTTCCGGCTCGCGGAAGGCGCGAGCGAGGACGACCTGATCGAAGCCGGCCACGCCTTCGCGCGGAAGCGCCGCGGCTTCGGGTTGCCGACGCTTTCGGTCGGCGAGATCGAGAGCTTCGTCGCGCTGCAGCCGGATGAATCCTCCGAACCGCTCGACGATCTGGCCGCCGCCTGCGTCGAGGCCTTCGAGCCGTTCCGCGCGCCGCCGCCGCCCGAGGAACTGGCGCGTAGGCTCGAAGCGCCGCTCACGGGGCGCCAGCGCGTCGCGCTCGAGCGCTGGGGTTACCCTTACGTGTTCGAAGATTTTCATTTCCATATGACGCTGACCGGCAGCCTGGCGCCAGGGCTCGCCCCGCCGATCGTCCAGGGGCTTTCGGCGCTTTACGCCGACCATGTCGGCCAGGCGCGCACGCAGGTCGACGCCGTGACGCTCTATGTCGAGGAGGACGCGGCGCAGGGGTTCCGGATCGTCGACCGCTTCGTGTTCAGCCTCGCGTGAGGCCGCCCCGTTTCGGCCGCACTGCGGCGGGACAAGCGCGGAGCGACCGACTCGGGGTGATTTGAATGATCGCGAAGCGTTTGACCGCTTCCCTCGTCGCAAGCCTCGCGCTTTGCTCGGCCGCGGACGCCCATCCGCATGTCTGGGTGACGGCCCGCAGCGAGCTCGTCTACGGACCGGACGGCCGCATGACCGCGGTGCGCCATGCCTGGACGTTCGACGACATGTTCTCGTCGATGGCCGTCCAGGGCCTCGACGTCAACGGCGACGGCAAGTTCACGCGCGAGGAGCTCGCGCCGCTCGCCGAGGTCAACGTCACCTCGCTCGACGAGTTCAAGTTCTTCACCTTCGGCAAGGTCGGCGACAAGCGGGTGAGCTTCGACAAGCCCAAGGACTACTGGCTCGACCGGCTGCCCGACAGCCGGCTCGTGCTGCACTTCACTTTGCCGGTGAAGGACGGGGCGGCGCAGACGGGAGAGCCCTTCAAGGTCGAGGTCTACGATCCGACCTATTTCGTCGCATTCGAGTTCGCCAAGGAGAGCCCGGCGAAGCTGGTCTCGGCGCCGAACGGCTGCCATGTCGATCTCGAACGCCCGCCGGAGCCCGACGCCGGCCAGCAGAAGCGGCTTTCCGAGAGCTTCTTCACTGGCCTGTCGCCCGGCGCCAATTTCGGCGAGCAGTTCTCCAACACCTTGCTCGTCGCCTGCAAGTGAGCGGGACGCCTAAGTATTTGGGCCGTTCGGAGCCGCGCGCCCATCCCTCCCCTTGCAAAGGGGAGGGTGGCCCGGCGCGAAGCGACGGGTCGGGGGGGGA
>NZ_RYFI01000008.1:34328-55757 GCF_004103825.1 Hansschlegelia zhihuaiae
CTCCATCCTGCCCGATCCCCACCCGGCCTTGGCCTTCGGCCAAGCCCACCCTCGCCTTTGCAAGGGAAGGGAGAATAGCGCCTCAGCATCCGGAGCTGGGCGCCCGTTGGCTATCGTCGTTCTCGCTGCCGCCGCCGTCTGCCTCCTCGCCTCCCACGCGCTCGCGCAAGGCGCGGGGCCGTTCGGCGTCGGACGCCCCGATGCGCCGGGCGTCGGCGCGCCGACCGGCGTGTTCGCCTGGGTCGCGGCCAAGCAGTCGGCCTTCTACCTCGAACTCTCCAGCGCGATCCGGGCGGTGCGGGAGGATCGGGGCGCGCTCGTCCTGCTCGCTGGCCTCTCCTTCGCCTATGGCGTGTTCCACGCCGCGGGCCCCGGCCACGGCAAGGCGGTGATCTCCTCCTATCTGGTCGCGACTGGCGACGGTTTTCGCCGCGGCGTGGCGCTCTCCGCGGCCGCGGCGCTCGCGCAGGCCGTCACCGCGATCGCGCTGGTCGGCCTGTTCGCCGTCGTCCTCAAAATGACCAGCATGGCGATGGCGGGCGCGACCTGGTGGCTGGAGGCCGCGAGCTACGCCGCGGTCGTCGCGGTCGGGCTCGCGCTGGCGTGGCGGAAGGGTCTCGGGTTTTCGCGCGTCCTGCGCGGCCTTCCTGCCCATGTCCACGGGCCAGATTGCGCGCATGGCCACGGCGTCGACCCGCGGATCGCGGAAGGCCGCGTCGACTGGCGGCAGGCCGGCGCCGCGGTGCTGGCGATCGGCCTTCGCCCCTGCACCGGCGCCTTGGTGACGCTGGTGTTCGCGCTGAGCCAGGGGATCTTCTGGGCCGGGATCGCCGCGACCTTCGCGATGGCGGTCGGGACCGCGGTCACGGTGGCGGCGATCGCGGCGCTTGCGGTCGGCGCCAAGGCGACCGCGCTCCGCCTCGCAGCCGCCCGTCCCGGCGCAGGCGCCGCGATCGTGGCGGGGCTCGAGATGCTGGCCGCGCTTGCGGTCCTCGCGCTAGGCGCGCTGCTGCTCGGCGGGCTGTTCGCCTCCGGGACGGCCGGCGGCGGCTGAGCGCGGCGGAGACCTGTCGATCTCCTCCGCGAAGAACCGCCGTCCCGAGGCCGGGACGTCGAGCGTGCGCCCGTCCTTGCGGCGGACGAGATGACCCTTGGCGAGCAGCGCCTCCAGCAGCGCCGCGCCGAGCGCGCCGGCCAGATGGTCGCGCCGCTCGCTCCAGTCGAGGCAGCAGCGCGCAAAGGCCCGCGACGAGGCGCGCGCCCGCGCTACGTCGACCCCGAGGGCGCGGAACCACCGCTCGCCGTGAAGCGTCGGCTCGAAGCCGTCCGGTCCGCGCCGAAGGACGTCGCGCCGCACCAGCGCCTCCGCGAGTTCGACCGACAGCGTCCCGGCGAAATGGTCGTAGCAGCTGCGGGCATGGCGGAAGGCCGCCTCCTCGGCGCCGACCGCGCGGCGCGGGGGCCGTGCGAAGGCCGCGAGCGCCATGAGGCGCTCGAGGATCTCGGCGACCTCCGCAGAGGCGAGCCGCACATAGCGATGCCGCCCCTGCGACGCGACCGAGACGAGCCCCGCCGCCGTCATCTTGGCGATGTGCCCGCTCGCCGTCGCGGGCGCGACGCCGGCGAGGCTCGCGAGCTCCTTGGCCGTGCGGGCGCGCCCGTCCAACAGCACGCCGAGCATCGCGGCGCGCGTGGGGTCGCCGATCAGCGCGGCGGCTTCCGAGATCAGCGGGTCCGGGATTGTCCTGCTCATGGCGAGGATGCTAGCGCGCCGTCTTCGCACGCACGAGCGCCGACGCTTCGGCCGCGGCCGAAGCGTCCCGCCTTGCCTTATCCAGCCGGGGCGCCGAATCTGGAGCTGGTGACAATGAAAGGGAGCCGCCCATGATCGCCGTCATCTTCGAGGTCGAGCCGGCCGAAGGGCGCGCGGCCGACTATTTTTCCCTCGCCATGCAGCTCAAGGCCGACGTCGAGCAGGCCGACGGCTTCATCTCGGTCGAGCGCTTCGAGAGCGTGACGCGGCCCGGCAAATTCGTGTCGCTGTCCTTCTGGCGCGACGAGGAGGCGCTGCTGAACTGGCGGCGGCACGGCCGCCACCAGACCATGCAGAAGGCTGGCCGCGCTGGGATCTTCGCCGATTATCGGCTGAGGGTCGCGGGCGTGGTGAGGGATTACGGTATGACCGAGCGCGCCGAGGCCCCGGAGGACGCGGTGGCGCTGCACGGGTGAGCGCCGCTCCGCGAAGGTCCCGGTCCTCGAAGATATCGTGGGCGGCAGGCCGACGGCCGATCGCGCGCCGCCTAATGGGTTGTGTTTAATCCATTGACGTCCATCGCGGATCTGCGGGCGCTCCCTATATGTGTGGCGCAACATAAGGAGTTTGAGTTTGGAACGGATCGAGCAGGAAGGCCGCGAGGCGTTTTCGTCCGGCGTCGAGATGCGCCGCTGTCCCTACAGGGACGCCGTCCGCCGCGACGCCTGGCTGAAGGGCTGGGTCGCGGCCCGGCAGGCGTCCCGTACGCCGGACTGAGATGCCGACGGGACCCAAGCAGGGGGCGGGACCGGAATGAACGCCCCCTTTCCACAGGGCGCCGTGCGGCTGCCGGTCGAACATCCGCCCGTAAAATCCGGGCGGATCGGCGTGCTGCTGGTCAATCTCGGCACCCCGGACGGCGTCGATTACTGGTCGATGCGGCGCTATCTGAAGGAGTTCCTGTCCGACCGCCGCGTGATCGAGACGCCGCGGCTGATCTGGTGGCCGCTGCTCAACCTCGTGATCCTGTCGACGCGGCCGGGGCGCAAGGGCAAGGACTACGCCTCGATCTGGAACCGCGAGCGCGACGAGAGCCCGCTTAGGACCATCACGCGCAGCCAATCGGAGAAGCTCGCCGCCTGCCTCGCCGACAAGGCGCCGGCGCTCGTGGTCGACTGGGCGATGCGCTACGGCAACCCATCGATCGCCTCGCGGATCGAGGCGCTGCAGATGGAAGGATGCGACCGCATCCTGCTGGTCCCGCTCTACCCGCAATACGCCGCCGCGACCTCCGCCACGGTCTGCGACAAGGCTTTCGACGCGCTGAAAAAGATGCGCTGGCAGCCTGTGCTCCGCGTGGCCCCGCCCTGGGCCGACGACCCGGTCTATATCGAGGCCGTCACGGGCTCGCTCAGGACCGAGCTCGCGAAGCTGGACTTCGAGCCGGAGGTCATCCTCGCCTCCTTCCACGGCGTGCCGCAGAGCTATCTCGACAAGGGCGATCCCTATCACTGCCAGTGCCAGAAGACCGCGCGGCTGATGCGTGAGGCTCTCGGGCTCGACGAGAACCGTTTCCGCATCACCTTCCAGTCGCGCTTCGGGCCGGCAGAATGGCTCCAGCCTTACACCGACAAGACCGTGGAGGCGCTGGCGAAGCAAGGCGTGAAGCGGCTCGCGGTCTGCATGCCGGGATTTGCGGCCGACTGCCTCGAGACGCTCGAGGAGATCGCGGGCGAGAACGCCGAGATCTTCCTGCACAATGGCGGCGAGAGGTTCGCCGCCATCCCCTGCCTCAACGATTCCGCGGACGGCATGCGAGTCATCGAGCACGTCGTGCGGCGCGAGCTCATGGGGTGGGTCTAGCAGCCTTCCGTCTCAGCTGCGTCGAGGTCGGCCCTCAGAGCGCTCGTGAACGCGGTCCCGCGAATGTCGTCAGCCGGAGGCGCGGCAGCCGGACTGCGCGACGGCGCGAGCGTCAGGGCGCGGGCGAGATCCATCTGCGACGCGCTCGGGGCGCCGCCGCCGGCGCGCCCCCGGAAGAAGACCGGACGGGCGAGCCCGGGAACATCCGGGGCGAAGCCGAACCGGCGGCCGAGGATCAGGCCGCAGACCTCGGTGCCGTGCGTGTCGGGCTCGAACGGCGCCTCGGGAAGCATGAGTTTCGACAGATAAACGCGCGCCCTCGAACTCCGCAGCGCCAAGATCAGGCGGTCCGTCGACGATCCCGATCAGCGGCGCGCGCTCCGCGCCGCCGAGCCGCGCCAGAAGCTCCCTGATTTTCGTCGAGCGGCGCGTCAGGGACTGTGGGTCTTCCGTCGGGTCCGCATGAGAGGTCGCTCGCCGCCCGTCGCGGCGGTCCAGCGCTCAACGTCCTGCCGATGTTCGTCAAAGTTGTTAGGCGTAATTTTAAGCACTCTAAAGTTGTATATGCAAGTGGCTTGCGTCATGGCCTTGGCGAAGTCGTGCGATACTCGCCTGGTCGTTTGCTCAACTTCAGATAGAGACGACCGCAGCTGGAGATCGAAGGAATCCGGCGCAGCGCCTTGCCTTCGTGGCGGCTCTGGCGCCTCATGCGCGTCGCCGCCAACGGGGAGCGCCGCGATGGACGAATTCGGCCTGTCGGGCTTCGACATCACCGCGATCGTGATTGCGGCCCTGTTCGTGTTCCTGATCTTCGCCGGGGTGAAGACCGTCCCGCAGGGCTACAACTATACCGTCGAGCGCTTCCAGAAATACACCCGAACGCTGTATCCCGGCCTGACCCTGATCGTGCCGTTCATCGACCAGATCGGGCGCAAGATGAACGTGATGGAGCAGGTGCTCGAGATTCCGCGGCAGGACGTGATCTCGCGCGACAACGCGATCGTGCAGGTCGACGGGGTGGCGTTCTTCCAGGTGGTGGACGCCGCGCAGGCGTCCTACGAGGTGACGAATCTCGAACGCGCCATCCTCGCCCTCACCATGACAAACATCCGCTCGGTGCTGGGCTCGATGGACCTCGACCACATGCTGAGCCAGCGCGACGAGATCAATTCGCGGCTGCTGCATGTCGTCGACGCCGCCGCCGGCCCGTGGGGCGTCAAGGTCACGCGCATCGAGATCAAGGACATCACGCCGCCCTCCGACATCGTCACGGCGATGGGCCGGCAGATGAAGGCGGAGCGCGAGAAGCGCGCCGCGGTGCTGGTCGCCGAGGGCGCCAAGCAGGCGCAGATCCTTGAGGCGGAAGGGCGCAAGGAGGCGGCCTTCCGCGACGCCGAGGCGCGCGAACGATCCGCCCAGGCCGAGGCGACCGCGACCACGATGGTGAGCGAGGCCGTCGCGCGCGGCGACATGGCGGCTCTCAACTACTTCATCGCCCAGAAATACGTCGAGGCGCTCAAGGCCATGGCGACCTCGCCGAACCAGAAGACCATGGTGCTGCCCTACGAGGCGACCGCGCTGCTCGGGGCGCTCGGCGGCGTCGCCGAGATCGCGCGGGATTCGTTCGGCGGGGCTTCGGCGGCGACAGCGGCTGCCCGCGCCACGGCCCCCGCCGCCCGGCCGGCCGCGCCTCGCTCGAGCGTGCCGCCGAGCGGGGTGGTGACGACCGGGGCGCCGCCCACGCCGCCTGGCGGGGCCGCCTGAGCCATGCTGCTCAGCCTCGTGGCCGCGCTCGGGGCGTGGCGGTGGATCGTGTTCGGCCTGGTGCTGCTCGCAATCGAGCTCGTGGCGCCGGGCACCGTGCTGCTGTGGCTCGGGATGGCGGCGATCGTGGTCGGGATCGCGGCCTTCCTGTTCGACCCCGGCTGGCAGGTCGAGCTCGTGGCCTTCGCGGTTCTGGGCCTTGCGGCCGCCGTCGGCTGGTGGATGTTCGGGCGACCCGACAACGCCGCGACCAGCGACCGGCCGATGCTGAACCGTCGCGCCGAGCGGCATGTCGGCAAGGTCTTCACGCTCGACGCCCCGATCGTGAACGGCGACGGCCGCATCCGGATCGACGACACGACGTGGCGGGTCTCCGGCCCGGACCTCCCGGCCGGGACCCGGATCAGGGTTACGGCCGCGGAGGGACCGACCCTGGTGGTGGTGGAGGAGGCTGAGCGCGCCGACCGCTAGGCGAGGTCGAACCTGACGCCCTGGGCGAGCGGCAGTCCGCGGCCGTAATTCACCGTGCTGGTGACGCGCCGCATATAGGCCTTCCAGCAGTCGGACCCGGATTCGCGGCCGCCGCCGGTCTCCTTCTCGCCGCCGAACGCGCCGCCGATTTCGGCGCCCGACGGTCCGATATTGACGTTGGCGATGCCGCAGTCCGAGCCGCGCTCAGAGAGGAACGTCTCGGCCTCGCGCAAATCGTTGGTGAAGATCGAGGACGACAGTCCCTGGGCGACGGCGTTGTTCAGCTCGATCGCCTCGTCGAGATCGGCGACGCGCATGACGTAGAGGATCGGCGCGAACGTCTCGTCCAGCATCGGCCCCGTCTGCGTGTTCATTTCCACAAGGGCGGGGCGCGCGTAGAAGCCGCCTGGCGCCCTCGCGACCTCGACGGGCTCGCCGCCATGGACGATCGCGCCCATCGAGCGCAGCTTCGCGAGCGTCGCCTGCATTCCGTCAAAGGCGCGCGCGTCGATCAGCGGGCCGACCAGCACGCCCTCGGCGCGTGGGTCGCCGATCGAGACGCTCGAATAGGCGGCCTTCAGGCGCCGCAGCAGCGGCTCGTAGACGTCGTCATGGACGAACAGGCGGCGGAGCGTGGTGCAACGCTGCCCGGCCGTGCCCATCGCCGAGAAGGCGAGGGCCCGCAGCGTCAGGTCGAGATCGGCGGTTGGGCGCACGATCGCGGCGTTGTTGCCGCCGAGCTCGAGCAGCGCCCGGGCGAAGCGGGCGGCGAGCCGCGGGCCGACCTTGCGGCCCATGGCGGTCGAGCCGGTCGCCGAGACCAGCGCGACCCGCGCGTCGTCGACCAGCGCCTCGCCGACCGCCGCGCCGCCGATCAGGAGCTGCGACAGGCCCTCCGGCGCGTCGGGGAAGCGAGCGGCGGCGCGCTCGAACAGCGACTGGACGGCGAGCGCCGTGAGCGGGGTCTTCTCCGAGGGCTTCCAGACCACGGCGTTGCCGCAGACCAGCGCGAGCGCAGCGTTCCAGGCCCAGACCGCCACAGGGAAGTTGAAGGCCGAGACGACGCCGACCACGCCGAGCGGCCGCCACAGTTCGGACATCCGGTGCTCGGGACGCTCGCTCGCGATGGTCAGGCCGTAGAGCTGGCGCGAGAGACCGACGGCGAAGTCGCAGACGTCGATCATCTCCTGGACCTCGCCGAGTCCCTCGGAGAGGATCTTGCCGCATTCGAGCGTGATGAGGCAGCCGAGGTCTGCCTTCGCGGCGCGGAGCTCCTCGCCGAACAGCCGCACCAGTTCGCCGCGCCTCGGCGCCGGGACGCAGCGCCACTTGAGAAAAGCGGCCTCGGCGGCCGCGACGGCGCGCGCGACGCCTTCCGCATCCGCTTCGGCGACGCGGCCGATCTCCGCGCCGTCGATCGGCGAGCGGACGACGAGATCGCCGGCTGAAACGCGTGGGGCTGGAACGCCGAGGGGGGCGAGCAGCGTTCGGGTCTCGTCGGCGGGGGAAAGCGGCATGAGACTTGTCTTTACGGACGGCGTCGTCCTCGCGGACGGCGCAAATTCAGGCTCGTCGTCCTCCGGCTTGAGCGGAGGACCCATCGTCGGCGTCGAGCTCTACGTTGAACATGGGTGGTCCGGTCAAGCCGGATCACGACGCCTTATGCTGAAGATGGACCAGCGACGTCACAGAGAGCGATCGCCGAGGGGACGGGGTGGCCGTGAATCGCCAAGATCTCTTTGCAGATCTCGCCGCAGAGGTCCCGCCGCGCTCCGTGCTGCGCGCGGCCGTCACCGCGGCGACCTATCGACCGGAGCCCGATTGCCTCCCGCCGCTGATCGAGGCCGCGACGCTCGCGCCGGCGCAGGCCGCCTCCGCCAGAGCGTTGGCGACCCGCCTCGTCGAGACGCTGCGCGCCAAGGGACCCGGGGCGGGCGTCGGCGGACTGATCCAGGAATACGATCTGTCGAGCCAGGAGGGCGTCGCGCTGATGTGCCTCGCCGAGGCGCTGCTGCGCATCCCCGACCACGAGACGCGCGACGCGCTGATCCGCGACAAGATCGCGGGCGGCGACTGGCGCTCGCATCTCGGCCACAGCCCCTCGCTGTTCGTCAACGCTGCGACATGGGGCCTGATGATCACTGGCCGGCTGACCTCGGCCGGCCGTGAGACGGAGCTCACCTCCGCCCTCGGCCGGCTCATCCGGCGCGGCGGCGAGCCGCTGATCCACGCCGGCGTCAACTTCGCGATGCGGCTCTTGGGCGACCAGTTCGTCGCCGGCCGCACCATCGAGAAGGCGATCGCGCATGGCGGCAGGCTGGAGCGCGGGGGCTTCCGCCACTCCTACGACATGCTGGGCGAGGCGGCCGTGACGGCGGAGGACGCCGCGCGCTATCTCGCGTCCTACCAGCGCGCCGTGGAGGCGATCGGGGCTGAGGCCAGGGGCGCGACGGTGGTCGAGCGCGCCGGCGTCTCGATCAAGCTGTCGGCGCTGCATCCGCGCTACGAGCGGGCGAAGCGCGCGCGTGTCATGGCCGAGCTCTATCCGCGGCTGCTCGGCCTCGCGACGCTCGCGCGCCGGCACGGCATAGGGCTCAACATCGACGCCGAGGAGCAGACCCGTCTCGAGGTCTCGCTCGACCTGCTCGAGGCGCTGTGCGCCGCGCCCGAGATGGCGGGCTGGGACGGCGTCGGCTTCGTGGTCCAGGCCTATGGCAAGCGCGCGCCTTTCGTGATCGACCTCGTCGCCGACCTCGCCCGAAGGACCGGGCGGCGCATCATGGTTCGGCTCGTCAAGGGCGCCTATTGGGACAGCGAGATCGGCCGCGCGCAGACGCTGGGGCTGCCCGATTTTCCGGTCTTCACGCGAAAAATCCACACCGACGTCAGCTATCTCGCCTGCGCGCGGAAGATGCTCGACGCCCGCGACGCGATCTATCCCCAGTTCGCGACCCACAACGCCACAACGCTTTCGGCGATCCACGAGATGGCGGGCCCCGACGTTCCGGCCGAGACCTACGAATTCCAGTGTCTGCACGGCATGGGCCGGCCGCTCTACGAGGAGATCATCGGCGCGGACGGCCTCGGCCGCCCGTGTCGCATCTATTCGCCCGTCGGCCCGCACGAGACGCTGCTCGCCTATCTGGTGCGCCGGCTGCTCGAGAACGGCGCGAACTCCTCCTTCGTCAACCGGGTGGCGGATGAGGAGGTCAGCCTGGAGGCGCTTGTCGCCGACCCTGTCGAGGCTGCGCTGAGGCTGTCGCCGCCGGGCTGGCCGCATGACGCGATCCGCGCTCCGCGGGACCTGTTCGGAGCTGCGCGGCAGAACTCGACGGGGCTCGACCTCGCCGATGAAGCCGCGCTGGCCGGGATTGCGTCGGACTTGCGCGAAACGGCGTCGGGACGTTGGTTCGCCACGCCGATGCTCGGCGAAGGCGTCGGCCGGGGAGGAGCCCCGCGCGACATCGTCAATCCCGCTCGGCGGGCCGAGACCGTGGGCAGGGTTTCGGAGGCGACGCCCGAGGAGATCGAGGCGGCGTTCCGTTTTGCCGCGGCCGGCGCCGGGACTTGGGGGGCGAGGCCGCCGGCCGACCGCGCCTCGACGCTGCGGCGCGCCGCCGATCTGATCGAGTCCGCCGCCGCGGAGCTGTATGGCCTGCTCGTGCGGGAGGCGGGCAAGACGTTCGGGGCGGCGGTCGCTGAGGTCCGCGAGGCGGTCGACTTCCTGCGCTACTATGCGGCCGAAGCCGGCGGCTGGCAGGTCGAAAGCCACGAGCCGCTCGGAACCGTCGTGTGCATCAGCCCCTGGAACTTCCCGCTCGCGATCTTCACGGGCCAGGTCGCCGCCGCGCTCGCCGCGGGGAATTCCGTGCTGGCCAAGCCCGCGGGGGAGACGCCGCTGATCGCTTCGCGGGTCATATGGCTGCTGCGCGAAGCGGGGGTCCTGCCGACGGCGCTCCAGCTTCTGCCGGGCGACGGCGCGGTCGGCGCGGCGCTGGTCGCCGACGCCCGCGCCGACGGCGTGCTGTTCACCGGGTCGACCGAGGCGGCGCGCTCGATCCAGCGGGCGCTCGCCCGCCGGCTCGGCCGCGACGGCGCCCCCGTGCCGCTGGTCGCCGAGACGGGCGGCCTCAACGCCATGATCGTGGATTCGTCGGCGCTGCCCGAGCAGTCGGTCGCCGACATCCTCGCCTCAGCCTTCGACTCGGCCGGGCAGCGCTGCTCGGCGCTGCGGCTGCTGTGCGTACAGGAGGACGTCGCGGACCACGTGCTCGCCATGCTGAAGGGCGCTGCGGCGGAGCTCGAAATCGGCGATCCGTCGCGTCTGTCGACCGATGTCGGGCCCGTGATCTCCGAGCAGGCGGGGAAATCGATCGCGACCTATGTCGAGGACATGCGCAACGGCGGCGCGCCGACATGGTCGGGCGCGCTCGGCGCGGGCTGCGCCTCCGGGACCTTCGTCGCGCCGACCATCATCGAGATCGCCCGCGTCGCCGATCTGAAGCGCGAGGTGTTCGGCCCCGTGCTCCACGTCCTGCGCTACCGGCGCGACTCGCTGGACGACCTCGTGGGCGAGATCGAGGCGCTGGGCTACGGACTGACCTTCGGCCTGCACACCCGCATCGACGAGACCGTCGAGCGCCTCGCCGTGCGGGCGCCCGCGGGCAACCTCTACGTCAACCGCAACATGATCGGGGCCGTGGTCGGGGTGCAGCCGTTCGGCGGGCATGGCCTGTCCGGTACGGGACCGAAGGCCGGGGGCCCGCTCTATCTTCGTCGGCTGGTCTCGCGCCGACCGGCGCCGCAAGGGCTGGCCGGCGGCGCGCCGGAAGCGGCGGAAGCCTTCGCCCGCTGGCTCGTCGCGACGGGACGGCCGGCGCTCGGCGAGCGCTGCCGGGCGCTCGCCGCCCGCTCGCCGCTCGGCGCACGCGTGAAGCTTCCCGGGCCCGTCGGCGAGAGCAATACGTACGAACTGCGTCCCCGCGGAGCCGTGCTCTGCCGCGCCCGAAGCGAGGAGGCGCTGTTTCTCCAGATCGGCGCGGCGCTCGCGACCGGCAATCGGGTCTTGGTCGATACGTCGCCCCGACTCGAGGCGGAGCTCGCGCGGCTCGCCGCGGACCTCGCCGCCCATGTCCGGATCGCACGCCTTCGGTCGGACGGCGGCGCCTGGGCCGCGGCGCTGGTCGAGGACGAGCGGCGGACGATCCGCGCGACGCTGGCGGAGGCGGCCGCCCGCAAAGGTCCGATCGCATCCGTCCACGTCGCCCCGCGCGGCGGCGACGAGGCGATCCCGATCGAGTTCCTGCTCCGCGAAGTCGCGATCAGCGTCAATGTCGCGGCGGCCGGCGGCAACGCCAGCCTGATGGCGCTGGACGGCTGAGGACTGGTCAGACCTTGCGGGCGATCGCGTCGAGCGCCGCCTTCGCGTCCGAGAGGTCGGGCGCACGGATGCGCCGCCACAGCGCCTGCAGGAATCCGAAGGCGCCGAAGGCCGCAAGACCGGCGGCGACCAATGCGAGCAGCGCCCAGCCGAAGGGCTGGTCCTCGAGCGCCTGGAGCGCGCCGCCCAGGCCCTTCGCCTCCGACGAATCGCCGTGGATCGCCGCGGCGATCAGGAAGCCGCCGATCACGATGAACACCACGCCGCGCGCCGCGTATCCGACCCGCCCGACGATCAGCGCGAGGCTGCGCCGCTCGGCGGGCACGGAGAGCCGCTTCAGCATGTCGCCGCGCCAGCTCTTCCACAGGTGGAACAGGCCGGCGCCGACGACGCCCGCGCCGACCGCCGCGGTCAGCCATCGCCCGAAGGGCTGCGACAGCAGAAAGGCGGTCCAGTCCTGCGCCGCGTCGTCGTCGCCTCCGCCGCCCGCCGAGACGCCGAGCGCGATCGTCAGCGCGGTCAGGGCGAGAGCCCCGTTCACGATCCCGCTCAGGGCGTGGACGGCGCGCGTGCCGAGTCCCTTCGCAGTATCGCCGTGACCATCCGGGTCGACGATCGCGCTGTAGATCCGCCAGGCGGCGAAGAAGACCAGGCCGAGGCCGATCGCGCCGATGATCGCCGCGCCGAAGGGCTGGGACAGCAGCGAGCGGAGGGCGGATTCGTTGCCGCCGACGTCACCCCCCGCCCCGATGGCGGCGGTGAGCGCAAGGCCGCCGACCAGGAGATAGACGGCGCCGCGGGCCGCCAGTCCTGCGCGCGCGAAATGCTCGATCCTGACGTCGCGTGGCGCGCTCATCCATCGATCATCGGGCGGCCGACGCGCGCTTCAAGCGGCGGACCCACGACACGGTGGACAAACCGGCGACGCCGTTGCGCGGACTCGGCGGGGCGCCCATACTTTGCGTGTCGTCAACCAACCGAAAGGAGGTGATCCAGTGTCTCATTGTCACGATCTGCGCTCAGAGAGGGCAGCGACCTGGATCCCGGCCTGGTGCGGGGATCGCGTCTGAGAAATCGGATGCGGGTCGTCGGTTCTCGAAGACCGCGATCTTGAGAATGGGAGGGGTCGTCGCGTCGCGGCGGCCCCTCCGTCCGTAAGGATCGTGGCGCGGCGTCGAGCGGCGGGCTAGAAACGGGCAAAGAGGCGGTTCAGCCGCCCGAGCCCGAGGACGCGCCGCCCATGTCCACGCCATACGCCGACATCTACGCCGCGTCGTTGGCGGACCCGGAGGCCTTCTGGCTCAAGGCCGCGGAGGCGATCGACTGGATCGAACGCCCGCTGCGCGCCTTCGACCCGTCGAAGGGCGTCTATGGGCGCTGGTTCCCGGACGGCGTGCTCAACGCCTGCCACAATGCGCTCGACCGCCATGTGGAGGACGGCCGCGGCGAGCAGGCGGCGCTGATCTATGACAGCCCCGTCACCGGCGTGAAGCGGACCTACACCTTCGCGGAGCTCACCGAGCAGGTGTCGCGCTTCGCTGCGGTGCTGCAGGATTTCGGCGTTCAGAAGGGCGACCGCGTCATCGTCTACATGCCGATGGTCCCCGAGGCGATCATCGGCGTCTACGCCTGCGCGCGGCTCGGCGCGATCCATTCGGTGGTGTTCGGCGGCTTCGCGGCGGCGGAACTCGCCAAGCGCATCGACGACGCCCGGCCGAAGCTCATCCTGACCGCAAGCTGCGGAATCGAGCCGACCCGCAAGGTCGCGTACAAGCCGCTGCTCGACCAGGCGATCGCCATGTCGGCGCATGCGCCCGACACGGTCATCCTGCTCCAGCGTCCCGAACTTTCGGCAGAGATGATGCGGGGCCGCGACCATGACTGGGAGGCGCTGCGCGACGCCGCGAACGGCCGCACGAGCCAGTGCGAGCCGATGGCCGCGACCGACCCGCTCTACATCCTCTATACCTCCGGCACGACCGGAACGCCGAAGGGCGTGGTGCGCGACACCGGCGGCTACCTGGTCGCGCTCGCCTGGTCGATGTCGGGGCTCTACGACGTGAAGCCCGGCGAGGTGTTCTGGTGCGCGTCCGACATCGGCTGGGTGGTCGGGCACTCCTACATCATCTATGGCCCACTCATCCACGGCGCGAGCATCGTGCTGTACGAGGGCAAGCCCATCGGCACGCCCGACGCCGGCGCCTTCTGGCGGGTGATATCCGAGCACAAGGCGGTCGCCCTGTTCACCGCCCCGACCGCCTTCCGCGCCATCCGCAAGGAGGATCCGAAGGGCGAGAAGCTGGCGGGCTACGACCTCTCCGGCTTCCGTACTTTGTTTCTGGCCGGAGAACGCGCCGACCCGGCGACCATCGAATGGGCTGAGGAGAAGCTGGGCGTCCCGGTCATCGACCATTGCTGGCAGACCGAGACCGGCTGGGCGATCGTCGGCAATCCGGTCGGGATCGAGCTCCTGCCCGTCAAGCACGGCTCGCCGACCGTGCCGATGCCGGGCTACGACCTCAAGATCCTCGAGGACGACGGCCGCGAGGCGCCGGCGGGCAAGCTCGGCAACATCGTGCTGAAGCTGCCCTTGCCGCCCGGCTGCCTGCCGACTCTCTGGAACGACGAGGCGCGCTTCCGCAAGGGCTATCTCGAGGCTTTCCCGGGCTACTACCAGACCTCGGACGCCGGCTTCGTGGACGAGGACGGCTATGTGTTCTTCATGGCCCGCACCGACGACATCATCAACGTCGCGGGGCACAGGCTCTCGACCGGCGGCATGGAGGAGGCGATCGCCTCCCACCCCGACGTCGCCGAATGCGCCGTCGTCGGCGTCGCCGACGCCGTCAAAGGCCAGGCGCCGGTCGGATTCGTGGTGCTGAAGGCGGGGGTCGACCGGCCGGCGGACGAGGTCGAGCGCGAAATCGTGGACGTGGTGCGGAACAGGGTCGGGCCGGTAGCCGCCTTCAAGACGGCGCTCACCGTCCAGCGCCTGCCCAAGACCCGCTCCGGCAAGATCCTGCGCGGCACGATCCAGAAGATCGCCGACGGCGAGGACTGGACGATGCCCGCTACGATCGAGGATCCGACGGCGCTCGACGAGATCGGCGAGGCGCTGAAGGAGCGGAGAGGGTGAGCTCCGCCCTCATGTCCCGGCCTTGAGCCGGGACCCATTCAACGCCGCCGAGCCCGAAAGAACCTCGTCCGCCAACATCGATCCAAAGAGCGCCGCGCTCAATGGGGCCCGGCTCACGGCCGGGACATAGGCGAGGCGCAGTCGGCCGATCACCGCCGCTGGTCGTCGTCCTCGTCCGCGTCCTCGTCGTCGCGCTTCAGCTGCTTGAGCTTGGCGAACACGCTCTGGACGTCGAGCTCGGCTCCGCCCTGTTCGGCGGTCGTGACCTCGGCCGGCAGCAGCGTCTCCTCCTCGGGCTCCTCGCGGCGGATGACGGCGTCGGGATTGGCCTTTGCGGCCTTCGCCACCTCGAAATCGAGGTCGATCTGCGAGCAGAGGCCGAGCGTCACCGGGTCCTGGGGCGTGAGGTTCTGGGAGTTCCAGTGCGTGCGGTCGCGGATCGCGGCGATCGTGGTCTTGGTCGTGCCGACCAGCCGCATGACCTGCGCGTCCTTGAGCTCTGGATGGTTGCGGACGAGCCAGAGGATCGCGTTCGGCCTGTCCTGGCGGCGCGACACGGGGGTGTAGCGCGGGCCCTTGCGGGGTTTCACGGGCGGCAGCCGCACCTTGGAGACCGCGAGTTGGAGCCGGTAGTCCGGGTTCTTCTGGCCCTTCTCGATCTCCTCGCGGGTGATCTGGCCGGAGGTGATCGGATCGAGGCCGCGGATGCCCTGCGCCGCCTCGCCGTCGGCGACCGCCTTCACCTCAAGCTCGTGCAGCTTGCAGAAATCGGCGATCTGCTGGAACGACAGCGAGGTGTTCTCGACGAGCCAGACCGCGGTCGCCTTCGGCATCAGCGGCGCGTTCGACATGGTGCGAAACTCCTTATGCTCCGGCCGTCGCGGCGGCGACGGAGCCCTGGTCGAATGATCGATGACGGGATGCTGGCCGGTATAGGCCCTTCTCGGCCAGGGCGCAACGGAGCCGGGACCGTGTTCCGAAGCGGGACCATTCCTTTGGCGGCTTGCGCGATCCTGTCCTGTTCCGGCACGGTCGCCGTCCTCGAAAGCCGGAGCCGGGAGGGCAGCGATGGCCTTATTCGATGACGAGCCGGGCGCGGCGCCGGTCCGCAAGCTCGCTCACGAGGTCGGACAGGACCTGTCGCGGCTGTCGGTCGAGGAGCTCAGGGAGCGTGCGGCGCTTCTCCGCGAGGAGATCGAGCGTCTCGAGCGGGAGGCCGAGAAGAAGTCCGTCCAGCGCGACGCCGCGGACCTGCTGTTCAAGCGCTAAGGCGAAGCTGGCGGCAGGCGGCCCAGACGGAGCCTGCTCCCGGCGCCGCCTTGGGTCCTGCGCCGCGATCTGGATCTCGCCAACGCTCCGCCGTCGCTTCGTGAACTCCGTCGCGAGCTCTCAAAGGCGGACAAATACTTGGCGTACGGCCCCGCACGGTGCGGATTAACGCTGCGTTAACCTTTTCCCATTATGACTCCGATCATCCAGTTTGCCTGGATTCGAGTGGTTCCTGTCCACTCTGTTTGACGCCTCCCTGTCATCGACTTTCCGGCCGCCGTTCTCGGCGGCCTTTTTTTGTTCATTCAGCGGTAACCATCAGCCCACGCGTTCTGGGGACAACCCCCGGATTGGTCCGGCGTTTGCGGATGAGGCCGCGTTGATGCCATGCTCGCCCGTCGCTATGTCGGACAGCTGTCGCGGTCGGTCGGAGAGACGCCATATGACCATTGAGGACGGACGATCGGACGCGTCGCTCGTAACGGTGTCGTTCGGCGCGCGGCTCGTCGAATCGGCCGGCTTCACCGCGCTGTTCCGCGAGGGCATGGCGCTGGTCGAACAGACCGCGGCCTATCTCGACGGCGAGGGGCGCACCGAGTCGCGCAAGCTCGGCCGACCGGAGTCGATCGCCTACGCGACCGAGAGCATGCGGCTCACCACGCGGCTGATGCAGATCGCGTCCTGGCTCCTGGTCCAGCGCGCCGTCAACGAAGGCGAGATGTCGGCCGAGCAGGCCCGCGAGGAGAAGCGCAAGGTCAAGCTCACCTCGATCGCCTCGACGCTGTCGGCCGAGACGTTCTCGCGCCTGCCGGAGCGGCTGCGCGACCTCGTCGACCGGACCGCGCGGCTGCAGGAGAGGGTTCAGGTCCTCGACCTACAGCTCGACGGCCGCTCGGCGCCGGAGGATATGGCCGGCAACCCGCTCGAGGGTCAGATGGAGCTGCTGCGCCAAGCCTTCGGCCGGCGCTGAAGTCCAAAGCGCTCAACGACTATTGACGCAGGAATCGTCCGCGGCCCGGATCTTCTCACGCATGATCGACTGGATCTCGGCCGCCGGCTTGCCCGCGAGCCTGTCGAGGTCCGCGGCCGTGACGCGGTCAGCCAGCGCCTCGGCGTAGCATCCGCAGAACCGCTCGATCGTTCCCTCGGGCGCCGGCCGGTCCCGCGTCGCCGCTCTTTGCGTCGCGAGGCACCCTTCGACGGCGGAGCGCGCGAAGTCGGCCCGGCTCTGTCCCGCGAGTGGGGCGCCGGGCGTCGACGCGTTGAACCGCCAGATCGCGACGGCGAGCGCCGCCAGCGCCACGGTCGCGATGCCGACAAGCACATGTCTGCTCACGTCGCCGGCCCTTCAAACGCAAAACCCCGGCCGATTAGGGCCGGGGCTTGCAGGCGTGCGCAAGGCGCAGACGTCACTTCTTGGTGGCGACGCCGAAATTCGCGAACTTCTTGTTGAAGCGCGACAGACGCCCGCCGCGGTCGGTCAGCTGCTGCGCGCCGCCGGTCCAGGCCGGATGGGTCTTCGGGTCGATGTCGAGCTGGAGGGTGTCGCCCTCCTTGCCCCAGGTCGAACGGGTCTCGTACTCGGTACCGTCGGTCATGACGACCTTGATCGTGTGGTAGTTGGGATGGATGTCGGCCTTCATGGCGCTCTCTCGTCGGCTTTTCGCGCAGGCGGCGGCCGCGCGTCGAGTCTGAAGGAATGGCGTGAGGGGCCGAGCCTATACCTCAAAGCGGACGGACCGACAACCGCCGCCGGCCACGCGCCGAAGGCGGCCGCGCCGATGGGCCGCGAAAGGCGGGGTTGTGCCAGGGCGCCTGGCCGCCCCATAACCCCGCGATGTTTGGAACGATCCGAGAAGACCGCCGAGATGGCCCGTCGACCCCGCGCTGCTGAGCCGGCCGCGGAGGCCGCGCCGAGCTCGCGGTCGCTCCGCCCGCTGAAGGCGCTCGCGCCCTTCGCGCTCGCTCACAAGGGCCGCGTCGTCGGGGCCTTCGTGGCGCTGGTCGCCGCCGCGGGCGCGACGCTCGCCATCCCGGTCGCCGTGCGCCGCCTGATCGATTTCGGCTTCTCGAGCGACCATCCTGGCATGGTCGACCAGTATTTCTTCGCCATGCTGGCGGTCGTCTCCATTCTCGCAGTCGCGAGCGCGGCCCGCTACTGGTTCGTCACCACGCTGGGCGAGCGGGTCGTCGCCGACCTTCGCAGCGCCGTCTTCAGCCACCTGACGAAGCTGACGCCGGCGTTCTACGACCGGCAGCGCTCCGGCGAGATCGTCTCGCGGCTGACCGCGGACACGACGCAGATCAAGTCGGCGTTCGGCGCGACAGCCAGCCAGGCCCTGCGCAACCTGTTCCTGTTCCTCGGCGCTGCCGCCATGATGGTGGTGACGAGTCCCTGGCTGTCCGCGCTGGTTCTGGTCGCGATTCCTGTCATCGTGCTGCCGCTCGCGGCCTTCGGACGCTCGGTGCGCCGCCGTTCGCGCTCCGCGCAGGACACGCTCGCGAACGCCTCGGCGATCGCCGGCGAGGCGATCGGCGCGATGCGCGGCGTGCAGGCGTTCAACGCCGAGCGCCGGGTCGTGGACCGCTTCTCGCTCGCGGTCGAGAACGCCTATTACGCGGCGCAGAGCGCCATCACGGCCCGCGCGTTCCTGACCGGCGTCGCGATCTTCCTGATCTTCGCGAGCGTGCTCGGCGTGCTCTGGTACGGCGCCACGGCGGTGCTCGCCGGAACGATGACGCCGGGCGCGCTCGGTCAGTTCGTGCTCTACGCCGTGTTCGCGGCCGGCGCGATCGGCGAGCTCTCCAATGTCTGGGGCGAGGTTAGCCAGGCGGCGGGCTCGGCCGAACGGCTGGGCGAATTGCTGCGGACCGAACCCGCGGTGAAGGACCCGGCGGCGCCTCGCGCGCTGCCGTCGCCCGCCCGAGGCGCGCTCGCCTTCGAAGCCGTGCGCTTCACCTATCCGGGCGACGACGCGGCGCCCGCCCTTCGCGGCGTGACGCTCGCCGTCGAGCCGGGCGAGACGGTCGCGATCGTCGGACCGTCGGGCGCGGGCAAGAGCACCCTGTTCCATCTCGCGCTGCGCTTCTACGACCCGGACGAGGGCCGGGTGACGATCGACGGCGTGGATCTTCGCGAAGCGTCTCTCGAGTCGCTGCGCGAGCGTGTGGCGCTGGTGCCGCAGGACCCGGTCCTGTTCGCCGCGAGCCTGCGCGAGAACATCCGGCTCGGGCGCGCCGCCGCTTCGGACGCCGAGGTGGAGGAGGCCGCGCGGCTCGCCGGCGCCGACCGCTTCGCGCTGGCCTTGCCCGCCGGCTTCGAGACCGAACTCGGCGAACGCGGCGTGACGCTGTCTGGCGGGCAGCGCCAGCGCGTCGCGCTCGCCCGGGCGCTCCTCAAGGACGCGCCCGTCTTGCTGCTCGACGAAGCGACCTCGGCGCTCGACGCCGAGAGCGAGACCTTCGTGCAAGAGGCGCTCGCCGCGACCCGGCACGCCCGCGCCACGCTCGTGATCGCGCATCGCCTCGCGACCGTGCTCGCCGCCGACCGCATCGTCGTGCTGGACGAGGGCCGGATCGTCGAGCAAGGCAGCCACGCCGAGCTCGTCGCCCGCCGCGGCCTCTACGCGCGGCTCGCCGAGCTGCAGTTCGGCGCCGCCGAGCCCGCGCGGCGCATCGAGGCGGTCGCGGGGTAGGAGCGTGGCCGCCGGCGTCACGATCGAGGTCGCGGAGGCCCCGAGCCAGGACGACAGGGCTGCGATCCTGCGCGGGCTGGTGGCCTTCAACGATGCGGCCTACGGGCCATCGAACATCGAGCCGCTTGCCGTGCTGCTGCGCGACGAGGCTGGCGATGTCGTCGGCGGGCTCTGGGGCCGCACCACCTATGGCTGGCTCTATGTCGAGCTGCTGTTCGTGCCGGAGACGCTACGCGGGCAAGGCGTCGGAGGACTGGTGATCGCGGAGGCGGAAAAAGTCGCTCACGGGCGTGCCTGCGTGAATGCCTGGGTGGACTGTTTCGGCGAAGCGAACCGGAGGTTCTACGAGGGGCGCGGTTTTGCGGTCTTTGGCTCGATCCCCGATCAGCCGCCGGGCAGCGAAAGATTTTTCCTCAAGAAGGCGCTGCGGCTCAACGCTCCGTCAGCTTGAGCTCGATCCGCCGGTTTTTCCGGTAGGCGTCCTCGTTCTGCGCGGCGTCGATCGGCTGGAACTCGCCGAAGCCGGCGGCGAGCAGCCGCTCGGGCGGCACGCCCTTCGAGACCAGATACTGCACCACCGCGATCGCGCGGGCGGCGGAGAGCGACCAGTTTGACGGGAAGGCGCCGCGCGTCGGGCGCACGTCGGTGTGGCCGTCGACGCGCATCACCCAGGCGATGTCCGGCGGAATGTCGCGGGTGAGCTCGAGCATGGCGGCTGCGAGCTTATCGAGTTCAGGCTTTGCGGCGTCGTTGAGCTCGGCCTGGCCGGTGTCGAAGAGCAGCTCCGACTGGAACACGAAGCGGTCGCCCACGACCGTGACGCCCGGACGGTCGGCGAGGATCTGGCGCAGCCGCCCGAAGAAGTCCGAGCGGTAGCGCGACAGCTCCTGGACCCGCTGGGCGAGCGCGACGTTCAGCCTTGAGCCGAGATCGGCGATCTTGGTCTGGCTCTCGCGGTCGCGCGCCTCGGAGGCGTTGAGCGCGTCCTCGAGCGCGGCGATCTGGCGGCGGAGCGCCGAGATCTGCTGGTTGAGCAGTTCGACCTGGCTCAGCGCGCGGCCGGTCAGCTCGCGCTCGCGGTCGAGCTGGCCGGCGAGGTCGGAGGCGCGAGCGCCCTCGGCCCGCGCCTTGTCGCCGCCGCTCGCGGCGTCGGCCTTAAGCCTGTCGCGCTCGGCCTGCAGGGCGGAGAGGTTCGCCTGCATGCTGGAGAGGTCTTCCTTGGCGGCGCGCGAGCCGGAGCGCTCCAGCGCCAGAAGCTCGGTGAGCTCGGCGATTTGGGCGTTGAGGCGCTGCAGCGCCGTATCCTTGCCCGTGACCTCTCGGCCCAGAATGAACTGGGCGATCATGAAGACCGTCAGCAGGAAGATGATGACGAGCAGCAGCGTCGACAGGGCGTCGACGAAGCCCGGCCAGTAATCGACGGCGCGGTAGCGCCTGCGCGCGCTCAGGGCCATGACGGCCTCACCGCGCCCGCTCGCGCTCGTCGAGCAGGCGCTCCAGCAGCTCCTTGATGTCCTGCTGCTGGTTCGACTGGCTCTCGACCCAGTCGCGGATCATCTGCTGCTCGGAGCGCATGTGCTTGACAAGGCCCTGGATGCCCTCGGCGAGATGCGCTGTCGCCTGGCTCGCGGTCTTGCCGGAGTTCTCGGAGACCGCCCTGTTGAGCCGCTCGATCGCGGCGGCGAGCTCGGGCGAGCCGGACCCATTCGCCACGGTCGCGGCCTCGTCATGCGCATCCGCGTCGGCGGCCGAGACCGCGGCCGCGAGCCAGTCCTCGAGCTCGTTGTGGAAGCGGTTCTGGGCCTGGCCCGCCTGCAGGTCGAGAAAGCCGAGGATCAGCGAGCCGGACAGGCCGAACAGCGAGGCGGAAAACGAGGTGCCCATGCCTGCCAGCGGGCCGGCGAGGCCGGATTTCAGCTCCTCGAACAGCACGCCAGTGTCCTGCGTGCCGCCGCCGCCCAGCGAGGTGATGACGTTCGAGATCGAGCCGACCGTCTCCAGAAGGCCCCAAAAGGTGCCGAGCAGGCCGAGAAAGACCAGCAGCCCTGTCAGGTAGCGGCCGATCTCGCGGGCCTCGTCGAGGCGGGGGGCGGGCGGG
>NZ_RYFI01000008.1:55777-67101 GCF_004103825.1 Hansschlegelia zhihuaiae
ATCGAGTCGAGGATCGAGCGCATCAGCGCGGTGCCGATCGTCGCGCCCTGGCTGATGCGGTCGCCGAGCAGCGACGCCATCGGGGCGAGCAGCTTCGGCTGCTCGCGCAGCGCGAGCCCCGGCTCCGACATGCGGAACTCGTTGACCCAGCGGACTTCGGGGAACAGCCGGACCACCTGCCGGAAACTCAACAGGATGCCGATCACCAGAACCGCGAAGATCAGGGAGTTCAGTCCCGGATTGGCGAGGAAGGCGCTCTTGATCTGCTGGTTCAGGATCAGCGCCACGAATCCCGTGAGCGCGAGGAAGATCACCATCCGGAGCAGGAACACCCGGGGCGACGACAGCTTGTAGGGGTCGAGCTCGGTGAAGGACATCGTGCGTCCGGCGGCGGATCTTCAGGATACGCCGACCATAGATCACGGTTTCACTTCGGCCAAAAGGGCGGGCGGGCGACGACGGGGAGGAAGAGGCCTAAGCTTTCACAAGCTTCAGCAACTGGCCATGGATCGCCTCGTTGCCGGCGACGATCGTGCCGGTCGACAGCATGTTGTCGTGGCCCGCCGCATCCGAGACGAAGCCGCCGGCCTCGCGCACGAGAAGAACGCCGGCGGCGATGTCCCAGGCGCTCAGATTGCGCTCCCAGAAGCCGTCGAAGCGGCCCGACGCCGTCATCGCGAGGTCGAGCGCCGCCGAGCCGAAGCGGCGGACGCCCGAAACCTTCGCCTGCACCACGGCGAGCTCCTCGCGGAAGCGGTCATGGCTCGCCTTGCCAAGATGCGGAATCCCGGTCGCGATCACGCTGTCGGAGAGCTCGCGCCGCGCCGCGACGCGAAGGCGGCGGTCGTTCATGAAGGCGCCGCCGCCGCGCTCGGCCGTATAGAGCTCGTCGGTGACGGGATTGAAGACGACGCCCGCGACGATGACGCCGGAGCGCTCCAGCGCGACCGATATCGCGAAAACCGGTATGCCGTGCAGGAAGTTCGTGGTGCCGTCGAGCGGGTCGACGATCCAGCGATGGTCGGGATCGGTCCCCGCGACGGTTCCTCTTTCCTCCATCAGGAAGCTGTAGCCCGGCCTTGCGCGTGAAAGCTCGGCGTGGAGCAGTTCCTCAGCGCGCTTGTCGGCGGCGGAAACGAAGTCGCCCGGGCCCTTCATCGAGACCTGAAGCTGCTCGACCTCGCCGAAGTCGCGGCGGAGCGCCCTGCCGGCCTTCGTGACGGCCTGGACCATGACCTGCATGACGGGGGAACGGGGCATCGGCGGCTTTCGGTGCGGGGGATCATAGGGCTGGCGGCTGGCCGCCCCCTCTCCCGCTTGCGGGAAAGGGCAGGGGTGAGGGTCCGTCTTAGAGGGCGTCACGCGCTGACGCCCTCATCCTTACCTTCTCCCGCAAGCGGGAGAAGAGAGCTTCGGCGTCGCGCCCGACGCCGTCAGTACGGCACGCCTTCGGCGCGCTTGGCCTTGAGGGCCTCTGCGTACCACTCGAGCTCGCGCGCGAACTTGTCGAAGCGCTGCGCGAAGCGCTCGTCGGCCGGCGCGCCGTTCTCTCCGAAGGCCTGGCCGACCTTCGGCACGGCGAAGATCGTCGGGATCGGAGGCATGCCGAGCTCGCCCAGCGTCATCCGGAGCTGCATCGCGGCCCTGACCCCGCCGAAGCCCCCGGCCGAATAGCTGACGATGGCCGAGGGGCGCCAGAAATACTCCTCCAGGAAGTGGTCGAGCAGATTCTTCAGCGCCGGCGGTATGCCGTGATTGTACTCGCCGGAGACGATCACGAAGCCGTCCGCGGCCTTGTAGATCGCCGCGAGTTCCTCGAGCACGGGCGGGGCGTCGCCCTTGTACTCCTTGTACATCCTGTCAAGCAGCGGCAGCCGCCGCTCCAGCGGGTCGATCAGCGGCGCGTCATGGCCCCGGCCGCGCAGCGTCTCGGCGACATGATTGGCGAGCACAATCCCTTGCCGTTCGGTGCGCACGGAGCCGTAGAGGACGGGGAAGGTCAGGGGCATGGGCGCTCCTTCTTCCCTTCTCCCCTTGCGGGAGAAGGTGACCGGCGCGAAGCGCCGGTCGGATGAGGGGTGACGGCGCCTGGTCCGGACGGGGCGCCGCCCACACCCCTCACCCTAACCCTCTCCCACAAGGGGAGAGGGGACCCGCGCCTCATTCGGCTGACGATCCCAGCGCTCGCTCCGCTCGGCCGGGATGACGTGCGTGTCGAGGCTCAATCCGCGCGGCGGAGATAGGTCACTTCGTTGGTGTCGACCACGATGCGCTCGCCCGACGAGACGAAGGGCGGCACCATCACTCGCAGGCCGTTCTCGAGCTTGGCGGGCTTGTAGGAGGAGGCGGCGGTCTGGCCCTTCACCACGGGGTCGGCCTCGACGATCTCGAGCGTCACCTGGTCCGGCAGCTTCACGCCGATCGGGCGCTCCTCATGCATCTCGACCGTGACCGTCATGCCGTCCTGCAGGAAGGCCGCGCGCTCGCCGATGAAGTCGCTCGCCAGCGTGATCTGGTCGTAGGTGTCGGTGTCCATGAACACCAAGTCTGTCCCTTCAGCGTAGAGGAACTGGAAGTCCTTCTGCTCGAGTCGCACGCGCTCGACCGTCTCGTCGGCGCGGAAGCGCTCGTTGAGCTTGCGGCCGTCGATCAGGTTCTTGAGCTCGACCTGGTTGAAGGCGCCGCCCTTGCCGGGCTTCACCGCGTTGGTCTTGACCGCGGCCCAAAGCCCGTCCTGGTGCTGGATCACCATGCCGGGCGTGATCTGGTTGCCGTTGATCTTCATCGCTTGGGGTTCTTCCGGAAACGGTCTTCAAGGGCGCGTAGGGTCGGGCGCTCGTTTGCCCGCGCGGGCGCGCGACGTCAAGGTTTCGGCGGAGCGGCGGCCGCCTGGGCCTGCCGGCCCACCGGGCCGAAAGCTTCGCTCCAGCGCTTGATCATCGCGTCGGCGGCCGCGCGGTCCTCCGGCTTCATGGTCTCGGCGAAGCCTTCGAGCCACGCGTCCTGCAGGCCCTGCGCCTGCGACAGGCGGTGCCAGGCCGCCGCCTTCACCGGGTCGCGGTCGACGCCCCGGCCATAGGCGTAGAGCCGCGCGAGGCGGTTCTGCGCGATCGCGTTGCCGCGGTCAGCGGCGCGCCGGAACAGCCGCGCGGCCTCGGCCTCGTTCTTGACGACGCCGTTCCCATTGAAGGTTGCGATCGCATATTCGACGAGCGCCGAGACGTCGTCCTGCTCGGCCGCGCGCCGCATCCACTCGGCCGAGCCGGAGGGGTCGCGCTCGACGCCGCGGCCCTCCTTCAGCAGCACCGCATAGGCGTATTGGGCGGCGGCCTCGCCGAGCTCCGCGGCGCGCTTCAGCAGCTTCGCGGCGTCGGCGTCGCTCTTGGCGCCGCCGCGCTTCTCAAGCTGCAGCACGCCGAGATTGTAGAGCGCCTGCGCGTCGTTGAGATCGCCCGCCTTGGCGAGCAGGGCAGCGGCGCCGTTCTCGTCCTTCGCCGTGCCCGCGCCCTCGAGCTTGGCGAGGGCGAGCGCCGTCATCGCCTTAGGGTCGCCGGCTTTCGCCGCGCGCTCATACCAGCGCGTCGCTTCGGCGGGCTTGCGCGCGACTCCATAGCCATGGGCGTAGAGCTCGCCGATGAGCGTCATCGCCGCGGCGCTCGGGGGCGTCGCATCGGCGCGCCTTGTGGCTTCGGCGAAAGCCTTGCGGTAGAGGCCGCGCTGGAAGGCGCCGAAGGCGACGTCGGCGTTTGGATCGGCAGGAGGGCCGTCCTCGTCGGCCGCCGGCGCTGGTTCGGCGCGCTGCTCCAAACTCCGCGCGGGCGCCTGGGGCGCCATCATGTCGCGAAAGCTCGGGATCGGCAGATAGGGCTGGGCGCCGCCCGGACCCGGCTGCCGAGGCTGCGGCTCCGCCGCGACCGCGGCGCCCGCCGTCGCGAGGGCGATCGCGACGGCCACGACGCCTCGCATCACGGCGCCGGAGCCTTGGCGAGCGCGATCATCGAGCCCGCCATGGCGGTCGCGGAGGCCGGACCCTCGGCATGGCGCCACACGGCCTCGCCGAGAGCCGCGAACTCGACGCGCTCTCCGGCCAGGGCCGACACGTCGTCGAGCGTCTGCGCGACTCCGACGCAGGGCGTCTGGAAGATCGGCACCCACCAGGCGACGCGCTCCAGCGTCTCGGCGAAGGGCCTGCCGCCGAAATCGTCGCCGAACAGCACGTAGTCGGCGCCGGCCTCGCCGACCGCCATGGCCTCGTCGCGGGAGACCAGCGGTCCGCAACCCACGATCTTCTCCGGCCGGAACCGCTCAATCGCCTCGATGGCGCTCGCGGCGTCGTCGGCGTGGAATCCGTCGGCGCCGGACTTGCCGACGAGGTCCTCCACGCCGTCGCCGGCGAGCAGCGCTGCCGCGCCTTCCGCCTGCGCGGCCTCCACCAGCGTCTTGGCGCGGGAAAGCCGCGTGCGGTCGTCGGCGGGCGCGAGCCGGATCACGACCGCCGCCACGTCGCCGGCCGCGACGGCGGCCTCGAGCGCCGCCTCGAAGGCGTCGATCTCGTCGAGAGCCGGCGTGATCAGCATCAGGCGTGTGATGGGCGCGTCGGGCATCGTGCGCGATGGGCTGCCTGGAGGATGATTAGCGCCTTCTCCCGCCGCCAAGTGGCGAAAGCGGGGCGGCGCCTTTGCGACGACGTCTTGGCGTTCGCCTCCTCCACCATGCTTCGCATGGTCCCCCTCCTCCGCAAGCGGAGGAGGATCCGAGGCGGCGCCGTCTGCTCCTCACCCGCGCCAGCGGGGGAGGGGGACCGCGAAGCGGTGGAGGGGGCCGTCGCGACGCTCCGAGAGGGTCCTAAGGGCCCGTCGGCTTCGTGGATCACGCCGCCTTGGCGTAGATCTCGATGATGTCGTCGAGCAGCTTGATCGCCTCGTCGCGTGGGCGCTGGAAGGCGTTGCGGCCCATGATCGAACCAAAGGCGCCGCCGGCCGCGATCTGCTTGATCTCGTCCAGCACGGCGTTGGCGTCGCTCTTCGCCTCGCCGCCCGAGAAGATCACGATGCGGCGGCCATTGAAGCAGCTCTTCACAACGTCGCGGATGCGGTCCGTCAGCGTGCCGAGCTCGATCTTGCCCTTCTCATAGGCCTTCTTGGCGGCGTCGAGCGAGATGTGGTCGGTCGGCGGCTTGACCTTGATAATGTGGGCGCCGAGCAGCGCCGCCATGTGCGCCGCATAGGCGATGACGTCGGCCGCGGTCTCGCCCTTCTTGTCGAGCGTGCCGCCGCGCGCATAGGACCACACGACGACCGCGAGGCCGACCGACTTCGCCTCATTGGCGAGCTCGCGGAGCTCCTCCATCTGCGCGTAGGCGCGGTCGGAGCCCGGATAGATCGTGAAGCCGATCGCCGAGCAGCCCAGGCGGACAGCGTCCGACACGGATGCAGTGACGGCCTGGTCGGCGTCCTCGTTAAGGCGCGACAGCGAGTTGGCGCTGTTCATCTTGAGGATGGTCGGGATCTGGCCCGCGAAGGTGTCGGCGCCGGCCTCCAGCATGCCGAGCGGGGCGGCGTAGGCGTTGAGCCCGGCGTCGATCGCGAGCTGGAAGTGGTAGTGCGGGTCGTAGGCCGGCGCGTTGACCGAGAAGGAGCGCGCCGGGCCGTGCTCGAAGCCCTGGTCGACGGGCAGGATGACGAGCTTGCCGGTGCCGGCGAGCTTGCCCGTCATCAGCAGGCGGACGAGGTTGCCTTTCGTCCCCGGGTTGTCGCTTTCGTACCAGGACAGGATCTCGCGCACGCGCGGCGTGATGGCGAGGCGGCGGCCTGAGGTGATCGGGGTCGAGACGTTCATCGTCCTCTCGGGGTTCGGTTGGGCTCGCGGCCTTTATAGAGCGCGACCGCTATCTTGTCGCGGTCAGCGCGGCGACGCCCGGCAGCTCCTTGCCCTCGAGCCATTCGAGAAACGCGCCGCCCGCCGTCGAGACATACGAAAATTTGTCCGCGACGCCGGCGTGGTTGAGCGCCGCGACGGTGTCGCCGCCGCCCGCGACCGACAGCAGCCTGCCGGCCTGCGTCAGTTCCGCCGCCTTCCTCGCCGCGGCGACCGTCCCCTCGTCGAAGGGCTCGATCTCGAAGGCGCCGAACGGTCCGTTCCAGACCAGCGTCTTCGCCTTTTCGAGCACGGCCGCGACCTCGTCGATCGCCTTGGGGCCGATATCGAGAATCATCTCGTCCGGGCCGACATCCGAGACGGGCGCCACGCGGTTCTGGGCCCCGGCCTTGAACTCCTTGGCGAGCCGCCCATCCGCCGGCAGCACGATCGCGCAGCCGGCCTCCTTGGCCTTGGCGACGATCTCGCGCGCCGTCTCGAGCAGGTCGCGCTCGCAGAGCGACTTGCCGACGTCGAGGCCTTGAGCGGCCAGGAAGGTGTTGGCCATGCCGCCGCCGATCACCAGATGGTCGACCCGCTTCACGAGGTTCCCGAGCAAATCGAGCTTGGTCGAGACCTTGGCGCCGCCGACCACCGCGACGACCGGCCGCTCCGGGTCCGACAGCGCCTTCTGAAGCGCCTCGAGCTCGGCCTGCATGGCGCGGCCCGCAAAGGCCGGCAGCAGCCGCGCGACGCCCTCGGTCGAGGCGTGGGCGCGATGGGCGGCCGAGAAGGCGTCGTTGACATAGAGGTCGCCAAGCGCGGCGAGCGCCTTGGCGAAGTCCGGGTCGTTCTTCTCCTCGCCGGCGTGGAAGCGGGTGTTCTCGAGCAGCAACACGTCGCCGGGCGCGAGCTTGCGGACTGCAGACTCGGCGGCCTCGCCCACGCAGTCGTCGGCGAAGCGGACGTCCTGCATCAGCGTTTTCTCGAGCGCCGGGACCACGACCTTGAGAGACTGGCTGTCGTCGCGCTTGCCCTTCGGCCGGCCGAAATGCGCGAGCAGGATCGTCTTCGCGCCCTTCTGGGCGAGCTCGGTGACGGTGGGCGCGATCGCCTTCAGGCGGGTGTCGTCCGTGACCCGCGCGCCGTCCATCGGCACGTTGAGGTCGACGCGCACCAGCACGCGCTTGCCGGCGACGTCGACGTCGTCGAGGGTCTTGAAGGCGGTCATGGCGTCTCCCCCGGCGCGGCCGCTTAGGCCGCTTGCTGTTCTTGCCGCGACCTGCGAACGGCCTCCGCGCCCATGTCCCGGCCTTCAGCCGGGGCCCATATCCGCCGGGCGGCGAATATGGATCGCGCGATCGCCGCTCCGGCAGTCAGCCGCAGTGGTGATGGATCCCGGCTCGGGGCCGGGACGCGGACGTCGGCGCTCAGTCCAGCAGCTTCGACATCGCGACGGCCGTGTCCGACATGCGGGACGAGAAGCCCCACTCATTGTCGTACCAGCTCAGCACGCGGACGAAAGTGCCTTCCAGCACCTTGGTCTGGTCGAGCGCGAAGCTCGACGAATGCGGGTTGTGGTTGAAGTCGCTGGAGACCAGCGGGGCGTCGACGACGTCGAGGATGCCCTTCATCGGACCCGCGGCCGCGGCCTTGATCGCGTCGTTGATCTCCTGGACGGAGGTCTGCCGGCTCGCCACGAACTTCAGGTCGACCACCGAGACGTTCGGCGTCGGCACGCGGATCGCGACGCCGTCCAGCTTGCCCTTGAGCTCCGGCAGCACCAGGCCGACGGCCTTGGCCGCGCCGGTCGAGGTCGGGATCATGGAAAGGGCCGCCGCGCGGGCGCGGTAGAGGTCCTTGTGCATGGTGTCGAGCGTCGGCTGGTCGCCCGTGTAGGAGTGGATCGTCGTCATGAAGCCGTGCTCGATGCCGACGGCGTCGTTCAGCACTTTGGCGACCGGAGCGAGGCAGTTGGTGGTGCAGGACGCGTTCGAGACGATGATGTGGTCCTTGCTCAGCTTGTCGGCGTTGACGCCGAACACGACGGTCATGTCGACGCCGTCGCCGGGGGCCGAGATGATGACGCGCTTGGCGCCCGCCTGGAGATGGGCCGAGGCCTTCTCCTTCGAGGTGAACAGGCCGGTGCATTCGAGCGCGATGTCGACGCCGAGCTCCTTGTGGGGCAGCTCGGCCGGGTTCCTGATCGCGGTCGCCTTGAGGTCGCCGTGGCCCGCGACCGAGATGACGTCGCCATTGACCGTCACCTCGGCCGGAAACCGGCCGTGCACCGAGTCGTAGCGCAGCAGATGGGCGTTGGTCTCGACCGGGCCGAGGTCGTTGATCGCCACCACCTGGATGTCCTTGCGTCCGGACTCCACGATCGCCCGAAGCACCAGCCGGCCGATGCGTCCGAAGCCGTTGATCGCGACCTTCACCGTCATTTTCTTGGTTTCCTCGCCTGTCGCCGCGCCCTTGCGCGGACCCTTCCGTCACATTCCCGTCGATCCGCCGCCCAATTCATAAGCAGCGGCCGCGCATATATGGAGGCGCGCCGTCCCAAATGCGCATGAAATCTGGTGCTGGAGGCCATTTACGCCGCTGTTGAGCGCATCTCCCTGGCGAGCGCCGCGACCGCGTCGGCCGTGACGCCGAACTTCTCGTAGACCGCCTTGTAGGGGCCGCTCTCGCCGAAGCTCGACATGCCGACGAAGCCGCCGTCGGAACCGACGATGGCGTCCCAGCCCTGCCGGATCGCGGCCTCGACCGCGATCTTGACCGGCGCTGTGCCGATCACTTCCGCGCGATAGGCGCCGGGCTGGTCGAAGAACAGCTCGAAGCAGGGGACCGACACCACCCGGGTCTTCACGCCGGCGGCGTCGAGCGCCTTCTTGGCCTCGAGCGCGAGGCTCACTTCCGAACCCGAGGCGAACAGGCTGACCTCGGCCGGACCGTCGGCCGCCGCGATCTCGTAGGCGCCCTTCGCGGTCAGGTTCTGGCTCGCGTCGGTCCGCGCCTGCGGCAGGTTCTGCCGGGTGAGCGCGAACACGCTCGGCCGCTGCTTGGAGGCGGCGGCGATTTCCCAGGCCTCGGTGGTCTCGATCGCGTCGCAGGGACGGAAGACGTTGAGGTTCGGGATCGCGCGGAGCGCCGCGAGATGCTCGACCGGCTGATGGGTCGGGCCGTCCTCGCCGACGCCGATCGAATCGTGGGTGAAGACGTGCACGATGCGGATCTTCATGAGCGCCGCGAGTCGGAGCGCCGGGCGGCAATAGTCCGAGAACACCAGGAAGGTCGACCCGACGGGGAAGATCCCGCCATGGATCGCCAGGCCATTCACGGCCCCAGCCATTCCGTGCTCGCGCACGCCCCAATGCATGAAGTCGCCGCCAAAGTCGGTCGGCGTGATCACCTTCATGTTCTTGGTGAGCGTGTTGTTGGACGGCGTGAGGTCGGCCGAGCCTGAGACGAGTTCGGGAAGCGTTGCCTTCACGACCGTCAGCGCCGCCTCGCCGGCCTTGCGGGTCGCGATCTCCTTCGGCTCGGCCAGCAGCTTCGCCTTGTGCTCGGCCATCGCCGTTGCGAACTCGTCGGGCAGGTCGGCGTGCAGTCGGCGCTCGAGGTCGGAGCGGACCGCGTCGTCCAGAGCGTCGAACCGCTTCTCCCACTCCTTGCGCGCCGCCTGGCCGCGCTTGCCGGCCTCGAGCCAGAGCTTGCGCAGATCGTCCGGAATCTCGAAGGGCGGGTAGTCCCAGCCGAGCGCCTTGCGCGCGCCCTCGATCTCCTCGGCGCCGAGCGGCGAGCCGTGGGCCTTCTCGGTGCCGGCCTTCTTGGGCGCACCGAAGCCGATCGTCGTCTTGCAGGCGATCAGCGTCGGCTTGTCCGAGCCCTCGGTCGCCTTGATGGCGGCCTCGACCGCGTCCGCGTCGTGGCCGTCGACCCGGACCGCGTTCCAGCCGCAGGCCTTGAAGCGGGCGACCTGGTCGACGGAGTCCGACAGCGAGGTGTCGCCGTCGATCGAGATCGAGTTGTCGTCATAGAGGAACACGAGCTTCGACAGACGGTAGTGACCCGCGATCGCGATCGCCTCCTGGCTGACGCCTTCCATGAGGTCGCCGTCGGAGCAGAGCGCGAAGGTGCGGTGGTCGAACACGGTCGGGTATTGCGCGGCGAGAATCCGCTCGGCGAGCGCCATGCCGACGGCGTTCGAGATGCCGGCGCCGAGCGGCCCGGTGGTGGTCTCGACGCTCTCGGTGTGACCGCGCTCGGGATGGCCCGGCGTGCGCGAGCCGACCTGACGGAAGTTCTTGAGCTCCTCGATCGTCATCTCCTTCGAGCCGGTGAGGTGAAGGAGCGAATAGAGCAGCATCGAGCCGTGGCCGGCTGAGAGAATGAAGCGGTCGCGGTCGATCCAGTAGGGGTCGGTGGCGTCGTATTTCAGGATCTTCGTGAACAGCACCGTCGCGACGTCGGCCATGCCCATCGGCATGCCGGGATGGCCGGAATTGGCCTTTTCGACCGCATCCATGGCGAGCGCGCGGATCGCGTTCGCCATCCGGCGGGTCGTCTGGGCGTCGGTCATGGGAGGGCTGTCCAATCGAGAGGCGTGGCAGGCGCGGCGGTTTCGCGGGCGAACGGCGCACGCGGTCGATCACGGCCGGACACGGCCGTCGTCGCGGCGGCGACGTTTAAGGAGGCGTCGGACCAAGTCAATACGCGCATCGGGACCTTGTCCCGCGCGAATGCCCAGTGGACGGGCGCTCTGGGCGATTGACGGCTTTTCGAGGAGGCTCGTAAAGTCCATCCGCAAGATGTTGCGAGGGCGGCGCTTTCCGTCCGTTGCGGAAGCTCGGGGCCGAGGTGGGCGATCTCGATGCGGCGCTGAGGCGCCTGAATGGCGCGCTCGAGGCGGCGGAAGCCGCCGTCGGCCGGGCGATCGACGCCGCCGATGCGGCCCGCGCCCGTGAGGAGGAGCTGACCGCCTTCGCGGACGACCGCCAGCGCCTCGCCGAGCTGCTCGACGTCTCCGCGGCCCAGGCCGAGACCTCCGAGGCGAGCCGCGCCGAGGTCGCCCGCCGGCTCGACGTCGCGATAGCCCAGGTCCGGGGCGTGCTCGAAGAGGCGGCGGACTGACGATGGCGCAGGTGACGGTCCAGATCGGCGGACGCGACTACAAGATGGCCTGCGGCGAGGGCGAGGAGGAGCACCTGCTCGCGCTCGGCCGCATGGTCGACGAGCGCCACGGGCAGCTCAAGGGCCAATTCGGCGAGGTCGGGGACATCCGGCTCTCGGTGATGACGGCCATCATGATGGCCGACGAACTGAACGAGGCGAAGCGCAGGAACGACGCGCTCGCGGCCGAGATCTCGGCGCTCCAGGCCGCGGGCGACGACGCCGTCAAGCAGTACGACGCCCGCCACGCCGACGTCGCCGACCAGCTTGCCGCCGCCGCCGAACGGCTCCAGCGC
>NZ_RYFI01000008.1:67114-110503 GCF_004103825.1 Hansschlegelia zhihuaiae
GGCTCGAGCGCATGGCCGAGGAGCTCTCCGAGGGCACGCGACGGGAATAGGTCCGCGAAGGATCGCGCAAACGCCACTGGCGCGGCGCACGTCGCTCGCCTATCTTGTTCCGGCGGTGCTGCGGGGTGCGTCAGGACAAATTGAATCCCCGGGCCCTTACGATTCCGAACGGGAGCTGTCCCTGGCCTCGACCGTGGTCTTGGCCAAAACGGCGCCCACCTACTCTGTAGGTGTCCCGGGATCGAACCGTCCAACGGCCATCGTGGCTCCGCGCTCTGTTTCTCGTCCATGACCCAGCCTTCAGCTCCGCCTGCCGACATCGCCGCCCGCAAGGCGGCGATCCGCAAGGCGACGCTTGGCGCGCGCGCGCTGATCGACGCGGCGACGCGGCTCGAGGCGGGCCGGTCGATCGCCGCGTTCGGCGGCGAGATCGTGGCGCGCGAGAAGCCGGTCCGGGTCTCGCTCTTCGTCTCGGTGAAGGGCGAGATCGACACCGGCCCGTTGGCGGAAAAGCTCGCTCGGGCGGGGGTGCCGCTTTGCCTGCCGGTGATCGTGAAAAAGGGCGAGCCGCTGGTCTTCCGCGACTGGCGGCCGGGCGGCCCGCTCGACGATCGGCCGTTCGGCCTGAAGGAGCCGCCCGAAAGCGCCGCGGAGGTCGTTCCCGATCTGCTCTTCGTGCCGCTCGCCGCCTTCGACTCGGCGGGAGCGCGGTTGGGCTACGGCGGCGGCTTTTACGACCGCACGCTGCTGAAGCTGCGGGCCGTTGGGCCGGCCATGGCGATAGGTCTCGCCTTCGCGGCCCAGGAGGTCGACAAGGTCCCGACGGTGGGCCACGACGTCACGCTCGACGGCGTGTTGACCGAGAAGGGACTGCGTCGAACCGGCGCCGCCTGACGGGCGAAGACGCCGCGGCGCCCAAGAACCAATTCACGTCCTCGGCGTTCATGAAGGCCGAGCCCAGATGACCGGGTTCGCGGGGCCAGTCATGTCCGGGAGGTTCGCCGTGGGCCGTCTGTTCGTCGTCGTCTCGCTCATCGTCAGCACCATCGCGCTCAGCGCCTGCGCCAACACCGTGCGCGGCGTGCGCAACGACATCAGCGCGACCGGAAAGGCCGCGACCGGACGGTGACGATCGGCTGAGCCTTCGATAGAGACGTCGGGGCGTTCGCGCCTAACGCTCCGGCGCCGCTTCGAGGGATCTTATGCGTCTGCTGTTTCTTGGTGATGTGGTCGGCCGCGCCGGCCGCGCGGTCGTGATCGAAAAGCTTCCGGCCCTGCGGGAGCGCTGGGAGCTCGATCTCGTCGTGATCAACGGTGAGAACGCCGCCGGCGGCTTCGGCATCACCGAGCAGATCTACGAGGATCTGCTCGACGCCGGCTGCGACGCCGTCACGCTCGGCAACCATTCCTTCGACCAGCGCGAGGCGCTGGTGTTCATCGAGCGCGCCGAGCGACTGATCCGCCCGGTCAACTTTCCGAAGGGCACCCCCGGCCGGGGGGCAGCGCTGATCGAGGCGCGCAACGGCGCGCGGGTGCTGGTCGTCAACGTCATGGGTCAGGTCTACATGGGACCGGCGCTCGACGATCCGTTCCGCGCCGCGGAGGCGGAGCTCGAGGCCTGCCCGCTCGGCCATGGCTGCGACGCCGCGATCGTCGACTTCCACGCCGAGGCGACGAGCGAGAAGCAGGCCTTCGGCCATTTCGCGGACGGAAGGGCGAGCCTCGTGGTCGGCACCCACACCCATACGCCGACCTCCGACCATCGCATCCTGGCGGGCGGCACCGCCTATATGTCGGACGCCGGCATGTGCGGCGACTACGACAGCGTGCTCGGCATGAAGAAGGACGAGCCCGTCCACCGCTTCCTGGCGAAGCTCCCGTCGGGCCGCTTCGAGCCTTCGGACGGGGAGGGGACGCTGTCGGGACTCGCGGTGGAATTGGATGAGCGCGGGCTCGCGGCGCGAGTGGCGCCGGTGCGGATCGGCGGCGCCCTGAGCGAGGCGCGCCCGGAGTTCTGGGAAGGCTGAAGACACCGCTTAGGTTGCAAAATTCTAGCGTACGCCTCATTCTAGAAGGGTCAAAAATACAATCTGAATAGCATGGTGGGGAGGGCGCTAAATGAAAGTCGTATCCGTCATCAACTATAAAGGCGGCGTTGGAAAGACCACAGTAACGTGGAACATTGCAGGGGAGCTGGCTTTCAGAAATTATAAGGTTTTAGCAATAGATCTCGATCCACAGACAAACTTAACATTTTCATTCATACGGCCAGAGGATTGGCAAAAATCCTTTGCTGATAGCAAGACGATTAAACAATCGTTCGACGCACTATTGTCGAACGACGATTTTGATGTTAATAATCTTATCTATACACCCAATAGAGTTAAAGTAAAATTGAATGGCTCTGGTAAGCTCGACATCATTAGTTCTCATTTGGGATTAATAAATGTTGATTTAGAGTTGGCGACGCTGCTATCTGGCGCAAGTTTAAAGCAATCAAAGAAAAATTTTATTAAGGTACATCGGCGACTGAGGGATAATATTCAGGATATAAATAACGATGATTATGACATTATTCTAATTGATTGTCCTCCAAATTTTAATATTGTTACAAAGACCGCGATAGTGGCGAGTGATTTTGTGTTGGTTCCCACAAGGCCAGATTTTTTGAGTACACTTGGAATTGATTACTTAATACGAAATTTGTCAGATCTGGTTAGAGATTATAATGATTACGCTAAGGAGGGTGACGATCATGTGGAGGAAATTAATCCTGCAACAATAGGTGTCGTATTTAATATGATACAAGAGAGGTCGGGTCAGCCGATCCAAGCGCAGAACACTTACATTCAGCAGATCCGAAGGCAGAGCGGATTGTATGTGTTCGAAAGGTATATCAAGAGGAATGACACATTGTTCGCCGGTGCGCCGGAAACTGGGATACCCGTGGTTCTAAACCAGCAAAGTTCAGGAACGTATAAATCTGTAGTCAACAGTCTTGAAGATGTTGTTGATGAATTCATTGATCAAGTTGGCATATGAGGTCTGAGATGGCCAACAGGTCGCAAAAATTAACACAGTTGATCAAACAAGTTGCAGAACTAATGGAGAGCGGCTCTATCGATGATGTTGACAGTGTTAATCAGCATCTGAAGAATGTACTGAAAGAAAATAGAAAATCATTGAAAGGGCCCGGAGTGCAAGGCGGCATGCAGGCTCGCATGGACTTAGAGCAGTCGCACAAGACCACAGAACGATTGACGTCTGAGCACCTTGATCAAATCATTGAACGGTTTCGTGCATACGAAACCAGAGATGATCTTAAATTATACATAAATAAGACCGTGGAGAGAAAGGCAGAATTGGAAAGTATCGCTCGGCGATTGAGGTTGCCTATGACGAAATCGGATGACGTTGAGGTTTTGGTGGAAAAGATTATTGATGCGACAATTGGATATAAGCTTAGGTCCCGTGCAATAAGAGGTGATTAATGTAGTTTTATTATTCTGTATCCGTGTAAATATATTTAGTCTCCTGCTATGACTAGACGGCCAAGTCTTGTGAGCTTGAAGTGCCTTCGCAAAGTGCGTGAATTGTGGCAAGCAATTGAAACAAATCGATCGGCCATTTCATTTGTGGCGCGTAATACTAAAGAATGGGGGACTCCGAAGACTTTAGAGAAGGAGCGCGTATCGCTAGCGACGCCCTCGTCGACCGCGAGCAAGATCGCGGCGTCGAGCGGGGCGAGGCCGAGGCGGACGGCGAGCGCGTCGACGCGCGCCAGGAAGGCCTCGGCCTCCGTCACGCGGCTTCCCTCGGCCGGAAGGTCACGGGCGTCGACTTCGACAAGGGCGTGTCGGACTGCTCCCCGGCGCGCGAGAACGGCACCACGGCGTTGAGTTCGGGGTAGTAGCCGGCCACGCAGCCGCGCGGGATGTCGTAGGCGACGAGCCGGAAGTCCTCCGCCACCCGCGAGCGGCCGTCCTCATGCGTCCCGACGACGTCGACCCGGGCGTTCGGCGCCGCGCCGATCGCCGCGATGTCGTCCGGATGCATGAACACGACGCGGCGCTCGCCATAGACGCCGCGATAGCGGTCGTCGAGGCCGTAGATCGTGGTGTTGTACTGGTCGTGGCTGCGGAAGGTCTGCAGCACGAACTCTCCGGAACGCCTGCGCGCCGCCTGGTGCTCGATCTCGAGCGGCAGGGGGGCGGCCGAGAACTCGGCGCGGCCGGACGGCGTCTCCCAGACGCGCTCGGCCGCGGCGTTGCGCAGGCGAAACCCGCGCGGCTGGCGCACGCGGACGTTGAAGTCCTCGAAGCCCGGAATGACGCGGGCGATACGGTCGCGGATCAGGTCGTGGTCCTCGGCCATCGCGGCCCAGCCGAGGCTCTTGCCGAGCGTCGCCTCCGCCATCCCCGCGATGATCGCGACCTCGGATTTGAGATGCGGCGAGGCCGGCTTGTTGATGCCGCCGGAGCCGTGGACCATCGACATCGAGTCCTCGACGGTCACGATCTGGCTCTTGCCGGCGGCGTTGCGGTCGATCTCGGTGCGGCCGAGGCAGGGCAGCAGATAGGCGACCTCGCCGACCGCCATGTGGCCGAGATTGGGCTTGGTGGCGATCTGCACGGTCAGCCGGCAGCGGCGGAGCGCTTCCGTGACCAACGCGGTGTCGGGGGTCGCGCGGGCGAAATTGCCGCCGAGCCCAATGAAGGCCTTCGACCGGCCCTCCGCCATCGCCTTGATCGCCGCCACCACGTTGTGGCCGGGGGCGCGGGGAACCGCGATGCCGAACTCCCGGTCGAGATTGTCGAGCAGCCAGGCGGGCGGGTTCTCGTTGATGCCGACCGTGCGGTCGCCCTGCACGTTGGAATGGCCGCGCACCGGGCAGAGGCCGGCGCCGGGCCGGCCGATATGGCCGCGCAGCAGCAGCAGGTTCGCGATCTCGCGCACGGTCGCGACCGAATGCTTGTGCTGGGTCACGCCCATCGCCCAGGTGGCGATGACGCGCTCGGCGCCGAGATAGATCTCGGCGAGCGCCTCGATCTCGGCGCGGTCGAGGCCCGACTGGTCCTCGATCGCGTCCCAGCCCGCCGCCTCGACCTCCGCGCGCCAGGCCTCAAGGCCGGTCGTGTGCTCGGCGATGAAGGCGTCGTCGAGCAGGCCCGGCCCGCCTTCGGCGCGGTCGGCGGCGTCGCGCGCGAACACGATTTTCGCCATGCCGCGGATCGCCGCCATGTCGCCGCCGAGTTTCGGCTGGGCGTAATGGCTCGCGACCGGGCGGGAGCCGCCGCGCAGCATCTCGATCTTGTCCTGCGGGTCGGCGAAGCGCTCCAGGCCGCGCTCGCGCACCGGATTGAGCGCCACAACCTTGGCCCCGCGCTGGGCCGCGCGGCGGAGGTCGCCCAGCATGCGCGGATGGTTGGTGGCCGGGTTCTGTCCGATCACGAAGATCGCGTCGGCGAGCTCGAAATCCTCGAGCTCGACCGTGCCCTTGCCGATGCCGATCGACTGAATGAGGCCGATGCCGCTCGCCTCGTGGCACATGTTCGAGCAGTCGGGAAAATTGTTGGTCCCGAAGGCGCGGGCGAACAGCTGGTAGAGAAAGGCTGCCTCGTTCGAGGCGCGGCCGGAGGTGTAAAACTCGGCCTCGTCGGGGCTCGAAAGCGCGTTGAGCTCGCGGCCGATCTCGGCGAAGGCCTGGTACCAGCCGACCGCGATGAACCGGTTGCTCGCCGGGTCGTAGCGCATCGGCTGGGTGAGGCGGCCGACATTCTCGAGGTCGTAGTCGGTCCAGCCTCTGAGCTCAGTCACGGTGTGGCGGGCGAAGAAGGTCGGCGCGGCGCGCTTCTCAGTCGCCTCCCAGGCGACCGCCTTCACGCCGTTCTCGCAAAACTCGAAGGAGGAGCCGTGCTCGGGATCGCCCCAGGCGCAGCCGGGGCAGTCGAAACCGTCCGGCTGGTTGGCGCTGAGCATCGCCTTCGCGCCGGCCAGCGCCGACCCGCTCGCCAGCAGATGTTTTCCGCAACTGCGAAGGGCACCCCAGCCGCCGGCGGCCTTGGATTTCTTCAGAGGCGAAGCCGCATCGCTCATAGAAAATCTCAATCAACTATGGACGCGACACATGCGCCGCGACGGAAGAAAAGTGCGGTCGGAATGGCCGGCATGCAATGAAAATGAGTGATCTGCGCCGCTGATGCAGCGATCGATTTCGCCTATTGACACTTGAAAAGTGGAATTGGATCAAGCCGAGCTTGATAAGCTATTCCGATCATTTTCTTGGCGAGAGGCTCGCTTTCGCCTTTCGATCGGCGCGGCTCGGACGGCTGCGAGTTCGAGTCTGATATCGCATTGCAGCATGGGGCCTCTGCGCATTCCGCATGACCCGGGGCCGCCTTCGTCAGGCGGCGCAAGCGTTTGGCGCCGCTTCCTTTCGCAGGCGCTCGGCTCTATAAGGCCGGCTTTCCAGACAGCGGACGTCCCGCCGCGCGCGCCGAAGCAGCGACCCGGGGGCGTCCGGAGCAGCCGGAGCCCCGCCCCGTGGCCGGACATTCGCAGTTCAAGAACATCATGCACCGCAAGGGCCGCCAGGACGCGGTCCGGGCGAAGCTCTTCTCGAAGCTCGCGCGCGAGATCACGGTGGCGGCCAAGTCCGGGATGCCGGACCCGGACATGAACCCGCGGCTGCGCCTCGCGGTGAACGCCGCCAAGGCGCAGTCCATGCCGAAGGACAACATCCAGCGCGCGATCAACAAGGCGGCGGGCGGCGACACCGAGAACTATGAGGAGGTGCGCTACGAGGGCTACGGCCCCGGCGGCGTCGCCATCATCGTCGAGGCGCTGACCGACAACCGCAACCGCACCGCCTCGGCCGTCCGCTCCTACTTCACGAAGTCCGGCGGCGCGCTCGGCGAGACCGGCTCGGTCGGCTTCATGTTCAACCGCGTGGGCGAGATCGTCTATCCGGCGAAGGCGGGCTCCGCCGACCAGGTGCTGGAGGCCGCGATCGAGGCCGGCGCGGAAGACGTCGAGTCGTCCGAGGAAAACCACGTCGTCACCTGCGCCTTCGAGGATCTGAACGAGGTGTCGAAGGCGCTCGAGGCGTCGCTCGGCGAGGCCGAGAGCGCCAAGGCTGTCTGGCGGCCCAACGTCACGACCGCGCTCGACGAGGACAAGGCCGCATCGCTGATGAAGCTGCTCGACGCGCTCGACGAGGACGACGACGTCCAGAACGTCCACGGCAATTACGAGATCTCCGACGAGGTTATGGCGAAGCTCTGAGGCGCGGGGTCTGCGCGCTACCGCCAGATCCCGTCCCACACCGGAGCCGACAGCGCGGCCGCCAGCAGGATCACGGCATAGGCCGCGCGGCGGTAACCGGCGTCCGTCGCGCCGACGAAGCGCCTCGCGCCGAGAAAGATGCCGAGTCCATAGGCCGGCCCGAGCCAGAGCGCGAGCCGCGCCACCTCTGCGGTCAGCAGGCCGGCCCAGAGCAGCGACGCGAAGGTTGCGGCCGACACCACCGCAAACAGCGCGATCATGTTGGCGCGGATCGTTGCGCGCTCGCCGGGGCCCGCCAGCCAGTAGGCGGCGACCGGCGCCCCCGAGATCTGGGCGGAGCCGCCGAGCACCCCCGCCACGACCCCGACCCCGAGCGTCGCGGCCATATGCGGGCGGCCTTGATAACGCATGCCGCTCGCGAGCAGCGCGAGAGTAGCCGTGACCGCGATGGCGATCGCCCATCGCAGAACGACCGGATCGACCACCACCAGGGCGTAGACGCCGACCGGCGTGAAGGCCGCGGTGGCGAGCGCCATGGGCGCGACCTCGGGCCAGTGGCAGCGCCTGAACGCGCGCAGCGCCATCGGGAACATCAGAGCGGCGTCGATGAGGCAGAACACCGGCGTCGCCCGCGCCGGATCGTAGAGCGCCGAGATCAGCGGCACGAAGATCAGCGCGCTGCCGAAGCCCGAAAAGCCGCGCACGACTCCCGAGAGCAGCGCGATGGCGACGGCGAGGCCAAGCGTGGAATCGACGACGGACTGAAGCACGCGCGGATGTAGCACCGCGCGGCCCGCCGCGATCGAGCTTTTTTGCAGTCTTGCGCCGCCATTTCCGCGGCGTCGCGCGTCGCTTCGTCCAATCGCCATCGCGCGCGTCCTGGGCGAGGAGCAGCGCCATGACAGCCTGCGGCCTCGACTTCGGAACATCCAACACAACGCTCGGCGTGATCGACGCCGGCCGGCCTCTGCTCGCGCGGCTGGAAGGCGAGGAGACCACGATCCCGAGCGCGATCTTCTTCGCGCCGCGAGCCGCGCCCAAGGTCGGACGCGCGGCGATGTCGGCCTATCTCGACGGCGAGGCCGGCCGGCTGATGCGCAGCCTGAAATCGGTGCTCGGAACCTCGCTGATCGACGAGGCCACCCAGGTCGGGCTCGAGCGGGTCAAGTTCCGTGAGGTCATCGCCCGCTACCTCGCGATCGTGAAGCGCCGCGCCGAGGCCGCGACCGGCCGGCAGATCGATGCGGTGGTGCATGGCCGCCCGGTCCATTTCGTCGACGGCGACGACGAGGCCGACGCCCGCGCGGAGGAGACGCTGCGCGGCATCGCGCTCTCGGTCGGCTTCCGCGAGGTGTCGTTCCAGCTCGAGCCCGTGGCGGCCGCCCTCGACTATGAGCGCGGCGTCGCCCGCGAGGAGCTTGCGCTCATCGCCGACATCGGCGGCGGTACGTCGGACTTTTCCGTCGTGCGCATCGGTCCCGGCCGGCGCAGGCGAGAGGACCGTCGCGGCGACGTGCTGGCGAATGAAGGCGTGCGGGTCGGCGGCGTCGACTTCGACCGGCGGCTGAGCCTCGGCTCGGTCATGCCGCTGTTCGGCCTCGGCTCGCCGATGAAGCGGCGCGAGCTCGAGGCGCCCTCGGTCTATTTCCACGACCTCGCCACCTGGTCGAGCATCAATCGGCTCTATGACGGCCGCGCGCTCCGCCAGATCCGCGAGGTGCGCCGGGAGGCCGCGCGGCCCGAGCTCATCGACCGGCTGATCCGCGCGGTCGAGGACGAGCGCGGCCACGGCCTCGCGGCGGCCGTCGAAAGCGCCAAGATCCGGGTGTCGGACGGCGAGGAGACGGAGATCGCGCTCGACTGGGCGGATGCCGGCCTGAAGGCGTCGATCCGCCGAGAGGCGTTCGAGCGCCACACCGCGGCGCTCGCCGGCAGGATCGCCGAGCGCATCCGCCGCTGCCTCGCCGCCGCGGGACTTGAGGCCGACAGGATCGACGCCGTGTTCCTGACCGGCGGCTCGACCCGCATCCCGCATGTCCGCGCGGCGATTCTTGGCGAGGTCCCGGACGCCAAGGTCGTCGAGGGCGACATCTTCGGCGCGGTGGGAACCGGGCTCACCATCGAGGCCGCCCGCCGCTACGGGTGAGGCGGCCGAACGCGCCGTCCGTTCCGCTTGTGTTCCGTCAAGGATTGGCCGCTAGTCTGGCCCGGATGAGCACGCTCCCGATTCGCATCCTCGGCGTCGATCCGGGCCTCCGCCGCACCGGCTGGGGCGTGGTCGCGTCCGAGGGGACGCGCCTGTCGTTCCTGGCCGCTGGCGTGATCGCGCCGCCGGAGACGCTGCCGCTCGGCCAACGGCTCGCGGCGCTCCACGCCGCGCTGACGGCGGTGATCGTCGAGCATGCGCCGCACGAGGCGGCGGTCGAGGAGACCTTCGTCAACGCCAACGCCCGGGCCACGCTGAAGCTCGGACAGGCGCGGGGCGTCGCCATGCTGGTTCCGGCGCTCGCTGGGCTCGACGTCGCCGAATACGCCCCGAACCTCGTGAAGAAGACTGTGGTCGGCGCGGGCCACGCCGAGAAGCGCCAGATCCAGGCGATGATCGCAGTCCTGCTGCCGAGCGCGCGGGTCGCGGGCGCCGACGCCGCGGACGCGCTCGCGATCGCGATCTGCCACGCTCAGCACCGCGGCGTCCGCGCCCTCGCGCTCAAGGTCTCGGCATGATCGGCAAGCTCACCGGCGTCGTCGACTCGGTCGGATCTGACTGGGTCATCCTCGACGTCGGCGGCGTCGGCTATGTCGTGCACTGCTCTTCAAAGACGCTGTCGCGGCTGCCGAACGCCGGCGAGACCGCGCGGCTCTCAATCGAGACCCATGTGCGCGAGGATCGCATCCAGCTGTTCGGCTTCATGGCCGATCTCGAGCGTGAATGGTTCCGCCTGCTCAACACTGTTCAAGGCGTCGGGACCAAGGTGGCGCTCGCGATCTTGTCGACCCTCGACGCGTCCGACCTCGCGACCGCGATCGCGCTTCAGGACAAGGTCGCGATCGCGCGAGCCCAGGGCGTCGGCCCCAAGGTCGCGGCGCGCATCGCGGCGGAGCTTCGGGACAAAGCCCCGCTGTTCGCCGACGTCGATCCCGGAACCGCTCGGCTGGCGGGCGAGGTCGCCGAGGCGAAAGGGCAGACGAGCCCCGTGCGTGACGCCGTCTCGGCGCTCGTCAATCTGGGCTACGCCGCGCCGCAGGCGAGCGCCGCCGTCGCGGCCGCCGCCCGCGCGCTGGACAAGGACGCGACGACCGAGAAGCTGATCCGCGGCGGGCTGAAGGAGCTCGCGAAATCCTAGGCGCGGGCCGGAAGCAGTCGCTTCCAGAACGGTTTTCGGGTCGCCCTGTCGACGACCTCGCGGGCGAGGTCGTCGATCTCCGCCCGCTCCGCCGCCGATGCCGCTCCGATGTCGAAGACGTTGCGGGGCCGGCGCGTCGGCGGCACGCGCTCGCGCCAGCCGACGCCCCATACCGACCGTGCGAGCCTTTCATCCGCCTTGGCGTAGGCCGCCTCGAGCCGCCCGGCGGTCTCTTCGTCCGGCCCGAAGAACGCCTTCTCGGTCCAGCCGCGCGCTCTAACCCCTTCTTTGAAGACGCGCGCCAGATGCGGATGCTCGTCGGGGTCGATCCCGCGCTCGGCAAGCGCGCGGCCGACCACGAGGCTGGCGGCGATCGCGCGCGAGCCCGGCGTCTCGTTGCGGTAGGGCGCGCCGTCGAAGCCCGAGACGTCGAGATCGCCGCAAGCGATCTCGCCGCAGAACGCCTCGACCAGCCGCCCCTCGGCGACCTCGTTGAGGGGGCGCACGACGAAGTCGACGCCTTCGGTCTCGAGGATGTGGCGGAACATCCGCCAGTAGGAATAGCGCGGCGGGGGAGAGGCGACGAGCCGCGCGGCCCAGACGTCGAACTCCTCCGTCAGCCGGAGCTTTTTGGCCTGCTGGGTGTAGGCGGCGTTCAGATAGCCGACATGGTCGCGCACATAGGCGATGAGCTTCGGCCGGACGCCCCGCCGTTCGAAGAGGCCGAGCATGAAGGCGAGCTGGTCGGCGTCATTGAGATGGTTGCAGAACTGCTCGCGCGAGACGCAGATGTGGCTGTCCGTTTCCTTGAGACGCCTGTCCAGCCACCGCCAGGGCGCGCTCTGGGGACGTTCCGGATCGCGCTCGATGCTGAGCGCGCCGGTGAGGGCGAGCGGGCCCGTGACCACGTCGCCATGTCCGAAGTCGCAGACCTCGACGCCGCGCTTGAGCAGCGCGTCACGATAAACGCCCAGAAACCCCTGGATCGTTTTGCTGCCGGCCTTCGGCGCGCCGATGTGGAGATAGGCGCGGCGCGTCGAGGCCGGGGGCGGAGTGTCCTGCATCGCTTCATCCGGTTTGCAGAGGACCGGCGAACCCTTATCACGGGCGACGAGCGCCTCCGAGATCGATCGGCCCGATGACCGCAAGCCCCATCCGCGACCCGGACGTCCGCGATGACGAGCTCGACGCCTCGATTCGCCCCAAGACGCTCGCCGACTTCACCGGGCAGAAACAGGCGCGCGAGAACCTCGCTGTGTTCATTCAGGCGGCGCGCGCCCGCGGCGAGGCGCTCGACCATGTGCTGCTCGCCGGCCCCCCGGGCCTTGGCAAGACGACGCTCGCCCAGATCGTGGCGCGCGAGCTCGGCGTCGGCTTCCGCGCGACCTCGGGCCCCGTGATCGCCAAGGCCGGCGATCTGGCTGCGCTGCTCACCAATCTCGAGGAGCGCGACGTCCTCTTCATCGACGAGATCCACCGGCTCAACCCGGCCGTCGAGGAGATCCTCTATCCGGCGATGGAGGATTTTCAGCTCGACCTGATCATCGGCGAGGGGCCGGCGGCGCGTTCGGTCCGGATCGACCTTTCGAAATTCACCCTGATCGGCGCGACCACGCGGGCGGGGCTGCTGACCACCCCCTTGCGCGACCGGTTCGGCATCCCGGTCAGGCTCAATTTCTACACGGTCGAGGAGCTCGAGCTGATCGTGGCGCGCGGCGCCCGCGTGCTCGGCCTGCCGATGGCGGCCGAGGGCGCGCGAGAAATCGCGCGCCGCGCGCGCGGCACGCCGCGAATTGCGGGGCGGCTGCTGAGGCGCGTGCGCGATTTCGCCTCCGTCTCGGGCGAGCCCGAGGTGACGCGCGCCTCCGCCGACCGCGCGCTGAGGCTGCTCGACGTCGACGATCTCGGCCTCGACGCCATGGACCGACGCTATCTTTCGGCGATCGCCGAGAACTATGGCGGCGGCCCGGTCGGCGTCGAGACGATGGCCGCCGCGCTCTCCGAACCACGGGACGCCATCGAGGAGATCATCGAGCCTTATCTGCTGCAGCAGGGCTTCCTTCAGCGCACGCCGCGGGGTCGCGTTTTGACGCAGCGCGCCTACCGGCATCTCGGCCTTGCGACGCCGCCGAACGCCGCCCAGATGCCGCTCTTCGAGGGGGAAGAGGACTGATTCTTTGATCGCCAACGTGACCGACGGCCTCGGCGGCCGCATGGAGGGCGTGCGCCACGTGCTCACGCTGAGGATCTATTACGAGGACACCGACTTCTCGGGCTTCGTCTACCATGCGAGCTATCTGCGCTTCCTCGAACGCGCACGCACCGAGATCCTCAGGGCGATCGACTTCGACCACCGTCGTCTGTGGGAGGAAAAGCGCGAGGGCTTCGTCGTGCGCCGGATGACGATCGACTATCTGAAGCCCGCCCAGATGGACGACGTGATCGCCGTCACGACCCAGGCGGAGGATGTGAAGGCGGCGTCGCTCGTGCTTCGGCAGGTGGTCACGCGCGGCGGCGACATGCTGGTCGCCGCGACCGCGCAATGCGCTTATCTGCGCGCCGGCCGCCCGGCCCGGATGCCTGAGCGCATGCGCCGCGAGATGCTGCGGACCGAGTGAGCTCCTAGAGCCCGTCGGATAAGTTGGTCGACGGTCGAAGGCGGGTCGTCATGCCGGGCGAAGTCCCGGCATCCATTTCCGCCACCGTCGCCGAACTCATCGAAACGCAGAGGAAATGGGTTCCGGGCCTTCGCCCGGAACGACGGCGTCAAAGCTCAAAGCCGACTCGAAGCGGCTTTCCGGACGGGCTCTTGGAGGCAGGACCGCTCGGACCGAGGCGCGGCCGTCATGCCCGGACTTGATCCGGGCATCGATCGTCTTTCGCGGAGAGACCGATCGTCGGGCCGAGGCCGTCGATGATGCGGCCGTCGCCGTTCGGCAAGTCGGATGCGCTCGGCCCTCAGCCGCGGCGCGCCCGTGCGAGCATCACGCGGAACGAGCGTGAGTCCGGGTCGAGCACCGCCATGAAGACGGTCGAGTTGCAGAGGTTCTTGCGGCGAACGATCGCGATGATCACGCCCCAGAGCCCGCCAGACGACACCACCGGGCCGCCGCTGTCGCCGCGGCAGATCGCGCCCGCTGCAGCGCCGAGCGCGACCGCGGTCGGGCCGGCGGTCACGACCTCCGCCGACACCCGCGCGACGCGGAGCTGCCCGCCCGAGCCCTCGTCTGAAGCGACGCGCAAGCCGGCGCCGAACAGGACCGAGCGCGCCTTGGCGGCCTCGAGCGGCTGGCGCGCCAGCGCGATCGGCTTGCGGTCGCGGGGCGCGGGCTCGGCGAGCTTGAGGACCGCGAGGTCCGCGCCGAGAAGCTCCGGTTTCGGATCGTCGGCCGAGGCGCGGCCCGCATAATCCGGATGAATCGCGCCCGACGCCACCTGGATGGTGTGGGAGACGCGGTTGTAGCGGTCGAAGAACTGCGCCACCACGAGGCTCGGGCCGCCAAGGTCGCTGAGGCAGTGGCCGGCGGTCAGCACGAGCTGTGGGTCGATCAGGACGCCGGTGCAGTTGCCGACCTGCGCGCGGTTGCGGCCCGAGGGCGTCAGCGCGGTGATGAACACCGTCGCCCGGGCGACCCGATCGCCGGTCCGTGCGGCCGATCCGCCGACCAGCGCCGCCGCAGGCGTCGCGGCCACGACCAGGAGCCCGATCGCCGCGACGAGCCGGCGCAAACTCGAATGCATCGAGAGACATCCTGCGTTCAGCCGCTGGCGCGGCGGAGCCTCGACGAGGCAGGGAGCCGCACCATGGCACGGCGCCGGCTGACCGTAAGGTCTCCAAATGAGGTCGCAGGGACGTGGCGCGCCGCCTGTGTCCGTCAAGCGACAACCACGCGGCTAGCGGCCGAGCCCTGCGCGCATCCGCCGAAACTCCTCGGACGCCGGATCGACCGGGGTGATCGCGATGCGGGGCCCGCAGCCGCCGCGCGGCTTGAGCACTGCGGCGACCACGCCCCACAGCCGGCCGTCCGTCCCGACCGCCGGTCCTCCGCTGTCGCCGCCGCAGACCGTCTTGTCCGCGCTGGCGAAGACCACGCGCGCTCCCGACCCCGTCGAGGCGCGGACGGAGGCGAGGGCGACGCGCTTCATCGCGCCCGAACGGCTGGCAGGTCCGGCGCCGCCGGTTCCGGCCGCTCCGCCAGTCGCTCCCGCCAGCGTGCCGAAGCCGAGCGGCGCTGCGCCCGGGACAGGCGCGGAGAGGCGGATGAGCGCGAGGTCGGAGGCGATCTCGCGCTGGCGGGTCTCCGGATCGCCGGGCGTCTTGCGCCATCCGACCACATGGGAGGGGTGGCGCGAGAAGGCCGCTGCGATAATCGGTTGCGGGGCGGGCTTGCCGTCGCGATAGGCGAACACCGCGACCCGCGACGGGTCGGACGCGCCGTCGAGGCAGTGGCCGGAGGTCAGCACGAGGTCCGGTTCGATCAGAGCGCCGCTGCAGTCCTGGACGCGGGCGCGCCCGCCGCCGATCAGCTCGACCGCCTGCACCGCGACGGCCGCAGCCGCGGCCGCGTCGGCCGGATCGGCGCGCGCCGCCCCCACGGCCGCGAGCCATGCGACGACAAACGCCGGCGCCGCCCGGCGGATCGTCGAAGTGTCGCGGATGAGTGACAGGTCGGCCATCGTAACGCCGTCTTAACCTTGACAGTCCATGAACGGGAGAGCCCTGCGGGATCGGGTCGAAGTTTCAACACAGTTGCGCGCCAAAGGCGCGGTCGTTCCGAGCCTTGGGGTCGAAGGACGCGCGCCGGGCGGCCGGTCGCCTGCGCCCCGACGGCGCGGCCGCGGCGACCAAGGCCCGCGCAGACTGGAGACGACCAGACGATGCCCACGCCCGACATGTCGCTCTGGGGCCTGTTCCTCCAGGCCGCGCTCGTGGTCAAGCTGGTCATGCTCGGCCTGCTCGCGGCTTCGGTCTGGTGCTGGGCCATCGTCATCGACAAGCAGCTGCTGTTCTCGCGCACCAAGCGCAACATGGACAAGTTCGAGAAGATCTTCTGGTCCGGCCAGAGCCTCGAGGAGCTCTACCGTTCGCTGCTCAACCGGCCGAACTCGGCGATGGCGGCGCTGTTCGTGGCCGCGATGCGGGAATGGAAGCGCTCCTATGAGAGCGGCTCGCGCTCGGTCGCCGGGCTCCAGCAGCGCATCGACAAGGTGCTGGACGTGACCATCGCGCGCGAGGTCGAGCGGCTGGAATCGAAATTGCTGGTGCTTGCGACGGTGGGTTCGGCCGGCCCGTTCATCGGCTTGTTCGGCACCGTCTGGGGCATCATGACGTCGTTCCAGTCGATCGCTGCGTCCAAGAACACGTCGCTCGCGGTCGTCGCGCCGGGCATCGCCGAGGCCTTGTTCGCGACCGCGATCGGCCTGATCGCCGCGATCCCGGCGGTCATCTTCTACAACAAGTTCTCCAATCAGGTGACGCGCCAGGCGAGCCGGATGGAGGGCTTCGCCGACGAGTTCTCGGCGATCCTGTCTCGCCAGATCGACGAGCGGGGCTAAACCCAGATGGGCATGAGCTCGGGCGGCGGAGGCGGGGCTGCGCATGGCGCGCGCAGGCGCCGGCGCACGCATGTGATGTCCGAGATCAACGTGACGCCGATGGTCGACGTCATGCTGGTGCTGCTGATCATCTTCATGGTCTCGGCGCCGCTGCTCACCGTCGGCGTGCCGATCGATCTTCCGCAGACCTCGGCCAATCCTCTCAATGAAGAGAAGGAGCCGCTGACGATCACGGTGAACACCAAAGGCGAAGTCTTCTTGCAGGAGACTCCCGTCCAGGTCGAAGAGCTGGCGCCGCGCCTCATTGCCATCACGAATTCCGGCTACGACGAACGCATCTACGTTCGGGGCGATAGAAACGTGAACTACGGCCAGGTGATGAAGGTCATGGGCACGCTGTCCTCGGCGGGCTTCAAACGGGTCGCGCTCGTCACCGACCTGGAGCAGGGGAGCTGACGCCTCGATGAAGGTGCGGCCCGGCATCCTGTTGTCCTCCGGCGCGCATGCGGCGCTGCTCGCCTATGCGTTCATCGGGCTGAGCTCGGCGAAGCCGTTCGAGGTCGGACCGACCGAGGCGCTGCCGATCGAGATCCTGACGCCGCAGGAATTCGACGCGATGACCAAGGGCTCCAAGACCTCGAAGAAGGTCGACGCGCCCAAGCAGAAGGCCGAGCAGGTCGCGGCCGTCGACAGCGACCCGGTCGACGACGACACGCCTGTCGCGAAGGAGGACGTGAAGGCTCCTCCGCCTCCGCCGGCGCCCGCCCCGGCGCAGGCCGAAGCGCCTCCGAAGCCCGCGCCGAAGCCGGAGCCGGACCCCGCCAAGGTCGCGGCCGAGAAGGCCGCGAAGGCCGAGGCCGAGAAGGCCGCCAAGGCGGAAGCCGCCGAAAAGGCCGAGAAAGCCGAGAAGGCCGCGCAGGAGAAGGCGGCCGCCGAAAAGGCCGCCAAGGTCGCGCAGGAGAAGGCGACCCAGGAAAAGGCCGAGAAGCTCGCCGCTCAGGCCGCCGAGGCGGAACGGCTCGCCAAGGCCGAGGCCGCCGAGAAGGCCGCCAAGGAGAAGGCCGAGGCCGAGAAGGCCGCCAAGGCGGAGGCAGAGAAGGCGGCCAAGCTCGCCGCCGAGAAGGCCGCCAAGGAAAAGGCCGAGAAGCTCGCCAAGGCCGAAGCCGAGAAGGCCGCCAAGGCGAAGGCCGAGGCCGAGAAGGCGAAGGCCGCCGAACGCAAGTTCGACCCGTCCAAGATCGCGAGCCTGCTGGGGAACAAGTCGTCCTCGAGCGACAGCGCCCTCAAGGACGTCCGCGATCCCGGCCGCAAGGCCGCTTCGGCGCGCGAGACCGCGCCGGAGACGACCGCCGGCACCAGCCGCGGCACGGCTGCGAAGCTTTCGATGTCGGAGCGCACGGGCATCGACAACGCGGTGCGCGAACAGGTCATGCAGTGCTGGAACCCGCCGATCGGCGCCGCCGACGACGGCAGCCTAGCCGTGCGCGTGAAGTTCACCCTCAACGCCGACGGCTCGCTCGCCGATGGGCCGACGGTCGTGAACTCCTCCTCAAACCCGGCCTTCCGCGCCGCCGCCGGCGCCGCGACGCGCGCGGTCCAGCGCTGCGCGCCGCTCAAGCTGCCCGCCGAATCCTACGACTATTGGCGGCAGGTCAACATCAACTTCGATCCCAAGGAAATGATGGGCGGATGACCGCTCTCGCCTTGGCTTCGCCGCATGGGATCGTCAGAGGGCGCGGGCGACTCGCCCTCGCGCCCATCCACCCTCTTTCCGGAAGAGCTCGATGACGTCCATCGCCATCCGCCTTTTCAGCGCGACCGTCACGGCGCTCGCGTTGATCTTCGCAGCCCCGGCGTCCGCGCAGGTCTCGATCGACATCAACCAGGGCAACGTCCAGCCGCTCCCGATAGCGATCCCGGACTTCCTGGCCAATGGCGGCGACCCGCAACTCGCGCGCGACATCGCGAGCGTCATCTCCGCCGACCTCAAGCGCTCCGGCCTATTCGCGCCGATCGACCAGAAGGCCTTCATCGAGCGGATCTCGTCCTTCGACGCGCCGCCGCGCTTCGGCGACTGGCGCATCATCAACGCCCAGGCGCTCGTCACCGGCCAGGTCGTGCGGCAGGGCGACGGCCGCGTCTCGACGCAGTTCCGCCTGTGGGACGTGTTCGCGGGCAACCAGCTCGAGGGCCAGCAGTTCCTGACCGACAAGAACTGGCGCCGCGTCGCGCATCTGATCGCCGACATGATCTACGAGCGGCTGACCGGCGAGAAGGGCTATTTCGACACCCGGGTGGTCTACGTCTCCGAGACCGGTCCCAAGGACAAGCGGGTGAAGCGCCTGGCCATCATGGACCAGGACGGCTTCAACAACCGCTTCATCACCTCCGGCTCCGAGCTGGTGCTGACCCCGCGCTTCAGCCCGACCAGCCAGGAAATCACCTACATGTCGTTCGGCAACGCGGACCCGCGCGTCTATCTGCTGAACATCGAGACCGGGCAGCGCGAGCAGGTCGGCAATTTCCCGGGGATGACGTTCTCGCCGCGCTTCACGCCGGACGGCCAGCGCGTCGCCTTCAGCCTCGAGCAGGGCGGCAACTCCTCGATCTACGTGATGGACCTCCGCTCGCGCGCCACCACCAAGCTGACCGACTCCGGCGCGATCGACACCTCGCCGTCCTTCTCGCCCGACGGCTCCAAGGTCGTGTTTGAGAGCGACCGCGGCGGCAACCAGCAGATTTACGTCATGAGCGGCGGCGGCGGGGGCGCGCAGCGCATCTCCTTCGGCGAGGGGCGGTACTCGACGCCTGTCTGGAGCCCACGCGGAGACCTGATCGCCTTCACCAAGCAGTCCGGCGGCCAGTTCTCGATCGGCGTCATGCGGCCCGACGGAAGCGGCGAGCGCGTCCTGACCTCGGGCTTCCACAATGAGGGGCCGACCTGGGCGCCGAACGGCCGGGTGCTGATGTTCTTCCGCGACCAGGGCGGCGGCCCGAAGATCTACTCGATCGACATCACCGGCCGGAACGAGCAGGTCATCCCGACTCAGGGCTTCGCCTCCGACCCGGCCTGGTCGCCGCCGCTGAATTGAGGATCGTTACCTGTCTGTAATCACCTTACAGATATCAATTGACATCCATCCTTATGGTGACTATGGAAGGTTACTATCCATAGCCACTATAAGGAAAGAGCATGTCGATTTCCTCAAGTGAACGAGATGCAGCGCGCGCGGCGCTCGGGTTGATTATTTCTGGAGTGGAGCAAACCCTCTCTGGTTTGAACGTACTCAAAGGGCTCCTCGATCCCCCGCCTGAAGTCGGTGAGGATGCGATTGATCCAAAGAGTCCAAAAAATAAGTACGAAGTTGGCGGCCTTGAGAAGCTCACCGAGCAAGGGGTCGAGGTTTGCTACCGCCTCTTTGACGCTGGAAAATCTCGCTACGCTGTGGCTTCAGCCATGGGCATCAGCTTTGGCGCTGCTACCCACAGATACCATGCCTGGCAAAAGGCCGGGGGTGTGGACAGAAAGAAGATGGCTCTTTGACGCTGTGGCGCCGCGGACTCACCCCGTCGCCAAACCCCCTTCCGCCGCCATCGGGTCACGATGGCGCCGTCTTCGCGGGCGATCGCTCGGGCTCGGGGACAGGACTTCGCGGACCGCGAAATCAACCGTTCTTTAAGCCTAACGGAACCTTCGGTTAAGGGGGACGATGCTATGCAGGTCGCAACCGACAGTCACAAGGAGTCATCGGGGATGTTGCGTACCATGCGTATCGGCCGCAGCGCCAAGATCGCCGTCGCGCTGTGCGCGGCGCTTGCTCTCGGCGCTTGCGCCAAGAAGTCCGGAGCCGACGGCCTCGATGGCGCCGGCGGCTACGGAGCGGGCGGCCGCGGAGGCCCTCCCGGCAGCACGCAGGACTTCGTCGTGAATGTCGGCGATCGCGTCTTCTTCGAAACCGATTCGACAGAGCTCACGTCGACCGCGCGCTCGACGCTCGACAAGCAGGCGTCGTGGCTCGGCAAATATCCGCGCTACAAGATCCTCGTCGAGGGTCACGCCGACGAGCGCGGCACCCGCGAGTACAACTTCGCGCTCGGCGCCCGCCGCAGCCAGGTGACCCGCGATTATCTTGCGGCCCGCGGCGTCTCGGCCGGCCGCATGCGCACGACGTCCTACGGCAAGGAGCGTCCGGTCGCGGTGTGCGACGACATCTCCTGCTGGTCGCAGAACCGCCGCGCCGTCACGGCGCTGAGCGGCGGCGCCGGCTCCTGACGAAGCATCGGCTCCGGCGTCTTCCTTCCTGCAGGGAAGCCGCCGGAGCCGGCCCTATTTCGGCCGAACTGGGGAGGTAACCGCCTTGTATCGCCTCGCTTATCGGCCGGGACCTCTTCCGCACATGATCGCCTCTTCGCGCTCTTCGCTCGTCCGACGCCTCGCGCTCGGCGCCGTATTCGCCTGCCTCGCCTCGACGGGCGCGATGGCGCAGTCCTCGGGCTCGGACGACGCGCCGTCATGGCTCGAGCGCCGTGTCGACGGCCTCGAGCGCGGCCTGGCGTTCTTCGGCAACCGCGACGAGCCGCCGGCGCCTCGCGCCGTGCAGCCCGCGCAGTCCTCGATGGCCGACATCGCGGTGAGGCTCGACCGGCTTGAGAACCAGATGCGCCAGCTCAACGGCCGGCTCGAGGAGCTCCAATTCCAGGGCCGGCGCAACGACGAGCAGCTCAAGCGATTCCAGGGCGACGTCGACTTCCGCCTGCAGGATCTCGAAGGCGGCAAGAGCGGCGGCTCGTCCAGCTCCTCCAAGCCCCCGCGCCGAAGCGACGCCGGCGACGCGACCGGGACCACGTCGCCGGATCGCGGATCGCGCTCGGCCGACACCGGGCTCGGCGCGCCTCCCGCCACGCTCGGCCAGACCCGTTCGTCGGGCGGCGGCGACGCCATCGGCGGATTGATCGACGGCGGCCAGGACGACGACCCCAACGCGCCGATGAGCATACGCCCGCCTGGCGTGGGCGGCGGCGACCGGTATGGCTCTTCGGGCGGCGGCTATGGCGACGGCGACCGGATGGCGTCGCGCGACATGGGTGTGACGGCTGGCTCCGGCGACGCGAGCGACCAGTTCGCGCTCGGCGTCGGCTTCGTGCAGCGCCGTGACTACGGTCAGGCCGAGGCGACGTTCCGCGACTTCCTGCGCGCGCATCCGAACGACGCCAAGGCGGCGGAGGCGCGCTACTGGCTCGGCGAGAGCCTCTATCAGCGCAGGAAATACACCGACGCCGCCGACAGCTTCTTCTCGATCTACAAGGACGCTCCGCAATCCGCGAAGGCCCCCGAGAGCATGCTGAAGCTCGGCATGTCGCTGAACGGCATGGGCAAAAAGGAGGAGGCCTGCGCGACCATCGCGGAGGCCGGTCGGAAATATTCCCGCATCAAGGCGCAGTCGGACCGAGAGCTGAAGCGGCTGTCGTGCTGAGTCGTCCCGAAGCACGGTCCGCTTCCGTCGGAGCGCAGGGCTGACGGACCGATGAGCCAGGACGACGTCGAGGACGAGTCCCAGACGAGCGAGGCGCAGCGCAGCGACGCGATCGGCGGCGTCGAGAGCGCCCTCCTTTTCGAGCGCGCCTTTCCGCGACAGGAACGCATCGTTCTGGCGGTCTCGGGCGGCGCGGATTCGACAGCGCTGCTCGTCCTCGCGGCCGAATGGGCTCAGGGGAGGGGCGGCCCGTCGCTGTTTGTCGCCACCGTCGACCATGGATTGCGGCCCCAAGCCGCTCAGGAGGCGGAGGCGGTCGCGGCCCTCGCGGCGTCCTACGGCCTGCCGCATGCGCGGCTCGATGCGCCGCTCACGGGCGGGGCGACCCGAATCGAGGAGACGGCGCGCCGCCTGCGCTATGCGGCGCTCGCGAACCACGCCAAGGAGATCGGAGCGGACGCGCTCGCGACGGCGCACACCCTGGACGACCAGGCCGAGACCGTCCTGATGCGCCTTGCGGCCGGCAGCGGACCCTCGGGCCTCGCGGCCATCCGGCAGGAGGTGTCGCGCGACGGCGTCGTCACCATCCGACCCTTCCTCGGCGTTCCCAAGCGGCGGCTCGTCGAGACGCTGCGCGCCCGCAAGATCGGCTGGGCCGAGGATGCGATGAACGCGGATCTGCGCTTTGCGCGGCCGCGTCTTCGCGCCAGCCGCGAGGCGCTCGAACGCGAGGGGCTGACGGCCGAGCGGCTCGCGGTTTTCGCCTTCCGCATGCTGCGCGTCAACGCCGCGCTCGACCAGGCCGTCGACGCCGCCTTCGGGGCGCATGTCCGAGCCGAGGGCGCGACGCTGCGGATCGAGCCGACGGCCTATGGGCTCGCCGACGAGATCAAGCTGCGATTGCTAAGAACCGTGATCGAGAAGGTCGGGGACGCACGGGCGCGGCTCGACCGGCTGGAGCGGCTCGCCGACCGGATCGTCACCAAACCTTCCGGCGTCGGCACGCTCGCGGGCGCCCGGGTGGAATGGACCTCCGACGGGGCGATCTCCGTCAGCCCGGCGCCGCCGCGCCGCGCACGTGGCGCGCACGGGCACGGGCCGCTATGAAGTCGCCGGCCGCGATCCTCCAGGCTGAGGAGGCGGCCGGTTCCGGAGTGAACGACATGATCAAGCTACGCTTCATCGCGCCACTGGCGCTCGCGCTGCTCGTCGCGCCCGCCGCGGCCCACGACTACAACGTCGGCGGCCTGATGATCCGTCACCCCTGGTCGCGCGCCACCGTTCCGGGCGGCAAGGTGGGGGGGGGCTATCTCACCATCATGAACCATGGCGGCGAGGCCGATCGGCTTGTGTCCGTCACCGTGCCTTTCGCCGAGAAGGCCGAGATTCACGAGAGCTCGATGGAGGGCGGCGTCGCCAGGATGCGCGAGATCGAGGGCGGAGTCGCGATCGCCCCCGGCGAGACCGTCGATTTCGCGCCCGGCGGCAAGCATCTGATGTTCGTGGGCCTGACTAAGCCGCTCGCCAAGGGCGAAAAGGTCAAGGGCGAACTGGTCTTCGAGAAGGCTGGCAAGGTCGAGGTGGAATTCGCAGTCGAGGCGGCGGGAGCCAAGCCGTCGATGGAGGGGATGGACCACAAGGGCCACTGAGCGCGCCCTCGCAAGCCTCGGCCCGATGCCGTAAGCCTCCCGGCGTGACCACGACGCCGCCGAGTTCGAATGGATTCGCTCTCGATCCTGCCCTGCAGGCCGAGAAGATGCGCGTGCTGAAGCAGGCCTTCGGCTTCGACGCCTTCCGGCCCGGCCAGGAACAGGTGATCGACGCGTTGCTGTCGGGCCGCGACGTGCTCGCCGTGATGCCCACAGGCGCCGGGAAGTCGCTCTGCTACCAGGCGCCGGCGCTCGTCATGGGCGGGCTCGCCCTCGTGGTCTCGCCGCTGATCGCGCTGATGGAGGACCAGGTCGCGGGGCTCAGGCTCGACGGGGTGGCGGCGGAGGCGATCCATTCCGGCCGCACGCGCGAGCAGAACGTCGCCTCCTGGCGCCGCGTCGCCTCCGGCGAGGCGCGCATCCTCTACCTCGCGCCCGAGCGCCTGATGACCGAGCGGATGCTGGCCGCGCTCGCGCGCATGCCGGTGTCGCTGATCGCGATCGACGAGGCGCACTGCGTCTCGCAATGGGGCCATTCGTTCCGCGCCGAATACCTTACGCTCGGCCGCGCGCGCGAGGCGCTGCCGAAGGCCCGGATGATCGCGCTGACCGCGACCGCGGACCAGTCGACCCGCGACGACATTCTGGCGAAGCTGTTCGACGGCCGCGCCGAGGCCTTCGTGGCCGGCTTCGACCGGCCCAACATCTCGATCGCGGTCGCCGAGAAGCGCGACGCCGGAACGATGATCGAACGCTTCGTCCTGGCCCGGAAGGGCATGAGCGGCGTCGTCTACCGGATCTCGCGCAAGAAGGTCGACGAGACGGCCGCGCGCCTGAGGGCGGCGGGCGTCCATGCGCTCGCCTATCACGCCGGCATGGAGGCGGCCGAGCGGGCGTCCGCACAGGAGACGTTTCTGGCCGAGCCCGGCGTCGTGATGGTCGCGACCGTGGCGTTCGGCATGGGGATCGACAAGTCCGACGTCCGCTACGTGGTGCATGGCGACGTCCCCGGCAGCCTCGAGGCCTACTACCAGGAGATCGGCCGCGCGGGACGCGACGGCGATCCCGCCGAGGCGCTGATGCTCTATGGCCTCGAGGACATCCGCACGCGCCGGCGGTTCATCGACGAGCAGGACTCCGTCGCCGAGCGCAAGCGGGTGGAGTCCCGCAGGCTCGACGCGCTGGTCGGCTTCTGCGAGACGAGCTCGTGCCGGAGGCAGGCGCTGCTCGCCTATTTCGGCGAAGCCTCAAGACCCTGCGGAAATTGCGACGTCTGCCTCGACCCGCCGGAGGTCGTCGACGGCACCGAGGAGGCGCGGCTGCTGCTGTCGCTCGTCGCCGCCACCGGCCAGCGCTTCGGCGCGGCCCACATCACGGCGCTCGCGGTCGGGCATCTCAGCGACACCGTCCAAGCGCGCGGCCATGACCGGCTGCCGGCCTTCGGCCGCGGCGCCGACCGGCCGGCGGCGGAATGGCGGGCGATCCTGCGCCAGCTCGTCGCCTGCCACGCCCTCGAGGTCGATGTCGGCGCCTATGGCGGCCTTGCGCTGACGGAGAAGGGCGAGCGCATCCTCACAGGCGAGGAGCGGGCGCTGATCGCGAAGCCCCGGCCGAAGCGCCGCGCCGAGCGGCGGCGGATGGCGGCCGAGCCCGTCGACCATCCGGACGTCGACGGCGCGCTGCTGGCGAGGCTCAAGGCGCTGCGCCGCGATCTCGCGGTCGCACGCTCCGTGCCAGCCTATGTGGTGTTTGCCGACCGCACCCTGATCGAGATGGCGGCGACGCGTCCGCGCACGCCGCAGGAGCTCGCCCGCGTGAAGGGCGTCGGCGCGGCGAAGCTCGAGGCCTTCGGCGAGGCCTTCTTAAGCGTGCTCAACGAGGCCTGACGCCGCCGCGCGTCATCGCGTAGAGCGCGACGCCGCTCGTGACGGCGACGTTCAGGCTGTCGAACCCCGCCACCATGTCGATCCGCGCCGTGCTCCTCGCGCGCGCCATCAGGGCGGTCGGAAGTCCGGGTCCCTCGGCGCCGAGCAGCAGCGCCGTTCTGGGCGCGGGTTCGATCTCGTCGAGCCGCGTTTTCCCGGCGGGACTGAGCGCGACCGTCCGGAAACCAGCGGCGTCGAGCGCGTCCATCAGCTCCGCCCCAGAGCCGCCGCGCGCGAAGGGCGTGATCAGGCTCGCGCCGACCGAGACGCGGATCGCCTTGCGGTAGAGCGGATCGCAGGAGGAGGCGTCGAGCAGCACGGCGTCGGCGCCGAAGGCCGCGGTGTTGCGGAACACGCCGCCGACATTGTCGTGGTTGGAGACGCCGACCAGCGCGACCACGAGCGCCTCGGGCGGCAGTTCCGAGAGCAGCGCGGCCGCATCCTGGGCCTCGGCGCGGCGGCCGATCGCGAGCACGCCGCGATGGATATGGAAGCCGACGGCGGCGTCCATCACCGCTTGGGAAGCCGCGTAGAGCGGCGCCTCGGGCGGCAGCGCGCAAAGCAGGTCGGCGAGCGCCGGCAACCGGCTTTTGGCGATCAGCGCGCTTTCGACGCGGTGGCGGCAACTGGGCCCAAGCAGCAGCCGGAGCACGACCTCACCCTCGGCCACGAAGCGTTCGCCCCGGCCCACCACGTCGCGCTCGCGAACCGCCCGATAGGCGGCGATGCGCGGATCGTCGGGATCGTGGATCGCGACCAGGTCTCGCGCATCCGTCATCCCGCCGCGAGCTCCTCCCGCATCAGTTCGAGCTCCAGCCAGCGGTCCTCGGCGGCGGCGCGCTCGGCGCTGGCGGCTTCGAGCATTTCGCTCGTTCTCGCGAAGGCCTTCGGGTCCCGGGCGTAGAGGCCGGGGTCGGCCAAGGCGACTTCCAGCGCCGCGATCTGCGCCGCGAGCTCGGCGATCCGCTCCGGCAGCGTCTCGAGCGCGTGCTGGTCCTTGAACGACAGTTTTTTGCGCGGCGCCGGCGATGAGGGCGCGGCGGCGGCCGCCGCAGGCCGCCGCTCCCGAGCCGGCGGCTCCTTCGCCCCGACGCCGTGGCCGCGCTGGGCGACCATGTCCGAATAGCCGCCGGCGTACTCCACCCATCTGCCGTCGCCTTCGGCGACAACTACCGCGTCCACGGTCCGATCCAGGAAGTCGCGGTCGTGGCTGACCAGAATGACGGCGCCCGGATAGTCCGCGACCATCTCCTGAAGAAGATCAAGCGTCTCGAGGTCGAGGTCGTTGGTGGGCTCGTCGAGCACCAGCAGGTTGGCCGGCTGGCTCAGCGCGCGGGCGAGCAGCAGGCGGCCGCGCTCGCCGCCGGACAGCGCATGCACCGGCGAGCCCGCCTGTTCGGGCGAGAACAGGAAGTCCTTCATGTAGCTCATGACGTGCTTGGTCTGGCCGCCCACGTCGACCGTGTCGCCGCCGCCGCCGGTCAGCGCGTCCTTGAGGCTGACATTCGGATCGAGGGTGGCGCGGCGCTGATCGATGGTGGCGATCGCGACGTTCGAGCCGATCCGCACGCGACCCTCGTCGGGCGCAAGCGCGCCGGTCAGCAGGTTGACGAGCGTCGTCTTGCCCGCGCCGTTGGCGCCTACCAGGCCGATCCGGTCGCCGCGGGCGATGCGGGTCGAGAAGTCCTTCACGATGGCGCGCTCGCCATAGGATTTCGACACGGATTTTGCCTCGATCACGAGGACGCCCGAGGTCTCGGCCTCCGTCACGGCGAGCTTGACCAGCCCCTGCGGTCCGCGGGCGGAGCGCCGTGCTTCGCGCATGTCCTCGAGGCGGCGCATGCGGCCCATGTTGCGCTTGCGGCGGCCTGTCACGCCGTAGCGCAACCAGTCCTTCTCCGCCTCGATGCGGCGCTCGAGTTTGTGGAGGCCGCGCTCCTCCTCGGCGAAGATTTCGTCGCGCCAAGCCTCGAAACCCGCAAAACCCTGGTCGAGGCGGCGGGTGCGGCCGCGGTCGAGCCAGAGCGTCGCGCGCGTCAGCGTCTCGAGGAAGCGCCGGTCGTGGCTGATCAGCACGAGCGCGGAGCGCGTCGACCTGAGCTCGTTTTCGAGCCACTCGATCGCTGGCAGGTCGAGGTGGTTGGTGGGCTCGTCGAGCAGCAGGATGTCGGGCTCGGGGGCGAGAGCGCGGGCGAGAGCCACGCGGCGCGCCTCGCCGCCCGAGAGCTTCGACGGATCGCGGTCCGCTTCGACTCCCAGGGCATCAAGCAGATAGGCGGCGCGGTGTGCGTCGTCGCCGGGCGCGAGGCCAGCCTGGACATAGGCCAGGGCCGTCGCAACGCCGCCGAAATCGGGCTCCTGCGCCAGGTAGCGCACCGTCGCTCCGGGCTGCAGGAACCGGCTGCCGTCGTCAGGCTCGACGATGCCGGCCGCGATCTTCAGCAGCGTCGACTTGCCCGAACCGTTCCGGCCGACGAGGCCGAGCCGCTCTCCCGGGGAGACCGACAGCTCCGCGCCATCGAGCAGGGGGCGGCCGCCGAAGGTCAGCGACACGTCTTTCAGGAGAAGAAGGGGAGGGGCCATGCGGCAGGTGATAGAGCGTGGCGATGCGACGCCGCAAGACCGTCGCTCGGCGCCCTCAGTGCACCGCGGTCGCGCGCGGCTTCATGCCGATCTTCGGCTTTTCCGAGGCGAGTGGCGCGGCGAGGCGGATCGCGCCGCCGTCGAGCTCCTCGATCACCGTGCCGAGCTGGTCCGCATAGGCGTGGATCAGCCGCTGCGACAGTCCGCTCTCGGGCAGCCAGCCGGGCGACGGGCCGGCGATCGTGAGAGCCAGACGCCCATCGGCGCCGGCGTCGCCGGTGACGCTCGCGGTTGCGCTCGCGGTCGCGGCGGCGTTGAGCAGCTCCATGATCAGGAGTGCGAGCGAGACCGCCCGGTCGAGATCGATCTCGCCGGCGTCCTTCGGGAAATTGGCCGCGACCTCGAAAGTGCGCGCCCCCATCGCCTGACGGGCCTGCGCGGCGACGTCGCGCACCAGTTCGGCGACGTCGACATGGCCGATCTCGCCCGAGGCGTAAGAGACTTTGTAGGCGGCCGCCATTGCCCGCACCCGATCCTCGGGGGCGCGCAGGATCGCGCTCAGCGTCTCGGGCGCCTCCTGACGCTGGAGGGCGAGCAGGCTCGCGATCATCTGGAAATTGTTCTTCACGCGATGATGCAGCTCACGCAGCAGCCGGTCGCGGTCGTCGATCGCCGAGGTAAGCGCCGTCGAGCGGTCCTCGACGCGGCGCGACATCGCCGCGAGGGCGTCGCCGAGCTCGACCAGTTCGTTGGGCGCGCCGCGGAAATCGGTCGACCGCACGGCCATGCCGCCGCCGTCGGAGGCGGCGGCGGCGGCCCGCAAGCCGCGGATCCACCGCAGCACGAAACGCTCGATCCCGAACAGCACCAGGCCCACGCAGAGCAGGATCATCAGGGCCGGCAGCACGAGCGCGAGCAGCAGCCACTGGGTCTTGCTGCGGTTCAGGAGGTCGAAGGGCGAGGCCACGATCGCGACTCGTTCGCCGCCCCGGATGGGGGCGATCGCGTAGCGATAGGCGCGTCCGTCCGCGCCGCGCCCCTTCAGGAGGCGGCTGTCCTTCTCGATCCTCGACTTAGGCAGGCCGTCGGCCGGGAGCCATCGATCACCGAAGGGCGTTGCCTCGACGTCCTGAGCGATGAGCTTGCCGTCGGGCGAGACCACCGCCGCGGCGATCTCCGACCGCGAACCGCGGTCACGGAAGATCGCCTCCTGCATCTGACCGGTGAGCGGAGCGCCCTCGCCGCGGAACCCTCCGGCGCGAGCAGCGACGAGCGCGGCGGCCTGCACGAGCCGGTCCCGGTCGGCGACGTCGGAAACGTTCGATTGGTTGACGCCGATCGCGACCGCCAGCGCCATCACCGGCAGGTTGGCGGCGACCAGAAGGAGCGCGATCCGGCTCCTCAGGGTCTTGAACATGGAAATCGCCATGGCGCGCCCGGTCCGTCGGCGCGCGTCGTCAAGAATGCGGCGGCGTGCCGAGCGCCGCGCGGAGCTGTGGCTCGAGCCCGATCTCCCCGACGTCCAGATTGAGGCGTCGCGCCAACGCGTTGCGCGCGCGGTTGACGCGGCTCTTCACAGTCCCCACCGCGCAGCCCGCGATCTCTGCAGCCTCTTCGTAGGAGAATTCCGCGGCGCCGATGAGGATCAACGCCTCGCGCTGCTCTTCCGGCAGATCCGCCAGGGCTTTGCGGAAATCCGCGAGATCCATGTGGCCGTTCTGCTGGGGCGCCACCGCGACGCTTTCGGCAAACACGCTGTCGGTGTCCTGCACCTCGCGCCGCCGCCGGCGGATGTCCGAGATGTAGACGTTGCGCAAAATCGTGAACAGCCAGGCGCGCATGTTCGTGCCCTCGGTGAAGCTGCCGAGGTTGCGCCAGGCTTTTACGAGGGTCTCCTGGACGAGGTCGTCGGCCCGGTCGATCTGTCCGGAAAGCGAGACGGCGAAAGCGCGAAGGCTCGGGATGTGGACCAGAAGCTCATCCCGAGGCGCCGGAGGTGGCGCCTCGCTCATCGAGAGCGATTCTGTCGGACGTCGTTCTCTTCGCCGGCGCGCCGCCCCTCGCGGCTGTCCAATTCGGCGAGCAGTTCGAGAAAGCGGTCCGGCACCGGCTGGTTCAGGATATCGACGTATCCGGCTCTGAGCTGCCGCCCTATGTGAGCCTGCACGTCAGTGTCGAGCTCGGAGGCCTCGCCCTTACGCTGCGTCATTCCAAAATCCTTCCGCGGCCTCGTCGCCCGCTTCGGCGAGGCCCGACTTCACCACACCGCCAGCCGATGGTCCGCTTATGCGACCCCATCGCAGGATGCTGGCATGCCCCGATTGACGATCCGCTAACGATGATCGCCCCCGATTCCACGCGAGCTAAATCGTCGCAGGCCGTCCGTGCGTCGGGCTGGCGGGATCATCGATGTCCCGCGCCTATCGGCGACGAAGCGCCGAACGGGATGACGGCCCCGCGCGCCGCCGTCGTCGTCTGCGTTTTGGCATCGTTGACGATCGCCGCTTGCGAAGAAGCCAGCGGCGTCGTCGCGACGAGGCGATCCGCCTTCTTCGTCGCCACAAGCTGGGGCTGTTCTGCGGTCGTCGCGCCGCCGTCGGACAGCGCCAGGATCGCGGCGGCTGCGGCCACGGCGATCAGCGCCGAGCGCGCCAGGACCGACGGAGAGGCGACCGCCGCCAACGCCGTCCGAAAGTCGCGCGCCTCGCGCAGATGACCAAGGCCGACATACGCCATGCTCATGCCCTCCGTTCCTGTTCGCGCCGAGTCACTCGGCGACGATCGCCCTTAGCATCCAGACCGCCTTTTCGTGGAAGGCGAGCCGGTCCGCGAGCAGGTCGTGCGTCACGAAGTCGTCGAACTCTTCCGCCTGGCCCGCGCCTTCGCGGATCAGGCGCACGAGCGCCTCATGGTCCTCCATGAGCTCCTCCACCATCGACTGGGCCGTCATGCGGCCGCCGAGGGCGAGCGCCTTGTCGAGCCCGACCGCGGCCTTGCCCGTTGGAACGGGGAAGCCCAAGGCGCGAATCCGCTCGGCGAGCGCATCAATGGCGCCAAACAGCTCACTATAGTGCTGCTCAGTAAGCTCATGGATAGGCCGGAATAAAGGACCAACCACGTTCCAGTGGACGACCTGCGAACGCAGCAACGTCCTGTAAGTCTGGACCGTGATGTCGCTCAGAGTCTCAGCGATGACCTTGCGGTCTTTATCGCGAAGACCTGTCGACGGCTTGACGACGCGCGGCTGTATTTTGAGCGCCGCGGAAACGTTCGACATGCTCATGCCCTGTCATCGAGGTTTTAAGCCGCCAGCAGATCATTGGCGGCTGTCCGTATTCGGACTTCGCCTCGGTAACGCGGCAACGGGCCGAAGGTTTCAGTGATCGAGCCGACTACGTATTAGTACGGAGCCTTCCCGTCAGATCGCCACGCGGCCGCCGCTCCGGGCCCTGGCTCCGAAGAACAGCGCCTGGCTGACGATCGCCTTGACCGTCGAGGTCTGGAACGGCTTGGTGACGAGGAACACCGGCTCAGGCCGCTCGCCCGAGAGCAGCCGTTCCGGGTAGGCGGTGATGAAGATCACCGGCACCTCGAGATTGGGCAGCATCTCCTGCACCGCCTCGAGGCCCGACGAGCCGTCGGCGAGCTGAATGTCGGCGAGCACCAGTCCCGGCTTCGTGCGCTCGGCGAGGGCGACCGCCTCCGAATGGGTGCGGGCGGTTCCGACCACCCGGTGCCCGAGCCCTTCGACGAGCTTGGCGAGGTCCATCGCGATGATGGCTTCGTCCTCGATGATCAGGACGTCGGTCGCGACCTGCTCGGCGATCTCGCGGCCGGCCTCGTCGATCGCCCGCGTGATCTCGGATTCGGACAGTCCCAGGATCCGTCCGGCCTCTGCCGGCGTGAAGCCTTCCACGGAGACCAGCAGGAAGACCTGCCGCGAGCGCGGCGTGAGCGCCTCGATCGTGCGCTCCGACTGCGCAGCCTCGACGCCGGTCTCGACGTTGAGCGCCACCGAGGACCAGATGCGTGAGAAAATCCCATAGAGTCCGACACGCGGATCGGCGTCGGCCGGGAAGATGCTCGGATCTGCGATCAGCGCTTTGAGGACAGCGGCCACATAGGCGTCTCCGCTGTCCTGCCGGCCGGTGAGCGCGCGCGCGTAGCGGCGAAGGAACGGAAGATGGGGAGCGATCGTGTCGGCGAGTGCCATGAAGCGAGGTGTCCGGTCGACGTCAGGGACGGAGAGTCAGGCAAATGCTGGCGCAAGATGGCGCGCGGCGGGCAATGAGCAAGCCTCGGCGGGTGAAGTCAACGTTCTTGCGGCTCGCTGGGGATCGTCGCCTCGGCGCGGAACGGCCCGGCGGCCTCGATCGAGAGCCGTCCTCCCAAACTGCGGACGAGGCTGCTTGCGAGTTGGAGGCCGAGTTCCGTCGCTTCGCTCGGTTTGATCGGCCGCCCGCCCGCGCTTCCGTCCGTCTGCAGCACCAAGATATGCGTCTCGCCGTCGCCGGACGCCGAGATCGTCACGCGGCCCGACCCGACGCGCCCGGCAAAGCCCTCGCGAACGAGACATATCAGCAGCTCGGCGATGATCTGGGCGAGGGCGCAGGCGCGGCGCGGCGCGGCGCGCACCTGGTCGCCTTCGATCGAGACGCGGTGAACGAAATCGGGATCGAGCATTGCGAGCGCCCGTTTCGCGAAGGCCGCGAGATCGGCGGGGCGCGGACCTAGGTCAGTGGGATCGGCGTCGGGGAAGGGATCGAAGGCGGCCGCCTCGAAGCGGATCCGCATATCCTCGAAGGCGACGCGGCAGGGGCCGGCGGGGAGCCGTCGGCCGAACAGGCCGAGCAGACTGGTCATCGTCTGGGTCTGGTTCCGGAAGCGGTGCCGCAAGGCCGCAAGGCGCGCGTCGTCCGGCGCGAAGGACGGCTCTGGGAGGTTCGGATCGGCTTCCATCGGATGGGATTTATCGCCTATTCCGCCCATCTCCTATGTGTTTTGACATAGCGGCTCGTTCGAAAGTGGTGGAAGTGTGAAGCGAGCTCGATCATGATTGATTGAACGACCCGGTCGGACCGCGCACGCTCAATGTACGTACCATGTCCCAGCTGTCCGCTGCGTCGAAAGCCGGCGTTCCGTCAGAAGGGCGAGGAAGAGGTCGCCGTCATCAATTCGATGAAGAGCGATCATCTGACCCTCGAGGCCGGGTCGGAATTTATTCATCCCGAACAATCCGACGCGGAACTCTACACGCTGTTCGCCGGATGGGCGTTCCGGTACAAGGAGCTCGGCGATGGGCGGCGACAGATACTTAGCTTCGCGCTGCCCGGCGATCTGATCGGTCTGCAGGCGTCGCTGTTCGAGAAATCTTTCTATGGCGCGATCGCGCTGACCGACATCCAGCTCTGCGTCATCCCCCGTCGCAGGATGCTGCGCCTGTTCGAACGCATGCCGGAAATCGCCTACGACGTGACCTGGCTCGGGGCCCGGTCCGAGGCCCTCGTGGACGAGAACCTCCTGTCCGTCGGCCGACGCGGCGCCGGGGAACGGATCGCCGCGCTGCTGTGCTCGCTCTACAAGCGCGCCGAGCCCCTCGGCCTGGTCAAGGAGGGCGTCCTCGAACTGCCGTTGACCCAGCAGCACATCGCCGACGCGCTCGGGCTGTCGCTCGTCCACACCAACAAGACCCTCGCGAAGCTGCGGTCGCAGGGCCTGTTCACGATCTCGGGGGGACATCTCGTCATCCGCAATTTGCGCGGCCTCAGCCGCTTCGCGCAGCATTTCGAGGAGGATCTCGCGCCGCGGCCCCTCATCTGAGACTCCGACCCGCGCTCTCGGCCTCGGGACTTGAAGCCTCCCGATGGGCGACGATGTTCGCACTCGCCCGCCGCCCGCTCGCCGAAGCGCGACGGCCGTTGTTCTGAGGGGACCCATGCGATGACCGTTCTCGTCACCGGCGGCGCCGGCTACATCGGCAGCCACATGACGCTTGCGCTCGTCGACCTCGGCCGTCCCGTGGTCGTGCTGGACGATCTCTCGACCGGATTCCGATCAGCCATTCCGGACGGCGTTCCCTTCGTCGAAGGCTGCGTCGGCGACGAGGAACTGGTCGGCCGCGTGATCGCCGAGCACGGCGTCGAGGCCATCGTGCATTTCGCAGGGTCTATCGTGGTCCCGGACTCCGTGACTGATCCGCTCGGCTATTATCTGAACAACACCGTGCGCTCTCGGGCCCTGATCGCGTCGGCTGTCGCGGGAGGCGTCAAGCGTTTCGTGTTCTCCTCGACTGCGGCGGTCTATGGCGAGGGCTCCTCCGAGCCCCTGACCGAGACGGCGCCGCTCGATCCGGTCTCGCCCTACGGCGCCTCGAAGCTGATGACGGAACGCATGCTGGCCGACGCCTCGCGCGCCTATGGGCTCGCCTATGCGGCGCTGCGCTATTTCAACGTGGCTGGGGCTGATCCCGAGGGCCGGGCCGGGCAGTCGAGCGCGCGCGCCACGCATCTTATCAAGGTCGCGTCGCAGGCCGCGGCGGGGCTGCGCGACAAGCTGCAGATGTTCGGCGAGGACTATCCGACGCCCGACGGCACCTGCGTGCGTGACTACATTCACGTCACGGACCTCGCCAAGGCCCATGTCCTGGCGCTCGACTATCTTGCGGCTGGCGGCGCCAGCCTCGTGGCGAATTGCGGCTATGGCCGCGGGGCCTCGGTGCGCGAGGTCATCTCCTCGGTGAAGCGCGTCTCCGGCGCCGACTTCCTGGTCGAGCCGGCCCCGCGGCGCGACGGCGATCCCGCCTCGCTCGTCGCGGATCCCTCGAAGGCGCGCTCGACGCTCGGCTGGACGCCGGACCATGACGACCTCGACGAGATCGTCGGCCACGCGCTCGCCTGGGAGAGGCGGCTCGCCGAACGAGGCGCGGCGGCGTGACGGCTGACCCGGCCGGCGCCGGGATAGCGCCTGCGCGCGAGATCGACATTCCGGCCCGGATGGACCGGCTGCCCTGGTCGCGCTTTCACCTGCTCGTCGTGGTGGCGCTCGGCGTCACCTGGGTGCTCGACGGGCTCGAGGTCACCATCGTCGGCGCTCTGGCTCCCCGACTTCAGGACAAGGACACGCTGGGCCTGGGCGAAGCCGACATCGGCGCGCTCGCCTCGGCGTATCTCGCTGGCGCGGTCGCGGGCGCGCTCGGCTTCGGTTGGCTGACGGACCGGCTGGGGCGGCGGCTGATCTTCTTCACCACGCTGCTGGTCTATTGCGCGGGCGTGCTGTGCTCGGCCTTCGCCTGGGACTTCTGGAGCCTCGCGCTGTTCCGCCTGATCACCGGGCTCGGCATCGGCGGCGAATACGCGGCGATCAATTCGGCGATCGACGAACTCATACCGGCGCGGCTCCGGGGACGGGTCGCCCTGATCGTCAATGGCAGTTTCTGGGCCGGCGCCGGCGTCGGAGCGATCGCGACGGTCGCGCTGCTCGACACGGACCTGTTCGCGGCCGACCTCGGTTGGCGCCTGGGCTTCGCGGTCGGGGCCGCGCTCGGCCTCCTGATCCTGTTCACGCGCCGCTACGTGCCCGAAAGTCCGCGCTGGCTCGCCTGCCACGACCGCATCCCGGAAGGCGAGGCCGTGACCGCGGAGATCGAACGCACGGTCGAGGCCGAAATCGGCCGGCCGCTCCCTAAGGCCGTGGGCACGCTGAAGATCCATCCGGCGAAGAGCTTCGGCTTCCGGCTGATCTTCGCCTCGATGCTCGGCGAGCATCGGGGGCGCTCGGCTCTCGTGCTCGTGCTGATGATCGCGCAGGCCTTCCTCTACAACGCGATCTTCTTCACCTACGGGCTGGTGCTCACGAGATTTTACAGCGTCGAAGCCGGGCATGTCGGCCTCTACCTCGTGCCATTCGCGATCGGCAACGTGCTCGGTCCGATCGTGCTCGGTCCGCTGTTCGACACCGTCGGCCGACGTAAGATGATCTTCCTGACCTATAGCGTCTCAGGGGCGCTCCTGCTCCTGACCGGCCTTCTGTTCGCGCAGGGCGCGCTGACCGCGGCGACCCAGACCGCGGCCTGGTGCGTGATCTTCTTCTTCGCCTCCGCGGCGGCGAGCTCCGCCTATCTCACGGCGAGCGAGGCGTTCCCCCTTGAGGTTCGGGCGCTCGCCATCGCGGCCTTCTACGCGATCGGCACGGCGCTCGGCGGCGTCGTCGCGCCCTTCGTGTTCGGCGCGCTGATCGGCGCGGGCGACGTTTGGCCGATCTTCGGCGGCTACGCCTTCGCGGCGGCGCTGATGATCACGGCCGGGGTCGCCGCCCTGCTTTTCGGAGTCGACGCCGAAGGCCGCTCGCTTGAGGAGATCGCGGCGCCGCTGTCGAAGGCCGTCTGACGCGCAACCTTCGCCGCATTGCGGGAGTTTGATCGCGGCGGCTATGGGACGAGTCTGGACCCTTTCGCAGCCGCGCCCGCCCACGCTTCGCCGCCGCCCGCGCGCCAGGAAGGAGGATCGATGACCGACGCCGCGACGTCGCAGCCTCCGGGAGCCGGCCGGAAACCCAAGGCGCCGCGCGACTGGCGGATCGATTTCTGGCGTGGGCTCGCCATCGTTTTCATCTTCTGGAACCACTCCGTCGACAACGTCATGAGCTGGTTCACGACGAAATATTTTGGGTTGTCCGACTCGGCCGAGCTGTTCGTCTTTTTGTCGGGCTTCGCCATGGCGAGCATGTTCCTCGCCAAGTTCCTGAGCCGCCCGATGATGGCCGCGCCCTATTCGGTAAGCCGGGCCTTCACGCTCTACATCCATCACATCACCGCCTTCGTGGTGATCGCGACGCTCGCCTCGGCCTACCGGACTTATGCCGGGTCGAGCGTCATGGAGCGGGACCTGTTCATCCGCCCGTTCTTCATCGCGACCGAGACGGTGCTGCCGAAGCTCGCGACGCTGCTCTATCTGCCGCCGCTGCTCGACATCCTGCCGCTCTACATCTTGCTGACGCTGCTGGTCGGACTGCTGTTCTGGGCGTTCCGAGACCGCTGGCGCTACTACGCGGCCTTCGCGGTCGTCGTCTGGCTGATCGCCTGGGCGACAGGGATCACCCTGTCGTCCTATCCCGACACGCGGCTCTGGACCTTCAATCCCTTCGCCTGGCAGGCGGTGTTCCTCGCCGGCTTCGTCATGTGCCTCGCGCGCGAGGAGCCTTGGCTGAGGCGCGTCGTGACCGCGCCGGCGACGCTCGCGCTGTCGATCACCATCGTGATCGTGGGCTTCGTCGCGGCCGCGCCATGGGCGACGCTTGGGCTGCTTGACTGGCGGCCGCTCTGGATCATCACCGATCACGCCGACAAAACGAACGCCTCGCCGATCCGGCTGATCCATTTCCTCGCACTCGCCCATCTCGCCACCTGGGCGGTCGCGATCGACAATCCGCTCGGCACGAGCCTGTTCGGACGCTCGATGGTTCTGATCGGGCGGCGAAGCCTGCCGCTGTTCGTGATCTCGACGGTGTTCGCCGCCATGAGCCACGGCGTGTTCGACTGGTTCGGCAAGTCGTTCGCGGTCCAGGTGATTTATTCGCTCGGCATGGCCGGCGTGCTGATCGGCCTCGCTTTCGTGGCCGACGCCCTCGACCGTGCGACCAAAGGCGGCCCCGGAGCGCCCGTCTCCTCGCCCGACAAACCCGCGAGCCGCGCGCCCGGCGGCGGCGCTCAGCCCAGCATGGCGGCGGCGGCTCCGGAGATCCATTGAACCGGTCCGGCGGCCGCCCGGCGCGCTTCCGTCATTGCGCCGCGGCGAGGTCTTGCGCCTCTCTTCGCAAACGCGAAAAGTGAGCGCCGCCCGGGCGGCCGCCCGGTGCCCGCGTCCCAGAGGCTCCGACCCCCAATGACCGCCGCGCCCGCCCGCAAGATCAAGAAGCTTCTGGTTGCGAACCGGTCGGAGATCGCGATCCGAGTCTTTCGGGCGGCGGCCGAGCTCGGGATCCGGACGGTCGCGATCTATGCCGAGGAAGACAAGCTTTCGCTGCATCGCTTCAAGGCGGACGAGGCCTATCAGGTCGGACGCGGGATGGGGCCGCTGGAGGCGTATCTCGCCATCCCTGAGGTGATGCGGGTCGCGAAGGACGCCGGCGTGGACGCCATCCATCCGGGCTACGGCTTCCTCTCCGAAAGCCCTGAATTCGCCGAGGCCTGCGCCAAGGCCGGCATCCTGTTCGTCGGGCCGAGTCCCGACACCATGAAGAAGCTCGGCAACAAGGTCGCGGCCCGCAACCTCGCGATCAGCGTCGACGTGCCGGTGATGCCCGCGACCGAGCCGCTGCCCGACGACGACGCCGAGATCAGCCGGATGGCCGAGAAGATCGGCCTGCCGGTGATGCTGAAGGCATCCTGGGGCGGGGGCGGGCGCGGCATGCGCGTCATCCGCGACCTCGCCAAGCTCCCAAGCGAGGTGAAGAACGCCAAGCGCGAGGCGAAATCGGCCTTCGGCAAGGACGACGTCTATCTCGAGAAGCTTGTCGAGCGTGCCCGCCATGTCGAGGTCCAGATCCTCGGCGACCGGCACGGCAACGCCGTGCATCTGTTCGAACGCGACTGCTCGGTGCAGCGTCGCCACCAGAAGGTCGTGGAGCGGGCGCCGGCGCCTTATCTCGACGACGAGCGCCGCAAGACGCTCTGCGAAAGCGCGCTCAGGATCGCGACGGCGACCGACTATCTGGCCGCCGGCACCGTCGAATATCTGATGGACGCCGACACCGGCGACTTCTTCTTCATCGAGGTCAATCCGCGCGTCCAGGTCGAGCACACGGTGACCGAGGTCGTCACCGGCGTCGACATCGTGAAGGCCCAGATCAAGCTCGTGGAAGGCGCGAAGATCGGGACGCCGGAGAGCGGTGTGCCGAGCCAGGAGGAGCTCCAGCTCAACGGCCATGCGTTGCAGTGCCGCATCACGACGGAGAACCCGGAAGACAATTTCATCCCGGACTACGGCCGCATCTCGGCCTATCGCGGAGCGATGGGCTTCGGCATCCGGGTCGATGGCGGCACGGCCTATTCGGGCGCCGTCATCACGCGCTTCTACGACCCGCTGCTCGAGAAGGTCACGGCCTGGGCGCCGACGCCCGAGGAGGCGTCGAAGCGCATGAGCCGGGCGCTGCGCGAATACCGCATCCGCGGCGTCGCCACCAACCTCGCCTTCCTCGAAAACGTGGTCGAGCACCCGGTCTTCCTCGCCGGCGAGACGACCACGCGCTTCATCGACGACACCAAGGAGCTGTTCGCCTTCGAGAAGCGGCAGGACCGCGCGACGAGGCTTCTCACCTATGTGGCCGACGTGACCGTCAACGGCCATCCGGAGACCAAGGGCCGCGCCAGGCCGAAGACGGGCGCGCCGACCCCGATCGCGCCGGTCTTCGCGCGGCCGAAGGGCGACGTCCGACCCGGAGCCGATCCCGACGAGGGTCCGGTCACCGGCGAATCCGAGCGGCCGGCGACGGTCGGCTCGGGGGAGGGCGAACTGCCGCCCGGCTCCAGGCAGCTGCTGGACAAGCTCGGCCCCAAGAAGTTCGGCGAGTGGATGCGGGCCGAAAAGCGCGTGCTGGTCACCGACACCACAATGCGCGACGCCCACCAGTCGCTGCTGGCGACCCGCATGCGCACGATCGACATCGCGGGCGTCGCGGGCTCCTACGCGTCCGGCCTCCCGCAGCTGCTCAGCCTCGAATGTTGGGGGGGCGCGACCTTCGACGTCGCGATGCGCTTCCTGACCGAGGACCCGTGGGAGCGGCTCGCCAAGATCCGCGAGGGAGCGCCGAATCTCCTGCTGCAATGCCTCGTGCGGGGCTCGAACGGCGTCGGCTACGCCAACTATCCCGACAATGTCGTGGAGAGCTTCATCGAGCGGTCCGCCAAGGAAGGCATGGACGTCTTCCGGGTCTTCGACTGCCTGAACTGGATCGAGAACATGCGCGTCACGATCGACGCGGTGAACGAGGCCGGGAAGCTCTGCGAGGCGTCGATCTGCTACACGGCCGACATGCTCGACCCGAGCCGGGCGAAATACGACCTCAAATACTACGTGTCGCTCGCGAAGGAGCTCGAGAAGGCCGGCGCCCACGTCCTGTGCGTGAAGGACATGGGAGGGCTGCTGAAGCCCTCTGCCGCGGGCATATTGATCAAGGCGCTCCGCGAAGAGATCGCGCTGCCCTTGCATCTGCACACTCATGATACCTCCGGCATCTCGGCCGCGACGCTGCTGGTCGCGATTGAGGCTGGCGCGGACGCCGTCGACGCGGCCATGGACGCGCTGTCGGGCATGACGTCCCAGCCCTGCCTTGGCTCGATCGTCGCGACGCTTAAGAACGGCGGGCGCGACACCGGGCTCGACCTCGAGGTGATCCGGGCGATCTCGCTCTATTGGGAGGCGGCGCGCGGGCAATACGCCGCCTTCGAGAGCGACCTGTCGGCGCCCGCGTCCGAGGTGTACCTGCACGAAATGCCGGGCGGCCAGTTCACCAACCTCAAGGAGCAGGCGCGCTCCATGGGCCTCGAGAGCCGCTGGTCGGAGGTCGCGCGGACCTATCGCGACGTCAACGACATGTTCGGCGACGTCGTGAAGGTCACGCCGACCTCCAAGGTGGTCGGCGACATGGCGCTGGTGATGGTCTCGGCCGGCCTCACGCGGGCGCAGGTGGAGGACCCGGACGTCGAGGTCTCGTTCCCGGAAAGCGTCGTGCAGCTGATGAAGGGCGAGCTCAGCCAGCCGCCCGGCGGCTTCCCGGAAAAGATCCAGAAGAAGGTGCTGAAGGGCGAGGCCCCGCTGACCGAGCGCGCCGGCGCGCTGATGCCGCCGGCCGATTTCGACGCCGTGCGGGCGGAGGTCGAGGGGAAGGTCGAGCGCAAGGTCTCGGACGTCGAGCTCGCCTCCTACCTCATGTATCCGAAGGTGTTCGTCGAGTTCGCGGCGGCGGAGAAGAAGTACGGTCCCGTCTCGTCGCTGCCGACGCCGGTTTTCTTCTACGGCGTTCAAGCCGGCGAGGAGATCTCGGTTGAGATCGAGCGTGGCAAGACGCTGGTGATCCGCTGCGTCGGCGTCGGCGAGACCGACGAGGAGGGCCAGGTCCGCGTGTTCTTCGAGCTGAACGGCCAGCCGCGCGTCATCAAGGTGCCGAACCGCTCCGCCTCGGCGACGCGTGAGGCGCGCCGCAAGGCCGAGGAAGGCAACCCCTCCCACGTCGCCGCCCCTATGCCCGGCGTGATCTCGACGGTCGCGGTCAAGGAAGGGCAGTCGGTCTCGGCCGGCGACGTCATCTGCTCGATCGAGGCGATGAAGATGGAGACGGCGCTTCACGCCGAGCGAGACGGGACGGTGAAGGAGGTTCTGGTCTCGCCCGGAACGCCGGTCGACGCGAAGGACCTGCTCGTCGTGCTGGGCGAGTAGGCGCCGCCGGACTCCCGCCGAGCGCCGGGAGCCGCTAGTGTCTTCCCCATGTTGGATCAGACAAGTCCCGGTCGCCCGCCCGAGGCGCCGCCGCCGCGAGAAGGCGGGTTGCTGCGCGAGGCGCTCCGCCGCGCGCGGATCGAAGCCGCCGAGCAGACCGACGTGGTGATCGACTTGCGGCAGGCCGAGATCGCCCGTCTCGAGATGCTGAGGGACGAGCTCGCGCCGGTCTTCGCCGAAGTGCCGGCCGAAGTCGATCTGTTCGACGTCGGCCTCGCGCCGGGCGACCGGCCGCGACTGTTCGTCGACATGGTGTCGTTCGTCGAGATGAGCCGCGACCGGCGCATGTACCGCTTCATGCGCGACGGCAGGCACGGCCGCGTCTGCGCCGCCGAGAGCGAGAAGACCGCCGCGATCGTCGAGGCGATCACGTCCTATGTCGCGCGCCGGCTGATCGAGCGTGAGCGACTGCTCGCAGATGACGACCGGGTGTTCGACTCCAGCTCTTCAAGAACGCACATGCACGAAATGGCCGCACGATCCGAACCAGAGCAGTCCGCGAGTCCCCCTCCGCCGTCGGCCGCGAGAGCGCCGGCGCCGCCGGCGGCCCCGCCTGCCGGGCGGCCGTGGCTCCGGGCGATCACGATCCTGCTCGCCTTCATGCTCGGCGGCGCGCTCGGGGCGGCGGTCGTCGGCGGCGTCATCCTCGCGTCCGCCAAGGGCCTGTTGCCGTTCTGAGCGAGGACGGCTCAGGCCAGCCGGAAGCGGTCGGTTTCGGCGATCTCGCCGTCGCGCGTCAGGCCGCGCGTCACGCCCTCGCACTCCCAGGCGCCGGGACCCCCCGACACGCTATAGAGGTTGTAGGCCGCAAGCGGTTCGTGGCTGAGCATCCCGGTCGAGCAGGAGGGCACGGCGACAACCGGCACGATGCTTTCGGGCCCTGCGATCTCGGCTCGGGCGGGCTCGTGATTGTGTCCGTGGAGCACGAGTTCCGCGCCCTCGCGGGCGATCACGTCGCGAAGCTCGGCGGCGTCCCGGAGACGGCGCAGCCACGGCGTGCCGTCCTCCGCGACCGGGTGATGCACGAGCACGATGCGGAACAGGCCCTCTTCCTTGAGGCTTCGCAGCAGCGGGCCGAGCGCGTCGCGCTGGATGGGGCCGACGTCGCCGGTCGCCGCGAGCGGCATGGTGGGCACCGCGGAGGAAAGGCCGATCAGCGCGGTGAGACCATGCCGGCGCACGTAAGGAAAGCCGACGCGGCCGTCGTCGCTCGACATATGCGCGCCCCAGACCCGCGCCGGGGCGCCGCGGACGTTGCGCACATAGGCGTCGTGATTGCCCGGGATGGCCGCGACCTTCTCTGGGGGACCGAGCCGCCCGAGGAACAGCGCGGCGGGCAGGAACTCGCCCTCGAGTCCGAGATTGGTGAGGTCGCCCGTGACCGCGACCGCGTCCGGCGCCTCGTCGACCAGGTCGGCGACAAGGCGATCGAGCACGTTCATGTCGTGCCAGCGCCGCCGACGGCGCATGTAGTTGATCGCGCCGAGGCCGCGCTTCGACAGCAGGTCGAAGGCGCTGAAGCTCGGAAGCGGCCCGAGATGGGGATCGGAAAGATGGGCGATGACTGTCACGCGGGCTCATATAGCGGCGCTGCGGCGGCGCGCCCATCGCTTTCGGGCGGCCATCGACGCGGTTCCGGGTCGAGCCGCCCTCCGGAGGCCGAGATCGTAGGCATGGTGAAGTCGAAGCTGCTGCGCGCCGCGCTGGCGCGATGGGGACGCGCCACCCGCGGCATGACGCTCGGCGTGCGGGCGCTCGCGGCCGACGAGGCGGGCCGGGTGATGCTGGTCCGCCATGGTTACGCGCCCGGCTGGCACCTGCCCGGCGGCGCGGTCGAGGTGGGCGAGACCGCAGAGATCGCGGCTGTCCGCGAGCTTCTGGAGGAGACGGGCCTCGAAGCGCTGGGCCGGCCGGTGCTGGTCGGCCTCTACTTCAACCGGTCCTATGGCGGGCGGGACCACGTCGCGCTGTTTCGTATCGAACGCTTCGAGCGCCGGCCGGAGCCTGCTCCGAACCGCGAAATCGCGGAGCGCGGCTGGTTCGCGCCCGATACGCTGCCGGAGGGCGTGACGGCCGCGACCCGC
>NZ_RYFI01000008.1:110541-144955 GCF_004103825.1 Hansschlegelia zhihuaiae
GGCTCGACGAAGTTCTCTACGGCGCGGAGACGGACGGGCGGTGGTGACGCTCCCCCGATGTCCCGGCTTTCAGCCGGGACCCGGTTGCTCCGCGCTTACGGAATTTGATCGGACGCGCGGATGATTCGTCGGGAGGACGAAGCGTCGAATGGGTTCCGGCTCAAGGCCGGGACATGGCGGCGGCGGCGCCTCAGCCCAATCGCTCTCGCCCGTGCGGCGCTTCGAGGTCGAGCTCCGGACCCTCGGGGATGATCCGGGTCGGATTGATGGTCGGATGCGACCAGTAATAGTGCGTCTTGATATGCGCGAAGTTCACCGTCTCGCCGATCCCCGGCGTCTGGAAAAGGTCGCGCAGATAGCCCGACAGATGTTCGTAGTCCGCGATGCGCCGCCGGTTGCACTTGAAGTGGCCGACATAGACGGCGTCGAAGCGCACGAGCGTCGTGAAGAGGCGGATATCGGCCTCGGTGATCTCGGGACCCATCAGGAAGCGCCGATCGGCGAGCCTTGCGTCGAGAGTGTCGAGCTCGTCGAACAGCGCTCGGAAGGCTTCGGCATAGGCGTCCTGCGAGGTCGCGAAGCCCGCCCGGTAGACGCCGTTGTTGACGCGCTCATAGACGCGGGCGTTGAGGGCGTCGATCTCGGCGCGGAGCGGCTCGGGATAGAAATCGCTGCGCTCGTCGGTCAGGCCGTCGAAGGCCGAGTTGAACATGCGGATGATCTCGGCGGACTCGTTCGAGACGATCGTCCCGCGCTCCTTGTCCCACAGCGCCGGCACCGTGACGCGCGTGGTCACGCCCGGTTTCGCCTTGAGGTAGACTTCATAGAGCCGCCTGGCGCCGTTCGCCCCATCCGGGGTCGCGCCCGGAAAATCTCCGAAGACCCAGCCTTCCTCGCCCATGCGCGGGTCGACGACGAAGACGTCGATAAGGCCTTCGAGCCGCTTCAGCCTGCGGAAGATCAGCGTCCTGTGCGCCCAGGGACAGGCCAGCGACACGTAGAGGCAATAGCGTCCCGCCCCGGCTTTGAAGCCGCCTTCGCCGGTCGGACCCGGCGATCCGTCCGCCGTGATCCAGTTGCGGAACTGCGACGCCTGCCGTTCGAACCGGCCGCCGGACTTCGACGTGTCGTACCATTTGTCCTGCCAGTTTCCGTCGACCAGAAGTCCCATGACGCCTCTCCAACCGATCCCGCCTGGCGAGATAGCGCGATCTGCGTGGAGGGATCGAGGGTCGCGACGGCGTCACGTGGGCGCGGTGCAACAGCGGAAGTAATATGATCAACAGATAAAAATAAATCCGCTCCCGGTGAATCTTGACTTGCTCGCGAGCCAAAATGACAAGTCGATCTTCGGACGCGGCTGTCGCGTCCGACGGGGGAAACAAGAATGCGTGGCATGATCTTCGGTCTTGCGCTCGCGGCAGCGACCGCGGCGCCGTCTCTGGCCTTCGAACAGGGCGACTGGGTGCTGGGTCAGTGGAAGGGCGGCGAGTATTGGTATCCGGGCGTGGTCGAGAACGCCTCGAAATCCAAGGTGACGATCCGATATGACGACGGAGACGTCGACACCCGCCCGATCAACCAGGTCAAGGAGTACGACTGGTCGGTCGGCGACAAAGTCGAGTGCAACTACCGCGGCGGCGGGACCTGGTACAAGGGCCGGATCGCCGCGCTCAATGGCGGCTCGATCCGGATCGACTACAATGACGGCGACAAGGAAAAGACCAAGACCGGCATGTGCAGGTCTCGCTGACCTTGGCTCAGCGGCGCGGCGGACGCACGGCGTCCCACTTGCTGCCGTGTCCCTGGGGACGCTGGCGCCATGTGACGCGCCATGGTATCGGGCCGTCATGACGATCGGATCCACGATCAATTCGCGACGAAGCTCCGCGCGGCGCCCCCTGGCGCCGGACCTTCGCGGCTGACTTCGCGCGACGGCGCGCGGGGCGGCTTCTCCGGCCTGATCTCCCGAGCGTCCCATGACCTCCCTTCCGCTGACGATCCTCCACGAGCAGCCCGACGATGGGCCGGCCGTCGAACGCCTGCAGGAGCGGGCCTTCGGGCCCGGCCGCTACGCCCGCTCCGCCTACCGCCTGCGGGAGGGCGTCGATCCCGCACGGGAGCTCTGCTTCACGGCGCGGGTCGGGACGTTCCTGGTCGGGTCGAACCGGATGACCCGGATCGTGATCGGTTCGCAGGAGGCGCTGCTGCTCGGTCCTCTGGTCGTCGACCCGGCGTTCTGGAGCCGCGGCATCGGCGAGGCGCTGCTCAAGGCATCGCTCGACGCGGCCGTGGCGGCCGGCCATCGGCTCGTGCTCCTGGTCGGCGACGAGCCCTATTACGCCCGTGTCGGCTTCCGTCGGGTCCCGGCGGGCATGGTGACGCTGCCGGGGCCGGTCGATCCCGACCGGGTGCTCTGGCGCTCGCTCGTCGACGGCGCCGATCTCGGAGCGGGCGGCAAGGCGCGCCGCTCGTGGGGGTGACGCGCCCTCAGCAGGCCACCGACTCGACCGCCTGAAGGACCGCCCCGACCACGACGAGGAAGAAGCCGACCGGGATGATGAACAGCCCGATGAGGTATTTCAGCGTCGAGACGCCGAAGTCGACCACCTTCCAGCCGAACTCCTTGGTGGCCTTGCCGCGTCCGCAGCTCTCCTCCTTCTCCTCCGCTGCAGGCGTGGCCGAGACGGAATAGCTGGCCGGTCTCAGCGGCGCGCCGGCGGCGCCCGCGGGGCCGGGGGCGGCGAGGCAGAGCAGGCAGGCGAACAGGCGCAACGCGGCCAATCCTCGGGCGAACGGCATCGAGGTCTCCTTCGTCGTACGCGGTCTTAAACCGGAGATCGGCCGCGCGAATCAACCCGCGGAGCCCAATGCGCCCTCTCAGGCGGGATGTCCGATCCCGGCGATGCGGAACACGTCCAGCACGCCGTTCAGCGTGATCTGCACCCCGACGCAGAGCAGGATGAAGGCGGCGAACCGCGCGATGATCCGCACGCCGCTTGGTCCGATCAGTCCGGTGATCCAGTCCGCCCAGCTATAGGAAAGCCAGATCGCCGCCGAGATCGCCGCCGTCGCGGCCGACACCCCGATCGCGAAGGCCGCGAGCGCCGCGCCCTCCGCCGGACGGTTGGCGCCGAGCGCGATCGCGACCGAGATCGTGCCGGGCCCGGTGGTGAGCGGCATGGTGAGAGGGAAGAAGGCGATGTCGTCGCTGTCCTTCGCGCCCTCGGCCTGCTGCTGCTTGCGTTGCTCCTGAGCTTCGGGCGCGGAGAGCAGCCGCCATCCGGTGGTCGCGACCACCAGCCCGCCGGCGATCCTCAGCGCCGCGATCGTGATGCCGAAGAAGGCGAGCAGATAGGCGCCGAGCCAGAGCGCTCCCAGCATCACGATCGCCGAATAGATCCCGACGCGGCGGGCGAGCGTCACCCGCTCGGCATGCGTGCGGCCGCCGGTGACCTGCGCGAACAGCAGCGCGCCGCCGATCGGGTTGACGATCGAGAACAGCGCGGAGCCCGCGAGCAGGAAGCTCTGAAGGACGTCGACCCACCAGCCCAAGGCGCCGCCTCAGCTTTGCGGGACGGCGGGACGGGACGTGCGCCGCGTCATCGGCCCTCGCGCGCCCATGTCACGGCGAAGGCGCCGATCAGCAGCAGGAGCCCGAGGACGCCGGCGAAGACGGGCAGGATGCCGATGCCCCGCACCACGCTCGCCTCCGCCTCGCGCACGCCGATCCAGTCCGAGCCGAAGGCGCGCGCGCCCGCGCTGACCTGGACGATGCGCGGGACGTCGATCGTCGCGCCCGGCTCCGGCTCGACGCGCCGGACCGAGCCCCCGGTCGCGGCCGCGATCGGTCCGAGCCTGCGGTCGGTGCTCGCGACCTCGGTGAACTCCCGCGGGTTCGGCGGCCCGACATTGACCAGCGTCGAGAAAGTCCCGTCGGCGGCGCGGTGCAGCCCGAGCTCGGGCGTCTCGAAGGTCGCGCGCCAGAGGCCGGGCTCCTCGCGGTTCAACTGGACCTCGCGCGTGGAGCCGCCCGGCAGGGTGACGGTGACGGGCGCGGCCTCATGCTTCAGCGTCTGGCGCTCCAGCGTGACGGTCTTGCCGACGGCCTTGGCCCTCAGCGCCTCCTCCTCGAGGTCGGGCTCCTTCATCAGCCAGTGGGAGAGCCGGCGCAGCAGGTCGACATGCGGGCCGCCGCCGTCGAAGCCGCGCGCCCAGAGCCACGCGTGGTCGGACAGCAGCAGCGCGACCCGCCCCTTCTCCTCGCGGGCGAGCACGAGAAGGGGGCGCTCCTCCGGCCCCTGCAGCACCGCCTCGCCCTCGCGCAGGCGCGAGTCGACCATGCGGAACCAGGGCGCCCAGTTGGGCGGGTTCTGCTCGGAGCCCGGCAGGCCGCGCGTCACCGGGTGCTTGCGGCCGACTTCTGACAGCTCGGCCTTGAACGCCCGCTCGATCACGCCGCCCATCGGCTCGGCCGGAAGCACCGGCGCGAGCGGCGTCTCGTAGAGCGAGCCCGGCTCCGAATAGTCCGGCCCACCGGCGACCAAAACCGCGCCGCCGTCGCGGACATAGCGGGCGATGTTGTCGAAATAGATGATCGGCAGGATGCCCTGGCGCGCGTAGCGGTCGAAGATGATGAGGTCGAACTCGTTGATCTTCTGGGAGAACAGCTCGCGCGTCGGAAAGGCGATCAGCGACAGCTCGTTGATCGGCGTGCCGTCCTGCTTCTCGGGCGGCCTGAGAATGGTGAAATGCACGAGGTCCACCGAAGCGTCGGCCTTGAGGAGGTTCCGCCAGGTGCGCTCGCCGGCGTGCGGTTCGCCCGAGACCAGCAGCACGCGCAGCTTCTCGCGCACGCCGTCGATCGGCACGACGGCGCGGTTGTTGACGGTCGTGATCTCCTGGCCCGCGTCCTCCGCCTCGATCTCTATGAAGTTGACGCCGGGATGGGCGATCGGCGCCTCGATGGTCGTGACCTGGCCGGGCACGACCTCGATCCGCTCGATCGCCTCGCCGTCGCGACGCACCGTCACGGGCACGGGCCGACCCAGCCCGGCCCCGACCTCGTCGACCCGGAAACCGATCCGCTGGCTCTGGCCGACGATCCCGAAGCGCGGGGACAGCGTCAGCGCCACCCGCCGATCGCGCTCGTCCGGCCGGCCGGTGATCAGACCGTGGACCGGCGCCTGGAAGCCGAGGTCGCGGGCGCTCGCCGGCAGGTCATGGATCACGCCATCGGTGACGAAGAGCGCGCCAGCGACCCGCTCGGGCGGCACGTCGGCGAGCCCGTTGCGGAGCGCTGCGAAGAGCTCGGTTCCATCGGTCGCCGTGCCGTCCTGACCGGCTTCGATCCAGCGGATCTCGGTGTCCTTGAGCCCCGAGAGCCGCGCCTCCAATTGCTTGCGGACCTCGTCGGTCTGGACATTGCGACGGTCGAGCGTCTGGCTGCCGGAGCGGTCGATGACGACAGGCAGGACGTTGGTCAGCGTCTCCCGATCCTCGCGGGTGAAGGAGGGGTTCGCGAGAGCGAGCAGCAGGCAGGCGATCGCCCCGGTCCGCAGCCACGCGCCGCGCGTGCGTCCGACGACGCAAAGGGCCGCCGCCGCGGCGCCCGCCAGCCCGAGCGCGATCAGCGCCCAGAGCGGGATCAGGGGCGCGAAGGCGACGTCGATGCTCATGCCCCGCGCCTCACTGCCCAAGCCTCTCGAGCAGAGCAGGCACGTGCACTTGGTCGGCCTTGTAGTTGCCGGTCAGCGTGTACATCACGATGTTGACCCCGACCCGGTAGGCCATCTCGCGCTGGCGCTCGTCCGACGAGGTCGGGAACAGCGGCTGGCCGTCGGAGCCCACCGCCCAGGCGCCGGCGAAATCCGCCGAGGTGATCAGGATCGGCGAGACGCCGTCGCCGGCGCGGGCCGGGCGGTCCTCGCCCTCGTCGGCCGGCGGCAGGGCCTCGACCCAGAGCGGGCTCCCGGAATAGCGGCCCGGGAAATCGTCGAGCAGGTAGAAGGCCTTGGTCAGCACGTGATCCGGCGGGGCCTTTTCGAGCGCGGGCACGTCGAGCCCGGCGAGCAGGCGCTTCAGGGCGTCGCCCTGGGGGCCGGCGCCGGTCATCACCGCGTCCCGGGTGTCGAACAGGATCGTGCCGCCCTGTTTCATGTAGGCGTCGATGCGCGCCAGCGTCTCGGGCGAGGGCTGTTGAGCGTTCTCCAATACCGGCCAATAGAGCAGCGGGAAATAAGAGAGCTCGTCGCGAGACGGATCGACGGCCATCGGCGCCCCCGGCTCGAGCGCGGTTCGCTCGCCGAGCGTCTGGGTGAGGCCCTCGAGGCCCGCCTTGGAAATCCGATCGACCTCGAAGTCGCCCGTCGCCACATAGGCGAGTCGGGTGGACAGCGTGGCCTCCAGCGCGAAGCGTTCGTCGATCGGCTGCTTCTGCGGAGTCGGTTCCGGCGGCGTCTGGGCGAAGCCGGGCGACGATGACAGCGCGATCGTCAGGCCGACCGCGGCGACGAGCCAGACGGCTACCCGTGGCCGCCTCGCGATCAGCGCCGCGCCGCCAGCCAGCAGGAACACGATCAGGCTGTCGACGATGGCCGCGATCGCCGCGACGGTGAAAAGCCAGGGCGCGACGGGCGTCGGTTCGGCGGCCACGATCGGCGCCACCTTGGCGTCGACGCCTGCGAGGTCGAGACGGACGAGCGCCGCGTCGGCGGGCAGCAGGTTGACCGCGATCCCGGCGTCGACCGGTCCATAGAATCCCGGCGGATTGTCCGGCGTTGCGAAAGGACGGCCTTCGACGGGAGCCGGCCTGGCGGTCGCGGGCGGCGACCGGAAGGCGCCGAAACCGTCGAGCGTGCGGGTCGGCGGCAGCGTGGCCGGGCGTTGGCCGGGCGGCGGCGCGGCCTCGCCCGCGGCCGGCTTGCCCCCTGCCTCGTTGGTCTTGGCCGTCTCGGCCTCCTGCTTCTGCGCCGGGTTGGAGCCCGCGAGATCGACGATCCGGCGCAGCATGTCCACAAACGCGCCGGAGAGCGGCAGGTTCGACCAGCGCGTGTCAGCCGTGACGTGGAACAGCACCGAGAGGCCCTTGTCCTGCTTCACGCCGGTGACGAGCGGCGTCCCGTCGCCGAGCGTCGCCCAAACACGATCGGGCAGGTCGGCGTCGGGTTCGGCGAGCACCTGGCGGGAGACCGTCACGTCCTTCGGGGGAACGAGAGGGGCGAACGGTCCTTCGGCCGAAAAGCTCGACAGCGGCTGCGGCGTCTCCCAGGCGAGCGCGCCGCCGAGGATGCGGCCTCCCTGGCGGAGCCGGACCGGCGACAGCTCGTCCTGCGGCGCGGCGGCGAGCCGCGGCCCGGCGAACCGGATCAGCACGCCGCCGGCGCGCACCCAGGCGGAGAGCTTGTCCTGCGCCTCTCGGCTCAGCGCGCCGACGTCGGCGAGCACGATCGCCGGAAGCTTGTCGGTGACGAACTGCTCGACCGCCTGGCTCGCGCCCTGTCCGCGCGCCTCGCGCACGTCGGCGAAGGGTCTCAGCGCCCGTGACAGATAGTAGGTCGGCGACAGAAGCGGCTGCGCGACGTCCGCCGAAGCGCCGCTCACCACGCCGATAGAGCGTCGTTTCGAGCGCTGGTCGAGGAGCTGGACGGCGCCGGCGGTCTTGGCCCCGACGAGTTCGAGGCGTGCGATGTCGTTGCGCAGCTCGACCGGCAGGTCGAAGGACGCGACGGCGTCGCGGGCGCCGAGCGGAAACGCCCCGTCCACCTCTGCGAGCGGCCGGCCGCGAAGATCGGAGGCGCGCACGCGGAATGGCTCCGGACCGGCGGCCTCGCCGCGAAGAGCCTTGACGGTCAGCGCCCCCGGAGAATTCTCGGCCGCCGCAAGGCCGCGGGCGGAGCCGGTCGGATCGATCCTGACGGCGAGGGAGCGGCCGCCGAGCGCGGCCTTCAGGCCGTCGGCGAAGGCGCGCGCCTCGCCGCCCGCGAGGCCGTCCGCGATCCAGACGGCGTCCGCGGAGGGGTTTGTCCTGAGAAAGGCCTCGATCGGCCCCAGCAGCGGCCTGCGGTCGACCGCGAAGGGCTCGGGCGACAGCACCCTCAGCCGCTCGACGGCGGCCTCGGCGGTCCCGAGGCCGATCTCGCGCGGCGGCTCGGCGCTCGCGACCAGTGCGACCGGCCGTCCGGCGTCGCCGGCCGACTGGATCGCGACTTCGGCGGCTGCGACACGGGCGTCCCAGTCCGGCGCCGCCGCCCAGCCATTGTCGAGAACCAGCAGCAGCGGGCCGGAGCCCTGGCTCGCGGCGGGCGGCGGGTTCCAGATCGGCTTGGCGAGCGCGACGATGATGAGCGCGGCCAGCGTCAGCCGGAGCAGCAGAAGCCACCAGGGCGTGCGGACGGGCGTCTCGCGCTTCGCCACCACGTCGAGCAGGAGGCGGAGCGGCGGGAAGTCGATCTTGCGCGGGCGCGGCGGGGTGAGGCGCAGCAGCAGCCAGAGCGCCGGCAGCGCGAGCAGCGCCGTCAGCATCCAGGGGCTCAGGAAGGCGAGCGGCAGCGCGCTCATCGGTCGGCCTCGCCCAGGCGGCCATGGAGCGCGAGAAGCGGCTCGGTGGCGGGCCGGTCGGTGCGATGGATGGTGAAGCTCCAGCCGTGGCGTCGGGCGACCTCGGCGAGCGCGGCGCGGTGCCGGGCGAGCCGCTCGACATAGCCCTCGCGCCAGTCCTCGGCGCGGCCGGCCACGAGCTTCAGGGAGGCGTCGGGATCGAGGAACTCGGTGCGGCCAGAGAAGGGGAAGGTCTCTTCCACGGGATCTACGATCATCACCATGTGGCCGCGCCCACCGCGGGCCGCGAGGCGCGCCACGGCGGCCGCGATCTCCTCCTCCGGCGCCAGGAGGTCGCCGATCAGCACCGCCTCGGCGAGCCGCGCGATCGGCGCGCTCGCGGGCGGCAGGTGGCCGGCGTCGTCTTCGGCATGCGCCAGCGCTTCGGCGAGCTTTTCGATGGCGAGGCGGCTCGCGGTCGGCCGGGTCAGTCCGAGCAGGCCGACGCGTTCGCCGCCGCGCACCAGCAGGTCGCCGAGCGCGAGCCCGAGCACCACGGCGCGTTCGAGCTTCGAGACCTCGGATAGGCTTGACCGGAAGGCCATCGACCGGGAGCGGTCGATCCAGAGCCAGACCGTGTGGGCCGCCTCCCATTCCTGCTCGCGGATATAGACGTGCTCGTCGCGCGCCGAGCGGCGCCAGTCGATCCGGGTGGTGGCGTCGCCCTCGGTAAAGCGGCGGAACTGCCAGAAGTTCTCGCCGACGCCGGAGCGCCGGCGGCCGTGCAGCCCGTGCACGACGGTCGCCGAGGCGCGGCGGGCCGCGACAAGCAGGCGGGGAAGCGACGCCGCGAGCCCGAGCGCAGCCTCCTCGTGGCGGACGCCGATCCGCGCTTCGGAGGGCTCGACCAGCTCGGCGCGAACCGCCATCCGGGTCAGCCGAGCCGTTCGACGAGCTTGGCGACGACGCCCGACAATGTCTCGCCCGAGGAGCGCGCCGCGAAGGTCAGCGCCATGCGGTGCTTGAGCACCGGCTCGGCGAGCGCCGCGACGTCGTCGATCGAGGGCGCGAACCGCCCGTCGAGCAGCGCCCGGGCGCGCACCGCGAGCATCAGCGACTGACTGGCGCGCGGCCCCGGGCCCCAGGCGATCTTCTCGGCGAGCGCCTTGTCGGCGGTCTCGGGACGCGCGGCGCGAACGAGGTCGAGGATCGCCTCGACCACGGATTCGCCGACCGGCAGGCGCCGCACAAGGCGCTGCGCGCTCAGCAGGTCGTCGGCAGAGAGCGCTGGGCGGGGCTTGGCTTCGTCGGCGCCAGTGGTGGCGAGCAGGATGCGGCGCTCGGCCTCACGATCCGGGTAGTCGACGTCGATCTGCAGCAGGAAACGATCGAGCTGCGCCTCGGGCAGCGGATAGGTGCCCTCCTGCTCCAGCGGGTTCTGGGTCGCGAGCACATGGAACGGGCGGGGTAGGTCGTGCCGCACGCCCGCGACGGTCACGTGGTACTCCTGCATCGCCTGCAGCAGCGCCGACTGGGTGCGCGGGCTCGCGCGGTTGATCTCGTCGGCCATCAGCAGCTGGGCGAACACCGGGCCGCGCACGAAGCGGAAGGAGCGGCGGCCGTGGGCGTCCTCGTCGAGCACTTCGGAGCCGAGAATGTCCGACGGCATCAGGTCGGGCGTGAACTGGACGCGGCGGGCGTCGAGGCCGAGCACAATCCCCATCGTGTCGACGAGCTTGGTCTTGGCGAGGCCTGGCACGCCGACCAGCAGCGCGTGTCCGCCGCACAGCACCGTGAGCAGCGCGTGGTCGACGACCTTGTCCTGGCCGAAGATGATCTCGCCGACCGCGGCCCGCGCCGCCGCCACATGGGCGCCGATCGCCTCGGCCCCGCGGACGATCGCGGCGTCGAGGTCGGTGGCGGCTTCGGTCTGGCTCATCGGCTGTCTCCTGCGCTCGCGCTCATCGGACGACTGTCTCGCCCCCAATGCAACCCTCGGGCCGCCGCTGGAAGCTCGCGCGGCGGGGACTGTCCGACATGGCAACACTTATCCGCCGCCACGGCGAGACTTAGATTGACCGCGACGGCATGAAAGGGGCGAGAGAAAGGCCCCGCCGCGAATCGCATGAGAGGCGGCGAGCGAAAGTGATGGCTGACGACCGATCGCCGCAGACCGCAGCAGCAGCCCGCATGCAGGCCCTGGCCGAGGCCGCGGAGGCTTGTTCGCGCGGGCCAGCGCCCGTCGAGACGTGGAACCCGGCGCATTGCGGAGAGATCGACATCGTCATCAAGGCCGACGGAGAGTGGCGCTACAAGGGCTCGCCCATCGCCCGGCCGGCGCTCGTGAAGCTGTTCTCGACGGTGCTGCGCCGCGATCCCGACGGCTTCGTTCTGGTGACGCCGGCCGAGAAGCTCTCGATCTCGGTCGAGGACGCGCCCTTCGTGGCGGTCGAGATGGCGAGCGACGGCGAGGGGAGGGAACGGCGATTGCGCTTCCGCACGAATGTCGACGAGGTCGTGGACGCCGGCCCCGACCATCCGCTGCGGTTCGGGGAGGCCGCGGATGGCGGCTTCAAGCCCTATGTGCGGGTTCGCGGCGATCTCTGGGCGCTGGTCGCGCGCTCGGCGGTCTATGACCTCGTCGATCTCGCGGAGGAGAAGGACGGCGCCCTCGGCGTATGGTCGGGCGGCGCGTTTTATCCGATGAGCGGAGCGACGACTTGACGATCACGGCGCGACGGTTCCGATCCCCTCTCCCGCTTGCGGGAGAGGGCAAGGGTGGGGGCCTGTCTTATGGTTCGTCTCGTCCTGACGCCCCCTCATCCTTACCTTCTGCCGCTTGCGGGAGAAGGGGGCGGCCGGCGGCGAGCTTTCGTCGATGACGGTCGCCGACGCCCTGTCGCTTGACGACTTCCGCTTGCGCGCGGCGGAACGTCTGCTCGGCGCGCCGCCGGATCCCGACGATCCGGAGACCGTCCCGATCGGCGAGCACGCGCTGCTTGCGCCCGACCGGACGCCGCGTGCGGCCGCGGTGCTGATCGGAATCGTGGCGCGGGAGGAGCCCCAGTTGCTCTTCACGCAGCGCGCCAAGGACCTGCCGGTCCATGCCGGGCAGATCTCGTTTCCGGGAGGCAAGCGCGAGCCGGCCGATCCAACGCCGCTCGCCACCGCGCTTCGGGAGGCGCATGAGGAGGTCGGGCTCGATCCCGCGCTCGTGACCCCGCTCGGCTATCTCGACCTTTACGTCACAAATTCGGGCTTCGGCATCGTGGGCTGCGTGGCCGAGATCGACCCCGGCTACCGGCTGATCTTGTCTCCCGACGAGGTGGAGGACGCCTTCGAGGCGCCGCTCGGCTTCCTGATGCGGGCCGAGAACCACCGCGTCGAGATGCGCGAATGGACGGGCGGCTTGCGCGAGATCCACCATATGCCGTGGGAGGATCGCCACATCTGGGGGGTCACCGCTGGGCTCCTCAAGAACCTTTACGAGAGGCTCTACGCCGGATGACCCGGATTGCGTTTCACGCGCTGCTGGCCCTGCTGCCCTTCGCGGCCTATGCGCTGTGGCTGCATTTCACCAAGCGCGGCTGGCGCGCGCCGGAGCGCTGGCGCGGCGTCCCTCTGGTCTGGCTGGTGGTGAGCGCCGTCGGCCTCACGCTCGGAAGCCTCGCCGCGCTCGCCTTGACCACGGGCGGCTCCAGGAAGGCGCTCTATGTCCCGGCGCATATGGAGAACGGCGTGTTCGTGCCCGGCCGCATCGTCGAGCCTGACGAGAAGAAATGAGCGCCGAGACCTTCGAGCTTCAGGGCGCCGGCTGGCTGAAGCGGCGGCCGCTCGCCGACCTGCTCGCCGCACTCGACCGCGACGGAGAGGAGGCCCGCGTCAATGGCGGCGCGGTGCGCGACGCTTTGCTCGGGCTCACGCCTCTTGATGTCGACATCGCGACCACGGCGCTTCCGGAGGAAACCGTCCGGCGCGTCGAGGCGGCGGGCTGGAAGGCGGTCCCGACCGGCCTCGCGCACGGCACGGTCACGGCGGTGGTGGACCGCCGGCCGTTCGAAGTCACGACGCTGCGCCGCGACGTCGAGACCGACGGACGGCGCGCCGTCGTGGCCTTCACCCGCGACTGGGCGGAAGACGCGATGCGGCGCGATCTGACGATCAACGGCCTCTATTTGTCGCGCGACGGACAAGTGCACGACCATGTGGGCGGTCTGGCGGATCTGCGCGCGGGCCGGGTCCGCTTCATCGGCTCGGCGCGCGACCGGATCCGCGAGGACTATCTCAGGACGCTGCGCTTCTTCCGGTTCCATGCCCGTTTCGCCAGGGGTCCGATCGACCCGGAGGGCTTCGCCGCGGCGATCGCCGAGCGCGACGGCCTCGCGCGGCTTTCGGCCGAACGCGTGCGCGCCGAGCTCCTGAAGCTGCTCGTCGCGCCCCGCGCTCCCGAAACCGTCGCGGTGATGGCCGGCGCCGGGCTGTTCGCGCCGCTGATCGGCGGCGTGCCGCGGCCCTCGCGACTCGCCCGGCTCGCTGCGCTCGACGCCGACGCGCCGGATGCGCTGCTCCGGCTCGCTGCGCTCAATCAGGTGGTCCGCGAAGACGCCGAGCGGCTGAAATCGAGGCTGAGGCTGTCCCGTCGGGAGGCCGACCGGCTGGCGGCGATCGGCGATGGCGGCGGGCCGGATCCCGCGGATGGCGAACAGGCCGCCCGACTTGCGCTCTACTGTCTCGGCCGCGAGGCCTTCCGGGACCGGCTGACGCTCGCCTGGGCGGAGTCCGGCGCGCCGCCGGATTCCGCCGGATGGCGCTCCCTGCTGACCCTTGCAGATCGCTGGACCCCGCCGAAATTCCCGGTCACGGCCCGGGAGCTGCTCGCGCTTGGGACGCCGGAGGGGCCTCTTGTCGGCGAGACTCTGCGGTGCCTCGAAGAGCTCTGGCTTCTTGGTGATTTCTCGCTACCTGGCAACTGGCGGTCTCTCTTGCCAGACCTTTGCTCCAGAGCCCGATGAAGGTCGCGAGGTCGTCGGTGATCTTCTCGTTGTAGTTGCAGAGCGCGCGCTTCAACGCCTCCTGCCGGAAGATCACCATATTGTGGTAGCTCGTCTCATAGATTCGCAGGAACGCGTCGATTTCCGGGGTCTGCGGTTCTCCCTTGCGATAGATGAGCTTGCCGCTCACGAAGGCTTCGAGTGTGTCGCTGACCTTCCCGAAGCAGTGGTCGAACGCCTTCGGATAGAAACGGATGAGGTTCCAGCGGGCGTCGGCTCCGTTGTCGCCTTCGAAGGCTGCGCCGCAATCGACGTCTTTCCAGTTCTCGTAGGAGACGGACAGTTCTTGCGGGTTGAAATTCGCCCTGTCCTCGAAGAACGGCCGGTCGACCAGCGTCTCGAATTGCTTGATGTAGGTGTCGATCTTGAAGTTCCATTCGTAGATCAAGTCGGAGAGCAGCTTCTTCCGTTCATCGCTGACCGATCCGGTCTCCAGCATCGACCGCCAGGCTGAGTTCACGGCGTAGAAGCGTTTGTGATAGAGTTCTGAAAAATCGATAATCGTCTGATAGGATTTGTTGTATTGATCCTTCGCGGTCGCGAGCTTCTCCTGTTCGTACTACCATTTGTACTGGAAAATGAACGAGCAGAGGCCGCCCACGACGGCGGCCAGAACATATTTCTGGACGTCGCGCAGGAAGCTCAGGAACGTCGAGGAATCTTCACCGTCGCCGGACGCCATCGCCCCTCGCCCCAGAGACGCTGAAGTCATCAGGCTAGACCGGTTTCGGCGCGCCGCGCAAAGGCCTGCGGCGGCGACGGTTGTTCAAGTCTTTACGGCCAAGCCGCATGGGGTGGCAGCGACGACAGAATGGACGCGACGTTGCCGCCCGTCTTCAGCCCGAAGATCGTGCCGCGGTCGTAGAGCAGGTTGAACTCGACATAGCGGCCGCGCCGCACGAGTTGCTCGGCGCGGTCCGCTTCGGTCCAGGGCGCACCGAGATTGGCGCGCACGATCTTCGGGTAAATGTCGAGGAAGGCCTCGCCGACCGACCGGGTGAAGGCGAAATCGGCGGCGAAATCACCCGAGTCGAGCCAGTCGTAGAAGATCCCGCCGATTCCTCGGGCCTCGCCGCGGTGCTTCAGGAAGAAATACTCGTCGCACCAGGACTTGAACTTCGCGTAGTCAGCGACCGCGTGGCCCGAACAGGCCTCCGCCATCGCCGCGTGGAACGCCTTCGCGTCGGCGTCCTCCTGGCTGCGCCTGCGATCAAGCACGGGGGTGAGGTCCGCGCCGCCGCCGAACCACGCCTTGCCGGTCACGACGAAGCGGGTGTTCATGTGGACGGTCGGAACGTTGGGGCTCCATGGATGGGCGATCAGGGAGATGCCCGACGCCCAGAAGTCCGGCGCCTCCATCGCGCCCGGGATGTCCTTGCGGAACTCCGGCGCGAACTCCCCGAACACCGTCGAGACGTGCACGCCGACCTTCTCGAACACGCGGCCCTTCATCAGCCCCATCACGCCGCCGCCCCCGTCGCCTCCGGCATGGTCGGTCCGCGACCACGGCGTGCGTTCGAAGCGCCCGGCGGGGCCGTCGCCCTCCGCCTCGTCCTCGATCGCCTCGAGCGCGGCGTGGATGCGGTCGCGAAGCGCTTCGAACCAGGCGCGCGTCTCGGCCTTGCGGGCGTCGATGTCGGAGGGAAGGGGGCTCATGTGCGGGTTCCTTTTCGGCGCCCCTCTTAGGCCGGCGCGGCGCGCGGAGGGAAGCCGCTCGTCTGACGCAACGCCTCCGAGAGAACCATGGCCGCCGCGACCGCGACGTTGAGCGAGCGCAGCCGGGGACGAATCGGGATCGCGACCCTGATGTCGGCCGCGGCGTGGACATCGTCAGGCGCGCCCGACGATTCGCGCCCGACCATCAGCACGTCGTCGGGGCGGAAGACGGCGTCGAGATAGGAGACCTCGGCCTTCGTGGTCAGCAAAGCGAGTCGCCGGCCGGCAGCGCGCCGCGCCGCCTCGAAGGTCGCGAAGGAGACATGACGTTCGATCTCGACATGGTCGAGATAGTCGAGTCCCGCTCTTCGAAAGGCGCGGTCGGAGACCGGAAATCCCGCGGGCTCCACGATGTCGACGGCGACGCCGAGGCAGGCCGCGAGCCGCAGCATCGTGCCGGCGTTCTGCGGAATGTCCGGCTGGAGCAATGCGAGCCTCATCGGGCCTCCTTCACGGCGCACGCGACATGCATGGGCTCCATGACGCGCCCGCGGATGCGACAAGGTGTCGTGGCGCCCCAGCCGGGGTTGGACAGATTGTCCACCCGTGGCACATAGCCCCTCGTCTTGAGAGCCATTCCAATTGGAGCCGCTCCCGGACCGGCCGCGTGGGGTTCTCCAATCCAGTCTCGGCCAGCAAGCACGAGCGGCGGAGACTGACCACGTGACAGCCACCCATGACGCGCACGACCCCCAACCAGTAAGGGCTGAGCCCAACCGGCGCGATTTCCTTTACCTGACGACCGGCGCGGCCGGCGCGATCGGCGCCGGGTTCCTGGCGTGGCCGTTCATCGCACAGATGAATCCGGACGCGGCTTCGCTCGCGCTCGCCTCGACGGAGGTCGACGTGAGCCAGATCGCCGAGGGGCAGGCCGTCACTGTGAAGTGGCGTGGAAAACCGGTCTTCGTGTGGAACCGCACCAAGGCGCAGGTCGAGGAGGCCAAGAAGGTCGAGCTCGCCCAGCTCCCGGACAAGAGCGCCCGTAACGAGAACCTGCCATCCGATGCGCCGGCGACCGACGTCAACCGCGCCGCCAAGGACAAGGAGAACTGGCTGATCGTGGTCGGCGTGTGCACGCATCTCGGTTGCGTGCCGATCAGCAATTCCGGCGATTTCGGCGGCTTCCTCTGCCCCTGCCACGGCTCGCATTACGACAGCGCCGGCCGCATCCGCCGCGGCCCTGCGCCCGAGAACCTGCACGTCCCGCCCTACGCCTTCGAAGGCGACACCAAGATCAAGATCGGCTGAGCCGGATCGCCCGGGCGCCCGCAAGGCAGCGAGAGACCGTCATGCAAGGACATTCGACCTACGAGCCCAAAGGCGGTTTCGCGAAGTGGCTCGAGGACCGGCTGCCGATCGTCGGCCTGGTGCACTCCAGCGCCGTCGCCTACCCGGTGCCGCGCAACCTGAACTACTTCTGGACCTTCGGCGGCATCCTGACCTTCATGCTGGTCGCCCAGATCCTGACCGGCGTGGTGCTCGTGATGCACTACACGCCTTCGGCCTCGATGGCGTTCGAGTCGGTCGAGAAGATCATGCGCGACGTCAACTATGGCTGGCTGCTGCGCTACCTGCACGCCAACGGCGCATCGATGTTCTTCATCGCCGTCTTCATCCACATCTTCCGCGGCATGTATTACGGCTCCTACAAGGCCCCCCGCGAGGTGCTGTGGATCCTGGGCGTCATCATCTATCTGCTGATGATGGCGACGGCCTTCATGGGCTACGTGCTGCCTTGGGGCCAGATGTCGTTCTGGGGCGCGACTGTCATCACCAACCTGTTCTCGGCGCTCCCCGTGGTCGGCCCGTCCATCGTGACCTGGCTCTGGGGCGGCTTCTCGGTCGACGACGCGACGCTGAAGCACTTCTTCTCGCTGCACTACCTGCTGCCGTTCATGATCGCGGGCGTCGTCGGCCTGCATATCTGGGCGCTGCACCATGTCGGGCAGAACAATCCGACGGGCGTCGAGGTGAAAGACATCCGTAAGGACACGGTCCCGTTCACCCCCTACGCGACGATGAAGGACGCCTTCGCGCTGGTCTGCTTCCTGGCGTTCTTCTCCTATTTCGCCTTCTTCATCCCGAACTATCTCGGCCACGCCGACAACTACATCAAGGCGAACCCGCTGGTGACGCCTGCGCACATCGTGCCGGAATGGTACTTCCTGCCGTTCTACGCGATCCTGCGCGCGATCCCCTCGAAGCTAGGCGGCGTCATCGCGATGTTCGGGGCGATCGCCGTGCTGTTCTTCCTGCCCTGGCTGGACTCGTCGAAGGTGCGCTCGGGCAAGTACCGGCCGCTGTTCAAGCAGTTCTTCTGGGTGTTCGTCGGCGTCTGCATCCTGCTCGGCTGGCTCGGCTCCAAGCCGCCGGAGGGCTGGTACGTCACGGTCTCGCGGATCGCGACCTTCTACTATTTCGCGCACTTCCTGATCATCCTGCCGCTGCTCGGCCGGATCGAGAAGACCAAGCCGCTACCGGCCTCCATCGCGGAGTCGGTGCTCGGACCGGCGCGCGACCGGCTGCCCGGCGACCCCGGCCTCGCCCCGCCCGCAGCGGCGGCGCCCGAGACGCGAGGGTGAGCGGCGTGAGCGCACAGCGGATCAAGGACGTCACCATGAGCATCCGGTCGACCCTTCGCGGAGCCCGCGTCGCGGCGATAATCATCGCCATCGGCCTGGGCTTCGTGTCCGCCGACGTCGACCGGGCGAGCGCCGCCGAGCAGACGCACCCGCCACGCCAGAGCTGGTCCTTCGCCGGTCCCTTCGGCCGATACGACCAGGCGCAGCTGCAGCGCGGCTTCAAGATCTACCGCGAGGTTTGCGCGAGCTGCCACGCGCTGTCGATGGTCGCGTTCCGCAACCTCGCGGACGAGGGTGGGCTCGGCTACAGCAAGGAGCAGGCCGAGACGATCGCGGCCGAGTACCAGGTCAAGGACCCCGCGCCGGACGACAAGGGCGAGTTCCCGGACCGGCCGGGCCGGCTGTCGGATTACTTCCCGAGCCCGTTCCCGAACGAGGAGGCGGCGCGCGCCGCGAATGGCGGCGCCTATCCGCCGGACTTCTCGACGCTCGCCAAGGCCCGCACCTATGAGCGCGGCTTCCCCTGGTTCCTGATCGACATCCTCGGCCAGTACCAGGAGAACGGGCAGGACTACATTCACGCCTTGCTCGGAGGCTACGAGGAGCCGCCCCACGGCGCGACGCCTCCCAAGGACGGGCTGCACTACAACAAATATTTCCCCGGCCACTGGATCGCGATGGCGAAGCCGATCCAGGACGGCCAGGTCGAGTACGCCGACGGCACGCCCACCACGATCGACCAGTACGGCAAGGACGTCGCGGCCTTCATGACCTGGGCCGCCGAGCCGCATTTGATGGCCCGCAAGCAGATGGGCATCGTGGTGATGTTCTTCCTGATCGTGTTCGCCGGCCTGCTCTACTTCACCAAGAAGAGCATCTGGCACGGCCTGAAGGAGCGGACGGCCTGACGGGCCGCTCGACGCAGACGTGATTTTTCGACGGCGGGCGTTGAGGCGTCCGCCGTTCGCTTGTCGGGAGCGGCGATGGGACGGGCCACGCTTGGGGTGATCGGCGGGTCGGGCGTCTACGACCTGTCGCTGCTGACCGACGTCCGCGAGCTCGACGACGCGAGCCCCTGGGGGACGCCTTCCGCGAAGCCGATCGAAGGCTTCATCGGCGATACGCGGGTGGTGTTCCTACCCCGGCACGGCGCGGGGCACCGGCTTTCGCCGTCCGACATCAACTACCGCGCCAATGTCGACGTGCTGAAGCGGGCGGGCGTCACCGACCTTGTCTCGCTTTCGGCCTGCGGCTCCTATCGGGAGGAGTTGCCGCCCGGGACCTTCGTGTTCGTCGACCAGTTCATCGACCGCACCTTCCGCCGCGAGGCCTCGTTCTTCGGCGCGGGCTGCGTGGCGCATGTCTCGTTCTCGGACCCCGTCGCCCCCAACCTCGTGGCGCGGCTCGCGCGGGCGGCCGCGGCCGAAGACATCCCGCACATCGTCGGCGGGGCCTATGTCTGCATGGAAGGGCCGCAATTCTCGACCCGCGCGGAATCCGGCGCTTACAAGGCGATGGGCGCGTCCGTGGTCGGCATGACCAACATGCCGGAGGCGAAGCTCGCCCGCGAAGCCGAGCTGCCCTACGCGACCGTCGCCATGGTCACGGACTACGACGCATGGCGGCCGCAGGAGGAGGGCGCCGAGGTGTCGGCGATCCTGGCGGTGATGCGGGAGAACGGCGACAAGGCGCGCCGGCTGCTGATGCGCCTCGCCGACGAGTTTCCCGAGGAGCATGAGGCCTGCCCGATCGGCTCGGACAGGGCGCTCGACTTCGCGATCGTGACCGCGCCCGAGCAGCGCGACCCGGCGCTCCTCGCCAAGCTCGACGCCGTGGCGGGCCGGGCGCTGCGCACCCAAGGCTAAACCCAATCGGCGCCCTCACTAGGACGTCGGCTAACAATAACGTCAGCCTAAATCTGCGGACAAACGATCGCGCCGCGATTTCTTACTGTTGAAATTCGAAATATGCAAGCAACGTTGTCGTGCGCCTAACAATTCTGAAGCGTCACTTCTTTGTCAGGACCCGCCGATACGGTCCCGCCGATATCGGGATGATCCCGCTATCGCCCAACGGGGATCACCATGCGCAAGCAGATTGCCACACTCGGCCTCGCCGTCGCCATCGGCGCGTCGGCGCTGGCCTTCGCCGACAAGGCGGCCGCCAACGACGAAGGCGCGCAGGCCGCAAAGCAGGAAAAAATCAACGTCCAGCTCGGACCGCGCCCGTTCTTTCTGATCAACGACATGGACAACAGCCCGCTGAAGCGGAAGCTGAAGCAATGCGAGAACAAGACCTTCAAGCCGAGCAGCTTCTCGATCGGCCATCGCGGCGCGCCGCTGCAGTTCCCCGAGCACACTGTCGAGTCCTATGAGGCGGCCGCTCGCATGGGCGCCGGCGTCCTCGAATGCGACGTCGCCTTCACCAAGGACCTCGAGCTGGTCTGCCGGCATGCGCAGAACGACCTGCACACCACCACCAACATCCTGCTGACGCCGCTCGCCAAGAAGTGCACCAAGCCGTTCACCCCGGCCGTGCTGGACGAGAACGGCGCGGTCGTCACGCCGGCGAGCGCCGAATGCCGCACCAGCGACATCACGCTCGCGGAGTTCAAGACGCTGCGCGGCAAGATGGACGCGTCCAACCGCGCCGCGAAGACGGTCGAGGAATATCAGGGCGGCACTCCGGACTTCCGCACCGACCTCTACGCTGGCCCGACCAGCGGCCATCTGCTGACGCATGCCGAGAGCATCGAGCTGTTCAAGAAGCTCGGCGTGAAGATGACGCCAGAACTTAAGAGCCCGGTCGTCCCGATGCCGTTCCGCGGCTTCACGCAAGCCGAATACGCGCAGAAGCTGGTCGACGAGTACAGGGCCGCGGGCGTGAAGGCGAAAGACGTGTTCCCGCAGTCCTTCGACAAGAACGACGTGATCTATTGGGTCCAGAACGAGCCGGCCTTCGGCCGTCAGGCCGTCTATCTGGACGACGCGAACACGGTGGCTGACCTGCCGACCGCCGCCGAGCTCGAAGGCTATCGTCAGGAAGGCATCCGAATTTGGGCGCCCCCGAGCTTCGCGCTGCTCGACGTGAACGCGAAGAACGAGATCGTCGCGTCGCAGGCCGCCAAGAACGCCAAGGCCGCAGGCCTCGACATCATCACCTGGTCGCTCGAGCGCTCGGGCGTCCTTGCGAACCTCAACGGCGATTTCTACTACCAGACGGTCGAGAACGCGATCACCCGCGAGGGCGACCTGATGACCGTCATCGACGTGCTGGCTCGGGACGTCGGCGTGCGCGCCATCTTCTCCGACTGGGCGGCGCCGGTTAGCTACTACGCCAACTGCATGAACATTAAGTAGGTCGTCGATCTATCGATGACTTGGAAGGGGCCGGCGCGCCGGCCCCTTTTTCATTTGCGGTTTCGGGTCTTGGCCGCCGGGGCGCGGTCCTGGCGCGGGCCTAGATAAGGTCGATGTTTCCGGCCTTCAGGCTGTCCGGGCCGTCCCTTAGCGTCGCGACCAGAAGGGCGTCGTCTCCCCCGCGGCCGTCAGCGTCGAAGAAAACGTTTCCACTGCTGCGGGCGTACAGGACCGCGGGCCCATCGCCGCGCGCGTCAGGCTGCGTGCGGCCGTTGAAGACGTCGAAGTCGCCCGTGGCGTCGCCCCCGAAAGCGCTGACGTCGATCACCAGCGTGTCGTTGTGGCCTCGATGGAAATCGCGGACGACGTCCGCCTGGCCCTGCGCCTTGTCGAACACGAAGTCGTCCGCGCCCTTGCCGCCGAACAGCGAGTCGCGCCCGGCGCCGCCCCACAGCCGGTCCCCGCCGCTTCCGCCGTTCAGGCTGTCGGCCCCGACGCCGCCGATCAGCCGGTCCGCGCCGGCCCGGCCGATCAGCTCGTCGGCGCCGCGCATGCCGTCGATCCAGTCCTTCCCCGCCTCGTCGCGTCCGATGATGACGTCCGAGACGTCGATCTCGTCCCGGTCTTCGCCGGGCAGCCGGCCGTCGACGCCGAGGATGACGACGCTTCCGCCGAAATCGTCGGTGATGCTGACCCGACCATGGTCGCCGACAATGACGACCTGCTGGTCGAGCGAGAGGCCGCGGCGGTCCTGCAGGCCGAAGTCCGGCCGGAAAACGTCGGCGTCGATCATCCGCTGCAAGCCTTCGACGTGGTTCTCGATGGCGTGCAGCGGTTCGTTGTCGTCGTCCTCGGCGTCGGGCTGCTGGGTGCCGACCTCGTCGGTGTAGTAAAAGACCTCCTTGACGAAGGGCGGTCCGCCGTCGTCGTCGAGGCCGTAGATGGCGTCGTTGGCGTGGCCGTAGGACGCGACCTGGTCTCCGTCCTTGAAGATCGGCGACGCGAAGGAGAAGTAGTCGGCGTTCCGGACCGCCGCGCTGAAGTCGCCGCGCTCCTCGTGCAGCAGATGCGAGGCCGCGCCGCCGAGGCTGTGGCCGGTGACGAACAGCTTGCCGTCGAACTTGCCTGTCGTGGAGATCGACGACAACAGGTCGTCGAACTTGTCGATGTAGTCGTCCTGGTCCGCGATGAAGTCGAGCAGGTCCTCGGTCGAATCCGTGCCGCGGAACGACAGGTACCAGTCGCCGCCGCGCGACATCAGCCGCGCCGCGGCGCCGTCGTTCTCGAAGAACTTGCCGTCGATATTGTCGGATGCGACCCCGATCGACTCCAGGTCGACGTCCTTGAAGCCCTTGGGCTTGTCCCCGTCGTCATAGGCCGCCGCCGCGAGCTCGGCCTGGAGCTTCAGCTCCTGAAGGATGCTCACGTTCAGGAACTGTGGAAGTGCGTTCGCCATAGTCCAGCCTCCAGCGGCGAGGCCCCTCGGATCGCCGGATCAGCCAGAAGGGTAGGGGAGCACGCCGCTTCGCCAACCGGCCAGCCGGCAAATTTGTCGTGTGATAAGGGTGCGGGCCGGGGCGGGAAGGTCAGTTCTTGCGGTCGCCGTCGGGGCGGACGTCGTCGCCTTTCTGGGACGCGTCATCGTCATCGTCTTCATCGACGCCCATATCCATGTCGTCGAAGTCGTCATCCTCGCTTGCAGCGGCGTCGTCCTCGTCGTCCTTGCGGTCATCCGCGGCGCGGTCCTTGCCCTGGTTCTGGGCCATCACCAGCCGTTCGGCCGGGCCGCCGACGCCCGACGCCGTTCCCGCGAAGGCCGTCTGATTGAGCCCGGGAACGAGGGCCAGAGCAGCGAGCAGCGGCAAGGCGGATTTCGGCGAAGCCATCAGGCGCGATCCTCGGTCTGCCGTTCGCCCGGTCCGAGCCGAGCCCCGGTTCGATCGACGTTTAACGCATCGGGGAGGCCGCGCCCTCCCAAGGTCACGCAAGCGTTACCGCGCCGGGCGCCGCTCCACGAAGACATGGCTCTTGAAGCGGAGCGCCTCGACGCCGTGCTGGTTGACCGCGGTGTTGAGGGCCTTGAGCAGGCCCCATTCGGGCCGGCTCGCGCTCGGCCGCGTAGCCAGCGCCTCGCTGAAATAGGTCAGCGTGTCGCCGGCCATGACGGGAACGCTCCAACGCAGCGCCTCGAAGCCCGGCGAGGGGCCGGCCCGGCCGACCGGGAGCCCTGCCGCCAGCCGCTCCCTCGCGACGCGGCGCTGATAGGCGATCATCAGCTTCATCCAGACCGCGCATGTGTGCCAGCCGGAGGCCGCGAGCCCCTTGAAGGGGCCGGCGAGCCCGGCGGCCTCGGAGAGGTGGAAGGGCTGCGGATCGTATTTCTCGGCGAAGCGTACGATCTCCTTCGTCGTGAAGAGATAAGAGCCGAGCTCGGCCCTGGCGCCGACCTCATAATCCTCGAGATGCATCAGGCGGCCTCCGCGCGCCGGCCGATGAGCTTCTGGCTCACCTGCCGCATCACGACGGCGCCGTCCTGGTTGACGACGTCGAACCTGAACTTGACGAGCCCCGCCTCGGGGCGGCCCGGAACCCTGCGCGCCGACAGCACCTCGCGGCGCACGGTCAGCCGGTCGCCGGCGCGCACCGGCGCGCGCCACTCGAGGCTGTCGACGCCGGGCGAGCCGAGCGAGCGCGCGTCGAGCAGGAATTCGTCGCAGTTCATCCGCATCAGCAGCGCGGCCGTGTACCAGCCCGAGGCGATCAGCTCGCCCAGCATCGAGCCGCGCGCGGCCTCCTCGGAGACATGCATCGGCTGCGGATCGAATTCGCGCGCGAAGTCCAGCATGTCCGCGCGGTCGACCACGAGGTCGCCATATTCGGCGACGTCACCGGGCCGGAAGTCTTCGAAGGCGAGACCCGCCGGCATCGCTCAGTTCGCGAAGCGGAAATGCAGGACGTCGCCGTCCGCGACCACATAGTCCTTGCCCTCGAGGCGCATCCGGCCCGCCTCCTTGGCCCCGGCCTCGCCCTTCAGCGCGACATAGTCCGCATAGGCGATCGTTTCGGAGCGGATGAAGCCCTTCTCGAAGTCCGAATGGATGACGCCCGCGGCCTGCGGCGCCTTGGTGCCGCGCTCGATCGTCCAGGCGCGCGCCTCCTTGGGACCGACCGTGAAATAGGTCACGAGGCCGAGCAGCCGGTAGCCGGCGTTGATCAGGCGGTCGAGGCCGGTCTCATGCAAGCCGAGCGCGTCGAGATACTCCGCGCGCTCCTCCGGCGGCAGCGTCGCGATCTCGCTCTCGATCTTCGCCGAGATCACCACCGCGACAGCGCCTTCCTGCTTCGCGCGCTCCTCGACCTTCGCCGAATAGGCGTTGCCTTCCGAGGCCGAGGCCTCGTCGACATTCGCGACATAGAGCACGGGCTTCGAGGTCAGCAGATTGAGCGCGTCGAAGGCCGGCCGCTCCTCGTCCGAGACCTTTGTGAGCCGCGCGGGCTTGCCGTCGCGCAGCAGCGGCAGCACGCGGTTGACGAGCTCGAGCTGCTCCTTGGCCTCCTTGTCGTTCCCGCGGGCTCGCTTCTCGAGCGCGACGACGCGCTTCTCGAGGCTCTCGAGGTCGGCGATCATCAGCTCGGTCTCGACCGTGTCGGCGTCGGAAAGCGGGTCGACCCGGCCCTCGACATGGGTGACGTCGTCATCCTCGAAGCAGCGCAGCACATAGGCGATGGCGTCGACCTCGCGGATATGCGCGAGGAACTGGTTGCCGAGGCCCTCGCCCTTCGACGCCCCGCGCACCAGCCCCGCGATGTCGACGAATGTCAGCCGCGTCGGGATGATCTGCGCCGACTTGCCGACCTCGGCGAGCGCGTCGAGCCGCGGATCCGGCACCGCGACCTCGCCGACATTCGGCTCGATCGTGCAGAACGGATAGTTCGCCGCCTGCGCGGCCGCGGTCTGCGTCAGCGCGTTGAACAGCGTCGACTTGCCGACATTCGGCAGCCCGACGATGCCGCATTTGAAACCCATCTCAGGCGTCCTTCCGTTCGCCGACCCGCGCCACCTCGGCGAAGCCGGCGGCCTCCATGCGTAGGTGGACCTTGTTCTGGAAGCTCGCGTCCTCGCCCCGCGCGAGCAGGTCCGCGGCTTCGGCCGTTGCGTCGATCAAGGTCTCGACCCAGGGCTGCTCGGACTTCGCGAAGTCATTCAGCACGTAGGGGTGCACGAGCTCCTTGACGCCCGGATGCCCGATGCCGAGACGGACGCGCTTGTAGTCGTTGCCCATATGGGCCGTGATCGAGCGCAGACCGTTGTGGCCGGCGTTGCCGCCCCCGACCTTCACGCGCAGCTTTCCGGGCGCGAGGTCGAGCTCGTCGTGAAACACGGCGACGTCGCCGAGCGCGATCTTGAAGAAGCGCGCGGCCTCGGCGACCGCGCGGCCGCTCTCGTTCATGTAAGTCCCGGGCTTCAGCAGCAGCGTCTTGACGCCGCCGAGCGTCCCTTCGGCCACAAGGCCCTGAAAGCGCGCCCGCCAGGGCGAAAAGCCGTGGCGGGCGGCGATCCGGTCGACGGCCATGAAGCCGATATTGTGCCGGTTGCCGGCATATTTCGGCCCCGGATTGCCGAGGCCGACCAGCAGCAGCATCGCTTCTCGCTCCCGGGAGCCGGATCAGTCCTCGGACGGCTTCTTCTCGTCCGAAGCCTCGGCGCCAGCCTCGCCCTCGGAGGCCTCGCCCTCGGGCGTCTCCTCCTCGGTCTCGCCCGAAGCCTCGGCGGCCTTCTCGGCCTCGGTCTCGGCCTGCTCCTCGGCCTGCTGCTCGGCCACCACGGTCGGGGCCGCGATCGTCGCGATGGTGAAGTCGCGCTCGTCGATCGCGAACTCGACGCCCTGCGGCAGCTTGACCGCCGAGGCGTGCACGATGTCGCCGATCTCGAGGCCCGTCAGGTCGACCTCGATGTTCTCCGGCAGGTGGTCGACGCCCGCCTTCACCTCGACGGTGTGGCGCACGACGTTGAGGACGCCCCCGCGGACAAGACCCGGCGCCTTCTCCTCGTTGAGGAAATGCACCGGCACCTCGACCTCGACCACGGACGTCGCCGTGACGCGGAAGAAGTCGACATGCAGCAGCGTGTCCTTGACCACGTCGCGCTGGTAGTCGCGCGGGATCGCCCGCTCCTTGGCGCCGCCGGCGTCGATCTCGAACACCGTGGTCTTGAAGCCGCCGGCGTGCAGCAGCTTGAACATCTCGTGGCCGTCGAGCGTGATCGCCACGGGGGGCTTCTTGCCGCCATAGATGACGGCCGGGATCTTGCCTGCGCGGCGGAGAGCGCGGGCGGCCCCCTTGCCGGCCTTCTCGCGCGTCTCGGCCTTCAGGGCCTTGGGAGCGGACATGGTTTTCCTCGTTGTCTTCAAATGAAACGGCCGCCCTCTGCGGACGGCCTTCGCGTCGTCTGAAAGCGCGGGCGAACCCCTCCAGGGGTGTGGGACGCCCATGCGGACGCGCGTATAGCCGAAAGGGCGAGGCGACGCAACGAGGGGCCTTTTCCGTACCCTTTGAAAGGGGAGGGAGAGAAGCCGCCGCGGCGATCCAATCCTCCACCGTCATGCCCGCCGAAGGCGGGTATCCACGACTTGGGCGTGGACAGCTACGACCTCAGAAAGTCGTGGATGCCCGCGCTGCCGCGCGGGCATGACGGGTGGAGCAGCCCGCTTACTCCTCCATCTCCTCCGGCCCCATCTCCGCCGCCCGCGCCTTCACCAGCGCCAGCACCGGCTGCAGGCGCGCCTTGTGGTCGGCGAGGCAGACGCAGCCGCCGACGCCGCGGCAGCTTCGGGCGCGGCGGCAGGAGGCGACGAGGCAGACCTCCGCCATGAAGGCTGCGTCCGCGAGCTTCATCCGCACCGACAGCAGCTCCGGCCGCGGATCGGCCAGAAAGCTCCGCCGGTGGCGCCGGAGCGCCCGGCCGTCGACCACGGAGGCGGCGGGCCGCGCCGCGGCGGGCGGTTCGGGCCGGGTCACCTCCACCGGCTCCGGGACCTCGGCCGGCGCGGGCTCAGGCGCTGGCGGCCGGGGCGGACGCACGGCTTGAGCCTTCCGCACGGGCTCCCGCCGGAACAGCGGGACGAGACCGGTGGCGAACTCGATCATGGCGGCTCTCCTGATGGGGGTGGGGCGCGGAAGCGGAGCGCCGGTCCTCCGGACCCGAATCCGGGACGCGCCAAAACCGCTCGCCGCGGAAAACCCGCGCGAAGTTTTGGGGCATGCGGTCGGGAGGCGGGGACGCCGGGCGACCGTTCGAGCCGTAGCAGCGGCAAACCGGTCGCCCGGCGCCCCACGCGCGGCGATTTTGCGTCGGTCGCGGAAGCCGCTGCTCCGGCGGCGGAGACCCTTTGGATGCGGCCGCGAGGCCGGACCCGGTCGGGCCGGGAGCCTCGTGGTCCGCCGGCTCCCGGGCGCGTCGGGCGCGAGGCCCGGGACCCGAAGAGACAGCGGGACGAGGCCCGCTCCGCCGCCTTAGGGCGCCTCGATGGCGCGGCCCCGTCTTAGTGCGGGACGGGCGGCATTTCTGGGGAGTCTGGCGTCGGGCCTTGCGGCCCTCGACCCGCCTTCCCCATCCGTGACAGACGTCCCGGGACGCGGACCGCCGGAGGCCCGCGGCGCAGGCGCCGCCCTAACCCCCGCGCGGTCGGCCGGTCCGGCCACGCCTCCCTCACGGGGGAAGGTGAGGGGAGAGTGGCATGGAGCGGGGCGGATGTCAAGAAAAAATTCCTATACCAGGCGAGGCTCGGGATTTTCTGGCGCGTCGCGCCCCTGTGGATGTTGGCACGCCGCTCGGAAACGGACAGTGAGTGCAGCTATCAGCTTCCGAAACGAATGCCATGATCCGCTTCGGCCTGGCAGGCCTTGATGCATTGCCCTTCATCAGAGCCGTGCCGTCGTTGTCGGATCCCTAGGCCTCATTTATACTCGTATCGAAAATCGGGCGACCCAGTGGATGCATACCTCGAAATCGCGAGAACTGTCCTAAGGTCCGAACGGCGGCCGCTGACGCCCCGCGCCATCCTGACCATTGCCTACAAGTCCGGCATCGTCTCTCACCAACTGCACGGGAAGACTCAGCACAAGACGCTCGGCGCTCGCCTCAGTGAGGACTTGGTGCAGCGGAACGACCGGAGCATGTTTTTTAGGCCGGAGCCGGGAAAATTTTTCCTGCGCGAGTTCCTGACGGACACTTCGCTGCCTGAGGAATATAGGCATCCTGTACCGACGCGCCGTCGCTTCCGGGACCTGGTCATGGGCGCGGCCCTGGCAGTGGACGACGACGCCCTTGCTCGGTTCGCCCGCGACAAGCCCATCGATCCGAGAGCAATCCTCGACCTGCTCCAATCGGACAAATGCCGTTACGAGGACCCCCGTCATCGGTCGGGAAACAGCGTGTTCTTCCGCGCCTTCGTCTGCGTGCAGCGGGGTCCGCAGGTTCTGACATACCGTTTGGGGCGTTATCGTGAGGACCGCGACGCCTTCATGCACAAGCGGTGCATCGGGTTCGCTACACTGGTTCACGACTTCGAGCACACCCTCTTCAACCAGGGCGATTTCGGCATCGTTGATTCTGGCGTCCACGCCACCAAGGTCGACCTCGACATACCGGACGTCGCGGAAGAGAACGCCGAGGCTGGGAAAGGTGGCAGCTTATCGCATTTCATCTGGGTATCGGAGCAAGGTGGCGGCGACTTGCTTGCCGTCATCTGCTACGAATGTCCGACTTGGTTCGAGCCAACGAAAAGAAGATTGGCGTTAAACGACATCAGGTGGCTCGACGATCCTTCGTCCATTAACGACATGGATGATTTCGACCCTTGGTCGCAGCGGGTATTGCTGAGCGCCGTGGAGGGCCCGCTCTGCCGGGGGAGACGACGTGCGGAGGCAGACGAGGCTTATTCTAGATAGGGTGGAGACCGAGTACATTCGGTCCCAGATCGATTCCGGCGACAATGTCCGCATCAAGGGCGCGCTCCAAGCCCTGAGCAAGTCGTACCGGCGCGGCGTGACGGTGCATCCCAACCAACTGATCGGCGTCGTCAATTCGGTCACCGCGACGGCCTTTCGCCCGACCATCGACGAGAAGGTTCGACGATGGGTTCTCAACGCGCTTGCCCGCGTCGGGAACGAGGGGACCTGCATCCCGGCCGTCCTCCATCTGATCAAGAACCACCCCCAAGAGCCGCAGACCATCGCGTCGGGAATCGCGGCGGTCTACAAGCTCTGCACCAGGTCCGATCCCGAGGCCGCCTTAGCCGGCATCAGCTTCGATCCGCAGATGCGGACGCTCGCCGCCCTTCAGCACGTTCCGGCGTCGAAGCTCAACCTCAAGGACCTGCCCCTCAACGTCGAACGCGCGACACCGGACCTACTCAAGCTGGCGCTGCTGGTCGTCGGCTTGGACCGGTCGCCCGACAACCTACTAAACCCTCGCCACAGCGACGCCGAGATGGTTAAGGCGCTCGGCCGGCATCATGATCCCATCGTTTCGCAGTACTCGGTCTGGGCGATCACGGAGAACGACAAGCTCCGTCTCATCCATCTCGGCTTTGACCTGAAAGACATCGAGAGCCATCCTGACAACGTCCGAGGCTGGCTGTTCCAGTTGCTCGCCATCGAGGCCACCGACGCAGAGCCGCACTGGGAATTTGTGAGCCTCGGCATGGGGGATCCCGCGACGGAAGCCCGCAAGGGATTGGCCCTCGGGCTCCGGAACACGTTCATCGACGTCTTCGAGCCGCTGGTGATGGAGTGGGTAGCGAAGGAGCCCGATCCCGACGTCCGGCAGCACATAATGGACCACATCGTGCGCCAGGCCGCGCGCAGCCCAAAGTATGAGCGGTACGCCATCGACATCTTTGATGGCGAGCCGGCGGGATCGGTGCTGCGCCAGAGTATGGAAGCCAGCGCTGTCCAGACGCCAATCTACATCAAGTTTAGGCAAATCGGGGCCGGCGCCCCCGACCTTTTCGGAGGAGACATCGTCATGGGCGACAAGACCACCAACATCGGGAACGTTAACGCGGGCGCGGTGGCGTTCGACGGCTCCACCGCCACGAACCAAGGGGAGACGAAGATCCAGGTTCTCTCCCAGATGCAGGTCCAGCAGATTCAGTCAGAACTCGCGAAGCTGGAGGCCGCCCTACACGCGGCTACCGCGCTGCCGGAGGACAAGAAGCGCGAGGCATTGTCCTACGTGACGGCCGCGAAAGCCGATCCGTCGCCGTCCAATGTCGGAAAGGTCATCGAGTTCATCGGTCACCTTGGAACGCTCGCCGAGGCCGGCACCGCCCTAGCGCCCTATGCGGCCGCGCTCGGCAACGCTATTGGTCTCGGGTGAAATCCACCGCTCCATCGAGCCGCCCCAGGCAACCGCGTCCTAGCGATGACGCGGTCGACGATGGAATAAGCGACTGTATCCTACCCGGCTCCGGCCGCCGCCTTCTTCGACATTGCCGCACGCCGTCGCGGTAGCAGTAACCCTGCTCGCAGGTGGTGGTCTCCTCGTCCGTGAGGGTGCGGGCGTTGACCTGAAGGAACACGCCCTTGAGGCGCGGGGCGACGCGCTCGAAATCGAAAGAGCGCCGGCGTCGACCTTCGCGCCGGTCTCATGCCGCTCGCTTCGGCGCCCGACGGAAATGTGCCCCCCTCTGTCGGCTCCCCGCCCTCCCGCTCGTCCTAAGCTCGGAACCGGCCGTTCGCGGCCCTTGAGAGGAGACCGACCATGCGCGTGATGGTGATCGTGAAGGCGACCGCGGAGAGCGAGGCGGGGGAGATGCCCTCGACCGAGCTGTTCGAGGCGATGGGCAAATATAACGAGCTGCTGGTCGACGCCGGGATCATGCAGGCGGGCGAGGGGCTGAAGCCGTCCTCGCAGGGCAAGCGCGTCGCTTTCGACGGCGCGTCGCGGACCGTGATCGACGGACCCTTCACCGAGACCAAGGAGCTGATCGCCGGCTACTGGCTCTGGACCGTGAAGGACATGGACGAGGCGGTCGCCTGGGTGAAGCGCTGCCCGAACCCGATGCCCGGCCCGAGCGAGATCGAGATCCGCCCGATCTACGAGGAGGCGGATTTCGGCGAGACCTTCACCCCCGAGCTCGCCGAGCAGGAGCGGCGGTTGAGGGAGAAGATCGCCGGGCAGTGAGGGGCTTTTCCCGACCGGCGCTGCGCCGCCTTCGTCATCGCCGGGCTTGACCCGGCGATCCATCTCCTAAGCCAAGACGAGGGATGCCCGGGTCAAGCCCGGGCATGACGGGCGAGGCTAATGGGGACGCGCGCCTTCCTCCTCCCGCCGAGGGAGAGGTGGACCCGCCGCCTCAGTCGAACAGGCTCGAGACGCTCTCTTCCGACGAGGTCCTTGCGATCGCCTCGGCGATCAGGGTCGCGATCGACAGCACCCGGACGTTCTTCGAGACGCGGATCGCCTCGGTGGGCTGGATCGAATCGGTGACGACCAGCTCCTTGATCTTCGACGCGGTGATGCGGGCGACCGCGCCGCCGGACAGCACGCCGTGGGTCAGGTAGGCGTAGACCTCGCTCGCGCCCTTGGCGATCAGCGCGTCGGCGGCGTTCACCAGCGTGCCGCCCGAATCGACGATGTCGTCGACCAGGATGCAGCAGCGGCCCTCGACCTCGCCGATGACGTTCATCACCTCCGATTCGCCCGGTCGCTCGCGGCGCTTGTCGACGATCGCGAGCTGGGCGTCGATGCGCTTGGCGATGGCGCGGGCGCGCACCACGCCGCCGACGTCGGGCGACACCACCATGACGTTGTCGGTCGGCAGCCGGTCCTTGATGTCGCGCACCATCACCGGCGCGGCAAAGAGATTGTCCGTGGGAATATCGAAGAAGCCCTGGATCTGGCCGGCGTGCAGGTCGAGCGTCAGCACCCGGTCGGCGCCGGCCTGCGCGATCATGTTGGCGACGAGCTTGGCGCTGATCGGCGTGCGGCCGGACGAGCGGCGATCCTGCCTCGCATAGCCGAAATAGGGCATCACCGCGGTGATGCGCCGCGCCGAGGAGCGGCGCAGCGCGTCGATGATGATCAAGAGCTCCATCAGATGGTCGTTGGCCGGGAACGAGGTCGACTGGACCACGAACACGTCCTCGCCGCGGACATTCTCGAGAATCTCGACGAACACCTCCATGTCCGCGAAGCGGCGGACATTGCAGCGCGTCAGCGGCGTCGCGAGATAGGCGGCGATCGCCTCGGCGAGCGCGCGGTTGGAGTTGCCGGCGACGACCTTCATGGCGGTGTCCGTTGGGAAGGAGGGGGAGGCGCCCTTTGGGTCTTGCGAGGCGTCGGCTCTTAACAGCGATTCAAAGGCGCCTCAACCGACCGTGAGCGCGCGGCGGCGCGATGCGACAATTGCGTGACGGCAGGGTTAAGGCGGGGGCGGCGTCGTTGGGTCGGGATCGACTGCTCTGCGTGCTTCGAGACGCCCGCTCCGCGGGCTCCTCAGCATGAGGACCGTGGAGGACGCCGGGGCGGCGAAGCGCGCGCCGACCCATGATCCGAGGACCCGAGGACGCCGGGCGCCTGCCTCCTCATGCTGAGGAGCGGCCCGCAGGGCCGCGTCTCGAAGCACGCAGCACGTTCGAGCGAGGCAGCCGCTCAGACGAGCGCGATGGCGGCGATCAGGCGGCCGTAATCCGGCTCGGCCCGGTGGGTGGTCCGGCGGAAGGAGAAGAACCGCGCCTCGTCCGAATAGGTGTCGAGACCGAGATCGTCGACATGGGCGAGCCCTGCGCGCCTCAGTCGCGCGACCACATAGAAGCCGAGGTCGAACATCGCGTGGCCCGGGCGCTCGGCGGGCGCGAAGAAGCGGGCGTTGTCGGCGTCCTCGGCCGTGAAGCGGGCGGCGAATTCCGGGCCGACCTCATAGGATTGCTGGCGGATGCACGGGCCGAGCGCGGCCGTGACGTCGCCGCGGCGGGCGCCGAGCTCCTCCATGCGGGCGAGCGTCGCCTCGATGACGCCGCCGATCGCGCCTTTCCAGCCGGCATGGGCGGCGCCGACCACCCGCGCCTTCGGGTCGCAGAAGAGGATCGGGCAGCAATCCGCGATGGTGACGGCGACCGCGAGGCCAGGCGTCTTCGTGGCGACCCCGTCGACATGCGGGCTCGCCTCGCGCGCCCAGGGCGCGTCGGTCGCGACGGCCTCGGCCGAATGGACCTGCCACGGCACGGCGAGCCGGCCCGGCGCGACCCCGAGCGCCGCGGTCATGCGGCGGCGGTTCTCCTGCACGGAAGCCGGATCGTCCTGCGAGCCGAGGCCGCCGTTCAGGCTGTCATAGATGCCGGAGGACGCGCCGCCCTCGCGGGTGAAGAAGGCGTGCGCGACGCCGGGCAGGAGGCTGAGCGCCGGCGAGGCGACGAAACCGGCCGAGGTCGCGTCCGGGGCGATGATCGGGGCGTCGTTCAACGGGCGGCTCCATCGGGTTCGAAGGCCGGAAGCGGCCCGAGCAGCGGGTCGGCGAAGGCGAACGCCTTGAACAGAGCGCCCATGCCCCGCGGCGAGCGGTCGGTCAAGCGGGCGGCCGCCGCGGCTATCGCGTCGCGCTTGTCCGGCGCCGCGCGCGACAGCGCCTCGACGCGCAGGCACAAGCCCAGCCGCTCGAGGAAGTCCGCCTGGGGGATAAGGGTTGTGGTCGCGGCGCCGGCGCCCCGGGCCGCGAAGGCGAGCGCGCCGAAATCCACATGAGCGGTGAGGTCGGCCTCGCCCGGCGCCGCGAGCGGGTCGGCGAAGGCGTGGCCGCGGAGCGCCTGCAGCGTGTCGCCGAACCCGGTCGCGTAGCCATAGTCGATCGCCAGCGACGCCCCGCCATTGTCGACGAGATACGCGGCGATCCGGGCCGTGACGGCGATCGCCTCGGGCGAGATCTCGCGGACCGCGCCTTCGGGGGCGTCGGGGAGCGAGAGGTCCGGCGGTTCCGCGGCGAGCCCGAAGGCCAGGCCGCCGTTTTGGCCCAGCCCGACCAGCCGCTCGCGCCAGCCCTGCGCGGTCCGGATGAACTGGCGGATGGGGAGCGCGTCGAATAACTCGTTGGACACGACGATGGCGGGGACGGCGCGGTTCTCCCTCCCCTTGCAAAGGGGAGGGTGGACTTGGCCGAAGGCCAAG
>NZ_RYFI01000008.1:145018-166878 GCF_004103825.1 Hansschlegelia zhihuaiae
CGGCCCGGTCCCCACCCGGCCCGTCGCTTTGCGCCGGTCCACCCGCCCCTTTGCAAGGGGAGGGAGAAGAAAGCGCCTCGCCGACGCTCGTCGCCCAGCTCACCCGCGCGCCGGTCAGCGTCCGCGCCTGGACCTCGCGCAGCGCGGGGCTGGTTTCGACCAGCGTGACCTCGGCGGCGTCAAGAAAGCCCGGCGCGGCGCGGCCGGCGCGCAGCATGTCCGCCATCAGCGTGCCGCGGCCCGGCCCGAGCTCGACCAGCGCGACGCTGGGCGGGCGGCCCATCAGGGTCCAGACCTCGGCGCACCAGAGGCCGATCAATTCGCCGAACATCTGGCTGATCTCGGGCGCGGTGATGAAATCACCGTCCGCCCCGAACGGATCGCGGGTCGCGTAATAGCCGTGGGCCGGATGGCCGAGGCAGAGCGCCATGTAGCGCGCGACGCTGATCGGCCCCTCGGCCTCGACGATGGCGGCGATCTCGCGGCCGAGCGGCGTCATTCAGGCTTCGGCCGGCGGAGCGCCGCGGCCATCACGACCAGCCCGACGATCAGCATCGGGATCGACAGCAGCATCCCCATGGTGAGCCCGCCGGCCAGGAAACCGATCTGCGCGTCCGGCTCGCGGAACTGCTCGCCGACGATGCGCGCGACGCCGTAGCCCGCCACGAAGGCGCCGCCGACGAGGCCCGGCCGCTTCAGCGCGCCCATCCGGACGAGGATCTGGACGAGAATGAGCAGCGCGATCCCCTCGAGCGCGGCCTGGTAGAGCTGGCTCGGATGGCGCGGCTCCGGGCCGCCATGCGGAAACACCATCGCCCAGGGGACGTCGCCCGCCCGGCCGAACAGCTCGCCATTCACGAAATTCGCGATCCGCCCGAAGAACAGGCCGACGGGCGTGACCGCCGAGGCGAGGTCGAAGAGCGGCAGCGCCGGCAGGGCCTTCGAGCGGGCGAACAGCGCGATCGCCAGCGCGGCCCCCAGGAAGCCGCCATGGAAGCTCATGCCCCCATGCCAGATCTTCAGCGCCTCGAGCGGGTTCGCGGCGAAATAGGCGGGGTCGTAGAACAGCACGTAGCCGACGCGTCCGCCGAGGATCACGCCGAACGCGACCCACACGATCAGGTCGTCGACGTCGAGCGGGGCGGGGTGACGGATTGGCCCCCACAGCGCGTCTTTGGCGGCGATGCGCTTGGCCAGCCACCACCCGATCAGCAGTCCGGCGATATAGGCGAGCGCGTACCAGCGGATCGCGATCGGGCCGACCGCGACCGCGACCGGGTCGATCATCGGGAACGGGATGGCGAGAAGCGGCATGGGGCGCGTCCGGCGAAAACGGGCGCGGGAGCCATGGACGGCGGGCGCTGAGGCGTCAAGCGGGGCCGGGCGCCCGCGGTTGCGGGGCGGGCGCCCGGCGGTCCGGCGAGACCCAAGCGGGGGACGAGGACGGGAGGGGCAGGGTTGTCCTCGGCGCTCCTGGGTCGCCGGATGCTTATCTCAGCTTGCAGCTCAGCACGGCTTCGCCGCGGCGGAGCACCTCGACGCGGGCGCCGCGGCCGACGGCCGGGAAGTCGCTCGGGAAGGGCTTGGCGTCCTCCTGCGGACGGGTGTCGAGGTTCAGGTCGCCGACCAAATCGCCGCCCAGCACGGTCTCCAGCCGCACGCCGCCGACATTGACGCCCTCGACGCGGATCACGATCCGGTCGCCTTCGGAAAAGGCGCCGCCGGGAGCCGCCTCGAACTCGGTGCTGAACTTGCGGCGGTCGCCGCGCTTCTCCCATCTGGCCGACATCGAGATGTCGGCCACGCCGGAGGCGTCGCATTCGCGACGGACGCGGTCGGCGGCCTGCGAAGGCGTCGCGGCGGCCACGGCCGTGAGGGCGGCGAGCGCCGCGAGGACGTGTCTTGTCATCGAGATGGGCTTCATTGGGCTGGCTCCGGTTTCCACCGCCGATCGCGCTGTTTCCCAGCGCGCCGGCAGGTGAGGGGTAGCTGGATCAATCCGGCGCCAGCCTGACGCGTCCCGTCAGCTTCGCGTCAGTTTCGCGATGCTAAGAAAACCGGCGATAGTGGCGCAGCCCGCGGGCGCGCCCGGAAGGTCTCTTCATGCGCATTCTGGTCATCGAGGACGAGCAGGCCATCGCGGACGACGTGGCGCGCGCGCTCGAGTCCGCCGGCTATGTGGTCGAGGTCGTGGGCGACGGCGAGGCCGGCTGGTACCGCGCCGGCACCGAATCCTATTGCTGCGTGGTGCTCGACCTCGGCCTGCCGCGGCTCGACGGACTCACCGTCCTGCGCCGGCTGCGCGCCGAGGAGGTGCTGACCCCGGTCCTCATTCTCACCGCGCGCGGAGCCTGGATGGAGCGCGTCGAGGGGATCGACGCCGGCGCCGACGACTATCTGCCGAAGCCGTTCCAGACCGAGGAGCTCGTCGCCCGCGTCGGCGCGCTGGTGCGGCGCGCGGCCGGCCTCGGCACGCCGGTCATCGAGGCCGGCGGCCTCAGGATCGACACGCGCCGCCTCAGCGTCTCGCGCGACGGCCGCTCGGTCGACCTGTCGAGCCTCGAATTCCGGGCGATCAACTATCTCGCGCACCGCAAGGGCTGCGTCGTCTCGCAGGGCGAATTGATGGAGCACGTCTATGGCGCGGAGCGCGAGCCCGACAGCAACGCCATCGAAGTGCTGATCGGGCGGCTGCGCCGCAAGGTCGGGGCCGACGCGATCATGACCCGGCGCGGCCAGGGCTATCTGTTCGGAGCTTAGAGCCATGGCGGAGATCGCGGCGCCTCGGGACGGCGCCGGAACCACCACCCTGCGCGCGGCGCGGACGCTGCGCAGGCGCATGCTGATGGTCGCCGCGGCCTGCGTGATCGGAACGCTCGCGGTCGCGGGCGTCTCGCTCGTGGTCGTGTTCGAGAAGCACGTGCTCGAGATGATCGGCAAGGACCTCGACCTCCGCTGGGCCGATCTCGCGCGCGACCTCCGGCTCGACGCCGACGGCGACCCGACGATCGCCCAGGAGGCCCGCGACTCCCGCTACCGGACGCCCCGCAGCGGCGCCTATTGGCAGATCTCCGAGAACGGCGCGCCGGTGCTGCTGTCGCCCTCGCTCGACGGGCGTCCGCTCGATCTCGGGCAGGCCGGGCCTGCGCGGAGCACGGGCGCCTGGTTTGAGATCGAGACGCCGGAAGGCCATGAGCTCTACGTCGTGGAGCGCGACGTCGCGGTCGGCCGCCCCGACGGCCGATCCCGCTACCGGCTGGCCGTCGCCCTCGACCACGCGCAGGTCGCGCAGGCCCGGGGGGCGTTCGTCTGGGATATGGCGGTGGTGCTCGGGCTGATCGCGCTGGTGCTGGTGGCGGCCGCCGCCTTCCAGCTGCGCGTCACGCTGCAGCCGCTGGCGCGGCTTCGGGACGAGCTCTCGGCGATCCGGGAGGGCCGGCAGGCGCGCTTCCGCTCGGCGGTCCCCGCCGAGGTTGCGCCGCTCGCCCACGACCTCAACCGGCTGCTCGACGGCCAGGAGCAGCTGGTCCGCAAGGCGCGCGAGCGCGCCGGCGCGCTCGCCCACGGGCTGAAGACCCCGATCGCGATCCTGACCGCCGAGCAACGGCGCCTCGAAGCCGATGGACAGGCCGAGGTGGCAAAGCGCGTGCGCGAGCAGGTGGCGGCGATCCAGACCCATGTGGAGCGCGAGCTCGCCCGCGCCCGCGCCCATGGCGCGGCGACCGCGCTCGGCGCCTATGTGGACGCCTCCGCGACCGCCGAGCGGCTGGTGCGGGTGATGAGCCGCATGCCGCGCGGCGAGGACCTCGCCTGGCGCTGCGAGGCGCCGGCCGGGCTGATGCTGCGGATGGACCCGGACGATTTCGGCGAGATCCTCGGCAATCTGCTCGACAACGCCCGCAAATGGGCGAGCGGCTCGGTTACGCTCCGCTGCGAGGCGGTTGGACAGTCGGTTCGGGTCACCGTGGAGGACGACGGCCCGGGCTTCGGCTCCAACGCCTCGCCCCCGAGCCTGACGGCCGGCGACCGCGAAAGCTCCGCGGGCCTCGGCCTCGTCATCGTGCAGGACATTCTCGCGGCCTACGGCGCCTCGCTTTGGATCGACAGGGCGGCGACCAACGGCGTGGTGTCGTTCGTGGTTCCCGGCGCGGCCGCCGGCGCAGGCCGCGCCGGCGCAGCCGCCGCCGAAGCCCGCGACGGCGCCCCCCTGTCCGGCGGCTGGCGCCTCGCCTCGGAACGGACCCCTTCGGTCTGAGGCGCCCTAAAGCGGTCTGCTGCACCGACGTGCTGCATGCTTCGAGACGCCGTCCTACGGACGGCTCCTCAGCATGAGGTAGGTTGGCGCTTTGGCATCCTCGCACATCCTCATGCTGAGGAGCATGCCTTTAGGCATGCGTCTCGAAGCACGCAGAGCCGTCGCCCCGGAACACCCTTGGCCGTCTCACGCCTCCGTCGCGGCCTGCGGCCGCCAGGCGCGCTCGAAGGGCAGCCGCCAGGCGTGGGGCGCGATCAGCTGGTGGATCGACTTCGGGCCCCAGGAGCCGGGCTCGTAGAGCCGGACCGGCGGCGGGGCCTCGAGCAGCGGCTGCGACACCTCCCAGAGGCGCTCGATGCCCTCGGCGGTCGTGAACAGCGTGCGGTCGCCGCGCATCGCGTCGAGGATGAGGCGCTCATAGGCTTCGAGCACCTCGCCCGCCAGGCCGGTGTCCTTCATGGCGAACTGCAGGCTGAGCTTGTCGAGCCGCATGCCGGGGCCGGGCCGCTTGCCGTAGAACGACAGCGACATCTTCGAGGCGTCGGCGAGGTCGAAGGTCAGATGGTCGGGCCCCTGCGCGCCGACGCCGGAGTTCGCCGGGAACATGCTCTTCGGCGGCTCGCGGAACGCGATCGAGATGATCCGCTGGCCCTCGGCGAGGCGTTTGCCGGTTCGCAGGAAGAACGGCACGCCCGCCCATCGCCAATTATCGATCTCGCATTTGAGCGCGATGAAGGTCTCGACGTCGCTCTCCGGGTCGACGCCCTGTTCCTGCCGGTAGCCGCTGTACTGCCCGCGCACGACTTGTCCCGGATCGAGCGGCGTCATCGAGCGGAACACCTTGTTCTTCTCTTCCGAGATCGGCGCCGGCTCCAGCGAGGTCGGGGCCTCCATGGCCATGAAGGCGAGGATCTGGAACAGGTGGGTGACCACCATGTCCTTGTAGGCGCCGGTCTGTTCGTAGAATCCGGCGCGCGCGCCGAGGCCAAGCGTCTCGGGCACGTCGATCTGCACATGGTCGATGAAGTTGCGGTTCCGGATCGGCTCGAACAGGCCGTTGGCGAAGCGGAACGCCAGGATGTTCTGCGCCGGCTCCTTGCCCAAAAAATGGTCGATCCGGAAGATCTGCTCTTCGGCGAACACCTCGTGGAGGCGGGCGTTGAGCGCGACCGCGCTGTCGAGGTCGACCCCGAACGGCTTCTCCATCACGATCCGGGAGCCTTCGGCGAGCCCCGCCTCGCCGAGCATCCGGACAGCGGGAAGGGCGGCGGCGGGCGGCACGCTGAGGTAATGCAGCAGCCGATATTCGCCCTGAAACGTCGCCGCGGCGCGCGCCGCGGCTTCCTTCAGGCCGGCGGCGCCTGCCGACAGGGGAACGTAGTCGAGCGTCTCCGCGAACGCGCTCCAGGCCGCCTCTCCGGGCTTTCGCATGGCGAACTGGTCGATCGCGCCGCGGGCGATCGCCCGGAAACCCTCGACGTCGATGTCGTCGAGCGAGACGCCGACGATCCGGCAGCCGGGCATGAAGCCCGCGCTCGACAGATGCATGAGGCCCGGCAGCAGCTTGCGCCGGGCGAGATCGCCGGTCGCGCCGAACAGCGCGACGACCTGCGGGAATTTCGGCCCGACCCCGGACGGCGGCTTCTTCATCTCGGACGGCCCCCTCGCCGACCCCATGACCATGTCGAAAGGACATGCAACTTCCGTGAAAGCGTCCTCAGAACCTGGCGTGGTTCTCACCCCCCTTTGCAAAGGGAAGGGAGAACAGCCCCGCGGCTTGCGCGTCGCGGGCGGGCGCGCCATCTCCAGGGGAACGCAAGACGGAGAGCGATCCCATGACAGAAACTCGTGGCCGCGTGTTCGACGAGCTCGGACGGCTGATGACGGACGCGGCCGGCGCCGCGGCTGGCGTGCGGCGCGAGGTCGAGACCGTGATGCGCTCCCAGGCCGCGCGCGTGCTCTCCGAGCTCGACGTCGTGCGGCGCGACGAATTCGAGGCGGTCAAGGCGATGGCCGCGAAGGCCCGCGAGGAGAATGAGCTGCTGGCCGCGCGCGTCGCTGCGCTCGAGGCCGCGGCGGCGCGGGCCAAGCTCGAGCAGGCGAGCGGCCGCCCGACGCCCGACCCGCGCGAGGTTCCGGATCCCGGCGAAGGCGCCTGACCGGCGACGACGGCTGTCGCTTTCGGGCCGCAGCCGCGGGTTTGAACAACGACATCGCGTCGCAGAGCTAACTCCTGTGTGCGATGCGGAACGAAGCGCCATATACTGTGTTCGGCGGCTCGAATCGGCGGGGGCTCGGCCTCCTCCGGATCGGGGTCGCGGTTGGCGGGCAGTCCGTGCCCGTCCGTCACGCGTAACGTCGTTCCCACGCCCGTCAGCCGGGCCTCACCCGGGGAGGAGCTCATGGCTCTCATCGACGTGGACGCCGATCGCCAGGCCCATCCTGTCGACCTGATCGAACGCATCGCGACGTTGAACGACTGGTCCTTCGACCGGTCGGGCGACGACGAGATCACGATCTCGGTCGACGGGTCATGGTCCGACTACCACGTGTCCCTCACGTGGATGGGCGAACTGGAGTCCCTGCATCTCGCCTGCGCTTTCGACTTGAAGGTTCCAGAACGCCGCAAACCGGAGGTCTATCGACTTTTGACGCTGGTGAACGAGCAGATGTGGCTCGGTCACTTCGATCTGTGGAGCCAGGAAGGCGTGGTGGCCTACCGCCATACGCTGCTTCTGGCGGGGGGCGCCGAGGCGAGCGCCGCCCAATGCGAAGGCCTGCTGGAGGCTGCGATCGAGTCCTGCGAACGCCATTATCAGGCGTTCCAGTTCGTGATCTGGGCCGGAAAGAACGCGCAGGAGGCCATGGAGGTGGTGGCCTTCGAGACGGCCGGGGAGGCGTGACCAGCCCCGAACCATGGTGAACAGGACATCATGAACGTGCATTACGCCGGGCCGCTGGAGATCGGCGGCCCGGCGCTTCTCATCGGCGCCGGCAAAATGGGCGGCGCGCTGCTCGACGGATGGCTTGCACGCGGGCTCGAGCCTAGCCGTGTCTTCGTCATCGACCCGGCGCTTCCCGAGCCGGCGCTCGCCAAGCTCAAGGAGCGCGGCGTCAGGCTCGCGCCGCAGCCGGGCGAGTTGGAGAACCCCGCCGCCATCGTCGTCGCCGTGAAGCCGCAACTGGCGCAAGCCGCGCTGCCGGCGGCCGCGAAGTTCGCCGGTCCCGCGACGGTCGTGGTCTCGATCATGGCCGGCACGACGCTCTCGACCATCCGCGCCGGATTGTCCGAGGACGCGGCGATCGTCCGCGCGATGCCCAATACGCCGGCCGCGGTCGGCCGCGGCGTCACCGGCGCCTTCGCGGGCCCCGGCGTCGATGACCGCAGGCGGGCCTGCGCCGAGGCGCTGCTCAAGGCGGTCGGCGACGTCGTCTGGGTCGCGGAGGAGGGGCTGATCGACGCCGTGACGGGCGTCTCGGGCTCTGGGCCCGCCTATGTGTTTCTGCTGGTCGAGACCATGGCGAGGGCCGGCGTCGCCCAGGGGCTGCCGCCCGACGTCGCGCTGACGCTCGCGCGGAAAACTGTCGAGGGCGCGGGCGAGCTCATGCGACGCTCCTCCGAGCCGCCGGAGATCCTCAGGAAGAACGTCACCTCGCCGAACGGCACCACGGCCGCCGCGCTGGACGTGCTGATGGCGACCGACGGGCTCGACCCGCTGATGGGGCGGGCGATCGCCGCCGCCGTGAAGCGGGCGAAGGAGCTCGCAGGCTGAGGGGGGCGTCGTCCCGGACGGCGGCGCCAACCGCCGAGCCGGGATCGCGCTCAGGATCAGTCGAATCTCCGCTTCAGGCCGAGAATGACCAGCGCCGTCGTTCCGGCTTGTCCCGGAATCCATTTTCGCCGCCTGCGTAAAGGCTTGGCAGACAGAGTTAATCCATCTTGACGTTTCCGCCGGAATGACGTTTGCGTTCAGGCGCGCGAATATCGAGTGATGCGGCTCTCCGCGCTTTTCCTGGACGACGATCCCGGCTCTCGCTCGGCTCGGCCGGGATGACGGCGCAACGTCGCTCTTCTTGGACCTCGGCCGTCTAAGCCCCTATGTTCCCGCGGGAGCGGCCGACGCCGCCCTTCGAGGAGACCTGAAGCCGATGGCCAAACGTCCGTCCTCGGGCCCGACGCCCGACCCGTCCGAACCTCAGGCTCCCGTGGCGGCGGCCGCCGCTCAGCCCCGGCCGTCGGACCCGCGCGAAAAGATCGTCGCGGCCTTGCTCGACCTGCTCTCGACCAAGCGCTGGGCCGAGGTCGGACTGTCCGACGTCGCCGAGAAGGCGGATGTCTCGCTCGCGGAGTTGCGCGGGCTGTTCCCGTCGAAGGGCGCGATCCTGGCGGGCTTCGTGCGCCAGATCGACCTCGACGTGTTGAAGCACGACACGAAGGACATGGCCGACGAGCCTGTAAGGGAACGGCTTTTTGATGTCTTGATGCGCCGCTTCGAAGCGCTGAAGCCTCATCGGGACGCCTTGAGGACTGTCCGCGAAGGCCTGATGGTCGACCCGATGGGCGCGGCCGCCATGAACCAGGTCGCGGTGTCGTCCATGCAGTGGATGCTGGCGGCCGCCGGCGTGCCCGAGAGCGGGCCGCTCGGCGCCGCGCGGGCGCAAGGGCTGGTGCTGGTCGTGGCGCGCGTCTTCGAGACCTTCCTGAACGATCCCGACGAGGGGCTCGCCCGCACCATGAAGGCGCTCGACGAGGAACTGCGCCGCGCCGAGAAGCTCGCCCGCGCGGCCGACGATCTCGGCCGGATGGCCGCGCCGTTCCGTGACGCTGTCGACCGGATCTTCGGCCGGGCCAGAAAGCCGCGCGGCGACGACGACGTGGCGTCCGCCGCATGAGCGGCGAGCCGTCCTCGCCCAGCCCCGAGATCGGCTTCGACGACTTCCTGAAGGTCGACATCCGCGTCGGCACGATCGTCGAGGCCGAGCCTTTCCCCGAGGCGCGCAAGCCCGCGATCAAGCTCCGCATCGATTTCGGCGGCGAGATCGGCGTGAAGCGCTCCTCGGCGCAGATCACGAAGCACTACGCGCCCGAGACGCTGGTCGGCCGGCAGGTGGTCGCGGTCGTGAACTTCCCGCCGCGCCAGATCGGCAAGATGATGTCCGAGGTCCTGACCCTCGGCGTGCCCGACGAGGCGGGGGAGGTGGTGCTGCTAACGCCGACGGTGGACGTTCCGAATGGCGGGCGGATGTATTGATGCGCCGTCGTTCCGGGCTTGTCCCGGAACCTCCACGTTTTGCAAAGGAAGGCAAGTCGGCTGGCGCGCGCTCTTCGGCGCCGTAGCGGCAATGGAGTCCGGCGTTCTGCTTCGCTTCAGCCGGAATGACGGTTAAGCCGGCACCCTGACCACCGCCCGCAAGCCCCCGAGCGGGCTCGACTCCAGCGTGACGTCGCCGCCATGGCTGCGTGCGATGTCGCGGGTGATGGCGAGGCCGAGGCCGGAGGAGCCGCCTTTCTCGTCCTGGCCGCGCGCCTCGTCGAGGCGCAGGAAGGGACGGAACACCTCCTCGCGCTTGTCGGCCGGGATGCCGGGTCCGTCGTCGTCGATGCGAACCTCGAGCCGGCGGCCGTCATGCACGGCGGTGATCGCGATGCGGCGGGCGTAGCGCGCGGCGTTGGCCACGAGGTTCTGCAGGCAGCGCCGGAAGGCGTCGGGCCTGACCATCGCGCTCGACGGCCCGTGGGTCTCGACGCTCGCCTTGGCGCCGTGGGTCTCGGCCGAGCGCTTCAGCTCGTCGAGCAGGGTCGGGATGTCGGTCGGCGCGGCGGGCTCGCCGGCGTCGCCGCGCACGAAGGCCATATAGGCCTCCAGCATGCGCGACATTTCCTCCACGTCCCGCAAGAGCTCCTCGGTCTCGGGGCCGTCCTCGAGCATCGCGAGCTGCAGGCGGAAGCGGGTGAGGATGGTCCTGAGGTCGTGGCTGACGCCCGCGAGCATGGTGGTGCGCTGCTCCATGGCGCGCTCGATGCGCCGCTTCATGTCGATGAAGCTTTCGGCCGCGAGCCGCACCTCCCGGGCGCCCTTCACCTTGAAGTCCGGTGGCCCCTCGCGGCCCCGGCCGAACGCCTCCGCGGCCTCGGAGAGCGCGAGGATCGGGCGGATCTGCTTCTGCAGGAACACGATCGCGATGGCGAGCAGCACGGCGGAGGCCGCCACCATCCAGATCAGGAAGATGTGGCTGTTCGAGGCGTAGGTCTGGCTGCGCTTCGCCAAGACCTTCATGACCGCGTCGTCGAGCTGGACGCGGATCTCGACGAGGTTTGAGCGGCCGACGGTGTCGACCCAGATCGGCCGCTCGACCTCGTCGGAGATCTCCTTGAGCAGCGAGGCGTCGAGAATATTGAAGAACGGCTTCGGCCGCGCCGGCGGCAGCGGCTGGAGCGGCAGGAACTCGACCTGCAGCGAGAGCTTCTCCCGCGCGATGCGCTCCAGCCGGTCCTCGGCCTCGGGGCTCGGCGAGGAGCCGCGGAGCTCGACCAGGGCTGCGATGTCGCGGCCGACCGCGGTCGCGAGCCGCTTGGTCACGAGCTCGTAGTGGCGCTCCATGAACACGAAGGCGACGACGCCCTGCAGCAGCACGACCGGCGCGATGATGATGATCAGCGAGCGGGCATAGAGCCCCTTGGGCATGACCCGCTCGAGAAAGTCGTTGACGCCGCGCTTGAGGCTCATGCGGCAGCTTTCCTTCCCGCGAGGGGGAGCGAACGCAGACGCCGCGCCAGACCCTCGCCGCTCCGCCTCATTCGTCGACGAGCAGCCTGTAGCCCATGCCGCGCACGGTCTGGAGCAGGATGGGGTTCGACGGGTCGGTCTCGATCTTGCGGCGGAGACGCGTCACCACGACGTCGACGGCGCGGTCGCCGGGCGCGGCGTCGTCGCCTGCGATCGCCGAGCGCGGGATCGTCTGGCCCGGCCGTTCGGCGAGCGCCGCCATCAGGTCGCGCTCGCGGTCGGTCAGGCGGATCACCTCGTCGCCGCGCTTGAGCTCGCCGCGCCCGCGGTGGAACGCGAATGGCCCGAAGCGCACCTCGGGCTCCGAGGCCGCGCCGCCGCCGCCGTTCGCGCGGCGCAGGATGCCGCCGACCCGCAGCAGCAGCTCGCGCGGGTTGAAGGGCTTGGTCAGGTAGTCGTCGGCCCCGGTCTCGAGGCCGGCGATGCGGTCGTCGATCTCCGAGCGGGCGGTCAGCATCAGGATCGGCACAGGCGAGCGCGCCCGGACGGCCCGCGCCAGGTCGAGCCCGCTCTCGCCCGGCATCATGACGTCGAGGACGAGCAGGTCGAAGGCGAGCGAATCGAGCTTCGTGCGGGCCTCCGCGGCCGAGGCCGCGACCGTCACCCGATAGCCGTTCTGCGAGAGGAAGCGCTGCAACAGGCTGCGGATGCGGCTGTCGTCGTCGACCACAAGGAGGTGGGACGCGTCGTCGGCGAGCCTGGTTCTTTCGCCCGACATCGGCTCACTCCCTCGCCTTGGGAGGACGGGCGCCGGTCAGCGCCGCCACCTTGGCGCGCTCTTCGGGGTCGATGATCTCGAACAGGAAACGGCGGACGGCCTCGGCCTCCTGCGCTCCGGCCGTCGCGAGCGCGCGCGAGACGCGGCGGGTCTGCAGCCGGGCGAGCTCGCGCGCCAGCCGGTCGCCGCGCTCGGTGACGTGCAGCAGGCGCTGGCGTCGGTCGGCCTCGCCCTCCTTCTGCACGATGAAGCCCTCGTCGACGAGCTCGCGCAGCACCCGGCCGAGGCTCTGCTTGGTGATCTTGAGGATGTCCAGAAGCTCCGTGACGCGCAGGCCGGGATTGCGGTCGACGAAATGCAGCACGCGGTGATGCGCGCGGCCGAAGCCGTATTTCGCAAGCGCCTCGTCGGCGTCGCGGACGAAATCGCGATAGGCGAAGAAGAACAGCTCGATCACGTCGAAGGCGGGGCGCTGGGCGGGATCGGGCGCGGCGTCGGCCTTACGGGCGGGCCGGACTTCTGGCGAGATTACGTCAGCCATGTTGACTTATTTCGAACCTGTCGTCAGAGTGCCGGCCGCTTCCGCGCTCGCAGCCTTCGCGCCCGCGTCCCCGACGATCCTGAGGGCGATGTCGCGGGCAAGATACCGGCTCCGCTCAAGCGAAGCAAAGCGACCGCGAACATGTGGCTGGCGGTTGCGTCGACGTCCGTTACGGCGGATCGTGCGGGCGCGAGCGCCTATCTAAGAACGAGGGTCGGCCGAAGCCGGCCGAGATCAATCCCGAGGAGCCAACCTTATGGCCGACGCCCAACCCTTCGACCGACGCGACGGCGTCATCTGGTTCGACGGCAAGTTCACGCCCTGGGCCGACGCCAATGTGCATGTGCTCACCCACGGCCTGCATTATGCGAGCGCAGTGTTCGAGGGCGAGCGCGCCTATGGCGGCGTCATCTTCAAGATGCGCGAGCACAATCAGCGCCTGATCGAATCGGCGCGGATGCTGGGCTTCGAGATTCCCTATTCGGTCGAGGAGATCGACCGGGCCTGCGTCGAGACGCTCGCGCGCCAGGGTTTCGACGACGCCTATGTGCGGCCGATCGCGTGGCGCGGCTCCGAGATGATGGGGGTGGCGGCGCAGCAGAACGCCATCCACCTCGCCGTCGCGGTCTGGCAGTGGCCGAGCTATTTCGACCCGGCCGAGCGGCTGAAGGGCATCCGCGTCGACCTCGCCGAATGGCGCCGGCCCGATCCGCGGACCGCGCCGTCCAAGGCCAAGGCCACCGGCCTCTACATGATCTGCACGCTGTCGAAGCACGCCGCCGAGCGGAAGGGCTACGCGGACGCGCTGATGCTCGACTGGCGCGGCCAGGTCGCCGAATGCACCGGCGCGAACGTGTTCTTCGTGAAGGACGGCGTCATCCATACGCCGACGCCGGACTGCTTCCTCGACGGCATCACCCGGCGCACCGTGATCGGCCTCGCCAGGAAGCGCGGGATCGAGGTGGTGGAGCGCGCCATCATGCCGGAGGAGCTCGCGGGCTTCGACGAGTGCTTCATCTGCGGCACCGCCGCCGAGGTCACGCCGGTCTCCGAGATCGCCCAGTGGCGCTTCACGCCGGGCGAGGTCACCCGGACGCTGATGGACGACTATGCGGCCGAGGTGCGCGCGCACGCCAAGGCCGCGGCGGCGGCGTAAGCAGCCTGAACGCGCGGGGAGAGCTCGCTTTCAGGTTGTGGAATTGGTGTTGTGAACCATGACCGTGAGCGAGTTCGAGACCCTGCGCTCTGAAATCGCCGCGATGCGCGCGGACGTGGCCGGTCTACGCATCGATATGGACGGTCGTTTCACCGAGATGGACGGCCGTTTGATCAAGGTCGAGGCCAAGCTCGACGAAAAGCCGGGGGCGGCGACCGTCTATCAGGTCGCCTTCGGCGCTCCGATCGCGCTTGTCGGGTTCTCGGCGGCGCTCGTCGCCCTGGCCAAGGCCTTGGGACTGATCTGACGGTCTACCGAGGCGCCGGGCCCGTCACCGCGGCGCCCTCATCGCCGCGATCCGGCGGGCGAGGCGCGCCTCCATGCTGGTCACGCCGCGGGTCTCTTCCGCGGATGCGACCAGTTCGGCGATCCGCTTGGGCTCGCCCTCGAGCGCGATGACGATGAGCGCGCCGAAGTCGTGGGCGATCAGCGCGCCGACCCGGGCGAGGATCGCGGCGCTCGGGATCATGGCCGCGAACCACAGCGCCGGGATGGCGTGCAGGAAGCCGCGCGGCTGGACGGGCAGATGGTGCAGGCCGAGCTCCACGACGGTGGACAGGGCATAGAGGCCCGCGAGCGCCGTCAGATAGCCCATCGACTTGTCGACGCCGAGCACCGTCGCGCCCTTGTTCAGCACGCCCCAGACGAAGCCGCCGGCGCAGAGCGCGCCGATCAGGCCCCAGGACAAAGCCGCCGACAGCGCGTAGAGCGACGCCGAGCCCGAACGGCCGCTCGCGAGCAGCGCCGACACCCGGATCTGGGTGGTCTCGTGCATCAGCCAGCTGACCTGCGGCGCGAGGCCCGGGACGGGCCGCAGGAGATCGTGCCCGAGCGCCGCGACCAGCACGCCGAGCAACACCGCATAGGCCGCCACGATGAGGGCGGTCACGGCGCGGAACGACAGCGGCGCAGGGTTCATGGCGCGATCCTAGGGCGGGGAAGGGATCGCGGCGACGTTCATCCTTTTTTATGGTTAACGCGCGTTAACCCTCGCGTGGACGGCGATCGTCCTCAGGCCTTCCAGCGTTCGGCGGCAGCGTCGTCCGAGCCCTTCGCCGCGACCCATGAGCCGCCGCCCGCGGTCTCCTCGCGCTTCCAGAAGGGCGCCGAGGTCTTGAGATAATCCATCAGGAACTCGGCCGCCTCGAAGGCCGCCTTCCGGTGCGCGGCGAGCGTGACCACGAGCACGATCGGCTCGCCGGGCAGGATGCGGCCGTGGCGGTGCAGCACGAGCGAGTCCGCGAGCGCCCAGCGCCCGCGCGCCTCGGCCTCGATCCGGCGGAGCTCTTCCTCGGTCATGCCGGGATAGTGCTCGAGCGTCAGCGCAACCAGCCGTTCGCCCGAATCGGCGCGGTCGCGGCAGATGCCGGAGAAGGTGACGACGGCGCCGGCGTCGGTCCGGCCGAGGGTCAGCCGCGCGACCTCGTCGCCGAGGTCGAAGGGCTCCTCCTGCAGGCGCACCGCCATGGCGGCCGCCTCAGCCGCCCGTCATCGGCGGGAAGAACGCGACCTCGCGCGCGCCCGCGACCGAGGCGTCAGGACGGGCATGGCGGCGGTCGACGGCGGCCCGGATCGCGGGCCCCGCCTCGAAGGCGTGGGCGTATTCGGGCCCGCGCCCGCGCAGCCACTCGATCAGCTCAGCGACGGTGCCGACGCCGGCCGGCGGGCTCACCTCGTCTTCCGCGCGGCCGACCCGCTCTCGCACCCAGGCGAAGTACAGCAGCTTCATTCCGGCGCATCCTCGAGCACGTAGCGCAGTCCCGCCCGAAAATAGTCATAGCCCGTGTAAAGCGTAAGGAGGGCGGAGAGCCACAGCAGCGTGAGGCCGATCTCGGTGTTGTGCGGCAGGACCTGATCGCCGGCCGGACCCGCGAGCAGGAAGCCGAGCGAGACGAGCTGGGCGGTCGTCTTCCACTTGGCGAGCTTGGTCACGGGCACGGAGACGCGGAGCTCGGCCAGGAACTCGCGGAGCCCCGAGACCAGCACTTCGCGGCAGAGAATCACCACCGCGGCCCAGAGCGACCAGCCGTCGATCACGCCGACCGCGCAGAGCATCAGCAGGCAGGCCGAGACCAGCAGCTTGTCGGCGATCGGATCGAGCATGCGGCCGAGCGGCGAGGACTGCGCCCAGATCCGCGCGAGATAGCCGTCGAGGAAGTCAGTCACGGCCGCGACCGTGAACAGTCCGAGCGCGAGCCAGCGGTACCGGTCCTCCTCCATGTAGAGGCACAGGCAAACCAGCGGGACGATGACGATGCGCCCATAGGTCAGGATGTTAGGCAGGCTCAGCGCATAGACGCGCGACGGGTTCGCGACGCGGCGCGCGCGGCGGGCGGCGACCGGCTCGAACTGGCTTTCGGTGCTCATCAGGACTTGCGCGCCACGGCGTTCACATCGCCGCGACGTCACCACGGGAGCCGCCGAGGGTCAACCGTGGGAAGAGGCCGATCCCGGCCGAGCGCAGCGAGGCCGGGATAGGGTTCACAATGGCGCTCTGTCCGGCGCGCGATCCAGGCTCTCCGCGGCTGACGTCGCTGCGCCCGGGACGACGGGTTCTTCGGCGCCCTCAAGCGCTCCGCTCGTGGAAGTGGTCGTAGATCGCCTTGGCCATCGCCTTGCTGACCCCCGGCGCCTTTTCCAGGTCGGCGAGGCCCGCGCGGGCGACAGCCTTGGCCGTGCCGAAATAAGCCAGCAACGCGCGCTTGCGGGTCGGGCCGACGCCCGCGACCTCGTCGAGCGGATTCGCGACGAACTCCCTGGAGCGCTTGGCGCGGTGGACGCCGATCGCGTAGCGGTGCGCCTCGTCGCGCAGGCGCTGCAGATAGTAGAGGACCGGGTCCTTGGGCGGCAGCCGGAACGGCGCCTTCCCGGCCATGAAGAAGGTCTCGCGCCCGGCTTCCCGGTCCATGCCCTTCGCGACGCCCACGATCGGAACCTCGCTTTCGAGGCCGAGCTCGGCCAGCGTCTCGCGCGCCGCCGTCAGCTGGCCCTGGCCGCCGTCGATCAGCACGAGGTCGGGCCAGGGCGGGGCGCCGTCCGGGACCGTCCCGTCCGGTCCGCGCGCGGATTCCTTCTGCAGACGCGCGAAACGCCGGCGCAGCACCTGGCGCATCATCGCGGTGTCGTCGCCGGGGGTGAGGTCCTCGGGCCTTATGTTGAACTTCCGGTAGTGGGTCTTCTGGAAGCCCTCGGGCCCCGCCACGATCATGCCGCCGACCGCGGCCGTTCCCATGATGTGGCTGTTGTCATAGACCTCGATGCGGGCCGGCGGCGAGGACAGCGCGAAGGCCTCCGCCACCCCGGCGAGCAGCCTCGCCTGCGTCGACGTCTCGGCCAGCCGCCGACCGAGCGCCTCCCGGGCGTTGGCGAGCGCGCGGGCGACCAACTCGCGCTTCTCCCCGCGCGCCGGAACCGAGACCTCGACCTTCCGCCCCGAGCGGATGGTGAGCGCCTCCGACAGGAGCGCGCGGTCCTCGACGTCCTCGGACAGCAGCACCAGCCGCGGCGGTTCCTCGGCGTCGTAGAACTGGGCGAGGAACGCGCCCAGCACCTCGCGGGGCTCGAGGCTGCGGTCGGCCTTCGGAAAGAAGGCCCGCGCGCCCCAGTTCTGATAGGCGCGGAAGAAGAACGCCTCGACGCAGGTCTGGCCGCCCTCGGCGTGGATCGCGAAGACGTCCGCCTCCTCGACGGTGCGCGGGTTCACGCCCTGGCTCGACTGGATGGCGGCGAGCGCCGCGAGCCGGTCGCGATAGACCGCGGCGCGCTCGAAATCGAGCGCCTCTGAGGCCTCGGCCATCGCGTCGTTGAGCTCGCGCTTCACCCGGTCCGACTTGCCGGTCAGGAAGTCGCGCGCCTCCCCGACCAGCAGGGCGTAGTCCTCGATCGAGATCTCGCCGGTGCAGGGCGCCGAGCAGCGCTTGATCTGGTGGAGCAGGCAGGGGCGGGTGCGGCGCTCGTAATAGCTGTCGGCGCAGGAGCGCAGCAGGAAGGCCCGCTCCAGCGCGTCGATCGTCCGCCCGACCGCGCCCGCCGAGGCGAAGGGGCCGAAATAGTCGCCCTTGCGGATGCGCGCCCCGCGATGCTTGGCGATCTGCGGCGCCGGGTGGTCGGTCGCGATCAGGATGTAGGGGAACGACTTGTCGTCCCGAAGCAGCACGTTGAAGCGCGGCCGCAGGCGCTTGATGAGGTTCGCCTCGAGCAGCAGCGCCTCGGTTTCGGTCTCGGTCGAGACGAACTCCATCGAGCAGGTCTCGGCGATCATCCGCGAGATGCGGATGTTGTGGCCGAGGCCGCGGGCGTAGTTGGCGACGCGTTTCTTCAGGCTGCGCGCCTTGCCGACATAGAGACAGTCGCCCTTGGCGTCGAACATCCGGTAGACGCCGGGCCCGTTCGGCAGATGCTTGAGCTGCGCCTTGACCACCTCGGCGCCGCGCTTCAGCGACTCCGGCGCGGCCGCCAGCTCCGCCCCCGCCTGGTCGATCTCGCGTTCCTCGACGGCGTCGTCTTCGTCGTCCGGCGCGACTGGGGGGCGGTCCTGCTCGATCATCGGAACGAATCTAATGGCCGGACGGCCGATCCGCGAGACGCCATTCAGCGCAAACCTTCATGTCCCGGCCTTGAGCCGGGACCCATGCGGCGACGCGGACCGAAGACAACGCACCGCCGCCGCGTCCTTGAGTCCCCGGAGCACAATAGGTCCCGGCTCAAGGCCGGGACATGAGGGCGGCGCTCAATCCTCGGCGTCGGCGGTCTTCCAGGCGATGTGCTGGCCGGCGTCGACCGGGATCATGCAGCCCGTGACGCTGCGCGCGCCGAGCAGATAGAGCACGGCGTCGGCGATCTCTCGCGGCGACGGTCCCCGGCCCAGCGGCGTCGCGGCCGCCTGGCGGGCGAAGTCGGCGTCGGACTGCCGGACATTCGCGAGCGTCGGACCGGGACCGATGGCGGCCACCCGCACCTTCGGGGCGAGCGCCTGCGCGAGCGTGATGGTCGCGGTCATCAGCGCCGATTTCGACAATGTGTAGGAGACGTAAGACGGCGTCGGCTTCAGCACGCGCTGATCGATGATGTTGACCACGCATGCGTCCGCTCCGTCCGGGGCCTGGGCCGCGAAGGCCTCGGTCAGGAAGACCGGCGCGCGAAGATTGACGGCCATCTGGAGGTCCCAGAGCTCGGCGTCGAGGCCGCCGACCGCGTCGGGCTCGAAGGACGAGGCGCAGTTGACGAGCGCGACCAGCGGCCCGACGGCCTCGGCCGCCTGCGCCACGAGGCGGCGCGGCGCGAGCGGCTCGGCGAGGTCGGCGACGAGCACGGACGCGCGGCCGCCCTCGGCCACGATCTCGGCGCAGATTCCGTTAGCCTCGGTGGCGGAATGGCGGCAATGGACCGCCACGGCGTAGCCCGCGCCGCCGAGCGCGCGGGCGATCTCGGCCCCGATGCGCCGTCCTGCGCCGGTGACGAGCGCTCCGCCTTTCGGTCGGATCGCGACGGGGGCTGGCGCGCCGGATGTCATGGAACGGAGGGCCTTCGGAGGACGGGCGGAGCCGCGACGCTATACGACCGGAATGGCCTTGGCGACGGCGTGGAGCAGGGCCGCCACACCTCGATGTGGTAAATCGACCACATCCTGAGCCGACCATTTTTCAGGCTCCTCCTCGCCACATTGCGGCAGTTTCCGCGCCCAAAAGCGCTGGCAAATCATCATCATGGATTTCCACGTACGAAGGCATGGAACCAAATCGCGCGCTAAGCGTTTCCAGCGCGATCGACCTTCGGGGGTCCTGCCGCTCTATCGGGAGCGGATGTCAGGAGTCGGGTGATGTTTCGCAGGATGGGGCTCTTGAGCGTCGCGGCGCTCATGTCGGCTGGGGCGGCGCAAGCCGCCGACATGCCGGCCTACGAGCCTGCCGCGCCTGTCGCCGTGCCGTCGTTCTCGTGGACCGGACCCTATGTCGGGGTGCAGGCCGGCTACGACTGGTTCGACGCCGACAACCGCGCCGCGGGCCGATCGCCCCAGACCAAGCCCGACGGGTTCACGGTCGGCGGCTTCGCGGGCTTCAACTATCAGTTCGACAATTCTCCGCTCGTCATCGGCGCCGAGGCCGACATCAATTATTCGGACGCGTCCGCGCGCCGGACGACGAGCGCGTTCACCGGTCTGCCCAACGCGCGGATCAAGGACGACATCGGCTGGACCGGCGCCGTGCGCGGCCGGATCGGCTACGCCTTCGACCGCTTCCTCGTCTATGGCGCGGGCGGCGTCGCCTTCGCGGACCACGACATCAAGGCGAGCGGCGCCGCGGGCGGCTCCGACGACACGGTCGCGGTCGGCTGGACGATCGGCGGCGGCGTCGAGGCGGCGCTGACCGACAACGTCACGGCGCGCGTCGAGTACCGCTATTCGGATTTCGGCACGGACAAGTTCAGCGTGTCCAACACGCGGGTGAAGTCCGACGTCACAGACAATCGGGTCCTTCTGGGGCTTGGATATAAATTCTCGACCGGCTGGTAACCTATCGTTCAGCGTATTCGCGTTACGGACGGAAGTCAGACGGCAGAAGAGGATACAGCGCATCCTGCGCTTATCCTTAGCTACGAACGGTGTTCGCGGCTGGAATACGGTTGACCAAAGATGAAAGTGTTGCCTGTTGGCCACTGCTCTTCTTTTGTTGGCCGGATGGGGTGCTTAGAAGTCGTTCCCGGCGTTATCTGGGGGCAAATGTAACAAGTGAGGTTCTGACCATGATCCGCCCAATCCTCCTCGGGGTCGCTTCGGCCGCCGCGCTCTCCCTCGCCGTTCCGGCCGCCCAGGCGGCGGATCTCCCGGCCTATGAGCCCGCTCCCGCCGTCGCCGCTCCTGTCCCGTCCTTCAGCTGGTCCGGGCCGTATATCGGCGTGAACGCCGGCTATGGCTGGGGCCGCGCCGGCAACGCCAAGAATGACGGCTTCATGATCGGCGGCTATCTCGGCTACAATATGCAGTTCGACAACTCGCCCGTCGTGGTCGGCGTCGAAACCGATCTGAACTGGTCCGACCAGGACGGCCATCGCCGTCGCTTCGGCGGCCGGTACAAGAACGACTCCGACTGGAACGGCGCGACCCGCGCCCGCATCGGCTACGCGTTCGACCGCTTCCTCGTGTACGGCGCGGGCGGTCTCGCTTATGCCGACCGTGGCGTGAAGCGCCCGAACGGCGACAGCGGCTCCAAGACCGCCGTCGGCTGGACGGTCGGCGGCGGCGTCGAGTCGGCCTTGACCGACAACGTCGTGGCCCGCGCCGAGTACCGCTACACCGATTACGGCTCGGACCGGATCGCCGGCGCCAAGTCGTCCGCCACCGAGCATCGCGTGATGGGCGGCATCGCGGTCAAGTTCAACTCGCCGTTCTGATCAGACGGTCGCCCACGGGCGATCAGCAAGATGTGAAGAGCCCCGCGGCCCTCGGCCGCGGGGCTTTTTCTTTAGGCGCGGTCAACCTTTACGGCTCGATAAGAAAGCCCGCCTAGGGTCGCGGTCAGGCGGCGCCGGCGCCACTTCCGGCGCGCGTTCTGTGTTCTGTGTCGCGTTCCGGACATCCCCCGGTCCGGCTGAGTTCGAGGTGAGTTCCATGTTGCGTACCCTGTCGCTCGCGGCCATCGCCGCTCTTTCCGCCCCGGCCGTGATGGCGGCCGACCTTCCGATGTACGAGCCGGCCCCCGCCTATGCGGCGCCCGCTCCGGCCCCCACCTGGTCCGGCGGCTATGTCGGCGCCCAGGCCGGCTATGGCTGGGGCAACGCCGACAATAAGAACGGCGCGCCCAACACCAAGCCGAACGGCGCCGTGGTCGGCGGCTATGTCGGCTACGACCACCAGTTTGACGGTTCGCCCGCCGTGATCGGCGTCGACAGCGACCTGAACTACAACACCGCGCACGACAGCAAGCGCGGCCTGCGCAACGACCTGCAGTGGTCGGGCGCGACCCGCGGCAAGCTCGGCTACGCGATGGACAGCGTGATGGTCTACGGCGCGGCGGGCGTGGCCTATGGCGGCGTCAAGGCGCGCGCCGCGGGCGGCTCCACGGAGAAGACCGCGGTCGGCTACACGGTCGGCGGCGGCGTCGAGGCCAAGGTCGCGGACAACGTCACGGCCCGCGCCGAGTACCGCTACAACGACTACGGCTCGGAGAAGCTCGGCACCGGCGCCGGCCGCGTGAAGTCCGACCTGACCGAGAACCGCGTGATGGGCGGCCTCGCGTACAAGTTCAGCGGCTGGTGAGCTTCGGGCGATCGCCTGCACGAGCAGAGGAAGGGCCCCGCCCAGGCGGGGCCCTTTTTCTTGGCCGTGGAGCAGGCGGGCGCCGCCG
>NZ_RYFI01000008.1:166937-174137 GCF_004103825.1 Hansschlegelia zhihuaiae
TTCACCTGATCTTAATCAGCCGTGAAACGATCCGTTAACCGTTCGGGCGCTGCCTCCGTGGCAGGATGGCGTCCGCGGGGTGAGGGGTCGTCCCGCGCAGCTCGAACCGCGCAGCCGATGACGATCCCGAACCGTCGATCCCTGATCCTCTGCTTCGCGCTCGCCTCCGCGCCCGCCCAGGCCGCCGACCTTGCGACGGAGTCGGCGTTCGACTGGAGCGGCCCCTGGGTCGGACTGCTGGGTTCGGCGGGCAGGATCGGCGGCGACGGGACGCTGGTCGGCGTCGCGGGCGGATACGACCTGCAGTTCGACCGGCTCGTGATCGGGATCGATGGCGACGTCTCCGGCGGCGGGCTCGACGCGCGACGGGCGGGCGCGCGCTACGAGATCGAAGCCTTCGGCGCGATCCGCGCGCGCATCGGCTACGCCTTCGGCCGGTTCGTGGCCTATGGGGCGGCGGGCGCGGCCTTCGCCTCCGCCGAATTCGCGGGCGACGACGACATGCAGATCGGCTGGACGGTCGGCGGCGGCCTTGACTTCGCGCTGACCGAGCGCGTCCGCCTGCGCGCGGAGTATCTCTATGTCGACCTCGATCGCCAAGACCTGAGAGGCGTTTCCTTCGGTCCTTCGGGAAGCCTCGGCCGCATCGGCCTCAACTACCGCTTCTAACTGGTCCCGTCCGCTTCCCCGGGGGCTCGCGAGCGCTAGCTCTCGGCTGCCAAGACACTAAGGGAGGCGGGCGATGGGCGTGTTCGATTTCATCAAAGAGGTCGGCGAGAAGCTGTTTGGGGCGAGCGAAGCCCAGGCGGCTCCTGCGGACAAGATCAAGGAAGAGCTCAAGAAGCACGGCCTCGACGCCGGCGACGTCGACGTGAAGGTCGAGGGCGACACCATCAAGATCAACGGCACGGCTCCTTCGCAGGAGGTCCGCGAGAAGATCATCATCGCGGCCGGCAACACGCTCGGGACCGCCAAAGTCGAGGAAAATCTGAAGGTCGAGGGCGGCGGCGCGGAGCCCAAATTCTACACGGTAAAGAAGGGCGACAACCTTTCGAAGATCGCCGAGGCGCAGTACGGCAAGGGCAAGGCCAACCGCTACAACGACATCTTCGAGGCCAACAAGCCGATGTTGAAGCATCCGGACAAGATCTATCCCGGGCAGGTGCTCCGCATCCCGGATTGACGGCCGCTTTCAGATCAAAGCGACGAAACTGCGTCCGTCGTTCCGGCCGAAGCGCCGGGACCCATTACCGGAGACGGCGCCAAGGGATTGACGAGGCGGCGCTAATGGATTCCGGGACAAGCCCGGAATGACGCGCTCTGGACTAGCCGGTCAACTTGACGACGCCCCCTCCACCGGCCGGAGGCCGTCGGCCCGTCCCTCGACCGTGCTCAGTGCGGCGCGGTCGCCTCGAAAGCAGGCGTGGCGGCGCGGAAATCCTCGAGCCAGGCGACCAGGCTCGGGTGGTCCGACCTCCACGCGCCGTCGAAGCGCAAATCGAGATAGCCGAGCGCGCAGGCGGTCGCGATGGCGCCGATGCGGGACAGGTTCGCGGGCGGCTGCGACTCGAGGCTCTTGAGCGCCCGCTCGACCTTGCCGGCCTGAAGCTCGAGCCAGCGCTCCGACCGCTTGTCGGCATCGCGCAGCCGCGTCTCGTAGACCTGCAGCAGCGCCGCGTCGCAAAGCCCGTCGGCGAGCGCCTGGGCCCGCAGCTCCTGGAACCGTCCGGGCGCCTCGACCGGCACGAGCTTGCCGCCGCCGGCGAGGAAGTCGAGATAGTCGACGATCACCCGGCTGTCGAACAGCGTGGTCCCATCTTCGAGCTCGAGCGCGGGAATCTTGCCGAGCGGGTTCAGGATCCGGATCGGATCGCCGGGCGCGGACGTGTCGGTCGCCACCACCTCGATCCGTTCGCTCAGCCCGAGCGCCGCGGCCGAGATCTTCACCTTGCGGCCGAAGGGCGAGGCGGGCGACGAGCGGAGCTTGAGCATAGAGGGGCGATCCGGATCGGAGGCGGCTCCGGGCGGGTTAGCGTCCCGCCGCCCGCGGCGCAAGCGGCCCGGCGAAGGAGGCGCCGTGCCCTTCGCTCCGCCGGATCGCGAAGCGGTTCCCGAATCCGATCTTTCATCGGGCGCGGCGCGCTCGCGCCGCCGCCGTTCAACTCACGGTGATGTTGACGGCCTTCGGGCCCTTGCCCTTGCGGTCCGGCTCGACGTCGAAGGAGACGTGCTGACCTTCCGACAGCGTGGCGAGACCGGAGCGGGTCACGGCTGAAACATGCACGAAGATGTCCGATCCGCCGTCATCCGGCTTGATGAAGCCATAGCCCTTCTCTGAGTTGAAGAACTTTACGGTACCGCTCTGCGCCATTGAAGTCCCCCTGCAGTCCATTCCAAGGCCGCCCAGGCCCCGCGCGGCTCAGCCTCCAAGGCGCGCCGCTGCGCCCGGCCGATCGCGATAATCCTCCGAGACTTACTTGGTAAGATCATCGCCGCCAGTCTGGCAAGGCGAAAAAATGGCGCGTTCCGGCGCCTCGGCGCCGCAATCCTAAACGGAAATCGCCTGAACGAAGCCGCGGGCGCCTGCTCCTTGGGCTAGGACCCTGGCGATCTCCGGAAGTCCGGCTTCGAGTTCGGCGCGGAGCGTCCAGGGCGGGTTGGCGATCACCAGGCCGGAGCCCGCCAGAACCTTCGGATCGCCGGGCTCCCGAACGAGAAGCTCGACGTTCAGGAGGTTCGGGACGCCGGCCCTCGAGAGGGGCTCGAGGAGCGCGCGGCAGCCCGCTTTGTCCTTGATCGGCCGCCAGAGCAGATAGGTCCCGGTCGGCCATGTGGCGTGCGCCTTGAGGAAGGCCTCGGCCATGCGGCCGTGCTCGCCGGGCTCCTCGAAGGGCGGGTCGACGAGCACCAGCCCGCGACGCTCGGGGGGCGGAAGCCAGGCGTTGAGGGCCGTCCAGCCGTCGATCTCGACGCATTTGACCCGCCGGTCGCGGCCCATATTGCGGGCGAGGGCGGCCGCGTCCCTCGGGTGTTTCTCGCAGAGCCGGATCCGGTCGCCGGCGCGCGCCATGCGGCGCACGATCTCGGGCGAGCCCGGATATTGATCCTCGCTCATTTCGGCGAGGATCGCGCGCCAGGGCGCCAGCAGCGCTTCGGCCGGCTCGCTCAGCCGTTTGTCGCGGAGCCGCCCGACGCCGTTGCGCCATTCGCCGGTGCGCCCGGCCTCCTCGCCGCCGAGATCGTAGACCCCGACGCCCGCATGGGTGTCGAGGCAGCTCCACGGCGCGGGCTTGAGGTTGAGATGGCGGACGACGAGCGCCAGCACGACATGCTTCAGCACGTCCGCGAAATTGCCAGCGTGGAAGGCGTGGCGGTAGTTCACGCGTCTGGCGTCTCGGCCCCGTCTCCGGAAGGCGGCGGCAGCATGACCACAAAGTCCTTGGCGCAGTCCTCCAGCACCGACCAGACCCCGACGAAGCCGGGCTCCAGCACCAGCGCGTCGCCGGGGCCGAGCGGCACGGGCTCGCCGTTCTCGGGGATCACCACGCAGCGGCCGGAGCGCAGCCGGCACCATTCCCACTCGTCATAGGCGACCTTCCAGGCGCCCTGCGTCGCCTTCCAGACGCCGGTGATCAGCCGGCCGTCCGGCGCCTCGTAATGCACGGCGGTGCGGAAGGTCGGATTGCCCTCGACCACGCGGTCCGGAGCCGGCGCGCTCTCCTCCCAGATCTCCGTCACGCCGGGGCGGTGCAGCCGCATGGCGGCGTCGGCCTCATGCTCCATCGGTGGTCACCTCGCTCTCGCGGCCGGCAGGGAAACGCGCGACGCCCGGCAGGCGCGGCGGTCGACTTCCGCGCAGGGACGGAAGGCGAGTTCGCGCGTCATGCAGATTCGGACCTCAGTCATCATGCCTTCGCGGCAGCCGACTGCGACCATCGACGGCCTCAACGACGGATTGGCGGCGACGAAGGCGCGCTCGATGTCGGCCGGCGTCAGATCCTGCTCGCGGCCGGCGTCCCGATAGGCGTCCGGGATCGTGACCTTGGCGGCCGCCTTTCTCACCGTCTCGAAATAGGCTCTCGGGTCGAGCCCCGAGCATGTCCCGTGCTTGCGCCACTCGTGCCGCACCAGCCCGACGCTCGGCATGACGTCGAGCATGTCGTCGACCTGGGCGCGCGTCGGCTCGCGGCCGGTGACGCGGCAGTCGGAGGGGAAGCCGCGCTCATATTGCGGCCAGAGCCCGTGGACCACGAAGGCGTGGGGTTTGGCCGCGCCGCATTGCCCGCGGTCGGCGCGCGAGCCGGCGGTCGCGCAATAGGTCGGGGACCAGGACAGCGACAGCACGTAGAAGTCGAAATCGCCGGCCCGGCCGCGGCCTTGCGCGGCGGCGTCCGAGACGTTCGCGGCCAGTCCGACGAGCCCCGCGACGCAGGCCGCGAGGGCGGTTCGTCTCACGGGCGGGCCATCTTGCAGTCGGGCGCGTAGGAATAGTGCCGGTCGAGCCCGCTCACGCACCATTCGACGCCCCAGGAGAGCGAGCCCCAGGACTGCCATTCGCGGATCGAATAGGAGACCTGCCGCTTGCGGCCGTCATTGGTGACCGTGGTCGCCTTGCAGAAGCGGCGCGGGATGAAGGACCAGCCCCAGGGCCGGTAGCCGAGTTCGACCGGCCGGACGAAGGGCGACAGCTCGAGGCCGGTGCGCCAGTAGGTCCGCTCAGTGTCCGAGAAATTGTGGACGATGCGGCGCTCGACCTCCGGGTCGCCGCAGGCCGGCAGTTGGCCCGTATAGCCGCGCACGACGCCGGCGTCGGACCGATCGCGGACGACCGTGCGCGTCTCCCTGTAGCGATAGTCCGCAGCATCGGCCGCATGGACAGGCGGGGCCGACGAGAGCGCTGCGGCCGCCATGGCGCCGACCAGGAGAACCGTTCTCATCACCAGACCCTCAAGCTGCAATCCTCGCCGCGCCTCGACCTTCGGTCGCCGCAGGTCCCAAATCAAGCGCCGTCCTCGGGCTTGGTGAACCGTTGGCGGGCCAGGGACTGCGACCCACGGCGGCGTCTCGATCCTCCTGTGCTGAGCGACGGACGAGCGCTCGTCTTGGGATCGCCGCATCCGCGGTGATAGCGTCCGCCTCGTCCCAGATCGAAGGAGCGACCCGATCGGAATGCAGCGCTTCGAGACCGCGCGCGAGGCGGCGCTGGCCTTGCGCCCCGATCGGCCGGTCTACGGCTTCCGCCCCTCCGTGCTCGACGCGGACGCGCGCGCCTTCCTCTCCGCCTTCCGCGGCCGGACCGCCTATGCGGTCAAGACCAATGGCGAGCCCTTCGTGCTGGAGAGGCTCGCGAAGGCGGGGGTCGACGCCTTCGACGTCGCGAGCCCCGCGGAGTTCGCCGCCGCCCGCGCCGCCTCGGCGGACGCCGCGCTCTTCTATATGCATCCGGTGAAGGCGCAGTCCGACGTCAGGCTCGCGCTCGAAGGCTACGGCATCCGCTCGCTCGCGCTTGATCACGAGGACGAGGTCGCGAAGATCCTCCGGATCGTCCGCGCGCAGGACATCGCGCCAGGAGACGTCACGCTGTTCGTGCGGCTCGCGACCAAGGGGCACGCCGCCTATGAGCTGTCGAAGAAGTTCGGCGCGGCGCCGGCCCACGCCGTCGAGCTGCTCCAGCGCATCGACCGGATCGGGTTCCGCGCCGGCGTGACCTTCCATGTCGGCAGCCAGGTCGAGGATCTCGCGGCCTATGAGCGCGCGCTCGGGACCGCGGACTGGGTGCGCGGCCGCTCGGGCGTCGAGCTCGCGGCGCTCGACATCGGCGGCGGCTTTCCGGCGCGCTACGGACAGGACCCGCGCCGCCCGAGCCCGCCGGCGCCGGAGGTCGGCGACCTCGTGCGGCGGATCGAAAGCGAGATCGACGCGTGGGGCCTCGGCGACCTGCCGCTGATCGCCGAGCCCGGCCGGGTGATCGTCGCACGCTGCCTGTCGGTCATCGTCCGCGTGCTGCTGAAGAAGGGCCAGCGGCTCTACATCAATGACGGGATCTGGAGCTCGCTCTCGGACTCGTGGACCGGCAAGATCACGCTTCCGGCGCGGCTGATCCCGGATCCGGCGCGCAAGCGCGGCGCGCGCGCCTCGGACAGGCTGACGCCGTTCCGCGTCATGGGCGCGACCTGCGACTCGGTCGACATCCTGTCTCGGCCATTCTGGCTGCCCGAGGGCGTCGACGTCGGCGACTGGATCGAGATCGGCCATATCGGCGCCTACAGCCTCGCGCTGAGGACCCGCTTCAACGGCTTCTACCCGGACGAGTTCGTCGAGGTCGCGACGCCCTTCGAGGCCGAGGAGGGCGCCGAGGGGTTCGCGAGCCTGGAGCCCCGGGGAGGAGTCGCGGCCGGCTAGCGCTCGCCGCGGAACACGATCGGGAAGCTTGAGGCGTCGCCGACGCCGTCGCACTCCTCCTTCGCCCGGTACTCGATCATCCGGAACGCGGCGCCGACCCATTCCCAGAGGCCGACCTGGCCGCAATCGCCCGCGCCGCGGCCCTTGTCGAAGGCCTTCAGCTCGCGCGTCTCGGGATTGTAGGCGACGTTGGTGAGCGTGTCGGTCCCGGTCCAGCCGATCGATTCGACGAAGGCGGCGAACAGCAGCGGGTCGAACCGGTTGGCGGCCTTGGACGGGTCCTCGATGAACAGCGCGAAGTCGGCGTTGTAGGAGCCCGAGGCGCACACGATCGCCCACAGCGTCCGTCCGCCGCCGAGGTCGGCCGCAAAGGATTCGTCGGCGAGGAAGGAGGCGTCGCCCTCCGCCTGGTCCCAGAGCGGGCAGTCGCGGCCGATCATGACCGTCCGCAGCGCTTCGGGGACCTGATCTCGCGCCACGTCGCGGAGCTTGCCCGTGAGCTTGCCGGGGGCCGCGCCGCCGATCAGCGCCGCCAGCGCGTCCTGCCGGTCGACGCGGCCCTGGCGCGCGTCCATCTCGGCCGCGGCCGCGGCGAAGCCCGGCAGCGGCAGGCTCGCGGAGGCCTGTTCGCCGCCTTCGCCCGAGACCGTGACCAGGATCGCCTTGCCGCGCCGCAGGAAGGGCAAGAGCCGCTTGGTCGCGGCGTCGGACAGGCGCAGCTCCGCGGCGCCGGGTTCGGCCGCCGGGCCGCTCGAAAGGTCGGAGCCCGAGGCAAGCCGGACCGGCGGGCCCCCCCCC
>NZ_RYFI01000008.1:174224-192982 GCF_004103825.1 Hansschlegelia zhihuaiae
AGACCAGGGTGATCAAAAGGCGAGGGGCCGCGGCCTTGGCGGGCTCTCGCGCCACCACCAGCCGCATGGAGCGGGCGCCGGAGGCGGGGGCCTCGGTGACGACCCGGCAGTCGGCCGCGGCCTTCCCGGCGCAGACGATCATCCACGCCTCGAACCGCTCGGTCGATTGCGCGGCTGCAAGGCAGCAGGAGGCCATGAGCAGGAGGGCGCTCGGCACGATCCTCATCGCGACCTTCTCCGATCAAGAAGCGGCATCTTCAAACGCGCCGGGCCGTTCGAAACAAGCGGGTTGGTTCACGGAGTCGTTACCAAGTCGGCATTTTGCGGGGCCGCAGGAGCGCAACCGTTCCTGCGTATCACTGTTCGTACAGAGGATGGGGCGGCGCCTCGAGGCGCGACCGTCACCGGGACGCGCACAGAGAAACCGGAGAAACCTATGAACAAGAAAGTCATCTACGCCCTGGCGACCGCCGTCGCGATCGGCGGCGTCGCCGAGACGATGCCGCAGGCTTCCGCCGAGGCCGCCCCGAGCGCGACGTCGCTCGAGCAGATCCGCGCCAAGGTCCGGTCCGAGGCGATGACCAGCCTCGCGGCCGGCGACATCCAGACGGTGGGCCGGCGCAGCGGCCATCGCGGCTGGCGCGGCGGCGGCCGGCACTATGGCGGCCGGCACTATGGTGGACGCCGCTATTACGGCGGGCGCCGCTACTATGGCGGGCGCCGCTATTACGGCGGCCGGCGGTATTATGGCGGGCGCCGCTATTACGGCGGTCGGTACTATTACGGTGGCCCGCGATTCTACGGCGGTCGTCGTTGTTATATCACCCGTTACGGCTATCGCCGCTGCAGGGGCTATCGTCCCGGCTTCTATGTCGGCATCGGCCTCTGATCCGCTGCGCGATGAACGTTTGGGAGGCCCCGGCGGATATCGCCGGGGCTTTTCTTTTCTGCACGACCGACCGCGCATCGTTCGCGGAACGGAGCTCTGCCGCGGCGCGTTTCACCGCTACGAACGAACGTAGAACGGAGCGCCTATGTCGGACGACAACACCCCTTCGTCGCGAGTCGACGCCCGCCGCGAAACCGATCCGGACGCTCCGACGCCCGGAAAACCGGCGCAAGACGTCCATCCCAATCCGAAGACCGCGCCCGATCCGGAAAGCAACGCCGACAAGGACCCGGCCGACTGGGTCTCGGGCGACGAGCCGATGACCGGAGCGCAGGCCTCCTATCTGAAGACGCTTTCCGAGGAGACCGGGGCGGACGCCTATCGCGACGACCTCTCCAAGGCCGAGGCCTCGACCCTGATCGACGAGCTCAAGAACGCGCGCAACGAAAAACGTTGACGTCCGGCGACGGCGGCTTTGCGCGCGTCGGACGTCTGCGGTCGCGGGGGGCTGAACGGGAGGAAGATGATGAAGAAGACGCTTCTCTATTCGCTCGCCGCGGCGTTCGCCATTTCAGGCGTAGCCGAGACCGCGCCTGTCCTTGCGGCCGACGGCGGCAGGTCCGCGCCGCCCTCGCTGGACGAACTGCGTGCCAGCGTCCGGGCGGACGCCATGATGAGGCTCGCGCTGGGCGAGGTCGATCGGGTCGGCCACACGCGCTACCACCGACACCGCTACGCGCCTCGCCGCCGCGTCGTCCCGCGCCGGTTCACGCTGCGCTACATTCATCGCCCCGGTCGATCCTGCCGCCGGTGGGTCGGTCGCAGGTGCTACTACACGCCGCGTCCGTTGCGGCCGTTCCGGCAGCGCTGACGGTAGCGTTCAGACGGGTCGGCGCGCCGATCCGCTCTTGCTCTTCCGCTCGCCTTCCGCTCCGTCGATGTGAAGCCGGTCCAGCTGCGCGCGGATGTGGGCGGCTTCGGCGGCGCTGTTGGCGAGCGCGATGGCCCGGTCGAAGGCGATCCGCGCCTCGGCGTTTCGGCCGAGCTCCATGAGCAGCGCCCCAGTCACCCCGTGGAAATAGAAATAGCCGGACAGCCGCTCGGCGAGCGGCGCGATCAGGTCGAGCCCGGCGTCCGCGCCCTTGAGCCTCGACAGCGCCACGGCCCTGTTCAGCGTCACCACGGGCGAGGGGGCGATGTGCTCCAGCGCCTGGTAGAGCAGGTCGATCTCGGCCCAGTCCGTCTCCGCGAAGGTCTTGGCGCGCGCATGCAGCGCCGAGATCGCGGCCTGCAGCTGGTACGGCCCTGGGCGGCGGTGCCGGATCGCCTTGTCGACCAGCGCCAGCCCCTCGGCGATCATCGGCGCGTTCCACAAAAAGCGGTCCTGGTCCTCCAGCAGCACGATCGCGCCGTCGGCGTCGTGGCGGGCGCCGGTCCGCGAATGCTGCAGCAGCATCAGCGCCGCGAGCCCCATGATCTCGGGTTCGGCCGGAAACAGCCTGAGCAGGAGGCGGGCGAGCCGGATCGCCTCGTCGCAGAGCGCGACGCGCGCCGAAAGCTCCTCACCGGAGGCCGAATAGCCCTCGTTGAACACGAGATAGATCATCGCCGCGACGGCGGTCAGGCGCTCCACGCGCTCGGCGGCGCCCGGCGTCTCGAACGGCACGCCGGCCGTCGCGACCTTGGCCTTGGCGCGGGTGATGCGCTGCTCCATCGCGCTCTCGCCGATCAGGAAGGCGCGGGCGATCTGGCGGACGGCAAGGCCGGACACGACCCGGAGCGCGAGCGCGATCTGCTGGGTCGCGGGCAGGTCCTTGTGGCAGCAGACGAACAGCAGCCGCAGGATGTCGTCGCGATAATCCACCTGGTCGAGACGTTCGGCGATGTCGGCTTCGGCGTCGTCGATGTCCGAGATCGCGTCCTCGTCGGGCAGCGCGGTCTGCTTCGCGCGCCTGCGGACGTGATCCAGCGCGACGTTGCGGCCGACGAAGATCAGCCAGGCGGCCGGATCGCGCGGCGGCCCCTTGTCCGGCCATGTCCGAAGCGCCCGGAGACAGGCCTCCTGGAACGCCTCCTCCGCTAGATCGAGGTCGCGGAAGTAGCGCAAGAGCGCTGCGACCGCCTGGGGCCGGGCGGAGGCGAGGGCCTTGTCGATCCAGGCGATGTCGGTCATGGGCAGGGTCCGGTCATGACGCCGGCGGGCTCGCCGGGTCGTAATAGCCGATGGGACGGAGCTCGTAGGAGCCGCCCGGGTTCGCCTTGCCGAGTTCGCGCGCGGTCTCGAGCGCCTCGTCCAGCGACGCGACGTCGACGACGTAGAGGCCGAGCAGCTGCTCCTTGGTCTCGGCGAACGGGCCGTCGAGCACCAGCGGCGGCTCGACCGACTTCTTCAGCGTGACGGCGGCGGTGGTCGGCAGCAGGCGCAGGTTCGGGCCGAGCCGGCCCTGCGCCGCCATCTTTGTCTTCACTTCGGCGATCCGTCCCATGACGGCCTCGTCCTCTTCCTTGGACCAGGCGCCGACGACGGCTTCGGAATGGTAGCAGAGGATGGCGTAGAGCATGGCCCGAGGGCTCCGTGTCTGGTTCCGAGGACGAAACGACTATCCTCCGGTCCGACAGCTCTCAGCAAAATTTTCGCTGAAGCAGGTCCTCCGGAGCCGGTCGTCGTCGCCGGGCTTGATGACCCGGCAATCGATCTCTTTGCGAAGTCGATGGATGCCCCGATCGAGTCCGGGCATGACGAGCGGTGCTGGCAATCGGTCCGACGCTAGGACGCCGGCGCTTCCAGCGCGGCGGCGGCGCGAAGCGCCGCGCGGCTCGTCGCTTCGCGGGCCGATTTCTCGGCGTGCGCGGCGGCGTTCACGACCTGCAGATTGGGCGCGCCCCAGAAGCCGAGGAGCTTGGCGAAGGGCAGGTCGCGCCGGTCGCGCCAGACCTCGTGCAAGGGGACCCGGTGGTCGACCTCCGAACCCTTCAGCAGCCGACGGCCGCCGAGCGCGCATTTGTGCTTCTGGACCCGGGCGATGAGCTTGCGCGCGCCCTGCGGGGCCGTCCAGAACCGCCAGGCCGCGACGCAGCAGGCGTGCCAAGCGGCGCGGCGGTTCGGGACGCCCGCGCCCCAGAGATCGACGTGCCATCCAAGCCTGAAGACGGACTGCCCGCAGACCACGCAGCGACCGGGCTCGGGCGATGCGGATCGGAAAGGCTGTGGCGGCAATCTGAAGCCTGCGCGGATCTCCGGGGCGGACCATCGCCAGCCGGGCGGCGGCGCGCCCGCGGCCGCAAGCGCCCGGGCGAGGCGGTCGGCGCGCAAGGGATGCGCCCTCCAGTAGAAGTCGACCGCGGCGCGGGCGGTCTTCGGCGTCCAGCGCCGCGCCAGCGCCTGGACCAGGACCGGACCGGGAATCTGGTCGCGCGAGGCCGTGAGCTTCGACCGCGCGACCTCGTTCCAGGCGGCCCGTCTTGCGTCGAGCGTCATGGCGCTTCCCGTGCGAATCAGGACCATTAGCGTGTCGCGAGAGCGTTACCCGACGGTAGCGTCCAGCGAATTTTCCTTTAGTTTGATCGCTGCGCGGCCCCCCGAGCGGCCGCCGGCAGCCGGATGCGCATCCACGACACAGACGGCACGACCAAGGACCTGATGCCTATCACCGACCCCAAGCCGACCGAACCCGAGTCCGACGACCGGTTCGATTCGCTCCGCCTCGAGAATCAGCTCTGCTTCGGTCTCTACGCTGCGGCCCACGCGATGAACCGCGCCTATCGCGTCTCGCTCGGGCCGCTCGGACTGACCTACCCGCAATATCTGACGCTGCTCGCGCTCTGGGAGGAGGACCGCCAGAGCGTCTCGGAGCTCGGCCAGCGGCTCCGCCTCGATTCCGGGACCCTGACCCCGGTGCTGAAGCGCCTGGAGTCCGCGGGGCTCGTCAGCCGCTCGCGAAGCCGGGCCGACGAGCGCGAGGTCGAGATCACGCTGACCGAACGCGGAAGGTCGCTGCGTCTCGACGCGCTCGGCGTGCGCCATGACATCGTCTGCCGCCTCGGCATGTCGGAGGACGCGATCCTGAGGCTGCGCCGGGACATCGACGAGATGTTGAAGCGACTGGACGGCGCGGACGCCTGCGCGCCTTCGGCGTGACGCGAGTTTCGGATTTGCCCGAGACCCATCGCATCGGCGCGGATCGGCTGTCGGCGACGATCTCGGCGGCGGGGGCCGAGCTCGTCAGCCTGAAGGACGCGCAGGGCGTGGAGCTGCTCTGGCAGGCCGGCCCCGAATGGCCGCGCCGCGCCCCGGTGCTGTTTCCGATCGTGGGACGGCTCGCGGGCGACGCGCTGAGGCACGAGGGCGCGAGCTATCGCGTCACCCAGCACGGCTTCGCGCGCGACCGGGGCTTCGACTGGACCGAGCGGACGGAGACCAAGGCGTCGCTTGCGCTCGCGGACGACGCAGAGACACGGGCGCTCTACCCCTTCGCCTTCCGCCTGGAGATGCTCTACGCGATCGACGGGGTCGCCCTCTCCGTGACTTCGCGCGTCACCAATCCGGGCGACGCGCCGCTGCCCTTCTCGATCGGCGCGCATCCGGGCTTCCGCTGGCCACTCGTCGACGGCGTCGCCAAGGAGGCGCATGTCATCGACTTCGGAGCGCAAGAGACGGGGTCGCGCCGGACAGTCGAAGACGGGCTGCTGGGGCCGGAAGCGCCGCTGCCCTTCGACGGGCGCAGGCTTGCCCTGAACGAGGAGCTGTTCGCGCGCGACGCGCTGGTGCTTCCCGACGCGGCCAGCCGGTCGGTGCGCTACGCGGCGCTCGGACCGGACGGCGAGAGTCTGAAGGCGCTCGACTTCTCGTGGCGCGGCTACCGGGACCTCGGGATCTGGTCGGCGCCCCACGGCGCGCCGTTCCTGTGCGTCGAACCCTGGCGCGGCATGGCGAGCTTCGTCGGCTGGGACGGGCCGTTCGTCGAAAAGCCGGGCGTCGTCCTGCTCGCTCCAGGCGAGACCGAGGAGTTCGAGTGGCGTGTCTCGCTCTAAACGAGCGGTCGACGCAAGGATTACGCAACGTTCGGCTGTCACGATCCGGGTTCGCGCGGGGCGGCGAGACCCCGAGGGCAAGGGCGCGGTCCAAGCGCGTCGTCGAGGCGAGGAACTGACATGCGACGCCGTGCAGGCGAGGCGCGCCGACTGGTCGCGCTGCGCGATCTGCGCATTCTCGACACCGGACCCGAGCCGCATCTCGACGCCGTGTGCCGGACGGCGGCCGCCCTGTTCGACGCGCCGATCGCCCTCATTCCGCTGATCGACGAGACGAGGCTCTGGTTCAAGGCCCGCGTCGGGGTCGAGGACGCCGAGATAGCCCGCTTCGGCTCGTTCTGCGACGCCGTTATGGGCGGCGGCGACGCGACGGTGGTGCGGGATCTGGCTGACGATCCCCGTTTTGCGAAGTCGCCGCTGGTCGTCGGGCCGCCTTATGCGCGCTTCTACGCCGGCGCGCCGATCTCCTGCGGCTCCGGCCATCGGATCGGCACGGTCTGCGTCATCGACGTCAAGCCGCGTCCGGACTTCTCGGAGCGCCAGGCCGCCCAGCTCACGGACCTCGTGCGCATCGTCGAGTCGCATCTCAGGCTGCATGAGGCGGAGCTCGCCCGCGCAGCCGCCGCCGAGGAGGGACGGCGCGTCGCGGACCTGCTCGAGGAACGCGAGAGCAGGCTGCTCGCCGCACACGAATCGCAGGCGATTGCCGAGAAGGCCGCGGGAATCGGCCATTGGCGGATCGACGTCGCCGCCCGCGAGATCCTCTGGTCGGACGGCGTGTCGCGAATCTTCGGGCGCAACGCCGAACTGAAGGCGCTCACGCTCGACGAGCATCTAAGCTTCTACCACCCGGCGGACGGAGAGCGTGTCCGGGGCCTGGTCGAGGTCGCCGCCATGGGCCAGAGCCGGGCGGACGATGGCGGCTACAAGCATCACTCCCGGGTGATCCGACCGGACGGGGAGGTGCGGACGATCTGCGTCCACGGAGTCGCCTCCTACGCGACGTCGGGAAAGGTCGAGGCGCTGCACGGGGTGTGCATCGACGTGACCGATCGCGCGCGGTCCGAGGCGAAATTTCGCGACGCGAGCGCTCTGCTGCGGCTCACGCTCGAGAGCATGGATCAGGGCCTGCTGATGATCGGCCCCGATGATCGGATCCGGATCTGCAACCGTCGCGCGAGCGAGCTGCTGGGCCTGTCCGACGAGGTGGTCCACGAGGGAGCGCGGCTCGAAGACATCAAACGCCATCAGTTCGAACGGGGCGAATTCCGCCTCGAGACGCCCGAGATGGTGCGGCGGATCATGGAGGGAGGCGTCGAGCGCGCGCCCGACTGCTACGAGCGCCGCCGGCCCGACGGGACAACGCTCGAGGTGCGCACGACGGCGCTCGCCGACGGCGGCGTGGTGCGGACCCTGACCGACATCACGGCGCGCGTCGAAAGCGCCCGCGCCATGGAGGAGAGCGAGCTGCGCTATCGCCTGCTCGCCGAGAACACCACCGACCTCATCATCTGGTGCGAGCTCGACACGACACGGCGCTACGTTTCACCCGCCGCCAAGGCCGTGCTCGGCTACGACGCCGAGGAACTCGTAGGCACGAAGCCGCTCGGCTTCGTCCATCCCGACGACGTCGAGGCCTATCGGCGCCTGCTCGACGACCTGACCTCGGCCCGGATCGAGCACGCCGTGACCTGTCTGCGCTATCTCCGCAAGGACGACGCCCTGGTCTGGGTCGAAGTGTCGTTCAGCCTGACCCGCGACGCGGCGACCGGGCGGCCGACGGGCTACGTGGCGTCGTTGCGCGACGTCACCGACCGCAAGACCGCCGAAGAGGAACTGAAGGTGAGCGAGCAGCGCCTCGCGCTCGCCCTCGACAGCGGAAGCGACGGGCTGTGGGACTGGAATCTCCAGACCGGGATCGTCCGCCTGTCCGACCAGTGGTTCGTGATGCTGGGCTACGACCGGGGCGACGTGGACGACGACGTCAACGCCTGGGCGACCCTCATCCATCCCGACGACGTCGAAGCCACGCGGCGGCTTCTCGTCGACCACCTCAAAGGCCTGACGCCGACCTTCGAATGTGAATACCGCATGCGGCGCAAGGACGGCAGCTACGCCTGGACCCTCGCCCGGGGCAAAGTCGTCACGCGGTCGGCCGACGGCCGGGCGGTGCGAATCATCGGCACCCATATAGACGTCACCAAGCGCAAGGAGACGGAGCGCCAGGTCGCCCATATGGCGGTCCATGACGCGCTGACGGGCCTGCCGAACCGGACTCTGTTCCGCCAGCGGCTGAACGAGGCCGTCGCTGTGGCGGAGCGCAGCAAACGCGCTTTCGCGCTGCTCGCCTGCGATCTCGATCGCTTCAAATCGGTGAACGACACGCGCGGACATGTGGCCGGCGACGCGCTGCTTCGGACGATCGCCGAACGGCTGAGCTCGGTCGTGCGCGAGGGCGACACCGTGGCTCGGCTCGGCGGCGACGAGTTCGCCATCATCGTCGCGCTCGACAGCCCGCGGGCCGCGAGCGTCGCCGCGCAGCGGGTGATCGACGCGGTCGGGCAGCCCATCGACCTGGACGGCCAGGCGGTCGCGGTCGGCGTCAGCATCGGCGTCGCGATCTGTCCGCAGGACGCCGAAGACGCCGACCACCTGTTCAAGAATGCGGACATCGCGCTCTACAAGGCGAAAGCCGCGGGCCGGAACACGCACCGCTTCTATGAGACGGGCATGGACGCGGCGCTCGCCGAGCGCACGCAGCTCGAGATCGACCTCAGGGAGGCCGTGCGTGCGGGCGGGCTGGCGCTCGCGTTCCAGCCGATCATGAACGCCGCCGCCGGAACCGTGTCGGGTTTCGAGGCGCTGATGCGCTGGCCGCATCCGAGGCGGGGGATGGTGCCGCCGTCCGAGTTCATACCGATCGCCGAGGAGACGGGCCTCATCCTGCCGCTCGGCGACTGGGCGCTGCGCGAAGCGTGCCGGGCGGCCGCCTCATGGCCCGACGAGATGCGCGTCTCGGTCAACGTGTCGGGCGTGCAGTTCCAGCGGCCGGGTCTCGAGCAGAGCGTGGTCGGCGCGCTGTCGGCCGCCGGGCTTCCGGCCGAGCGGCTCGAGCTCGAGATCACCGAAAGCGTGCTGATGCAGGACTCGGAGGCCGCGGTCTCGACTCTGCTGAGGATTCGATCCCTTGGGGTCCGGATCGCGCTCGACGATTTCGGCACCGGCTATTCGTCGCTGAGCTATCTGCGGCGCTTCCCCTTCGACAAGATCAAGATCGACCGCTCCTTCATCGTAGAGATCGACGACCCCGAGACCGCGGCGATCGTCAAGGCGATCGTCGGGCTCGGCGAACGCAGCGGCGCAGCGATCACCGCGGAGGGCGTCGAGACGAGCGCCCAGTTCGAGGGCGTCCGCCAGGCCGGCTGCACCGAGGTGCAGGGCTATCTGTTCAGCCCGCCGCTGCCGGCGGAGCAGGCCGTGGCGTTCGTCAACCGCCAGAAGCGCGCGGCCTGACGGTCACGCCCTTCGGCGGCGCTCGATCGCGCGGTCGAGCAGAATATCGGCGCGCGCCGTGGCCGTTTAGGTCACGGTTCATTCGCCATAAGCCTTGCGGGTCGCCGGCCCGCAAGGACGCCTTGGAGGCGGCGCCGAGCGGTGTCCGGCGTCACGCCTTTTCGGCGAAGTGGAGCTTCAGAAACCGGACGTCGCGGCCGACGCGGAGCAGCGCCTCGGAGACGAGCGCGAGGCTCTGCAGGAGCAGTTCCTGTACCTCGTCGCGGCCGGTCTCGGCGGCCGCGCTCGCTTTGATCCGGCCGACCTGCGCGTCGAGCCGCTGCATCACGCCTTCCAACTCGGCCATCGCCGCCTCCTCCGAAATCGGTGCTGAGGTCGAGCGTCTCACCTTGCCGGAGACGACGGAAGCGAAACCAAAAATCAACCTTAAGGAGGGGGGCCACGCCACGGGAACGACTCCTATTCGACGTCGGTTGATTCGCCGCACGATCGCATGAGTCGATCGGCACGAGAGGAGACGCAAATGTCCTACACCGTCATCGTCGACGCCGAAGAAGGCCCGGTCGCGACCGTCGCGCGATCGGTGCTTGACGCCCTCCTGCTCGCGCGCGGTCTCAAGACCGAGGACGACGACAGGCTCACGATCGCGGCCGACAATGGCTGGATCCTGACCATCGAGGAGCTCGAGGAGCTCGCCAAGGCCTGAAGCGCATCCTCCGGGATGCGCAGTTCAAACCGTTCCGAAGAGTTCGTCTTCGGAGATCGTCGGCAGATCCGGTCCGGCGCCGGATCCGCCGACGCCGACCGCAATATGCCTCGCGAAATGCCCGGCCGCGTTGGAAAGCCCGCGCGAGCGCTTCCAGAGCATGATGTCGACGGCAGGCAACGCCGGCAATCCGAGGGACGGCGGCAGGCGCCTCAAGCCGATCGCGTGGACTGATTCCGACAGAGTGATGACGGCCGCGTCCGCAAGCGCCATCGCCTGCAGGCCGGCGATGCTCTCGGACACGCAGGCGATGCGCCAGCGGACCCCGGCGTCGTTGAGCGCCGCCAGGGCGAGATCGCGGTAGAGGTTGCCTTCCGGCAGCATGGCGAGCGGCACCGGGTCGCGCCGGTGCGCGTCGCCATTCGCCGCCCCCAGCCAGACCAGCGGCTCGGCTCTCAGCCGCTCTGCGTCGGCCGTCTTCGGCGCGACGCCGGGCATGTGCGTCGCGATGGCGACGTCGATCAGTCCCTCGTCCATATCGGATGCGATCTGCCGCGACAGCGCGCACCGCACCGAGACCTCGACCCGCGGATAGGCGCGCCGGAAGCTCGCGAGCGTCTCGGGCAGCAGGAAGGCCGCGTAGAGGTCGGGGCAGCCGAGCGTCACCCGTCCCTCGATTTCCTTCGAGGCGAGCTTCGCCTGCGCCTCGTCATGCGTGCGCAGCACCGTGCGCGCGTAAGGCAGCAGCGTTTCGCCATGCGGGGTCAGGCGCAGACGCCTGAGGTCGCTTTCGAACAGCTGCTGCCCCGCCGCGTCCTCGAGCCGCCGCAACTGAAGGCTGACGGCGGGCTGGGTCCGCAGCAGCTTCCGCGCGACCCGCGTGACGCTCTGCTCCTCGACCAGCATCACGAAGGTGCGGAGCAGGGTGATCTCGAGGGGGCGCGCCATGAAGGCAAATTATTATTTGGCTTTTTGCAAAGCAATATAAATTTGCGTTTGGCGAAAGTCAGACGATAGGATCAGTTGACGCCGAATTACTCAGTATATCCGGACAAAATGCACGCTATTCCAGCAAATCGAGCATTCATATTGAGCATTGTGCTTATTGATGTGGCGCCGACGTGGCGTGGCGAGGCGCCCCGTTGAGCGCTGTTCCGGTCCCTCTGCTGGAAGCTCGCTGCGTCGCGAAACGCTATGGCGGCCTCGCGGCCCTCGACGGCTGCAGCCTGTCGCTGCGCGCCGGTGAAGTCACCGGCCTGATCGGCCCCAACGGCGCCGGCAAATCGACCCTTCTCAATGCCATGACCGGCCTCGTCCGGGCCGACGCCGGGACGGTCCTGCTCGACGGCCGCGACGTCACGGCGCTGCCCGCCCACCGCTTCGCTGCCCTCGGCGTGGCGCGCACCTTCCAGATCGTGCGCGAGCTCGGCAGCCTGACCGTCTTCGAGAACCTGCTGCTCGCTCCGCGCCGCCAATCCGGCGAGGGCGTCGCGGCGAGCCTGTTCGCGCGCCGGAAATGGTGGGCTCAGGAGAGCGTGAACGCGGAGAAGGCGAAGGCGCTGCTCGAGCGCGTCGGGCTGTTCCGGCTCGCAGACCAGCCGTCGGGGGGGCTGTCGGGCGGCCAGAAGAAGCTGCTCGACCTTGCGCGCGCGCTGCTGCTCGAGCCGAAGCTCATCCTGCTCGACGAGCCGGGCGCCGGCGTCGCGCCGCCGCTGAAGATCGAGCTGATCCGCCTGGTCCGGGAGCTCAAGGCCGAGGGCGTCTCCTTCGGTCTCGTCGAGCATGACATGCATCTCGTCGGCGAGCTTTGCGACCACGTCCATGTCATGGCGGAGGGCAGGCTCCTGGTCTCCGGGACGTTCGAGGAGGTCGCCCGCGACCGCCGCGTGGTCGACGCCTATCTCGGGGTCGCGGCGTGAGCGCGCCGGCTCCGATCGCCGCGCTGTCGGCGACAGACCTCCGGGCCGGCTACGGCCGCGGCGACGACATCGTCCGCGGCATCAGCCTCGACCAGGCGCCGGAGACGATCCTCGCCGTCATCGGCCCGAACGGCTCGGGCAAGTCGAGCCTCGTGAAGACGCTCGCCGGCCTGCTCGACATCCGCGCCGGCCGCGTCGCAGTGACGGGCCGGGACGTCACGCGCGAGACGCCGGCGAAGCGGGTCGCCGCGGGCCTCGCTTACGTGCCTCAGGAAGCGAACGTCTTTCCGAACCTCACCATCGGCGAGAACCTGAAGCTTGCGACCGAGTTCCTGCGCGGGCGCGCCGGCGTCGGGCCGGAGCAGCGGGAGCGGGTGCTCGGCCTGTTCCCCGAGATCGGCGCGCGGCTCAAGACCCGCGCCGGCGACCTCTCCGGCGGCCAGCGCCAGATGCTCGCCTTCGCGAGCGCCTTGCTCGCGAACCCCGAAGCGCTGCTGCTCGACGAGCCCTCGGCGGGACTCAGCCCGAAGATCGTCGGCCAGACCATGGAGGCGATCGTCAGAGTGCGCGAGACCGGGGTGACCGTCCTGCTCGTCGAGCAGAACGTCGCCGCCGCGCTCGACGTCGCGGACGAGGCGGTCGTGCTCGTCGCGGGCCAGGTCAGCCTGCGCGCCTCGGCGTCCGACATGAAGGCCGCCGATCTCGGCGCGCTGTTCTTCGCGAAGGTCGCCTGAGATGGCGGCGCAGCTCTTCTTCAACGGCCTCGTGACCGGCCTGCTCATCGCGCTGCCGGCGCTCGCCCTGACCATCGTGTTCGGCGTGCTGAAATTCGCGAATTTCGCGGTCGGCTCGATGCTGACGCTCGGAGCCTACGCGGCGTGGGTCGCGAATGTGCAGCTTGGCCTTCCGCTCTTCGGCGCCGCCGCCATCGCCGCGCTGACGGTCGCGGGCGCAGGCCTTCTGGCCGACCAACTCGCCTTCGAGCGGCTGCGGGCTCGCGGATCGATCACGCTGCTCGTCGCCTCGATGGGCGTCTCGCTCGTCATCGAGAATGTCTGCCGATTCTTTTTCGGCAACGCCAGCCGCGGCTTCGACGTGGCGCTGTCGCGCCCGATCCGGTGGGAGGGAATCCGGATCAACCAGGAGCAGATCACGATCGCGATCACGGTCGCGGTCTGCCTCGTCCTGGTGGATGCGCTGCTGCGCTTCACGCCGCTCGGCCGGGCGATGCGCGCCGTCGCGGACAACGCGTCGCTCGCCGCGGTGCGCGGCGTCGAGCGGCGCACGATCGCGCGTCTCACCTGGGTCCTGGTCGGCGCGCTGCTCGGGCTCGCGGGCGTGCTCGCCGGCCTCGACCGCGCGATCGATCCGCTGATCGGCTGGAACTACCAGATCCCGATCTTCGCGGCCGCGATCCTCGGCGGCCTCGGCTCTCCGCTCGGGGCCGTGGCCGGCGCGCTCGTGATCGGCGTCGCGGAGGAGATGTCGGCCCTCGTCATCCCGACGAACTACCGGCAGGTCGTGAGCTTCTCGGTGATCCTGGCGCTGTTGCTGTTCCGCGCCAATGGCCTGTTCGGAGCGAAGGCGGCGCGCAAATGATCGCTTATCTCGTCACCATCGCGATCCTGGTCTGCGTCGCCGCTCTGGTCGGGCTCGCGCTGAACCTGCAGTGGGGGCAGGCGGGGCTCGTGAATTTCGGCGTGGTGGGCTTCGTCGCCATCGGCGCTTACGCGGCCGCGCTTCTCACCCCGCAAGTCGGCTGGCTGCCGGCGATGATCGCGGCCGGCGCGCTTTCCGCGGCCTTGAGCGCAGGCCTCGCGCTGCTGTCGATCCGGCTCGAGGAGAACTACCTTGCGATCGTCACGCTCGGCTTCGGCGAGGTGGTCCGCCTCGTCATCCTCAACGAGGGTTGGCTGACCAACGGCGCGCTCGGCATCCCCGACATCCCGCGCCCCTTCGCGTCGCTCGGCGAGTCGATCGGCGGCGACGCAGTGTTCATCGTGTTCGCGCTCGGCCTCCTCGCGATCGTCTTCCTCGCGCTCGAAGGCATGGCGCGGTCGCCCTTCGGCCGCGCGCTCCGGGCGATCCGCGACGACGCCACGGTGACGTCGGCGCTCGGCAAGAACGTCTTCCTGCTCCGCGTGAAAGCCTTCGCGGTCGGCGGCGCGGTGATGGGCGTCGCGGGCGCGCTTCACGCCTACTACCTCACCTATATCGACCCCAGCCAGTTCACCCCGATCGTCACGGCCTATGCGTTCATGGCGGTGATCGCGGGCGGCCGCGGCTCGAATGTCGGGCTTCTGGTCGGCGCGGGGTCGATCATGGCGCTGCTCGAGGGCACGCGCTTCCTGAAGGACGTCATCCCGGTCATCGACGGCGTTCAGCTCTCCGCGCTCCGGCTCGGACTGATCGGGGCCGGCATCGTGCTGCTGCTGATCCTGCGCCCGCAGGGGCTCGTGCCGGAGCCGAAGCGCCGCGCGGCGGACGTGCTTCCGAAGGCGGGGGGAGGGCGCTGATGCCCCGCGTTTCGCCGCTGCCATCTACGGCGCTCCCGCCCGGCCAGCGCGAGCTCTACGAGGTCTTCGCCTCCGGCTACGCGGATTTCAGCGATCAGGCGGCCGTGCTCGCCCATGTGCCGGCCGCGCTGGAAGGGCTGTTCGGCATGCTGCTGGAGCTGAGGCGCCAGGCGAACGTGCCGCTGCGCTATGTCGAGCTTGCGGTCGTGACCGTCTCCAAGCTCAACGCCTGCCCCTATTGCATCGGCCATCACCAGCCGCTGCTCGCGGTCGAGGGGCTGCCCGAGGAAGCGATCGAGGGCCTGCCTTCGGCCGACCACCCGGCTTTCGACGAGACCGACCGCCTGGTCGTCGAATACGCGACGCTCGTGACCGAGCGCGCCTGGGGACTGCGCGACGCCGTGTTCGAGCGGCTCAGCGCCCGCTTCACGGAAAGCCAGATCGTCGAGCTCACGCTCCGCATCGCGCTCGCCGGCTTCTTCAACCGCTTCAACGACGCCCTCCAGATCGACGACGGCCGGACGGCGGCCGCTCTCGCAGCCGAGAAAGGAAACCTGGCATGACCGACGCCAAGCTTGTCATGAACCGCCGTTCCGTCGTCGCCGGCCTCGGCGCGCTGCCGGTCGCGGCGGCGCTCAAGACCCCCGCGCTCGCCCAGGCCGCGGGCGACGTCCCGCTCGGTCTGGTGCTGCCTTTCTCCGGCGCGACCGGCGCCTACGGGCCGGCCATGAAGCAGGCCGCGGAGCTCGTCGTCTCCCAGGTCAACGGCGCGGGCGGCATTCTGGGCGGCCGCAATGTCCGCCTGTTCATCGAGGACTCCGAGACGTCGGCGACCGCGAGCGTCGCGGCCAGCAAGAAGCTGCTCGAGGTCAACAAGGTCGAGCTGGTCGGCGGCTTCTGGGGCAGCCCCGAGGCGCTCGCGGCCAAGCCGGTCATCCTCGCCGCCAACAAGGTGCAGATGCTGTCCTGCGCGGCGAACGCGGTCACCGAGGGCGAGACCAAGGGGCTGATCTTCCGCCTTCAGGCGAAAAGCAGCCAGTGGGGGCCTGCCGGCGCCAAGGTCATGCAGAAGATCGGCGCCAAGAAGGTGACGATCCTCGCCCAGCAGAACCCGTTCATCGTCGCGATGGTCGAGCCCTTCAAGGCCGAGATGAAGAAGCTCGGCGGCGAGGTCATGGACGTCGTGATGTACAATCCCGACCAGGCCTCCTACCGCGCCGAGGTCGAAAAGGCGTTCGGGCCCGAGCCCGACGCGGTGTTCGTGCTGCCGCTGCTGACCGACATGGTGTCGATCTCGAAGGAGATCTTCCGCGGCGGCTTCACCTCGAAGGTCGTTTCGCTCGGCACCGGCGCGGACGCCGAGGGCAAGTTCCTGCAGGCGGTCGGGCCGGAGGTCGCGGAGGGCATCTACCACCTGCAGCCCTCGCCGCCGATCGACAGCCCGTCCTACGCCCGTTTCGTCAAGCAGATGGGAGCGCCCGAGGGCACCGTCTTCCTGTTCGCCGGCAACGCCTGGGACCAGATCTGCATCACCGCGCTGGCCATGGAGCACGCCAAGACCCAAGAGGCGGCGGTCTGGGCGAAATCGATCCGCGAGGTCTGCAACCCTCCCGGAGAAGAGGTCGACGATATCGTCGAGGCGCTCAAAATGGTCCGCGACGGCAAGAAGATCAATTTCAACGGCGCGGGCTGCACCTGCGACTTCGACGAGAAAGGGGACTCGTTGAACCGCTCTTTCTACGTGCAGCTGATCAAGGGCGGAAAGAATACGCCGTTCGGCGTCGTCAGCTGACGCCGCACGCAAAGCCGAAACAACGACGACGGTCACCGCGCGGCGATCCCGCCGCGCGGACGGGCCTCCGACGCCCGCCGCCGCTCATAAATAAAACTTTGCTTTGTGCAAACCATTATAAATTTGCGTTTGCTGGAGCCTTATTACTACGATCTTGAAGATCGCCCGTTGAGGCGCTCAAGATAATCCACGCGAATGATAATACATGGCCTGCAAGGGGCGGAGATGAGCCAGAATAACCCTATTCACTTCTGCGGCTTTCTCGTCGCCGGGCCGGTGGTCCACAGCCACGCGATCTGGCGCAACCCGGCTCATGAGACGCCGTTCCTCAGCCTCGAACACTATGCCGGCATCGCCCGGACGCTCGAGCGCGGCGTGTTCGACTTCGTGTTCTTCGCCGACCGGCTCGCGATCGCGGATCGCTACGGCGACAGCCACGAGATGGGACTGCGCCTCGGCGACCAGGACGCGACCCGCATGGACCCGCTGCCGATCCTCGGCGCCATGGCGGCCGTGACGCGGCGTCTCGGCCTCGGCGCGACCCGCTCCACCACCTATGACGCGCCGTTCAACATCGCCCGCGAGTTCGCGACGCTCGACCACATCTCGGGCGGGCGCGCGGCGTGGAACGTCGTCACCTCGATGAATGACGGCGAGGCGCTGAACTTCGGCGACGTGCCGCATCTCAGCCATGACGAGCGCTACGACCGCGCCGACGAATTCATGGAGGTGGCGTTCAAGCTGTGGGACAGCTGGGAGCCTGACGCTCTCGTGCTCGACCGGGCGGCCGGGTTCTACGCCGACCCGTCGAAGGTGCGCTACGCCAACCATCGCGGGACGTGGTTCAAGTCCCGCGGACCGCTCAACATTCCGCGCAGCCCGCAGGGGCGGCCGACCATCATCCAGGCCGGCTCCTCGGGACGCGGCAAGGCGTTCGCGGCGCGCTGGTCGGAGGTGATTTTCGCGCTGCAGCCGAGCATGGCCCGCATGACGGCGTTCTCCAAGGACGTCCGGACGGCGCTCGAGGCGGCGGGCCGCGCGCCCGACGCCGCGAAAATCCTGATGGCGGTGATGCCGTTCATCGGCGAGACGCGCGCCGAGGCAGAGGCCAAGCGCGACCTGCACGACAGCCTGATCGACCCGCGGGTCGGCCTTTCGACGCTCGCGGCCCACGCCAACGCCGATTTCGGGTCGCTGCCGCTCGACGCGACGATCGACGAGATCGCCGACACCGGCAGTCAGGGCAATCTCGCGGCGCTCCGCTCGATCGCGGGCGACGGCTCGATGACGATCGCCGAGGCCGGCAGGATCTACGGGCGCGGCGTCATGTGCCCGCGCCTCGTCGGCACGGCGGAGGACGTCGCGGACGAATTGATCGCGATCGTCGACAGCGGCGCGGCCGACGGCTTCGTGATCTCGCCGGCCTTCCTGCCGGAGACTTTCGAAGACTTCGTGGACAAGGTCGTGCCGATTCTCCAGGCGCGGGGAAGGGCTCGGACGACTTACGCCGACGGCACGCTGCGCGACCGCCTCGCGACGTCCGGAGGAGCAGCGTGAGCGCCGCCATGGCGACGCGCCCGCTCCCGGCGCCGGGCGTCGACGCCGCCGACTTCAAGGCGGCGATGCGCCGGCTGGCCTCGGGCGTCGCGGTCGTCACCAGCCGTCACGGCGGCGTCGTCAACGGCATGACGGCGACCGCGGTGTGCAGCGTCAGCGCCGAGCCGCCGCTCGTCCTTGTGGTCGTCAACCGGGAGAGCGCGTCGCATGGGGTCATCACGAGGGGAGAGCGCTTTGCGCTGAATTTCCTGGCCGAAGATCAGGCGCCGCTCGCGAGCTATTTCGCGGGCGGATCCGGCAAGACCTTCGACGGCGTCGCCGCCCGCCCGGGCGTGACCGGCTGCGCGCTGATCGCGGGAGGCGCGGCCCAGCTCGAATGCGTGGTCGAAACCGCCTACGATCAGGCCACCCACACGATCTTCGTCGGCAAGGTCGTCAACGCGGCGGCGGGAGAGGGGCGTCCGCTCGTCTACAGCGAAGGCTCGTTTTGCACAGTCAGGGAGCTGTGAATTCTTGGCAGGGCGCCCAGCCGCATCGATCCGGCCGGGTCAAGCGCCGAAAATACAGGGAATCCGAGCCAGAATTCCGGGACCGGACGTCTAAAGCGTGATGCGTCGAGGTTGGGTCGGCCGACTCAACGTGGAAACCGTCATTCCGAGCCTGTCCCGAAATCCATTAACGCCGCGTTCTCAATAGCATGGCTTCGTGAGCGGCGATGGATCCCGGCGCTTCGGCCGGGATAACGGGCGGAGTTTCCCTGACCCGATCCAAAAGCGTCCCGCTCTAGGGTCTGTACCCAATAGATTTGCGGTGTGGACTGCGTGCTGATTCAAGG
>NZ_RYFI01000009.1:0-20799 GCF_004103825.1 Hansschlegelia zhihuaiae
GGCGGGGGGGGGGGCACGGTCATCATTCCGTACTCGCACATGCGGTATTCCTGCCGCCCGTTGGTTGTCCGCCGGCGCTCGGAGGCCAAGCTTTCGGCGTCGCACTCTTGATAGTTTGATCAGCTCAAGCCCTCCACAAAAACTCGCGGCCATTGCGTTTGGCGGCACAGAGGTAGTTGCCTGCCTCCTGCGCCGAATTATCGCATCACGCCGTCGCCGTGCAAGAAACAATGTAATGTATTGAATTATTATGCTGCTTCGCAGCAAGAAAAACATTCAATTTGAGTATGGCACCGCGACATCCTTCACTCCTGAGAAGAGGAGTTTCTTTTGCCACTCGCGTCGCTGCAAAACTACAAGGCTGCTCGTAGCCTGCGTCTATTTGCATCAGGGCCGCGCAGCATATCTTTATTGTCAGCATTTCAACCGGAGGTGATCATTCGACCGTCATGAGAACACTCGCGGCAATCGGCGGCGGACTTGACGATCCGAACGTCCTTGGACGACACTCGCTCACCGTCGGAGCGGCTTTCAAAATGCAGGCGCGGACGAACAAATGAGCGCGGCAGTCGGGGGATATGCCCATATGGTAGGCGCTGACCTGGCAGACTGGTCACCGGACGAAATTGAAGTCTTGGCCGAGCAGCTTAGGCGCGCCGATACGGCTCAAGCGCTATTGTCGAATTATCTGCTGTTTAACGAAGGCGTTAAGCCCGACCACCTGCGCCGGCTCAACGATGTTTTCTATACGGCCGCCAAGATCGGTCATTACATCTGGCCGACCCAGCTCCGGCAGATGGTCCTGGGCAAGAGGGTTCTCGATTTCGGCTGCGGCGTGACCCTGTACGGCGCGGTGTTCCGCGCGCTCGGCGCGACCGCCTATGTCGGCATCGATCCCCGCGTCGACATGCGGAAGAAGAGCTATCGAAGCCGCCTGTACAAGGGCAGCTACCAGGCGGACGTCTCCCTGACGGACGTCTGCCGCGTCATTCCGCGGTGCGACTACTACCCGTCGAGCGAGTCCGCCTTCCTCGGCCTATTCGACGTCGCCGTGCTGCATTCGGTCACGCAGCATCTCCTCGATATCGAGGCGGCGTTCAGGGAGGTGAGCTCCCTTCTCGGGCCGGGCGGGCAGATCTGGTTCCTGCACGACAATTTCTACGCCTGGGCCGGGCACCATATGGCGCCGCACAGCGTGAAGGCGCTCGATCCGGACAATGCCGACCATGCGATCTATTCGGACTGGCGGCATGTCACCTACAAGCCGGACGACGACCATCCCTTCGTCACCAATCTGAACCGTATCCGGATCGATCAACTTCGATCGATCACCGACAAGTATTTCATTATTGAAGAATGGAACGAGATCGAGGATGGCGCGGACGTCAGGTCGCGGCTCACCGACTCGATCGTCTTCGGCCTGCCCGAGTACACGCGACGCGACCTGCTGGTGCGTCACGTGAAGTGCCTCGCCAAGGTGCGCCCCAGCACGAGCGGCTAGCCACGACATGGCCAGGCCGGACGTGCCGCACCCCCCGAGCCGTTCGCGTCGGGGTCGTCGCGACGAGACGGCTGACGTTGAAAGCGATCGCACCCGTTGGTATGCCCGACCAGTGTTTCAAAGGCGCGTCATTTGCAGTTCACGTTTTGCCGACCTTTTCTCAAGCGTCGGCAGCTGTTTTGGTTTGGTGTGGGCGATCAACGGCCCTACAGAATATGAGGCGTAGGTGGCTTCTTCTCAGACCGCAGCTTCGATCGGCTCAGAGCTGCTTGAGGAGCCCAACTTTGAGGCCGGCAAGTCTTTCCCGCGCTGGAAGGGCACGATCCGCATTTCGGAGAGCTGGTCCGCCTATCTGAATTCCTCGGCTGTCTCCGCCTCCAATTTCATCCTGGTCGGGTCCGGCGGCGTCGCCACCCTGAGATGGGGCCCGGAGGCGAAGAGCGCGCGGCTTTATCAGAGGGTCGACCTGGCGCCGCTTCAAAAAGGCGGCCAGCGCACGCTGCATCTCAGGATCGAAGGGCCGGACGCTGCGCAGCTGATGCCCTCGATCAAGGCGCTGCAGATCCAGCGCATCACGCCTGCGGGCGGCGAGCCGATCTGCGAGTTCAACAATTTCGCCACGAGCGGCGGCGCCGACGGCGGATTCGTGCTGACCGCCCGCGCGTCGCTGCCCCTTTTGAGCCCCGACGAACAGCACCGTCTGTCGATCGAGTTCCGTATCTCGGCCGGCAAAGCGGCGCTCTCGCGGGTGTCGATGACCGCCACCACTGGCGGGAGCGCCGCCGTAGCGCCTCGCGCGGCGAAGACCGCTCGCGCGGAGCGCCCGGCCGCCAAGTCGCCGGCCCTGACGCCGCTTGCGGACGCTCGGCCGACGCTGGCGGTCGTGACGTGGGATCTCGGGCACAATCCGGCGGGTCGCGCATTCGTCCTTGCGGAACTCGCCAAACCTCATTTCCGCGTGGACATCGTGGGCCCGCTGTTTCCGCGGTTCGGCGCCCAGGTCTGGCCGCCCGTCGCCCGATCCGCCGATTTTCCGATCGTCGGCCTTCGCAGCGCCTCCTTCGAAGAGCTGTTCGAGCAGGCGCTCGGCCTCGCCGATGTCAAGGCTTACGATTATGTCTGCATCTGCAAGCCGCGGCTGCCGGCCGTCCTGATCGGGACGATCCTTGCGGCGCGCACGAACGCCAAGATCCTCGTCGACATCGACGAGGACGAACTGGCTTTCTTCGAGAACGCCTCGGAGCTTGACCTGGGCGCGGCGCTTGAGGCGGCGGCGCAAGACCCTGCGGACGCCGCCCTTCCTTTCGGCAGGTCGTGGACCGGGCTCGCGCTCCACATGATCCGCGCCCTCCCCTTCGTCACGGTCTCCAACGAGGCGCTCCAGCGCAGGTTCGACGGCCTCATCGTGCGCCATGCGCGGGACGAGCAGACGTTCTCGCCGACCGCCGCCGTCCGGGAGGCTGCGCGCGCCGAGCTCGGCCTCGCCGAGGCGGACCGGGCGATCCTCTTCATCGGCACGCCGCGGGCTCATAAGGGACTCCTGCAGATCGCGCGCGTCCTGGAGGAGTTGGCGGATCCCCGACTGGTCCTGGTGGTGGTGGGAAGCTTCCGGGACGAGAGCCTCGCCCGGCTCCTTCGGGAACTCAGCAATGCAAGGGTGATCCTGCTCGAGGACCAGCCGTTGCGGCGGCTTCCGCAGCTGATCCAGGCCGCCGACGTCGTGCCCGCTCTGCTCGACGCGTCACGGCCGATCAGCCAGACGCAGATGCCCGCGAAGGTCACCGACGCCCTGGCCGCGGGCGCCCAGGTCATCGCGAGCCCGATCCCCCCGCTCGAAGGGCTGATCGCCCGAGGGCTCGTCATCGGCGTCAAGGACGACGACGACCTGAAGACTTTTTTGAGGTCATTCGCCGAGCAGGCCGACGAAGCGAGCCAGGATCGCGCGTTCAACGCGCGTCGTCGCGAGTTCCTCGGCGAGTACAGCTATTCGGTGAACGCTTCGCGGTTTCGGCTGGCGACGAGCGCCGCCAACGGCCATCGGTTCGATGAGACCATCGCAGGCCTCGCCAAGAGCCTGATCACGGTCGCCGAGGCGCAAGCCGTCCCGTCGCCGACCGTCAAGCGCCTTCGCGATCTGGGCAGGCGGCGCAAGCAAGGCGCGCAGACCGACCAACCGCTCCGCGAACTCGGCGCCCTCGGAGACGCCGGTCCGTCCGTGAACTGGGTGATCGGGCCGGACAGCAACATCGAGTGGGCCTATGGCAACAACGCCAAGCGGCTCTCGATCGAGCTGCCGGGCTGGGAGCACCATCTCGCCGGAACCGCGCCCAGCGACCTCGCGGTCTATTTCGACGCGATCGTCGCGGAACGCTACCCGCAGCAGAGCCTCGCCAGCGTCCTGCGCGTCGGCGGCCCGCGGCCGCTCGACCGGCTCTATGGCGACGACGTCTCGAAGCTCGAGCGCGGCCTCTCGAAATTCGACGCGGTGATCACCCTGAACGCCGCGCTGCAGCGTCGCGTCTCCGAGGTTCACGCCAACGCCTGGGTGATCCCGAACGGCCTCGACCTCACGCTCTGGTCGCCGGAGAACCTGATCCCGGCCGAAAGGCCGTTCACCATCGGCTTCGCGGCGAGCGCCGCGTCGAGCGCGGAGCGCCTGGTCAAGGGCCTCGATCACGTGCTGGAGGCGGCGGCGCTTACGGACACGCCGCTTCGCCGCGCCCACAAGGGCGCCGAGCAGGTGAAGCATGACGCCATGATCACGAGCTTCTACTCGGAGATCGACGTCCTGGTGCATCCGGTCGCGCCGGGCCGGGAGGGCTGCTCGAACGTCATCATGGAGGCGTTGTCGCTGGGGATCCCTGTCATCACCACGGACAACGCCGGCTATCACAGCGAATTCCTGACAGACGGACAGGACGTCCTGTTCTGCGTCCAGGATGCGCGGAGCGTCGCCGAAAAGGTGCTGATGCTGCGCGAGTCGCCGGACCTCCGAAGCCGGATCGGCGCAGCGGGCCGTCGCTTCGCCGAACGGAACCACGACATCAAGCTGATCGCAGCCCAGTACAGGGAGGTGATGCGGTCGGCGCTCGCCGATGCGCTCTCGCGGCGCTCCGAGCAGACCGTCGCGTTCCTGCCGTTCTGGAAGCCCGCCCCCAAATTCGCGTCGTCGCGGCTCCGCGCGGAGTTCCCTTCGGCGATCGTCCAGAAGCAACCGACGAACGCCCAGGTGGTTCCCGACGAGGCGACCGCGGACATCGCCGTCGTGGTGCAGTCCGCCGAGGATCCGACCTATCAGCGCATCGCGCAGGATCGCGGCCAGTTTCTGATCTACGACGTCTGCGATCGCTATTTCGAGAACGCCAAGACCTTCCGCACGCCGACGGGCGAGGTCGACTCGCTGGCGCGGTTCCATCAGCTCGCCGAGCGCGCGAACCTGCTGATCGCACCGACCACCGAGCTGAAGGCGGAGCTCGCGGTCCGGTTTCCGTCAAAGCCGGTCTATTACGTCCCGGAGGCCATCGACTATTCGCGGGCGCTCCACCCCGTCACGCCGGCGTCGAAGCAGGTCCTGTGGTTCGGGTCGCCGCAGCGCGGAAATTTCGATTCGGCGAAATGGCTGCTCGACCATCTCAGGACGGAGCATGACTACGCCGTCCAGATCATCAGCCGGAAGAGCTATTTCTCGCGGATGCCGGTCTATGGCGAGTGCGCCGAGGACTGGTCGATCGACAGCTTCGTCGACAAGCTGAAGCAGGCGTCGATCTGCGTGGTGACGCACGCGCTCGACGAGGAGACGAAAAGCCCGAACAGATTCGTGACGGCTGTCGCTCACGGCGTTCCGACGATCGTGTCGCAGTCGCGGCCCTGCGAGGAGATCCTCAAGGCGGCCGGATGCGACTGGGCGATCGTGCAGTCTCCGGCGGAGCTGTCTGAGGCGGTGCGTCGGCTCGAAGATCCCGCCGAGCGCGCGCAATACGTCCGGGCGGTCCAGGGCGCGATTGACCAACGTCACGGCGACGGGGCGGTGCGCCGCGCCTATGCCCGGCTGTTCAACCAGCTGACCTATCGGTCGGCGCAATCCCGCGCGAGGAACGTCGCGTTCGTGACGCACAATCTGAACTTCGGCGAGGGCGCCCCGAAGAGCCTGTTCGAGCTTGCGATCGGCCTCAGGGAGCTCGGCGCGGTCAACCCTTACGTCTATTGCGCCGCGCGGGGCGAACTGGAGCGGCTCTATCAGGAGGAAGGCGTCAGCGTGTCGACGTTCTCGTCGGCGTACCGTCCGCCGATGCGCACGCTCAATCAGCGCTTTCCGGAAGTCCGCGAGGCGTTCCAGAAGTACCTCAGGGACAACCACATCGAATATGTGCTCGCGAACACGATCAAGAGCGCGCCCTACGCGCTCTTCGCCAAGGAGGTCGGCGTTCCGTCCTCGATCATCATCCGCGAGAGCTTCGTGGGCGACGACCGCTACGAATATTACAGCGACGAGGCGGCGCGGGCGGCCAAGCGGGGGCTGCTCGAGGCGGACAACATCGTCTTCGTGTCGCAGAACACGATGACGCTGTGGGCCGACGAGCCGATGAGCCCGAGCGTCAGGCTGATCAAGAACGGCGTGAACCCCGCCTCGTTCTCGGCCGCCCTGGCGCGCTCGCAAGCCTCGGCCCGAGAGGCGCTCGGGCTTGCGGACCACGACGTCATCGCCGTCTGCGTCGGGACCATCAACGACCGCAAGGGCCAGAAAGAGCTCGCGCGGTGGTATGTCGAGCTTCCGCCCGACATCAAATCCCGGCTGACCATTCTGTTCGTGGGCGCCACGGAAGGACGCGGGCTCAACGACTTTATGGAGCTGCGCTCCGGTCTCGACCCGGCCGACCAGGACAGGCTCCTCGTGATCTCCACGACGCCGGACATCGGCCTCTATTTCCGGGCCTCCGACATGTTCCTGATGAACTCCTCGCAGGAGAGCTATCCCCGTTCGACGATGGAAGGTTTGCTGTTCGGCCTGCCGGTCGTCTCCACGCCGGTCTTCGGCGTGCTCGAGCAGCTGAACGACGGCGAGAACGGCTTCATCTACGACTTCAACGACGGCGTCCGCTGGAGCGAACGGGTGGCGAGCCTTGTCACCGACGACCGCCGCCGCGCCAATATGTCCGCGGAAGCGGCGCGCTCTTTCTGGCGGCTTACGACACACGCCGAAATGCTGCATGAATACAGATGCATCATAAACCCTTAGGCCAGACGCGGCGTGGCGTCGCATTTGTTGTTCTATACAGACGGCAGTGAAATGAAGTACTTTTTGGCGTCCGTTATGGCAAACCGCGATGATGATGCGCTTGCCAAACACCTGACCGGTCTGCATAGTGCTTCCTTGATGATTTGGAATTTGGCGGAAGGTAGAATTGATGATGTGACGGCACGTTTTGGACTTCGGGACGCATGCTGTTGAACGTTTCTGACGCGCGCATCGGGTGGGCACATGTCTAATTCGGAAATAATATCGGCGCTGCTCGGCGCGGCCGATGGATTCAAGCCGAAGGTCATATTCGACGTTGGGGCCAATATCGGCCAAAGCCTCGTGGAATATCGGAACGCGTTTCCGCAGTGCGGCATTTTCTGCTTTGAGCCCGTCGACGGCAGTTATGAGGGGCTGGTCAAACGCGCCTCAGGCGACGCGTTAACCCGAATTTACAAGTCGGCCCTCGGCAGCCAGGCGGGCCAGGTCGTCATCACGAACAGACGGACGTCGACCGCGAACCGAATTGTCGTCGAGGATGGCCGCCCTTACCGGGAGGGCGAACTCAACACCACAAAGACCATCGACGTCATCACGGGAGACGAGTTCTGCCGCGCCAACGGCGTCGATCACATCGACTTCGTGAAGATCGACACCGAAGGATACGATCTCGAAGTTCTGCACGGCTTCGACGGCATGCTGCGGGAGAAGCGGATCGATTTCGTGCAGACCGAGTGTTCGTTTTCGCCCAATAACCTCGTCCATGTGCCGTATGAAAAGATAGCCGCTCAGCTCTTCCAGTATGGCTATCGTCTGTTTGGTTTCTTCGGCCTGTCCCGTCGGGACGACAGCGTCGGCTCGATCATCCGGAAGGGCGTGCACTACGGAGACGCGCTGTTCGTGCTCGACACCACGCTGGACGGCGCGCAAGGGCTCCAGTCGAGGTCCGCCGACGTCCGCAGCTCGCCGCGGCGCCCTCCGCCACGGCTCCGAATGACGAGGAACATTTACGGAAGAACATTCACGACACTTTCTCCAAGTTTTATACGACAAATAAATGGAAGAACGCGGAAAGCAGGTCGGGTGCGGGGTCGACGATCGAATACACTGCGAATGTCAGAGCCCAGCTGCCACCCTTATGTAAAAAGTACGGCATCGAATCCATGGTGGACGCGCCCTGCGGCGACTTTCACTGGATGAAGGAGGTCGACTTCGGACCCTCCTTTCAATATGTCGGCGGCGACATCGTCGCGGAGATGATAGCCGCGAATAATGCGAAATATGCCTCGCCATCCCGGACGTTTCAGCTGCTGGACGTAATAAACGACCCGTTCCCCAACGTAGATCTTTGGTTCTGCCGAGACCTGTTCTTCCATCTGCCGATTTGGGCGGTCAAGAAATCGATTCTCAATTTTTGCGCAAGCGACGTTAAGTATATTCTGCTGACCACTCATAAGAATGACGGCTTCAAGAACGAAGATACAGACATAATCGGGCGCTTCCGTCGAATTGACCTGTTCTCGCCTCCGTATAATTTCGACCGTGAACCATTAGAGCGATTTGACGACTACATCCGCCCTTACCCTCCGCGCGAAATGTGCCTGTTCACGCGCGATCAGATCAAAACGTATGTCGGTCGCTGGCAGGGGTGATGCATGGTGCTTAATTTGAAGACGGCGAAAACTGACGACGCCGCGGACCTCTCTGTTTGGAAATCGACCAAGGGACTGAGGTCGGATCCTTTCCTTGTGGTTTCATTTTTTACGAACGACCCGATCTACAGACGCCACATCGAACGCCTTCATAACGGCCTGGAGGAGTTCGGGCTCGAATATGAACTGTTCATGATCGACTCGCTGGGCGGCTGGGAGCTGAATTGCGCTTTCAAGTCGGCGTTCGTCGTCGAACAAATGATGAAGTCAGGTCGGCCGGTGCTATGGCTCGACGCGGATTCGACGCTTGAGAAGCGTCCCACCCTCCTGTTTGAGATAAAGGAGGACTTCGCCGTAAGTCGGGTCAATGGCTCAGTCTTCAACTCCGCGGTCGTGTATTTTTCGAACTCTTCCGCCAGTCTCGACCTCGCAGTCAGATCGGCGTGACAGGTGCAAGGCTGATCCGCTCACCTGGGATCAGACGCATCTTCAGTCAGCGTGGGCGGACAACAGCTATCGAGGGCCTTTGTCGTCCTATTGGCTGCCCAACACGTACGCCCAGATCTTTGATCGTGACGTCGATCATGCCGAGACGGTCATACGGCAGTGGCAAGCCTCGCGCGAGGCCCGTTCCACCAAAATGGCCAGCCAGCTTCGAATATCGAAAGACGGCCAATCCCGGCGGCGTCATTCCACGTCGTGGAGGACCGCGACCGAGTGGTTCTGGATCGAGCGGCCGGTCGACCGCTTCCTCGCCGACGAGGACAAGAATGGCGATAGGTGGCGGGAAAGTCAGATCGCTGAGATCGTAGCCAGCGGCAGCGTCACGGACGTCGGCTGCGGAGCGGGACTTCTGGCGGACTACTGCTCGAAATCCAAATACACGGGGGTGGATTTGAGCCCCAATGCGCTCCTGGCGGCGAAACAGAGGAGGCCGGGCGTGACCTTCCGAATCATGGACTCGGGCTTCGAGCCTCCGATCGCCGATTTTACTGTACTGAACGGAGTGCTCTCGGCCGTAGACTTCGCCGCCCGAGAACGGTTCCTGACAATCGCCGCCCTAAGGGCGAAGAAGGTGATCATCGCGGACGTGTTTGGACCTCCGCAGACGGTGTCCACGAAATCGGATTTTGAGGCGCAGGTCGCGCCGGTGGACGACCTCAAGGCCATGGCGGCCAGCCTCGGGCTGCGCCTGTCGTCGGAGACCAGCCGCCCGGCTCGTCTCGGAGACGCCGAACTCACCGAGAACGTGATGCTGTTCGAAAAAGCGTGATCCTCTCGCTGGAGAGCGCGGGGAGAAGAACCCGGAGGGCGAGAGCTCCAGCGTCAGGGCGCCGACCACCCCCTTCTTGACTGCTTCGCGCCACGCTCGGTGGAGCCGCGGCGCATCGCTTTGTCGAGAAGACCGAGCACGCGGCTGATCGATGCGTCCAAGGCCGGGCCGTCGCGTCGGCCAACAGACACTTTATCGATAAATTGATCCAACTATGCTTGCTGCGATTTGGCGAGTTCACCAGTCATTAACTTAATGTCGATCCGAGTCTATTCGGACTGAACCAAAAAATCTCTGCAACATTTTCTTTATAGGCCGCCGGGCATACTGGCGGCTGCGGAATCATTCCGGCCGCGCTTCTCGGCGCTCATAGACGGATTTCATATGGCTCTCTCACCAGCCAAGGCGAAACTCGCGACCCTGGCCTTCAATCGGTTCGGCCTGGGGGCCAAACCGGGCGGGTTGGCCAAGATTGGCAAGAACCCTCTGAATGCCCTCAAGAGGGAACTGGCGACGCCGGACATCGCTTTGATTCCCAACGAGAACGGCGACCTGCCGGGCTACGCGAAAGCCTGCCAGGAGGGCGTCGCTGCGATCCCCGACATGGCGGAGATCAACCGCGCCAACGAGCTCAAGGCGCGGTTCGCGAAGCATATCGCGGTCGACATCGGCTATGTCGAACGACTGGTGCTCTTCTGGAGCAACCATTTCTCGATGCTCTATTCGAAGTCGACGATCATCAAGTCGACGATCGGTCAGTGGGAGCGCGACGTCGTCCGCAAGCACGTTCTCGGCAAGTTCTCCGACATGCTGGTCCAGACGATCCAGCATCCCGCGATGATCAAATATCTCGACAACGACCGCTCGACTGGTCCGGTCTCGCCGCGCGGAGTCAGCAACAACGAGAACCTGGCGCGCGAGCTGCTCGAGCTCCACACGATGGGCCTCGGCGCCTACACCCAGGACGACGTCCAGGCGCTCGCTTTGATGCTGACCGGCTGGACGTTCCAGCGCGACGCCCAGGCGAGCGACGCCGGGCAGTTCTATTTCCGGCCCGAATGGCATCAGCCCGGTCCGCAGACCTTCCTCGGCAAGAACTATCCGGCCGGCGGGCTGGGGCAAGCGACCGCCGCGCTGGTCACGCTCGCCAAGCGCCCGGAGACCGGCCGGAACATCGCCCGGAAACTGGTGCGCCATTTCATCATGGACGAGCCGACCGACGGCGACGAGGCCAGCATGGTCGCGTTCGAGGCGATGGTGGCCCAACTCGCCAAGGTGTTCATCGACACCGGCGGCGACCTCGCCAAGATGTCGGTCGCCTTGCTCGACCTGCCGGGGGCGTGGGTCGAGACGCCCGGGAAGTTCCGCAGGCCTTACGAGTACCTCGTCGCCCAGATGCGCGCGCTCAACGACTATCGCGCTCTGGACAAGCTTATGAACCCCGAGGGCGACACCGCCACGCGGCTGCTGAAGGGCATGTTCCAGCCGACATGGGGCTGGCCGACGCCGGATGGTTACCCGGACGAGGATCTGCACTGGATGAACCCGAACGCGATGGCGTTCAGGCTCGACGCCGCCCAGCAGGTGGCGCGCACGGTGACCGACGGGCTCGATTTCGACCCCGCGGTCTTCGCCAACAAGCTCTATGGCAAGGCGCTCTCGACCACGACTGCGGAGCGGGTCGCTCATGCCGGCTCGCTGCTCGGCGGGCTCACGATCCTGTTCGTCTCCCCTGAGTTCCAGAAAAGGTAGCCGGCAATGAGCGACATGGACCGCTCTGAAAGGGAGCTGCGCCTGCGCGAGGCCGCGAGCCGCGGCTGCGAAGAGTCCCGACTGGTGCTCTCGCGCCGCGGGATGATGGGGCTGACGGCCGGCCTGTTCTCCTGGGGCTTCATGCCGAAGGTCGCCGAGGCGGCTTCGACCGATCCTCGCCTGCTGGTCGTGATCCTGCGCGGCGGGATGGACGGGCTTTCGGCCGTCGCGCCCTATGGCGAAGGCGGCACCTATACGCTCGCCCGCGGCAGCGACGCGCTCTATCTGCCGCCGAAGAAGCTCATCAAGCTCGCGGACCGCCAATATCCCAAGTTCTTTGGGCTGCACCCGCAGTTCAGGAATTTCGGCAAATGGTATGACGACGGCGACGCCGCGATCGTCCACGCGTGCTGCGTGCCAGTCCGCATCCGCTCGCATTTCGAGGGACAGGACAATCTCGAGAACGGCTATGGCGGCGCGGCGATCGGCTCGGCCGACGGCTGGCTCAACCGTCTGCTCTCGAAGCTCGACAAGGGTCATCCGGTCAAGGCGCGGGGCGCGATCCAGATCGGAGAGGCGCCGCTGATCCTGCAGGGGTCGGAGCCGGTGCTGGGCTGGTCGGCCAGCACCATCCGCCATGTCGAGGACCCGACGCTGTTCCTCATCCGCCAGATGTACGAAGCGGAGGACAGCCAGTTCTCCTCGATGCTCGAGCAGGGCCTGAAGGGCCGCGCGATGGCGGAAGGTGAGACGCAGGATCCGAGCGAGGACACCGACCTCAAGGTCGGCTTCGCGGGCGCAGGCCGTCTGCTCGCTTCCCGCCGTGGTCCGCGGATCGCCGCCCTCTCGATCTCCGGCTACGACACTCACACCTCGCAGGGCGGGCTCGAGGGCGATCTGGCGGAGCTGTTCGCCGAGCTCGACGACGGCCTCGGCTATTTCCGCCGCAATGTCGGGACCGCCTGGAAGAACACAGTGGTGATGATCGTGACCGAGTTCGGCCGGCGCGTTCAGGTCAACGGCAATGACGGCTCCGACCACGGCACCGGCACGGTGGCGATGCTGTGCGGCGGCGCGGTCAACGGAAGGCAGGTCGTGGCCGACTGGCCGGGCCTCGCGCCGGGCGAGCTTCTCGACGGTCGCGACCTCAAGGCCACCATCGATCTGCGTTCGGTCTTCAAGGGCGTGCTGCGCGATCATTTCAGCATCAGCGAAACGATGCTCGCCGAGGTCTTCCCGCCGAAGGACTTCAACGACATCGCGAACTCCGCCCCGCTGAACGGCCTGATCAAGGGCTGAGACGCGAGACCGTCTCCGGTCTCACCGAGAGCCGCCGGCCAGCAGGGTCGGCGGCTCTCGCGCGTTTGCGGCCCAGCGCATGACCGGCGCGGAGACGCATGCGCTCTCAGGCTCGCACCGAAGTGACCCGATCGCAGCCGTCGGCCGACGGCGCGACGTTCGTCAACATCTATACTTGGAGGCCGCGGCGCCATAAGCAGTGAGCGCTCCCGTGGCCGCGTCTATACTTGTTCGAATTGGAATAATTATGAAGATCGAGCATCCGTCCCGGCGCCGGATCGCTGCAGCGCTGCTGGCGGCGCCCGCGCTCCTTGTGCTCGCCCGCGCCGCGGCCGCCGTCGAGGTCGGGCGCGCGCGGCGCATCGTCTCGCTCGGCGGCGCGGCGACCGAGATCCTCTATGCGCTCGGCTGCGGCGAGCGCGTCGTGGCCGTCGACCTGACCTCGCGCTTTCCGGACTCCGTGCGGAACAAGCCCAATGTCGGCTATTACCGCGCGATCTCGGCCGAGGGCGTGCTGGCTCTCGGACCGGACATGATCATTGCTTCCGACGGCGCGGGTCCCAAGGAGGCGATCGACGTGCTGAAGGCGGCCGCGGTCGGGCTGCTGTCGCTCCCGGAGATCAAGACGCAGGCCGACATTCCGGCCCGCATCCGCACCGTGGCGGAGGCCGTCGGCGAGAGCGGGCGCGGGACGCAAGTCGCCGACGCGGTCGCGGCCGACCTTGCGAGCCTTCGGGGCGACCTCGGCCGGCTTCCCCGCAGGCGCTCGACGCTCGTGCTGCTCGGGCCGTCGCGCGGCAGCGCGCTGATGGCGGCCGGCGCCGGATCGACCGGCGCCTTCGCGCTCGAACTCGCGGGCGCCGACAACGCAGCCGCCGCCATGTCCGGCTGGAAGCCGCTCACCGACGAGGCCGCCTATGGCATGGCCCCGGAGGCGATCGTGGTGCTGGCGACGAGCGCGCCGGTCACCGCCGAGGACATCGCGGCGCGCCCGGCGCTCGCCGGCTCGCCGGCCGTGAAGGAGGGCCGCGTCGTCATCGCCGACGCGCTGGCGACCATCGGCTTCGGCCCGCGCGCCGCCCACGCCGCGCGCATCGTCGCCGAGCGGATCTATCCGGAGCAGAGCTTCGCGCCGCTGCCCGCGCGGCCCTGGACCGCGTGACCATGCCGTCTTCGGTCCCCGGCTCGACGTCCGCCAAGTGACCCGTAGCCTCGGAGTGATCGGCGCGGCGGCGCTGCTCGCCGTGGCGGCCGCGGCGTCGCTCGCGATCGGCCCGGTCCAGATCGGGCCGCAGCGCATCATCGAGGTCGCGGCCGCGGCGTATCAGGCCGGCGGTCGCGCGGGCCTGCCGCCCGACATGATCCGTGACGCCGCGATCCTCGCCGACATCCGCGCGCCGCGCACGCTGGTGGGCGCGATGGTCGGGGCCGCGATGGCGCTCGCGGGCGCAGTCATGCAGGGCATGTTCCGCAACCCGCTCGCCGATCCCGGCCTTGTCGGCGTGTCCTCGGGCGCGGCGCTCGCCGCGGTCTGCTGGATCGTGCTCGGCGAGGGCGTCATCGCCCACCTTTCCCCGGGCGCGGCCGCGCTTGGATTGCCTATCGCAGCGTTCTTCGGGGGCCTGCTGACGACGCTGCTGCTCGCCCGGATCGCGATGCGCGACGGCCGCACCGAGATCGCCGTGATGCTGCTCGCCGGCGTCGCGCTCGGGGCGCTCGCGAGCGCCGGAACCGGCCTGCTGGTCTTCATGGCGCGCGACGACCAGCTCCGCACCTTCCTGTTCTGGACGCTCGGCAGCCTCGGCGGCGCGACCTGGACCAAGGCCTGGCTCGCCGCGCCCTTCGTGCTGGCCCTGATCGCGGCCGCGCCGTTCCTCGCCCGCGGCCTCGACGCCGTGGCGCTCGGCGAGCGCGCCGCCTTCCACGCCGGGACCGACGTCGAGCGGCTGAAGCGCGTCGCGGTGATCGGCGTCGCGGCCGCGACCGCGGCGGCGGTCGCGAGCGCCGGGGCGATCGGCTTCGTGGGACTTGCGGCCCCGCATCTCGTGCGACTCGCGATCGGCCCGGCGCACCGCGCGCTGCTGCCGGCCTCGGCGCTGCTCGGCGCCGCCCTGCTGCTGCTCTCCGACGTCGCGGCCCGCACGGTCGCGGCCCCCGCAGAACTTCCGATCGGCGTCGTCACCGCGGCTTTCGGCGCGCCCTTCTTCCTGTGGCTGCTGATGCGCCGGCGCGGACGCATGGTCGGATGAGCGCGCTTCGCGCAGCGGCGGTCTCGGTCGGGCTCGGCGGCCGCCTCGTCGTGCGCGAGGCGACGCTCGAGGTCGCGCCGGGGCGGGTCACGGTGCTGATCGGGCCGAACGGCGCGGGCAAGTCGTCGCTGCTCTCCGCGCTCGCGGGCGACCTCGCGCCCGTAGCGGGCGAGGCGACGCTCGACGGCGCGGCGCTCTCGTCCTTCAAGCCGGCCGCGCTCGCGCGGCGGCGCGCGGTGCTGGCGCAGTCGACCGGGCTCGCCTTCCCCTTCACGGTCGACGAGGTGGCGAGGCTCGGACTTCCGGCCGGACTGCCGCGGGACGAGGCCGACTCCGTGGTGGCCGAGGCGCTCGCCGCCGTCGACCTCCGGGGCTACGAATCGCGCGTCGCGACCGAGCTCTCGGGCGGCGAACGGCAGCGCGCCCAGATCGCGCGCGTGCTCGCCCAGCTCTCGGCCGCGCCGGACGGCAGGCCGCGCTACCTGCTGCTCGACGAGCCGATCGCCGGCCTCGACCTCGCCCACCAGCTCGCGACGCTCGAGCTCGCGCGCCGGCACGCGGAGGCCGGCGGCGGGGTGCTGGCCGTGCTGCACGACGTCAACCTCGCGGCGATGGCGGCCGACGAGATCGTCGCCATGAAGGACGGCCGGATCGTCGCCGTCGGCCCGCCAACGGCGGTGCTGACCGACGAGACCGTGCGACAGGTCTACGATGTCGAAGCCAGCGTCGGGGTCGCTCCGCCCGGACCCTTCCTGCTCCCCCAGACCGCCCGGCCGATCGCGCGGGCGTGACGCCGAACAGTCTATGGCGGATCGCAACCCGCGCCTGCTAAGCTGTTCGACGCGGAGGAGAAACGTTCCCCGGTGGGGCGTCCGGTCTTCAAAACCGGGAGGGGCCGCGGATGCGGTCTTTGGTGGGTTCGACTCCCACTCTCTTCCACCAGTCCGGCGAGCCTCCGCGCGTCTTCGCCCAAAAACCGATTGCCCGGCGGAGCGGGCCGCGCGAGCTTGCCCCCTGTCAGGATTCCACGTCCTTCCGAAAAGCATGAGCCGTCAGATGCGCGCCCGCCAGTTCCTCAGCCCCATCGTCCTGGCCGTGCTCGGAGGGCTCGGCTTGGCCGGCGCGGCGCACGCCCAGCAGCCGCCGAAACGCGCGCCCGGGTTGTGGGAGACCATGACCATCACCAATGCGGGCCGCTCCGGCGCGAAGGAATGCATCGACGCCGCGACCGACCGGCTGGTCCTGCAGCTCACCTCGGTGCTGACCTGCCGCAACACCGACTTCAAGCGCACCGCAGACGGCTTCCAGGCCGGCGCCGTCTGCTCCTCGGGCGGCCTGTCGGTCGACAACCGAATCACGGTGACAGGCGATTTCGAGACCTGGGCGCGCGCCGAGGCGCTCACCACCATGAGCGGACTCGGCGTCAGCGCCGACGGCGGCGGGGCGCGCACCTTCTCGACCGCGATCGAGACCCGACGGATCGGCGACTGCGAGCCCGGCCAGATCCCCGGCGACCTGATCCTGCCGAACGGCAAGACGGTGCATGTGAACCCCTCGCGGGCGCGCTGAGGCGGCTCACCGCATCGCGCGGCTCGCGACCGCGCCGGCGTAGACCACCGCCGCGCAGCCGATCGGGAAGACGATCTCGTTGATCGCGGTCGCGGCGAGCTCCGCTGCGGCGGCGCCCGCCCCGCTCTTCAGCGCCAGCACGCCGGCGCCGAACACGAGGCCGACGGCTGCGCCCGCGCCGAGATAGGGTCCGGCCGTCTCGGCCCCGCGGCGGGCGAGGCTCGCGAGCAGGAAGCCGAGCAGGCCGTATTCGACGGCCTTGACCGCCGAGATCGCGACCAGCGACGCGGCCGCAGGCTTGCCCACGACGCCGATCGCGGCGGTCATCACCTGGTTCGCGGCCTTGGCGGCCGCGACCGCGAGCGGGGCGAACAGCGCCGCGATCAGACCCGCGGCGATCGCGGGCGCGCGGGAGATCGAGACGCCGATCGCGGCCCCGGCGCACACCACGGTCGCCCATGCGACGCCGGCGGCCGCGTCCGCGAGGACGCCCGCCAGGGACGGTTCGCCGCCCGCCAGGATCTTGGCGGCCAGCACAAGCGCCTGGACGCCGACGCCGAGCAGGATCGCGAGCGCCGCCACCGTTCCGATCCGGGCGAGCGCGGAGCGTCCGTCTTCGACGGCGGTCGGCGTCTCCATCGGCGGGTCCATTGCCGGGCTCCTCCGCGCGGCTCGCCTGATCGGCGGCGGGGCGGAGATTAGCGCCGCGCGCTCGCCGCGTCAGCGGGCCTGGTCGCGCGCCTCCTCGGCGTAGAGCGTCCGGGTCGCCCGGTCCGCGGCGGCGCGCTCCTCCTCGCTCGGCTCGCGCTCGCGCACCATCGACATGGCGAGCGAGCCGCCGAGCGCCGTGACCCCGACCACCGCCATGAGGATCCAGAACAATCCGCCGTCTTCCATCATCAAGCACTCCACCGCCACGCGCCGCCTGCCCGAAAAATCCGGACGGCGGCAGACCCAATCGTTCGCGCGCAACGGGACGTCCGTCGTCGCTTCCGGCGATCAAAGGGAGGAAGCCGCATCCCCCGGCGCACGAATCAGGAGACTAGCGGCGAGGTTTGACGATCGAGGGGCGCCGGCGCGGCGGTTCGGCCGCTATAAGGCGCCGGACGCGTCACAGAACTTAAAGGGAGCAGACATGATCCGCCTCGCACTCGCGGCCCTCGCGGGCCTCACGCTCGCGGCCGCCATTCCGGCCGCCGCCGCCGAGACGAAAAGCGGCCCCAACGGGCTGAAATATCAGGATACGGTCGTGGGCGAGGGCGCCGAGGCCAAGGCCGGTCAGTCGGTCGAGGTCCATTACACCGGCTGGCTCGACCAGGGCGGCAAGAAGGGGACGAAGTTCGATTCCTCGGTCGACCGAAACGAGCCGTTCTCGTTCCGGCTCGGCGGCGGCGAGGTGATCCAGGGCTGGGACCTCGGCTTCGCGGGCATGAAGGTCGGCGGCAAGCGCACGCTGATCATCCCGGCGACGCTCGGCTACGGCGCTCAAGGAGCGGGCGGCGTCATCCCGCCCAACGCCACGCTGATCTTCGACGTCGAGCTGCTCGGCGTGAAGTGAGCCTCAGGCCCTAAGCGCCACGAACCTCAGGCCACGGAACGCCAGGTTCGAGACCGCGCCGGCGACCAGCGAGCCGAACCAGGCGACGACCGCGATCAGATGGCCGACCAAAAACTCGGCCAGCCGGATCGTGGCGCGGAAGGCCCTCAGGCTCGCGCGTCCGATCAGCTCCGCGACGGCGCGCGAGCGCGCGCCGAAGCGCTGGGCGAAGGAGCGCAGTTCCGGCAGCTCGTCGACCGAGCGGACATATTTCATCAGCCGGACGGTCTCGGTGGTCCCGACCGTCCGGCCAACGGCTCTGAGCTCTGTCGCCGCGCCGGAGAGCGCCGAGAGGCCCTTCGCGCCGGCGGCCGCCTCGTCGCCGCCCCGGGCCGCCGTCCGGCCGATCCGCCGGCCGAGATCGGCGGCGAACTCGGCGGTCATCAGGCCGGTGCGCCGCGCGGCCTTCATCACTGAGAGGCCGAAGCGCGCCGGCGCGGCCCCGCCGACGGTGGCGTAGGTCGCAGCCGTCGCCGCGACGCCGGCGGCCGCCAGCCCGAGGATCAGCGCGCTGTGCTCCTCGCCGCGCGCCATCTTGGCGCCCTCGCGGGCGATGTCGCGGACGTCGCCGATCACCGTGAGGTCCGATGCGAGCGCGCCCGCGAGCGAGGCCTGGCCGTCGACCTCGCCGGTGGCGAAGCCGCGGGCGGCTCCGCGAAGATTGCGCATTGCGACCGCCGACGGCGCCTCGGCCGCGGCGAGCCGCGCGAGCGTCTCCGTCGACAAAGGTCGGCCGAGTTCCTCCCCGAGATCGGCGAGGCCACGCGCGAGCGCGACGTCCTCACCGTCGAGCGCGGTCCTCGCGCGCGCCTCGAGCGCCTCGGCGCTACCCGCCTCGGCGAGCCCGCGCTGGATCGCGACCTCAAGCGGGACCGTGTAGCCGAAATCAGCGGCGAGCCCGACGCCGACGACCGCGACCGACGCCGCGAGCGCGACGCGGCAGCCGCGGGCCGTCCAGTCGATCGCCCTCGCGGCCCGAGCGCCCATTAGGGACCCTTGGCCCGCGTCAGCGCGGCGTGGACCTCGAGCCGCTCGGCCCAGCGGTGGATGTCGCGGAGCAGCCGCGCCGCGAGGCCCGGATCCTCGGCGAGCAGCGCGTGGACGAGGTCGCGCGGCGCGACCAGCACCTGGCAGGGCCGGTCGGCGAACACGTCGGTCGGGGCGATCGCCTCGAGCGCGGCGACTCCCGAGACCCAGGCGCCCGGAGCGTCGTCGCGCCAGACCATGGCCTCCGACACGCCCCGCACGAAGCGGCGCATGGTCCAGCGGCCCGACAGCAGGAAATAGAAGTCTTCCGTGGTCTGGGCGCGCGACAGAATCGTCTCGCCCGGCGCGTGCTCGCGCCTCTCCGAGCCCGCGAACAGCTTCTCGCGCGTCGCCTCGGAGAATGAGGCGAAGAAGGGCGGCGGCGCAGAGGTTGGGGCGTTCATCCGGCGGCTCCCGGGACTGGCGTTGGTGCTGAAATGGCCTCGGATTCGGCGTCCGGCAAGCGATGACGGCGGCGGGGTCGTCCCCAATCGATCTGCTCACGACCTCGCGAATCGACGAAAGCCGCCTCGCCGTCGCCACTCATTGGAGTAGTATGGCACGGGGCTCGCCGAAAGGTGCACGCTATGGCAGGCATCGACGAGGGACGTCCGTTCGTACCGCTCGGCATCGCGGTGGTCACGGTTTCGGACACGCGCGGAGCCAGCGAAGACCGCTCGGGAGACACGCTCGCGGCCCGCATCGCGGAGGCCGGCCACCGCGTGTCTGGACGCGCGATCGTGCGCGACGAGCGCGAGGCCCTTAGGGCCGCGGTCTCGGGCTTCGTGGCCGACCCGGCGACCGACGTGGTGCTGACGACCGGCGGCACCGGTTTCACGGGCCGCGACGTCAGCCCGGACGCCATCGAGCCGATGTTCGAGAAGCGGATGGACGGCTTCTCGGCGTTGTTCCACGACTATTCCAAAGGCACGGTCGGGACTTCGACGCTCCAGTCGCGCGCGACCGCCGGCGTCGCGGGCAAGACCTTCGTGTTCGTGCTGCCGGGCTCGACCGGCGCCTGCCGCGACGCCTGGGACGGCGTGCTGAAGGCGCAGCTCGACTACCGCCACAAGCCCTGCAATTTCGTCGAGATTCTGCCGCGGCTCGACGAGCACCTGAAGCGCGGCAAGCTCAGGGCGCGGGCGTGACGCCGCGATGCCCGGAGACCGCTCACGATCCGACCCGTCCGGCTTCCGCTACGAAGCGGACCTGACGGGGCGGGTCAACGGCAAGTCGTTCTACTGGAGGGTTCCCGGCGACATCCGCGCCAGGCAGGAGCTGTTCGCGGCCTTCTCGGGGTCGCTCTGGTTCCCCCGTGACGGCGAGCTCGACTGGGACGCGCTGTTCGAGCGGCTCTGCGACCTCGACTGGATGGCGGACCGCAAGGTCGTGCTGGTGCACGATGCGCTGCCGCGCCTGCCGGACGAGGAGCTTCGCGTCTATCTCACGGTGCTGCGCGACGCCGTGCGGTGGTGGCGCTTCGACGAGCCGCACGAGCTCGAAGTGGTGTTTCCGGAAACCGAGCGCGAACGGATCGAGCGCCTGCTGGCGCCGGTCGAGGATCAGCCGTAGAGGCGCGCCACCAGGCTCGGCGGCACCCGCAGCATCAGCAGGCCGGCGCCGAGCGCCGCCTTCGGGCCGCCGC
>NZ_RYFI01000009.1:20873-23363 GCF_004103825.1 Hansschlegelia zhihuaiae
CGCGCGCGCAGCCGCACGAGCCGGCGCGGGCCGATGCGGCGGATAAGGTCGGCCTCCGCCATAGCGGGCAGCGCTCGGAAGCCGCCGGCGCGCTCATAGGCGCAGCGATGAATGAGCAGCCCCTGTTCGAGGCGCGGCAGACCGGTCAGCAGCCTCGCGGCGGCCGACAACCCTTCGGCGAGCCTCGCCCTGCCCCCGAAATCGTCGAGCGCGAAGCGGAACGCAGCCCCGCGGGTCGCGGCGTCGCCGGCGCGTTCGATCGCGTCCATCACGGTCCCCGCCTCGCGGTGCCAGCCCTCCTCCAGCACGACCCCCGGCTCCAGGAACAGCAGCCATGGGCCCCGGGCGGCGCGCGCCGCCGCGTCGAGCCGGGCGCCGCGCGTCGCGTAGCCGCCGAGCGCATTGCAGCCGGCGAGGTCGGCGACCTCGAGCGTCGCGTCGGTCGAGCCGCCATCCGCTACGGTCACGTCGCGCACCACGCCGTTCGCGGCGGCGGGCACCAGCGAAGCGAGCGTCGGCACCAAGGCGCGCTCGTCGTTTCGCGTGGGGATGATGACGCTCAGCATGGTTCTCCGCCTAGCATGCCAGAAAGCCGCTGTCCGTTGCGTTTCTGTGCCGGGAGCAGAGGAAAATGACGCATTTTCGCCTATGTTCTTGATTTGTTCCAAGGCGGCCGTTACTCTTCCGCCTATGACGCAGTCATTCGCCCTTCAGGCCGACGTTCCCGCCCCCGCGGACGCCGCTCGGCGCCGCGGCCGCGGGGCCGTGAGCAACGCCAGCGGCCGGTTCGAGCCCTATGCGCGTATCGAGGAGGACGACGGCTGGGACAGCCTCGGCGACCTGCCGCCCTTCCGCACCGAGGTGGCGCTCGAGAAGGCGCGCACCGCGATCACCCGCAACCAGTCGCCCGACATCGCCTTTGATCGCTCGATCAATCCCTATCGCGGCTGTGAGCATGGCTGCGTCTACTGCTTCGCGCGGCCGACCCACGCCTTTCTCGGCCTATCGCCAGGCCTCGACTTCGAGTCGAAGCTGACCGCGAAGCCCAATGTCGCGGACCTGCTGCGGCGCGAGCTCGCCGCGCCGAACTACAAGCCGCGCACCATCGCGCTCGGGACCAACACCGACCCCTACCAGCCGATCGAACGGACGCACCGGCTCACCCGCAAGATCCTCGAGGTGCTGGAGGAAACCCGCCACCCGGTCGGGCTCGTCACCAAGTCGGCGCTGGTGCTGCGCGATCTCGACATTCTGGCGCGCATGGCGACGCAAGGCCTCGCCAAGGTCGCGATCTCGATCACGACGCTCGACCCGAAGCTCGCGCGCGAGATGGAGCCCCGTGCGCCGACGCCGTCCCGCCGGCTCGCCACGGTCGCGGCCCTCGCCCAGGCCGGGGTGCCGGTCACCGTGCTCACCGCGCCGATCATCCCCTCGCTCAACGACCACGAGATCGACCGGCTGCTGGAGGCCGCACATGGCGCCGGCGCGACCGAGGCCGGCTATGTGCTGCTCAGGCTGCCGAATGAGATCAAGGACCTGGTGCAGGAATGGCTGCTGGAGCGGCATCCTGGCAAGGTCCGGCGCATCCTCTCGCTGGTCCGCGACACCCGCGGCGGCAAGCTCTACGACAGCGGCTGGGGCGTCAGGCAGACGGGCGAGGGCCCGGTCGCCTGGATGATCGGCCGGCGCTTCGAGGCGGCGGCGAAGCGGCTGAAGCTCGACCGGCGGCGCCTGCGCCTGAGGACCGACCTGTTCACGCCTCCGCGGGGGACCGGCGGGCGGATTCAGGAACAATTGAATCTTTTCGGATGATCATCATGTGTCGCAGTCACTTCGTGGAGGGCGACTGGCTCGCAGGCGTTCATGCTTCAGTTGCGTCTCACGCTTGTCACGCTCGGCGTCGAGGACGTCGCGCGGTCGACAGCGTTCTACGAGGCTCTCGGCCTCGTCCGTTCGCCGGCCAGCACTGAAAGCGCGTCTTTTTTTGACGTCGGCGGAGTGGTGCTCTCGATCTACGCCCGCGCGGCGCTCGCCAGGGACGCCGAGCTCGACCCCGAGGGCGAGGGCTTTCGCGGCCAGTCGCTGGCCTGGAACCTCGGCTCGGAAGCCGAAGTCGATAAGGCGATCGTGCGGATGGTCGCGGCGGGCGCGGGCTTGGTGAAGGCCGCCGAAAGGACCGTCTGGGGCGGCTATGCGGGCTATGTGACGGACCCGGACGGCCATCTCTGGGAGGTCGCCTGCAATCCGGGATTTCCGCTTGGCCAGACCGGCCGGCTGCGGTCGTCCGCCTGAAAGCGGGTCGCGCCCGGCGCCCGAATCGACCATGCTGGCGCCATGCCGCGCGCCGCGCAGAACGCTCCCAAAACCAAGCCTGACCGCCCTGCGGCGGCGCTGCGGGCGGCCGCGCCCGTCGCGACCTTCGCGCGCGAAGAGGCCGCGATGGCGGCGGGCTTCCGACTGGTCGCGGGAGTCGACGAGGCGGGCCGCGGG
>NZ_RYFI01000009.1:23426-33303 GCF_004103825.1 Hansschlegelia zhihuaiae
TCGACCCGAGGCGCATCCCGGACGGCCTCGCGGATTCGAAGGCGCTGACGCGCGAGCGGCGCGAGGCGGCGTTCGCCGAGATCATGGCGACCGCGGCGGTGTCCTTCGTCGCCGCCTCCACCCAGCGGATCGAGACGCAGAACATCCGCGGGGCGACGCTCTGGGCGATGTCCCGAGCGGTGGCCGGCCTCGGCGTCCGACCCGACATCGCCCTGATCGACGGCCGCGACGCGCCGCCGGGCCTGCCCTGCCCTGCCGAGCCGGTGATCGACGGCGACGCGATCATCCAGTCGATCGCCGCTGCCTCGATCGTCGCCAAGGTGGTGCGCGACCGCATCATGACGCGGGTAGCCCTGGAATTCCCGGCCTATGGCTTCGAACGCCACATGGGCTACGGCACGCCAGAGCACCTCGCGGCGCTCGGCCGCCACGGCCCCTGCGCGCATCACCGGCGCTTGTTCGCGCCGATCGCGGCGCTGCTCGCCTCCGCGGCCGCCTGAACGGAATTTCGGGAACGCTGCGCCGCTCTCCCGCCTTCCATGCAAGATGCGGACTTCCGCGCCGGCTTGGAGGCTCACAATGCCCATCACCCTCAAAGGCTCCTGCCGTTGCGGCGGCGTCTCCTTCTCGGTCGAGAGCTCAGGGCCGGTCCCCTACCAGCTCTGCTACTGCTCGATCTGCCGCAAGACCGCCGGAGGCGGCGGCTACGCCATCAACCTGATCGGCGACAGCCGAACGCTGAAGGTCTCGGGCGCGGCCAAGCCCGCCATCTACCGCGCCGAAATCGACGACGGCTCCGGCCGTTGCGAGTTGTCCTCGGCCGAGCGCAATTTCTGCCCGCGCTGCGGCAGCGCGCTCTGGCTCTACGACCCGAACTGGCCCGACCTTGTGCATCCCTTCGCATCCGCGATCGACAGCAAACTGCCGAGGGCGCCTGAGCGCACCCACCTCATGCTGCGCTTCAAGCCGTCCTGGGTGGAGCCGGACTTCGGCCCAAACGACAGGCGCCACGACATCTATCCGGAAGAGTCGATCGAGGAGTGGCATCGCCGCCATGGATTGTGGCTGGAGTGACGGCCGTCAACCAACCGTTCACCCTGTTTGTTGAGCCGCCCTTTACGTTACCGAAGCGAGACTCCCGCCCGTCAGGATTTAACGGACGGGTCTGCATCTCATGGCGTATCGGCGTAACGGGGCGGCGCTCGCAGCGGCTCAGTCTTCCTCGACCCTCCCGCTCGACACGATCCTGACCGGCGACTGCGTGGCGGAGCTCGAGAAGCTGCCGCCGGCCTCGGTCGACCTGATCTTCGCCGATCCGCCCTACAACCTGCAGCTTCAGGGCGACCTGCGAAGGCCGGACCAGAGCCTGGTCGACGCCGTCGACGACGCCTGGGATCAGTTCGAGAGCTTCTCGGCCTATGACGCCTTCACCCGCGCCTGGCTGCTCGCCGCCCGGCGCGTGCTGAAGCCGACCGGCACGCTCTGGGTCATCGGCAGCTACCACAACATCTTCCGCGTCGGCTCGGCGCTGCAGGACCTCGGCTACTGGATCCTGAACGACGTCGTGTGGCGCAAGACCAACCCGATGCCGAACTTCCGCGGCCGCCGCTTCACCAACGCCCACGAGACGATGATCTGGGCGGCGCGCGGCGCGGACTCGAAGGGCTACACCTTCAATTACGAGGCGCTGAAGGCCGGCAACGAGGATCTGCAGCCGCGCTCCGACTGGCTGATCCCGATCTGCTCCGGGGGCGAGCGCCTGAAGGGCGAGGACGGCCGAAAGGCGCACCCGACCCAGAAGCCCGAGGCGCTGCTGGCCCGCGTGCTGCTCGCCGCCTCGAAGCCCGGCGACGTCGTGCTCGACCCGTTCTTCGGCTCCGGCACCACCGGCGCGGCCGCCAAGCGCCTCGGCCGCCATTTCATCGGCGTCGAGCGCGACCGCGACTACGCGGCGGCGGCGCGGGCCCGCATCGACGCGGTCATCCCCGAGGCTCACGAAGCGATCGTGTCCGCGCCTGCGAAACGCGAGGCTCCGCGGGTCGCGTTCTCGACGGTTGTCGAACGCGGCCTGGTGCGCCCCGGCGCGCGCCTTGTCGACGAGCGCGGCCGCTACGAGGCGACGGTCCGGGCGGACGGCACCCTGGCCTTCGGAGCCGTGATCGGATCGATCCATCGCATCGGCGCGGTCGCCCAGGGCCGCGAGGCCTGCAACGGCTGGACCTTCTGGCACTTCGCGGGCCCCAAGGGCCTCACCCCGATCGACTCGTTCCGCGAAGCCATCAGATCCGAAGCCGCATGACCCAGGGCCGCCAGAAAGGCGGCCCGACGAGAAACTGCCGCGCCAGGGCGTGAGCCTGGAGTTCTGCCCAAGGAATGGACCAGATGTTCGGCCTCTCGCTTCGCGCCGCGTTGACGGCGCTGTCCGGTCTGTCGCTGGCGCTTGCGATCGGGCTCGGGATCATCGCCCTAAAGAGCCTCGACGCCGTCAATGACGGCGCCCAGACGCTCTACGCCGACGTTCTGTCGCGCGTGTCGAGCGCGAACGCCATGAGCGTCGCCTTCAGCAATTTGAGGATTTCGGAAGCCGAGCACGTCGCGTCCCAGGACATCGGCGCGAAGAACGCCGCCAAAGGCTCGATCGTGGCAGCAAAGGCCGCCTTCCGTGGCAGTCTCGAGACCTACCGCGCGGCAGCCGGCGCGGACGAGGAGCAGGCGGCGATCGCCGACGACATCGCCGCGGCCTTCGACAAATACGAGACCCTCGACGAGACCTTCGTCGAGTATTCCTCGACCTACCGCGAGATCGACGCCAGCCAGATCTTCTCCTCCGAGATGAAGGGGCCCTACATGGCGATCAGCGACCGGCTTCGCGACCTCGTCGCGACGAGCGCGAAGGCCGCCGACGCCGCCCACGCCTCGAACCTTGCGACCTTCGAAACCTCGTGGCGCCTGGTGGCGGGGTTCATGATCTGCGCCCTGATCGTCTCCGCCGCCTCTGCCGCCTTCGCGCTGTTCGGCGTCAGCCGCCCGCTCGGCGGGCTGCGCGACGCGATGGCCAGGATCGCGGGCGGCGATCTCGAGGCCGAAATTCCCTTCACCGGCCAGCGCCACGAGATCGGCGCGATGGCGAACGCCGTTGAGGTCTTCAAGGCCGGCCTCGTCCATGGCCGCGCGATCGAGCGCGAGAGCGCCGAGGCGCGCGCCGGGCTCGAGGCCCAGCGCAAGGCGGCGACGCGCGAGATGGCGGGACGTTTCGAAGGGGCGATCGGCGGCATCGTGACGACGGTGTCGGCCGCCTCGACCGAACTCCAGGCGACCGCGCGGGCCATGACCGAAGCCGCCGGGCGCACCGCCTCACAGTCAATCCACGTGGCGTCGGCGGCCGAGGAGGCGGCGAGCAATGTCGGCCAGGCGGCGGACGCCACCGAGCGGCTCGGCCACACGGTCCGTGAGATCGGCCGGCAGGTGGCGGATTCGGCGCGGCTCGCCGAGGCGACGGTCTCGGACGCCCGGCGCACCGGCCGCCTCGTGCAGGAACTCAACGACGCCGCTTCGCGGATCGGCGACGTGCTCGACATGATCTCGACCATCGCGGCGCAGACCAACCTGCTCGCGCTCAACGCCACCATCGAGGCGGCGCGCGCCGGCGAGGCCGGCAAGGGTTTCGCGGTGGTGGCCTCGGAGGTGAAGACGCTCGCGGCGCAGACCGCGACCGCGACCGACGAGATCGCCCGCCAGATCGCCGCCATCCAGGCCTCGACCGTCGACGCGGTCTCGGCCATCGGGGCGATCGGCGCGCGAATCAGCGAGATGAGCGACACCACCGGCGCGATCGCGGCGGCGGTCGAGCGCCAGGAGGCCGCGACCGTCGAGATCATCGCCAAGGTCACGCAGGCGGCGGGCGGGGCCGGCGACGTCACCACCAACATCACGGGCGTCGCGGCCGCGGCCGACCACACGGGGGCTGCGGCCGGACAGGTGCTGGAGGCGGCCTCGGAGCTGTCGCGCCAGTCCGAGCATCTGAGCTCGGAGGTCGAGCGCTTCCTGTCGACGGTGCGGGCGGCCTAACCCGGTCTCGCGAGCGTCCGCATAGCGCCGAACGCGATTGCGGCGGCGAGCGCGGCGAGCAGCGCGAAGCCGAAGCGCAGGCCGACGGCGTCCGACAGGAAACCGATGAGCGGCGGGCCGACGAGCCCGCCGCCATAGCCCATCGAGGCCACCATCGCGAGCGCCGCGGCGGGCGCGACGCCCGGAACGCGGCTCGCGGCCGAGAACAGCGGCGGCACGACATTGGCGAGCCCGAGCCCCGCGAGCAGCAAACCCGCATAGGCGACCCACGGGTCCGGCGCGAGTGCGACGATCGCGAACGCCGCCGCCGCGATAACGCCTGACGCTTGGACAGCGCGCGCCGCACCGAGACGGTGGACGAAACCGTCGCCGAGCAACCGGCCGACCGTCATGGAGGCCGAGAAGGCCGCATAGCCGCCCGCTGCAAGCGCGAGCGGCGCGGCGGTGACGTCGCGAAGGAACACCCCGCTCCACTCCATCACCGCCCCCTCGCAGAGAAATGAGCAGATGGCGAGCAGCCCGAGGGCCAGAACCGCGCGGCTCGGCAGGCGCAGCGCCAGACCCGGCTCCGCCTGCTCCTCATCTGCGAACCGCAGCCAGAGGCCCGACGCCGCGACCGTCGTCGCGAGGACGAGCGCCGGAGCGCCCATGCCGAACGGCGCGCCGGCGCCGAGCGCGATCAGTCCGGCCGCGCCGGCCGCGCCCGCCAGTCCGCCGATCGAGAAGAAAGCGTGGATCGACGACATGATGGGTCGGCTCCAGGCGCGTTCGAGCGCGGCGGCATGGGCGTTCATGGCGATGTCGATGCCCCCGACCCCGAGCCCGATCAGGAAGGCCGCAACGCCGAGCGCAGGCGCATGCGGCGCATAAGGCGGAAGCGCGAGAACGGCGCCCAGAAACAGGCCGCTCGCGACGCAGATCCGGACCGCGCCGAAGCGATGGACCAGCGCGCCTGTCGTGGGCATCGCGACCAGCGCGCCCGTGCCCATGGCGAGCATCACGAGGCCGAGCGTCGAATCGTCGAGCGCGAGCCCCGCCTTGAGCAGCGGGATGTGCGCGGCCCACACGCCGAGCGACGCGCCGGAGACGAAGAACAGCGCGAGCGTCGCGATCCGCGCGCGCATCAGCGACCGGCGCGACGCCGCGTCGGCGGCGGCGAAGGACGTCATGAGGCGGCGCGGCGGACGGCTGGGGGAGCGGAGGTCACGGCGCCGCTCATGCCATGGGCGAGCGCCTTGCGGAAGACGGTCGGCAGCGCCTCGGAGGCGAGATCGTCGGCCGCGGCCCATCGCGCGCCGGGGGGCGCCGGCGTGGAAAGTGGCAGCTCGGCGACCAGAACGGCGAGCTCCAGCGCGAAATGGGTGAAGACATGGGTCGCGACCCCGGGGACGCGCCGCCAGCCGGCCGCGAACGGCGCGTCTGCCGCAAGCGTCGAGACCGAAACCGAAAGGTCGACGTCCGCCGACCAGTCCCCGGTCGGGATTTCGGTCATGCCTCCGAGCAGCCCCTTGGGCGGGCGCTGACGGACCAGCACGGCGCCGTCCGCGCGCCGCACGAGATAGGCGACGCCGTAGCGTGTCGGCCGGACGGCCTTGGCCGCCTTTCTCGGATAGAGCTCGGGCGCGCCGCTTCTTCGCGCCGCGCAGGATTCGCTCCAGGGGCAGAGCGCGCAGGCGGGCTTGCGCGGCGTGCAGATCGTCGCCCCGAGATCCATCATCGCCTGCGCGAAATCGCCGTGGCGGGCCGGCGGCGCGAGCGTCGCGGCCAGACTCCGGATCTCGGGCTTCGCGCCCGGCATGGGGGCCTCGACCGCGAACAGGCGCGCGACCACGCGCTCGACATTGCCGTCCACCACGGTCGCGGGTCGGTCGAAGGCGATGGCGGCGATCGCAGCGGCCGTGTAGGGCCCGACGCCGGGCAGCGCGAGCAGCGCCGCCTCGTTGGACGGAAAGCGACCGGCGTGGCGTTCGATCACGGCGCTGGCGCAGGCGTGGAGGTTTCTCGCGCGGGAATAATAGCCGAGCCCCGCCCAGAGCTTCAGCACGTCGTCGAGCGGAGCGGCGGCGAGAGCGCGGACGTCAGGAAAGCGCGCGAGAAACCGCAGGAAATAAGGCCCCGCGGCCTTCACGGTCGTCTGTTGCAGCATGATCTCGGAGAGCCAGATGCGGTACGGGTCCGCGCGCTCGCCGGGCTCCGCGCGCCAGGGAAGCCGCCGACGGTGGCGGTCGTACCAGGCGAGGAGGGCGCCAGGGGATGGAGGTTGTGCGGCGGCGGCCAAGGGCTAGACTCGACGAAACGGACGGGACCACCCAGCGAAGGTCGGCCTCCGCCGGACCATCGGACCGCGCCCCTCGATGCTCAAGCCCCCCCGCACGAAACAGCTTGCCGACCTGCTGCCCGAAGCGCTCGGGCCGGCGGCCGCGCGGCAGGGGTTTGCGGGGGCCGAGATCCTCGCGCGCTGGGACGCGATCGTCGGGCCGGAGCTCGCGGCCGTCTCCGCGCCCCAGAAGCTCGCCGCCCCGCCGCGCGCGCCGGACGCCGACCCTTCCGTTCCGCCTCCCCGCTCGACGCTGACCGTCCGGGTCGAGGGCGCCTTCGCGCTCGAGCTGCAGCACCGCACGCCCGAGATCATCGAACGGGTGAACGCGCATCTCGGCTGGCCCTGCGTCGGCCAGGTCAAGATCCGCCAGGGATCGGTCGCAGGGCTCAGACGCGCGAAGCGCGCGGCCGCGCCTGCGACCCCGCCGACGCCCGAGGACGAGGCCCGCATCGCCGACGCGACGGCCCGGATCGAGGACGGCGATCTCGCCGACGCGCTGGGCCGGCTCGGCCGCGCCGCCCTGCCGGCCTCGCGCAGGGCGGACCGCTGATCGTCCGCGGCAGCCCGTCACGCGACATTGAGGCCGCAGAGCGCCCGACAACTTGCTTGCGCCACATTCCTCTTGCGAAAAGGCTGAGACGCCGCAACCTACGCCTCAAACGCGGACGGCCGAGCCGCGACCAGACCCGAGGACACGCCCCGTGACGCTGACCCGCCGCCGCCTTCTCGAGACCGCCGCGCTCTCCGTCGCGGGCTTCGCGGCGTTGTCGCTCGCCCCGAAGCTCGGCTTCGTGACCGACGCCCTCGCCCAGGCCCCCGACGCGCAGGAGCTCGCGGTCGCGGGGCCGTTGGGCGAAAAGGCGGAGGGCAAGGCCGACGCGCCCGTCACCATGATCGAATACGCCTCGACGACCTGCGGCCACTGCGCCCAGTTCGCGATGCAGACCTTCCCGAAGCTCAAGTCCGACTACATCGACACCGGCAAGGTGCGCTTCATCCTGCGCGAGTTCCCGCTCGACCCGCTGTCCGCCGCGGGCTTCATGATCGCCCGCTGCGCCGGCGACGACGCCAAATACTTCGCCACCGTCGACCTGCTGTTCAAGGAACAGAAGCAGTGGGCCTATTCGGACAATCCCGTCGAAGGGCTGCAGAATCTGGTGAAGCAGGTCGGTTTCACCCAGCAGAGTTTCGAGGCCTGCTTGACGAATCAGGAGCTTCTCGATGGCGTGAACTGGGTCCGCCAGCGCGCGGCCGAGAAGTTCGGGGTGAACTCGACGCCGACCTTCTTCATCAACGGGAAGATCCAGCGCGGGGCGATGAGCTTTGAGAATCTCAAGAAGATTCTGGACCCGCTGGTGGACAAGAAGGCCTGAGGGCAGACCTCAGGCTCGCGTCCCGGCCGCAGCGAAGCGGAGAGCCGGGACCCATAACCGCGCCGAGCGCCGATTGGGCGCGGCTTCCGCCTCTCTTTTCCTGTTGAACGATGAGTTTATGGGTCCCGGCTCTTCGGCCGGGACATGGCCGTTGCGGTTCAAGGCGCGGGCGCCATGAACTTCACGCGGCTGCGCCTCGCGGGCTTCAAGACCTTCGTCGATCCTGTCGACGCGCCGATCGAACCGGGGCTGACCGGCATCGTCGGGCCGAACGGCTGCGGCAAGTCGAACCTCGTCGAGGCGTTGCGCTGGGTGATGGGCGAAAGCTCCTTCAAGTCCCTGCGCGCCGCCGGCATGGAGGACGTGATCTTCGCGGGGTCGACCGGCCGCCCGGCCCGCAACCACGCCGAAGTCTCGCTCACCCTCGACAACACGGCAGGCCTCGCGCCCGTCCCCTTCGCGCAGGCGTCGGAGATCGAGGTCAGCCGCAAGATCTCGCGCGGGCTCGGCTCGGCCTACCGGATCAACGGCCGCGAGGTCCGCGCCCGCGACGTCCAGCTGCTGTTCGCCGACGCCTCCTCGGGCGCCCGCTCGCCCTCGATGGTGGGACAGGGCCGCGTCGGCGAGATCATCAACGCCCGGCCCGACCAGCGCCGCCGCATCCTCGAGGAGGCGGCCGGCATCGCGGGCCTTCACCAACGGCGGCGCGAGGCCGAGAGCCGGCTCGAAGGCGCGGAGCAGAACCTCGCCCGCGTCGAGGACGTGATGGTCAAGCTCGACGAGCGCGCCGAGGCGCTGAAGCGCCAGGCGCGCTCGGCCGAGCGCTACCGCCAGCTCACCGAGGAGATTCAGACCTCCGAAGGTCTGTCGCTGCTCGCCCGTCACGCCGCCGACGCCGAGGGCGCGCTCGCGGCCGAGCGCGCAGAGACCGCGGCGCTCGCGGCCTCGGCGGAAGCCGCCCGCGTCCAGGGCGAGGCGGCGCGGGTGGAGGCCGTCGCCGGCCATGCGCTTGGCCCCGCCCGGCAGGCCGCCGCCGAGGCCGAGGCGGCGCTGCGCCGCATCGCCATGCAGGCAGGCGAGCTCGAGGGCGAGGAGGCCCGCGCCCGCGCCCGGCTCGCGGAGCTGACGCGGCGGCTCGCGCAGATCGACGGCGACTTGACGCGCGAGGCCGCGCTCGCCGAGGACGCCGCGGCGACGCTCGAACGGCTTGCGAGGACGGCCGAGGATTTTGGACCGGAGACCGGCGGCGATGAGGCCTCCGCGGACGCCGCAAAGGCCAGGCTCGCCGAAGCCGAAGCCGCCATGGCGGCGGCCGAGGCCGCGCTGACAGAGCGCGCCGAGGCGGCCGCCGCCCGCGCGGCCGAGCGGCGGGACCTCGACCGGCGCCGCCAGGAGCAGGCGGACCGGCTGCAGCGCCTTGGCCGCGAAGCCGCGGAGCTCGACCAGCGCGCCGCGGCGATTTCGGCGGAGGCCGCGCGCCATGGCGACGCCGCGGCGCTCGCCGAAGCCTGGGCGGCCGCAAGGGCGCGCGCGGGGGAGGCCGAACGCGCCGCGGAATCTTCCGAAGCCGATCTCGCCCGCGCCCGCGCCGCCGAGATCGAGGCGCGCGGCCCTGCGGGCCAGGCCGCCTCGCGCGCCGAGCGCGCCGAGACCGAGGCCCGCACCCTCGCCAAGCTCGTGGCCGACGATCCGACCCGCAAATTTCCGGCCGCGGTCGACATGCTGGTGGTCGACCCCGGCTTCGAGACGGCGCTCGGCGCCGCGCTCGGCGACGACCTCGATGCGGCGCTCGACGCGCAGGCCCCGGCGCATTGGGCCGGGGCCGAAGCCGCGGGCGACCCTGCCCTGCCCGCAGGCGCCCGGCCGCTCTCCGACCATGTCACGGCGCCCTTGGAGCTGATGCGCCGGCTCGCCCAGATCGGCGTCGTGGAGCGGATCGATGGACCCGCGCTTCGGGCGCGCCTTGCTCCCGGCCAGCGGCTCGTCAGCCTCGAGGGCGATCTCTGGCGCTGGGACGGGCTGACGCTCGCGGCCGACGCGCCGACGCCGGCGGCCAGGCGGCTCGCCGAGAAGAACCGGCTCGGCGCGGTCGAGCGCGCGGCGGCCGAAGCGCGGG
>NZ_RYFI01000009.1:33453-48083 GCF_004103825.1 Hansschlegelia zhihuaiae
GCGCGACGCCCATTCCGCGGCGGAGCGCGCGGCGTCCGCCGTCGCGGCCCGGATGTCCGCCGCCGAGGAGGCGCGCACCCGTGTCGGCGTCCAGATCGCGGAGGCCGAAGCCGCGCTTGCCGCTTCGATCGCACGGCTCGACGCCCTGCCCTCGGCCGACGCCGACGACGGCCTCGCCGCCCTGAAGGAGACGGTCGCGGCCGCCCGCCGCGAGGCGGCCGAACGCCGCGCGGAAGTCGAGGCGATCGCGGCGGAGCGCCGGCGCGTCCAGCAGCGCGCCGCGGAAATCAAAGCCGAACGCGAAGCCTGGACCAGCCGACGCGACGGCGCCGCGACCCGCATCGCCGACCTGTCGGCCCGGCGCGGAGAGGTCGAGGAGGAGCGCGTCGCGCTCGAGCCGCGGCCGGACCAGATCGCCGAGGAGCGTTCGGCGCTACGGGTGACGCTGTCGACGGCCGAGGCGCGCGCCCGCTCCGCCGCCGACGCGCTCGCCGCCGCAGAGACCGCCCACCGCGAGGCCGACCAGGCGGCGCGCGCCGCTCTCCACAGGCTCTCGCAAGCGCGCGAGGAGGCGGCGCGAGCTGGGGCCCGCCTCGAAAGCGCCCGCGAGAAGATCGCGGCCAGCGCCGCCCGGATCATGGAGGCCCGCGGCCTCACGCCCCACGAGCTCGCGGTCGCGCTGTCGGGCGTGCCGCGCTCGCCGGCGGAGGAGGTCGAGGCGCGCCTCGCCCGCGCGCTCGCCGCGCGGGAGCGTCTCGGCCCCGTGAACCTGCGCGCCGAGCAGGATCTCGCCGAGGCCGAAGCCTCCGGCGCCGCGCTGCTCGCCGAGCGCGACGACCTGACCGAGGCCATCGCCAAGCTCCGCGCCGCCGTCCGCTCGCTGAACCAGGAGGGCCGAGGCCGGCTGCTGGCGGCTTTCGAGCGGGTCGACGCCAATTTCCGAAAACTGTTCGAGACGCTGTTCGAGGGCGGCGAGGCGCGGCTCGAGCTGGTCGAATCGGACGACCCGCTCGAAGCCGGCCTCGAGGTGATCGCCCGGCCGCCGGGCAAGAAGCCCCAGACGCTCTCTCTCCTGTCCGGCGGCGAGCAGGCGCTGACGGCGCTCGCGCTGGTTTTCGGCGTGTTCCTGACCAATCCCGCGCCGGTCTGCGTGCTGGACGAGGTCGACGCGCCGCTCGACGACGCCAATGTCGAGCGCTTCTGCGCGCTGCTCTCCGACATGTCGTCCCGGACGACGACGCGCTTCCTCACCGTGACCCACAACCCGATCACCATGGCGCATATGGACCGCCTGCTCGGCGTCACCATGTCGGAGCGCGGCGTGAGCCAGCTCGTCTCGGTCGACCTCCAGACGGCCGAGCGGCTGGCGGAAGCGGTCTGATGCCGGCCGGCCGCCCGCCAAGCGTCGCAGCGGCCTGCCGCTTTCGTCCAACTCCGTGAGAGACATCGCGTCGCGGGCCTCGCATGTCGCATTTTCTCTCGATATCTTAACGGCTTACGCCTTTGCGGCGGAACCTTGACACCTGCAGGCTCAAAAACTAGGGTGCGCGCGGTTTTCGGGGGTGGTCGGCCGCTGCCGGGGTCCGGCGAGGCTGGCGCAAATGACGCAGAGCTCTGACGGAAAACCCGATCCGACCCAGCCGGAGACCGAGGGCGACCTGTCCGGGCGGCGCGAGCGGCTCGACCGGGAGCTCAAACGGCGCTCGGACCTCAAGACGGCCGAAGACGCCGGAACGCGGAACCCGCGCTCCGACGCCTCCGGCCTTTCGCTCGCGATGAGAGTGGGGTCGGAGTTCGTCGCCGCCATCATCGTGGGCGGGATCGTCGGCTGGGGGATCGACCGCCTCGCCGGATCGAGCCCCTGGGGCATGATGGTGTTTCTGATGCTCGGCTTCGCGGCGGGCGTCCTGAACGTGATGCGGTCCGCCGGGCTCATGAAGAAGCCCGGAGACTGACGGGAGGGCCGGGCTCGCCGGGCCTTGCGACCGAGGACATTGGCGCGCCGGAATGGCCGCGCCGCATGAGGGCACACTGGACGATGGCCGCCGCGAACGACCCGATCCACCAGTTCCAGATCGTCCCCCTGATCGGCGACGGGCCGATCGCCTTCACCAATTCGGCCTTCTATATGGGCCTGACCGTCGCGGTCATCACAGGCTTCCTGATGCTCGCGACCTCGGCCCGCACGCTCGTGCCGGGCCGTTTCCAGTCGCTCGCCGAGCTCTCCTACGAGTTCGTGGCGAAGACCGTCCAGGATTCAGCTGGCAAGGAGGGGATGAAGTTCTTCCCCTTCGTGTTCTCGCTCTTCATGTTCATCCTGGTCTCCAACCTGATCGGGATGATCCCCTACACCTTCACGGTGTCGAGCCACCTGATCGTCACCGCGGCGCTGGCGCTCTCGGTGTTTGTCACGGTGCTCGTCGTCGGCTTCGCCAAGCATGGCGTCGGCTTCCTCCGCCTGTTCGTGCCGCACGGCATCCCGATCTTCATTCTGCCGCTGGTGGTCGCGATCGAGGTCATCTCGTTCCTCTCGCGCCCGATCAGCCATTCGGTTCGTCTCTTCGCCAACATGCTCGCCGGCCACATCACGCTGAAGGTGCTGGCTGGCTTCGTCACCATGCTCTCCGCCGGCCTCGGCGCGCTCGGGCTGCTGATCGGGATCATCCCGCTCGCGCTCGCGGTCGCGATCACGGCGCTCGAGTTCCTGGTGGCGTTCCTGCAGGCCTACGTGTTCACGATCCTGACCTGCATCTACATCAACGACGCGCTGCACCCTGGACACTGACGCGCGACGACAAGCCTCGACGGCTTCGGCCGCGAACCGACCCTGCCTGTTCAACGATCTGATCTCGGAAGGAAAACACCATGGAAGCGGATGCAGCCAAGCTGATCGGCGCCGGCATCGCGGCGATCGGAACCGGGGCCGCCGGCATCGGCGTCGGCAACCTGTTCGGCCAGTTCCTGCAGGGCGCCCTGCGCAACCCGTCGGCCGCCGACGGCCAGTTCGCGCGCCTGATCTTCGGCTTCGCGGTGACCGAGGCGCTCGGCATCTTCGCGCTGCTGATCGCGCTGCTGCTGCTCTTCGCCGTCTGATCCCTCACCGGTCGATGACGTTTGCGCGACGCCCTGAGCGGCGTCGCGCGAGCTTTTGGAGAGCGTGATGTTCGAGAAGATCGGACCGTCCGGCCTCTATGCGATCATGCCGCGCGACGGCGGGTCGGACGGCCTCGTCGTGCTGGCCGCGGCCGAGACGGGCGCGCCGGCCGAGACGCACGCCGCCACGGAAGCGCATGGCGGCGCCGGCGGCCACAAGGAGCCGTTCCCGCCCTTCAACAGCGCGACCTTCGCTGGCCAGCTGTTCTGGCTCGCGATCTTCTTCGGGCTGCTGCTCTGGCTGATGTCCAAGGTCGCGCTGCCGCGCGTCCAGAACATCCTCGAAGGCCGCGCCGAGCGCATCGAGAACGACCTCGCCGAGGCGAACCGTCTCAAGACCGAGACCGACGAGGCGATCGCGGCCTATGAGAAGACGCTGGCCGACGCCCGCGCCGAGGGCCACCGCATCGCCGGCGAGATGCACGAGAAGGTCTCGAAGGAGGCCGAAGCTCATCGACTGAAGCTTGAGGACGAGCTGAACGCCAAGCTTGAGTCCTCGGAGCAGCTGATCGCCGAGACCAAGCTGCAGGCGCTCGGCAATGTGCGCGGCATCGCGGTCGACGCGGCGTCCGCCATCGTGGAGCGGCTGAGCGGCAAGCAGCCCGCGGCCAACGACGTCGAGAAGGCGGTCGACGCCTCGCTCGCGGCCTGACGGAGGGACCGATGGGAAGCGCTGAATTCTGGGTGCTGGTCGCCTTCGTGATCTTCTTCGGCATCGTGTTCTATGTGGGCGCGCCGACGAAGATCCTGGCTGGCCTCGACAGCCGCTCGGCCAAGATCAAGGCCGAGCTCGACGAGGCCCGCGCGCTTCGCGAGGAGGCGCAGGCCGTGCTCGCCGACTACAAGCGCAAGCGCGAGGAGGCGACGCGCGAGGCCGAGCAGATCGTCGCGAACGCCAAGAAGGACGCGGCGGCCTACGCCGAGGACGCCAAGGCTAAGGCCGAGGACTTCGTCGCCCGCCGCACCAGGGCGGCCGAGCAGAAGATCGCGCTCGCCGAGTCCCAGGCCGTCGCCGAGGTGCGCTCCGCGGCCGCCGATGCGGCCGTGGCCGCCGCCGAACGGGTTCTCGGCGCGCAGGCCAAGGCCGAGCTCGGCGACCAGCTGTTCGCCAAGGGCCTGTCCGAGGTTCGCGCCAAGCTGAACTGAAGCTCGGCGGTCCACTGCCACGAACCCGAAGGCCGCCCCGAGAGGCGGCCTTTTTTCTTTTCCCGGAAGCAAAACAGTCATCCCGGCTTGTCCGGAAATGACGTGCCGAGGTTTGCCGACTCGCCTAGTGAACGCTCAGTTCGTCTGGGCGGTCTGGATCGCGGAGCGCTGCGCGGCGGCCGCCTGAGGCTGCGGCGGACGCGCCGCCTGCTGCGGGGGCGCGACCGGGCGCCGACGCGCGGCCTGAGCCTGGGCCTCACGCGCCCGCTGGTCGGCGAGCGCGCGGTCGCGGCGCTCTGTGAAGGACTGCGCGGCGCGGGCCATGGCGGAGCCCGAACCGATCGTCGTGGTCGTCACGGCCGGCGGCTGGGCCGGCGGCCTCGCGGTCACCACGACCGGCGGCGGACCCGCCTCCGACTGCGGGGCGCGACGAGCCGCGGCGCTGCGCGCCTGGCTCACCGCCCGCGAGCGCGCCGAGCGGGACTTGCGCGACTTCGCCGGGCGCTTGATTGCGGGAGCTTCGGAGGCCTCGGCTGCGCGCGCCTCGGCCTCCTCCTGCTCGGCGGCCGCGATTTCGGCCGGGCTTGGCGGCTCGAAGCCGACCACGATCGTCCAGTCGGCGTAGCCCGCGGCCGTCGGCGGCGGCAGCGACACGCCTTCCTCGACATGGCGGAACGCCACCTTCTGCACGCCTTCGGGCATCTCGACCTTGAGATTGACGCGCCGGGTCTCGACCTCGCGGCCCTCGGCGTCCTTCACCTGGATGGTCATCGGCGCGTCGATCGCAGCCGGGCCCTTCTTCCTGCCCCGCGCGCCCTCGCCCACCAGCGCGATCTTGCAGATCGTCTCGGCGCCGAGATTGGCGCAGTCGCGCGCGAGCCCGTCGAGCGTCGCCTGGGCGCCGTCGGAGCGGCGCGTGTCGCCGGCCGGCGCGACCGTCACCTTGGGGCAGGTCGGATCGCCTGCGGCCTTAGCGGCGACGCCGCCCGACACCAGGGCGACGGCCTGCTGATTGTCCTCGAGCACGGCGACGACTGCGTCGCGCGCCTGCGGCAGCGGAACGGCTGTCGCGCCGGCTTCGAGCGCAAGCGCGCTTACGGCGGTGAGCAGCGACGCCGCCGCTCCCGCGGCCAGCGTTCCCCGATGAAAGACGGACATGGCGGCAGTCCTAAAAAGTCCTCGGCCCCAGACCGTTAACTCATTGGCGACGAATCAGGCTGAATTGCGGAAAGGCCTCAGTCAAGCGCGAAAGCCGGCCGGGACTGCGGCTCTTATGCCTCCATGGCCTCCAATTCGTCGATCATCCGTTCGATCAGGCCGAGCCCGGTGTTCCAGAAGGCCGGGTCCGCGGCGTCGAGGCCGAAGGGCGCGAGCAGCTCCGAATGGTGCTTGGTGCCGCCGGCGGAAAGCAGCGCGAAGTAGCGCTCGGCGAAGCCATCCGCGGCGTTCTCGTAGACCGCATAGAGCGAGTTCACGAGGCAGTCTCCGAACGCGTAGGCGTAGACGTAGAACGGCGAATGCGTGAAGTGGCCGATATAGGTCCAGAACGTCTCGTAGCCTTCGCCGAGACGGATCGCCGGGCCGAGGCTCTCCGACTGCACCTCCATCCAGAGCGCGTTGACGCGCTCGGTCGGCAACTCGCCCATCTTGCGCTCGAGATGGACCTTTCGCTCGAAACTGTAGAACGCGATCTGGCGGACCACCGTGTTCAGCATGTCCTCGACCTTGCCCGCGAGCATCGCCTTGCGCTGCGCGGGGTCATGGGTCTTGGCGAGCATCGCCCGGAAGGTCAGCATCTCGCCGAACACCGAGGCGGTCTCGGCAAGCGTCAGCGGCGTCGGCGCCATCAGCGCGCCGTTGTGGCCGGCGAGCACCTGATGCACGCCGTGGCCGAGCTCATGGGCGAGCGTCATCACGTCGCGCGGCCGGCCCAGATAGTTCAGCAGCACGTAAGGGTGGGCGGAGGGCACGGTCGGGTGCGCGAAGGCGCCCGGCGCCTTGCCGGCCCGCGCCGGGGCGTCGATCCAGCGCTCGTCGAAGAAGCGTCGCGCGATGTCGGCCATTTCCGGCGCGAAGCCCCCATAGGCGCCAAGCACCGTGTCCCTCGCCTCGCCCCAGGGGATCTGGCGGGTCGGCACGCTCGGCAGCGGGGCGTTGCGGTCCCAGTGGTTCAGCCGCTCCATGCCGAACCACTTGGCCTTGAGCTTGTAATAGCGGTGCGACAGCCGCGGATAGGCGGCCCGGACCGCCTGCACCAGCGCCTCGACCACCTCGCGCTCGACGCGATTCGCGAGATGCCGAGCGTCCGCGACGTCCTCGAACTTCCGCCAGCGGTCGGAGATCTCCTTGTCCTTGGCGAGCACGTTGGTGACGAGCGTCATGACGCGGGCGTTCGCCTTGAAGGTCCGGGCAAGCGCGTGCGCCGCGCGCTCGCGGACTTTTCCGTCCCCATCCTGCAGCAGGTTGAGCGCGGGCTCGAGCGTCAGCTCCTCGCCGCCGACGTCGAAGCGCATCGACGCCACGGTCTCGTCGAACAGCCGCCGCCAGGCGCCCCCGCCGGTCACCGACTTCTCGTGGAACAGCTGCTCGACGCGGTCTTCGAGCTGGTGCGGACGCTCCTTGCGGACGTCGTCGAGGAACGGTTTGTAACGCGCGAGCGCCTCGTCCTTCAGCGCCTCGTCGAGCGCCGCGTCGTCGAGCCTGTTGAGCTCCAGCGTGAAGAACAGGAGGTGCGACCAGACGTCGGTCAGCTTCTCCTGCAGGTCGCCGTAGAATTTCTGGCGCTTCGGATCGGAAGTGTCCTCGGAATAGACGAGGCCCGCATAGGAGCCGATGCGGCCCGTCAGGTCGTCGAGCGCCTCATAGGCGAGCACGGCCTCGGCGAGCCGTCCCGCGGCCGTCAGCTCCGCAAGCCGGCCCTTATAAGTGGACTCGAAGCTCTTCGCCTGTTCGAGGCTCTTCGCGAGGTCCGCGGCGACCTCCGGCGCGTCCATGCCGGCGTAGAGATGGCTGAGGTTCCATTCTGGGAGAGGCCCAAGCGCGGCTGCGGTCGACAATGCGAAATCCTCGGATATTTTGGAGTGAGCGCCAGATATCGCAACGTGATCTCATGCTTTCAACGCCGGCCGCGGAGCGGCGACGCAAGAGCCGGAGCGGCTTAAGCGCGCGTTTACCCTGAGCGGGGATGCTGCCCGGGATCCAGCAGCCGTCCCGGCCGGGCTTCCGAAAGCGTCTCATGAGCGCCGTTGTCCTTATCGTCGACGACGATCCGGTCCAGCGGCGCCTTCTCGAATCCCAGCTCCGCCGGCTCGGCTACGACGCGCGCACCGCCGAGGACGGCGTGGACGCGATCGAGGCGCTGACCGCGCGCGGCGCGGCCTATGACCTCGTCTTCCTCGACCTAGCAATGCCCGGTCTCGACGGCCTCGGGGTGCTGGCGCGGATGCGCGAGCTCAACATCGCGACGCCGGTCATCGTCCAGACCGCCAACGGCTCGATCGAGGCGGTGGTCTCGGCGATGCGCGCCGGCGCGGCCGACTTCGTGGTCAAGCCGGTCGGACCGGAACGGCTGCAGGTCTCGATCCGCAACGCGCTCCGGACCGACGCCCTGCAGGGCGAGATCCGCCGTATCGGCCGCCGCGCCGCCGGCACGCTGACGTTCCGCGACCTGCCGACCCGCGCGCCGGAGATGGCCGAGGCGCTGAGGCTCGGCGAGAGGGCCGCGGCCTCCAACATCCCGGTGCTGATCGAGGGCGAATCGGGCGTCGGCAAGGAACTGCTCGCCCGCGCGATCGCGGGTTCGGGCGAACGCCGCGGAAAGCCCTTCGTCGCCGTGAACTGCGGTGCGTTGCCCCCCAACCTCGTCGAATCGATCCTGTTCGGCCACGAGAAGGGCGCCTTCACGGGCGCGACCGACCGGCATGTCGGCAAGTTCGTGGAGGCGGACGGCGGCACGCTGTTCCTCGACGAGATCGGAGAACTGCCCGGCGACGCGCAGGTCAAGCTGCTGCGCGCGGTCCAGGAAGGCGAGGTCGATCCCGTGGGCGCCAAGCGTCCGGTCAAGGTCGACGCCCGCGTCATCTCGGCCACCAACCGCGAGCTGTTCCGCCGGGTGCGGGAAGGCGCGTTCCGCGAGGACCTCTACTACCGGCTCAGCGTCTTCCCCATCACGATCCCCCCGCTCCGCGCCCGCCGCGCCGATCTTGAAGACCTGACGCGCCGCTTCGTCGCAAGGTTCGCGGCCGAGGAGAGCCGCGCCGTGACCGGCGTGACCGCCGCCGCGCTTGCGCTGCTCGAGCGCTACGACTGGCCAGGCAATGTCCGCGAGCTCGAGAACGCCGTGTTCCGCGCCGTCGTCCTGTCGGACGGCCCGGAGCTCAGATCCGCCGACTTCCCGCAGATCGCGGCGCTGACGGGCGGGGAGACGGACGCTGTCGAGGAGGAGACCCGCTCCTTCGTCCGAGATCTCGAGGAGCCCGAGCTCGAGACCAAGCTCGACGCGCCGGCTCTGCCGCTGTTCGCGTCCGACGGCCGCCTGAGGCCGCTCGACGAACTCGAGCGCGACGCTATCCGATACGCCATACGCCATCTGGACGGGCAGATGACAGAGGTCGCGCGCCGCCTCGGGATCGGCCGCTCGACGCTCTATCGCCGGCTGAAGGACCTTGGCCTCGACCAGGAATGTGGCGGACCAGACACGGACGGCGGCCAAGCGGTCGCCTGAACGCAAACGTGTCTGCCGGCATTGTTGAATAAATGCCCCGTCGACCACATCGTCGCGGGGACGTCGAAGGATGAAGCCGATGCCGACCAAAGCCGAAGCGCCCTCGCTCAGGCGGGCCGTCCTGTCGCGTCCCGTGACCATTCTGCTCGCCAGCGTGGCGTTCGGCGCTCTGCTCGCCGGTCATACGCGCGCCGAGAGCGCGCAGGCGCGCACGCCCGAGCCCGCCCAGGTCGCCGTGCCGCCGCAGGAGATCGTTCCTCCCGCCGTCGGCGAGCGTGACTTCTCGACGGGCGCGATCGAGGCCGCCCCCGCCGATCCCGCTCCGAACCCGCAGGACGCGCTGCAGCCCTCGACGCCGCCCTCCCCGAGCGTCATCGCGCTCGAGCCGCTGCCCGCCGCCATCGTCGCGCTGCTCAACGACGCCGGCCCCGCCGGACTGAAGATGCCCGCGGCTGACCGCGAGGCGCTGAAGGCCTTCTATGCGGCCCGCCACGGCGCGCCGGTCTGGATCGCGGATGGGCGGCTGTCGCCCAAGGCCGACGCCGCCAAGGCCCGGATCGCCGCCGCCGACGGCGACGCGCTCGACCCGCGCGACTTCCGCCTGCCGGGCGCCATCCGCAGCGACGCCCCGGCCGAGCTCGCCCGCGCGGAGGCGCAGATGTCCGCCGCCTCGCTGGCCTACGCCCGCAAGGCCTGGGGCGGTCGATTCTCCCCCGGCTTCATCAGCCCCTCGATCACCGCGGCGCCGAGCCCGTTCGACGCCGCCGCAGCGCTCGCGAGCCTCGACACGTCGGGCGACGTCGCCGCGACCCTCGACGGCTTCAACCCGCAGCATCGGCAGTTCCAGGAACTCCGGAAGCTGCTTGCGGCTGCGCGGGTGAACCGCCCGACCGAGCCTGAGACGCCCAAGATCGGCTTCGGCAAGCTGCTCCAGCCGGGCGACGAGGACCCGCGCGTGCCGGCGCTGCGCGCCCGGCTCGGCGTCAAGGGCGACGCCGACGACTTCTATTACGACGCCGCGCTCGAGGAGGCCGTCGTCGCCTTCCAGAAGAAGGCCAAGATCGGAACCTCCGGCCTCGTCAACAAGCAGACGGTCCGGGCGCTGAACGCCGGCGCGCCGCGGAGCCCCCGCGACGACGCCGAGCTGATCGAGATCAACATGGAGCGCTGGCGCTGGATGCCGCGCGACCTCGGGGCGAAGCACGTCTTCGTCGACGTGCCGGCCTTCAAGCTGCACATCATGCAGGACGGCGCGGCGGTCTACGAGACGCGCGTGATCGTGGGCAAGTCCACCAACCAGACGCCGATCTTCTCGAACGCGATCGACCACATCGTGGTCAACCCCTACTGGAACGTGCCGTCCTCGATCGCGCTCAACGAGATGCGCGGCGGGTCGCTGCGCGGCTTCGAGGTGGTGGACAGCCGCGGCCGCAAGGTGACGGACTTCAGCTGGGACGACATCAGGGCGAACCGCGTCCGCATCCGTCAGCCGCCGGGCGAGAAGAACGCGCTCGGCCACATCAAGTTCATGTTCCCGAACAGCCACTCGGTCTATCTGCACGACACGCCGACCCGGAAGCTGTTCGAGCGCGACGCGCGGGCGCTGAGCCATGGCTGCGTGCGCGTCGACCGGCCGCTCGAATTCGCGGACGCGCTGTCGGGCGATCAGGGATTGAGCGGCGCGAAGCTCCAGTCGATGGTCGGGGGCAAGGAGCGGCGGCTCAATCTCGGCCAAGCGATCCCCGTCCACCTCACCTATTTTACGGCCTGGGTCGGCGCCGACGGCAAGATCGAGACCCGCGCCGACCTCTACACGCTCGACGCCCGCCAGCGCGCGGCGATGCGGGGCGAGCCGCTGCCGCCGCTGCCGGAGGCGCCGCCGCCAGCCCCGCGGGTCGCCAAGGCGAAGCCGAAACCCGCCTCCACTGCGCCCGCGATGGCCGCTTCGGCCGTCCCGGCGGCGGCGCCGCAGCAGCAGCCCTCGGGGCCCGCGGCATGGCTCGCGCGCATCTTCGGCGATTCGCGGCAGGGCCGGCCGTAGCCGTCGCAATTATGTCTAAAAAGAGAACGCCACTTCATTTTTCGAGCGTAGTGGCGATTTCGCTCTAGCTTTTGACAAAGGCCGCAGCTACGAAAACACACATCGGGGGATCGGGGGTCGATTTCTCGCGGGTAAGTCACCGCGCGTTAACCACTCCCGCTGAAACTTTGTTGATCAATTGCGGCGCCGCGCAAGTCCGGCCGCCGTGCGTGGTCTCATAGGGTCAGGACGGACCATTGTTTGACACCCCTTCCTCACGTCGCTCGCTGACGCGCCATCTGAAGCGCAGCGCGAGCGTCGTGCTTCTCGGCGGCGTGACGCTGGTCGCCGCTTCCGAGACCACACAGAACGCCCAGGCCAATGGCGACACCCGCAGCCTGACGCTCTACCACACGCATCGCGGCGACCAGATCACGGTCACGTTCAAGCGCAACGGCCGCTACGACTCCGAAGGTCTGCGCCAGCTCTCCAACTTTCTGCGCGACTGGCGCAACAACAAGTCGACGCGGATGGAGCCGCGGCTGTTCGACATCGTCTGGGAGGTCCACCGTCAGGTCGGCCGCGGCGGCACGGTCAACATCGTCTCCGCCTACCGCTCTCCCGAGACCAACGCCATGCTGCGGGCCCGCTCGCGCGGCGTCGCCAAATTCAGCCAGCACATGCTCGGCCGGGCGATGGACTTCTACATCACCGGCGTTCCGGTCTCCTCGGTGCGCGAGGCCGGCATCCGCCTGCAGCGCGGCGGCGTCGGCTTCTACCCGACCTCGGGCCGCCCCTTCGTCCATCTCGACGCCGGCAACATCCGCGCCTGGCCGCGCATGAGCCGCTCGCAGCTCGCCCGCCTGTTCCCGGGCGGCAAGACTGTCCACCAGCCGGCCGAAGGCGGCCACATGCCGGGCTATGAGCTCGCGGCCGCCGAGTTGAAGTCGCGCGGCGAGGTCTCGCTCGACGCCGCCTATTCCGGCTCCGGCTCGTCGTCCTCCGGCAAGAGCTTCTTCGCCCGCCTGTTCGGCGGCGGCGCCGACCAGAGCGACGACGAGGCCGAGACGCAGGTCGCGGCCGCTCCGGCCCGCGGCGCCGCGACGTCGTCGTCCGACGACGAGGAGGGCGCGACCACCGCGTCCGTGGCTGCCGCTCCCACCCGGGTGGCCACTGTCCGCATAGCCCCCATGCCGCCGTCGCGGCCGGCCGACATGGTCCGGCCTTCGGCGCCGGCGGCCCAGCAGGCCGAGACCGTGGTGGCGGCCGCCGTTCCGATGCCGCCGATCGCCCCCGCCCGCGCCGCGCAGGTCGCGATGGCCTCCGCGGCGGTGCCGCTCCCGCCCGTGGCCCCGACCGTGGTGGCGGCCAAGCCGGTGCCGCTGCCGCCGTCCGCGCCCGCCGACGGCTATGCGGTCGCCTCCGCCGACGCCGGTCCCAACATGGCTTGGCGCGCCGGCGCCCAGCCGCTCCAGGGCCAGCCGGTCGGCGCGACGGAGCCGGGCCTCGCGCTCGCCTCCGCGATCCCGACCCCCAAGCCGCGCCCGACCCAGGACAGCGCCATCGCGGTCCTGGCCGCGCTGCCGACGCCGGCCGCCTCGTCCGAGCAGCGGCCGCGCGAGATCGACCCGAACGCCGCGGCCGCCTATCAGGCCGAGGCCTCGACCTTCCCTCGCCTGCCTGACGCCTTCCTCGGCAAGAAGCGCGGCGAGACGCCCGAGATGACGCTCGCCTACGCGTCGCAGACGGCCGACCTCCCGGCTGAGGCCCGCGTCAACACGCGCGCCGCGGTCGCCCCGCAGACCCGCGTGACCGCGACCCTGCCGACCGACCCGAACGTCCGCGTGCTGTCGCCCTATGCGACGCCCGCCGCCGTCTACGCGGCCGCCACCGCTTCGCTCCGCCGCCGCGGAACGCTGGCCGCAGAGGCCATGACGTCGACGCCGCTCGACGAGGCCGGCTATCTCGCCTTCATGAACGGCGAGTCGATCAGCTACTCGACCGAGATGGTCCTCCCGTTCCAGACCGCGGCTCTGACGCTCTCGCCGAGCGCAGCGCTGATCGGCGGCTTTACGGCCGATCCGATGAACGGCGTGCGCTGCGACAAGTTCTCGGGCTCCTCGGTGATGCTGCTGAGGACCCAGTCCTTCCTGCCGGCGAACTCCTTCGCGACGGCGAAGGGCGGCCGCACTCACGGCTGAGCTCGCCCCGCCTTTCAGACGAAAAAGCCCCGGACCTCGGTCCGGGGCTTTTTCGTTGAACGATCCTTTGGGACGATCAGTCGGTCTTCATCCCGAGCGCCGCGAGGTAGAGGTCGAGGATCGCCTCCTGCTCGGCGCGCTCCGACGCGTCCTGCTTGCGCACCGAGATGACCTTGCGCAGCACCTTGACGTCGAAGCCGTTGCCCTTGGCCTCGGCGTAGACTTCCTTGATGTCGTCCGCGATGCCCTTCTTTTCCTCCTCGAGCCGCTCGATGCGCTCGACGAAGGCGGTCAGCTGGTCCTTGGCGACCTCGTCCGGATTGACCGTGTTCATGGCTTCGCGCTCCTTCGAATTCGAGCGCGCCTGTTCGCAGACGGAGCCGAGTCGGTCAAGCGGGCGCGCGCGGGCTGCGCCGTTCTCCCTCCCCTTGCAAGGGGAGGGAAAGGCGGCGCGTCAATGGCGGCCGCCGCCCTTCGCGAACGCCGCCTTCTGCTCGGGCGTCGCCTCGCTCTGGTGGCGCGCCTTCCAGTCCTCGTAGGGCATGCCATAGACGGCCTCGCGCGACTGGTCCTTGGAGACGCCGAGGCCGCGCGCGTCGGCCGCGTCCTTCAGCCAGTTCGACAGGCAGTTCCGGCAGAAGCCCGCGAGGTTCATGAGGTCGATGTTCTGGACCTCGGGCCGGTCCCTTAAGTGCTGCACGAGCCGGCGGAACACCTCCGCCTCGAGCTCCGTCCTCGTCTTCTCGTCGACGCCAGAAAGATCGGTCATCGGTTCTTGCTCCTCACTCCCGCCCGCGTGCCGTAATGCACGATATGGCCCGTCTCGGGCAGGTCGAGAAGCGGCGGCAGCAGCCGCGCGAACCGCTCCGCCCATTCGGCCTGCCCCGCCTCGTCGGCGACGAGGTCCTGGCGGATCTCGACCAGCACATGGGGAAAGCCGCGGCCGGTGCCGTGGCGGTTCATGGCGTCGCCGAGAAGCGAGCCGTCATAAGGCTCGTTGTCCCCGACCACGAGGCCGCGCTCGGCCCTGAGCGCGGCGAGCAGGGGCTTGGCCAGCCGGTCGTCGAGGTCCCACAGCAGTCCGACATGCCAGGGCCGGGCGAACGCCTTCCAGCGCGGCGTGAAGCTGTGCATCGACAGGATGACGGGGGTTTCGCCGGCGTCGACGATCGCGTCGAGCCGGGCCGTGACCGCGTCGTGATACGGCCGGTGGTAGCGCGCCATCCGCTCCTGGACCGCGGCCGGCTCAAGCCGCGCATTGCCGGGGACGATCGCGCCGTCGGACAGCCGCATCACCAGCGTCGGATCGTCCTCGCCGCGATTCGGGTCGATCACCAGGCGCGAATAGGTCGACAGCACGGCATGCGCGCCGGTGGCGCGCGCGAGC
>NZ_RYFI01000009.1:48147-58617 GCF_004103825.1 Hansschlegelia zhihuaiae
GTCGTAGGCGATGTGGCGCTCGAAGGTCTCGGGCGCGAGGCCGAGATCGCCGAGCTCCGGCGGAACGCGGTTCGAGGCGTGGTCGCAGACCAGCACGAGACGCGAGCCGGGAGCGCCCTCGACGGTCTCGAAGGCCGCGAATTCGTCTTTCGTCGCGGGCGGAAATGGGTCGCAGCGCATCGCGGCCGCACAGTAGTGACGACGTGCGGCCGATGCCATAGGAAGGGCGGCCGTCCGCCATGGGGGCGGCGAAAAAGCCCGCGTGATTGACCGGAGGCCGCCCATGACGCCCGACGAGCGCCGCGCTTTGCTCCGCCGCGCCTTCGACGCAGGCGTCGCGGCGGCCCATCCCGCGGTCTGCATGCCGCCGCATTTCCCGGCGCCGCCCAAGGGCCGCATCGTGGTGCTGGCCGCCGGCAAGGGCGCGGGCGCCTGCGCCGAGGTCGCCGAGAGATTCTACCGCGAGACCCATGGGCTTGGGCCGGACCGGCTGACCGGCCTCGCCGTAACCCGCCACGGCCATGCGCGGCCGACCGAGTTCATCAAGGTGGTCGAGGCCGGCCACCCGGTGCCCGACGCCGCGGGCCTCAAGGGCGCCGCCGACACGATCCGGCTCGCCGAGGAGGCCGGCCCCGACGACCTGGTGCTCGCGCTGATCACCGGCGGCGGCTCGGCCAACTGGGTGTCCCCCGCCGACGGGCTCGACCTCGCGGTCAAGCAGGCCACCACCAAGGCGCTGCTGCGCTCCGGCGCGCCGATCGGGGCGATCAACACGGTCCGGAAACACCTGTCGAAGATCAAGGGCGGGCGCCTCGCCCGCGCCGCGCATCCGGCGCGGCTCGTCACGCTCGCGATCTCCGACGTGCCGCGCGACGATCCGTCGGTGATCGCCTCGGGACCCACGGTGCCCGACCCCTCGACGCTCGACGACGCCGTGAAGGCGCTCGAGCGCTACAAGGTGGCGCCGCACCCGGACGTCGCGAAGGCGCTCGCCGATCCCGCCAACGAATCGCCGAAGCCCGACGACCCGGCCTTCAAGAACGCCGAGTTCCTCGTGGTCTCCCGGCCCGCCGAGGCGCTTCAGGCCGCGATCCGCGTGCTGGAGGAGGCCGGCGTCGAGGTGCGGATCGTGGGCGCGGACCTCGAGGGCGAGGCCCGGGAGGTCGCGGCCGAGCATGCGGCGATCGCTCGCGGACTCGGCGCGGTCGCGCGGCCGGTCGCGCTGATCTCGGCCGGCGAGCTGACGGTGACGATCCGGGGAGAAGGAGGCCGCGGAGGCCCGAACCAGGAATATGCGCTCGCGCTCGTGACCGAGCTCGGCGGGCTCGCGGACTGGGCGGCGCTCGCCGGCGACACGGACGGCGCCGACGGCGGCGGCGGCTCGCCGGCGGACCCGGCCGGCGCCCTCGCGGACCCCGGCACGCTGGAGCGCGCCGGCGCCAAGGGGGCGGATCCGGCCGCCTATCTCGCCAACAACGACTCCACCGGCTTCTTCGAGCAGACCGGCGACCTGCTGCTCACCGGGCCGACCTGCACCAACGTCAACGACCTGCGCATCGTGCTCGTTGACACGCCCGACCCCGCGCCGCGATAAGACGCGCTGACGAGGCCTCCGAGGCGGCCGCTCCCGTCACACGAAGAGTCGAATGCGCCGTTCCAACCGCCTCGTCCGCAAGTTCGGATCTTGCTTCGCGGCAGCGGCCCTGGTCGTCGCGTCGCCGGCCGCCGCCGACTTCAGGCTCTGCAACAAGACCGCGAGCCGGGTCGGGGTCTCGGTCGGATATAAGGAACGCGAAGCCTGGTCGACGGAAGGCTGGTGGAACGTGGCGGCGAACTCCTGCGAGACGCTGCTGCGCGGACCGCTGTCGGCGCGCTTCTACTACGTCTACGCCATCGACTACGACCGCGGCGGGGAATGGAACGGCAAGGCGTTCATGTGCACGAGAGACAAGGAGTTTACGATCAAGGGGATCGAGGACTGTCTCGCGCGCGGCTATGAGCGCTCGGGCTTCTTCGAGATCGACACAGGCGAACAGAAGAGCTGGACCGTGCAGTTGACCGAGCCCAACGGACCCCCCTCGTCCATCGAACAGCGGAGCGCCGCCGAGCCGCCCGCAGCCGACAGGCGCGTCGGCCTCGAACCCGGCGCGGCCGCGCGATGAGGCGGCTCCGCAAGGTCAAGATCGTCGCCACCCTCGGCCCCTCGTCTTCGTCGCCCGAGATGGTGGCGAAGCTGTTCGAGGCGGGCGCCGACGTGTTCCGAATCAATATGAGCCACACCAGCCATGAGCGGCTGCGCGAACTGGTCGGCATCATCCGCTGGACCGAGAAGCGCGTCGGCCGGCCGATCGGCATCCTGGTCGACCTGCAGGGCCCGAAGCTGCGCCTCGGCAAGTTCGCAGAGGGCGCGGTGATGCTGGAGAAGGGCCAGACCTTCGTGCTCGATTCGAATCCTGAGCCCGGCGACAAGACGCGCGTGCATCTGCCCCACCCCGAAATTCTCGAGGCGCTCGAGCCCGGCCATCATCTGCTGCTCGACGACGGCAAGGTCCGGCTGGTGGCCGAGAGCTCGACGCCGACCGAGACGGTCACACGCGTTCTCGTCGGCGGCCGCATGTCGGACCGCAAGGGTGTGAGCCTGCCCGACACCATGATCAAAACCTCGGCGATGACCGAGAAGGACCACGCCGACCTCGACGCCGCGCTCGACATCGGTTGCGAGTGGATCGCGTTGTCCTTCGTGCAGCGCCCCGAGGACATCCAGGAGGCCAAGGACATCATCGGCGGCCGCGCCGCGGTGATGACCAAGATCGAGAAGCCGCAGGCGATGACCCGCCTCGCCGAGATCATCGCGCTGTCCGACGCCATCATGGTGGCGCGCGGCGATCTTGGCGTCGAGCTTCCGCTCGAGAAGGTGCCGGGCATGCAGAAGCAGATGACCCGCGCCTGCCGCAAGGCCGGCAAGCCGGTGATCGTCGCGACCCAGATGCTCGAATCGATGATCACCCAGCCGATGCCGACCCGCGCCGAGACCTCGGACGTCGCGACCGCGGTGTTCGAGGGCGCCGACGCCATCATGCTGTCGGCGGAATCGGCCGCCGGCTCCTATCCGACCGAGGCGGTCGCGATGATGGATTCGATCGCCCGCAGCGTCGAAAGCGATCCCTATTACCGCGGCATCATCGACGCCCAGCGCGCCGAGCCCGAGGCGACCGGCGCCGACGCGATCTCGGCCGCCGCCCGCCAGATCGCCGAGACGCTCGATCTGTCGGCCATCATCTGCTGGACGTTCGGCGGCACGACGGGCCGCCGCGCCGCGCGCGAGCGACCGCGCCAGTCGATCATCGCGCTGACCCCGAACCTCGACACCAGCCGGCGCCTGACGCTGACCTGGGGCGTGCATTCGGTGCTCACCACCGACGCCTACGATCTCGACGACATGGTCGACCGCGCCTGCGACTTCGCCAAGGCCGAGGGCTTCGCCGAGCCCGGCGACCGCGTCATCGTCTCGGCCGGCGTGCCGTTGCGCCAGCCGGGCGCGACCAACATGCTGCGCATCGCCTTCGTGAACTCCGAGGGCAAGGGCGCGGACAACGAGCGTCGCTGACGAGGGGCCGAACGCTTCTCGATCTCCGCCCGATTGAGGCTCCGACATTTTCCGCGCCGGGGTCATCCCCGGCGTAAGTCGTTGAACGCCTCGCCATTGCGGGCGCGCCGGCCGCGTCCCACCATCTTCCTGTTCCTCCAGCGCCCAGACGCCGTTCGCCCGACGCCGAGACTCGGGCGCGGTCCAGGCGAAAGGTGCCCGGCCCGGCGCTGATCGATCGACAGCGGGCCAACCGCGAGACGTGGTCGACCCCCGGCCGGGCTGACGACAGAACAAGACGTTCCTGGGAGGGAAGGATGACTGAGCTCAAGTGGCTCCGGGCGCGCGTGAAGCGCTCCGGGCGGATGGCGGCGCTCGCCTCCGCAGCGCTGCTCGCCGGCGCGCTCGCCGCGCCGCTTTCGGCGCAGGCCGCGCCGGGACCCAAGGTCTCGACCGACAAGGGCGCGGTGCGCGGCTTCGTCGAGGACGGCGTCGCCAAGTTCCTCGGCATCCCCTATGCGCAACCGCCGGTCGGCGAGCTGCGCTGGGCGCCGCCGAAGGCGGCGAAGCCCTGGAAGAAGGCGCTCGAGGCGACAAGCCACGGGCCGCAATGCCTCCAGGTCACGACCCTCGGCCCGTTCGCGGGTCCGCAGAACACGAACGAGGACTGCCTTTACCTCAACGTCTACGCGCCGCTCGCGAGTCTCGGCCACGGCAAGCTGCCGGTCATCGTGTGGATACATGGCGGCGGCAATGTCGACGGCGCGACCGACGGCTATGACGGCTCGAAGATGGCCTCCGACGGACGCACCGTCGTGGTCACGCTGGCCTACCGGCTCAATCTCATGGGCTTCTTCGCCCATCCGGCGATCAAGGCGGAAGGCGAGCTTTACGGCAATTACGGCATCCTGGACCAGCTCGCCGTGCTGAAGTGGGTGAAGAAGAACATCGAGGCCTTCGGCGGCGACAAGAACAACGTGACGCTTGGCGGCCAGTCGGCGGGCTCGGCCGACACGATGGCGGCGATCACCTCGCCGCTGTTCGCGGGCCTGTTCCACCGCGGCATCCTGCAGAGCGGCGTCGGCTCGACCAATCCGCTTGCGACCGCCGAGACCAACGCCAAGAACATGGCGGTGGCGGCCGGCTGCGGGTCGGGCGTCGACGCTGAGACCGCAAAGTGCCTGCGCAAGCTCAGCGCCCAGCAGATCTTCAATCTCGCCGGCACGCAGAGCGCGAACAGCGCATACATCACCGGACTGATCGAGGACGGCCAGATCATCCAGCGCCGCTTCGTCGACACGCTCGCCTCGGGCGACTTCAACAAGGTGCCGGTGCTGAGCGGCGCTACGATCGACGAGGGAAGCTTCGGCCTCGGCATCTCGCAATATTTCCGGCCGGGCCAGACGCCCGCGACGGAAGCCGACTACAATGCGCGCATCGCAGTCTTTGGCGGCCCGATCTACCCGGAAGGGTCTGAGGCCAAGATCAGGAGGCGCTACCCGCTGTCCGCCTATGAATCGCCGTTCCTCGCGCTCACCGCGATCAACAGCGACAACACGCTGTGCACCCAGCGCAACGCGAACCGCATCCTTGCCGACCAGGTGCCAGTCTACATGTACCAGTTCGCGGACCGCACCGCCCCGACCTACTTCCCCAAGATGCCCGGCTACCTCTCGCTCGCCTATCACACGGCCGACATCCAGTACCTGTTCATCGGCTGGCACGGCGGCGACCAGGGCATCCCGCATGACCTCAACAAGGCGCAGCGCAAGCTCTCCGACGAGCTCGTGACGGCCTGGACCAACTTCGCCTGGTCCGGCAACCCGAATGGCCACGGCAACAGCCCATGGCCGCGCTACAAAGCCAAGCCTAACCTGCCCGGCATCCAGGAGCAGAACATTCCGTTCTCGACGGTGATCAGCGACGCCCAGTACGAGGCGGAGCACAAATGCGACCTGTGGGACAAGATCCTGCCCTACAAGCCGACGACCACGGCCGCGAAGTAGCAGCCGGCAGCGGGGATCGGCGGACCCGGCCGCCGATCCCCCATCGTGGAGAACGGGGCGACGGCCTCGCGAACCTTCGGGCTCCCCCAATGTATTTAAAGACATAATCATAATGGACTACGTATGCGTCTCACGCCTCGTCGCCGCACGCAAGGTTTCATATAATAATGCAAGCAACCTGACGTGTTTTTTACGTCAAATTTCTGCTGACAGACGCCGTCGGCTGCGCCAGAATGGTCACGAACCCTCCACCGACGAAAGCCAGTGATCGTCAGACGATCACTTTTCGCCGGGGAACAAGAAGCGAGGGACGCGATGACGGCAGACCATGGCGGGACCGCCGAGCTTTCTCGCGCCGCGGTTCAGATCTGGGACAGCCACTACGGACCGGCGACCCGGGCGTTCGACTGTTTCCGGGACGCCGTCTGCTCGGCCTTCATGCCGTGGACGCCGGAGTTTTCGGGCGCCGATTTCGAGGGCCGCGTCGAGAGCCTGGCGCTTCACAACGGCACGGTCGGCCGAGTGAGCACAAGCGCGATCGTCGCGCGCAAGTCCCGGACCGACATCGCCCGCTCACCGATCGAAAGCGTCTGCCTGAACTACGTCTATTCCGGGGAGATACACGCCGAAACCGGCGATTGGGATGGCGTCGCGCGGCCGGGCGATCTGGTGCTTCATCATAGCCATTTGCCGGTGACGCTGAGCGAGAGGCCGGGCGGGCGATGCGACAATCTCGCGCTTGTCATTCCGCTCTCTCGCATCCGGAAGACCACCGCCCTCGAGCGAGCGCTCGCCCATACGGTGATCCCCGCCGACAGGCTGGCGCCGCCGCTCAGGGCCTGCTTCGACATGATGGCGCGGGGCGTCTCGCGCTCCTCGCCCGAGGAGATCGCGGCGCTGCTCGACGCCTGCGCGCTGCTGCTTCCGCTGTCGCTCGGTCAGGACGACGAGACGCGGCGGGACCGCCGCGGCGAGGGCGAAGGCTTGGCGGGCGACGTCAAGCGCTTCGTGGAGCAGAACATCTGCGACCCGGGCCTGTCGCCGCGGCGCACCGCCGAGCACTTCGGCATATCGACCCGCTATGTCCACAAGCTGTTCGCGGCCTCCGGCACGACGTTCAGCCGCTATGTCGCGACGGAGCGGCTGGAGCGGGTGAGGTCCGACATCGTCGCGACTTATGGACCGCGGACGCCGATCTCCGAGCACGCCTTCCGCTGGGGCTTCGCGGATCTCTCGACCTTCAACCGGGCCTTCCGGCGCCGCTTCGGCTGCTCGCCCCGGGACTGCCGCCCCTGACGACTCAAGCGCGCCGCATCGCGCCCTGCATCACGCGGCGGGCGATGCCCTGCGGCGCGAGGCCGAGCAGGCGGTCGCAGCCGTCGGCCGGCATCGGCTCGCCGAACGCGAAGCCCTGCCCATAGGCCGCGCCGAGATGGAACAGCTCGACGGCGTCCGAATCCGTCTCGACTCCCTCGGCCGTGACCTCCATTCCGAGGTCGTGGGCGAGCCGCACGATCGAGCGCAGGATCACCGGGCGCTCGCCGCCGCCCTTGGGGCGGACGAAGCTGCGGTCGATCTTGATGACGTCGAAGGGAAAGCGCTGCAGATAGGCGAGGCTCGAATGCCCGGCGCCGAAATCGTCGAGCGAGAGACCGGCGCCGAGCGCCCGCAGCCGCTTCAGGATTTCGGCGGCGCGCTCGGGATTCTGCATCACCAGCGTCTCGGTGAGCTCGATCTTGAGAGACCCCGGTGCGATCTCGTGGCGTTCGAGCGCGGCCGCGAAATCCTGCACGAGGTCCTGGCGCTCGAACTGGCGCGGCGAGACGTTGACGGACATGAAGAGCGGCGGCTCTCCGGGCACTTCGCGCTGCCAACGGGCGAGCTGGCGCGCGGCCTCGTCGAGCGCATGGAGGCCGAGCTCGACGATCAGCCCGCTCTCCTCGGCGATCGCGACGAATTCGGACGGCGGACGGCGGCCGTAGCGCGGATGGTCCCAGCGCATCAGCGCCTCGAAGCCCGCGATCGAGCGGTCGTCGAGCCGCACGATCGGCTGGTACCAGACCTTAATCTCGCCGCGCTCGAGCGCGCGGTTGAGCTCGCCGGCGACGAGTAGCCGGTCGGTGGTGGCGGCCCGCATGTTGGGCCTGAAGACCTCGATATGGTCGCCGCCGAAACGCTTGGCGTGATACATCGCGACCTCGGCGTTCTTCAGCGCCGCCTCGCCTCCGCCGTTCTGTTCCGCGCCGCGATCCGACAGCGCCAGGCCGATCGAGGCGGTGAGGAACAGCTCCTTGCCCGCGAAGTTGATGGGCGCGCGCAGCGCCCGCTTCAGACTCTCGGCGAAGGCCGTGACGGCCTCCGCGTCGGGCTCTGACAGCAGCAGCACGCCGAACTGGTCGCCGCCAAGGCGCGCCAGCGTGTCGTGCGGCTTGAGCAGCCCGGACAGCCTGCGCACCACGGTGATCAGGATCGTGTCGCCGGTCGCGAGCCCGACGGTCTCGTTGATCTTCTTGTAGCGGTCGATGTCGAGCACCAGGACCGCGGGTTTGAACGAGGCGGCGTCCACGCCCGCGAGCGAGAGCGCGGCGTCGAGACGGTCGACGAACAGCTCGCGGTTCGGCAGGCCGGTCAGATTGTCCTGCACGGCGTTCTGCAGCAGCCGCTCCTCGGTGGTCTTGGACGCGCTGACGTCCTGAAGCGCGCCGACGCAGCGCACCACCGCGCCATCGGCCCCGACCACCGGCCGCGCGCGCAGCGTCCACCACAGGCAGTGGCCGTCGGCGCCGCGCAACCGGAAGGTCTCGACCAGGCGCCCGCGGCGCTCCTCGACCAGCGCGTCGAGCGCCGTGCGGAAGCGGTCGCGGTCGTCGACATGCACGATCTCGGCCCAGTCGGCCGCCGGCCCCTGCAGCGCGCCGCGCTTCAGGCCGAGCGCGGCCTCGAGCTCGGGGCTCGCATGCACGCGGTCGGCCTCGACGTCCCAGTCCCAGACGACGTCGCCCGAGCCGGCGATGGCGAGCGCCCGGCGTTCGACGTCGATCGCGTCGCCCTGCGCCACCGAGCCGCCCGCGAAGGCGTGCTGCATCACCGTGAAGCCGATCAGCAGCGTGATCAGCACCAGCCCGCCGATCAGCGCCGGGGCGACCAGCTCATTGGCGAGCGGGCCCGACACGGTGGCGCCGGCCGCCCCGGCCCACACGACGAGCAGCAGCCAGGTCGGAGCGAGCGTGACGGCGCGGTCGTAGCCGCGGACCGCGAGATAGACCACGAGCGCGAAGCCCGCGACCGCGATCGCCGCGAGCGAGACCCGCGCGATGCCGGCCGCGATCGGCGCGTCATAGGCGGCGAGCCCGACGGCCGCGACCAGGAAGGCGAGCCAAACCCCGACCACGTGCGAATAGCGGACGTGCCAGCGGTTGAGATTGAGATAGGCGAACAGGAAGACCAGCAATGTGGCGGCGAACGCCGCCTCGCCGCCGGCGCGGAGGATCCGGTCGGCCTGCGGCGTGAGGTCAAGGATGTCGCGCCAGAACGAGAAGTCGACGCCGAGATAGAACAGCACCGCCCAGGCGAGCGCGGCGGCCGCCGGAAACATCACCGAGCCCTTCACCACGAACAGGATGGTGAGGATGAGGGCGAGCAGGCCCGAGATCCCGAGCATGATGCCGCGATAGAGCGTGAAGGAGTTGACCTTGTCCTTGTAGGCGTCGGGCTCCCAGAGCGTGAGCTGCAGGAGGTTCGGCGAGGAGAGCTCCGCCACATAGGTGATGGTCGCGCCCGGATCGAGCGTCAGGCGGAAGATGTCGGCGTCGTCGGCGTCCTCGCGCTCGGGCCTCACCCCCTGGCTCGCGGTGACGGCCCGAAGCCGCGGCTCGCCGAGGTCGGGCCTCAGCGCGCCCGAGCCCGGCAGGCGGAAGTTCGGCGACACCAGGAGCCGGTCGATCTGCTCGTCGCCCTCGTTCTTGAGCGCGAAGACGATCCACTGCTTGCCGTCGCCGGGCTGCTCGGCCCGCACCTCGATGCGTCGCACGATGCCGTCCGGACCCGGGATGGTGGGCACCTGGATGCGGTCCGGCTCGCCGACCGGGCGTTCGATCGCCGGCGTGATGTCGACCGCGTCGTCGTCGGGCTGCACCGACAGCGGCGTCAACGCCGCCGCTGGGCCGCCGAGGGCGGCGACCCCAAGCAGGAGGGCCGGAAGAAGGACGCGGAGGATACGCAACGCCTCGGCACTCCTGGGGAAAGGCCGCGGACCGACATTCGGCCGCGAACGCGGGCGGGAGATTAGCCGACGACGTCGCCGCGCAGAAGCGCATAGAGCAGGTGGTCCTGCCAGCGGCCGTCTATGCAGAGATATTCGCGGGCGTAGCCCTCGCGCTTGAAGCCGGATTTCTCCAGCAGCCGGATCGAGGCGAAATTGTGGGGCAGACAGGCGGCTTCGACGCGTCGGAGCTTCAGCGTGTCGAACACGAAGGGCGCGAGCGCCTTGACCGCCGCCGTCATGTGGCCGCGGCCGGCATGGCGCTCGCCCATCCAGTAGCCGAGCGAGCAGGTCTGCGACACGCCGCGGCGGATCTGGCTGACCGTGACGCCGCCGAGCAGCGCGCCGTCGCGTCCGAAGACGAAGAACGGATAGGCTTGGTCGCTTTCGAGCTCGCGGACATAGCGCTTCAGCCGTTTGCGGAAGGCGAGCCGCGAGGTGTCGTCGGGCGGCCAGGTCGGCTCCCAGGGCTGCAGGAAGCCGCGGCTCTGGTCGCGCAGCGCGCTCCAGGCCGGAAAGTCAGCCATCTGGGGCGTTCTGAGCGTCACCCCGTCGCCCGCAAGCGTCGGCACGCTTTCAGCCGCTGCGAGGGAGCGAAAGAAAGCCATCGGCGGGGG
>NZ_RYFI01000009.1:58728-69434 GCF_004103825.1 Hansschlegelia zhihuaiae
CGGCGAGGGTCGGCGCCGATGACAGCAGGCGCCGCCCCGCGGCGCGCGCCTCCTCGACCGTGACGGCTTCGATCTTCGCGACCGTCTCCGCGACATCGAGCGGCCGGCCGAAGGCGAGATGATGCCGCGCATGATGGTCGGCGCGCGCGGCGGGCTGCTCGAGCGACATCAGGAGCCCGGCCTTCATCTGCGCCTTGGCGCGCTCGACCTCGCGCTCGTCGGCGGTCTCCGCGGCCTCCGCCAGCACGTCGAGCGTCACCGGCAGGATGTCGGCGGCGTCGTCCGCCCCGAGCCCGGCATAGACGCCGAACAGGCCGGCGTCGGCGTAGGACCAGTGGAAAGCGTTCACCGTATAGGCGAGGCCGCGCTCCTCGCGAATCTCCTGGAACAGCCTCGACGACATGCCGCCGCCCGCGAGGTTCGCGAACACCTGGGCGGCGTAGACGTCGTCGGCGTCATAAGCCCGGCCCTCGAAGGCGAGCGCGACGTGGAGCTGCTCGAGGTCACGCCTGGCGCGGCGGTCGCCGCCGGCGTACCGCGCAGGCGCGGGCTTCTCGCCCTCTCCCGCCGGCAGTCCCTCGAAGCGGCGCGCAGCCTCCGCCACGACGGCGTCGTGCTCGACCGCGCCGGCCGCCACCACCACCGCGTCCTTCGCCCGGTAACAGCGCTCGCGGAAGCCGCGCAGCGCCTTTTCATCCAGCCCGCACACCGATTTCGGCGTGCCCAGAATCGAGCGGCCGAGCGCCTGGCTGGGGAAGGCTGTCTCCTGCAGCCAGTCGAACACCAGGTCGTCGGGCGTGTCCTCGACGCCGCCGATCTCCTGGACGATGACGTTCTTCTCGCGCTTGAGCTCCTCCGGGTCGAAACGCGGCTCGACCACGATGTCGGCCAGGATGTCGAGCGCAAGCGGAATGTCCTGCGCCAGCACGCGCGCCGAATAGCCGGTCTGCTCGACGCCGGTCGCGGCGTTGAGGTCGCCGCCGACCTGCTCGATCTCCTCGGCGATCTCGCGCGCCGAGCGGCGGGCCGTGCCCTTGAAGGCCATGTGCTCGAGGAGATGCGCGAGCCCGTGCTCCTCCGCGGCCTCGGAGCGCGCGCCGGCGCTGAACGAGACCCCGACCGCGGCGGTGCCGAGCTCCGGCATCCGGTCGGTGATGACCGAAAGCCCGGACGGCAGGACGGTGAGGCGGGCGCTCACGCGGCGGCGTCCCGCGCGATGCGGGCGCGCTTCTCGACGAAGGCTTCCAGCTCGCCCAGATCGTTCGGGAGCTGGTTGATCCGCTCCGGCGCGGTCATGATCTCGGAGAGATGCGCCGGCAACTCGGGCCGGATTCCGGAAGCGGCCTCGACCGCGTCCGGGAACTTGGCCGGGTGCGCGGTCGCGAGCACGACGGTCGGCGTCGCGGGGTCGAGCCCCGCCTTCCCGGCGACCGCGCAGCCGACCGCCGTGTGCGGGTCGAGCAGGTAGCCGGTCTCGCGATAGGTCCGGCCGATCGTCTCGGCGACCTCCTCCTCGTCCGCGCGGCCGGCGTCGAAATCGGCGCGGATCGCGGCGAGCGTCGCCTCGTCCAGCGCGAAGGCGCCGGACTGGCCGAGCGACGCCATGGCCCGCCGCACGGCGGCCGCGTCGCGCCCCGAGGCGTCGAACAGCAGCCGCTCGAAATTCGACGACACCTGGATGTCCATCGAGGGCGAGGTGGTGGGGGTGACGCCGCGGACCTCGTAGCGCCCGGTCTCGAGCGTGCGCGCCAGGATGTCGTTGACATTGGTGGCGACCACGAGCCGGCCGATCGGCAGGCCCATCTTCTTCGCCACATAACCCGCGAAGACGTCGCCGAAATTGCCGGTCGGCACCACGAAGTCGACGGCGCGCCGCGGTGCGCCGAGCGCGACCGCGGCGGTGAAATAATAGACCGCCTGGGCCAGCACCCTAGCCCAGTTGATCGAGTTCACGCCGCCGAGCGACATGCGGTCCCGGAAGGCGTGGTGGTTGAACGCGGCCTTCACCAGCGCCTGACAGTCGTCGAACGAGCCGTCGACCGCGATGGCGTGGACGTTGTCGTCCGGCGCGGTGGTCATCTGCCTGCGCTGGACGTCCGAGACCTTGCCGTGCGGCATCAGGATGAAGACGTCGGCGCGCGCGCGGCCGCGGAACGCCTCGATGGCCGCGCCGCCGGTGTCGCCCGACGTCGCGCCGATGATGGTGGTCCTCTGGCCGCGCTCCGCCAGCGCATGGTCCATGAGCCGCGCGAGCAGCTGCATGGCGACGTCCTTGAACGCGATGGTCGGGCCGTGGAACAGCTCGAGGATGAAGCGGTTCGGCGCGGTCTGCACCAGCGGCGCGACCGCCGGATGCCGGAACGAGGCGTAGGCCTCGCGGATCATCTCGCGCAGCTTTTCGGGCGCGATCGCGTCGCCGACGTAAGGCGCGACGACGGCCTCGGCGACCTCGGCGTAAGGCCGGCCCGCAAAGCCCGCGATGGTCTCCTCGGAGAGCCGCGGCCAGGCCTCCGGCACGTAGAGCCCGCCGTCACGGGCGAGCCCTGCGAGCATCGCGTCGGCGAAGCCGAGCGCGGGCGCTTCTCCACGGGTCGAGACATAAGCGAGAGGCATGAGAAGTCGCGTCTTTCGGGAATTCTGGCGGCAGGTCAAACTAGGCGTGCAGGCCCTGCGCCGCAAGCGAGCCGGCTGTCGGATTCACCGAGGCTTCGTAACGATAGCCGCGCGGCGCGTTCCGTCGCGTTCCTCCCCGACCGTCCGCCAGGCGAAGGCGAGAAACACCGCAATCAGGGCGCCGGCGAGGCCGTACCAGGTGAGCGCGTATTCGAGGTGGCGGTTCGGGAACGACACGCGCGTCTCGCCGCCCTGCGGCAGTCCGCCGGGATTGGGCGTCGCGTCCGCGTCGATGGTGAAGGGCGCGGCGTCTTTGAGTCCCAGGCCCGCCGCGATCGCCTTGGGATCGCGGTCGAAGAACAGGCGCTTTTCCGGCTGGTCCGCGGGCGTGAACATGTTGCGGCCTTCCGGCTCGCGAAGCGCGCCGACGACCGTGACCTCGCCCGCCGGCTGGCCTTCGGCCCGCGTCGCGGGGTCGACGCGGCCCTCCGGCACGAAACCGCGGTTGACCAGCACGATTCCCTTCCCGCCGGTCAGCGCGAGCGGGGTCAGGATGAAGTAGCCCGGGCCCTTGAACCGGCCCCTGGCGTCCGGAAGATTGATATAGACGCGCGCCTCGCGGGCATGGTCGAACACGCCGACGGCGCGGACGCGGCGGTACGCCCAGTCCGATAGATCGAGCCTCGCCCAGTCGGACCGCGGCGGAAGCGCGACGGGTTCGGCGGCTATGCGCTCGGTCACCCGGGCGACCAGCCCCTCCTTCCAGCTCAGCCGCGACAGCTGCCACGAGCCCAGCCCGATCAGGATCGCGACGCCGATCGCGGTCGCGACCGCGACGGGCGCGAGGCGGCGGACGGTCCCGGCCATGTCAGACGTCGAGCCGCCCCTCGGCGGCGTCGTGCTTGTACTGGAGCGCGATCAGCAGGCCCTTGAACAGCCTGAGCAGCGCGAGGCAGATCCCGAGCGTCACGGGCAGCGACACCACGAGATGGATCCAGAACGGCGGCTCATAGGCGAATTCGAACCACAGCACGAAACCGAGCGCGAGGAAGCCCGCGATCAGCATGACGAACACGGCGGGGCCGTCGCCGGAATCCGCGAAGCCGTAGTCGAGCCCACATCTGGAGCAGGCCGGCGGCAGCGCGATGTAGCCGGAGAACAACTTGCCCTCGCCGCAGCGCGGGCAGCGCCCGAGCAGGCCGGAGAGCGCGGCCGAACCCTGGGATCGGGGGGCGGGTCGTTCGGGCATCACGGACCTCCAACGAAAAACGAGGCCGCCGGTTCGCCCGGCGGCCCCGCTTGCGTCGCTCGAGCGATGGAGCCGTCAGTGCGCCGAGGCGCCTGCGCCCCAGACATAGATGCAGGCGAACAGGAACAGCCACACCACGTCGACGAAGTGCCAGTACCAGGCCGCGGCCTCGAAGCCGAAATGCTGCTTCGGCGTGAAGTGCCCCTTGTAGACCCGGGCGAGGCACACCGCGAGAAAGATGGTCCCGACGATCACGTGGAAGCCGTGGAAGCCGGTCGCCATGAAGAAGGCCGCGCCGTAGATGTTGCCCGAGAAGGCGAAGGCCGCGTGGCTGTACTCATAGGCCTGGCAGAGCGAGAACAGCACGCCGAGGATGACGGTCAGCCACAGCCCCTGCTTGAGGCCCTTGCGGTCGTTGTGGATCAGCGCGTGGTGCGCCCAGGTCACCGTCGTGCCCGAAGTCAGCAGGATCAGCGTGTTGAGCAGCGGCAGGTGCCAGGGATCGAAGGTCTCGATGCTCTTCGGCGGCCAGACGCCGCCGGTGAACTCGGCGCGCTGGAACTGATGGATCTCGTTCGGGAACAGCGCGACGTCGAAATAGGCCCAGAACCAGGCGACGAAGAACATCACCTCGGAGGCGATGAACAGGATCATGCCGTAGCGCAGATGGATCGCGACCACGCGCGTGTGGTCGCCGCGATGCGCCTCGTTGATGACGTCGCGCCACCACGCGACCATCGTGTAGAGCACGCCCGCGAAGCCCACGAGCGCCATCCAGGGCGCGCCGCCCTTCATCCAGTGCACGGCGCCGATGGCGAGCACGAAGGCCGCGATCGAGCCGATGAACGGCCACGGGCTTGGGTCGACGAGATGGTAGTCGTGGTTCTTGGCGTGGGCGTCGGCCATCGGGGCTTCCCCCTCCCTCTTGATCGGCTTCGCCGGGCCATGGACCGGCGCCGCGCGCGCTCTTATCTCAACTCTTCGGGCGATCCGCCACCGTTCTTGAGGCCGATTTCGGCTCCTTCACGGGGAAGAAAGTATAGGACAGCGTGATTTCGCGGATGTCGTCGAGCTCGCGGTTCTCGGCGATCGACGGATCCACGAAGAAGGCGACCGGCATGTCGATCTCCTCGCCGGGCTGCAGGGTCTGCTCGGTGAAGCAGAAGCATTGCAACTTGGAGAAGTAGGCCCCGGTCTGGTTCGGAGAGACGTTGTAGCTGGCGGTTCCGGTCAGCGGACGGTCGGAGACGTTCTTGGCGCGGTAGAGAGCGAGTTTGGTCTCCCCGATCCTGACCGTCATGGTCCGGGTCTCGGGCTCGAAGCGCCAGCCTAGGCCGGGCGCGACATTGCCGTCGAAGCGGATTTGCACGGTCCGTTCGAGCGCGCCGCTCGGCGCCGCGCTCGCGACCTGGGTGGTGCCGCCATAACCGGTCACGCGGCAGAAGAGGTTGTAGAGCGGCACGGCTGCGTAGGACGCCCCGAGCATCGCGGCGACGATGCCGACGCAGCCGAAAGCCACGAGGCCGTGGCGAGGCTTCGCCGCCGTCTCAGCCATGTCCGGGCCGCCGGTCACAGCTGCCGGTTGGCGACGTTGCCGCCCATCTTGAAGACGGTGACGAGGTAGAACAGCGCCACCAGCACCGCGAGCGCGACCGCGATCGCCACGTTGCGCGCCTTGCGGCGGCGCAGCTGCTCTTCGGTGAGGACCAGTCCCTTCCTGTTCGGGTCGTTCCGGTCATCGTCGCCCGCCATCACATCCAGCCGGCGATCGGGGCGGTCAAAGGCGGAAGGCCGACGGCCTTCTCGACCAGAAGGACGAAGAACAGCGCGAACAGGTGGATCAGCGAGAAGCCGAACAGCTTGCCCGCGGCCTTGCGGGCCTCGGCGCCCTCGCGGACCCGGTAGACCACGATCGCGCGGCGGACGAACTCGATCCCGACCACGACCGAGACTGCAAGATAAAGCGCGCCGCCGAGGCCGATGAAGGCCGGCGCGACGCCGAGCGGGGCGAGCGCAATCGCATAGAGCAGGATCTGGCGGCGGGTCTCGTTGGGCCCTGCGACCACGGTCAGCATCGGCACGCCCGCGCGGGCGTAGTCGTCCGACTTGATCAGGCAGAGCGCCCAGAAATGCGGCGGCGTCCACATGAAGATGATGGCGACGAGCACGGCGCTCTCGAGCCCGACCGTCCCGGTCGCCGCGGCCCAGGCGACCATCGGGGGCATCGCGCCCGCGAGCCCGCCGATCACGATGTTCTGCGGCGTCGAGCGCTTCAGCCACATCGTGTAGATCACGACGTAGAAAAAGATCGTGAAGGCGAGCAGGCCGGCGGCGAGCCAGTTCGCCGTGAGGCCGAGCATCAGCACCGAGCCGACCGAGAGCGTCATGCCGAAGGCGAGCGCCTCGCCCGGGGCTATGCGGCCGGCAGGCACCGGCCGTCCAGCCGTACGCGCCATCACGGCGTCGATGTCGGCGTCCCACCACATGTTGAGCGCGCCCGAGGCCCCGGCCCCGACCGCGATGCAGAGCAGCGCGACCGCGCCGAGCACCGGGTGCAGGCCGGCGGGCGCCGCCACGAGGCCGGTCAGCGCCGTGACCACGACGAGCGACATCACGCGCGGCTTCAGCAGCGCGAGATAGTCCTCGACGCCCGCCAGGCTCGGGCCCGGCAGGGCGGCGACGGCCTCGACTCGGTTTTCCTCGATCATCGACATCTGAAGCGGTCAAACCTTATCGGTTCGGCGTCTTGGCCGAAGGAAACTGCGTGCTTCGAGACGCCCGCTTTGCGGGCTCCTCAGCATGAGGAAGGTCGCGAACTCCAACGGTCCTCATGCTGAGGAGCCTTGGCGAAGCCAAGGCGTCTCGAAGCACGCAGTTCCGTGGAGGCGCCTCCTGATTGGGACCCGGCGGCCGGACTGGCCGGCCGCCGGATAGGTCACTTCACCCGCGGCAGGGTGGAGAACTGGTGGAACGGCGGCGGCGAGGTCAGCGTCCATTCGAGCGTGGTCGCGCCCGCGCCCCACGGATTGTCGCCCGCCAGCCGCTTTTTCGCGAAGGCCTCGAACACGCCATAGAGGAAGATCAGCACGCCGAGGCCCGAGATGTAGGAGCCGTAGGACGACACCATGTTCCAGCCGTGGAACGCCTCCGGATAGTCGGCGTAGCGGCGCGGCATCCCGGCGAGGCCGAGGAAGTGCTGCGGGAAAAACACCAGGTTCACGCCCACGAAGGTGAACCAGAAGTGCAGCTTGCCGATGGTCTCGTTGTACATGTAGCCCGACATCTTCGGGAACCAGTAGTACCAGCCCGCGAAGATCGCGAACACAGCGCCGAGCGACAGCACGTAGTGGAAGTGCGCGACGACGTAGTAGGTGTCCTGCAGCGAGCGGTCGATGCCGGCGTTCGACAGCACGACGCCGGTGACGCCGCCGAGCGTGAACAGGAAGATGAAGCCGATCGCCCAGATCATCGGGACGCGGAGCGAGATCGAGCCGCCCCACATGGTCGCGATCCAGGAAAAGATCTTCACGCCGGTCGGCACCGCGATCACCATCGTGGCGAACACGAAATAGGCCTGCGTGTTCACCGAGATGCCGGTCGTGTACATGTGGTGGGCCCACACCACGAAGCCGACCACGCCGATCGCGACCATCGCGTAGGCCATGCCGAGATAGCCGAAGATCGGCTTTCTCGAGAAGGTCGAGATCACGTGGGAGATCATGCCGAAGCCCGGCAGGATCAGGATGTAGACCTCGGGGTGGCCGAAGAACCAGAACAGATGCTGGAACAGGATCGGGTCGCCGCCGCCGTCCGGCGCGAAGAACGTCGTGCCGAAGTTGCGGTCGGTCAGCAGCATGGTGATCGCGCCGGCGAGCACCGGCAGCGACAGCAGCAGCAGGAAGGCCGTCACCAGCACGGACCAGGCGAACAGCGGCATCTTGTGCAGCGTCATGCCGGGCGCGCGCATGTTGAAGATCGTGGTGATGAAGTTGATCGCGCCGAGGATCGACGAGGCGCCGGCGAGATGGAGCGCGAGGATCGCGTAGTCCATCGCGGGGCCGGGGATGCCCTTGGTCGAGGAGAACGGCGGATAGATCGTCCAGCCGCCCGAGACGCCGTGGCCGCCCGGAGCGCCGGGGACGAACATCGAGATGATGAGCAGGCCGATCGCCGGCGGCAGCAGCCAGAACGAGATGTTGTTCATGCGCGGGAACGCCATGTCGGGCGCCCCGATCATCAGCGGCACGAACCAGTTGCCGAAGCCGCCGATCATCGCCGGCATGACCATGAAGAAGATCATGATCAGGCCGTGCGCCGTCGTGAAGGCGTTGAACATGTCTTCGTTGGCGAAGATCTGCATGCCCGGGTTCTGCAGCTCGAGCCGCATCCCGATCGACAGCGCGCCGCCCAGGACGCCCGAGCAGATCGCGAAGATCAGGTACATCGTGCCGATGTCTTTGTGGTTGGTCGAATAGACCCACCTGCGCCAGCCAGTCGGATGGTCGTGGTGCTCTTCGCCGTGTCCGTGAGCCGCTGCGACAGCCATTCGGTCGTCTCCCAAAAACTCTGTCCCGCCCGGGGCGTGTCCGATCAGCGCGCCGCGACCGACGTCGCGCCGCCCGTCGCGAGCGCCTGCTTGAGGAGCTTGGTCGCGTCCTCAGGCTTCTGCTTCGCGGCCTCGAGCCACTTTTTATAGGTTTCTTCGTTCACGACCTGGATGGCGATCGGCATGCTGGCGTGCGCGACGCCGCAGAGCTCCGAGCACTGGCCGTAATAGATGCCTTCCTTCTCGGCCTTGAACCAGGTCTGGTTCAGCCGGCCCGGAATGGCGTCGACCTTCACGCCGAAGGACGGGATGGTGAAGGCGTGGATCACGTCCTCCGCGGTCACGTCCACGATGACGACCTTGTTGACCGGCACGGCGACCACGTTGTCGACCGCGAGCTTGCGCGGCTCCCCTGGCTCCAGCTCCTCGTCCTGCTTCATGAGCTGGGTGATCGTGAGATCCTTCTGGTCCGGATAGACCACGTCCCAGTTCCACTGCCGGCCCACCACCTTGATGGTGAGGTCCGCCGGGGGCGGCGAGTACTGGGCGTAGAGCAGCCGGAAGGACGGAATCGCGATCACCACCAGGATGAGCACCGGGATCACCGTCCAGGCGACCTCGAGCAGAGTGTGGTGCGTGGTCTTGGAGGGCGTCGGGTTCTTGGACTCGTGGAACCGCACCATGCAGTAGACGAGCAAGCCCAGCACGAACAGCGTGATCACCGTGATGATGATCAGCACGAAGGTGTGGAAATGGTGCGCCTGGTCGAAGACCGGGGTGACCGAGTTCTGCAGACCGAGCTGCCAGGGCGAGGGCTGTCCGGTGCCGGCGAACGCCGACGCCGTGGAGGCGAGCGCCGCCGCGAGCGCGGCGAAGGTGAGCGTCGTCTTGCGTCCGGGTCGGTTCATGCGCGCCAGCCTCTCGCTTCCCCCAAGGACCGTTTTCGGCCCTTCACGCGTGACCGCGGCGTGTGGAGGCCCCGCTGGTCTCTTACGTTTCTGATCGGGCAGCCGCGCCGTCGAGGACGCGCGGCGGCCGCCGAGTCCACCCCTCGGCACGGCCTTGAAACCATAACGGTTACAAAAGCTCAATGTGACCATTCGATAGGCTCCGTGCGGCATTTGCGCGCGAAAAAATCATCCTTTGGCATTGTTCTTAGGCGGTTACGCCCAAGCGCCGCGCGCTTGAAGCCCGCCGCCCGCTCTGTTACGCCGACAGCCGCCGGCCGGACATCTCCGGCCGTGTCCGGGAGATCGCCGATCTTGCGTCTGATCCGCCTTTCGGCCGCGCTGGCGGTCCTGCTCGCCAGCCTCGCGCCGACCGCCGCCGGAGCGCAGGGCGCCGTCAAGGCGACGCATGGCGACTGGCAAATGCGGTGCGACACGCCGCCGGGCGCCCAGGGCGAGCAGTGCGCGCTGGTCCAGAGCGTCACCGCCGAGGACCGGCCGAATGTCGGCCTCACCGTCATCGTGCTGAAGACCGCCGACAAGAAGAGCCGCCTGCTGCGGGTGCTCGCGCCGCTCGGCGTGCTGCTGCCCTCGGGGCTCGGCCTCAGGATCGACCAGGCCGAGGTCGGCCGCGCCGGCTTCGTGCGCTGCCTGCCGAATGGCTGCGTGGCCGAGGTCGTGCTGGAGGACCAGTTGGTCAACCAGCTCAAGGTCGGGAAGCAGGCGACCTTCATCATCTTCCAGACGCCCGAGGAAGGCATCGGCGTGCCGGTCTCGCTGAACGGTTTCGGGCCGGGCTTCGACGCGCTGCCGTAGATTTCAGGGCGCCGTCGCGCCGCAGCTCCGGGCGACCAGGGCCGCGATCCGCTCCGCTCTGTCGTCCTTTCCTGCGGTCTCGCGGCCGTCGACCGCCGTCACCGGCATGACAAGCCGGACACTGTTGGTCGCGAAGACCGCGTCGGCCGCGAAAAGCTCATTGGTCCCGATCGCTCGCTCGACGGCGCGAAGCCCCGCACGCGGGGCCTCCTCCAGCACCGCTCCACGCATAATCCCCGGCAGCACGCCCTCTGACACCGGCGGCGTGACCAACTCCCCGCCGATCACCGCGAACAGATTCGCCATCGCTGTCGACGCCACGCGTCCCTCAACGTTAAGCATCAGCGCGTCGTCGGCACCGGCCCGCTTCGCCTCGTCGAAGGCGAGCACGCTGTCGAGATAGCTCAGCGTCTTCGCGCGGGACGCGAAGCTTGTGGGATTGCGGCGAACCGAAACCGTCGCGAGCCGGATCGGCGCGAAGCGCATCGAAGCCGGATAGAGCGACGACGAGACGATCACGGCGGGGGGGCCGCCC
>NZ_RYFI01000009.1:69479-81442 GCF_004103825.1 Hansschlegelia zhihuaiae
CCCGCCGCCGCGGGTCACGGTCAGGCGGACGATGCAGTCGCCAACCTCCTCGGCCGCCAGACACAGGATCTCGGCCTCGCACAACGCCCTGTCCACCGGCAGCCTGATCTCGGCGGCGGCGGCGCAGAGGCGATCGAGATGGGCGCGGAGCAGCGCGGGGCGGCCGCCGAAGACCGCGATGGTCTCGAACAGACCGTCGCCGAGCGTCAGGCCCCGGTCGGAAAGGTCGAAGGGCGCGAGACCGCCCTCGACCGCGCGGCCGTTCAGGCGGAGCATGCGAGGCGCTGTTCGGCGGCCGCCAAAAAATTCTGCAGCAGGCGGTGGCCGCTCTCGGTCAGGATCGATTCGGGGTGAAACTGCACGCCGAAGGTCGGATGCTCGGCGTGTTCGAGCGCCATGACCTCGCCCTCCTCGGAACGGCCCGTGACCTTCAGCGGCCCGTCATAGCCCTCGTCGAACTCGACGATCAGCGAATGGTAGCGCCCGGCCGCAAGCGGATTGGGCAACCCCTGGAACAGGCCGGCGTCGTCATGCGCGACACGCGAGGCGCGGCCGTGCAGCGGACGGCGCGCCCGCACGACCCGGCCGCCGAACGCCTCGCCGATCGCCTGATGGCCGAGGCAGACCCCGAGGATCGGCAACCTGCCCGAGAGCCGCCGCACCACGTCGAGCGAGACGCCGGCCTCGGTCGGCGTGCAGGGTCCAGGCGACAGCACCACGGCCTCGGGCCGCGCGCGCTCGATCGCCTCGACCGTGATGGCGTCGTTGCGCACGACCTCGGCATGGCGGCCGAGCTCCTCGAAATAGCGGGCGACGTTGAAGACGAAGCTATCGTAATTGTCGACGACGAGGATCATCGCAATCCCCCGGCGCGGGCGCGCGGCGCGTCTGCCTCGTCGTCCTCGACCAGCGTCCCGCCGAAGGCCTCGAACACCGCGCGCGCCTTGGTGAGGGTCTCGTCATATTCGGCGGCCGGATCGGACAGCGCCGTGATGCCGCCGCCGGCCTGGAACAGCGCGCGGCCCTTGGCGAGCGTCGCGGTGCGGATCGCGATGTTGAAGTCGGCGTCGCCCGAAAAGCCCCACCAGCCGATCGAGCCGCAATAGACGCCGCGCGCGCAGTCCTCGAGCTCCGTGATGATCTCCATGGCGCGCAGCTTCGGCGCGCCGGTGATCGAGCCGCCGGGGAAGCTCGCGTGCAGCAGGTCGGCGACGCCCGCCTCCTCGCGCAGCCGGCCGGTGACGACCGAGACGAGGTGGTGCACCGAGGCGTAGGTCTCGAGCCCGCAAAGCGTCGGAACCTCGACCGACCCGGGCCGGCAGACCCGCGACAGGTCGTTCCTGAGCAGGTCGACGATCATGACGTTCTCGGCGCGGTCCTTCTCGCTGTCGAGCAAAGCGCGGGACGAGGCGCCGTCGGCGTGCGGGTCGGCCCAGCGCTTCGACGTGCCCTTGATGGGCCGCGCCTCGACGCGGTCGCCCTCGACGCGCAGGAAACGCTCTGGCGAGCTCGACGCCACGACCATGTCGCCGAAGGCGAGATAGGCCGCGAAGGGCGCGGCGTTGCGCCTTCTCAGGCGCAGGTAGAACGCCCAGGGGTCGAAGCTCTGCGGCAGGTCCGCGATGAAGCGCTGGGCGATGTTGGTCTGGAAGATGTCGCCGGCGAGCACGTATTCGACCGTCCGGGCGATCGCCTCGACATAAGCGGACCGCGAAAAATTCGAGCGGAAGGCGAGCGGCGGCTGCGCGGCCTGCGGCCTGACGGGCGCCGGCCTCGAAAGGAGCTCCAGCGCCGTGTCGAGCCTCGCTTTGGCGCGCGCCTCGCGCTCGGATCCTGCCGGCGCCGGCGCGCCGGTCGAGATCAGCCAGGCCTTGCCGGCCGCATGGTCGCAGGCGACGACCCAGTCGTAGAGCGGCAGCACGGCGTCCGGGACGCCGAGATCATCGACCCGCGGCGCGGGCAGCCTCTCGAACCGGCGGCCATAGTCATAGGCCACATAGCCGATCGCACCGCCCTGGAAGGGCGGCAGATCCGGGATCGCGGGCGCCCGCTCGCTGGCAAGCTCGCGGGCGAGCGCGTCAAGCGGATCGCCCTCGACCGGCCGGCCGCCGAGCGTCGCCCCCTGGCCGTCGACCATGAGGACATCGTAGGGGTCGGCCGCGAGATAGGAGAACCGCCCGAGCGAGGAATGCGGCATCGCGCTGTCGAGGAACGCGACATAGGGCAGTCCGGCGAGGCGCTCGGCGAGCGCCGCAATGTCGGCATTGGGCAGTTCGTGAACCAGCATCGCGCGCGCTTCGTGCGCCCCTGCGGGCGGCCGGGGCTCTCGACGCTTACATAAGCGGCCGTCGCGCGAACGTCATGCGCGCCGAAAGCCGCGGGCGCGCGCGGCCCTTGCCCCGACCTCCAGCCTCGGGCCAGATGCGATCTCCGCCCTCGAAGGAAACTTCCGCATGGACCACGGCTCGTCGTCCGGGATGCTGATCGGCGCCCTCGTCTTCCTGGTGGCCGCCGTGACCGCGGGGCCGCTCGCGCGCCGTCTGGGGCTCGGCGTCGCGGTCGGCTATCTGGCGGCCGGCGTCGTCATCGGCCCGGCCGCGCTCGGCCTGTTCAGGGACACGGCGAGCGTGCTGCACGTCGCTGAGATCGGCGTGGTGATGCTGCTGTTCCTGATCGGGCTGGAGCTCCGCGTCGAGCGGCTGATCGCGCTCCGGCGGCTGGTGGTTGGGCTCGGCGGCATGCAGATCGGCGTCACGGCGCTGGCCTTCTCGGCTCTCGGCTGGAGCTTCGGCCTGGATCCGGCGCCGGCCGTCGCGGTCGGCGTGTCGCTCGCCTTTTCGGGCACCGCGATGGCGCTGCAGATTCTCGAGGAGCGAGGCCACCTCAACCGCTCCTACGGCGAGAAGACTTTTTCGGTGCTGCTCGCCCAGGACATCGCCGTGGTGCCGGCGCTCGCCCTCGTGCCGATGCTGGGCGACGGCGCGGGCCACGCCGCCGACTGGGGAGAGGCGCTGAGCTCCGCGGCGGCCGGGGTCGCGGCGCTCGCCGGCATCGTGGTGGCGGGCCGCTATCTGCTCGACCCGATGTTCCGCCTGCTCGCGGGCGCCGGCGCCCGCGAGGTCATGACGGCGGCGGCGCTGCTCGTCGTGCTCGGCGCGGCCGAGGTCGCCGCGCTAGCCGGTCTCTCGATGGCGCTCGGCGCCTTCCTCGCCGGGGTGCTGCTCGCTGGCTCCTCCTACCGACATGAGCTCGAAGCCGACGTCGAGCCGTTCCGCGGTCTGCTGATCGCGCTGTTCTTCATGGGCATCGGCATGACCATCGACGTGAAGGTCATCGCCGCGAACGCGCTGCTGCTGGCCGGCGGCGTGCTGCTCTACCTCACGATCAAGATCGCGGTCGCGGCCGGCCTCGCCCGGATCTTCGGCGCGACGCGCGGCGACGCGCTGAGGATCGGCGCCCTGCTCGCCGCCGCCGGCGAATTCGCCTTCGTGCTGTTCCCGCTCGCCCAGGCCAACGGCCTGATCTCCGCGGAGGCCGCGGGCCTGCTTTCGGCCGCCGCGGCCCTCAGCCTGGTGGCCTCGCCCGCCGTCGCGCTCGTCGCCGAATGGGCGGCCGACCGCGCCGAGCCGCGGAGCGATGGGCCAGAGGAGGATTTCACCGACGCCAAGGGTCAGGTGATGATCATCGGCTTCGGCCGCGTCGGCCAGATCGCGGCGCAGCTGCTGCTCGCCGAGGGCGTCGAGACCACGCTGATCGACGCCAATGCGCAGAGGGTCGAGCAAGCCTCGCGCTTCGGCTTCAAGGTCTATTACGGCGACGGCGGGCGGCTCGACGTGCTCAGGGCCGCGGGCGCGGGCGAGGCGCGCGCGATCCTGGTCTGCATCGACGACCGGCAGGTGACGGAGCGCATCGTCGAGATGCTTCAGAGAAGCTTCCCGCTCGCCGAGCTCGTGGTGAAGGCCTATGACCGCGGCCATGCTCTCGACCTCTACGGCGCGGGCGTCGAGCGGGTGGTGCGCGAGACCTTCGAGAGCGCGCTGCTGCTCGGGCGGCTCGGTCTGGAGGCCGTCGGCGTCGACCCCGAGCGCGCGGCCGAGATCGAGGCCGACGTCCGGCGGCGCGACGCGCAGCGGCTCGAAATCCAGAAGGTCGAGGGCATCACGGCCGGCCGCCATCTCTCCTACACCAACCAGCCGACCCCCGAGCCGCTCTCGATGCCCAAGCGCAAGGGCGGCAAGATCGACGGGGAAGCCGCCCCCGCGCCCGCAAGGGCCGGCTGACGCGCCCGCTGGCGGCGGGCGGCCTCGCGCTTTAGGTTGCGGGGACCCGTCGCATCCCGTCGAGGACGCCCAATGCTCAACATGTTCGACTTGTTCCGCCAGGCGCAGGGCGGCGCGGCCTTCGACAACCTCGCCCGCGCCTATGGGGTCACGCCCGATCAGCTGCGCGCCATGACGGCCGCTCTGACGCCCGCCTTCGCGCAGGGCTTCCAGCGCCAGGCGCAGAACGACGAGGCGGCGCGCCGCTTCGCGGACCTGTTCCAGACCGAGGCCTACGCCCGCGCCTTCGAGATGCAGGCCGCGGCGCTCGACCCGGCGACCCGCGGCGCCGGCGAGAACGCCCTCGACGCGCTGTTCGGCTCGAAGGAGGTCTCACGGGCCGTCGCCGCGCAGGCGTCCGCGGCCTCCGGGGTCCAGGCGAAGATCATCCGCGAGGTGCTGCCGGTGCTCGCCAGCATCCTGATGGGTGGCTTCATGAAGGCCGCGCAAGGGGCCGCCGGCGGGTCCGGCGCGACGTTCCCCGGCGTGTTCGGCGACATGTTCTCACGCGCCGACAAGGCTCCGGACGCGCCCCAGAATCCGTTCCAGCCCTGGATCGACGCCTTTTCGCAGGCGCAGCCCCAGGCCGGCGGACAGGCCGCCTCGAACCCGCTGGGCGAGATGATGGGCGAATGGATGAAGGGCGTCTTCGGGGTCGAGGCCGCCAAGCCCGAGCCCGAGCCGGAGCCCCCTTCGGGCGAGGAGCCGCCGGCCGGGGGTGGGGACGCGGCCCGGCCGGCGGAGCCCGCTGACCCGTTCGACGATTTGGTCGCCACGGGCCGCGAGCTGTCGGCTCAGAACGCCGAAGCGATGAGCCGGATCTTCGACGCCTTCTTCACAGCGGAGAAGAAGCGGAAGGGGTGAGGCGCCCTCTATCCCTCCCCTGGGACAGGGGAGGGTGGCCCCGCAAAGGGGGTCGGGCGGGGCGCGCTTCCGGACCGAGCTCTACCATCAAGAACTCGCCCGGCCTCCTGCTGCGCAAGAGGCCACCCTCCCCGCTGCCGCGGGGAGGGAGAAGAGCTCACTTCCGCGCGGCGCGGCGCTCCTCGGCTGCCTCGGCGAGCCGGTCGGTGGGGTCGCCCCAGAGCGACCAGCGAGACGCCGCCTGAAGGTCGGAGCGCGTCAGCCCCATGTCGGCCAGCAGCCGGTCGTCGAGACGGCTGAGGTCATGGATCGCCTTGCGTCGCGTCAGCGAGGCCCCGAAGGCCTTGAAGCGCCGCGCAGCCACGGCGGCGGCCGCGCGCCAGCCTTCCGTCGCTGGAGATTGGGGCAGGCGTTCGGTGATCATGGCCATGGGACGTCTCCGGGTCCGGGTCGGCCGCCCGCGTCTCCGAGGCGGGGGCGGTCAGGGGACGGGCCGCTGCGGCCCGCCTTCGCGGAGCCTGATTACGCCTCGGCCATTGATCAGTGAAACGAATGTTTATAATCTCCCCCATCACGCAAGGTGATGCATCGTCCCGGGAGAAGCCCATGTCCGTGCTTTTCGACGTTGACCAGCTGAAAACCTTCATCGCGATCGTGGACACCGGCTCCTTCACGCGCGCCGCCGACGTCGTGCACAAGACGCAGTCGGCGGTCTCGATGCAGATGAAGCGGCTCGAGGAGCGGGTCGGGCGGCCGATCTTCGCGCGCGACGGCCGCGGCGCGAAGCTCACCGAGGACGGCGACCGGCTGCTCGACTATGCGCGGCGCATCGTCCACATCTCGCGCGAGGCGGTCTCGGCCTTCTCGAACGACGCGCTGAAGGGCCGAGTGAGGCTCGGCCTGCCGGACGACTACGCCGAGCGCTACCTTCCCGAGATCCTCGCGCGCTTCTCGCGCTCGAACCCGCTGGTCGAGGTGACGGTGGTGTGCGAGCCGAGCTACCTGCTGACCGAACTCGTCGGCCGCGACGAGATCGACCTCGCGATCATCACCCATGCGAGCCGCAAGCCGGTCGGCGAGGTGATCCGGCAGGAGCCGCTGCTCTGGGTCACGTCGCAGCGCTCGCTCGCCCATGAGGAGACGGTGCTGCCGCTCGCGCTCAGCCACCCGGCCTGCGTCTGGCGGGAGGCCGCGATCGCCAAGCTCGAGCAGCTCGGCCGGCCGCATCGCGTGCTCTATTCGAGCCGCAACTTCGCGGCGGTCGGCGCGGCCGTCATGGCCGGGCTCGCGGTCACGGTGCTGCCGGAGAGCGCGATCCGCGCGGGCATGCGGGTGCTCGGCCCGACGGAAGGCTTCCCGCCGCTGCCGAACTGCAAGATCGCGCTGGTCCGCAACCCGAGCTCCGTGACCGACACGGTGCAGGGCCTCGCCGACCACATCGTGGCGAGCCTCGACAACATGTCGGCGGGGCTGGAGGGCGTGGCGGCGGAGTGAGATTTAAATCCGAAGGAGGAAGGGGACATGCCTGATGTTGAGAAGCGAGATCGAACGTTGATCATATTAGGTTATTCTGACGTCATTTTTCTTTTCTTTTACTATCTAATTATTATTATCATTGGTTCTGGAATTTCCATTTTATTCATTACCCGCACCCATACTCCAGATAGCCTCGAATTTAACGCTCTGATTGCAGCATTTTCCATGGCGTCGGCCGGTGCCGCCGTATTTAATACTCGGCGCCTTTATCGGGCATGCATAAATGAGTCATTTAGCTTCAAAACTCGATCTGAAATGCGCCTATTAGACGAAGATTCACTACGTCGAATTGGGTCTATTGCATTTTTTATTTTTCGCCCGGCGTTTGGGGCCGCTTTTTCTTTAGTTATATACGCAATGTGGCGACTGAGTATCGCCGCGTCCGTATCGCAGGAGATAACACCGGCGAGTGGCTTCCTGTACATAACCTTGGCCTTAGGCTTTTTGAGCGGCTTTCTGGCCGGTAGAGTTCTTACGATTCTTGAGGGTCAAGGTTTAGATCAGCTTCGAAATGTTGTGAGCGGAGATGGCAGGAAATAACGAGGCGAAGATACTGCGACAGATTTCCGGTCTTGAGCGCTTAGCAAGCGAGGTTCTCGAGAAGAAGCGCCGCCTACGCCCGCGTCGCCCAATTGTTATTGAGTTTTCTGGCTCCCCAAAGTCAGGAAAGACATCCTGCATAAGTTCACTTGATATATTTCTTCGGAGAAACAAGTTTAGGACGGTTGTATTAACAGAACGTGCAAGTGTGTGCCCAATAGAAAATAAATTCGACCCACTATTTAACGTTTGGACAGGGTGCGGGTCGTTAAATCAACTTTCTGAGCTTATATCTCGAGAAGCTCGTTCAGTTGATATTATTATACTAGATCGTGGATTTTTTGACTCTCTGTGCTGGTTCGAGTGGCAACGAAACCATCGCTATCTTCGCGCCGATGATTACAATTGTTTCGTAGGGTTTTTTACGTCACCTCGATTTAGAATGATGATCGATTTAGTTCTTTTATTCGAGGCAAGCCCGGAAGTATCGATAGATCGGGAGTACAGAAATCTTCTCACCAGACGAGAGGGAAGCATTATGCGAAAGAACGTCTTAGAGAGCTATAAAGAAGCATGTAGGGAGGCTGTTAAAAAGTACTCTAATATTTTCCGCGCAATTCATCGGTATGATACGTCTAATCAAGATCAAAATGAAGTAAGCTATTCCGTAACAAAGAAAGTGTTGGATACGCTTAACGAGGTTGCTGACGAAAAGATTGGTTATGTAGACATCTCTGCTATTAGCAGCGTTCATGATACAATATTCAGATATTCTGAAATTAAAAAACATATCTCTTCTTCCATGAACTTCGACTATAGAGATCGAGTTGAGAATAATAAGTCACTTATACAATTTATCCCGATAGCCGTCGTTAAAGACACGCATTCTAAGCGCTTTCTCGCGGGGAGAAAGGCTTTAAAAGCAACTTCCTCTTTATCTCCTGAGCGCGATCGCGTGTTGCTATATTTTGGAGGGCATGTACGGGAAGAAGATAAGACTTTATTCGAGAATCCGACGGAACTATCTGTTCTTAAACAGTGCCTGTATCGAGAGGTTAAAGAGGAAATTGGATTAGACGTCGACAGTGACGAACCGAATCCCTTATGTGTGTGGGTAAGGGATGGCACTAAATCAGACAATCACCTCGCGGTCGTATTCGTCGTCGAAAAAGATTTCGATTACATGAAGTTTCAGATAGATGATGAAGAGTTTGTTCGCTATGAAAAGAAAGGCACTCCGGGAACCGAAATTGTTTCTGAAGAGACAATAATAGATAACTATAGAGAACTTGACAGCTGGTCTCGAAATATAATGGAGAATGTCTTTAAAATCGGCCCTTCACCGGAGCGGAAAAAGTCCGCTCAGGGCTCTCTAATTTAAAGGGCGGGGCATGTGAAACTGCCTATGTACTTTTGTAGTTTCGCTGGTTAGCTTCAGGCTATTACCGAGTCCAGGGTGATCGGGAACGTTCGCGCCCTGACGCCCGTGGCGTTGAACACCGCGTTCGCGATCGAGCCGCCGGCGCCGCAGATGCCGAGCTCGCCGATGCCCTTGGCGCCGAGCGGGTTCGCCTTGTCGTCGCGGTCGTCGAGGAACACGGCGTCGACGTTCGGCACGTCGGCATGGGCGGCGACGTGGTATTCGGCGAGGTCGCCATTCGCCACATGGCCGAAGCGGGCGTCGTTCGCCGCCTCCTCGAACAGCGCGGAGGAGACGCCCCAGATCATGCCGCCGATCAGCTGGCTGCGCGCCGTCTTCGCGTTCAGGATGCGGCCCGCCGAGAACACGCCGAGCATGCGGCGGAGCCTGATCTCGCCGGTGTCCTCGTCGACCGCGACCTCGGCGAAATGCGCCCCGAAGCAATATTGCGCGAAGTTCTTGTAGTCGGGATTGTCCTTCATGGCCTTGACCGAGCCCGTCGCCTCGAGCGCGACCGGCTCGTTGGCGGCGTCCATCTTGGCCTTCAGGGCCCGGCAGGCCTCGAGCGTCGCGGTGGCGGAGCTCGCCGCGCCCCAGGAGCCGCCGGCGCCGGGGCTCTGCGGATAGAGGCTGTCGCCGAGCAGGACCGTGACGTCCTTCGTCGGCAGGCCGAGCGTCTCGGCCGCGACCTGGGTCAGGATCGTGTAGGTCCCCGTTCCGATGTCGGTCATGTCTATGCGGATCGTGGCCTTCCGGTCCGGCGAAACGGAGGCGTGGGCGGTGGCGGCGTTGATGTAGTTCGGCCGCATCGCCGCCGAGACGCCGTAGCCGATCAGCGTCGAGCCCTCGCGGCGCTGGCGCGGACGCATCGGCCGGTCCGCCCAGCCGAAGCGCCGCGCGCCCTCGCGCAGGCATTCGACGAAGCGCCGCGAGGAGAACGGGACCTTCTTCTCGGGATCGGTCTGCACATCGTTCAGGATGCGGAGCTCCACCGGATCCATGCCGAGCTTGACCGCGAGCTCGTCGATCGCGCTTTCAAGCGCCAGCATGCCCGGCGCCTCGCCCGGCGCGCGCACCGGCTCGCCGCCCTGCATGTCGAGATTGACCAGTCGGTGGGTCGTGCGGATCGAGGGCGCGCCATAGAGCGAGCGGGTCTGGGCCGCGGTCTGCTCGGCGTAGTCCTCCGTCGGGCAGTTCTGCATGACGACGTCGTGGCTGACGCCGGTGAGCCGCCCGTCCTTGCCCGCCGAAAGCCGGATCCGCTGGATCGACTCCGCGCGGTGGCCCGCGACGTAGAAGATCTGCTGGCGGGTCTGCGCGACCTTGACGGGCCGCCCGAGCGCCCGCGCCGCGAAGGCCGAGAGCAGCGCGTCGGCCCGCACCCCGAGCTTGCCGCCGAAGCCACCGCCGACATAAGGCGAGACGATCCGGACCTTTTCCTTGGGCATCTCGAGCGTCGCCGCCACGCAGGCGCGGGCGCTCGACACGACCTGCGTGGCGGTGACGAGCGTCAGCGCGTCGCCCTCCCAGGAGGCGATCGAGGCGTGCGGCTCGAGCGCCATGTGGTGCTGCTGGGCCACGTGATATTCGGCGTCGACCGTGACCTCTCCTGAAGCGAAGGCCGCCTCGAAGTCGCCGATCGAGGTGTCGGTCTTGAGTCCGACCTGGATCTTCGGCGGCGCCCAGGCCTCGGAGAGATGCTCGCGCAGGCCGATCTTCTTGTCCTCGGCCGCATAGGAGACCTCGACCAGCGACGCCGCATGACGCGCCGCTTCGAAGGTCTCGGCGACGACGAGGGCGACCGGCTCGCCCCAATGGCGGACGCGGTCGTCCGCGAGATAGGGCCGCGCCCGCTGGAAACGGTTGGTCGGGACCGTGGGCGGCCCGAACGGCGCCTGCTTCGGCGCGTTCCGATGCGTCATCACCAGCAGCACGCCCGGCGCCTTTTCGGCCGCCGTGGAGTCGATCGTGGTGATCCGGCCTTTGGCGACCGTGGCGCCGAGGATGAAGCCGTAGGCCGCGGGCTGCGGCGTGCGGTGCTCGAAGGCGTAAGGCGCGCGGCCCGTGACCTTGAGGCGGCCGTCGACGCGGTCGAGCGGCTGGCCGATGGGGCTTGCTGAGACTGCCATCCTGGCCTCCCTCACGCGGCCCGCCCGGCGGCGTCGGCGAGGGTGCGCCGGATCGTCCGCTTCGCGAGCTCGATCTTGAAGTCGTTGTGGCCGTAGCCGCGCGCATCCTTCATCGCGGCGTCCGCGGCTTCGGCGAAGGCCTCGCCGTCGGCGCGCGCGCCCGTGAGCGCCTTTTCGGCCTCGACCGCTCGCCAAGGCTTGTGCGCGACGCCGCCGAGCGCGAGCCGCGACGTACGGACCTCGCCGCCCTCCCCGTCCACCACGGCCGCCACCGAGACCAGCGCGAAGGCGTAGGACGCGCGGTCGCGGACCTTGCGGTAGACCTGCCGGCCCTTGGGCGGCGGCGGCAGGGTCACGGCGGCGATCAACTCGCCATGGCCGAGCGTCGTCTCCCTGCGGGGGTCCTCGCCCGGCGCACGGTAGAAGTCGGCGAGCGGGATCGTCCTCGCCTCTCCCGCTCCGGTCACGGTGTGGACGCGCGCGTCGAGCGCCGCCATCGCCACCGCCATGTCGGACGGGTGAGTGGCGATGCAGGCCTCGCTCGCGGCCAGCACCGCGAGGTTGCGGTTGAAGCCGCCAAGCGCCGAGCAGCCGGAGCCCGGGGCGCGCTTGTTGCAGGGCATGGCGACGTTGGAGAAGTATGGGCAGCGGGTGCGCTGCAGCAAGTTGCCGCCGGTCGAGGCGGCGTTGCGGAGCTGGCCGGAGGCGCCGGCGAGGAGCGCGCGCGACAGCAGCGGGTACCGCCTGCGGACCATCGGGTCCGCCGCGAGGTCGCTGTTCTTCACCTGCGCCCCGATCTTCAGCCCGCCTTCGGGCGTCTCCTCGATCCCGCCGAGCTTCAGCCGCGAGACGTCGACGAGATGCGTCGGCTTCTCCACGCCGAGCTTCATGAGGTCGACGAGATTGGTGCCGCCGGCGACGAACTTGGCGTCGGGCCGTTCGGCCACCGCCTTGGCCGCCGCTTCCGGGGAGGCCGCGCGCTCATAGGTGAAGGGGGTCACAGCACGCCTCCCGAATGGACGTCGCGGATCGCCGCGACGATGTTGGGATAGGCGGCGCAGCGGCAGAGATTGCCGCTCATCCGCTCGCGGATCTCGGCGTCGGTGAGCTTCGCCCGCCCCTCCAGGTCCTCGCTGACATGGCTCCGCCCGCCCG
>NZ_RYFI01000009.1:81460-107376 GCF_004103825.1 Hansschlegelia zhihuaiae
CTCGGCCTCCTTCAGCATCGCGACCGAGGAGCAGATCTGGCCCGGCGTGCAGTAGCCGCACTGGAAGCCGTCATGTCTCAGGAACGCCGCCTGCATCGCGTGGAGGTCGTCGCCCTTGGCGAGGCCTTCGATGGTCGTGACCTCGTCGCCCTCATGCATCACGGCGAGCGTCAGGCAGGCGTTGATGCGCCGGCCCGCCACCATGACGGTGCAGGCGCCGCACTGGCCGTGGTCGCAGCCCTTCTTGGAGCCGGTGAGCGCAAGGTGCTCGCGCAGCGCGTCGAGCAGCGTCGTGCGGGGATCGATGGTCAGGGCGCGTTCGACGCCGTTCACCTTGAAGCGCACCGCCTGACCCGCGACCGCCGGCGTCGGAGGGGTTGGGGCTGGCGCCGCGTTCGCCGGGACGGCGGTGACATAGACCGCCACGCAGGCGGCCGTCGATCCTTCGAGGACGTCGCGGCGCGACGGCCCGTGTCGAACGTGTTCGCTCATCAGCGACCTCGTCTGGCTTCGCGCCCATCGGCGCCGCGCGGCTCAAGCCGCGCCTGGTCGAGCGCCCGCCGCACGCGGGCTTGTCGGATTGGGACGGCGGCGTCCGCTCAAACGGCGGGCGTCGCTCTTAGCGGTCGCTCGTGGAGCTAGAGCGGCGATCCGGAATAGAACCGTTCCACGCTTCACAGTTTCGCGTGCCGCGCCAATGCGGAGCTCGGCCGGAACCGGCGCGACCCGCAGTCAGCGCTTGACTATCCATTAAATCAGTAGAATATACATTTTGTCGCTGCCGACATATCCGTCGAGACGCGTCGGCGGCTTCCGGCCCCAGCAGAGAGACCGACAATGGCGCACCTGCCCGCTTCCGCCACCCCTTCCTCCGGCGCCGCCGACGCGGTCGCCCGCGCGCTCTACGGCATCGCGGATTGGCTGACCTCGCGCGGGGACGATCACGAGCAGGCCCGGCAGGCCCTGTCGGCGCGCGCACGCGCTTCGATGCACTGCGACGAGGCGCCGTTCAGCCCGCTCGAGGAATTCCACTGAGGCGCGTCGCTAAGCGCGCGCAGCCGCTTTGAACGGCCACACCTCGACGATCGGATTCGGAAGAGTTTTGGGTGACCGCGTGCGGTCAGCCTTGCGGAAGCCCTGAAGGGCGCCCGCCGACCTCAGCGCAGCTCGAAGGCCGCAAAGGCGTCCGCGACCGGATTGTAGGCAACGGCCGCCTGCTGCGGCGCCGGCTGGGACGCGGCCGGGGTCGAGGACGCCAGCACCGGCGCGAGCTTCTCGGGCGTGAGCACCCTCTTCGTCGCCGGCGTAGCTTGCGGCTTCGCGGCCCGTGCCGCGGCGACCGCGCCCGGACGAGGCGCAGGTGCCGGGATGCGGGCCGCCGGAGCGGGCTCCGCGGCGTAGGCGACGATGGTCGGAGGCGCCTTCTTCTCAGAAACAGACGCGACGAGCGGCTCGAACCTGGTCGGCGGCGCCGAGACGGTGGCGCTGGCGGGCGCAGACTTCGGCTCAGGCGCGGACGCTTGGGCAGGCGCGACCTTGGACGAAGCGGCGGCGACAGAGACGGGCGCCGGCGGCGCGACCGGAGCGGCGGCGGGCGCCGCCTCCGGCGACAGCGACGCCACGACGATCGGCTTGGCGGCGGCCGTCGGATCCACGCGCGCATAGGCGAGCGCGAGCGCCCGCGACTTCGCGTTCTCGAGCCTGGCGACCTGGGTGTCGGCCTCGCGCTTCTCGTAGAAGGCGTTGCCGCCCGCGACCAGCACGTAATGCATGTTCGGGTAGCGGAACCTGAGACCCGCGGTGTGGAAGAACATCGCCTTGCGGACGCCTGGATGGCGCTTGCCGGAGAGCACAGCGTCGGCGGCCTGGCGGGCGCGCTCGGCGGCCTCGCCTTCCATGGTCCGGCTCATGACGCCGGCGGCGAACTGTCGTTTCTGGCCCACGACCTCGCAGACGGTCGAGCCGTAGCGGCCGGACTCGACGCGGTTCGCGACCACGGTGCCGACCGCCAGCATGCCTTCGTCGGCGCCGCGGTGGGACTCGAAATACATCGCCCGCGCCATGCACTCCCGGTCGGCCGGCGTGTAGCTGAACGATCGCGACTGCGACACCGCGGCGACCTTCGGCTGTTGGGCGCAGGCCGCGGCGCACAGGCCCGCGGCGGCGATCGCGAAAGCGCGCGTCAGGCGTCGTTCGTCCATTCCGGTTCCCCCGTATGGCGGGCCGCGCCCCCGAGCCGGCGGCGGCCATTAAGAGACCGTAAACAAGCTGCGAACCGTTATCAAATGGTTAACGCGACCCTCTTGCCATTGAATGAAGCAGACAGGCGCTCGCTCGTCGCTACGAAGAAAAGAGATCTTCCGCCTCGAAATTGAGGGTGGATCCGTCCGGCCAGATATATCAGCCTCCGATCACCTCCGTCGAAACCGCGTCCTGATACCGCACCTGCGAAGGTGAGGGTCGATTTTTATACCGATCGATATGTTTCGGCTTGACAGGCCGGCGCCGCCTTCCCTACCTAGCGGTACATTACCGATCAGTACAGATCGCCTGACGCAGGGGGCGCCCGCCATGACAACCTTTGTCCGTTCCCGAAAGATCCTGCTCGGCGCCTCCGCGGGCGCCGCGCTCGCGGCCGCCGCGCTGTTCGTCCCGTTCCCGTCGAGCGACGTCAGCGCGGTCGGCGCCGACGCCGCGCCGGCGGCCGTGAAGGTCTCGGTCGCCAAGGTCGAGCCGCGCGACGTGACGCGCTGGGCCGAGTTCTCAGGCCGCCTCGAGGCCGTCGATCGCGTCGAGGTGCGCTCGCGCGTCGCTGGCGAGATCAAGACCGTGCATTTCCGTGAGGGCGCGCTGGTCAAGGCGGGCGCTCCTCTCTTCACGATCGATCCCGCCCCTTACGAGGCGGCGCTCGACCGCGCCCGGGCGGAGGTCGCGGCCGCCGAGGCCCGCGTCTCGCTCGCGGCGAGCGACCTCGAGCGCGGCCGCCGGATGACCGCGTCCGAAACCATCTCCCGCCGCGACCTCGACGCCCGGACAAGCGGCCTGCGCGAGGCAGAAGCCGCCGTACAGGCGGCGCGGGCCGCGGAGAAGTCGGCCACGCTCGACCTCGGCTACACGGAGGTCCGCGCGCCGGTCTCGGGCCGCGTCGGGCGCATCGAAGTCACGGTCGGCAATCTGATCGCCGCCGGCCCCGGCGCGCCGGTGCTTGCCCGCCTGGTCTCGGTCGACCCGGTCTATGCGAGCTTCGACGCCGACGAGGCGGCGGTGATGCGGGCGCTCGACACGCTCCCGCAGGCGGCCGACCGCAGCGACGCGGTCTCCGCTCTCCCCGTCGAGATGGCGCTCGCCTCCGCGCGCGAATCCGTCCGCGGAAAAATCCAGTATGTCGACCCGTCGGTCGATCCGAGCGCCGGGACCATCAAGGTCCGGGCGGTGTTCCCCAACCCGGACGGCCGGCTGATGCCCGGCCAGTTCGCCCGGCTGAAGCTCGGCGAGGCGAAGCCCGCGCCGGCGCTGCTGGTCGGCGAGCGCGCGGTCGGGTCCGACCAGGACAAGAGCTACGTGCTGGTCGTGGGTCCGGACGACAAGACCGCCTATCGCGAGGTCAGGCTGGGCGCCTCGGTCGAGGGTCTGAGGACCGTGGTCGAGGGTCTCGCGGCCGGCGAGCGGGTCGTGGTCAACGGCCTGCAGAAGGTGAAGCCCGGCGACCAGATCGCCCCCGAGCCCGTCGCCATGGACGGCCGGCCGCTGACCGAGCGGCAGGCGTCGGCCGCGCAGTAAATCGCAACCTCATGTCCCGGCCTCGAGCCGGGACCCATTGGGCGCCGCCGTCCAAGTCTCGCGTCAGCGGCTTCGCATTCCATTGACGTCGCGCTGATGGGTCCCGGCTCGAGGCCGGGACATGAGGGCGGCGTTTCCCGCCGCTCCTCCGAAAAGGTCAGGCCCCCATGTCCTTCTCGAAGTTCTTCATCGACCGGCCGGTCTTCGCGGGCGTCCTGTCCGCAGTGATCTTCCTCGCCGGCCTGCTGTCCATCCGCGCGCTGCCGATCTCCGAATATCCCGAAGTCGTGCCGCCCCAGGTCGTGGTCCGCGCCACCTATCCGGGCGCGAACCCCAAGGTCATCTCCGAGACGGTGGCGACGCCGATCGAGGAGCAGATCAACGGGGTGGAGGACATGCTCTACATGTCCTCCCAGGCGACCACCGACGGCGTGATGACGCTGACGGTGACGTTCGCGCTCGGAACCGACCCCGACAAGGCGCAGCAGCTCGTCCAGAACCGCGTCAGCCAGGCTGAGGCCCGGCTGCCCGAGGAGGTCAGGGCGCTCGGCGTCACGACGATCAAGTCGTCGCCTGACCTGACCCTCGTCGTGCACCTGACGTCGCCGACCGGGCGCTACGACTCGAAATATCTGCGCAACTACGCCGTGCTCAACGTCAAGGATCGGCTCGCCCGCATCCCGGGCGTCGGCCAGGTCCAGCTGTTCGGCTCGGGCGACTATTCGATGCGCGTCTGGCTCGACCCGCAAAAGGTCGCCGAGCACGGTCTGTCGGCGTCCGATGTCGTGAACGAGATCCGCGCCCAGAACGTGCAGGCGGCCGCCGGCGTGGTAGGCGGCTCGCCCGCGCCCTCGGGCGTCGATCTCCAGCTTTCGGTCAACGCGCAGGGGCGGCTCCAGAGCGAGGAGGAGTTCGGCGACATCATCGTGAAGTCGGGCGCGAATGGCGAGATCGTCCGGCTGCGCGACGTCGCGCGCCTCGAAATGGGCGCCTCAGACTACGCGCTGCGCTCGCTGCTCGACAACAAGTCGGCGGTCGCGATCCCGGTGATGCAGGCGCCGGGCTCGAACGCGATCGACATCGCCGACCGGGTCCAGGCCGAGATGCGCGACATCAAGGCCAGCATGCCGGACGGCGTCGATTACTCGATCGTCTACGACACCACCCAGTTCGTGCGCTCCTCCATCGAGGCCGTGGTGCACACGCTGCTGGAAGCCGTCGCGCTCGTGGTGCTGGTGGTGATCCTGTTCCTGCAGACCTGGCGGGCCTCGATCATCCCGCTGATCGCCGTGCCGGTGTCGATCGTCGGCACCTTCGCGGTGATGCATGTCTTCGGTTTCTCGATCAACGCGCTGTCGCTGTTCGGGCTGGTGCTCGCGATCGGCATCGTGGTCGACGACGCCATCGTGGTCGTCGAGAACGTCGAACGGAACATCGAGGAGGGGCTCTCGCCCCGCGAGGCGACCTACAAGGCGATGTCCGAGGTCTCGGGCCCGATCGTCGCGATCGCCCTGACCCTGATCGCGGTGTTCGTGCCGCTCGCCTTCATCTCGGGCCTCACCGGCCAGTTCTACCGCCAGTTCGCGCTCACCATCGCGATCTCGACGGTGATCTCCGCGATCAACTCGCTCACCCTGTCGCCGGCGCTCGCCGCCCTGCTGCTGAAGGGCCATGACCAGCCCAAGGACCGGCTGACGCGGTTGATGGACGCCGGCCTCGGCTGGTTCTTCCGCGGCTTCAACCGCGCCTTCGCAGCGACGGGCCTCGCCTACAGCCGCGGCGTCGCCGGCGCGATCGGCCGCAAGGCCGTGATGCTGCTGATCTATGTCGCGCTGATCGGGGTGACGGGACAGCTGTTCCGCACCATCCCGGGCGGCTTCGTGCCCGCGCAGGACAAGCAGTATCTCGTCGGCTTCGCGCAGCTGCCCGACGCCGCGACCCTCGACCGGACCGAGGACGTGATCAAGCGCATGGGCGAGATCGCGCTCAAGACGCCGGGCGTCGAGAGCGCCGTCTCGTTCCCCGGCCTGTCGATCAACGGCTTCACCAACTCGTCCAACGCCGGCATCGTGTTCGCGACGCTGAAGCCCTTCGAGGAGCGTAAGGACCCGAGTCTGAGCGCCGGCGCGATCGCGATGGAGCTCAACAAGCAATATGCCGGCATCCAGGACGCCGTGATCGCGATGTTCCCGCCGCCGCCGGTGCAGGGGCTCGGCACGATCGGCGGCTTCAAGCTGCAGATCGAGGACAAGACCGGCCAGGGCTACGCCGCGCTCGACGAGGTCACCAAGGCGTTCCTCGCCAAAGCGAACACGGCCCCGGAGCTGATGGGCCTGTTCTCCTCCTATCAGGTGAACGTGCCGCAGCTGTTCGCCGACATCGACCGCACCAAGGCGCGGCAGCTGAACGTGCCCGTCTCCGAGGTGTTCAACGCGCTGCAGATCTATTTCGGATCGCTCTACGTCAACGACTTCAACAAGTTCGGTCGCACCTATTCGGTGCGCGTTCAGGCCGACCAGCACTTCCGTGCGCGGTCGGAAGACGTCGGCTTCCTGAAGGTGCGCTCGACGACCGGCGAGATGATCCCGCTGTCGGCGCTGCTGACGGTGAAGCCCACGACCGGGGCCGAGCGCGCCATGCGCTACAACGGCTTCCTCTCGGCCGACATCAACGGCAACGCGGCGCCGGGCTATTCGAGCGGCCAAGCGCAGGCGGCGGTCGCCAAGATCGCGGCCGAGACCCTACCGAAGGGCTTCTCCTTCGAATGGACGGAGCTCACCTATCAGGAGATCATCGCGGGCAATTCGGGGCTCATCGTCTTTCCCGTCGCGATCCTGCTGGTCTTCCTGGTGCTGGCCGCGCAGTACGAGAGCCTGACGCTGCCGCTCGCCATCATCCTGATCGTGCCGATGGGCATCATGGCGGGGCTCACGGGGGTCTGGCTGTCGGGCGGCGACAACAACGTCTTCACCCAGATCGGCCTGATCGTGCTGGTCGGGCTATCGGCCAAGAACGCTATCCTGATCGTCGAGTTCGCCCGCGAGCTCGAACTCGCCGGCAGGAAGCCGCTCGAGGCGGCGATCGAGGCGAGCCGCCTGAGGCTCCGCCCGATCCTGATGACCTCGCTCGCCTTCGTGATGGGCGTGCTGCCGCTCGTCCTGTCGACCGGCGCGGGCGCCGAGATGCGCGCGGCGATGGGCGTCGCAGTGTTCGCCGGCATGATCGGCGTCACAGCCTTCGGGCTGTTCCTGACCCCGGTGTTCTACGTCGTGATCCGCACGCTGTCGGGCGGCCGCAAGCTGAAGGGCGCGGCGCCCGAGGCCCCGATCTCGCCGTCGCCCGAGCCCGCGACGCCGCCCGCCCAGGGGCATCTGTCCATCGGTTGAGGGTCCGCGGAGCGCATGCGTCCCCACGCATCCGCGGATCTTCGAAGCGGCGGCCGTCGAGGGGGCTCGGCGGCCGCCGTCGTTTTGACAAGCGGCTGCGGTTCACCGGCGGCCCAAGCACCGATCGGGCGGGGCCCCGCGCATGAGCGACTTCAACGATCCGGACGCCGTCGCGCGCTACGCCGAGGCGCCGCGTCGCCTCGTGCCGGGCTTCGCCGACATGCAGCGCATGGCCCTGCTGCTCCTGAGCGAACAGGCGCCGCCGGACGCGCGCGTTCTGGTGATCGGGGCCGGCGGCGGGCTGGAGCTGAAAGCATTCGCGGAGGCGCGGCCCGCCTGGCGGTTCGACGGCGTCGATCCGTCGGCCCAGATGCTGCACCTTGCGAGGGCCACGCTCGGGCCGCTCGTCGCCCGGGTCACGCTGCATAAAGGCGAGGTCGAGGTCGCGCCGGACGGACCGTTCGACGCCGCTTCCTGCCTCCTGACGATGCATTTCATTCCCGTCGACGGCCGCCGCCGCCTGCTTGCGGAGGTCCGACGGCGTCTGCGTCCCGGCGCGCCGTTCGTTGTGGCGCATCACAGCATTCCGGCCTCCCGCGACGAGAGGCGGCGTTGGCTGTCGCGCTATGCGGCCTTCGCGGTCTCGTCCGGCGTCGACGCCGCGGCGGCCGAGAAGGCCTATGAGGCGATCGGCGAAGGACTGCCTGTCCTGGCGCCCGAGGAGGACGAGGCGCTGCTGCGCGAGGCCGGCTTTGCCGCGATCGGCCTGTTCTATGCGGGCTTCACGTTCCGGGGCTGGGTCGCGCGGGCTTAGGCGACGCGCTCAGGCGAGGGCCGGCTCTCGCGCCGGCAACGCCTTCAGCGCCAGTTCGCCGACGCGGTCGAGCTCCTCGCGCGTGGCGCCGGCGGCCGCCTTGACCGCCATGCCGAGGCCGACCGCCATGATGTAGCGGGCCCAGTCGGCCGGGTCCTCGCCCGCCGGGAGGTCACCGTCCGACAGCGCCTGTTCGAGCCTCTCGCGGATGGAGTCCTCGCTCAGCGAGCGGCGGGCGAGCAGCTCATCGCGGATCGACGAGTCGTCGCCGCGGCAGCCGACCGAGGAGTTCACGCCGAGGCATCCGGGCGGGTGCATCGGGTCGGTCAGGACGCGGGCGTAGCCCTTGAGCAGCCGGTCGATCGCGGCGCGCGCCGTCGGCTCCGCGAGCGCCTCCGCCACAAAGCAGAGATGGCTCTGCTCGTAGCGGTCCAGCACCTTGCGGAACAGCTCTTCCTTGTTGCCGTAAGTTGCGTAGAGGCTCGGACGGGTGATGCCCATCGCCTCCGTGAGGTCGGTCAGCGACGCGCCCTCATAGCCGTGACGCCAGAACACCTGAAGCGCCGCGCACAGCGCCTCATCGACGTCGAACTCCTTCGGCCTGCCCATCGCTCCCTGTCCCGTTTATTTCATACCGATCGATATAATGCGTCCGGGGCCGCGCGTCGAGGGAGACGAAGGGCGACCTTCCGACCGGTTTCGGCGACGCGGCGACAGGAGCCGTATCGAGGGCCCGAAGCAACGCGGCGCTTGTGTAAAATGTTCGACGGCTAGACGCTTCACGAAAACGAATGATTCTTGTGAATGTCCCAAATTGAGACGATCGCCCTCTACGAAATCGGCATCTGGAGACTTGTGTTGATCGGTCGATCAAAAGCGCTTCGCGCATTTGGGGGATGACGGAAGCTCGCTTGCCTTGTTTTGGTCTATTTACTTAACGCGGCGCCGCAGACATCATGAGGCCGCGACAACCCGCGGGACATCCTGCGATGACAGTGCGTGCGTTGATCTCAGCCGCGGCCCTCTGTCTGGCGACGCCGCTCGCCGCCCAGACCACGCTCACGACCCCCGACTGGTCGGCCCCGGAGGCCTCGCGCTTCCTCGAGGAGACCCGCGGCCGCCTGGTCGATCCGGGCGCGCTCGGAGAAGGCGCGGACGCCCGGGCGCCCGCCCGGCTCAGCCTGCCGGTCCTCGGCCTCAGGCCGGGCTTCACCGAAGCCTCGCCGCCCCCGCAGCCCGGCGCGCTCGTCGAGCCCGGGCTCGACACGTCGGGGATCGCGTCCTGGCCGGCCTGCGCCTCGCGCGCCGCGACTCCCGCCTTCGCGAGTGACGACGGCGGCGAATGGTACGCGCAGACCTATGATTTCGGCTGCGTGACGATCGTGGTGTCGGGCGACCGGCGCACCGACCCAAACGTCCCGAACGCCCTCGTCGAGGAGCTCGCCGACCGCTCCGGCGACGTCGTCTCGACGGTCGACGAAGAGGACGACCCCGCCGCGGTTCTGTCGGTGTCCTACGACATCGTCCGGCTCAACGTCCCTTACGTCGTCACCATCGAATGCGCCAAGGAGGCGGCCGGGCTCTGCCGCGACCGCGCCGGCCATCAGCTCGTGCTGTCGCGGCTGGTCATCGTCGCCGGGAGGCCTCGGCCATGAACCGGATCGCTCGGGCGGCCATGACGGCCGCCGCCCTCATGCTGCTGACCGGCGCCGTCTGGGCGCAGGAGGCGTTCCGCTATCACGGGCCGGGCCAGCTCGCGGTCGGCTCCGGGCGCAAGGACGACCGGACAGTCTACCTGCGGGGCATGTACTTCCCGCTGCAGGCCGGCCCGCAGCACCAGAACGCCCACGCCTACGCCAACAGCCAGATCCACCCGGTCGCCGGACCCGGCAACGCGGTCGGGAACTACGCCTATCCGTGGCGCGACACCTATTGCGAGAAGCGCTCCTGGGACATGCCGCTCTGCCCCGGCAAGACCGGCCATCAGGGCCTCGACATCCGCCCGCAGAAGGCGACCGCGAACGCCTTCCCGGCCTTCGCCATGGACGACGGCGTGGTGGCGTCGATCACCAACAACACCACCGTCACGATCCGCGCCAACGCCGGCTATGTCTGCCGCTACCTCCATCTCGACCGCTCCAGCATCACCCAGGCGGGCCTGAAGATCGGCTCCGCGATCAAACGCGGCGATCTCGTCGGCCGCGTCTCAAACATCATGGGGGGCGTGCCCAACACCACGATCCACCTGCATTTCGACTGCTACAAGAGCATCTCGGGCAAGGTCGTGCGGCTGCCGATCTTCGCCTCGCTGATCGCCGCCTACCGGCGCGCCTGGGGGCTCGACGACCTCGACCGCGGCGGCCAGCTGGCGGTCGACCCGATCCGCGAAATGGGCGCTTTCGCGGTCGCGAGCTCCAACGACGGGACGCCAGTCGGCCCGGCGGTCGCGGCCGCCGCCGACGCCGCGCTGCCCAAGTCGCTCAGGACCAAGAATTTCGGCGCCATCACGCCGAGCACCGAGCCCGCCGCCTGGCCGGCCTACATCCTGAAATGGCCGGGACTGATCCGCTCGGTCGAGATCCGCGACGCCTTCGGCAAGATCATCCCGGCCTTCGCCACCGACGAGGCCGGGGTCGGGCTCTGGTGGTACTGGATGGTGCAGCGCGCGGGCTTCGGCGCCTCGGGCGTCGTGTCGTTCGAGAAGATCGCGCTGAAATATTCCGGCGCCTCGACAGTCGACGAGCCCGTGGTCGCAAAGTACGTCACCGCCTATTCGGGCGCCGCCGAACGACCCGGCCTCTCGAAGCAATATTTCGGGCGCTTCGTCGACCGCAAGGAGAGCCTGGACCTCGCCGATCTCGAGATCCGCTGGCGGATCGCCCAGACGCTGTTCCACAACGAGGCTGGGCGGACCGGCTCGGTCGACCGGGCGACCTACGACCGCGGAGTGGCGCTCGCCGACCGGATCCTCGCCAACGGCTTCGAGGTCGGGGCCGTGGCCGTGGCGGGCGGGACGCCTGCGGCCGGCGGAGGAGTGGGTGCCGCCGCCGCTCCGCCGGGCTCGGTCACGATCACGACACCGGCGGCCGTCGGCGGGCCGACTGCGGGCGCGGCCGGCGGCGCCGCGACGACTGTCGGGGCTTCGGGGGCGGCCGCGGCCGTGACGCCGACGCCCGTCTTGACCGGAACGGCGTCCGCGACGGCCTCAGCCGGCGGCGTCGAGATCGTGGTCGGCGGCCGCTACACGGTCCGGGTGCCGCCGGGCGCCGACCCCGCGATGGTCTCGGCCTTGCTCGACATTCTCGATCGTCGGCGGTGAGATCATGCGCGGGGCCGTTCTCATCGCGTCGAGCCTGATCTTCGCCGCCCCCGCCTTCGCGGGCGACGAGCCGCCCGCCGCCGCGGAGGCCGCGCAGCCCGCCGCCACATCGAGCGCAGCCTACCGCATGGCGATCGAGGGCGATGACGAGGGGCTCCAGGCGTTCATCGGGGCGCTTCCGAAGGTCCGCATCAAGTCGCCCGAGGGCACTGTACAAGTCTACCGGCTGATGGAGGGCGACATCCTCGCCACCGAGGCGCAGGTCGAAGCGCGTATCCGGGAGCTCCGGGCGCGGACGCGGCCCGCCAGCGGCGTCCCGTCAGGCGAATTGCTGGTGCTGGCGGACGCGGCCGGCAATCCGGTCATCTGGCCGAAAGGCGCGCGGGCGCTCACCTACGCCGTCGACCGGGCGTCGTTCCGTTCGGCCGACGAATATGAGGTCGCGGCCGAGAACCTCGCCAAGGCGACCGCCGACTGGATCGCGGCCTGCCCGGACTGCGGGCTGAGCTTCACGCACGCCAAGGAGCTCGACGACGCGTCGCCCACCACGGCGCAGGTCAATTTCGTGGTGACGTTCCTGCCGGGCGCGACCGGCTTCGTGGCGGCCGCGCCCTTCCCGAACGACATCCAGGCGAAGCGCCTGCTGGTCGTCGGGCCGCAATACTTCACCACCAGCTTCGACCGTATCGGCGTGTTCCGGCACGAGCTCGGCCACGTGCTCGGCTACCGGCACATGCACATCATCGGCGTGCCCGGCTGCGACACGGAGGACGCGAACTGGCTCGCGGTCTCCAAGACCTACGACCCGCTTTCGGTGATGCATTATCTCTGCGGCGAAGGCGGCACGCGGGAGATGCGGCTCAGCGACACCGACAAGCGCGACCACCGGACGCTCTATCAATGAGGGAGGGCGGCATGAGGACTGTCTTCGCCAGCATGGGGGCGGCGCTCTTCGCGACCGCGCTCTCCACGGGGGCCGCCATGGCCGGGATGGAGGAGCAGGCCCCGCAGCACGAGGCGCCGGGGCTGGTCGTCTCCTTCCAGGGCGGCCTTGCGGGCCGCAACTTCTTCGACGTGCTCGACGCGATCTCGAAGAGCGGCGCCGAGCTCCCGAAGGAGGCCGTCACGATCCAGGCCAACGACTCGATCTGCCGGCTTCTGGTGCAGCGCGGATACCCGCCGGATTGCCTGGCGCTCGCGCGCTTCGTCGACACCCTCAATCCCGAGACCAAGCTGGCCGGCCGCAGCCTGCAGATCGGCGAGACGCTGCAGCTCCCGCAGCTTCAGGTCTCGAGCTACCAGGCGGTGAACAACTACGCCCGGTCGATCCCCCGGCAGGCCGAGTTCGCGAAGAAGCTGACCAAGGCCTACAAGGAGCACGACGCCAAGCTGGTCGAAAACGCCGACTCCGTCAGCGTCGAATACAAGGCGTACGAACTCTACGTCCCGGTCAAGTCGGACCAGGATGCGACGGCGCTCGCCGACCGGCTCTACGCCCTCGGCCTGGACAACGTCTTCATCGACCCGCTGACCAAGGACGCCCCGCCGGCCGCGCTCAACTCCTTCTCGGCGGACGAGGCGCGCGACCTCTGCGACTCCAACGATATCGGCTCGCGCGTCTACAACTACGCCGAAATGGTCGACAGCGACGCCGACGCCGCCGAGATCGTGCGCCAGGGCCTTCCGGCGGAGCCGCGCAAGGTCTCGGTCACGCTGATTGACACCAAGCTCACGCCCTCGCCGAACCTTTGGCCGGCCTTCGGCGACGCCGCGCCCCCGGCGCAGCCTTGGAAATGCAAATGGCGGAAGTTCGTGATCGGCGAGCACCACGCCACCCATCTCGCGGGCATCATCGCGAGCAGCCAGAAGGCCTTCGGCTTCGCCGGCGTCGCGCCGAACGTGAAGCTCAACTCCTTCGTCTGGGTGACGCCCGACCAAGCCGGCGACCTGCAGCGCTTCTCCGCGGACCGGGCGCCGCGGCTAGCCCGCGTCATCGGCGGCAGGAAGTACGACTTCCCCCTGCCGGTCTATGTCGCCGCGACCAATTTCGACGCGCTGGTGCAGGGCGGACCCGAGATCCGGCTGAGCAAGGACAAGGAGGCGCTGCGCACCAAGGGCGTCCTGCTCGGCACCATCGCCACCAACAAGCCGCTGCTGATCGTCGCCGCCGGCCATCAGTCGGACAGCACCATGGAGGGGATCGAGCTCGAGCCGCGCTCGAACGCCTCGCCCCAGAATCTCGGCGACTATCAGAACGTCGTCGTGGTCACGGCTTGCAGGGACTGCGACCGTGGCGAGGAGCGTCTGATGCGATCCGCCAACCAGTCGCGCAAGGGCGAGTACATGGTCCATGTCGCGGCGCCCGGCGGATCGAGCGTGCCGGGCTGGATCACCGATCACGAGATCGGCGCGAGCGGCGGCACCTCGCAGGCTTCGGCCTTCGTGGCCGGCGTGGCGGCCTCGATGATCGGGGCGTTCCCCGAGGCCTATGCGACGCCGGTAGCGGTGAAGACGCGGCTGCAGGCGACCAGCAGGCCGCTCTCGCTGAAGGACGGCGGCAAGAACCCCGACGCCGAGAAGCTGACCACGGGCGTCGTCGATCCCGTGCTCGCCTTGCTCGATCCGAGGCGAAACTGGATCAAGGATTCGCAGGGCTGGCGCGAGGCCAGGATCAAGTCCTGGCCGGCCGAAGGCCTGGCGTTCCTCGGCGAGAACGGATCCCGCGAGCCCTCGCTGAGCGACCGCCAGCTGCTGCGCGTGGTGCGCACGCCGAACTCCGATCCGACGACCTGGACGATCTACGCCGACCGCTTCGAGATGGGGCGGTCGAGCGAGGGCGGCTCGGTCGAGCGGTACGATCTCGCGACGCTGCAGGCCGGCGCGCTCACGCTCTGCAACGGATCGACGGTCGACTTCCGCGAGATCGACGACCTGATCCTCAAGATGGGAAGCGAGCCCGATGTCTGCGCGCCGGACCCGGACCCTCGTTCTGCTCGCATGCTTCCTTGAGATCGCGACCGCGGCGGCGCAGCCAGCGCCGCCCGGCCCCGCTGTCGAGCAATGCAGGCGCGGCGAGTCGGTCACCTCCTTCGGGCGCTCGTTCCAGCCCGCCGTGACCATCTACGACGAGGAATGGTCGCAACCCATTCCGATCGAGGCGGCCGGCTTCACGCCGGTGGGCGTGCGGCTGCTGCTCGCGGTCACGCCCGACGCCCGCGACCGCGACTGGAGCCTTGTGGTCCGGGATCCGGCCTATCGCGTGCTGGCGAGCTTCGGCCCGGCCGACTTCGCGGGTGGCGACGGCCGGCTGACGCGCAAGCGCTGGACCGGACGGCTGCCCGCCGCCAAGGTGCAGGTCGAGCTTCTGCATTCGGGCAAGAGCGACGTCGAGGTCATGGTCGAGGAAGGCATCGCCTCGCCGCCCGCCGGCGCGAGCGACGTCAGGCTGTTCTCCTCGCAGACGCCCGGCTCGCCGAACTGGCGGCCGCTCTACGAGGGCGGCAGCCTGATCCAGCGGCGGACCGGCGACGTCACCGGCATGCTGGTCACCGGCCAGACCGCGGCGCCCGGCGCGCCGTCGGCGCCGGCCTGGTGCTGCACGGGCGTCATGGTGGCGCGCGACCTGTTCCTCACCAACTGGCATTGCGGCGCGGCGCCGCCGACCGACCACACATCCTACTGGAACGAGCGCGTGGCCGGCCGGTCGCTCATCGACCTCGGCTGGGACGACGGAACGGTGAGCCGGCAATACAACGCCGTGAAGGTCGAGGCGAGCGACCGGCGGCTGGATTACGCCCTGTTGCGCGTCGAGCCTGTCGTGGGGCCGGGCGGGGCCGCGGGCACGCCTTCGCGGGCCACGATCGCGGCGCGACCCGCGCAGGCCGGCGAGGAGGTCTTCATCGTCCACCACGCCGAATGCGAGAAGAAAAGATTGAGCCGATGCCGGGTCGCGGCGGCCTCCTATCGCGCCTGGACGGACGCGCCGGGCGAGCCCTCCGGGTCCAGCGCCTCGCAGCCCGATCTCTCCCATTCCTGCGACACCGAGCCCGGCGCCTCGGGCGCCCCGGTGTTCGCGATCCGCGGCGACCGGGCCGTGCTGGTCGGGCTGCACCATCTCGGCTTCGACCGCGACGAGAGCTGCGCCATCGTCCCGCCGAGGCTCAACAAGGCGGTGCGGATCGACGAGATCGTCAGGAGCCTCGACGCAGCCCGGCCGGATCTGGTTCGGGAGCTGGACGTCGAATAGCCGCGACGGCGGCCCGCCTTATTGCGGCGAGCCCGCCGCCGACGCGCTGCGCCAGGCCGCGAAGGCGTCCTGGAAGGCTTGCGCCCCGGGCGTGCCCTTCTCGAGCGTCAGCACCGCGCGTCGGCCATTGTCGTAGAGGATCGGAATGTCGATCCAGCCGCGGTCGCGCAGCAGCTGCTCGTTGACGGTGCGCTCGGTGTCGAGATTGGACAGGCCGATCAGGAAGAAGCCGTTGGTGACGCGCACCGACAGTCCGGCGACCGCGGAGCCGCGCGCCGACTCGTCGGCCTTCATCAGCACGCCGGGCACGTTGGAGATGCCGGCGTTCGGGAAGTCGTCGGGCAGCGTGAACTGGATCTCGATCGTGTGGCTCGCCGGCAGCGTGGCGTCGAGGTTGCGCCGGATCGTGATCGTCGAACGGAGCTTGCGGCCCGGAATGTCGATCTCGCCGCGGAGCGCGGTCTCGAGCGGCTGGTTCTGGCCGCCGCTGACCGACTCGGTGCGCCACAGCACTTGGCCCTGAAGCGCCTCGCCGGATTGCTGGTTGGGGCCTTCCTCATAGAGCACCGCGCGCTGCGCGACGAGCGGCCCCGGCTGGGCCGGCGCATTGGGGGCCGGCGCAGGCGAAGGCTGCGCGGCGGGCGGGGGCGGCGCCGCCGGCTCGGGCGCACGCGCGACCTCCTGCTCGGCGGGCGGCGGGGTCGCGGGCGGCTCGGCCTGCGGCGCGGGAGCGCTGGGCGTGGGCTCGGCCGAAGGCGGCCGGTCGGCGGCCGCGCTGTCCTGGGGCAGCCTGTCGTCGCTCTTGCCGTCGGCCGGAGCGTCGGGCTTCGGCGCGTCCGCCGGCTTCGTCTCGGGCTCGGCCTTGGCGGTTTCGGTCGGTCCGGCCGGCTCGCCGTCGGCGACTGGCCCCGGCGTCGGACTGCGGAACAGCAGGAAGAGCCCGGCCACGATTGCGACCGCGCCCAGCACGCCGAGCGCGATGAGCGGGCCGGAGCGCTTCTGTTCGCGGCCGGCGCCCGGCGCACCCGCAGCCTGGATGATCGGCCGGCCGTCCGCGCGTTTTGCGGGCCGCGCCTGCGCCGGCTCGGCGCGTTCGCCGCGCGAGGCGGCGGCCTGCTGCTCGGCGCGGCGCGCCTTCTTGCCGCCCTCCTGGCGGGCTTCACGGCGCTCCTGACGGGCGTCGTCGCGCGGCTCCGGCGCGCTCGCCTCGGGCGCGGGAGGCGTCGGCCGTTCCGCGGCGGCGGGCCTGGCGGGCTGGGCGGCCGGGGCCGGGGCCGCCGCGGCGGGCTTGGACGGGGCCGGCTGCCCTCCGCCCGCGCTCGCCTCCACGCGGCGGATCGCCTCCTCGAGCTGCATCCGCTCGCGCGAGATGTCCTCTTCGGAGAGCGGCGGGTCGATGGCCCGGAGCTGCCGCACGATCGCGGCGCGGGCGCGCTCATAGACCGCGCGGCGCGCCTCGCCGGTGTTGGTCTCGAGCTGCGCGACGGCGCGCGACAGTACGGGGAAATAATCGGCCATGGATCACGACATAAGCCAGCGTTTCGCCCGCGTCGAGGGCGCGGAAGCCACGGTTCGCCAAGGTTTAACGGCCATGGGACCGCGCCTCTGCGGCGTCGGACCTCACCTCAATCCTCGAACGGATCGGCGACCAGAATCGTGTCGGCTCTTTCGGGCGAGGTCGAGACCAGCGCGATCGGGCAGTCGATCAGCTCCTCGACGCGCCGCACATATTTGACGGCCTGCGCCGGCAGGTCCGCCCAGGATCTCGCGCCCGCGGTCGCGCCCTTCCAGCCCTCGATGGTCTCGTAGACCGGGCGGATGCGCGACTGCGCGCCCTGGCTCGCCGGCAGCCGGTTGATGGTTTGGCCGTCGAGCTCGTAGGCGACGCAGACCTTGATCTCGTCGAGGCCGTCCAGCACGTCGAGCTTGGTGAGCGCGATGCCGTCGATCCCCGAGATGCGGCCGGTCTGCCTGAGCGCCACCGCGTCGAGCCAGCCGCAGCGGCGGGGACGGCCCGTCACCGTGCCGAATTCGTGGCCGCGCTCGCCGAGCCTGCGGCCGATCTCGTCGGTGAGCTCGGTCGGGAACGGCCCCTCGCCGACGCGGGTCGTGTAGGCCTTGGCGATGCCGAGCACATAGCCGATCGCGCGCGGCCCGAGGCCCGAGCCGGTCGCGGCCTGTCCCGCAGTGGTGTTGGACGAGGTGACGAACGGATAGGTGCCGTGGTCGACGTCGAGCAGCGCCCCTTGCGCGCCCTCGAACAGGATGCGGTCGCCGGCCCGCGCCCGCTCGTCGAGGAGCTCCCAGGTGGCCTCGACGTAAGGCAGCACCTTGGGAGCGGCCGAGGACAGCTCCTCGTAGATCGCCTCATGGGTCAGCTCCGGCAGCCCGAAGCCGCGCCTGAGCGCATTGTGGTGCGACAGCATCCTGTCGATCTTCGGCCCGAGAGTCGGGAGGTTCGCGAGGTCGCGCAGCCGGATCGCGCGGCGGCCGACCTTATCCTCATAGGCCGGCCCGATGCCGCGCTTGGTGGTGCCGATGCGGGTGCCTTCGGTCGAGCCCTCGCGCAGCGCGTCGAGCTCGCGATGGACTGACAGGATCAGCGTGGCGTTGTCCGCGACCTTGAGCGTCTCGGGGGTGAGTTCGACCCCCTGCTCCTTCAGCCGCGCGATCTCGTCGGCGAGCGCGTGCGGATCGACCACGACGCCGTTGCCGATGATCGAGAGCTTGCCGGGCCTCACGACGCCCGAGGGCAGCAGGCTGAGCTTGTAGGTGACGCCGTCAATCACCAGCGTGTGGCCGGCGTTGTGGCCGCCCTGGAAGCGCACGACGACGTCGGCCTTCTCGGACAGCCAGTCGACGATCTTGCCCTTGCCCTCGTCGCCCCACTGGGCGCCGACCACCACGACATTGGCCATGCGCGAAATCCTTCCCGTCCGCGCGGGAACGCGGACAACAAAAAACCCGGCTCGGGAGAGCCGGGGTTCTCCCGCGGCTTGCTAGAGGATCGGCCGCCCGGAGGCAAGGCGCGGGCCGCGTCGAGCTCCATAAGTCCCCGCGTCCGGCGGTCGCGCGCGCTCGTGCGGCGGCGTTCACGTCGGCGAGACCTGCGTTGCCGTTCCGTCGCGCGGCGATGATACTCCGCCGCCATTGAGGGAAGGGAGGCCCGCCATGGAGACGCCGAAACCCGCGAAAGAACACGAGTGGCTCGGGCAGCTCGTGGGCGACTGGACTTTCGAGGGGGATTTCTGGATGGGCCCCGACCAGCCGCGCGTGAAGACCTCCGGCCGCTGGAGCATCCGCTCGCTCGGCGGGCTATGGGTGGTGGCGGACGGCGTCGGCGAAGACCCGACGGGCGCGACCAACACCTCGCAGATGACGATCGGCTACGAGCCGGAGCGCGGCCGCTTCGTCGGCAGCTTCATCGCCTCGATGATGACCAAGTTCTGGCTCTATGACGGCCAGCTCGACGGCGACCGGCTCGTGCTCGAGGCCGAAGGCCCCGCGTTTTCCGGGCAGGGCACGGCGCTCTATCGCGACGTCTTCGCGATCGAGGGTCGCGAGGGCTTCCGCCTGACCTCGGAGGTCCAGGGCGAGGACGGCGGCTGGACCGAGTTCCTCACCGCCGACTATCGCCGCGCCGCATGAGCGAAGCCTCGTCTTCCGAACCGGCCTTCGGGGGCGCGATCCCGGTCGTTCGCATGTTCGACGTCGAGCGGACCAAGGAGTTCTACCTCGGCTTCCTCGGGTTCGCGCTTGACTGGGAGCACCGCTTCGAGCCGCAGTTCCCGCTCTACATGCAGGTCTCGCGGAGCGGGCTCACGCTTCATCTCAGCGAGCACCACGGCGACGGCAGCCCCGGCGTCGTGGTCTTCGCCCCGATCGAGGGGATCGAGGCCTTCCACGCCGAGATCACGGCCCGGGGCTACGACCATATGCGGCCGGGGATCGAGCAGCAGTCCTGGGGCCGCGAGATGCAGGTCTGGGACCCGAGCGGCAACCGCATCCGCTTCTGCGAGCGGCGCTGCGGCTGACGCGCCGCCCGGGTCCGGGCGGCGTTATCCCCTCAGGCGCGCACCCCCTCCGCAGTGACCTCGGCCTCCGGGGCCTCCATGTCCTGCGCGGGCGGCGCCTCGCCATAGATCACCGCCTCGAAGCCGCGCAGGCGCTTGTAGACCGACAGGAGCTCGACGATCGTCGTCCAGGAATTGACGAGGAACTGGAAGGAGGAGCGCACCTGCTCGAAGGCGCTGAGAATCTGCTGCATCGGCCCGAGAGTGATCTTTCCCATCACGATCGTCGGCGCCAGCACGATGTAGGGGAAGATGTTGTCGAACTGCAGATACGAGATGCGAGCGATGTTGAAATAGGCGTAGTGAAAATAGAGCCTGAAGTAATTCAGCCGCACCCAGCTGAACAATTCGGCGACCGTGGGCGGTTGGGCGCGGCCCGGATCGTCCTCTCCGTAGACGAGCTCCTTGCGATAGGCGGCTTCGACCCGCTGGTTCCGGAAATACAGGCCGGGGAGCTTGATTCCGACGAGCGCCAGGAAGCCGGTGCCCAACACCGCCCACAGAATCGCGAGCGTGACGAGCGGCTGAGGGATCGCGCCGAGGATCGGCACCTCCGAAACCGGCCCGGACAGCGCGACCAGCACCGGCAGGAAGGCGATCAGCGTCATGATCGACTCGATGAAATTGACCCCGAGACCCTCCGTGATCTGGGCGAAGCGCATCGTGTCGTCTTGCACGCGCTGCGAGGCGCCTTCGATGTGCCGGACGCGGGGCCAGTGCGACATGTAGAAGTCGTTCATCGCAGTCCGCCAGCGGAACACATAATGCTGGGCGAAGAACCGCGTCAGCACACCCACGATGACGGCGAAGAGCGCGATGCCCGCGAATTCGAAGAGGCGGCCGTAGAACTCTGCGAGCGTGACCGGCCGAGACTTGGCGAGCGCGGCCTGGACGAGATCGTAGAACGGCCCGTACCAGGCGTTGATCGCGACCGACACCTGGACCTGGAAATAGGTCGTGAACAGGATGAAGGCCGAGCCGAGGATCGACCACATCTGCCAGGGATGGGGACGAAGCGTCATCCAGGCGACGGCGAACAACCCGACGGCGGCTGCGTAGTAGATGTAGAACCATAGGAACGGAGCGGTCACGAAGACCGCGGGCCCGATGACCGGCGGCGCATCGGGCGCGGGCTGCGGCAGCCCGATCGCGGCGCCCCAGCCGGAGGCGCCCCCGTACCAAAGCCCGATCGCGATCGCCGTCCAGACGACGGCCGAAATGAAGAACGGCTTCGGGTTCGGAAAGAAGGACTGGAACATGAGGGCTCGCCGGTCTGGGGTCTCGGGGCGCGGGAGCGTTAGACCCCGTGCGGCGAGACCGCAAGTTACGGCCGGTTAAGGCGTGGGGATGGCGCTCCGGCGGCGCGGCGGCCCGAAACTCAGGCGGCGTCGTCCCGGCTGATCCGGCCGATCTCGAGCTCGTCGATCCGGAGCCTGCGGATGCGGGCGCGGCCGATCGAAAGTCGCCCGATCGCGAAGGTGCCGACCGCGACGGCCCCGATGGCCATCGCGCCGACCGCGAGCAGTCCGATCGAGGCGAACGCGCCGGCGACGCCGCGCAGCGCGACGTCCCGCTGTCCCGGGGGCGCGGGCTTCATGGCCCCGCGGCCCGCGCTTTACGCGCCTGCCTCCAGCAGGCGCCGCGCGATGACATGCGCCTGGATTTCGGCCGCGCCCTCGAAGATGTTGAGGATGCGGCTGTCGCAGAGCACACGGGAGATCTGATATTCGAGCGCGAAGCCGTTGCCGCCGTGGATCTGCAGCGCGTTGTCGGCCGCGGCCCAGGCGACGCGCGCGGCGAGCAGCTTCGCCATGCCGGCCTCGAGATCGCAGCGGCGGTCCGAATCCTTCTCGCGCGCCGCGAAATAGGTGATCTGGCGGGCGATCTGCACCTCGACCGCCATCATGGCGAGCTTGTCGGCGACGCGCGGGAAGTCGGCGAGCGGCTTCTTGAACTGCACGCGCTCCTCGGCGTAGCGCAGGCCGATGTCGAGCGCCGACTGTGCGACGCCGACGGCGCGCGCCGCGGTCTGGATGCGGGCGCTCTCGAAGGTCTTCATGAGCTGCCTGAAGCCCTCGCCCTCGACGCCGCCAAGCAGGTTCTCGGCCGGGACTTCAAAACCGTCGAAGCCGATCTCGAACTCCTTCATGCCGCGATAGCCCAAAACCTCGATCTCGCCGCCCGACATGCCCTTGGCCGGGAACGGGTCCTCGTCGGTGCCGCGGGGCTTCTCGGCGAGCAGCATCGAGAGGCCGCGATGGCCGGGCTCGTTCGGGTCGGTGCGGACCAGCAGCGTCATCAGATCGGCGCGCACCGGATGGGTGATCCAGGTCTTGGCGCCCGACACCGTGTAGACGTCGCCGTCGCGGACCGCCCGGGTCTTCAGGCTCGCGAGGTCGGACCCGGTGTTGGGCTCGGTGAAGACCGCGGTCGGAAGGATGGAGCCGTCGGCGAGCTTCGGCAGGAACTTCTGTTTCTGCTCCTCCGTGCCGCCGCCGAGGATCAGTTCGGCGGCGATCTCGGACCGCGTGCCGAGCGAGCCGACGCCGATATAGGCGCGGGAAAGCTCTTCGGAGACCACGCACATCGCCTCCTTGCCGAGGCCGAGCCCGCCGAACTCCTCCGGTATGGTCAGTCCGAACACGCCGAGCTCGGACATCTTCTGGATGGTCTCGAGCGGGATATAGGCGTTGGCCTGGTGCCAGGCGTGCGCGTAGGGGCTGACCTCGTCCTCCGCGAAGCGCCGCATCTCGTCGCGGAACTGGCCCATGGTCTCGTCGAGACCCGAATCGCCAAAGCCGAAGCGGCCGTCGGCCTTGCGCATCAGCGCGACGAGCGTCGCGCGCGCCTCTGCAGAGCCGCCCTCGGCGATTAGCGCGGCGGCGGCCTCGCCGAGGATCTCCGCCGGGCGGCCCGGCGCGAGGCCGAGATCGGCGGCGCGCACCATCTCGCCCTGGTTCATCGGCACGCCGCCGATCAGTTGCGCGAGATATTCGGCCGCGCCGACGCGCAGCACCGCCTCCTCGATCTCGCCGTAGCGGTCCTCGCGGGCGAGCCTCTCCGACCAGTGGTGCAGCTCGCGCAGCGCCATCCGGTAGGTCGCGAACCAGGCGAGGCCGTGGCCGGCGCGCTGCTCGCGGTCGAGCGCCGCTGCGTCGATTCTGCCGTCCCTGGAGACCTTCCGGCGGACCGCGGCGGTCGCCTCCTGCAGCAATGCGTCGAGCGCGGGCAGGATCTGTTCGAGGCGGCCGGCGGGCGTCGTCGACGCGTCGGCTGCTTTCTGGACGGCGGTCATGAAAGGGCTCTCCGGAAAGGGCGCGGCCGGCCAAGCGCCCTCGTTCGGAAGGATCTTCCGATCAGGCGGGCCGACGGGACGTCTCGGTTTCATCCTCGTCATCGGGCCGCGTCGCCGCAATGCACCCTTCGGCGGACGCGGGGGCGCCGGCCCCGTTGGCCAGCACTACCCCTACGGCTGCAAGCGCCATGCCGATCATCTGAAGACCGCTCAGGGTCTCGTCGAACAGGAAATAGGCCTGCACGGCCGCGACCGGCGGGACGAGATAGATGAGCGCCGCCACGCGCGACACCTCGCCGCGTTCCACCATGACGAGCATCAGCATGATGGCTGCGATCGACAGCACCAGAACCGACCAGGCGAGCGCGAGGAATATCTCGGGCGTCGGCTCGAAGCGAAATTCGCCGAACAGCAGCACGGCCGGGACAGTGACCGTGAGCGCGCCGAGATATTGCGCAGGCGCGAGCGTCCGGAGGTCGGCGCCCGCAAGCGTCCGCTTCTGATGCAGGGTCGCGGCGGTCACCGCCGCCATAGCGACCACGTTGACGGCGATCGGGAGCCCGAGCCCGCCGAGCGCGCCGCCGGCGCCCGACAGTTTCGGCGCGACCACGGCCGCGACGCCCAGGAAGCCGAGCGCGACGCCGAGCCAGCGCCGCGGCCCGAGGCGCTCGCCGACCAGCGGCGCCGCCGCGAGCGCCGTGAACAGCGGCTGGAGCGCCGCGATCAGGGCAGAGACGCCCGCCGGCACGCCGTGCTGGATCGCCCACCACACGCCGCCGAGATAGACGCCGTGCAGCATCACGCCGTTGACCAGCGCCGCGCGCCATTCGCGTCCGGTCGCGGGCCAGCGGGCGCCGAGCAGGAAGGCGAGCGGCGCCAGCACCGCGATCGCCGCGAGATATCGCAGCACGAGGAACAGCAGCGGATCGGCGTGGGGCACGACGAACTTCGCCACGATCCAGCCGGTCGACCAGATCAGCACGAAGGTTATGGGGATCAGGGCGGCGAGCATGGCGGGAGACCGCGAAAAGGATCGGCGCGCACGCATCTCCCGCGGACGCTCTCTGAACAAGCCACAATCAGTGATGCGTGCATCAGCAGAAGCGATCACAGAACAAGCGAAGACCAAGAATCCGCTGAAGAATGCCTCGCGCCGGCGTGCCGCGTGCTTCGAGACGCCGTCCTCGCGGACGGCTGCTCAGCACGAGGAGGTTCGTGTTCTGGCATCCTCCACCGTCCTCATGCTGAGGGAGCCCGTCACAAGCGGCGTCTCGAAGCACGCGGTCCGATCCTGACAAGCGTCGGGAGCGACGCTTGTCAGGCTCAAAGGTCGGCGCCCTGCCCGACTCCACCCCGGCCGCCATCGCGCTACCTTTTCGCCACATGATCTCGCGACCCAGAGACCTGATCCGCAAGCTCGCGCCGTTGACCTTCGACGTGCTGCGTCGCTTTGAGAGCCATTACGGCTGGGCGATCGCCGCCCATGTCGCGATGTCGGCGCTGCTTGCGATCTTCCCCTTCCTGATCTTCGTCACCGCGCTCGCGGCGTTTCTCGGAGCCGGCGACGCCTCGGCCTCGATCGTCCACCTGATCTTCGACACCTGGCCGGCCGGCGTCGCCGGGCCGCTCGCGAGCGAGGTCGACAAGGTTCTCACCACGCCCCGCGGAGGCGTCCTGACCGTCGGCGTGCTGCTGACGCTCTGGGTCACGTCCTCGGCGGTCGAGTCGCTCAGGATCGCGCTCGGCCGCGCCTACGACTCCCCGACCTCGAAGCCCGTCTGGCTGTCGCGGCTCCAGAGCATGTGGTTCGTAGCGCTCGGCGCCCTTGGCCTGGTGGTGGTGGCGGTGTTCATCGTGCTGTGGCCGATCGTCTGGAAGTTCGCCACCGACTGGCTGCCGGGCCTGTGGGCTTTCGAATTGCTCAGCGACGTCGCCCGGTACGCCCTCACCGTCGTGGTGCTGGGCGCAGCGTTGACCGCCGCGCATCTCTGGCTGCCCGGCGGCCGCCGGAAGGTCCGCGCAGTGCTGCCCGGCGTCGTGTTCACCATCGTGGTCTGGCTTGCGGGCGCGACGCTGTTCTCGGTCTACCTCGCGCATTTCGCAAATTACGCCTCCACCTATGCCGGGCTCGCGGGCGTGATGACCGCGATCGTGTTCCTCAACGCCTCCGCGGCGCTGTTCATCCTCGGCGCGGAAATCAACGCGGCGCTCGCCGCCAGGCGCAAGGTCAAGGCCGAGGAGGGCGCGACCCAGGCGCTCGCCTCGCTCAGCGCGCCGCATCCGGCCTGATCACATGTCGCGCAATTGAATTTCGCCCGGCGGCGGACCGCCCCTGCTCCGCCCGACGGGCCGCGCTATGTCGCGCGAGGCCGCGGCCATGTCGGCCGGCGCGTCGAAGCCCTTGAGGAGATGACACCATGAAGCGCACCGGAAGCGCCGTCTGGAACGGCTCGATCAAGGAAGGCGCCGGCAAGATCTCGACCGAGAGCGGGGCGCTCGACGGCCTGAACTACTCCTTCGCCAAGCGCTTCGGCGACGAGAAGGGCACGAACCCCGAGGAGCTGATCGGCGCCGCCCACGCGTCGTGCTTCTCGATGGCGCTGTCGCTGATGCTCGGCCAGGAAGGTTTTACGCCGGACGAGATCAAGTCCTCTTCGGCGGTTACGATCGAGCAGCAGGGCGGCGGCTTCACCATCACCACCATCGATTTGTCCGTGGCCGCCAAGGTCCCGGGCATCGACGAGGCCAAGTTCAAGGAGATCGCGACCAAGGCCAAGGACGGCTGCCCGGTCTCCAAGGTGCTGAACGCCAAGATCAACTTCGAGGCTGCGCTGGGCTGAGGCGATCGTCGACCTGCTGTTGCCCGGACGCGCCACGCGCCTCCTCCACCATGCTTCGCATGGTCCCCCTCCTCCGCTGCGCGGAGGAGGATCCGCGACGACGCCGTGCTTGATCCTCCCCTGCCGAAGGCGGGGGAGGGGGACCGCGAAGCGGTGGAGGGGG
>NZ_RYFI01000009.1:107416-120095 GCF_004103825.1 Hansschlegelia zhihuaiae
CTACGAAACAAAGAGACGCCGCAGAGTCCGACGGCTCAGCCCCGCCGCGCCGTCCTGATCTTCCAGCGGCGCTGGATCCTCGCCTCGATCGCGCGGATGCGGGTTTCGTGCGCGGCCCAGAAGCGGGCGTTGTCGGTCGCCGTGTGCCGGCCCGGCCGCCAACCGAGATAGGGGCCGGGCTTGCGGCGCGTGACCTTCGGCTGGTCGCCGTCGATCTCCTTGATGGCGACGATCTCGGGCGCGACCCCGTCGGCGAGCGGCGAGCCGAGCCGGGCGAGATAGGCCTTGGCGCGCAGGCAGTAATTCGCCGAGAGCGGCGACATGGTCTCGGAGCGGTGGCCGGCGCGGTACTTCATCAGCGCGCGGCAGAGGTCGCCGTTTGCGAGCTTCCAGGCGGTCGCAAGATAGCGCACCGCGAAACGGGCGTTGGTCGCGGGGTCGAACAGCGCGAGCGCTCCGCCGTCATGGCCGAGCATCTCGGCGGTCGAAGGCCTGATCTGCATCAGGCCGATCTCGCCCACCGTGCCGACGGCGTCCGGCTCGAAGCCGCTCTCGACATAGGCGACGGCCTCGGCGACCTCCGGCGGCAGTCCCCGCGCGGAAGCCTCCCGGCGCACGACGTCGATATAACTCTGGCGTTCCGACATGCCGCTCGGCACCGCGAGGTGGGCGGGCGCCTGGGGCGCGGTCTCGGCCTGCGCCGAAGCGCACAGCGCGAGGAGCGCGAAGGCCGCCGCCCTGACGGTGCGCTTCATATCCGCTCCCAACTCTTCCCCCCGGCGGCGAGCTTACCGCGAAAAGCCTGAACGAGACCCTGCCGATAACGGCGCCCTTCTCCCCTCCCCCTTGCGGGGAGGGGGCGGCAATGTGGCGTCCATTTCGTAGAGCGCCCGAAGGCCGGGACGACGGAAAGCGGTTCAGGGGGACTCTTGGAGCCTCAGAACGAGACCTTGGGCGCGGCCTGGTTCTCCTGCGCGGTCTCGAAGGTCGCCATGGGCTTGGCCTCCGGATAGAGCCAGCCAGCTATCCACTTGCCCGGAATGGTGCGGAGTTCCGTGTTGTAGGCCTGGACCGCCTGGATGTAGTCGCGCCGCGCCACCGCGATGCGGTTCTCGGTGCCCTCGAGCTGGGACTGCAGCGCGAGGAAGTTCTGGTTGGACTTGAGGTCCGGGTAGTTCTCCGAGACCGCGAGCAGCCGGCCGAGCGCGCCCGAAAGCTCGGCCTGCGCCTCCTGGAATTTCCTCACCGCCTCCGGGTCGGAGAGCTTGGAGGCGTCGATCGTGACTTGCGTCGCCTTGGCGCGCGCCTCGACCACCTTGGTCAGCACCTCCTGCTCCTGGCGCGCGAAACCCTTCACGGTCTCGACGAGGTTCGGCACGAGGTCGGCGCGGCGTTGATACTGGTTCTGCACCTCCGACCAGCGCGCCTTGGCCTGTTCTTCCAGCGTCGGCACGTTGTTGACGCCGCAGCCGGCGAGCGAGAGCGCGAGGACGACGAGCGCCCCGAGGGAGAAGAGCCCGCGGAAGCGGCCGGTAAGAGCGATGTCCATCATGGGGCCGGTCCTCGTCTCATGGGGCGCGTTCCGCGCTCGAAACCCAAGGTCGATTGCGCCGCGCCATTGTCAAGCGCGGCGACGGATCGGGCCTTTCGGCCGTGAACGCCGAGTGAACGGTCCGGCCACGTTCGGTTCAGGCCGCCCCTCCCATTCTGGCGACGCTTCGAGGCGACATCCCCGCCCGAACGGCGCCGAGACGGATTTCCGCCCCTCTCCGTCCCGGATCCTCGAAGTCCACGCCCGGCCGTTGGGAGCGGCCGGGCGTTTTCTTTCGTCTCGCCAAAGCCCGAGACACCGATGCGCGACTTTTTTCGCGGGCCGGCGGAATAGGCCGGCGCGCCTGTCGTTCTTCCCGCCGGGGCGGCTTCGGCTCCCCGGACTTCGAGACGACCCCCCGCCCTTATCGGCCTGCGGCGGATTCCCGCCCCTCTCCGTCGCGGACGTCGCGAAGTCGGCCCGGCCGGTGGGGAGCGGCCGGGCCCCGCCCCTCCCGACGATCATCAAGAATAAACGCACTCCGGCTATCCCAGCAGCGGATGGATCGGAGACCGTGATGGGTCTTGCTCCGCATGGCCGCGGCTGGCCGCACTACGTCGCAGGGGTCGCGCTCAATACGGCGCTGTTCACGGCCGTCGGGCCGATGATCGGAGTGCTGCTATTCGGCGGTCTGCTGGTCGCGCCGCTCCTTCAGTTCTTTCTGGTCTTCGGCTATGCGGTCGCCGCCGCGCCGGCCGCCCTTACCGGCGCCGCTACGGCGATCCTCTCGTCTTTCGTGCGATCGGAGCCCGCGCTCTACGCCGCTACGGCGGCGATCGGGGCGCCATCAAGCGCGTCCATGATCAGCCTTCCGGGGTGGCGTGGCCCCACGGCCATGGTCATCATCGGCTGTGTCGGGGCCGTGTCGGCGGTCGCCTGCGCGAGATTGGCGCGGTCGCTGAGGCTGCGGCCGCGGAACGGCCTCATCGAGCCGCCGAACGAAACTCTCACCGACCACTGAACATGCCGCGCGAACCCATTTGCAACTGTTCCACTGTAGCCCCTATATGACGGCCCATGAGCGGCCGACGCCCGACATTGAGAGCGCTGACGTCCGAGACCTTCGCGGGCCTGTCGGATCACGCGCGCCTGCCGTCGCGCTTCCACGCGCGGCTTTCGGCGATCGCGAGCCTGCTTCGGGGCTGATCCGCCGCGCTCGAAGCGGCCCTCACCCCGACATCCAATCTCGACTTCTCGAGGCGAACATGACCGCCGCCGCTCCCAAGACCCTCTATGACAAGATCTTCGACGACCACGTCGTCGACCGCCAGCCCGACGGCTCGGTGCTGCTCTATATCGACCGCCACCTCGTCCATGAGGTGACGAGCCCGCAGGCCTTCGAAGGCCTGCGCATGACCGGCCGCAAAGTGCGTGCGCCTCATAAGACGCTCGCGGTCGTCGACCACAACGTGCCGACGTCGAACCGCAAGCTGCCGAACCCCGATCCGGAAAGCGCAGCCCAGATCGCGGCGCTCGCCGAGAACACGCGCGAATTCGGCGTCCAGTATTATGACGAGTTCGACAGTCGGCAGGGCATCGTCCACGTCGTCGGGCCCGAGCAGGGCTTCACCCTGCCCGGAACCACGATCGTGTGCGGCGACAGCCACACCTCGACGCATGGCGCCTTCGGGGCGCTCGCGCACGGCATCGGCACCTCCGAGGTCGAGCATGTGCTGGCCACCCAGACGCTGATCCAGCAGAAGGCCAGGAACATGCAGGTCATCGTCGACGGCCAACTGCCGGAGGGCGTCGGCGCCAAGGACGTCATCCTCGCGATCATCGGGGAGATCGGCACCGCCGGCGGCACCGGCCACGTCATCGAATACGCCGGCGAGGCGATCCGTTCGCTCTCGATGGAAGGCCGCATGACGGTCTGCAACATGTCGATCGAGGGCGGCGCCCGCGCCGGCATGGTGGCGCCGGACCAGAAGGCCTACGACTTCCTCGAAGGCCGTCCGATGGCCCCGAAGGGCGAGGCCTGGGACGCCGCGCGCCGCTACTGGGACACGCTGCATTCCGACGACGGCGCGCATTTCGACCGCATCGTGCGGCTCGACGGCGCGAACCTGCCGCCGATCGTCTCCTGGGGCACGAGCCCACAGGACGTCGTCTCGGTGACCGGCGTGGTCCCGGACCCCGAGGCCGCGACCGACGAGGCGAAGCGCGCCGCGATCCGGCGAGCGCTCCAGTATATGGGTCTGACCGCCGGCACGAAGATCACCGACATCGCGCTCGACCGCGTGTTCATCGGCTCCTGCACCAACGGCCGGATCGAGGACCTGCGGGCCGCCGCCAAGGTGGTGGAGGGCAAGTCGGTCAACGGCAACGTCAACGCCATGGTGGTGCCGGGCTCGGGGCTCGTGAAGGAGCAGGCCGAGGCCGAGGGGCTCGACAAGATCTTCCGCGCCGCGGGCTTCGACTGGCGCGAGCCGGGCTGCTCGATGTGCCTCGCCATGAACCCCGACAAGCTCGCCCCCGAGGAGCGCTGCGCCTCGACCTCGAACCGCAATTTCGAGGGCCGGCAGGGTTTTCGCGGCCGCACGCATCTCGTCTCGCCAGTGATGGCGGCGGCGGCCGCGATCGCGGGCCGCTTCGTCGACATCCGCGAATGGCGGTGAAGGCGGGCTGATCGGAGGGTCGGGCGCTGCGCGCCCGCCTCCTCCACCATGCTTCGCATGGTCCCCCTCCTCCGCAAGCGGAGGAGGAGGATCCCAAGCGGCGCCTGTTCCTCCCCTGCGAAGCGGGGGAGGGGGACCGCGAAGCGGTGGAGGGGCCTTCGCCAACCGCCGAGGCTTGGCGACGCCTCCTTCCCTTACTTGCTAGCCCAGCTCACATGAACATCCGTACGCTCGGACATGACGACGCCCCTCGGCTCGCGCCGCTCGTCGCGCTCTACGCCGGCGCCCTGCTTGGCCGCGAGCCCGCGGCTCCGGACGAGGATTACGTCCGGAGCCTGCTCGCCGAGCCCGTGGTGGAGGTCGCGGCCGCTGAGCTCGAGGGGCGCTTGGTCGGCTTCGCGCTCTATTACGACCTGCCCGAGGCGATCTCGGGAAAGCGCGCCGGCCAACTCGACGACCTGTTCGTCGCGCCCGAGGCGCGCGGCGCCGGGATCGCGCAGGAGCTGATGCGCCATATCGTCGAGGAGGGCCGCGGCCGCGGCTGGATCCATCTCAGATGGATGGTCCCGGAGGCGAGCCCCGCGGCCGCGCTCTACGACCGCATCGCCGAGCGCGCGCCTTGGCGGAACTATGTGATCCGCATCGACGAGAGCATGCGCTGGTGAGCGCAAAAACCCCGGGCGTCGCCGTCCGGACCTTTCATCGGGTCAGTCCGCAGCCGTCGGATCAGTAGAAATTCGTGCAGCGCGCGACGCGGCGCTGCTCCTTCGGCCATCCGCGCGTGTCCTCGCGCAGGAAGGCCACGCGGCACACGGCGGTCGGACGGACTGGCTGGTAATAGACCCTCGGCACCGGGCGTTCATAGGCCCGCTCGCGATAGACCCGCTCGGGCGCGTCGGCCGCGCTCGCGGCGAACGGAGCCAAGGCCGCTCCGGCGGCGACCGCGAGACTGGCGAACCCGAAAAGCTTGCTCATATGCGAACCCCGAAGACCCTTTTGGGCCGGCGTCGCGGCCCAACGCAGAGGTTTGGCGCATTCGCCCATTCTGTCCAGTGCATCGGGGCAACGGGATGCGCGGATGATGAGCGTCCGGGCGCGAAAAAGCCCGGCTTCGTAGGAAGCCGGGCTTCTTGCGCGCCGCCGAAGCGGCGAATGATTCAGCGGATGTTGATGCCGATGCCGACGCTCGGACCATAAGGCTCGTAGTAATAGCGTCCATTGCGATAGACCCGACGGCGCTTCACGACGGTGCGGCCGCAGTCCTTGGTGGTGGTGACGCGGCGGACGCCGTTGCGGACCACGACGCGCTTCACGGTGCGGCAGGCGACGTCGGTCGCGCCGGCCGGCGCGACGATCACGCCATGGGTCGAGATCGGGGCGGCGTTGGCCGGACCCATCGCGAGAGCGCCGAGCCCGGCCGCGAACGTCGTGGAAAGAAGCAGTCCCTTCATGCCAGTTCTCCTGGTTCGCTTCGTCGGAGCCGAGAGCCTCGTCTCGGCAGAGAATTTATTCGCCGTCCTGTGAAGGGACCGTTATGGCGCCGTTCATCGGACATTCACGTCGTGGACCCGTCGATCTCGCCCGCACACGCCGTGCCAGGCTGAAGTAGCGCGGACCGAGCATTCGTCGACCATCCTGTTCAACCGTAGTGTAAGGAACGGTCCTTTTGCGGCGTCCGGAGACACACACGTGGCGAACATCGAAACCCTGCGTCCGACGAAAGACTTAGAGGCCGGCGCCGCCGCGACTGCGGGAGCCGCCGGACGCCCGGGGGCCGCGCGATGAGCGCGGAATGGGCCGCCCTACGCGCGCCGGACCTCGCCGAGATCGAACGCCTCGCCGACGACGCCATGGCGAAGCTGCCCGAGACGTTCCGCAGGATGGCCAAGGGCGTGGTCGTCCGGGTCGACGACTTCCCGACCGAGGACGTGCTGGATGAACTCGAAGCGGAGAGCGAATTCGACCTCTTGGGCCTGTTCACCGGGATCGGGCTCGCGCAAGGCGAGGCCGACGCCCGGACCGGTCAGATGCCGAACGTCGTCCACCTCTATCGCCGGCCGATCCTCGACTACTGGGCCGAACATGACGAGACGCTCGGGGCCATCGTCACCCATGTGCTGGTCCACGAGATCGGCCACCATTTCGGCCTGTCGGACGACGATATTGAGACCATCGAGGCCGCGGTCGACGCCGGCTGAGCCTTGATCGCGCAGCCTCGTGGGGCCACCTTCGCCGGAGCGATCAGTCTCAAGCGAGGACGAGCATCATGGCCGCAGGCGGCGGATCCGCGGACGAAGCACGGGTCAGGCGCGATTTCTGGCCGACCATCAGGCGCGTGGCGCGCAACGTGCCGTTCGCCGAGGACGCGGTCGCGGCCTATTACTGCGCGCTCGACCGCGAGACGCCGACGCATGTGCGCGCGGCCCTGCTCGGCGCGCTCGCCTATTTCGTGCTGCCGCTCGACGCCATGCCGGACTTCCTGCCGCTGATGGGCTTCGCCGACGACGCCGGCATCCTGGCGGCCGCCATCGCGGCCGTCCGCATGCACATGACCGACCGCCACCGCGACGCCGCCCGCAGGACGCTCGCGGACGAGGAACTGGTTTGAACAGTCACGACGGACGCGCATTCTCGAGGATGACTCGTCATCGCCGGGCTTGACCCGGCGACCCATCCCTTGGTCAAAGAGATGGATGCCCGGGTCAGACCCGGGCATGACGCGAGTCAGGGCGGCGACAGGGCCCAAACCGGCGCCGGCCGACAGCAAAAATTGTAAATTTTTTGTTGCACGAATGCATCGGCGCGCCGCTGATCGTCCGGCGGTTCGCATTTTCGCGCACTTCGGAAAGCAACTGGTTTCGGGACGCCGACCACGCGCCGGTCGGCGCCGGGACTCTGGAAACCGAGGCTGGGATCTGTTTCCCTAAATCTGTCTGTTGTTATCGCGCGTAGCTGAACATCCTCGATTCGTCTTCGCGGTTCGGAGCGAATTGGCCAAAATGAGGCGCGAGGAGTCAGGGCGAACACGTATTGACCGCTTGATCACCAGCCGGTTTCTGGCGTCCCAGTCGGGATGACGGACGGCCTCGCCACGAGGTCTTCCGTTCGCAGGGGGACGTCGGCGGGATGCTTCATCGACCTTTCGCGGGGGTCTTCTTCGTGTCCGCAGTCGCGCTCGCAGGCGCAGCCGAAGCGGGCCCGAAACATCGGTTCGCGGAGGGCGCGCACCGGGCGCGCTCCGATCGTGAATGCATGGCGCGCGCCATGTATTTCGAGTCCGACCGGAACGCCGAGGACGGGATGCTGGCGGTCGGGACCGTGGTGGCGAACCGCCTCGAGTCCGGCCATTACGGCTCCACGATCTGCGAGGTGGTCGGGCGCAAGAGCCAGTTCGCGCCGGGCGTCCTGCGGCGCGCTATGATGGAGGGCGCGGTCGCGGACCGGGCTCGCAAGGTCGCGGACGCGGTGCTGGCAGGCGAGCGGCATCCGGCCGCCGGCGGCGTCAAATATTTCCACACCGCGGACGTGCCGTTCCGCAAGACCGACAAGCGCTATCTGCTGGTGTCGGGCGGCAACGCCTTCTACGAGCGCCGCAAGCCGGACTCGCCCGCCGCGGCGCGCGCCAACGCCATGTCGTTCGCCCGCGCGGTGGCGCGCGCCGACGAGGCCGAGGCCGAGGCCGGGCCGATCGTGGCCGCGGCGCTCGCGCCCAAGGAAGCGCCGGCGCCCGCCATGGTGGCCGAGGCCCGTCCGGTTCCGGGCGCCGACAGCGCGCTCGCCTATGGCGGCGCCGCGCCGGCCTTCGATCCCTCCGGCGCCCTCGCCGCCGTCGCGGCCCTCAAGCCGCGCTCCGGTCCGCGCGTGATCGCGCCTCAGGCGCCGGTGCTCGCGGCCGCGATCCCGATGCCGGCCAACGCGGAAGCGCCGTCCGCCCCGCCCCCGGCGACCGATCCGCTGGCCAATCGGTTGGTGGCCGCCGCCTGGGCGCTGTTCCAGTAATCGCCGCGACCGGCCGCCGCGCTCCGACCAATCGCGTATTGCGGCGCAGCACGCGTGAGCTAAAGACTGCCTGACAGCGCGGACCCGTCTTGCGTCCGCCGCAGGCGGAGCCACGACGCGATGGCCGACAAACCCTGGCTGTTCCGGACCTATGCGGGCCATTCGACGCCCGAGGCCTCGAACCGCCTCTACAAGTCGAACCTCGCCAAGGGCCAGACCGGCCTGTCGGTCGCCTTCGACCTGCCGACCCAGACCGGCTACGACCCGGACCACGTGCTGTCGAAGGGCGAGGTCGGCAAGGTCGGGGTGCCGGTCTCCCATCTCGGCGACATGCGGGCGCTGTTCGACGGCATCCCGCTCGCCAAGATGAACACCTCGATGACGATCAACGCCACGGCCGCCTGGCTGCTCGCGCTCTACGCGGCTCTCGCCGAGGAGCAGGGCGCCGCGCGCGAGGCCCTGACCGGCACGACGCAGAACGACATCATCAAGGAGTATCTGTCGCGCGGCACCTATGTGTTCCCGCCCGCGCCGTCGCTCCGGCTGATCCGCGACGTCATCCTCTTCACCACGAAGGAGATGCCGAAGTGGAACCCGATGAACGTCTGCTCCTACCATCTGCAGGAGGCCGGCGCGACGCCGACCCAGGAGCTCGCCTACGCGCTCGCGACCGCAATCGCGGTGCTGGACGAGGTCAAGGAGGCCGGCAATCTCGACCAGGAGGCGTTCGAGACCACGGTCGGGCGCATCTCGTTCTTCGTGAACGCGGGCATGCGGCTCGTCACCGAGATCGCCAAGATGCGCGCCTTCGTCGATCTCTGGGACGAGATCACCCGCGACCGCTACGGCGTGACCAATGAGAAGCATCGCCGCTTCCGCTACGGCGTGCAGGTCAACTCGCTCGGCCTCACCGAGCAGCAGCCCGAGAACAACGTCTACCGCATCCTGATCCAGACGCTCGCGGTGACGCTCTCCAAGGACGCGCGCGCCCGCGCCGTCCAACTCCCGGCCTGGAACGAGGCGCTCGGCTTGCCGCGGCCCTGGGACCAGCAATGGTCGCTGCGCGCCCAGCAGATCCTCGCCTACGAGACCGACATCCTCGAGCATGACGACATCTTCGGCGGCTCGGCGGTGATGGACGAGAAGGTCGCCCGGCTGAAGGACGAGGCGCTCGCCGAGCTCGCCCGCATCGATGAGATGGGCGGGGCGATCTCGGCCGTGCAGGCCGGCTACATGAAGGGACGGCTGGTCGAGTCGAACGCCCGCCGACTTGCGGCGATCGAGTCCGGCGAGCTCAAGGTCGTGGGCGTGAACACATATGTCGAGACCGAACCCTCGCCGCTCTCGACCGGCGCGGGCTCGATCCAGACCGTGCCCGAGAGCGTCGGCGAGGACGCGATCGAACGCCTGAAGGCCTGGCGCGCGAGCCGCGACCAGAAAGCGGTCGACAAGGCGCTGGCCGAGCTCGCGTCCGCCGCCAAGGAGGACCGCAACGTCATGGAGGCCTCGGTCGCGGCCGCCAAGGCCGGCGTCACCACCGGCGAATGGGGCCAGACCTTGCGCGAGATCTTCGGCGAGTACCGCGCCCCGACCGGCGTCGGCAAGGCCGTGCGCGAGGACCGCTCCGGGAGCGAGATCGCCGAGGTCCGCAAATCCGTCGAGGCGGCCTCCGCCGCGCTCGGGCGTCGCCTCAAGCTCCTGGTCGGAAAGCCCGGCCTCGACGGCCATTCCAACGGCGCCGAGCAGATCGCGGTGCGCGCCCGCGATTGCGGCTTCGAGGTCGTCTATGAGGGCATCCGCCTCACCCCCGCCGAGATCGTCAACGCGGCGCTGGAGGAGGGCGTGCATGTCGTCGGCCTGTCGATCCTGTCGGGCTCGCACCTCCCGCTCGTGCGGGACGTGATGGAGCGCATGCGCAAGGAGGGGCTCGACGACGTCCCCGTGGTGGTCGGCGGCATCATCCCGCCCGAGGACGAGCGCGAGCTCAAGGCGATGGGCGTCGCGGCCGTCTATACGCCGAAGAACTTCGACCTGACCGCAATCATCGGCGACATCGTCAGGATCGCGGAGGGCGCAGGCGAGAAGGCGGCGTAGAGGGGGACGTCTACCGCCGCGCCACGACCGCGATCAAACCACGGATATTTTGATTGAGCAGCGGGATTTGCTCGCTGGAAATCTCCCACGGGCCTTCGCGGGCGAGATCCGTCAACTCCATGAGATGGCGCCCGAGCACATTGAACCGGACGATCGCGACAGCTTCGCCGCTCTCGAAAAAGAGCGTCCGAAGTTCGTGTCCTGCGTGAGCCTTGGAGTGCGCGATCAGCAGGTGAGGCTGATCGATGGGAGGAAGCGCCCGAAAGCCGGCCGCTTCGATCCATTCGAGCCCATTTGAATCAACGGCGCAGCAGAGCGGAATTCCACCAAAGCCTCCTCCGGTGAGGCCGACGTCGATCCACCAATCATTCTCCTGATCGGAATAGCCGAACAGCATTCCCTCGAGGCGCTCAAAATATTCGTTCCAGCCACCCGACCTCCCGGCTGCCTCCGAAAGCATCTTCATCGCAGGGATGCGCCATTGCTCTCCCATCGGGGTGTAATAGACAGTCCGATGGCCGAGATATCCTGAGACGGGCTCATCGAATGGTTCGACGACCACCTCCTTGTGAAGAACGCCGGTCGCGACCCAACGGTCGAACCGATCCTCTCCCTCGAACTGATCCGGTGGATAGGCGTCGGACATTCGGGCAAGCTTCTTCCTGCCGTCTAGCAGCAGCGGGAGCTCGTAGCCGGTGTGAATAAGATACGGGGCTTTGGAGATGCTGTGCGGCCTGAAGAGCGAAATCTCCAGCTCGTCGCCTCCGAACTCCATCCCTGAAGTATTGAAATCGACGCCAAAGCGATCGCCGATCGCCTGCAGGTCGGCATCTTCGAGAACATAGTGGTCTCGTAGCTCGGGATCGTCGTCCGCATCCTCCCCCAATATGCAAGCGAGCGCGTTGAGATCCTGGACGACGAACCTCGCCTGTAGGACGGGGCACCATTGCTCGCGATCGAATACGCTAAGGATGAAAACGTTCTCTGCCGGAATCTTCCGCACTGCCAAAGGCCCCTAGACCGGCGTAGTTGCCCTTCACCCCGCCCGCCGCTCCCCGCCGCCGTCGAGCGCCCGCCAGAGCTCAGTCACGGCGATCGGCTTGGTGACGACGGCGTCGGCGCCGGCGGCGCGGAAGGCGGCGATCTCCTCGTCGAAGGCGCGCGCCGTCAGGCCCACGATGCGGATGCGGCCGAGCGGGCCGTCCATGGCGCGGATCGCGCGCGTGGCCGAAAGGCCGTCGAGCGTCGGCATCACGGCGTCCATCAGCACGAGGTCGTAGCCGCCGCCCGCGACCGCCGCGACCGCCGCCGCGCCGTCCTCGACCATCTCGAACTCGTGGCCGAAATGCTCGAGCAGCGTCGCCGCGACCCGGCGGTTGATGGCGTTGTCCTCCGCGACCAGCACACGGAGCGGCCGGCCCGCGGTCGCAGGCTGCGCCGCCCGGAGCTTCAGCGTGACTGCGACCTCGGCGCCGCCGGCCGGCCGGTCGGCGGCCTCGGCCCGTCCGCCCATGTCGCGCGCAAGCCGCGAGACCAGCGCGAGCCCGAGCCCCGCGGCCCCGTTCGGCCCGGCGCCCTGCACATAGGGCTGAAACAGCCGCTCGGGCGACGGCCCGACCCCCCGGCCGGTGTCGCGCAGCGCGAAGCGCAGCGTCACGGTGTCGGCGGCGCCGGCCAGGCGCTCGACCGCAAGCTCGATCGAACCCTGCGAAGTCGCCCGCAGGGCGTTGTCGGCGAGATTGTCGACGATCCGGCGGAGCGCGCTCTCGTCCGCCGTCACGGCGTTCGGAACGCCCGGACCCCGCGAAGCGCGGAACGCCAGCCCCTTGGCGGCGCAGCGCGCCGCGATCGGGGCCGAGACCGTTTCCAGGAAGCGGCCGAGGTCGATCGCGCAGGGCTCGCGCAGCGGCGCGCCGCCGATCAGTCCGCTCGCGACCTCGAACAGATGCTCGGCCGCGGCCTTCAGCGCATTGGCGTGGCCGCGCGCGGCCTCCGGCAGGTCCTCGGCGAGGATCAGGTCGGCGAGCGCCAGAACGCCCCCGAGCGGCGTGCGGATCTCGTGCGCGGCCACGGCGATGCGCTCGCCCGGATCGGGCGCGGCGGCTTCCTCGGCGAGGCTCGCGATGGCGCTCATGCCGCGACGACTCCTTCTGTGAGGCGTGAGGTTCGTCCCGCGACTCTCGCCGCGACGGGCTTAAGGATGGGCTAAATCGACCGCCGAAAGTCCCGCCCGAAGCCGTCCGTCCACAGCCGAGCGGCGACCCGCTGAGCGCCGCGCCTTCTCCCTCCCTTTTCAAAGGGGAGGGTGGACTTGGCCGCCAGGCCAAGGCCGGGTGGGGATCGCGCAGGATCGAGCTCTGTTCTGGACGATCCCCCC
>NZ_RYFI01000009.1:120175-122605 GCF_004103825.1 Hansschlegelia zhihuaiae
GAGAGGCCGGCCCGCGTTGACCCTCCGGCCCTCGGGCGTTAAGCGCTCCGCGCGTCCATGACCAACCTCCTCTCCATCGTCCTGCCGACCTTCGGGCTGATCGGCCTCGGCTATGCGGCCGGGCGGCTCAAGCTGCTGGGCGAGCGCGCCGGCGACGGGCTGTCGGACTACGTGCTGCTGATCGCGGTGCCGTCGCTGATCTTCCGGACGCTCGCGACCGGCGAGATCCCGGCTCAGAACCCCTATGGCTACTGGATCGCCTATTTCGCCGGCGTCGGACTCTGCTGGGCGGCCGCGATGGCCGTCGCCATGACGGCGTTCGGGCGCGACCGGCGCGAGGGCGCTGTGCTCGGCTTCACGGCGGCGCAGTCCAACACCGTGCTGGTCGGCGTGCCGCTGATCCTCGAGGTCTATGGCGAGGCGGGCGGCACGCCGCTCTTCCTGCTGCTCGCCATCCATCTGCCGATCATGATGACGGTCGCGGCGCTGCTGATCGAATCCGCGGCCGTCGACGCCAAGCCGGCCGCGATCGCGCGGCGGCTCCTGCGCACCATCGTCACCCACCCCATCATCCTGGCGCTCGCCGCGGGGCTCGCAGCGCAGCGCCTCGGGCACCCGCCGACCGGCGCACTCAGATCGGTGATCGACCAGCTCTCGGCGACCGCAAGCCCCTGCGCGCTGGTCGCCATGGGCCTTGCGCTCAAGCGCTTCGGCTTCTTCAACGACATGCGCGCCGTCGCGGTCGTCTCGGCGCTGAAGCTCGTGGTCCATCCCTTCATCGTGTGGCTGCTCGCCTTCCACGTGCTGGACGTTCCGCCGGTCTGGGCCGGCGTCGCGGTGCTGTTCGCCGCCATGCCCTGCGGCATCAACGCCTATCTGATCGCCGCCCGCTACAAGACCGGCGAGCCGGCCACCTCCTCGGCGATCGCGGTCTCGACCGCGCTGTCGGTCGTGACCGTGTCGGTCTGGCTGCTGGTGATCGGCGCGGCGTGAGAAGGAGCTTGCAATGACCGACCTCGTCGAAGACCACTTCACGCTCGGCGAAGGCGCGTCCTCCCGTGAGATCGCGATCCTGCGCCGGGACGGGACCGGCCCCTGCGTGGTCTGGCTCGGCGGCTTCCTGTCCGAGATGACAGCCACCAAGGCCACCGCGCTCGACGCGTGGGCCGCCGAGGCCGGCCGCGCGATGCTGCGGTTCGACTATTCGGGCCACGGCGCCTCGGGCGGGCGTTTCGAGGACGGGACCATCGGCCAGTGGCTCGAGGATTCGGTCGCGGCGATCGAGCGGTTCGCCGGCGAGGCCCCGGTGCTCGTCGGCTCGTCGATGGGCGGCTGGATGGCGCTGCTCGCCGCCCGCGCCATGGCCCGGCCGCCCGCGGGCCTGGTGCTGATCGCGCCCGCGGTCGACTTCACCGAGGACCTGATGTGGGCGCTGTTCTCCGAAGAGGTCCGCACGACCATCCTGTCCGAGGGCGTCTGGCGCAAGCCAAGCGAGTATTCCCCAGAGCCAACGCCCATCACCCGCCGGCTGATCGAGGAAGGTCGCGCGCATCTGATGCTCGGCGGCCCGATCCGCGCGCGCTGCCCGGTCCACATCCTGCAGGGCATGGAGGACCCCGACGTGCCCTGGGCCCACGCGCTGAAGCTGGTCGAGCGGCTCGCCGAGGACGACGTGGTCGTGACGCTGATCAAGGACGGCGACCACCGGCTGTCGCGCCCTGAGGATCTACAGCGCGTCATCGAAGCCGTGGACGGCATCGCGGAGCGCACCTGAGGGGCTCGCATCCGGCGAATCGCCGTGTCTAAAGTCGACCGCCGCCGATTCGCGACGGTTGATTTGGTCCGGTCCGAGTTCGTCCGAGATGTCGCTGTTCCGCGCCTTTCGTTCAAAGCCGCTGCTGACGCTCCCGGACGCGCGGGTGAGCGAGGACGCGTTCGTGCTGCCGACCCGGCTCGGCAAGGTTTCGGTCGCGATCCGCCGCAGCAGCCAAGCGCGCCGCATGACGCTCAGGGTGCGCTCGGCCACGCGCGACGTCACCCTCACGCTGCCGGCCCGCACCTCGGTCTCCGCGGCGCACGACTTCGTCCGCCGCCATGTCGGCTGGATCGAGCAGCGGCTGGCGCGCCTGCCCGAGCGCGTCCCCTTCCTGCCGGGCGAGCTCATTCCGCTGCGCGGCGAGGGCCGGCGCATCGTGCTGGGCGACGGCATGCGCGGCCTCGTGCGTCTGGAGCCGGGCCTGCGCGGCGAAGAGCCGGTGATCGCGGTGCACGGCCTGCCCGAGCACGCGCCGCGCCGCGTCGCGGACTTCCTGAAACGCGAGGCGCGCGCCGACCTGCTGGCGGCGGTCGACCGCCACGCCGCGGCGCTCGGCGTCTCGGTCGGCCGCGTCACCATCAAGGACACGACGAGCCGCTGGGGCTCCCGCCCGC
>NZ_RYFI01000009.1:122656-151031 GCF_004103825.1 Hansschlegelia zhihuaiae
CGCCTCGTGCTCGCGCCGGCCCATGTGCTCGACTATCTCGCGGCCCACGAGATCGCGCACCGGCTCGAGATGAATCACGGGGCCCGCTACTGGGCCCATGTCGCGCGGCTGAGGCCCGACTACGAGCGCTCGGAGGCCTGGCTCAAGGCCCACGGCGCGACGCTCCACCGCTATGGCTGAGGCGGCATGACCCGCATCCTCGTCTTCCAGCATCTCGCTGTCGAGCATCCGGGCTCGTTCCGCGACTTCTGGGCGGAGCGCGGCCTGGAGCGGACAACCGTTGAGCTCGACGCCGGCGAGCCGATCCCGCAGCTCGAGGAGTTCGACATGCTCGCCGTGATGGGCGGGCCGATGGACGTGTGGGAGGAGGACCAGCATCCCTGGCTCGTCCCCGAAAAGGCCGCGATCCGCCGCTGGGTGGCGGAGCTGAGGCGGCCCTATCTCGGCGTGTGCCTCGGCCACCAGCTGCTCGCAGTCGCGCTCGGCGGGGAGGCCAGGCTGATGGCGCGTCCGGAGGTCGGGCTCGCTCCGGTCGAGCTGACGGATGCTGGCCGCGAAGACCCGCTCTTCGCGGGGCTTCCGGACAGGATCGAGACCTTCCAGTGGCACGGCGTCGAGGTGACCCGTCTGCCCGAGGGCGGCGTCGCGCTCGCGGGCAACGCCGCCTGCACCGTGCAGGCCATGCGGGTCGGCCCCCATGCCTATGGCATGCAGTTCCACTCCGAGATCGTCGACGAGACGGTGTCCGACTGGCGGCGGATACCGGAATATTGGGCGAGCCTGATCAAGGCGCTGGGCGAGGACGGCGCCGAGGGGCTCGACGGCCTCGTCAGCCCGCGCCTGCCGACCTTCCGCGAGACCGCCCGGCGGCTCGACGGCAATTTCGCGAAGATCGTGGCGGGGAGCAGGACAGGGTCCGGCCAGCCTGAACCGTCATCGCCGGGTCAAGCCGATCAAGTCCGGGCATGATGGGCGACGTCGCGGTCCGCTTCGCTTCGCTTGGCGCGACCTCTCGCGCCTTGGCCAGGAAAGATCATTAAGGTTGATTCGAAGTCGGGCGCGTCGTGAGCCGGCTTAATCCACCTTTTAACCTGGATCCTCTACATAAGCGAGCCGCGCCGGGTCATGCGGCGGCAGCGCTTGCTCGAGGGTGTCGCGTATGTTCTGGCATCGGTCCGTCGTCGCGGCGCGGGCCGCGCTTTGCGTCTTCGCCCTGCTTCTCGGCGGAGCCAGGGCCGAGGCCCGGAGATCGGCGCCGCCCGACCTCAGCCAATACGGCGCCGGCACCATCGTCATCAGCAATTCCGAGCGTGCGCTCTACCTCGTAAAGGGCTGGGGCGGCGGCGTGCTGCGCTACCGGGTGGCGGTCGGCAAGCCCGGCAAGCAATGGCTCGGGACCGCGCGCATCCGCGGAAAATACGTCCGTCCGGCCTGGTCGCCGCCGGCGGACGTGAAGCGCGACAAGCCCTTTCTGCCGGACGTAATCGCCGGCGGCAGCCCAAAGAACCCGATGGGCCCGCGCGCGCTGCTGCTCGACCGCGACCAATACGCGATCCACGGCACCAACCGGCCGCGCTCGATCGGAACCTATGCGTCCTATGGCTGCATCCGCATGCGCAACGAGGACATCCTCGAGCTCTACGGCCATGTCAGCGTCGGCACGCGGGTGGTGGTGGTGCCTTAGGCGCCGCCGTCATGCCCGGGCTTGACCCGGGCGTCCATCGCCCTTTCGCAAAGAGATGGATCGCCGGGTCAAGCCCGGCGATGACGCTTCGTCTTGACGGAATCGCGCCGTGGCGACAGCTCCGCCGGCTCAGCATTGGCCCGCGGAGCGCCGGCATCCATTGTCGCGAGCGCGGCACGCATTTGCTCACGCGACGATAATGATTCCGGGACAAGCCCGGAATGACGGCGCAATAGGCGCTCGAACCCCGTGCGCCGGCTCACAGCGACTTCAGGTATTCGATCAGCGCCATGCGCTCGGCGTCCGTGAAGCCGGTGTTGTCATAGTCGTGGCCGAGGTTCGAATTGCCGTCGATCGGCCGGCCGAACTGGTCGAAGACATTGAACGCGAAGCTGTTCTCGGCCGACTTCTCGGCCCGGTAGCCGACGAATTTCGGATCGTATTCGCGCGCGCCGACATAGAAGGTCTTGGGACGCTCGGCCGGCGGCAGGAGCAGGTCCCACAGCGTCGCGACCGAGCCGTTATGGAGATAGGGAGCGGTCGCCCAGATGCCGGTGAGCGGCCGCGCCTTGTAGCCGAGCGCCTGGCTCGGCCGCGTCATGCAGCGGTCGAGCCGGCGTTGCTTTTCGGGCGAGCGGACGGCGGCGACGAGCGCGCCGCGATCGACCTGCAGGCCCTTCGGGGCGCTCCAGGCGATCACGGGCGGCCGGTCGACGCTGAAGAAGGCGAGCGAGGCGCTCTTCACCACGTCGCCCTTCTTGCCGACCAGCACGCCCGCGACCGCGGCGGCCAGCATGTCGGAGAGCGGCGCCTCCTCCTCGAAGGCGCCGTCGCTGGAGAGGCCGCCGAAATAGGATTTCGGCAGGCCCTGCATGACGCCGGTCTCCGCCGTGTAGCTGTACGCGTTGCAGGCCATCCACGGGTCGGTGCCGGGCGGGTTCCGCGGGTCGCTGAACAGGCTCATCTTGGCCGGGATCCGGGTCGTGAGGTCGGTCCGCGCGAGCGGCTGGTGGCAGGACGCGCATCTGCCGAGGAACAGGCTGCGCCCCTGCTCCACGAGGCCGGCGTCGAGCGGCCCGAACATCGCCTCCGGCCAGGCCGGCGGCAGCAGCCGTTCGAGCTGGCGCTCGAGAGAGACCAGGTTCTCGACGTCGACGCTCGACACATAGCCGCCGAGGCCGGGCGAAGGCCTCATCACCAGGTCGCCGAACACGCCGATCACCTCGCCGGCGTTGCGGCCAAGCGCGCCGACGTCGAACACGCCGTCGCCGAGCGGGGAATTGAACGGCTTGTTGGGCGCGATGGCGTTCCACTGCACGCGCTCATGCTGCGGCACGTTCCACAGGAACGGGTAGCTGACCGGCGCGTCCGAGGGGTTCGGCCCCTGGGTCGGGGAGCCGGCCGCCAGCGCCACGCGGTTGAAGATGTGGCCGAAGGCGTCGAGCCGCGCATAGCCGTAGCGCAGCGGCGTCTCGTTCATCGCCTCGACGGTCTGCTGCCAGTCGACGAGCTGGGAGAACGCGCCGCGGAGCTTCGTCCGGTTGGTCGGGTTGTCGTCCGTCCCCAAGACCTTGGCCGCGAACCGGTCCCATTTGGATTGCTCGGTGGAGGTCGCCTTGAGGGCCTCGAGCAGCGTCTCCATCAGCCGCTGGAAGTCGGCGATCGTGGGGCCGCCGTCGATGCGGACGCGCTTGCCCTCGTAAGTGATCTCGGCGGTGTGGCAGGCCGAGCAGTTAAGCCCCACCCACGGCTCGCGCGAGCCCTGGCCGGTCTTCCAGCGGAGCCGCGTCAGCGTGAGCGCCTCGTCGTCCGAAACGTCGACCGCGAAACCGAGGGGCAGGCGCTCGCCGGCCGAAGTGATGCGCGGCAAATAGCGGAGCTCCTCGACGAAGGCGTCGTCGAGGAACGGTTTCTCGGAGCCCGCCTGTTCGAGCGCCTTCAGCCAGGCGAGCGGAATGAGGCGCGAGCCCTGCGAGGCCTCGGCCCAGCGCATGCGATCGTCGTCGCTCCAGCCCTGGTCGAGCTTGACGATCTCGGACCGGACGCCCGCGGCCGAAAGGACCGCCGCCGAAACAAGCGCGGCGCCGACCGCCGCGATCCTCCGCCAGTATCCCATCACCGCCTCCCCGAAGTCAGGGCGAAAGATAGCAGAGGCGATGATGGTCTGAAGCGGTTTTTCAGAAGCGCTCCAGACTTGGAAGGGAACTTATCGACCGATTACTTTGCTTGACCTAAAATGGGAAATTCGCGCGCCGCCCTATCTGCCGACTCGGAAATCTCATCGTGATCACCCTCGGCCGACGGCTCTGCGTGCTTCGAGACGCCCACCGATGGCGGGCTCCTCAGCATGAGGAGCGTTCAGGACGCCAAATACACACCTCCTCATGCTGAGGAGCCGTCCGCCAGGACGGCGTCTCGAAGCACGCAATACGTCGATGCAGCGTCAGCCTCGTCCGTGGAGCTCTATCGGCGCGACAGGCGCACGGGCATGCCGCCCTTCGGTCTGAGCGTGATGCGCTGGACGGGCTCGGGCGGAACCTCGCCCGCATGGTCGAGGCGGACGCGGCGGGAGAGCGCGGAAAGCAGGATCACCGCCTCCTGAAGCGCAAAGCCCAGTCCGATGCAGACCCGCGGTCCGACTCCGAAGGGCAGATAGGCGAAGCGGTCGATCGCGTCCCGCGCGCCGGGCAGGAAGCGCTCGGGCCGGAACTCGTCGGGCGCGGACCAGAGCGCGCGATGGCGGTGCAGGACCCAGGGCGAGATCGCGACGGTCGCGCCCGCCGGGATCCGGACGCCGGCCGCGACGTCGTCCGCGACGGCCTGCCGCGACAGCAGCGCGACCGGCGGATAGAGCCGCATCGCCTCCTCGACCACGGCGCGGGCCACGGGGAAGGCCGCGAGGTCGAACGCCGATCCCGCCGCCGCCTCGGCCTCCGCCTCGACGGCGTCGCGTACGTCCGGCGCGGTCGACAGCAAATAGAGGCTCCAGGTCAGCGCGTTCGCCGTGGTCTCGTGGCCCGCGCCGATGAAGGTCACGATGTTGGCCCCGACCTCGCGCTCCGTAAGGCCCATCCCGGTCTCGGCGTCGCGGGCCTTCAGCAGCGCGGTGAGCAAATCGTCGGGCGGCTCCGTGCCGGCCTCGATCAGCGCGCGGCGCTCGGCGACGATCGCCGCCACGCGCTCCTCGAAGAAGCGCAGCGCCGGCCGCGAGCGGAGCGTGCCGATCCGCGGCAGAAAGGCGGGGGCGTCGAACAGGTCGAGCGGGTCGATCACGCCTTGCGTGTTGAAATAGCGGGTGAGCGCCTGCGAGAACGAGGCGGCGTCGCCCGCGAGCCCGTTCGAGAACAGCGTGACCTTGAGCACGTCGTAGGTCGCGCGCGTCATCTCCTCGGCCGCGTCGACGATCCGGCCGGGCCGCATGCGCGCGAGGCGCGCCGCGATGGCCTCGGCCGCCCCCTGCATGGCCGAGGCCTGCGCCGCGACCCGGCGGGGCGTGAAGACCGGCGCGAGGATGCGGCGGGTGCGCCGCCAGAGCTCGCCCTCGGCGACCAGCAGCCCCTGTCCGAGCCCCGGCGCCAGGATCTTCCGCTGCAGATCGTCCTTCGGGTAGTTGGCGGCGTTCTCGACCAGCACGCGGCGGATGCCCTCAGGATCGGCGAGGAAGACGCCGTAGCCACGCAGCCCCTCGCCGGCCAGCGCCCGCTCGGTGAAATGGCGCTCGGTCCAGATCGCGAGCGGATTGCGCCTCAGCGCCATCACCACGCCGAGCCGGTTGAGCGGCCGGCTTCTCGGGAAGGGGGCCGGCGCGCGGCCGCGGGAGACGATGGTCCCGGCGTAGGTCATCGCGTCGGTCTCCGATGGGCGTCCATTGGAGATAAGGACCGCGCGGCGGCCGCGACAAGCGTCACCCGAGGACGGCGCCCAACAGAGCGTGGGTCTCCCTCCCCTGCGAAAGGGGACGGAGCGGCGCCGGGGTCTGACGGGTCGAAGCCGACCCCATGGCGCCGGACTTGCGTCGTGATCCGGGACCCGACTGACGACGGACGGCGCGTACGCCCTATGTCCCTCGGAGGTCCCTCGGAGAACCCCACATGTCCGCGTCGACGCTGATGGTCCGCAAATCGCTCGACGCCATCGCTCGGTCCGGTTCCGAGGACGGCGAGCACGCGCTCAACAAGTCGCTCGGCTGGTTCTCGATCACGGCGATCGGCGTCGGCGGGATCATCGGCGCCGGCATCTTCGTCCTGACCGGGACGGCGGCGGCGCAGTATGCCGGGCCGGGCATCATGCTGTCCTTCGTGATCGCTGGCCTCGCCTGCGTGTTCGTCGGGCTCTGCTATTCCGAGCTCGCCGCCATGATCCCGGTCGCCGGCTCGAGCTACACCTACACCTACGCGACCCTCGGCGAGTTCGCGGCCTGGGTGATCGGCTGGGACCTGGTGCTCGAATATGCGATGGGCGCGGCCACCGCCTCGGTCGGCTGGTCGGGCTACGCGGTGAGCCTCCTGGCCGATGTCGGCATCCACCTGCCGCCGGCGCTGACAGCCGCGACCGGAACGGTGGTGAAGCTCGCCGACGGGACGGAGACCCACGCGATCTTCAACGTCCCCGCGGCCTTCATCGTCCTCGCGCTGACCTTCATGCTCGTCCGCGGCACGCGCGAGTCCGCGCGCGTCAACAACGTCATGGTGATGATCAAGCTCGCTGTCGTCCTGAGCTTCATCCTGATCGGCATGTGGTATGTCGACACGTCGAAATGGGCGCCGCTGGTGCCGGAGAACACCGGCGCGTTCGGCGAATATGGCTGGAGCGGCGTGCTGCGCGGCGCGGCGGTGGTGTTCTTCGCCTATATCGGCTTCGACGCGGTCTCGACCGCGGCGCAGGAGGCCAAGCTTCCGCAGCGCGACATGCCGATCGGCATCCTGGGCTCGCTGCTGCTCTGCACCGCGCTCTACGTCGCGGTCGCGGCGGTGCTCACCGGCCTCGTGCCCTATAAGGACCTCAACGTCGCCGACCCGATCGCCAAGGGCGTCGACGCCATCGGCATGGGCTGGTTCTCGGCCGTCATCAAGATCGGCGCGCTGACCGGCATCACCACCGTGATCCTTGTGCTGCTCTACGGCCAGAGCCGGATCTTCTTCACCATCTCGAAGGACGGGCTGCTGCCGCAGCTGTTCTCGCGCGTCCATCCGCGCTTCGGCACGCCCTATCTCAGCCAGATGCTGATCGGCTTCTGCGTGGCGCTGCTCGCGGGCGCCGTCCCGATCGGGCTGCTCGGCGAGATGGTGTCGATCGGCACGCTGTTCGCATTCGTGCTGGTCTGCGCCGCGGTGCTCTATCTCCGCAAGAGCGACGCCGACGTCCATCGGCCGTTCCGCGTTCCGGGCGTGCCGGTGATCCCGATCCTCGGCATCCTGATGTGCCTGACCCTGATGGCCGGCCTGCCCTTCGACACTTGGGCGCGGCTCGTCGTCTGGATGGCGGTCGGCGTCGTCATCTATTTCTTCTATGGCCGCAAACGCTCGCTGGCGCAGCAGGAGGCGGCCTGAAGGACCGGCCTGCAGAACACACGCTCTCTTAACGCCATCGCCCGAAACTGCGGGGGGATAACGTAGCCTTTCGCGTTGAGCTTCGTTGTCTATCAATCATAGCGGCAGGGCCAACGCGTTGTCCGAAAGGCTCAAGCTTCCTTTCCGGTCGATCAGAACGCGCCTCATCCTGATGGTGCTGGGGTCGGTGCTGCCACTGTTCGGCCTGATGACGGCCGACATGCTGGACGACCGGAAGCGCGCGCTCGAATCCGCGGCGATCGAGCTGTCCGACTACGCCAAGCTGACCGCCGCCCGCCAGGCGCAGATCTTCCGCGACGCCGGCCAGCTGCTTTCGACCTTGCAGACGCTGCCACAGGTCAGCGCCCGTGGCGCGCCGGAATGCGGCGACCTGCTGGCGCGCCTTGCGGCGCGCAATCACCAGTTCATGACCGTTGGAGTGGTGCGGGCCGACGGCATGATCGTCTGCCACAATGTCCTGCGCCGCCAGCAGCGCTTCGGCGATGGCGACTTGCTCAGGACGACGCTGGCCGCGACGCCCACGGACCTGGTCCTCAGCCGCATGGTGGTGGGCAAGGTCTCCAAGAAGCTCACCATCATCACCGCGCGCCGCCTGCTCGACCAGACGCCCGAGGGCGCTGCGATCGTGTTCGCGAGCATCGACCTTTCGGGCTTCGCCTCGCTGGCCGGCCGCTTCGACGAGAGCGTCGGCCGCTCGATGATGGTGGTGGACGCCAAGGCCGGATCGGTCGTCGCCGGCACTGGCGGCGGCCAGGCCTTCGCCGGCAAGACCTTCTCGGACCACCCGCTGATGGCCGCTATCCGCGCCGCGCCGCAGGGCGGGGCTCTGTCTGCTCCAGGGCTCGGCGGAAGGGCCGAGCTCACCGCGTACGAGCCGCTCGCCAGCTCGCCGCTCGCCCAGTTTGCGGTGGTGACGACGGCTGACCGCGAGGTCATCCTTTCGGCGGCCGAACGCGAGACGATCGCAAGCTTCGCGCTCGCCTTCGGCGCCGCGGCGCTCGCGATCGTCGCGGCGGCGACGCTCGGGCATTGGACGCTCGCCGAGCCGATGGCCCGGCTGACCGCCGCCGCGGAACGCATCGGCCGCGGCGATCTGTCGGCCAAGACCTTCATGTCGGGTCTGCTGCCCACCGAAGTGCTGACGCTGTCGCGCACCCTCAATCACATGGCGGCGCGGCTCGAAAGCAGCAGCCGCCAACTCGCCGCCCTCGCCAATGAAGACGGACTGACCAAACTCGCCAACCGGCGCCGCTTCGACGAGGCGCTCGCGGCCGAGTGCCGACGCGGCCAGCGCTCCGGCCAGCCGCTGTCTCTGCTGCTGGTCGACGTCGATCACTTCAAGGCGTTCAACGACGCCTACGGCCATCTCGCCGGCGACGACTGCCTGAAGCGGATCGCGGAGCTGCTGAGGGCCTGCGCGAGCCGCCCGGGCGACCTCGCCGCGCGCTATGGCGGCGAGGAGTTCGCGGTGATCCTGCCCGGCACCGGCGACGAGGGCGCGGCGGTCGTGGCGCAGAAGATCCTTGAGACCGTCGAGGAGCTCGGTCTCCCGCATCGGGGATCGGCCTCGCGGCGCGTATCGGTTAGCGTCGGCGGCGCCACGGCCGCGCCGGGCGGCTCGGCGGCGCCCGCCCCGGACCAGCTGATCGCGCTCGCCGACGAGGCGCTCTACGAGGCGAAGTCGACGGGGCGCGCGAAACATTGCTCGCGCGCCGCCTCGGCCCAGCTTCTCGTCGTGGACGACGACGGCGAGCTGAGGCCCGCCGCCGGACGGCGCTCCACCCCTCTGATGATCGGCAAGGGCGGGTCGCGCTTCGTCTGAAGGCGGCGGTTCAGGCCGCCTGCTTCATCGCGTCGGCCTTGTTGATCAGCGCCTCGGCCATGCGGATCGACGCGATGTCGATCAGGCGGCCGTCGAGCGACACCGCGCCCTTGCCGGCCTTGGCGGCCTCTTCCATCGCTTCGAGAATGCGGCGGGCCTTCGTCACCTCCGCTTCGGACGGCGTGAAGACGTCGTTGGCGAGCTCGATCTGGCTCGGATGGATGGCCCACTTGCCCTCATAGCCCGCGGCGGCGCAGCGGCGGGCGGCGGAGAGGTAGCCGTCCGGGTCGGAGAAGTCGCCGAACGGCCCGTCGACCGGCCGCAGGCCATAGGCGCGGCAGGCGACGAGCATGCGCTGCTGGGCGAACAGCCACGGGTCCTGCCAGTGGGTCTCGCGGTTGCCGGCCTCGTCCTTGTCGGTGAGCACCGAATAGTCCGGGTTCACGCCGCCGATGACGGTCGAACGGGTCCGGCAGGAGGCGGCGTAGTCCGCGACGCCGAACGACATCGCCTCGAGGCGCTTGGACGAGGTCGCGATCGCCTCGACATTGGCCATGCCAAGCGCGGTCTCGATCAGCACCTCGAAGCCGATCTTCTTCTCGCGCTTGATCGACTGCTCGACCTGCGTCGTCAGCATGTCGACGGCGTAGACGTCGGCCGGGACGCCGACCTTCGGGATCAGGATCATGTCGAGGCGCGGGCACTTCTCGACGATGTCGATGACGTCGCGATACATGTAGTGGGTGTCGAGACCGTTGATGCGGATCATCATGGTCTTGTTACCCCAGTCGATGTCATTCAGCGCCTGGACGATGTTTTTCCGCGCCTGCTCCTTGTCGTCGGGAGCGACGGCGTCCTCGAGGTCGAGGAAGATGACGTCGGCGGCCGACTTGGCCGACTTCTCCATGAAGGTCGGGTTGGAGCCCGGCACGGCGAGCTCGGAGCGATGCAGGCGCGGCGTGGCCTGCTGGATCAGGGTGAAGCTCATTTTCGTTTCCTCCTCGGACGGTTCTCAAACTCGTTTGGGGCGATGTTCTGCGTGCTTCGAGACGGCCCTCCCGGCCTCCTCAGCATGAGGAGGCAGAGGGCGCCAAGCACGACATTCCTCATGCCGAGGAGCCGACCGCAGGTCGGCGTCTCGAAGCACGCAGCGCGTCGGCGCAGTCATCGAGCGCTCACCCCGTCGCGCCGAAGCCGACGGCGATGCAGTTGATGGACAGGAGCAGCGCCGACTTGACCTCGTCGCGCTTGAACTCGTCGGTCTCGGAGCGGAAGCGGCGCAGCAGTTCGACCTGCTCGCGGCTCACCTGGTTGATGACCGGCAGGCGCTCCTCCAGCCGCTCGCGGAAGGCCGGGTAGCGGAACGCGATCTCGCCGCCGCCCGAGACCTGCAGGCACATCTCGCAGGTCAGCGCGTATTCGGCCTCGATCATCCGGAAGATCTCCTCACGCGCCGCCTCGTCGGGGCAGAGCGTGGAATACTCGCGGGCGATCGAGAGATCGACCATCCGGAGCGTCTTCTCGACCTCGTCGAGGATCAGCCGGAACGGCTTCGAGTGCTCGAACATGCGCTTCAGGAGGTGCTCGCCGGGCTCGCCGCGCACGTCGATGAAGTTCTTGAGGCCGGAGCCGATGCCGTACCACCCGGTGATGATGTGCCGGTTCTGCGCCCATGCGAACACCCACGGAATGGCGCGCAGGTCCGAGAGCGTGCGCGCGCCGAACCGCCGGGCCGGCCGCGAGCCGATGTTGAGCAGCGCGAGCTCGTCGAGCGGGCTCGCGCTCTGGAAATAATCGACCAGGCCCGGGTGGTTCAGGAGCTGCGTGTAGACCGCCCGCGAAGCCCCAGACAGCGCCTCCATGGCGTCGTCGAACTCAGATCGGGAGGCCGAGGACGAGCGGTTCGAATTGAGCGCGTGCGCCATCACCGAGGCCGCGGTCAGCTCCATCTGGTAGGCCGCAGTGCCGCGGTTGGCGTATTTGAACGAAACGACCTCGCCCTGATCCGTCACCCGGTACTGGCGGTTGATGGAGCCCGGCGGCAGAGCCTCGACGGCGCGCGCGGTCGGCGCTCCGCCGCGCGAGACCGATCCGCCCCGGCCGTGGAAGAAGGCGATCGGCAGGCCGGCCTGCTCGCCGATCTCGGTGAGCTTGGCCTGCGCCTTGTAGAGCTCCCAGTTGGAGGCGAGATAGCCGCCATCCTTGTTGCTGTCCGAATAGCCGACCATCACCTCCTGGAAGCCGCCCTGCCATCGGACCGAGCGGCGGACCAGCGGGATCGACAGCAGCTCCTTCATGATCGACGGAGCGGCCCGCAAATCCTCGATGGTCTCGAACAGCGGGACGATCGGCAGTTGGCAGATCTCGACGCCCGGCGAGTCGAGATAGATCCGCGCCTCCTTGGCCAGCAGGTAGGCGCCCAGAATGTCGTTCACCGAGCGCGTCATCGACAGGATGAAGGCGCCGACCGCCTCGCGGTCGAGCTCGGCGCGCATCTCGGCGACCAGCGCGAAGGTCGCGAGGGTCTCGCGGCTTTCCTCGGAGAGCTTCGGCAGGTCGCGCAGCTTCGTCCGGGGCTTCGACAGTTCGGCGGTCAGCCAGGCGCGCCATTCGGGCGAATCGAGCTCGGGGGCGTCGTCGGGCTCGCCGCCTTCGACCGAGGCCCAGATCTCGCGCAGCGCCTTGGTGGTGCGGGTCGAGTTCTCGCGGAGATCGAGATGCACGGTCGAGAACCGGAACAGCTCGACCATGCGCCGCACCGGCCGGACCTGGTTGACTGCAAGCGAGCGGCAGTTCGCCTCGATCAGCCCGCGCTCGAGCGCCTTGAGGTCGCCGATCAGCTCGTCGGCGTCGGAATAATGCGGCGTGACGGGCGCCGCCGGCTCCTCCTTGTTGCGCTCGATCGTGGCGTCGAGCTTGCGGAGCACGCAGCTCAGATATTGCCGGAAGTGCTCGCCCGGATTGCGCGCCGCGATCGCCTCGGCGTCGCCGGAGGCGTCGAGACGCGCCTTCAGCTCCTTGCGGAACGCGACCGGCGTCGGCATCGCCCGCTCGGTGATCGACAGCCACTTGCCGAGCTCGGTGAGCCGGCTACGGAAGCGCCGCATGCTGGCGCGCGCGTTCCGCTTCAGCGTGGTGCGGGTGACGTCATGGGTGACGAAGGGGTTGCCGTCGCGGTCGCCGCCGACCCAGCAGCCGAACTGGAAGAAGGCCGGGGCCTCGAAGCTCTCGTCCGGATAATGCGCGGCGAGCGAGGACTCCAGCGAATTCAGCAGCTCGGGCAGCATGTCGAACAGGGATTCGTCGAAGAAGTGCAGCGCCCAGGAGACCTCGCGAACGACCGTCGCCTTCTCGAGCTGCAGCTCGCCCGTCAGGAAGATCAGCTCGATCTGGTCGGAGAGGTCCGCCATCAGGCCGTTGCGCTCGCGCTCGGTCCAGCGCGGCAGCTCGAGCTCGCGCAGCAGCAGGTAAACTTTGCGCAGCTTCTCGAGCACGGTGACGCGCTTCGACTCGGTCGGATGCGCCGTGAGGGTCGGGCGGATCCGCAGGCCCTTGAGGAGCTCCTGGATCTCCGAGGCCTTGACGCCCGCGGCGGCGGCTTCGGCGAACACTTTCGAGAAGGTCCCGCCGACCTCCTCGCGCCCCTGGGTGCGCTCGACGTGGCGACGCCGGCGCATCGCCGTGTTCTCCTCGACGATCGACAGCAGCCTGAACCAGATCCCCTGGAGCTGGAGAGCCCGGATCAGGAGTTCGGGCGTCATGCTCCCGATATCGGCCTCGCCCTTGAGCAGGCCGACGAGCTTCGGCTCGTGACGGCGGCAGATCTCGAGCAGGGCGTGAAACAGGATCTGGGTCGCGGTCTCGGAACCGGTTCCAGTGATCGCGGGCGGCGCGAACGGCGCGTCGACGACCGGGGCATGGACTTCTGCGGTCAGCGTCATCTCTCGACTCCACTGCATGGGGACGGTCCGGGTCCGGCCGTCCGTTCGCCGGGGACTTCGATGACAGGCGCGGCGGAGGGACCGCCGCGCCGGACTGCATGGAAGCCCTTAATCTCAGGCCGCTTTTCTGGACCTGTTGAGCACCTCAGCAACGGTCGTGCCAAATGACCCGGGATCCGGCGCCACCGTCAGGCCGAAGGAGCGCATGATCTCGGCCTTCTCGGCGGCGCTGTCGCCGGACGCCGAGATGATCGCGCCCGCATGGCCCATGCGCCGGCCCTTCGGCGCCGTCAACCCGGCCACGAAACCGATCACCGGCTTCGAGAAATTGTCCTTGATCCAGGCCGAGGCCTCGGCCTCCTGCGGACCGCCGATCTCGCCGATGATCAGCACGGCCTCGGTCTCCGGGTCCTTCTCGAACAGCGCGAGGTGGTCGAGGAATGACGAGCCGTTGATCGGGTCGCCGCCGATGCCGACTGAAGTCGAGATGCCAATGTCGAGCGCCTTCATCTGCGAGGCCGCCTCGTAGCCGAGCGTGCCGGAGCGCGAGATCACGCCGACCGAGCCCTTCTTGTAGATGTGGCCGGGCATGATGCCGAGCATGGCCTTGCCGGGCGAGATGATGCCGGCGCAGTTCGGGCCGACCACCACCGTCCGCTTGTCCTTCGGATAGCGGAACAGATAGCGTTTCACGCGCATCATGTCCTGCGCCGGGATGCCGTCGGTGATCGAGCAGACGAGCTTCAGCCCTGCGTCCGCCGCCTCCATCAATGCATCCGCCGCGAAGGGCGGCGCCACGAAGGTGATCGAGGTCGTGGCGCCGGTCTCGCGCACGGCGTCCTTGACGGTGTTGAACACCGGCAGGCCGAGATGCGTCTTGCCGCCCTTGCCCGGCGTCACGCCGCCCACGACGTTGGTGCCGTATTCGATCATCTCCTTCGCGTGGAAGGTGCCTTTGTCGCCCGTGATGCCCTGGACGATGATCGGGGTCTTCTCGTCGATCAGAATGCTCATGACGTGGTCTCCCTCCCTCGCTCTCAGGCCGCGTTCCGCTTGGCGCCCTGGCAGGCCTCGACGGCTTTCCGGGCGGCTTCCGACAGGGTGTCGGCGGTGATCAGGTCGAGCCCGCTCTCCTTCAGGATCTTCTGGCCGGCCTCGACATTCGTGCCGGCGAGCCGGACGATCAGCGGGACCTTCATGTCGACCTCTTTGGCGGCCTGCACGACGCCCTGGGCCACCCAGTCGCAGCGATTGATGCCGGCGAAGATGTTGACCAGGATCGCCTTCACGTTCTGGTCCGACAGGACGAGGTTGAACGCGGTCGCGACGCGCTCGGGGCTCGCCCCGCCGCCGACGTCGAGGAAGTTCGCGGGGCTTCCGCCCGCGTGCTTGATCATGTCCATGGTCGCCATGGCGAGCCCCGCGCCGTTGACGATGCAGCCGATTTCGCCCTCGAGACCGATATAGTTGAGGGCGTGCTCGGCGGCCTGCGCCTCGCGCGGATCGGACTGCGAGGGATCGTGCATGTCCGCGACGTTGTGACGACGGAACAGCGCGTTGTCGTCGAACGACATCTTGGCGTCGAGCGCCAGCACGCGGTCGTCCTTGGTGACGACCAGCGGGTTGATCTCGAGCATCTGGCAGTCGGTGTCGCGGAACGCCCGGTAGGCGTTCATGATCGTCTTCACCGCGGCCGAGACCTGCTTGATGTTGAGCCCGAGCTTGAATGCGATCTCGCGCGCCTCGAACTGCTGGAGGCCGACCGCGGGCTCGACCACCACCTGGATCAGCGCCTCGGGATTCTTGTCGGCGATCTCCTCGATCTCCATGCCGCCCTCCTGGGACGCGATGACGCGCACCCGTTCGGCCTTCCGGTCGAGCACGTAGCCGAGATAGAGCTCGCGCTCAAAGGGGTCCGCGACCTCGACATAGACGCGCTGCACCGGCTTGCCCTCGGGACCGGTCTGCTTGGTCACGAGCTTCTTGCCCAGCATGGTCTTGGCGGCGTCGCGCACCTCGTTATAGGTGCGGCAGAGCTTGATGCCGCCGGCCTTGCCGCGCGCGCCCGCGTGGATCTGAGCTTTCACGGCCCAGTAGGAGCCGCCGAGCTCCGTCGCAGCATAAACCGCCTGGTCCGGGCTGAAGGCCACCGCGCCCTTCGGCACCGCGACGCCGAAGCCCGAAAGCAGCTCCTTCGCCTGATACTCGTGAACGTCCATCGCGACCTCCTCTCCGTGTTTAAGATTTACTGACTACGCTCTTCAGAAATCGAAAGATATTCTTACATATACTGATGCGTGCGTCACGCCCGACTTTCGTAAAAGCCAGGATCGGCCGAACCGGCGAACTGCCCCGAACCGGGTCAGCCGAGCTTGCTTTTCACGACCTCATAGGTCCGCTCGGTCTCCGCGCCCGCATCCGCGAGCAGGGTCTCGAGCTCCTGGAGCCGTCCGTCGGCGAAGTCCCGATCCTTGATCGACTTCGCGTTGACCCGGACATTGAGCGCCGCGCTCATCAGGCCCGCATAGGCGGATTGCACGGCGACGCCCGCGTCCGACACGACGTTGACATTGCCCTTGTCGGCCGTGACGGCCGAAAGCTTCACGACCTGCGCGCAGAGCCGCGCGCATTCGAGCGGCACGTCGGTCGCCTCCTTGAGCGCCGCCTGGATCTTGGCGGTTCGGGCGGCCTTCTCCTCGTCGGTCTCGCCCTTCGGCAGACCGTATGCGCCCATCACCGCGTCGAACGCCTTGACGTCGTCGCCGATCGCCCTGGTGAGCTCGGCGCGGAGCTTCTCCGATGTCTCAAGGACCTGCTTCAGGTCGGCCTCGACCTCGGCGTATTTCGGCTTGCCGATGGTCAGGTTGCAGACCATCGAGACCAGCGCCGCGCCCATCGCGCCGGAGATCGCCGCCGCGCCGCCGCCGCCCGGCGTCGAGCGCTCCGAGGCGAGGTCGTCGAGGAATGCGCCGAGCGGCTGGCCTTCGGCCATCACGCCATCTCCTTGGCGAGCGCGTAGATTTCGTCGGCGTCGAACGACTGGTCGGCGGCCTCGAACAGCTTGCCGATCAGCGTGCGGTGCAGCTTGAGCTTCAGGCCGCCGAGGCCGAGCGCGCCGATCGCGAGCTTGCCATGGCGCTCCTTGGCCTTGTCCATCGCGTCGAGACCGCCGATGCCGAGCGGGGGCTGGGCGTTGTAGTCGACCAGGATCTCGATCGAGCTCTCGGCTTTCCAGACGTCCTCGGCGAGCAGCTCGAGCCCGATCGCGCCGGCCGAGAACACGAGGTTCGCGCCCGCGACCGCCTTGGCCCGGTCCTCGGCGGACTTCGCCTCGATCGCCTCGACCTTGATGCCGAAGCGCTTCTCGATGTTGTCCGCGGCCTTCTGGGCCTTGTCAGCTGAGCGTCCGACGATCGCGACGGTCGCGCCTTCCTTGCCGAGCATCGCGGCGGAGCGCATGCCGACCGGGCCGGTGCCGGCCAGGATCACGGCGCGCTTGCCGCTGACGCTCCCGCCCGCCGCCTTGACCGCGATCGCGACGCCTGCCGCTGCGGTCGTGTTCGAGCCGTTCGAGTCGAGCATGGTCGAGACCCGGAACGGACCGAAGAAGCGCTTCTGCACGGCGTCGTAGACCGCTTCGCCCGCCGCCATGTCGCCGCCGCCGACGAAGATCGCGGTCGACTTCTTCTCCGAGCCGCCGCGGGTATAGATCGTGCCGTCGACATAGGCCCCGACGTTTTCGGGGGTCACGCCGCCATAGCCGGTGATGTGGTCGGCGCCGCCGTCATAGCCCACGACCACGTCGAACACGCTCGGCGTCGGGTCGGTGTCGAACTGGAAAAGCAGCTTCTTGGTCATCGTCTTCCCTGCGCCCGCTCGCTGGCGGGCTTGTGCGTTTCTCGGGTCATGTCGTCGCTCGCGGGCGCGGCGCGGCCGAACTGGAGCGCGGACGAGTTCGCCGGGCTCCACGGAGACAGCGCCGCCGTCGGGCGGTCCGGCGGGACGTTCCTCAGAAAGGCGTCCTTCAGCGCGTCGAGGCTGAAGCTCTGGCCGGGGCCGCGCGACATTCCTACTCCACGACGTTGGACGGCTTGCCCGCGACGAAGTTCTCGATGTTGTCGACGAGCTGGTCGGCCAAGATCTGCATCGCCTCCTTGGACGCCCATGCGACGTGCGGCGTCACGATCAGGTTCGGCAGGTCCTGTTCGACCAGGATGTTGCCGTCCTTCGGAGGCTCCTTGGCGATGACGTCAAAGCCCGCGCCGCCGATCTCGCCCGACTTCAGGGCGTCGACCAGCGCCTGCTCGTCCACCAGACCGCCGCGCGCGGTGTTGATGAGCAGCGCGTTCTTCTTCATCTTCTTGAACTGTTCCGCGCCGAACATGTTGCGCGTCTTGTCGGTCAGCGGAACGTGGATGGTGATGACGTCGGACTGCGTCAGCACGGTCTCGAAATCGACCAGCTCAGGACTGTCATAGACGTCATAAGCCAGCACCTTCATCTCGAGGGCCTTGGCGCGCTTGGCGATCGACTTGCCGATCGCGCCATAGCCCACGATGCCGAGGGTCGAGCCCGCAATGTCGTAGATCGGGTAGTCGAAGTAACAGAACTGGCTCGATTTCGCCCAGTCGCCACGCTTCACCGAGTTCGCGTAAGGCACGATCGCGCGCCTGAGCGCGAACATCAGCCCGACGACATGCTCCGGAACCGTGTTGAAGGCGTAGTTCCGGATGTTGGAGATCGTGATCCCCTGCGCCTTGGCGGTCGGCTTGTCCACGATGTCGGTGCCGGTCGCCGCGACCGCGATCAGCTTGAGCTTCGGCAGCTGCTTCAGCACGTCCGCGCTCATCGGGACCTTGTTGATGATCGCGATGTCGGCGTCCTTCAGACGCTCGACGATGTCCTCCGGCGTCCAGGTCGACTCGTACTCGGTGTAGTCGTGCTCGAAATTCGGCTTGCGGACGTTGGCGTCGACGCTTTCGCGGTCGAGGAAAACGATCTTCTGCGTCATGGGCGACCCCCTTATTGGGCCGGCGGCGTCGAACCCCCGGCCAGGTTCAGGCGAAAGGCATATGGCGCGCCACGAGCGCCGGACATCGGCCGGACGTCAAGCCCGCTCCGAGGTCCGGCGCCCGAACGTGGCGCGTCAGGCCGCCTTGGGGGTAGTCGCCTGCTTCTCGATCGGGTTGTCGCGCAGATACTCCTGCGCCGCGCCGACGCCGGAGCCGGCTTTGATCTTCACGCCATTGTCGAGCATCGACATCTCGGCGCCCGCGATCGCGCCCAGCAGCATCAGTTCGTTCAGGTCGCCGATATGGCCAATGCGGAACACCTTGCCCGCGACCTTCGAGAGCCCGGCGCCGAGCGCCAGATTGTAGCGGTCATAGGCGTGGCGGATGATCTTGGCGGCGTCGATCCCCTCCGGCGCCATGATCGCGCTCACCGTGTCGGAGTGCCAGCGCGGCGACTTCGCGCAGAGCTTGAGGCCCCAGGCGTCGACCGCAGCGCGCGTGGCCGAGGCCAGCACGTGATGGCGGTGGAAGATGTTCTCCAGCCCTTCGTCCTCGATGCAGGCGAGCGACTCGCGCAGGCCATGCAGCAGCGGGGTCGCGGGCGTGTAGGGGAAGTAGCCCGAGGGGTTGGTGTTGATTTGGTCCTGGAAGTCGAAATAGACGCGGTTGAGCCTGGCGTTCTTGCGGACGTTCAGCGCCTGCTGGCTGACGCAGACGACGCCGAGGCCGGCCGGCAGCATCAGGCCCTTCTGCGAGCCGCTCACGGCGCAGTCGACGCGCCATTCGTCGAAGCGGAAATCGATCGAGGCGAGGCCTGACACCGAGTCGACGAACAGCATGGCGGGGTGCTTGGCCGCATCCATCGCCTTGCGGATCGCGCCGATGTTCGAGGTGACGCCGGTCGCGGTCTCGTTGTGCACGACCATGACGGCCTTGATCTCATGCGCCTTGTCGGCGACGAGGGCCTCCTCGATCTTCTCCTCATGGGCGCCCGTGCCCCACTCCTCCTCCTGGACGACGACGTCGAGGCCGAGACGCTGGGCCATGTCGGTCCAAAGATGCGAGAACTGGCCGAATCGCGCGGTCAGCACCTTGTCGCCGGGGGCGAGGGTGTTGCAGAGCGCCGCCTCCCAGCCGCCGGTGCCCGACGACGGGAAGATGAAGACCTGGCCGTCCTTGGTCTTGAAGACCTTCTTCAGGCCCTCATAGAGCGGCTTGGTCAGATCCGGGAAGATCGGCGAGCGATGGTCCTCCTGCGACACGACCATGGCGCGGAGCACGCGCTCGGGCACGTTGGTCGGGCCGGGGACGAACAGGAAATTGCGACCGGGGCGTCTCGCCATTGTTTCCTCCTTGGAGCGTTCTTGGCGCATATAATAGACTGAAGTCACAATTTCTCTATGCGACAGCTAGTCACGCGAACTGGCGGCCTAGAGTTTCAGCCAATCTGTCATCGCCATTCAGAAAAGATGCTTAGTCCGTGATAGACCGACATCCATACTTGTGCAGGATCGTTCGATAGACGTCTTCTATCGAACTAGACTTCAATTCGTGAGCGACCCGGATCGAAGCCCCCCGGGGCCGCGGCCCGCGGCGAACTTACGTCAATCCCCACATTTTAGAAGGGTCCGGCGGCGGAAAGCAAAGTTTCAGCTCGGAGCGCCGAGGCGCTCGAGCGGTCGCACGACGCCCATCAGGGCGCCATAGGGCGCAAGAAGCAGAGCGGCCCCCGCCGCCTTCACGACGAAGTCGAACACCGCAAGGCTCGCCCAGAGCGGCGCCTCGACGAGGCCGAACAGCATGACGGGCGCGGACATCGCCTGGTCGCCCGCGAAGGCGAGCGAGAAGAACAAAGCGGTGTCGGCCGCCGAACCTGCGAGGCTCGCGGCGAGCGGCGCGCGCCACCAGGCGACTCTCCTCAGCTTTGAGAACACCGCGACGTCGAGCAGCTGGCCGACCAGGAAGGCGGTTCCCGAGGCGAGCGCGATCCGCGGCGTCGACAGCACGAGCGACAGCGCGACCGCGAGCGCGAAGCCGACATAGACCGCCCTGCGCGCGGCCTCCGGTCCGAAGCGGCGGTTGGTGAGGTCGGTGACCAAAAAGGCGACCGGATAGGCGAAGGCGCCCCAGGTCAGCTTGTCGGCGAGGCCGAAGGCCTCGACGGGCACGCGCACCAGCGCGTTCGACGCCGCGACGACCACAGTCATCGCGACGATGGGCAGGATCAAGTCTCTGAGAGTCGCGACCGGCGCGGCGCCGGTTCGCGGATCGTTCAGGACGCGGCCTGCTGGCTCTCGCCGGCCGAAGCCTTGTCGCCAGCCTTGGCGATCTTGCGCTTCAGCTCGCGCGCGCCCTGGCTGAGCTGCAGCTCGGAAGCCTTGGCCAGGAACGCGTCGAGGCCGCCGCGATGTTCGACCGAGCGCAGGGCGTTGGCCGAGACCCTGAGGCGGACCGAACGGCCGAGCGTCTCGGAGATCAGCGAGACCTGCACGAGGTTCGGGCGGAAGGTCCGCTTGGTCTTGTGGTTCGAATGGCTGACCTTGTGGCCGGTCAGAACGGCCTTGCCGGTCAATTCGCAACGCCGCGACATGGCGCACTCCTGAAACGTTCCGCCGCACGGCCCGCGACGTCGGGCGTCCGCCCCGGCGCGCCGCCGGTCGGGCGTCAAAGCCCGCGGACCATGAAAGAGAAGGCGGCGCTATAGATGAGAGCCGGTCGAGCGTCAAGAAAGCGGCCGGCCAAAAACGCCTGCGGCCCGGTCGGACGCCGCATGGTTAACCGCCCGTGAACCATAGCGGGCGCAGCCTCACAATGGACTGAATCTCGGCTACGCTCGATGCCCGACGCCGGACGACCGGCAGACAGCCCGAGGGCCGCCGAACTTCGGACGCCGCCCGAGCGAGATCACGCAGACACGACATGATCACACACCGTCGGGCCGGTAGGCCCCTTCCCCTTCGCTCCGCCGCGACGCTGACGCTCGCGGCCGCCGCAGGCCTCTGCGCGACCGCGCCGGCCTCCGCCGAGACGCGCGTCCGCGCGCGCTACGAGGTCACGCTCTCGGGCTTCGAGATCGGGACGGCGACGATGCAGACCGGCATCAATCGCGAGACCTACGACATCAATTTGTCGATCCGCATGACCGGGCTCGCGCGCTTCTTCACCGGCGGCAAGGGCGCGGCGACGGCGCGCGGAGGCCTCCACGACGCCCGCGTCGTCCCGACGGCCTACGCGCTCAACACGCGCGCCAACGACAAGGGCCAGATCGTCCGGCTCGCGCTCGCGGGCGGTTCGGTGCGCCAGCTCTCGGTCGAACCGACGCCGAAGACCCGGAACGTCGTGCCGGTGAGCGACGCCGACAAGCGCGGCGTGCTGGACCCGTTGAGCGCGATCATGATGCCGGTCGCGGGCTCCGGCGACCTGCTGGCCGAGAGCTCCTGCAACCGCACCCTGCCGGTGTTCGACGGACGCGCGCGCTACGACATCGCGCTGCGCTACGACCGCACGGAGATCGCCAAGCCCAACACCGAGAACAACGCCGATCCAAAGGCCAAGGGCGGCTACGAGGGCAAGGTCCTCGTCTGCAAGGCGAGCTACAGGCCGATCTCCGGCCACCGTCCCGACAAGGACAACGTGAAGTTCATGGAGTCCAACAAGGAGATGGAGGTCTGGCTCGCGCCGATCGCCGGCGCCGGCGCGCTCATGCCCTGGAAGATCTCGGTGCGCACCCAGATGGGCCTGGCGGAGATCACCGCGACCTCCTTCGTGGTCGACAGCGACGGCATGCGCGCCTCGCGCGATCAGTAGGCGCCGCCCCGCGTAGAAGGGTCGCAGGTCCCCGCCGCGCGTCGTCGCCGATCGGACCGACACGGACTCAACCCATTGGAACGAATCAGGAATCTGGCTGAGGTCGGCGATTCGGCCCCGGTTCGTTCCGCGGCCGTTCCCAAATCCCTCGGCCGCCCCCTGTCGCTCCGGACCGGCCGAGGATTTAAGGAAGCCTTTATGAGCGACGTCGCCGAACTCGCGCCGGCGCCGGCGTCCGAGATCCTGCAGCCCGCGCGCGGTCGCGGCGTCACGGCGGTGCTCGGGCCGACCAACACCGGCAAGACCCATCTCGCGATCGAACGGATGGCGGCCCATGGCTCCGGCCTGATCGGCCTGCCGCTGCGCCTGCTCGCGCGCGAGGTCTATGGCCGGCTCGTCGACAAGGTCGGGCCCGAAAAAGTCGCGCTCGTCACCGGAGAGGAGAAGATCAAGCCCGCCGGCGCCCGCTACTGGGTCGCGACCGTCGAGGCGATGCCGCGCGACCTCGACGTCGATTTCCTGGCCGTCGACGAGATCCAGCTCGCCGCGGACCTCGACCGCGGCCACGTCTTCACCGACCGCCTGCTCAACCTTCGCGGCCGCTACGAGACGCTCGCGCTCGGCGCCGCGACCATGCGGCCGCTGGTCGAGAAGCTTCTGCCCGGCGCGAACGTCGTGACGCGGCCGCGGCTGTCGAACCTGCTGTTCGCCGGCGAGAAGAAGATCTCGCGGCTGCCGCGCCGCTCGGCGATCGTCGCCTTCTCGGCCGAGGAGGTCTACGCCATCGCCGAGCTGATCCGCCGCCAGCGCGGCGGCGCGGCGGTGGTGCTCGGGGCGCTCAGCCCGCGCACCCGCAACGCCCAGGTGGCGATGTATCAGAGCGGCGACGTCGACTATCTCGTCGCGACCGACGCCATCGGCATGGGACTCAATCTCGACGTCGACCATGTCGCTTTCGCGGGCGACCGCAAATTCGACGGCCACCAGTTCCGCCGGCTGAACCCGTCCGAAATGGCGCAGATCGCCGGACGCGCCGGGCGCCACCTCAAGGACGGCACCTTCGGCACCACGGGCCGCTGCCCGCCCTTCGAGCCCGAGCTGGTCGAGCGGCTGGAGAGCCACGCCTTCGACAGCGTCAAAGTTCTGCAGTGGCGCAACCGCGCCCTCGACTTCGCGTCGCCCGAGGCGCTGATCGACAGCCTGTCGCGCCCGCCGGCCGAGACCGGCCTGACCCGCGCGCCCGACGCCGACGACGTCAGGGCGCTGATGAGTCTCGCGCGCGACCCGGCCGTCAGGCGCGGCGCAAGGGGCCGGGCCGAGGTCGCGCTGCTGTGGGACGTCTGCCAGGTCCCGGACTACCGCAAGATCGCGCCCGCTCAGCACACCGAACTTCTCGCAGACCTCTATGGTTTTTTGAGCCGGCCGGGTAAGGTCCCGACCGACTGGTTTGCGCGGCACGTCGCGACCTGCGACCGGACCGACGGCGACATCGACACGCTTTCGGCCCGGATCGCGCATATCAGGACTTGGACCTTCGTCGCGAACAGACCCGACTGGCTCGACGATCCGGACCATTGGCAGGGAGTGACCCGCGGCGTCGAAGACCGGCTCTCCGACGCCCTGCACGACCGCCTCGCCCACCGCTTCGTCGACCGGCGCACCAGCGTGCTCATGCGCCGCCTCAGGGAAAACGACATGCTCGAAGCCGAGATCGACAAGGACGGCTCCGTTCGCGTGGAGGGCCACCATGTCGGCCGCCTCGCGGGGTTCCAGTTCGCCCCCGACGCCGCCGGCGACGGCCCCGACGGCCGCGCCCTCCGGACCGCCGCCGCGAAGGCCCTGGCCGGCGAGATCGAGACGCGCTCCGAACGCTTCGCGAATTCGGGCGACGGCGACCTGGTGCTGGCCTCCGACGGCGCCGTGCGCTGGCAGGGCGAGTTGGTCGGCAAGCTCGTCAAGGGCGACAAGACGCTCACGCCCCGCATCCGCGTGCTGGCGGACGAGCAGCTCACCGGCGAGGCGCGCGAGCGCGTCGACCGACGGCTCGACCAGTGGATCCGCGGCCATGTCCAGAAGCTGCTCGGGCCGCTGGTCGCGCTCGATGCGGCCGAGGACGTGACCGGCGTCGCGCGCGGGGTCGCCTACCAGCTCGTCGAGGAGCTCGGGGTCCTCGACCGCGCGCGCGTCGCCGAGGAGGTCAAGAGCCTCGAGCAGACCGCGCGAGCGGCGCTCAGGAAGCACGGCGTGCGCTTCGGCGCGCATCACATCTATCTGCCGCTCTTGATGAAGCCCGCCCCGCGCGCGCTCGCGGCGCAGCTCTGGGCGCTCGCCCATGACGTCGAGGCCGAGGACGGCGCCGCCGACGCCGCGCATCTCGCGGCCGCCGGCCGCACCTCGATGCCGGCCGACCCCAAGGTCGACAAGGGGATCTATCGCGCGCTCGGCTACCGGGTGTGCGGCGCGCGCGCGATCCGCGTCGACATCCTGGAGCGGCTCGCCGACCTGATCCGCCCGGCGATCGCCTGGAAGCCCGGCCAGCCCGGAACGCCGCCGCCCGGCGCGGCCGACGGCAACGCTTTCACGGTGACGGTCGCGATGACCTCGCTCGCCGGCTGCTCGGGCGAGGATTTCGCCGCGATCCTGAAGGCGCTCGGTTACCGCATGGAGCGCCGCCCGAAGCCGCCGGCCGCGGCCGCCGTGGAGGCCGCTCCGTCGGCGCCCGTCGACGCTTCCGCGAAGCCGGAAGCCGATGCCGCCGAGGCGATCGCCTCCGAAGCGGCGTCGACCGAGGGCGGCGAAGCGGCCGCCGAGATCGCTGAGGGGCGGGCCGAGGCCGTCGAGGCGGCGATCGCGGCGGAGCCGGAGGCCGACGAGGCGCAGGCGACCGGGGAATCGCCGGTGTTCGACGCCGGCGCGGACGCGCCCCCGCTACTCGATCCCGCGGCGTCCGACGAGGTTCCGGCCGAGACGGAGGCCGATCCGATAGCGGCCGAGGCGCCGCAGGAGAGGACGGCCGAAGAAGCCGAAAGCGCCGCCGAAGCGACGGCCGAGATCGCCGAGGACGCCGTCGCCGACGCCCCGGCCGCAGAAGACCCGGCCCCGCCCGCCCTCGCGTCCGAGGCGGCGGCGGACGCCGCGCCGGCGGAGCCCGAATTCATCGAGGTCTGGCGTCCCGGCGGCTTCGGGCGTCGCGACCATCAGGCCCGGCCGCCGCGCGGGCGCGATGCGCGCCGCCCCGAGGGCCGGCAGGACGGTCGCCAAGAGGGTCGTCAAGAGGGACGGCGCGAGGGCCGCCAGGCCCCGCCCGGCGCGGGCGACGCCCGGGGGCCGGTCCGCGAGCGGCAGCATTCCGGCCGCCCCGGCGGCGGGCCGGGCGAGGCGCGCGGCGACCGTCCGCATCGCGGCGGTCCCCGGCGCGACGGCCGCGGGCCGGGATCGCGTCACGGCGGAGGGCCGCGTCCCGACGGTCGCCCCGTGCGCGACGAACGCCCCGCCCCGCAAGCCGCGAGGCGGCCCGAACGCGCCCCGGACCCGGACTCGCCCTTCGCCAAGCTTGCGGCGCTGAAGGCGCAGCTCGAGCAGGGCGCGAAAGGCGGCCAGAAGGCCGCCGACGACCGGGGCTCCTCGCGGGATTCCAACCCGGGTCGGGAGCCCAACGCCGACGCCTGAGCGGCGCCCTGCGGAGGCCGAAGGTCAGGGCTCGGCGCGGATCGACGTCTGGCTGTGGCGCGCCCGCGTGGCGAAAACCCGCAGCCTCGCGGCCAAGCTCGCGCAGTCCGGCCATGTCCGGCTGAACGGCCGGCGGATCGACGCGGCGGCCCGGCAGGCGCGGGTCGGCGACGTGCTGACGATCGCGCTCGAGCGCACGGTGCGGGTCCTCAGGATCGCGGCGCTCGGGGACCGGCGCGGCCCCGCCGCGGAGGCGCGAGCGCTTTACGAGGAGCTCGGCCCCAAGCCGGCCGACGGCCAGGACTGACCGCTGCGCGGACCGGCGAGGCGGAGCAAGGGCGAGCCCTTGCGCCCCCGGGGCGGCTTCGCTACGTGCACGTCACGAAAACGGGAGACGCCGATGACCTATGTGGTCACCGATAACTGCATCCGCTGCAAGTACATGGACTGCGTCGAGGTCTGCCCCGTCGATTGCTTCTACGAAGGCGAGAACATGCTCGTCATTCATCCTGACGAGTGCATCGACTGCGGCGTGTGCGAGCCCGAATGCCCCGCCGAGGCGATCAAGCCGGACACCGAGGCCGGTCTTGAGTCCTGGGTCAAACTTAACGGCGAATACGCGCGGAGCTGGCCCAACATCACGATCAAGCGGGACCCGCCGGCCGACGCCAAGGAGTATGACGGCAAGCCGGACAAGCTCGAGAAATTCTTCTCTCCAGAGCCGGGCGAAGGCGACTGATCGGAAGCTCACGACGTTTCGTCGGATTGGTGATCGCGCGCCCCGAACGGCGTGTTCTCATTGATTTTTCCGACCGTTCATGTTACATGACACATCACGGTCGATAATGACGCCGCGCCGCCCCGGAGAGGGCGGATATTTCTGGCGCTTCCTTCGCAACTGACAGCTCCGATGACGCTGGGCGCGCTCGGCGCGCGAAGTCGTCGTCGCCGCCAGGAACCCGCGACGCGAACCGCGGCGGACTCCGCCGCGCGCGCCTTCGACCGGAGCGCCGGCCCAAGGGCCGGGATGTGTCGAGAGTTCCGACCGCGAGGTCCGGAGCGCAAGGAGTGCGGATCGGAATGACCACCAAGAAGACGCCGCAGGGCAAGCACGGTTTCAAGACAAACGAGCATGTCGTCTATCCGTCCCACGGCGTGGGACGGATCGTCGCGATCGAAGAGCAGGCGATCGCGGGCCACACGCTCGAGCTGTTCGTCATCTCCTTCGAGAAGGACAAGATGACGCTGCGCGTGCCCGTGGCCAAGGTCGCGTCCGCCGGCATGCGCAAGCTCTCCGAGCCCGATCTCGTGACGAAATCGCTTGAGACGCTGACCGGCCGCGCGCGCGTCAAGAAGACGATGTGGAGCCGCCGCGCACAGGAATACGAGGCGAAGATCAATTCCGGCGATCTGATCTCGATCGCCGAGGTCGTGCGCGACCTGTTCCGCGCCGACACTCAGCCCGAGCAGTCCTACAGCGAGCGCCAGCTCTATGAGTCTGCGCTCGACCGCATGATGCGCGAGGTCGCGGCGGTCCAGAAGCTCACGGACTCCGAGGCGCAGAAGCTCATCGAGGCGCAGCTCGCCAAGGGTCCGCGCCGCGGCGGCAAAGCCGACGAGGCCGAAGCCGAAGAGGCCGAGGCCCAGGACGAGGCCGCCTGAGGCGATTCTCGCTCCGCCGCCCGCATGCTTCGGAAGCCCGGCCTCGCGCCGGGCTTTTTTTTGGCCGCGCTTGTGGCGCGAAGCCGGAAGGACAAGGGGCGAACCGCCACGATCACGGAACCGTGAACGAAAATTCCCAGACGGCGCCCGTCCTTTTTCCGCTTTCCCGCGTTTGGACACCGTGAGCGCCGTCCCAGAACGGCTTTCGTGGGGAGTGTCCTGATGTCCCAAATGGCTGGTGTGCGCCGCCGTTTCGTCCGCGCCGCGATGGAGGCGCCCTTCCTTGAAAGAGACGAGGAGCACCAGCTGGCGGTCCTCTGGAAGGACAACAAGGACGAGGTCGCTCTGCACCGCCTGGCGGCCGCCCATATGCGGCTCGTGATCGCGATCGCGGCGCGCTTCCGCCATTACGGGCTGCCGATGCCGGACCTGATCCAGGAAGGCCATGTCGGCCTGCTGGAGGCCGCGGCCCGCTTTGAGCCGGAGCGCGAGGTGCGGTTCTCCACCTACGCCACCTGGTGGATCCGCGCCGCCATCCAGGACCATATCCTGCGCAACTGGTCGATCGTGCGCGGCGGCACCAGCTCGGCCCAGAAGGCGCTGTTCTTCAATCTCCGCCGGCTGCGCGCGCGCCTCAGCAAGAATGGCGAGGCCATGTCGCCAGGCGTGCTGCACGACAAGATCGCCGAGGCCGTCGGCGTCTCGGTCAACGACGTCGCGCTGATGGACTCGCGGCTCTCCGGTCCGGACATGTCGCTCAACGCCCCGATGATCGACAGCGATCCGAACTCCTCCTCCGAGCGCATGGACTTCCTGGTCGACGGCGCGCCGCTGCCCGACGAGACGGTCAGCGAGTCGATCGACACCGAGCGCCGCGTCCGCTGGCTGCGCGCCGCGCTCGACGTGCTCAACGAGCGCGAGCTCAAGATCGTGCGCGCCCGCCGGCTGGCGGAGAGCGCCGTGACCCTCGAGGCGCTCGGCGAGAAGCTCGGCATCTCCAAGGAGCGCGTCCGCCAGATCGAGAACCGCGCGCTCGAGAAGCTGCGCCGCGCGCTGGTCGAGCGTCATCCGCAAGAGGCCGTCGGCGCGCTGCAGTGATTGCGGGCGGGTCGCATTGCGATCCCAAACCGCGGAGCCGACGCGCGGGAACCGACCCGCCCGCCGGCCCGTTCCAGTCGCCAAGCATGGCGGCGGCGCGGCCCGGCCGC
>NZ_RYFI01000009.1:151047-154180 GCF_004103825.1 Hansschlegelia zhihuaiae
CCGGTCCGACGGCTGGAAGTCGCCAAGTCGATCGTGTGTCGCGAGCCCAAGAACGCGCAAGCTCCTGACGGGCGACGACCAGCGCGCCGGCTCACGTCCGCTCTGAATGCCCGCTCAGCCAGTCGGCGAGCCCTCCTCCGGAGGTCGCTCCGCAGGGCCAATGACGCGTCGTTTCCTGCGCCGCAGCGGCCCACCCGGCCGTCAAAATCGTGAGAGTCGGCCTGGTCATCGAAACACGCGCTCGAAGCCCTGCGTCTCAACGGCGGCATTACAACCTGACGCCAATCCAGATTAGCCGGCGGCGCTTTTTCGGGCGCCTCGACGTCGATGATCTCTAACCCGACTTAGCGGTCTGCAGATACCGGCCCCGGAGAGACCGTAGCTTTCCTGCCACATAGGCAGACAACCACCCAACCTCGAACGAACCAGCGGACGGCGACGGCGGGGCACAAATAGGCGCAGCGAGCACAGGCGCACTAGCCGCCAGGTCATTAATATGACCACGGCTCTGTCGCTCTTGATTAGAAGATGTCTCAACCGCGCGGATGATTTCCTTGCGCCTAGATTGCCACTCGGAAAGTTCCGCGAGAAGCATACGAATGCTTTCCTCTGCCTCAGAGGTCGACTCTCCTCGGCTTTGCCGCAAGTTGACGAACTGCCGTTGCGAATGAATGAACATAATTGCTCGCGCAATCGCGCGGTCAACTTTAAGAAGGTCCCGGTGGGCTTGGCTCATGCGATCCTGCGACCCCTTTGATGCTGCCGCTTTCGGCGTATGATGATACCGAAATAAATCTCTGAGATACAACTAGGGGTTATTACTTATTGATCAATTTCACCTAAGCGACCGCGCGCGTCTCTCGATCAAAGCAGCCTGCCTCATTGGATGCGCGCGACGTCGCGGCCTACGTAGCCCGACTTCCGAGCCGGTCCTCGGCATGCGGAGGTGCGTCGCACTCAAGCTCCTGGGCGTCTGCAATCGCCGGTCCCGCCTTGCGCTAAAAGGCAAGCAAATCGCGCGCCAGCGACCGTCTTCCCGAAAGTACGACGCGCAGCCGCTTGAGACGCCGGGGCCTTCCGCTCTACGCTCCGGGCAAATCCGCCCTGATGAGGCGGAGCCGCCTGGGAGCAAAGACCGATGTCCGAGAAGCTGCACCCCGTCCCCGACGAGTGGAAGACGCGCGCCCATTACGACAAGGCGAGATACGACGCCGACTACAGGCGCTCCATCGAGGATCCGGACGGCTTCTGGGGCGAGGTCGGCAAGCGGCTCGACTGGATCAAGCCGTTCTCCAAGGTCAAGGACGTCTCCTACGCGCCCGGGAACGTCTCGATCAAATGGTACGAGGACGGGACCCTCAACGTCGCGGCGAACTGTATCGACCGCCATCTCGAGACGCGCGGCGACCAGACCGCGATCCTGTGGGAGGGCGACGATCCGAAGGACTCCAGGGCGATCACCTATAAGGAGCTGCACAGCCAGGTCTGCCGGCTCGCCAACGCGCTGAAGGAGCGCGGCGTGAGGAAGGGCGACCGGGTCACGATCTATATGCCGATGATCCCGGAAGCGGCCTACGCGATGCTCGCCTGTGCGCGCATCGGCGCGATCCACTCGGTGGTGTTCGGAGGCTTCTCGCCCGACAGCCTCGCGGGCCGCATCGAGGGTTGCGAGTCGCGGGTCGTGATCACGGCCGACGAGGGCCTGCGCGGCGGCAAGAAGGTGCCGCTCAAGAAGAACTGCGACGAGGCGATCGCCAAGGTCGGGGGCGTCGACACCGTGTTCGTGGTGGCGCGCACCGGCGCCGACGTGCCGATGACCGAGGGCCGCGACCTCCGCTACGAGGAGGCGGTCGGAAAGGCTTCAGACCAATGCGAGCCCGAGGAGATGAACGCCGAGGACCCGCTGTTCATCCTCTACACCTCGGGCTCGACAGGCAAGCCGAAGGGCGTGCTGCACAGCTCCGGCGGCTATCTGGTCTACGCCTCCTTCACCCATGAGGCGATCTTCGACTACCACGAGGGCGACATCTACTGGTGCACGGCCGACGTCGGCTGGGTGACGGGGCACTCCTACATCGTCTACGGGCCGCTCGCGAACGGCGCGATCACGCTGATGTTCGAGGGCGTGCCGACATATCCGACCACCTCCCGCCACTGGGAGGTGATCGACAAGCACAAGGTCAACATCTACTACACCGCCCCGACCGCGATCCGCGCTCTGATGGGCGGCGGCGAGGGGCCGGTCAAGAAGACCTCGCGCGCATCGCTCAGGCTGCTCGGCTCGGTCGGCGAGCCGATCAATCCGGAAGCCTGGGAGTGGTATTATCGCGTCGTCGGCGACAGCCGCTGCCCGATCGTCGACACCTGGTGGCAGACCGAGACCGGCGGCATCCTGATCACGCCGCTGCCCGGCGCGACCGACCTCAAGCCCGGCTCGGCGACGCTGCCCTTCTTCGGCGTCAAACCCGAGATCGTCGACGCCGAGGGCAAGGTGCTCGAGGGGCCGGGCGACGGCAACCTCGTGATCACGGACAGCTGGCCCGGCCAGATGCGCACGGTCTATGGCGACCACAAGCGCTTCGAGGAGACTTATTTCTCGACCTACAAGAACAAGTACTTCACCGGCGACGGTTGCCGGCGCGACGAGGACGGCTACTACTGGATCACCGGCCGCGTCGACGACGTCATCAATGTCTCGGGCCACCGCATGGGCACGGCCGAGGTCGAGAGCTCGCTGGTCGCGCATGAGAAGGTCGCGGAGGCAGCGGTGGTCGGCTATCCACACGACCTGAAGGGCCAGGGCATCTACGCCTATGTCACCCTCAACGCGGGGGTCGAGGGCACCGACGAGCTCAAGGAGGAGCTCATCGCCTGGGTCCGCAAGGACATCGGCCCGATCGCCTCGCCCGACCTCATCCAGTTCGCGCCGGGCCTGCCCAAGACCCGTTCGGGCAAGATCATGCGCCGCATCCTGCGCAAGATCGCCGAGGACGAGCCCGGCGCGCTCGGCGACACCTCGACGCTCGCCGACCCGGCGGTCGTCGACGACCTCGTCGAGAACCGACAGAACCGGAAGACCGGAAAGGCGGCGTGAGCCGCGGGACATGAACCGTCGTCCCGGCTCCTCAGGGCC
>NZ_RYFI01000009.1:154333-156881 GCF_004103825.1 Hansschlegelia zhihuaiae
CCAGCCGGCGCGTCGGCCGCCCGCATAGGCGCGGCCGTGGCCCTGGGCGACGAGCGCGGCCGCGACGTCGCCGGCGTCCGATGTCGAGACCCGCGCCACGACGCGCCCGAAATATTTGTCGCCCCGCACCTCGGCGAGGGTCAGCCGGCGACCGTCGATCAGCCGTCTCAGCGCCTCCGTCGCGGCGGAGGCGGCCTGGGTCTCGCCGTCGCAGCGCCCGCGCCGCTCGGGCGCGTCGAGGCCCGCGATCCTGACCCGCGTCACGACCTCATGGCCGGGAAAGGCCGCGACCCGCGCCTCGAAAGTGTCGCCGTCCAGCACGCCGAGGGCGCGCGCCTCGAAGCTGCGCGAGAAGGCCGGAGCAGGGGCGGCCGCGGTGTGCGGGGCTGGCTCGGGATGGAAAACCGCGAAGCCGGCGGCCAGCGACGCCCCCAGCACGGCGCCGGCGAGCATGTCGACAAGGCGCGAAACAATGGGGCAACGCAACGAGAATCGGACCATGATCCCATTACATGGGCAGAATCTGACTATTTCAAGGAATAAATTCAGATATGGCAAGACGAGCAGGCGCGGTCGCCACGGGCGCTCGGCCTTGCGAGACGGATTGCGCGCTTGTCACTCGCGCGCGGCCGCCCTACCCCTCAGCCTGAGGGCCGGCGCGTGAGGATGCGTGGAATGACCTGCTGGACATGGTTCGGGCCCGCGGCGGCCGTCGCGCTCGCGGCCGCGACGCTCGCGGCCCCCGGCGCGGCCGAGGCCCGCAAGACGGTCCCGTTCACGGCGGAGGGCTTCCGGCCCGGCACGATCGTGATCCGCGACCGCGAGCGCGCGCTCTATTTCCTCGCCGGCGAAAACCGCGCCTATCGCTACCGCGTCGCGGTCGGGCGGCGCGGCAAGCACTGGTTCGGCACGGCCTATGTGAAGGGCAAATACGTCAACCCCGCCTGGTCGCCGCCCGCCGACGTGCGGCGCGACAAGCCCGGCCTGCCCTCCGTCATCCCCGGCGGCAGCCCCCGGAACCCGATGGGCCCGCGCGCCATCATGCTCGACCGCGACGAGATCGCGATCCACGGCACCAACCGGCCGGGCTCGATCGGGACTTTCGCGTCCTATGGCTGTATCCGGATGATGAACGCCGACATCCTCGACCTGTATGAGAGGGTGGGCCTCGGCGCCGAGGTCGTCGTGACGCCGTAGGGCGCGCCGGGGGCCGGATCGTCATCGCCCGGCCTGAGCGATGGCTGTCGGGCTCACGGTTAAGCTCCTGTCTTGAGCGTCTGCTTGACCCAGCGGAAGAACAGCTCTCGCCGTTCACGCCGGTCCCTTCACCAGACCTTCTCGACCGTGTACCCGGCCTTGCGCAGCAGCTCGACCAGCCCCTTCTCGCCGGGCAGGTGCAGCGCGCCGACCGCGATCAGCACGCCGCCCTTGTCGATCAGCGCCTCGGAGCGCTCGAGCATCAGCCGATTGCGGCGATCGACGACGCCTTCCATGAAGTCCGCATAGGCCGAGACGTCGAGCGCGTCGCCGAAGGTCTCGCGGTCCATCGCCAGGAACCAGCCGACCTTGCGCGCCCTGTAGAGCGCAAGCGTCGTGGCCTGCAGGTCGTCGCTCGACTTGTCGTCCGCGACGGCGTCGCGGACCATTCTGCGGGCCGTCTCCTCGGAGATCCTGGACACCGCCTCGAGCTGCTCCGCGACGGTCTCGAGCCCGACGATCGTGGCGCCGGCGGCGCGTCCCGCCTTCTCGATCGCCTCGTCCACGGTCGGCCGCCCGGCGGACATCTGCTTCAGCTGGCAGCCCGAGACCTGCAGGGTAAGGGCCAGGAACCACGGCTTCAGCATCGGGGCGATCGATTGCGGAAGCCCGGCCTCGCCGAGCCGCCGCTTGACGCTCGCGACCTGCTCGTCGCTCAGGCCCTCGAGGCCCTTGCCCGAAAAATCCACGCCGTTCTTGGTCACGAAGGCGATCATGTCGCGCTGCGCGGCCGCGCCCTGCGCGTCGGCGAGTTCCACCGCGACCGTGCCGGCCTCCCCGAGGGCCGCGCGCAGCGGCTCGCTGAGCGCCACGAGATCGTCCTCGGTCGCGTGCATCGTTCCGAACAGGTAGGAGGGCTTGGCGCCCCTGGCCGTGATCCGCCACAGCAGGCCCTCGGCGTTCGGAACCTTGCGCGCCGTCTCCTCGAAGGCCGCGAAGGCCTGCGGCTCCTCGGCCTCCGCCTTCGCGACCAGATCCTCGCCGCGGCACGGCGGCGCGGAATCGGCCGGCACGGCGGCGGCCGGCGATGCGATGGCGAGGAGAGCGACGAGTGCCGCCCATGCTGGACGAAGACGGATCACGACGCAGCGCTCCACGGAACTGTCCGACCCGGACATTGCCGCCCCCGAGAGACCAAACGGTTAAGCCGACCGCAGGAACAGCCGCCAAATCGGCTTCGCCCCGGCGGCGCTTTTGCAGTAGAAGCGTCCCATGCTCGCCCGCGAAGAAGTCGAACGCTACGCCCGCCACATCGTGCTGCGCGAGATCGGCGGGGGGGGGGGGGGGGGGG
>NZ_RYFI01000009.1:156899-183432 GCF_004103825.1 Hansschlegelia zhihuaiae
AGAAGCTCAAGGCCGCCCGGGTTCTGATCGTCGGAGCCGGAGGTCTGGGCAGCCCTCTCGCGCTCTATCTTGCGGCCGCTGGCGTCGGGACGATCGGGATCGTCGACGACGACGAGGTCTCGCTGTCGAACCTGCAACGGCAGGTGCTGCATGCGACCGCGGACGTCGGGCGGCCAAAGACCGAATCTGCCGTCGAGGCCCTCGGACGCGTGAACCCGCATGTGCGGGTCGAGCCGCGCGCCGTCCGCCTCGACGCCTCAAACGCCATGGCGCTGGTCGAGGCCTACGACCTCGTCGCCGACGGCTCGGACAGCTTCGCGACCCGCTATCTCGTCGCCGACGCCTGCGCGCTCGCGAGACGTCCGCTCGTCACCGCCTCGCTCGGAACCTTCGACGGCGCCATCACCACGATCCGCGCCCATGAGAAACGGCCGGACGGCGCGCCGAACCCGACATGGCGCTGCTTGTTCCCCGAGCCGCCGCCGCCCGGGACCGTGCCGTCCTGCGCCGAGGCCGGGGTGCTGGGGGCTCTCGCCGGCCTGATGGGCTCGATGATGGCGATCGAGGTCGTTCGCGAGATCGTCGGCTTCGGGACCGGCCTCGTCGGCCGCCTGCTGGTGGTCGACGCCCGCGACATGCGCTTCGAGACGCTGAGCTACGAATGGGACCCGGAGAACCCCGTGACGGGCCAAAACCCGACCATCCGGGATCTGTCGATCCACGCTGCGCGGAGCGCGCCCGCGCTCGGATAGAATCTTTTCGCGTCCGTCCGGCTCAGCCGTCATGCCCGGACTTAACCCGGGCATCTATCCTCCTCGCCAAGGAGATGGATTGCCGGGTCAGGCCCGGCAATGACGTTTCGTTCTGGTCGGATCGCGCCCGGTCCGTCACCGCGTCCAGGTGAACGCCGCGGCGCGGCGCATCACCCTGATGGCGTCGCCCTCGCCGCGGATCGCGAGGTAGCAGCTCTCGCGTTTGGCATCGCCCAGCGTCATGCAGAAGCCGTCCTCGTCGAGCCTCCAGGTGCCCGTTGCGGCGGAGCCCTGCCGGCCGCCGACGCGGGTCAGGGTGCCGTCCGCCTTGAACGAGAATTCGGACTTGCCGCCGCGCGGGCCGACGGTCGAGACGGTCCGGCCGTCGAACCAGTCGCGCTTCAGCGCCTGCGGGCCGATGAGCTCCGCCGCCGAGGCCCCGTAGACCCCGACGGCCGTGAAGAGAAGAGATGCGACGAGCGTCCAGCGAAGCGGCATCACGACCTCCGGTTCCTATAAGTTCACAAATTGTTCTCTTTTTATTCTCCCCTGTCCAGAAAAAATTCAAGCCCCGTCGCTGCCGGCGGGCGTAAGCGAGGCGTGCCTGCTCCAAGGCGCAAGGCCGTCGCAGCAGGCGCCCGGCAGACAAGCTTTGAGGGGTCGCAGAGCTTGCGGCGCGGCCGGCGCCGCCCGCCTCAGAGCATCGAGGGCAGCACCCGGTCCGGCGGGCGGTGTCCGTCCATGAAGGTCTTGATGTTGACGATGACCTTCTCGCCCATGTCGACGCGGCCCTCGAGCGTCGCGGAGCCGAGATGCGGCAGCAGCACCACCTTGTTCTGTCGGGCGAGCCGCACGAGCTTCGGATTCACGGCCGGCTCGTTCTCGAACACGTCGAGCGCCGCGCCCGCGAGCTCGCCTGCCTCCAGCATGCGGGCGAGCGCGCCCTCGTCGATCACCTCGCCGCGGGCGGTGTTCACCACATAGGCGTCGCGTTTCAGCAGCTTCAGCCGGCGCGCCGAGAGCAGATGGTAGGTCGCCGGCGTGTGCGGGCAGTTGACCGAGACGATGTCCATGCGGGCGAGCATCTGGTCCAGGCTCTCCCAATAGGTCGCCTCGAGCTGGTCCTCGACGCTCGCGGGCAGGCGCTTGCGGTTGTGATAATGGATCGACAGGCCGAAGGCCTTGGCGCGGCGCGCCACCGCCTGGCCGATGCGGCCCATGCCCACGATGCCGAGCCGCTTGCCCCAGATGCGGCGGCCGAGCATCCAGGTCGGCGACCAGCCGTTCCACTCCTGCTCGTCCGGCACCACGCGGGCGCCCTCGGCGATACGGCGGGGGCCGGCCAGGATCAGCCCCATCGTCATGTCGGCCGTGTCCTCGGTCAGCACGCCGGGCGTGTTGGTGACGGTGACGCCGCGATTCATCGCGGTCTGGACGTCGATATTGTCGACGCCGTTGCCGAAATTCGCGATCAGGCGGAGGTTCTCGCCGGCCTTGGAGAGGATGCCCGCGTCGATCCGGTCGGTGACGGTCGGCACCAGCACGTCCGCTTCCGCCACCGCCTCGGCCAGCTGCGCCTGCGTGAAGGGCTCGTCATCGTGGTTCAGGCGCGCGTCGAACAGCTCGCGCATGCGCGTCTCGATGACGTCCGGCAGGCGGCGGGTCACGACGACGAGCGGGCGCTTCTTCATGGCTTCGCGACCTTGTCTCGAGGGCCGGGCTTTACGGTTAATCCATCGTCAATGCGGACGGTGGATGCTCGCGCAGAAGGTCGGCCGGAAGACGGCCGGGCGATCCGAGCCGTCTCTAGCAGACGACGGACGGAACGCAATACGGCGACGAAAGATGGAGCGCCCTGCGCGATGACAAGCCCTGTTCCTTTCCGCCTAGCGGGTCTCGCGGCCGCGGCGCTCGCCCTCATCGCCGCGCTGTCGCCCGCGCCAGGGGCGGCGCAGGCCGTGAAGGAGGGCGAGGCCGGCCTGATGATCGGCCCGGTCTCGGGGCTGCCGGTGCCGCGCTTCGTGAGTCTCAAGGCCGGCAAGGTCTACGTCCGCCAGGGGCCGACCAAGGACTATCCGGTGATCTACGTCTATCGCCGCGCCGGCGAGCCGGTGGAGATCACCGCCGAGTTCGACAACTGGCGACGCATCCGCGATTCGGAAGGCTCGGAAGGCTGGGTGTGGCACTCGCTGCTGTCCGGCCGGCGCACCGCGCTGGTCGCGCCCTGGGCCAAGGAGGCGGCGCTGCCGATCCGCGTGAAGGCGAGCGCCGACGAGCGCACCAGCGCGCGGCTCGAGCCCAAGGTGCTGGTCGAGGTCCGGCGCTGCGACGGCGACTGGTGCCGGGTCGAGGGCGACGGCTTCGACGGCTTCATCGAGCAGGAGCGGCTCTGGGGCGTCTATCCGGGCGAGCGCTTCGACTGAGGGGCGCACGGATCGACGTCCCGCCCCGGCTCACCATTCGTCCTTCTGCGGCAGGCCGTCGGCGATGTCGTAGAAATCCGACTTGGAGCCGACGAAGATGTGCTCGGCGAGCCTGAGTCCCGTCGGGCGGTCAAGCGTGCCGGCCGTGAGGTAGGTCTCGTCTCCCGGCGCGGCCCGCCAGAACAGATTGCCGCCGCAGCGCGCGCAAAAGCCGCGCTCGACGTCGGGCGACGAGCGGAACCATGCCAGGGTCTCGGACGGCTCGATCGTGAGATCCTCGGTCCGGCAGGCGGTCATCGCCGCGAAATTGCCGCTGGTGCGGGCGCATTGGGAGCAGTGGCAGGCGAGAGGCGGGGCGAGCCCGCCCGTCGCCTCGTAGCGGACGCCGCCGCAGAGACAGCCGCCCTTCGCCATATGCGCCTCCCAGAAACGAAAAAGCCGCCTTCGTCGAAAGGCGGCTTCGTCAAAGCTGCGATGACCCCCCGGCCTCAGGCCGCCTTGCGCTTCAGGCGCACCACGACGTCGATGCGCGCGACCTCCATGCCCTCCGGGAGGTCGGGCATGCTGGCGACCGCGACCGAGTGACCCGGAATGTCGAGCAGGCGGTTGTCGTCCTCGAACAGGAAGTGGTGGTGCTCGGTGACGTTGGTGTCGAACCAGGTCTTCGACCCGTCGATCGCGAGCTCGCGCAACAGGCCCACTTCGGTGAACTGATGCAGCGTGTTGTAGACGGTGGCAAGCGACACCGGCACGCGGGCGCGCATCGCCTCCTCGTGCAGGATTTCGGCGGTGACGTGGCGGTCGCCCTTGGCGTAGAGCAGGCGGCCGAGCGCGATCCGCTGACGGGTCGGCCGCAGGCCCGAGTCGCGCAGCATCGCGCCCACGTCGCGGGCGACGCAGAGCGAGGGACGCAGTCCGCAGTCGATGGCCCGATCGGCCCCGGCAGGCGCGGCGGTGGTCGTCATTTCGGCCATCGTCGGTCTCTTCGTCTTTCTTGAAGCGTTACAAAAATCCGCCCGAACATCTCGGACGCTTGAGGTTTCGACTTCGGACCCGGCGTCGATCGCCGGAGACTGTTGTAGATACTACCTTTTTCAGTCGCGTCGGGCAACCGACGCGGCGCCGCAGGGCGCCGGCCGGGCCAGGAGCTACCGGCGGATCAGCACGACGCCTGCGATCAGCAGGGCGATCCCGGCGACGCGCGGGAGATCGAGCGGCCGCGGCGTGAGCCCGAACGCGCCGAAATGATCGAACGCCACGGAGGAGAGCATCTGTCCCGCGATCATCAGGGCGATGAAGGACGCGGCTCCAAGCTGCGGCATCAGCAGGATCGCGAGCACGATGAATAGCGCGCCGAAAGCGCCCCCGCCCCAAGTCCACCAGGGAGCCCGCGCGGCGGTCGCGACGGCGGGCGTCGGATCGCGCAGGGCCACGATGACAAGCGCCATGCAGGCGGTTCCGACCGCATAGCTGACGAAGCCAGCCCACGCGGCCGAATTCAGCGCGGTCCTCAGATTGGCGTTCAGCGCCTGCTGGACCACAATGCTGACGCCGGCCGCCATTGCGAGGATCGCCGGCAGAAGCCAACCAGCCATCGCATGTCCCTTTCTGTTGTCCTGGACGATCTGCCTCGTGCCTGCGGGCCCGCCAATTCATCATGCGCGGCGCGTGGATGTCGCTGACGATCTGCGCGGGTCGGCCATGCGCGGCGCGTCCCGTCCGGTGGGATTCAGGGATTCTGGGGCGCTTTCCGGGGATCGCGCAGGTGTGCTACGGAGGCGCCCGCGCGGCCGCCCGCTCCGAGCGGCGCGTGACGAAAAGATGAAAGGCCGAGATGTCGGATCGTCGCTATAGCTTCGCCTATGAGGACCTGCTGGCCTGCGGCCGCGGCGAACTGTTCGGCGAGGGCAACGCCCAGCTTCCGCTGCCGCCGATGCTGATGTTCGACCGCATCACGGAGATTTCCGAGACCGGCGGCCCGGCGGGCAAGGGATCGGTGCGCGCCGAACTCGACGTGAAGCCCGACCTCTGGTTCTTCGATTGCCATTTCAAAGGCGATCCGGTGATGCCGGGCTGCCTCGGCCTCGACGCGCTCTGGCAGATGACCGGCTTCTTTCTCGGCTGGCTCGGCGCGGAAGGGCGCGGCCGGGCGCTCGGCACAGGCGAGATCAAGTTCACCGGCCAGGTGCTGCCGACGGTCAAGAAGGTCGTGTACGGCGTCGACTTGAAGCGGGTGATCCGCGGCAAACTGGTGCTCGGCGTCGCCGACGGCTGGCTTCAGGCGGACGGCGAGACCATCTATCAGGCGAGCGACCTGAAGGTCGGGCTGTTCAAGTCCGCCGCTCCGGCGGCCGCCTGATCGAAAAACACTGTATCCGCCAGACGGCCCGCGTTCGGCCGCCGAAGGCTGGAGGGAGGCTTACCCCGTGAAGCGTGTCGTCGTCACCGGCATGGGCATCGTGTCGTCGATCGGCAATTCGACCCAAGAGGTCGTGGCCTCGCTGCGCGAGGCCAAATCCGGCATCTCATTCGCCGAAGAATACGCCAAGCGCGGCTTCCGTTGCCAGGTCGAGGGCGCGCCGACGCTGGACCCCTCGCAGGTCGTCGACCGCCGCGCGATGCGCTTCCACGCCGGGGGCACCGCCTGGAACCACGTGGCGATGGACCAGGCGATCCGCGATTCGGGGCTCGAGGACAGCGACGTCTCGAACGAGCGGACCGGCATCATCATGGGTTCGGGCGGCCCCTCGACCAAGACCGTGGTCGAGGCCGCCGACATCACCCGCGAGAAGGGACCGAAGCGGGTGGGCCCGTTCGCGGTCCCGAAGGCGATGTCCTCCACGGCCTCGGCGACGCTCGCCACCTGGTTCAAGATCAAGGGCGTCAACTACTCGATCTCCTCTGCCTGCTCGACCTCGGCGCACTGCATCGGCAACGCCGCCGAAATGATCCAGTACGGCAAGCAGGATCTGATGTTCGCGGGCGGCTGCGAGGAGCTCGACTGGACGCTTTCCGTGCTGTTCGACGCGATGGGGGCGATGTCGAGCCACTTCAACGACACGCCCGCGGTCGCGAGCCGCGCCTATGACAAGGACCGCGACGGCTTCGTGATCGCGGGCGGCGCCGGCGTGGTGGTGCTCGAGGAGCTCGAGCACGCCAAGGCCCGCGGCGCCAAGATCTACGCCGAGCTCACCGGCTACGGCGCGACCTCGGACGGCTACGACATGGTGGCGCCCTCGGGCGAGGGCGCGGTGCGCTGCATGAGACAAGCGATGGCGACCGCCAGGAACCCGATCGCCTATGTCAACCCGCACGCGACCTCGACCCCGGTCGGCGACCTCAAGGAGATCGAGGCGCTGAGGGAGGTGTTCGGGACAAAGTGCCCGCCGATCTCCGCCACCAAGTCGCTCACCGGCCATTCGCTCGGCGCGGCGGGCGTGCAGGAGGCGATCTATTCGCTGCTCATGATGCAGAACGGCTTCATGGCCGAGAGCGCGAACATCGAGGAGCTCGACCCGGCGTTTAGCGACATGCCGATCCTGCGCGAGCGCGAGGACGACGTGACGCTCGACGCCGTGATGTCGAACTCCTTCGGCTTCGGCGGCACCAACGCCACGCTGGTGTTCGAACGCTTCAACGGGTGAGGCTCCGGACGCAGAACGCCTCGTCGTCCTCCGGCTCGACCGGAGGACCCATCGGTCCGCCGGCTCGAATTCGGCCGGAAGCGCTCTACGCTGAAGCTGGATCCTCCGCTCGAGCCGGAGGATGACGACTGAGGATGGGATCGACGGCGCAGTCGAACGTCCCCGATCGCAAGGAAGGACCCCCATGGTCGCCGGACTTCTCTCGGGCAAGCGCGCCCTCGTGATGGGCGTGGCCAACGACCATTCGATCGCCTGGGGCTGCGCCAAGGCGCTCAGCCAGGCCGGCGCCGAGCTCGCTTTCACCTATCAGGGCGAGGCGCTCGGCAAGCGCGTGCGGCCGCTCGCGGAGAAGCTCGGCTCCGACATCGTGCTGCCCTGCGACGTCGAGGACCTAGCCTCGGTCGACGCCGTGTTCGCCACGCTCAAGGAGAAGTGGGGCGGGCTCGACATCCTGATCCACGCCATCGGCTTCTCGAACAAGAACGAACTGAAGGGCCGCTACGCCGACACCACGCGCGAGAACTTCTCCCGCACCATGGTGATCTCGGCCTTCTCCTTCACCGAGCTCGCGAAGCGCGCGGCCGAAATGATGCCGGACGGCGGCGCGATGCTGACGATGACCTATGGCGGCGCGACCCGCGTGATGCCGAACTACAACGTCATGGGCGTCGCCAAGGCCGCGCTCGAGGCGAGCGTGAGGTACCTGGCGGCCGATTACGGCCCCCAGGGGATCCGCGTGAACGCGATCTCGGCCGGGCCGGTCCGGACGCTCGCGGGCGCCGGCATTGCGGACGCAAGGCTGATGTACGACTTCCAGCGCCGCCACTCGCCGCTCCGCCGCCCCGTCACCATCGAGGACGTCGGCGGCGCCGCGCTCTATCTGCTGTCGGATCTCTCGGCCGGCGTGACCGGCGAGATCCATTTCGTCGATTCCGGCTACAACATCATCTCGATGCCGCATCCCGGCGCCCTCAAGACCATCGACGCCGCGGAGGCCAAGGTCGAGGAGAGCTGACGGCAGGCGCCGCGGCCATGTCCCGGCCTTGAGCCGGGACACATCCATCGCCTGCGGGAAGACGGCTTGGACGCCGCGCCCTATCTTCGGCGCATCGCGTTCACGGGTCCCGGCTCAAGGCCGGGACATGAGGTGGAGTTTCCGCGCCCGGTGCCCGAAACGTCCGACCCCGCCCCCTCCTTCGTCGCCGACCGCACCGACGCCTACTTCGCCAAGACCGCCGAGATCGTCGCGGCGCATGGCGACGCGCGGGTCACCTATGCGCTGTTCCTGCGCTCCGACGCCGTGGTGGCGATCGACCGCGCGATCGAGACGCTTGAGGCGCTTTATCCGAAGGACGCCGCGATACCGCTCGAGGTGACGCGGGTCGCGCCCGAGGGCACGCTGCTCGCCTCGGGAAAGCCGATGGCCTATGTGGCCGGCTCGCTCGCCGCTTTGTCGCCGCTCGAGACGCTGCTCTTGCAGCGCGTCGGCTTCCCCTGCGTCTCGGCCTACAACGCGTTCTCGATGTGCCGCGCGCTGCCCGAGGCCGAGTTCCTGGCCATGGAGGCGCGCCACACGAGCGGCGACGACATGCATCTCGCCTGCTCCTATGGGGCGGCGGTCGGCTCGCGCACCGCGCGCCTGATGGGCGCCAAGGGGTTCGTCGGGACATCGACGAACATCGCGGCGCCGCTCTATGGCGGGACCCACGGCCTCGGCACCATGCCGCATTCGCTCATCGGCTACGCCAAGGCGCGGATGCTCGCCGAAGGCCGCGACCCGGCGACGGAGAGCGCCACGCTCGAGGCCGCGAAGCTCTATGTCGCGCAGTTTCCGGACGAACAGCGCTACACCGTCCTCAACGACTATGACGGCCGCGAGGTCTCGGACGCGCTCGCGGTCTGCCGCTGGTTCTACGGCGCGGGCGGACCTGCCGAACAGGGCAAGACGCTGGCCTTCCGGCTCGACACCCATGGCGGCCGCCACCTTGAGGGGCTCGACTGGGACGAGAGCGTCCGGACGCTGCTGAAATGGACCCACCGACACACGCCGGGCGAGGTCGCCAAGCTCGCGCTCGCGGGCTTCGAGCTCGACGAGCTCGACGGCATGAGCTCGGACGAGGTGCGCGACAAGTTCCTGTTCGGAACCGGCGTGACGGCGGCGGCCGTCATCTTCTTCCGCAAGGCGCTCGACGATTCCGGCTTCAAGGAGCCGCGCATCGTCGTCTCTTCGGGCTTCGACACGCTGAAATGCCGCGTGTTCGGCAACCTCTCGGCGCCGGTCGACGTCGTGGGGACGGGCTCGTTCATCCCCGCGCGGCTCTCCCGCTCCTACGCGAGCGCCGACATCGTGCGCTACGAGCTGCCGGATGGAGAAGGCGGCTGGCGCGCCTTCGACCTCGTCAAGGTCGGCCGCGAGTTCCTGAAGCTTTCAGCGAAGGAGAGGCCCGCATGACGCTTCGCATCGACCGCCGGGCGCTGCTCGCCGGCTCAGCCGCCGTCGCGACGCTCTCGGCCCTGCCGGCTCTGGCCCAGACCACGACGCTGATCGTTCCCTACCCGCCCGGCGGCGCCGTCGATATCCTGGGCCGCATCCTCGCCGAAAAGCTCGGACCGCGGCTCGGCGGCCAGGTCGTGGTCGAGAATCGTGGCGGGGCGGGCGGCTCGATCGGCGTCGCGGCGCTCGCCAAGGCCGAACCCGACGGAACGACGCTCGGCGTGCTCAACGTCACGCAGCTCATCGTCAACAAGTATCTCTACGCCTCCCTGCCCTACGACCCGGACAGGGACCTCGCGCCGATCAGCCGGGTCGCGACCGGCACGATCCTGTGCGTGGCGAAGGCCGACGTCGCGAAGGAGCGCGGCTGGAAGAGCTTCCGCGACCTGATCGCCTGGTCGAAGGCCAATCCGGACCAGGTCCGCATGGGCTCGTCCGGCGTCGGCACGATCAGCCATCTCGGGATCGAGCTCGTGAAGGCGAAGTCCGGCGCCTCGATCGTCCATGTGCCCTACAAGGGCGGCGGCCCGGCGCTGGTCGACCTCTTGGGCGGCGTGGTCGAGATCATGTTCGACGTCATCCCGGCGCTCGCCCCGCATGTGAAGGACGGCAAGCTCGTCGCGCTCGCGGTCGGCTCGCGCGAGCGCATCGCGGCCTTCCCCGAAGTCCCCTCGATGAAGGAGCTCGCCGATCTCGGCCTCGGCGAGGTCGACGTCCAGACCTGGTACGCGGTGGCGGGCCCGAAGGGCCTGTCGGACGACCGCCGGACCGAGCTCGCCGACGCGCTCGCAGAGGCGGTCGCGGACCCGCAGGTCAAGGCCAGGCTCGAGCCCGCCGGCTTCACCCCGGTGGTCGACGCCTCCCCCGCCGACCTCGAAAAGCGCATCGCGGACGAGAACCCGATGTGGAAGGAGTTGGTGCGGATTTCGGGGGCGAAGATCGAGTAGAGGCAGCGCGTCATCCCGGCCGGAGCGGCGGAGCGCCGGGATCGTGCCCGGGATCAAGCGCTCCTTTCGGCGCGCGATTCCGGCTCGCGGCCTGACGGCCGCGTCCGGGATGACGACCGGTGGGCTCGCCGGCTCGGAGAAGGCGCCGCCGGCCCCCTCCACCGCTTCGCGGTCCCCCTCCCCCGCCTTCGGCAGGGGAGGATCAGCCACGGCGCCGCTTCGGATCCTCCTCCGCTTGCGGAGGAGGGGGACCATGCGAAGCATGGTGGAGGAGGCCCGCGCCTGCGCGCTAGCCCTTCAACTCCTCCAGCCCCGCAAACAGGTCCAGCGCCTCGGGGTTCGCCAGCGCCTCCTTGTTCTTCACCGGCCTTCCATGCACCACCTCGCGCACCGCGAGCTCGACGATCTTGCCGGACTTGGTGCGCGGGATGTCGGCGACCGCCACCACCTTGGCCGGCACGTGGCGCGGCGAGGCGCCTTCGCGGATCTTCAGCTTCACCCGCTTCACGAGGTCGTCGTCGAGCGCCGCGCCCTCCTTCAGCCGCACGAACAGCACGACGCGCACGTCGCCGTCATGCTCCTGGCCGATGCAGAGCGCCTCGACGATCTCCTCCATCTTCTCGACCTGGGCGTAGATCTCGGCGGTGCCGATGCGCACCCCGCCGGGGTTGAGAGTCGCGTCCGAACGGCCATGGATGATGATCCCGCCATGTTCGGTCCATTCGGCGAAGTCGCCATGGACCCAGACGTTCGGGAAGCGGTCGAAATAGGCCGCGCGGTACTTTTCGCCGTCCGGGTCGTTCCAGAAGCCGATCGGCATCGCCGGGAACGCCTTGACGCAGGAGAGCTCGCCCTTGCCGCGGGCGAGCGGCTTTCCGTCGTCGTCGAGCGTCGCGATGGCGAGGCCGAGCCCCGGCCCCTGGATCTCGCCGCGCCAGACCGGCTCCATCGCGTTGCCCAGCACGAAGCAGGAGCAGATGTCGGTTCCGCCCGAGATCGAGGCGAGCTGCATGTCCGGCTTCACCGCCTCATAGACCCAGTCGAAGCTCGACTCCGCGAGCGGCGAGCCGGTCGAGGCCATGGCGCGGACGGTCTTCAGGCTGTGGGTCTCGCGCGGCCTCAGCCCCTGCTTCTTCACCCCGTCGATCCACTTGGCCGAGGTCCCGAAGAACGTCATGGCCTCTTCGTCCGCGAAGTCGAACAGCACGGCGGGCGTCGGGTGGAAGGGCGAGCCGTCATAGAGCAGCAGCGTCGCGCCGGCGCCAAGGCCCGCCACCAGCCAGTTCCACATCATCCAGCCGCAGGTCGTGAAGTAGAACACGCGGTCGCCCTCGCCGACGTCGCAATGGAGCACATGCTCCTTGAGCTGCTGGATGAGCGTGCCGCCGGCCGAATGCACGATGCATTTCGGAACGCCCGTGGTGCCGGACGAGAACATCACATAAAGCGGATGCCCGAAGGGCAGGCGCTCGAAGCTGAGCTCCTTCGCCTCGAAGCCGTCGAGGAAGGCGTCGAGCGCGACGGCGTCTCGCAGGCCCGCCGCGACCTCGTCGGCCGCGCCGAGATAGGAGATCACCACCGTCTTCCGGACGCTCGTCAGCTGGTCGACGATCGGCTTGAGCTTGGCCGCGATCTCGATGCGCTTGCCCGCATACCAGTAGCCGTCGACGGTCACGAAGACCTTGGGCTCGATCTGGCCGAAGCGGTCCAGCACGCCGCGCTCGCCGAAATCCGGAGAGCAGGACGACCAGATCGCGCCGATCGAGGCGGTCGCGAGCATGAAGGCGACGGTCTCGGGGCGATTCGGCAGCATCGCGGCCACGCGGTCGCCCTCGCCGACGCCGGCCGCGACGAGCGCCTGCTGGATGCGCGAGACCAGCGCGCGAAGCTCGTCCCAGGAGAGCCGCGCCGCGGCCTTGTCCTCGCCCTTGAAGACGATGGCGTCGCAGTCGCCTGAGCGCCTCAGCAGGTTCTCGGCGAAGTTCAGCCGCGCCTCGGGGAAGAAGCGCGCGCCCGGCATCGCGTCGCCGTTTTCGAGCGTCCGGCCGCCCTTTTCTCCAACGATTCCGCAGAAATCCCAGACCAGGTCCCAGAACGCCTCCCGATCCTCGATCGACCAGGCGTGCAGCGCGCGGAAGCCGTCGAGCGGTCGTCCGGCGCGCTCGCCCGCGACCTTCGCGAAGCGCGCCATCGCGCTTCCGGCGACGCGGTCGGGCGACGGGGTCCAGAGCGGGGCGTCGCTCTTGTCGGTCATGGTTTTGCCTCGCTCGGGCGGGGACGAGAGTTTGGCGCGCATGCGGCGCGTTTGGAACAAGCGTTGCGGTGCGGTATAAGCGCGGCCTGTCCGCTTGTCATGGCGCAGGCTCGAGCCGGCGCCGCCGGAGGCTTATGTCGACGCGCCGCATTCTGTTCGGTCTCGCAGCGGCGGTTGCGCTCGCGGCCGCGTCCGGCGCCGTCGCGCTCTCACGCGTGTCGGTCGACGACGCGGGCGAACGGCTGATCGGCGGCCTGCGGGACGCCACCGGCCTCTCGGTCGCGGCCAATGGCGCGGCGACGGTGTCGCTGTTTCCGAGCCCGCGTCTGCGCGTCGACGGCGTGAGCTTCGCGCGCCGCGGCGAGCCGCCCTTCGCGGTCGCCCGCGAGCTCGTCGGGGCGCTGAGGCTCCCCGCCCTTCTGCTCGGCCGGGTCGAACTCGGCGAGATCACCCTGTCGGAGCCCCAGATCGCGCTCGACCGCCTGCCCTATGCGGACGTCCTGGCGGCGCTGCAGGCGCGGAAAGGCGTCGGCCATGCGCCCTCGATCCGGATCGCGGACGGCCGGCTCGGCTGGGGCGGCCGCGCCGTCGATCGCGTCGAAGCCGGGCTCGCCTGGCCGCGCGACGGCGGCCCGCTCGCCTTTTCGGGCTATGGGCGGCTCGGCGGCCGGCCCGTGGAAGCCACCCTCCAGCTCGCCGATCTCGCGGCCTTCGGGCGCGGCGAGCGGGCGCCGTTCCGCGCCCGCCTCGAAGGCGGCGGCCTGCGCGTGATGTTCGACGGCGACGCGATCGGCGTCGCCTCCCCTCGCCTTACGGGCGAGATCAGCGCCCGCGCCGCCTCGCTTGCGGACGCGCTGGACTGGCTCGGAGCGCGCGCCGCAGGACGGGGCGCGTCGCAGTGGAGCGCGTCCTTCGCGGGCCGCGGCGGCCTCGACGCCGACGGGCTGCAGATCTCCAACGCCGAGATCGATCTCGCGGGCCGCAGCTTCCTCGGCGCCGGCCGGCTGACCAGCGTCAACGGCCAGCCGGCCGTCGAGGCGACGCTCGACGCCGGCGACCTCGACCTGACCCCCTTCGCCGCGACGCTCTCGCCCCGTCTCGGCGAGCCGGACGGAAGCTGGAGCGAGGCGGCGATCGATCTCGACGGGCTGAGAGGCTGGTCGCTCGACCTCCGCCTGTCCGCGGAGGCGCTCGAGTTCGGCGGCCTCAGGCTGGGCGAGACCGCGGCCACCATGCTGGTCGCCAATGGCGGCCTCGATCTGTCGATCGGCGAGGCGGCGGCTTATGGCGGCGTGATCGGCGGGCGGCTGTCGCTCGAGCCGAAGGGCGCCGAGACGCGGCTGCGCCTCGAAGGCGCGGCGACCGGCGTGATGGTCGAGAACACCCTCGCCGAGCTCTTGGCCAAACCGCCGATCGAAGGCTCCGTCAACGCGGATCTGGCCGTCGAGAGCGTCGGGACCTCCGTCGCCGGGCTGGTCGCCGGGCTGAAGGGACGCGCCTCCGGCCATCTCGCCGACGGGGCGCTCGAAAGCGCGAGCCGCAGCCGCACGCTCGCGCTCGCGGGCCTTCGCGGCCGCATGCCGGTCAGCCGCGCCGACATCCGCATGGCGGTCGAGGGCGGCGTGGCGCGCGCCGACGACATCTCGATCGTCGGACCGAACGCCAGCTTCGCGCTGGCCGGGACGGCATCGCTGGTGGACCGCCGCATCAAGCTTTCGGGCTCGGTGAGTCTTGCGAAGGGCGGCTGGGATTTGCCCGTCGTGGTCGAGGGCCCGCTTTCGTCCCCAAGGTTGCGGCCGAATCTCTCCGGCAAGTCGGCGGACGGCGAGGCGCGGCGCGGGGCCGCTCCGGACGTCGTGCGCTAGCCAGGAAGCGAGCCCGCGCCCGGTCGACGCGCTGAAACGCGACCGTCATCCCGGGCTTGTCCCGGGATGCATTTTCGCCCCGCGTTCACGGACTTGGCGCAGCCAGAGGCGATGGATTCCGGGACAGGCCCGGAATGACGGCGCCGATGGTTCTTCGGCCTGCCCCCGATATGATCGCCGCCGCTCTCGTCAGCGCCCCGCGGCCGCCGCCCGCTCCGCCTTGAGCCGCTCGGCCTCGGCGCGCTTGGTCGCGATCGAGGCGATGATCACGCCGGTGGTCACGATCGCGATCAGGATCGAGCAGATCGCGTTGATTTCCGGCTTCACCCCCAGCCTGACCGACGAGTAGATCCGCATCGGCAGCGTCGTCGCGCCGGGGCCGGTGGTGAACTGCGAGATCACCAGGTCGTCGATCGACAGCGTAAAGGCCAGCATCCAGCCGGAGACGATCGCGGGCGCGATGATCGGCAGGGTGATGACGAAGAAGGTCCGGGCCGGCGTGCATCCGAGGTCGAGCGCCGCCTCCTCGAGGCTGCGGTCGAAGGACAGGAGCCGCGACTGCACCACGACCGCGACGAAGCACATCGAGAAGGTGATGTGCGCGAGCGTCAGCGTGACGAAGCCGCGGTCGAGCCCGATCGCGACGAACAGCAGCAGCATCGAGAGGCCGGTGATGACCTCGGGCATCACCAGCGGCGCATAGACCATTCCGGAGAACAGCGTCCGCCCGCGGAACCGCCCCATCCTGACCAAAGTGAGAGCCGCGAGCGTCCCGAGCACGGTCGCGAGCGTCGCCGAGACGACGCCGACCCGGATCGTCACCCAGGCGGCCTCCAGCAGCTGCTGGTTGTGGAACAGCGAGACGTACCAGCGGGTCGAGAACCCGCCCCAGACGGTGACCAGCTGGCTGTCGTTGAACGAGTAGATCACCAGCAGGACGATCGGCAAATAGAGAAACGCGAAGCCGAAGGTCAGCGACACGATGTTGAACGGAGAGAGGCCGCGGGTCACTTCGCGGCCTCCAGTTCGCGGGCCTGGATGTTGTTGTAGAGCGCGATCGGCACCACGAGGACGAGCAGCAGCAGCACGGCGAGCGCCGAGGAGACCGGCCAGTCGCGGTTCAGGAAGAACTCGTTGTAGAGCGTCTTGCCGATCATCAGCGTCTCGGAGCCGCCAAGCAGGTCCGGGATCACGAACTCGCCGACCGCCGGGATGAACACCAGGAAGCAGCCCGCGATCACGCCCGGCAGCGACAGCGGGAAGGTGATCTGCCAGAACGACTTCCAGGGCGGCGAGCCGAGGTCCGCCGCAGCCTCGAGCAGCGTGTCGTCGAGTTTTTCGAGGCTCGAATAGAGCGGCAGCACCATGAAGGGCAGGTAGGAGTAGACGATCCCGATATAGACCGCCGTCTCGGTGTTCATGATGTAGAGCGGCTCGGAGATCAGCCCGACGCCGAGAAGCAGCTGGTTGAGCAGCCCCTCGGGGTTGAGGATGCCGATCCACGCGTAGACGCGGATCAGCAGCGATGTCCAGAACGGCAGGATCACGGCCATCAGCAGCGTCGGCCGCAAGCTTTTGGGCGCGCGCGCCATGCCATAGGCCATCGGATAGGCGATGAGCAGCGCGAGAAACGTCGAGATCGCCGCGATCTTGAGGCTCGACAGATAGGAGCGCCAGTAGATCTCGTCCTCGAACAGCAGCCCGTAATTCTCGAGATCGAGCCCGGCCCACCAGTCCTTGACGCCCTGCCAGCCATTGGCGAGGTCGAGCACCGGCTCGTAGGGAGGCTGGGCGATGACGGTGTCGGACAGCGAGATCTTCAGGACGATGAAGAACGGCGCCAGGAACAGCACCAGCAGCCAGAGATAGGGGACCGCGATCAGAGCCCGCCGCCGCCAGACGCTCGCGCCGTCGCGCGCGGGAAGCGCGGCGTCGGTCATGGCCGGCGCTCCAGCGCCGCGAACCGCCACGCCCATGTCCCGGCCTTGAGCCGGGACCCATCGTCCGCAGCGGCGGAACGGCGATGCGGCGCCGGCGGCGTTCTTTCCGAGGCGGCCGCGCCCAATGGGTCCCGGCTCAAGGCCGGGACATGGCGCGACTGACGCCCCCGCCCCCCGCTCACGACGTCAGCACCACGCCGGCGTCCGGCGCGAACCAGACATGGACGCGGTCGTCCCAGGCGATCGGCTGGGCCTCGGTGCGGGTCATGTTGGCGCGGCTCACCCGCACCACCTTCTCGGAGCCGTCGATCTTCACCAGCACAACGGTCCAGTCGCCCATATAGGCGATGTCCCAGACCTCGCCCTTGAGCACGTTCCGGGCGTCGGCCGGCGGGGCCTCGATCGAGATCCGCATCTTCTCGGGGCGCACCGCAAGCGTGACCTTGGCGCCCGCCTCGAGCCCGGCGTCGCTCGCGGCGACGAAATCGCCCGCCGGATCTTCTCCCGAGATCCGGACCTCGCCGCCGCCCGAACCCGCGACCGTCCCCTCGAACAGGTTGATGTTGCCGATGAAGTCCGCGACGTAGCGGCAGTTCGGCTGCTCATAGATGTCGCCGGGCGTGGCGACCTGCACCAGCTTGCCGTGGTTCATCACCCCGATGCGGTCGGAGACCGTCATGGCCTCCTCCTGGTCGTGGGTCACGATCAGGAAGGTCAGGCCGAGCTCCATCTGCAGGTCCATGAGCTCGAACTGGGTCTCCTCGCGCAGCTTCTTGTCGAGCGCGCCGAGCGGCTCGTCGAGCAGCAGCACCTTGGGACGCTTGGCGAGCGAGCGGGCGAGCGCCACGCGCTGCCGCTGGCCGCCGGACAGCTGATGGGGCTTGCGGGTCGCGAAGGGCTCGAGCTTCACGAGCTTGAGCATCTCCTTCACGCGGTCCGCGATCTCGGGCTTCGGCAGCCCGTCCTGCTTCAGCCCGAAGCCGACATTCTGCTCGACCGTCATATGCGGGAACAGCGCGTAGGACTGGAACATCATGTTGACCGGCCGCCGGTAGGGCGGCGTGCCGGCGAGGTCCTGGCCCGCGAGCAGGATGCGGCCGGAGGTCGGCTGCTCGAAGCCCGCCAGCATCCGCATCAGCGTGGTCTTGCCGCAGCCCGACGGGCCGAGCAGCGAGAAGAACTCACGCTGGTGGATGTCGAGCGAGACGTCGTCGACCGCGGTGAAGTCGCCGAACTTCTTGACGACCTTCTCGAAGCGGATGAGCGGGACGGCCGAGGGATCGAGCCACGGCGCGAAGGAGCGCCGGATCGGTCCGAGGGCCTTCTGTGCGGGTTTCTGCGCCATGGGCGGCGCGGCCGACGACGCGTTACGCCATCCTCACCGCCCGCTCTTCGCCTTGGTCCACGCCCGGGTGAGCGCGCGCTGGATCTTCGAATCCTCGATGGTCGGCATGGTGTAGAGCTTCGCGAACACCTCCGGCGACGGATAGACCTCGGGGTTGTCCTTGACCTCCTTGTCGAGGAACTCCTGGGACTTCAGGTTGCCGTTGGCGTATTGCACGAAGTTCGACGCCTTGGCCGCGACCTCGGGCTTCAGCATGTAGTTCAGGAAGGCGTAGGCCTCCTCCAGGTTCGGCGCGTCCGCGGGGATCGCCATCTGGTCGAACCAGAGCTGGGCGCCCTCGTTCGGGATCGAATACGCGACCTCGACGCCCTTGCCGGCCTCCTCGGCGCGGCTCTTCGCCTGCAGGATGTCGCCCGAATAGCCGACCGTCACGCAGATGTTCCCGTTGGCCAGCGCGTTGATGTATTCGGAGGAGTGGAACTTGGTGATGTAGGGCTTGAGCTTGGCGAGATGCTCGGCCGCCTTCTCGACGTTCTTGACGTTCGACCAGTCGGGAGACATGCCGAGATAGACCAGCACCGAGGGCATCAGGTCCTCGGGGCTGTCGAGGAACATGACGCCGCAGCCCTTGAGCTTCTTCAGGTTCTCGGGATCGTAGACCAGCTTCCAGCTGTCGAGCGGCGCGTCGGGGAACGCCTTCTTGATCTTGGCGACGTTGTAGCCGATGCCCGTGGTGCCCCACATGTAGTTGATCGAGTAGGCGTTGTCAGGGTCGTATTTGGCGATGCGCTGGTAGATCTCAGGCCAGGCGTTCGACAGGTTCGGCAGCTTCGACTTGTCGAGCTTCTGGAACACGCCGGCCTTGATCTGGCGCGATAGGAAGGTCGCGGACGGCACCACGACGTCGTAGCCGGTCTTGCCGGTCAGCAGCTTGGTCTCGAGGATCTCGTTCGAATCGAAGACGTCGTACACGACCTTGATGCCGGTCTCGGCCTCGAAGTCCTTGAGGATCTGGTCGTCGATATAGTCCGACCAGTTGTAGACCCTGACCTCCTTGGCCAGGGCCTGGCCCACGCCGAGCGCGAGACCGAGCGCCGCGACGCAGGCGGCCATCAAACCGTTCGTCCGGAAACCGTTCGTCATCCCCGAAAACCCCTCGCTCTCCCGACCCGTCGCGGGAGCGGACGCGAGAGGCTAGCGCCGCCTCGCGGCGCGCACAACTGACGCCCACGCCCAATTCCGCGGCGCCGGCGCCTGCGGCGCGGGCCGGATTGATTTGGCCGCTGGCCTCAGGCAGGCTTGTCCGGCCCGGCTCGTTCGGCCGGCGCCGGACGGGCGAAGTCCCGTCCGAGGGGACGCTGTCGCCGAAACCTCCCAGACCCGATCCGGGAGCGCCCCCGCCACTCGCGCCTGTCGTCCGTCCCGGACGGGGCGCCAGCGACATCCATGCCGGCTCGGGTCGGCGTCCATCGAGCCCTGCGCGCCGCGCCGGAGCCCGACGCGCGCGACGCGGACGAGCGGACAAATGAGCAAGAAGAAGCGGGCCGGCCTGCGCGAACAGATCGCCGACAGACGCGGCGCGGCCGACCTCGAGGCGGCGCGCGAATGGGTCGACGAACGCGGCATCGAGGAGCTTGAATGCCTGGCGCCCGACCAGGCGGGCGTGGCGCGCGGCAAGATCATGCCGGCGCAGAAGTTCTTCCAGTCGCCGACCATGAACATGCCGTCCTCGATCTTCCACCAGACGATCGCGGGCGGCTACGCCGACGAGGACGAGCCGGGCGGCGGCGACCCGACCGACGCCGACGTCGTGCTGGAGCCCGACTGGTCGACGCTGTCCGTCGTGCCCTGGGCCTCCGATCCCACGGGCCAGATCATCCACGACGCCTTCCATCGCGACGGAAGGCCGGTCGAGGTCTCGCCGCGCCAGCTGCTCAAGCGCGTCATCGACCTCTATTCGCATCGCGGCTGGGCCCCGGTCGTGGCCCCGGAGATCGAGTTCTACCTGGTCAAGCCCAACACCGATCCGGACTACCCGCTGGAGCCGCCGATCGGCCGTTCGGGGCGGCCCGAGACCGGCCGCCAGTCCTATTCGATCTCGGCCGTCAACGAGTTCGACGAGCTGTTCGAGGACATCTACGCCTTCTCGGAGGCGCAAGGGCTCGAGATCGACACGCTGATCCACGAGGAGGGCGCGGCGCAGATGGAGATCAATCTCCGCCACGGCGCGCCGCTCGAACTGGCCGACCAGGTGTTCCTGTTCAAGCGCACGATCCGCGAGGCCGCGCTCAAGCACAATATGTACGCGACCTTCATGGCGAAGCCGATCGCCAACCAGCCCGGCTCCGCCATGCACATCCACCAGTCGGTGCGCGACGCCAAGACCGGCCGCAACATCTTTTCCGACGAGCAGGGCAAGCCCTCGCAGGAGTTCTTCGCCTTCCTCGGCGGGACGCAGAGATATCTGCCGACGGTGATGTGCGTGCTCGCGCCTTACGTGAACTCCTACCGGCGGCTGACCCGGCAATCCTCAGCGCCCATCAATGTCCAGTGGGGCTACGACAACCGCACGACGGGCATCCGCGTGCCGCCCTCGGGCCCCGAGGCGCGGCGCGTCGAGAACCGGGTGCCGTCGTCCGACGCCAACCCCTATCTCGCGATCGCGGCCTCGCTCGCCTGCGGCTATCTCGGCATGGCCGAGGGCCTCGCGCCGACCCAGCCGATCGAGGGCTCGGCCCACGGCCTCGACTACGACCTGCCGCGCGGCCTGCTCGAGGCGGTCTCGACCTTCGAGAACTGCGAGCCGCTGCAGGACGTCTTCGGCAGGACCTTCATGGCGACCTACGGGGCGATCAAGCGCGCCGAGTTCGAGACTTTTATGCGCGTGATCTCGCCATGGGAGCGGGAGTATCTGCTGCTGAATGTGTGAGGTGAGGCGCTTAAACCTCGACCGTCATGCCCGGCGAAGCCGGGTATCCACGACTTCGATCGTCGAGCCTCACGGTCAAGTCGTGGATACCCGCGCGAAGGCGCGGGCATGACGGAGGCGTCGCCTACGGCAGGCTAACTGGCCGACATGCCCCCCGTCTTCCGCTTCGCGCCGTCCCCGACCGGTCACCTCCATCTCGGCCATGCGCTGTCGGCGCTCTGCGTCTGGCGCGCCGCGGCCGAGGCAGGCGGGCGCGTTCTGCTGAGGATCGAGGACATCGACCCGGTCCGCTCCCGCCCCGAACATGTCGCCGCGATCGAGCAAGACCTCGCCTGGCTCGGCTTTGAATGGGACGGCGAGGTCCGCCGCCAGTCCGAGCATCTCGACGACTACGCGGCGGCGCTTGCCGCGCTCTCGGAGAAGGGCCTGATCTATCCGTGCCGCCTCACCCGGGCGGACGTGGCGGCCGCCGTCGAGCGCGCCGAGCGCGCGTCCGGCCGCCCATGGCCGCGTGACCCCGACGGCGCCCCACGCCATCCGATCGACGGCGCGGAGGCCGGCCCAGCCGAGACCCGCTCGGCGCTTCGGCTCGACATGCGCAAGGCGCTGGCGGCCATCGGCCCCGAACCGCTCGGCTGGCGGGAGACGGGCGAAGGCCCGAGCAGCGAGATGGACCTTGTCCTCGCGCGCCCCGCCGACTGGGGCGACGTCATCCTCGCGCGCAAGGACATTCCGACGAGCTACCACCTCGCCGTGACGGTCGACGACGCGCTGCAGGGCGTCACCCACGTGGTCCGCGGGCAGGACCTGTTTCATGCGACCTCGGTCCACCGGCTGCTGCAAAGGCTGCTCGGCCTGCCCGAGCCGATCTACCGCCATCACGCCCTTGTCTCGGACGAGGAGGGACGAAAGCTCGCCAAGACGCGCGGCTCGCCGTCGATCCGCTCGCTCAGGGACTCAGGCTGGACGCGCGCAAACGCGCTCGCCGCCGCCGACGCGCTTTTGAGCGGCGATGTCTTGAAATCGTCGGCACAGGCCGATTTCCCTATCCCCGGCCGTTGAAAAGGCCGCCCTGGGGAGGAAGCGATGTCCGACGCCGAAGCGACGCGCGCGACCCTGATCGGCGAGGCGGCGCGACGGGCCGGCGCAGCCGACGGGCCGCCGGCCGATTTCGTCGAAGCGCTGTTCGGCCGCACGGCCGTCGTCGACCTCTCGCCCTACTCCCCGGCCGCGCTGGCGGCGCTCGCGCAGGGCGCCTGGTCGCATCTCTCCCGCCGGACGCTCGACGCGCACGACATCCGCCTCTCCGATCACGATTTCGGCGGCGCGGGCGACGTCACCGTGCTCGAGATCGTCAATGACGACATGGCCTATCTGCTCGACAGCGTGCTGGCCGAGCTCGCCGACCGCAACCTTCAGGTCCGCCTGGTCGCGCATCCGATCCTGAACGTCGAGCGCGACGCCGACGGCGCGCTGACGGCGTTCCGCGGGGACGCCGACCGCGCCGAGTTCGAGGACGCGCCGCGCGAGAGCCTCATCCATCTCCATATCGACCGCATCGACGACGAGACCGAGCGCGCGTCCCTGGTCGACGCGCTCGACGTCGTGCTCGCCGAAGTCCGCGCCGCGACCGAGGATCGAGACGGCATGGAGGCGGCCGCGAGGGCCGCGGTCGCGGCCTTCAAGGAGGCCCCGCCGCCGCTGCCGGTGGAGGAGATCGCCGAGGCCGTTCAGTTCCTCGAATGGCTGACGACGAGCGACTTCATCTTCCTCGGCGCGCGCGAATACGCTCTGCAGGGCGACGGCGACGACGACTGGCTGGAGCAGGTCTCCGACACCGGGCTCGGCGCGCTGCGCGATCCAGCCGCCAAGGTGCTCCGCCGCGGCGGCGAGCTGGTCAACATCACGCCCGAGATTCGCGCCTTCCTGCATGAGAGAAAGCCGCTGATCGTCACCAAGGCGAGCGTGAAGTCGAAGGTCTTTCGCCGGCTCTATATGGACTATGTCGGAGTCAAGCGCTTCGACGACGAGGGAAGGCTGAAGGGCGAGCTCAGGATCGTCGGGCTGTTCACGGCGGGCGCCTTCACGCGGCCGGTGCGCGCGACGCCGCTGATCCGCCGCAAGGCGGCGCTCGTCACCGAACGCGCGGGCTTCGACCCCGACAGCCATTCGGGCAAAGCGCTGGCGACCGTGCTCGAGACCCATCCGCGCGACGAGCTGTTCCAGACCGACGTCGACACGCTGTTCGACACGGCGATGGAGATCCTGGCGCTCTACGAGCGGCCGCGCCTGAAGGCGCTCATCAGGCCCGACGGTTTCGGACGCTTCCTGTCGGCGCTCGTCTACGTGCCCCGCGAGCGCTACGACTCGAACGTCCGCGTCAAGATCGGCGAGCACCTGGCCGAGCGCTTCGGCGGCCATGTCACGGCCTATTATCCAAGCTTCCCTGAGGGGCCGCTGGCGCGCGTCCACTTCGTCATCGGGCTCGAGAACAGGGAGGTTCCGCCGGTCGACGGCGAGACGCTCGACGCCGAGCTCGGCGCGCTGGTCCGCACCTGGGCCGACCAGCTCCGGATCGCGCTCGCGGGAGCGATGTCCGGCCAGAAGGCGCGGGCCCTGGCGCACACTTACGGCCAGGCCTTCGGCCGCGCCTACGAGGCGCGCATGAGCCCGGCCGAGGCCGTGATCGACATCGGCCACATCGAGAAGCTGCGTCCCGACCGCGCCTTCGGCATCGACTTCTACCGCCGGACGCACGAAGCCGAGACCCGCCTCAAGGTGTTCTCGCACGGCGCGCCGATCCCGCTCTCGCGCCGGGTGCCGATGCTCGAGAACATGGGCTTCCGGGTGATCGACGAGCGCACCTACCGGGTCGATCGCGAGGACCGGCCGCGCGACGCCCGCGTGTGGATACACGACATGACGCTCGAGCGGGCCGGCGGCTCGTCGATCGAGCTCACAGCCGATCTCGACGACCGGCTGGAGGCGCTGCTGATCGCGGTGCTGAACGGCGACGCCGAGAGCGACGGCTACAACGCGCTTGCGCTCGAGGCCGGGCTCGGCTGGCGCGACGTCGCGCTGATCCGCGCGCTCTCGCGCTATTTGCGCCAGGCGCGGGTTCCTTACGACCAGGACTATATGTGGACGACCCTGTCCCGGCACGCCGGGATCGCGGCGAAGCTGGTCCAGCTGTTCTACGCCCGCTTCGACCCCCGCGCGGAAGCGGGCCGCGAGCAGGCGGAAACCGCGATCGCGGCCGGGATCGAGGAGGATCTGCAGGCGGTCGAGAGCCTCGACGAGGACACGATCCTGCGCCGCTTCCTCAACCTCATCCGCGCGGCGCTGCGCACCAATTTCTTCCAGACGGGCAAGGACGGGCGGGTCAAGCCGACCTTCGCGTTCAAGCTCGAATCGGCCAAGGTGGAGGGCCTGCCGGCCCCGCGCCCGCTCTACGAGATCTCGGTCTATTCGCCGCGCGTCGAGGGCGTCCATCTGCGCTTCGGCAAGGTGGCGCGCGGCGGCCTGCGCTGGTCCGATCGCCCGCAGGACTTCCGCACCGAGGTGCTCGGCCTCGTGAAGGCCCAGCAAGTGAAAAACGCCGTCATCGTTCCGGTCGGCGCCAAAGGCGGCTTCGTGCCGAAGCAGCTGCCCGCAGGCCCGCGCGAGGCCTGGTTCGCGGAGGGCACGGAGGCCTACAAGACCTTCATCAACGCGCTGCTCGACGTCACCGACGACCTGTCGCGCGACGACCTCGTTCCCCCCGCCGACGTCGTGCGGCACGACGGCGACGACCCCTATCTGGTGGTCGCGGCCGACAAGGGCACCGCGACCTTCTCGGATGTCGCCAACGGCATCGCGGAAGCGCGCGGCTTCTGGCTCGGCGACGCCTTCGCGTCCGGCGGCTCCGCGGGCTACGACCACAAGGGCATGGGGATCACCGCGCGGGGAGCGTGGGAGGCCGTCAGGCGCCACTTCCGCGAGATGGACGTCGACATCCAGACCACGCCCTTCACGGTGGTGGGCGTCGGCGACATGTCGGGCGACGTGTTCGGCAACGGCATGCTGCTGTCGCCGGCGATCAAGCTCGTCGCCGCCTTCGACCACCGCGACATCTTCATCGACCCGGACCCCGACCCCGCCTCGAGCTTCGCGGAGCGCAAGCGCCTGTTCGGCCTCGGCCGCTCGAGCTGGCAGGACTACGACAAGGCGAAGATCTCGAAGGGCGGCGGCGTCTTCTCGCGGGCGCTGAAGGCCGTCCCGCTCTCGGAAGAAGCGCGCGCCGCGCTCGGCTTCGACCGGCGGTCGGCGACGCCCCAGCAGGTCATGAACGCGATCCTCAAGGCGCCCGCCGACCTGCTCTGGTTCGGCGGCATCGGAACTTACGTCCGCGCCGCGACCGAGAGCGACGAGGAAGCCGGCGACCGCGCCAATGACGCTATCCGCGTCACGCCGCCGGAGCTGCGCGTCAAGGTCGTGGGCGAAGGCGCCAATCTGGGCGTCACCCAGAAGGCCCGCATCGAGGCCTCGCGCCGCGGCGTGCGCATCAACTCCGACGCGATCGACAACTCGGCCGGCGTCAACACCTCGGATGTCGAGGTCAACATCAAGATCGCGTTCTCGAGCCCGCTGCGCGACGGCGCGCTGAAGCTCGACGAGCGCAACCGCATCCTGGCCGAGATGACGGACGAGGTCGCCGACCTCGTGCTCGCCAACAATTACGACCAGACGCTCGCGATCTCGCTCGCGACCGGCGGCGGCTTCGAGGAGGCGGGCTTCCAGATGCGCCTGATGCAGGCGCTCGAGGCGCGGAAGCTGCTCGACCGGGCGGTCGAGATCCTGCCCGACGACGCCGCTCTGACCGAGCGGGCGCGCTCCGGAGACCCGCTGACGCGGCCGGAGGTCGCGGTGCTGCTCGCCTGGGCCAAGATCGCGCTGTTCGACGACCTGCTCGAAAGCGCCCTGCCCGACGACCCCTACATGGCGCGCGATCTCGTGGGCTACTTCCCGAGCCTGATGCGCGAGCGCTTCGCAGGCGAGATTGCGGGCCACAGGTTGAGGCGCGAGATCATCGCCACCGTCGCGGCCAACGCCGTCATCAACCGCGGCGGCCCGGCGCTCGTCGTGCGCCTCGCCGACCAGACCGGCGCGAGCCCGGACCGCATCGCCGCAGCCTTCGCGGTCGCGCGCGACGCCTTCGGCTTCGACGAGCTCAACGCCGAGATCGACGCGCTTGACGCCAAGATCCCCGGCGCGCTGCAGCTCGATCTCTACGCCGCCGTGCGCGACCTGATGATCCACCGCATGGTGTGGTTCCTGCGCAATGTCGATTTCTCGGCGGGCCTCGAACGCGTCATCGAACGCTTCCGTCCCCCCATCATGGAGATCCGCGACGGGCTCGACGCCGCGCTTGGCGAGGAGGTCGCGACCCGCCGCGCCGCGCGGGCCGAGGAGTTCGTCAAGGCAGGCCTGCCCGAGGGCCTAGCCTTCAAGCTGTCGGCCCTGCTCGCGCTCGAGGGCGCGCCCGACGCCGTGCTGACGGCGGAAAGGACCGGCCGCCCGATCGGCGAGGCTGCCGCGACGCTGTTCGCCGTGGCGGATCATTTCGAGCTCGGCAAGGTCATCCAGGCCGCGCTCAACGTCACGGCCGGCGATCATTACGACCGTCTCGCCCTTGATCGCGCGCTCGACCAGATCGGCGTCGCGGCGCGCGCCATCGCGGTCGCGGCGCTTGCCGCGTCGCCCGGCGCCTTCGGGCCGGAGGCCGTCGCCGCCTGGACCGAAGCTTCGCTCGACGCCCCCCGGGTGCGCCGCGCGGTTCATGAGATCGCCGGCTCCGGCCTCACGCTCGCGAGACTTTCGGTCGCCGCCAGCCTGCTCGCCGATCTGGCGCGCGAGACGGGGTGAGCGCTGGACGAGCGCCGGGCCCGTGTCCCGGCCTCG
>NZ_RYFI01000009.1:183480-183701 GCF_004103825.1 Hansschlegelia zhihuaiae
CCATCCCGCGCCGCGCGCCGAAGCGGGCTCCAGGCTGCGTCGCGCTTCTGCTGAAACCGACCGAGCCCAATGGGTCCCGGCTCGAGGCCGGGACATGAGGGGCGCGACGCGGAAAGGTATTAGGATTATTTTCTTGACATTGGGATCGCACTGATCCACCCTGCCTCGGCCTTCTCCCAGCCATGGAGGCGTCGTCCGGGCCGTCCGGCGGCGCGGGAGAC
>NZ_RYFI01000009.1:183830-188245 GCF_004103825.1 Hansschlegelia zhihuaiae
GTCATACCCCCGGCACTAGGACCTGGGCGTGTCCAGAGCGTCTCGACCTCGCCGAAAACCGTGCGCGGGCGCCGCAGGCGCCACACACACAAGCATCAGAGGCTCTGCGGCGACCCGCGCCTCCTTATGCAAGCTGTCTGACATCGCGGGATCGACGAAACTCCGAAGCCGAGAGGCCCGGAGCGCCCGCGCGCGCCCCTCATCAAGCGCCGCGCTTATGTCCCGGCCTTGAGCCGGGACCCATCCGCCTCGGCGGGCGCAGGACGCCCGGCGCCGGCGACGTCCATCCGGGTCGCGCGGCGCAAAATAGGTCCCGGCTCAAGGCCGGGACATCAGGGCGGCGCCGCGACTTCCCCCTTGTCACAAGGGGAGGGATAGGGCCGGCGCCGTCCGAGCCACACATCGGCGAACCGCGGCGCAAAATGGGTCCCGGCTCAAGGCCGGGGCATGGCGGCGGTGCCTCAGCCGAGCGTCACCGCCGTTCCCGAGGCCGTCACCATCAGCATCGAGCCTTCCTTGCCGACCGTCTCGTAGTCGAGGTCGACGCCGATGACGGCGTTCGCGCCGCGCGCCTTGGCCTCGTCGGCCATGTCGTCGAGCGCGATGTCGCGGGCGCGCTTCAGCTCCTTCTCATAGGAGCCGGCGCGGCCGCCGACGATGTCGCGGATCGCGGCGAACATGTCCCGGAAGACATTCGCGCCAAGGATCGCCTCGCCCGAGACCAGTCCGTGATACTGGACGATCCGGTGGCCCTCGACGGTCGCGGTGGTGGTGATCAGCATCTTTTCGGCGCTCCTCGGCGTTTCGAACTCCGACGCCTGAGATAGGCGCCCGCGCCTCGGGAAAAAGGATGGCGCCGGGCGTCACCCTCCGATCCGGATCGAGACCTCACTGGTCTTGAGCGGCTTGCCGGCGCGAAGAATCTCGGTGGCCGCGCGATAGATCCCCGCCGGCCAGCCCTCCGCCGGCCGCTTGCGGCCCCCCNCCCCGCCGGCCAGCCCTCCGCCGGCCGCTTGCGGCCCGCGAAGGCCGACCACTGGGCCTTGGGCTTGTCGGCCGGCGGGACCTCGTTCTTCGCGAGCTCCCTGCCGTCGGGCGCGAGGAGGCTCAGCCGCAGGCCGTCGCCGCGGCCAAGCCCGATGACCCGGACATAGGCGACCAGCGCCGCCGGGTCGGCGCCGGGCTTCCGCGTCTCGACCGCGCCGCTTTCGATGTCGGCGGCCGGAACCGGGCCGTCCGAGAAGCCGGCGTTGAGGGCGAGCGGCGTGTCGATCCGCATCGCGGCCGCGGCGTCCGCGCTCCACGCCGCCTTCACCGTCTCGCAGGACGAGGACGGGCCGTCGGGCGCGTAGGGGTCGACCGGCTTGCCGTTGCGGCGGAGCGCGAAATGGAGATGCGGGAACTCGGTCAGCCCCGAAAGCCCGACGCGGCCGATCGTCTGGCCGCGCTTCACCTGGTCGCCCGTCTTCACGGCGATCGAGCCGTTCGCCATGTGGCAATATTGCGTGGACCACTCGGCGTCGTGGCGGATCATGACGCCGTTGCCGCATTCGACGTTTTTCAGCGCGTCGCGGCCGGCGCCCGCGATTCCGACATCCGCCATGCCGTCCCGCATGCCCAGGACGACGCCGTCGGCCGCGGCCTTCACCTCGACGCCGGCGCGCTGCGCGGCCATGGAGGGCAGGCGGACGTCGACGCCGTCATGCCCGTCATAGCCGAGCGCCTTGCACTCGAAGTCGCGGATCGCCGGACCCGGGTCGTGGTCGAACAGATTCTGCACGGGGCAGACCATCCCCGGCGGGCAGGCGACCGGCGCCGAGAGCTCGATCGCCTTTGCGGAAAAGGCGGGGACGGCGCAAAAAGCGAGGGCCGCGAGGGCGCGGCCCGGGGGTTTGGAGACCGTTCGCATGGCGAGACGCTAGCCCAGCCGGCGGACGCTCGTCACCTCGTCGCCCGCGCGGCGGATGCGTTCGATGGCCGACTGGAGCGGCTCGAGCGCGACCGCCATGGCCCACGCGTTGGCGTGGACCAGCGTGTCGCGGTCCCGCACGAAGGCCACGTGGCCCTTCCAGAACATCAGGTCGCCGGCGCGCGCCTCGGCGAGCGGCGCCTCGGTCCCGAGCGCCGCCTCCTGCATGTCGCTGTCGCGCGGCGCCTCGACGCCGCAGGCCGCGAGCGCGGTCTGGACGAGGGCCGAGCAGTCGAGGCCCAGGCTGGTGCGGCCGCCCCAGAGATAGGGCGCCCCGACGAAGCGCTCGGCGACCGCCACGGGGTCCGCCTCGAAGGCGTCGAGCGGCTTGAGGTGGCCCGCGACCGCATAGGCCCCGGTGTCCAGCACCGCGAACCGGTCCTCGAAATCGACGACCGAAACCCGCGCGCCCATGGAGAGCGCGTCGACCGGCGGCTGTTTGATCGAGGGACCCGGGAACAGCAGCGTCCGGATCGCTGCGACCCGGTGGGTCGCTCCGGGCCCGAGCTCGCCGCTCAGCGCGGCGGACGGCAGATAGCCCACATAGCCGTCGGTCTTGAGCTGGCCCCAGGCCCAGCCTTCGAGCTCGTCATAGACCACGACTTCCTCGCCGAACAGGACCTCGGTGTCGAGCGGCGCGGAGGGCGCCGGCGCGCGCCGCAGGCCGGCGTGGCCGACCGCCACGCGCCGGGTCTCGCCCGCAACGAAACTGAGCGCCTCGACGCGGCCCTTGAGATGCGCCGCGGCGACGTCGGGTCTGGCGGGGGTCAGGCGGGGATCGAGCGACATGGCTTTGAGGACCGTCATCCCGGACAACGCGCAAGCGCCGGGCCGGGATCGTGCGCAAGAAGAAGCGCTTCATTCGGATGGCGATCCCGGCTCTCCGCCGCCTCGCGCCTGCGGCCGGGATGACGAGCAGTCGTCATCCCCCATACCTTTCCTGCAGCAGCGCCATCAGCGCCCTTGCGCCCTGCACCTCGCCGCCCTCGGGGCGGCCGGGCTTCGCCGACGGGTTCCAGGCGAAGATGTCGAGATGCGCCCAGCTCTTCGCCTGCTCGACGAAGCGCCGCAGGAACAGCGCGGCCGTGATCGAGCCCGCGAAGGCACCGCCGGAGATGTGGTTCACGTCGGCGATCTTGGACGACAGCAGGTCGTCGTAAGCGTTCCAGAGCGGCATGCGCCACAGCGGGTCGTGCTCGGCCGCCGCGTGCCGCAGCAGGTCGTCGGCGAAGGCGTCGTCGTCGGTATAGAGCGGCGGCAGGTCCGGCCCGAGCGCGACGCGGGCCGCGCCGGTCAGCGTCGCGGCGTCCACCAGGATCTCGGGCGCCTCGGCGTCCGCGAGCGCGAGCGCGTCGGCCAGCACCAGGCGGCCTTCGGCGTCGGTGTTGCCGATCTCGACGTTCAGGCCCTTGCGGCTCGGGATGACGTCGCCCGGCCGGAACGCGTTGCCCGAGATCGCGTTCTCCACGGCGCCGACGATCAGCCGGAGCCGCACGGGCAGCTTCGCGCCCATGATCATGGCGGCGAGCGCGATCATGGCGGCCGATCCGCCCATGTCCTTCTTCATCAGCAGCATGCCGGAGGACGGCTTGATGTCGAGCCCGCCGGTGTCGAACACCACACCCTTGCCCACGAGGGTGACCCTGGGATGGCCGGCCTCGCCCCAGACGAGGTCCACGATCCGGGGGGCACGAGTCGAGGCGCGGCCCACGGCGTGGACGAGCGGAAAGTTCTGCTCGAGCAGATCGTCGCCGGCGATCGAGGAGACCGCCGCGCCGTGCCGGGCCGCGAGCTCGCGGATGGCGGTCTCGAGCTCCTCCGGACCGAGATCGTTGGACGGGGTGTTGACGAGGTCGCGGCCGAGGCCGACGGCCTCGACCGTGCGGTCCAGCGCTTCGACGTCCGCGCCGTCGGGCGCGGCCAGCCGGACGCCGTCATCCTCGCCCTTCTTGTACCGCCGGAACCGGTAGGACCCGAGCGCGAAGCCGAGGGCGGCGAGGCGCTGGTCGCCGACCGCGCCTTCGAAGCGGTAGCTTCCGGCCGGCAGCGCGCCGACCAGCTTGCCCGCAAGAAACGGATTCCTGACGCGCGCCTTGTCGCCCTCGACTCCGAACACGACGCCCGCCAGCGTTCCGTCGGCCCCCGGGATCAGAAGATGACGGCCCGCCGCGACCTCGAAGCCGGCGGGCCTCGCCCCACCCCGTGCGGCGTCCGGCGGAGGATCGCCCGCAGGCGTGAACCAGACCGGGATCGCGGCTTCGGAGGACGGGGCGAAGATCGAGCTCATCGGCGGGTCCGGTCGGATTTTCGGGGCGCACGTCATCGCACATTCGACGCCTGCTTGTCGCGGCCTTGAGGCGGGACCCATCCGGCGCCAAGCGCGCAGGGACAAGCGTCGTTCTCGACGCCGCGCCTCCATCGGCTGCATAGGATGGGGGCCCCCCCC
>NZ_RYFI01000009.1:188305-189455 GCF_004103825.1 Hansschlegelia zhihuaiae
GCCCGGCGCGCCAAACCCTCGTCCGCGACCGCCCAACCGGGAGACGACACAAGATGACCGACCTGCCGACCGAGATGACATTCGTGCGCGCCTCGGGCGACGGCGGGCCGGAGGTGCTGGGGCCCGCCCGGGGGCCGCTGCCCTCCCCCGGAGACGGCGAGGTTCTGATCGAGGTCGCGGCCGCCGGCGTCAATCGCCCGGACGTCATGCAGCGCAAGGGCATGTATCCGCCGCCGCCCGGCGCGCCGGAGACGCTCGGCCTCGAGGTGTCGGGCCGGATCGCGGCCGTGGGCAAGGACGTGAAGGGCCTCGTCGCGGGCGACGAGGTCTGCGCGCTGCTCGGCGGCGGCGGCTACTCCGAATACGCCGTGGCGCCGGCCGTGACCTGTCTTCCCGTCCCGCGGGGCCTGACGGCGATCGAGGCCGCGGCTCTGCCCGAGACCTACTTCACGGTCTGGACCAATGTGTTCGAGCGCGCCGGGCTGAAGGAAGGCCAGTCCTTCCTGGTCCACGGCGGCGCGTCGGGCATCGGCACGACCGCGATCCAGCTGGCCGTCGCGCGCGGCGCCACCGTCTATGCGACCGCCGGCGGCCCCGAGAAGGTCGCGTTCTGCGAAAAGCTCGGCGCCAAGGGCATCGACTACCGCTCGCAGGATTTTCAGGCCGTGCTGAAGGAGGCGACCGGCGGCAAAGGCGTCGACGTCATCCTCGACATGGTCGGCGGCGACTACACGGGCAAGAACATCAAGTGCCTGGCGCCGAAGGGCGTGCTGGTGCAGATCGCGTTCATGAAGGGACCGAAGGTCGAGATCGACCTCACGCCCATCATGTTGAAGCGCCTCACGGTCACCGGCTCGACGCTGCGCGCCCGCTCGACCGCCGAGAAGGCCGCGATCGCCGAGGCGCTGAAGCGCGAGATCTGGCCGCTGATCGAGGCCGGCAAGGCCAAGCCCATCGTGCACGCCACCTTCCCGCTCGAGAAAGCCGCCGACGCCCACCGGCTGATGGAGGACAGCGGCCATATGGGCAAGATCGTGCTGACGACGGGACGGGCCTAGCGACCCTCTCTGTTCTCGATCTAGAGGATCGTCATGCTTTTCGACGGGCGGGACATCAAGGTTCGCGCGCGCCTTGTGGAAGGCTCGCCCGA